>NZ_JBIWIM010000057.1:0-1089 GCF_044764595.1 Streptomyces sp. NPDC093984 | reverse complement strand
ACTGTCTCGCCCATCGGTTCGGGAATGCGGCTGACCGGCCAGAGCGCCGACCGCGGTACGGCTCAGACATAAGCGATGCGGAGTGGGCGTCGGTGCGGGATCTGCTGCCGGTTCCGGGATGGCTGGCGGGCCGGGGCGGGCGTCCGGAGGGCTACTGCCACCGGCAGATGATCGACGCGGTGCGCTATCTCGTCGACAACGGCATCAAGTGGCGGGCGATGCCGTGTGACTTTCCGCCGTGGCCGCGTGTGTATGCCTTCTTCGCCCGCTGGCGGGATACGGGGCTGGTGGCCGAGCTGCATGAACGGCTGCGCGAGGCCGTCCGTCTGGCTGAGGGCCGCAGCCCGGAGCCGAGCGCGGCGGTCGTGGACTCGCAGTCGGTGAAGGCGGACGTCACGGTGACCCTCGCTTCACGGGGATACGACGCCGGGAAGAAGATCAACGGGCGCAAACGGCACGTGCTCACCGACACCCTCGGGCTCCTACTGGCCGTGCTGGTCACGCCAGCCTCCACGACCGACCGGGACGCTGCCCGCGTCCTGCTGCCTGCGGCGAAGAATCATTTCCGGCGGCTGGCGCGGGTCTGGGCCGACGGTGGTTACACCGGCTACCTCACCGACTGGACCGTCCAGCACCTCGGAGTCGTCCTCGACATCGTCCGCCGCAGCGACGACGTCCAAGGTTTTCAGGTCCTGCCCCGCCGCTGGGTCGTCGAAAGATCCTTCGCCTGGCTCCTGCGCAGCCGGCGCCTGGTCCGTGACTACGAACGGCGCACCGACACCAGCGAGAGCGTCATCCTGTGGTCGATGACCATGCTCATGGGCCGCCGCCTGGCCGCCCAGCGCCAGCAGCGTCGTGCTCCGGCGCGGGCAGCATGAACCTGCCCGGCTTCTCTTCAACCAGCCAGCCCCGTTCCACCAGTCGCTTCAGCCGGGCCCTCGCTCCCTCGACACGGGAAGCGGTGGCGCTGTCCCAGCCCATCACCACCGCCGCACGCCGGGCACCCAGCCCATCGGCTCCCGCCTCCAGGGCAGCGGCCATCAACGCCTGGTAGTCCACCGACAGCACCTCGGGCCCGGCCGCGTCCTG
>NZ_JBIWIM010000056.1:0-1173 GCF_044764595.1 Streptomyces sp. NPDC093984 | reverse complement strand
TTACTGACTTCGGCTCGTCAAGGTGACGTTGGATCGTCGAGGGTCAGGCCGGTGCCCGCTATGAAGCCGTCGAGGGTGTCGGGCCGGTATTGGAGGCGCTTGAGCCGATTGCGGACGAGCGTTTCCAGGCGGTCGAGGGCGACTACGGCGAGGTTGGCCAGGCTGTGCTTGACGTGTGCCCATACCCACTCGACGGGGTTGAGGTCGGGTGAGTAAGCGGGCAGCAGGAATACCGTCAGCCAGTCGCGTTCGGCGATCAGCTCGCTCATGGCGTGGGAGACGTGGGTGTTCAGGCGGTCCCAGACCAGCACGATCGGTGCCTTGACGAGCTGGTGGACACCGTCGATCAGTGCGATGAAGTCGCGCTCGCCCATACTGCGGCGCTTGCCTTTGCCCGCGGGGTGGGTGCGCAGGCGGTGACACAGCCGGGTGCGGGAGCCTGGCCGCATGGCGATCAGCCCGGCCACCGACAGCCGTCCCGAACGCCGTCCGCTCACCGTCACCTGCGGAGTCACTCCACGCCGGCCCCAGGTGCGTCCTTTGGGCGGCCGTCGGGTGAAGCCCGCCTCGTCCTCGAAGCAGATGTAGCCTCCGCAGGCCGCCCGGGCTCTTTTACCTCGGCCCAGGTCGCCTCCTTCCACACAGTGACGGTCTGCTCATCTCGCTCGGCGACCCGCCGCGCGGGGACCTGCGGGCTGAAGCCGAGCCGGTGCATCAGTCTCGTCGCCCCGGAGACGCTGTAGGAGACGTGGAACTTCCTGCCGATCAGCGTCGCCACCCGGGCGGCGGTCCACACCTGGTCCTCCACCCAGCCGTGCGCGGCCGGGCCCTGCTCCAAATACACGGCCAGTTTCTCCAGACAGCGCGGGGACAGACGGCATCGCGATCCGCTCGCACCACGGGAGGCCAAAGCCTGCGCACCGCCATCCCGCCACAGCTGGTGCCACTGGTAGGCCGACTTCCGGCTCACCCGCAGTCGCCGTGCCACCTCCGGCGGCTTGATCTTCTGCTCGAACAGCTCGGCCGCCTGCATCCGCACCGCCTCACGGCGCCGACGCCCCGCAGCGGTCAGCCCGCCCCCATCCGCATACCTCACACACCAGGAGATACAACCAACCGCTCGGCATCACTTGGGACTTTGAGGCGGATCACCCTAACGAGCCGAAGTCAGTA
>NZ_JBIWIM010000055.1:0-1286 GCF_044764595.1 Streptomyces sp. NPDC093984 | reverse complement strand
GGTAGAGCTCGCGGGCGACGTACCGCTTGAGGCATCGGATGATCTCGCGCTTGGACATGCCCTCGGCGGTGCGTCGCCGCAGGTACTCCTGGGTGCGTTCGTCCCAGCGTATGCGGGTCTGCACGATGCGGTAGAGGGCGGCGTTGGCCTGGCGGTGGCCGCCGCG
The DNA here is from genome assembly GCF_044764595.1 of Streptomyces sp. NPDC093984. Lineage (NCBI taxonomy): Bacteria > Bacillati > Actinomycetota > Actinomycetes > Kitasatosporales > Streptomycetaceae > Streptomyces > Streptomyces sp. NPDC093984. The sequence goes on along the minus strand of NZ_JBIWIM010000055.1, from coordinate 1,120 downwards.
GTTCAGGCGCCGTCGCCGGGTCTTGCCGGAGGACTGTTCGACCGGGCTGACACCGCACAACGCGGCGAAGGAGGCTTCGTCGACGAGCCGGTCGGGGTTGTCACCTGCGGCGGTGAGTAGGACAGCGGCGCTGTCGGGCCCGACGCCGACGAGGTCCAGCATCTGGGGCCGGCAGGCACGGACGGCCCTGGTGGTGCGGCGGGTGAGCTCTTTGACCTCGTGGGACAGGTGCTGGACACGGCGTGCGAGCAGGCGCATCGTGAAGACGGCCTCGCCCCGGTAATCCGCGCTGAGGGCCGCGCAAGTAGCGACCAGCGCAGGGTTGCTCAGGCCGGTGAGGAGTTCACGCAGATCCGGGTCGATGGACATGAGGACAGCCTTGAGCTGGTTCAGCGCCTGGGTGCGGGCCTTGACCGCCGATTCCTTGGCCAGCCGCAGGACCCGCATGTCCTCCACAGGCCCGTCCGCGCTCTTCGGCACGGTGGTGGCCCGTCCGGACAGCACCGCACGAGCGGCCGCGTCCGCGTCGATGGCATCGGTTTTGCCGCGCTTGCGCCGGGTGGCACGGTCGGGCTGGTTGACCTCGATGACGTCGATGCCCTCCCGACGCAGGACCTGGGTCAGCGCGGCTCCGAAGGAGCCGGTGCATTCGACACCGGCCCGGCGCAGGACACCGAACGACCGTGCCCAGGCGAGCAGTTGGCGATAGCCGATGGCGGTTGCCGGGAACTCCTGCTGAGCGAGCGAGGCACCCAGGGCCGTGATGACCGCAGCAACGTGGACGTCTTTGTGGGTGTCCACCCCCAGGATCACGTCCTCGGCCTCCTCGGCCGGGGCGGGGACCGGCTGCGTGGGCAGCGTCGGCTGGGGCATGCTGGTGACGGTCACGAGGCTCCTTGGACTGGGTCTGGTGGCTGACACCGGTCCGGTGGGCGGTCAGAACTGTGACGGTGCTTTGTGCAGCAAAGCCCCTATCGGGACACGTTCACCGGGCCGGCAGCAGTACGCACCGCAGGAGGCCGGGGCCGACAGTTCCACTCCAAGGCAGCTGCGGCCAGTTGTCGCACGGGTCAGGCTCCGGCCCCCTGCGACACACCATGATCCTCACAGTTGTCGCAGA
>NZ_JBIWIM010000054.1:0-1425 GCF_044764595.1 Streptomyces sp. NPDC093984 | reverse complement strand
CTAGTAGGACTCCGTTAGGTCTGTGTGTCGACCTTGTTCTGGGGCACGGTGAGTATGTGGATGCACATGAAGTGAACCGTGTTCGGGCGACGTTGGCGTTATTCGTGGCGGATGTGTTCGCCTCGGTGCCGCGCAAGGACCAGCGGGCCAAGGGCGACTGCTATCTGCGGGGGCTGATGATGGACGGCCGCCGCAAGTCCATCCAGGCCATGGCCTCGCGGCTGCCGGACGGCAACGAGCAGAACCTGCAGCAGTTCGTGAACCAGTCCACCTGGGATCCGGTGCCGGTGCGCCGGCGGATCGCGGAGCGGCTGGTGCCGCGGATCGGTCCGGACGCCTGGGCGGTCGATGATGTGTCGTTCCCCAAGGACGGCAGGATGTCGGTCGGGGTTGCTCCCCAGTACTGCGGTGCGCTGGGCAAGCAGGCCAACTGCCAGGTCGCCATCAGCGTGCACGCGGTGTCCGATGCGGCCTCGTGCCCGCTGAACTGGCGGCTGTTCCTGCCCCGGGAATGGGCCGAGGACGCCGTCCGACGCCGGCGGACCGGTGTCCCGGAAGATGTCGGGCACCGGGAGAAGTGGCGCCTGGCCCTGGATGCCCTGGACGAACTGGCCGGATGGGGACTGGTGCCGCCGGTCGTGGTGGCGGATGCCGGCTACGGCCAGAACGCCGACTTCCGCGCCGGCCTGGCCGAGCGAGGACACTCGTACGTGGTCGGCATCCGCGCCGATATCACCGTCCAGCCGCACGAGGCGGCCCCCGCCGCCCCTGCGTGGTCCGGCACCGGCCGCCGGCCGGTTCCCCGCTACCGGCAGTCGCCGGTGACGGTGGCGGAACTGGCCGCGGCCGCCGGACGGGAAGCCTTCAGCGAGGTGACCTGGCGGGAAGGCTCCCGCGGCCCGATGACCTCCCGCTTCCTCACGATGCGGGTCCGCCCTGCCGGGGTGCGCTCGCGTCGGCTGGCCCAGGCGGCCGCGGTGGCCGAGCACGGCCGGTGGGACGGTGTCCTGCCCGAGGTGCGGCTGCTGGCCGAGTGGCCCGACGGCGAGGACGGACCGACCCGTTTCTGGCTGTCCAACCTGCCCGACGACACCCCGATCGCCGACCTGGTCCGCCTGGCGAAGATCCGCTGGCGCATCGAGCACGACTACCGCGAACTCAAACACGGCCTGGGCCTGGACCACTTCGAGGGCCGCTCCTGGAACGGCTGGCATCACCACGCCACCCTGGTCACCGCCGCCCATGCGTTCCTCACCGAGCAGCGGCTGGCCCCAAAAGCCGACACAGCGGACTCAGCCTCTACCAGATCCTCGACATCCTCCAGGACCTGCTGAACTGCTGGACCGGCATCTGCACCACCTGCCACCAACCCCTGCCCAGCAGAACCACACCAAGATCAAGACAGACCTAACGGAGTCCTACTAG
>NZ_JBIWIM010000053.1:0-1445 GCF_044764595.1 Streptomyces sp. NPDC093984 | reverse complement strand
TAGTAGGGCTTGGTCAGGTTCGTATGGGTGTGGGTATGTCGCGGTGGCAGGTGGGGCAGGCGCCGGTCCAGGTGGCGAGGAGTGTCTGCAGTTCGCGAACGGCCTGGTAGAGGCTCAGTCCTGCGTCGCGTCTTTTGGGTCTCGTGCCAGTCGTTGCAGCGTGCAGAAGGCGTGGGCGGCGGACACGAGGGTGACGTGGTGGTGCCAGCCGGTCCAGGTGCGGCCCTCGAAGTGGGCCAGTCCCAGGGCCTGTTTCATCTCCCGGTAGTCGTGCTCGATGCGCCAGCGCAGCTTCGCCAGCCGCACCAAAGTGGCTAGGGGCATCCCGGAGGGCAGGCTGGACAGCCAGAACTGCACCGGCTCGCTCTCGCCGGCCGGCCACTCGGCCAGCAGCCAGCGCACGGGCAGTTCCGGATCGTCGGCGGGTCGGCGGATGCCGCGTCCGGCGGGACGGACCCTGAGGGCGACGAACCGCGAGTACATGCGCTTGAAGCCACTTCGGCCCTTGCCCGGCCGGGATCCCTCCCGCCAGGACACCGGCCGCGCGGCCGTCCGGCCGGCCGCGATGACCAGGTCTTTCACGGTCTGCGGCGGGTCGGGGTACTGCACTTTGGGCGGTCGGCCGGTGCCCGCATAGGCGGGCAGGACGGGCCGAGCGTCTGCAGGCTGAGCGGTGTGGCGGCCGGAGATTCCGACCGCGTAGGGCAGGCTGCGCTCCTCCAGGCCGCTGCGGAAGGCGGCGGCATCGCCATAGCCGGCGTCCGCGACGACCAGGGGGACGTCGACGCCCCACGACCGTGCTTCGTCGATCATGTCCAGGGCCAACTGCCACTTCTCCACGTGTCCTATCTGGGCAGGGATGCCGCAGCGGCTGCGGCGGGCGACCTTGGCCGGATCGCTCTCGGGCGAAGCCGGGTCCCAGCCGGCCGGCACGAACAGCCGCCAGTCGATCGCGGCTGAGGCACGGTCGTGGGCCAGGTGGAGGGAGACGCCCACCTGGCAGTTGGTGACCTTGCCCGCGGTGCCGGTGTACTGCCTCGACACGCACGCCGAGGCGTCCCCGTCCTTGAGGAAGCCGGTGTCGTCGACGATCAGTGCCTCCGGCCGGATCGCGTCCTGCATCTTCCAGGCCAGACGGGCCCGCACGTGCGCCGGATCCCATGGGCTGGACGTGATGAAGTGGGCCAGTGCCTGCCGGTTGCCGTCCTTGCCCAGCCGGGCGGCCATCGGTTCCACCGACTTGCGCCGCCCGTCCAGCAAAAGCCCCCGCACGTACGCTTGTCCCCACCGCCGCTGGTCAGCACGGAAGAACCCCTCGAGCAGTTCCGCCGTGAACGCCTCGAGATCCTCCCGGACCGTGGCCATCTCATCAGGTGTCACACCACCACAACGACGCCAGCCGGCAAGCAGACACGCCACCCACAGACAAACCTGACCAAGCCCTA
>NZ_JBIWIM010000052.1:0-1595 GCF_044764595.1 Streptomyces sp. NPDC093984 | reverse complement strand
CACTCCGCGTTCGTCAGATCACCTCGTCCCATGACCGTGAACACGGCCACCAGGACGACACCGCTCAATCAGTGATCCGCCGGACAGGGCCTAGGCTCATCAGCTATAGAGACGTCTGCAAGGTCACCGACTGGCGCGCGAAGCCATTGCGCTCATAGAACCGGATGGCGTCAGCGTTGCTTGAGTATGCCGTCACCTCCGCGGCTTCGGCTCCTAAGTCCTTCGCCCAGCCGCAGAACTCTGCGACCAGACGCCCTCCGGTCTGGCTGCGACGAAACCTGGGCTGCACATACATGCTCACCAGCGTTGCGACCTTAACCGGCTTCATCTCCGACGCCTCCCCCAGCACACCAACGAGGTGTCCCACGACCTCGCCGTCACAGTCGGCGACGAGCAAGAGTCGGTTCGGATCGTCTATACCGGCGGCGAAACGTTCGGCTCCGCGCTGACGAGGCCAATCTATGTTGATGCTTGGGTCCCGAGTCCCTGCGTCCTCTGCGAACAACGCGCTGCTGCACGCGACGAGCCCGCCGATGTCCGCGTGCTCCGCCCTGCGGACAACCACTACCTGTTGTTGATTCCTCATGGGCCGTGACGCTATCGGTCGAACCGACATCCCGGCCCAAGTGCTTTCCAAACGCAGGTTCTGGCAGAACGTCTGTTACCAGTAACGCCTGTTAAGGCTCGATGTCGAAGAGCGGGATGGAACGTGGAGGTGGGGCGAGGACGGCACGAAGGCGGTTGAGCATTGCCTGCCATTGCTTCCAGTCGCCCGGGTCGACCCAAGCTGAGGCCAGCCCAGCCTCGTCGCTGATGATGCGGGCAAGGGCGTCGTCAGCGAGCGCACAAAGATCGGTAGGAAACAAGGGCATGGAAGACTCAGGGCCGTAAGGCGTGTCCACGGCTTCACCACCTGGGCACTGCGCCGCGATCAATGCGGCGGCGGCCACCGCTTCTTCGGCTTCCGTGAGGTAGCCGGTGGCGTGCACGGTGCGGGTGAGGACACCTCGGATCAGGGCCACGCGTTCCTCGGCCTCGGCGTCATCGAGGGCGTCGGCGAAGTCCGCGGCTGTGTCGTTGTCGAAGGGTCCGGTGTCCCAGGTGCCCATGATGATCTCCTTGCGTAGCTGTGCCCCGGATCCTCGCACCAGCCACCGACAACCCAACTACGGTGCAATCGGGCGCATTTGCGGAGTAGGTGGAAGCCAGCGCGGCTGAACATCTGGCGCTTGAACATCTTGATGCGGTTGGCGCGGCCTTCAACAGTGCCGGAGTTGGTGAAGTGCGCTTCTTGTGCAGGTAGGTGTGAACGTGCTGGTAGCTGCCCTTGTAGCCGAGCAAAACAATCTTCTTCCAGAGCGTCCAGGCGTTGGTGCAGCCTTCGTTCCAGCGGTCGTCGAGGTAGGTCTTGTACTCGCCCAGGTTGGAAGAGCGGATCTGCCACTGACCGGTGAAGAGGTCTTCGGGCTTGGCGGCATCGGCGTACTTCTTGACGGTGCGGCTACTGAGAATTTCGGTTCGGGGTGACGTCATGGCGGTGCCGGGATGAGTCCGGTCTCGGCGATGAAGCCGTCAAGCAGGTCGGGCCGGTACTG
>NZ_JBIWIM010000051.1:0-1662 GCF_044764595.1 Streptomyces sp. NPDC093984 | reverse complement strand
ATCTAATGGGCGGTGAAGGGCGGGGCACCGCACCTCGTCCGGTCCGATCGTGCTGCACCATCCAGCAGGGCGGCACGGAAAGACGTGGGGCGGGTGACGGCACACCCATTTCAGGATCAGGCCCGAGCCTTCGAACGAGACCGGTGGCCTGTCAATCCCGCCCCACAGGCCACTCTGCTGCCCGAGGATGGTCCGTGGTCCGAGCCGCCGCCGGGAGACACCTCTCACTCCGACGCGAGCCGTGAGCTCCGTCCCAGACCGAGGACCCCGGCGGTCGCTGGGGTCACGAACGGCCAATGGGATGCCGGGCCTTGAGCCCTTCCATTAGAGCGCCCGCGTGCCCTGCACCGGCCCTGGCCAGCCATCACGCGCGACCGATGAAGGAGGCACATTGTTCTGCGGCATCGACTGGGCGGAAGACCACCACGACATCGCCCTGGTGACCGACCACGGCAGCCTGGCAGCCAAGCTCCGCATCACCGACGACGTCGAGGGCCTCAACCAGCTTCTGGCCCTGCTCGCCGAACACGGCGACACCCCCGAAGAACCGATCCCGGTCGCGATCGAGACTTCGCGCGGCCTGCTGGTCTCCTGCCTGCGCGCCACCGGCCGCCCCGTCTATGCCATCAACCCGATGGCCGTGGCCCGCTACCGCGAGCGGCACTCGGTCGCTCGCAAGAAGTCCGACCACCTCGACGCGATGACCCTGGCCAACATCTTGCGCACCGACATGGCCGCCCACCGGCCACTGCCTGCCGACTCCGATCTGGCCCGCGCCGTCGCGGTACTCGCCCGCGCCCAGCAGGACGCCGTCTGGGACCGCGTTCAGGCCGCCAACAAGCTGCGCTCCCACCTGCGCGAGTACTATCCCGCCCTCCTCGCCGCGTTCGCCGGCACCCGCGAGGGCATCTGCGCACCCGCAGCCCGAGCACTGCTGGCCGCCGCCCCCACTCCCGCACAAGCCGCGCGCCTGACCGCTGCCCAGCTGCGAAGCCTGCTCAAAAGGGCCGGCCGGACCCGCGGCATCAATGCCGAGGCTCAGCGTCTCAAGGCGATCCTCCGGGCCGACTACCTGCACCAGCCGCCGCTGGTCGAAGACGCGATGGGGCGCCAGGCACTCGCCCTGCTGCGGCAGCTCGACGCCGCCTGCGCCTCCTGCGCCGACCTGGAAACCGCAGCGGTCGACAGCCTCGACCAGCACCCCGACGCCGAGATCCTCACCAGCTTTCCCGGTCTCGGGAAGCTGACCGCAGCCCGCGTACTCGGAGAGATCGGCGACGACCGGTCCCGCTTCGCTGACGCCCGCGCGCTCAAGGCATACGCCGGAAGCGCCCCGGTCACCCGCGCCTCCGGGAAGTCCACGTTCGTCATACACCGCCGCGTCAAGAACCAGCGCCTGGCGGCTGCCGGCTACTCATGGGCCTTCTCCGCCCTGACCGCCTCACCGGGCGCTCGCATCCACTACGACCGGCGACGCGAAGCCGGAGACCGCCACATCGCAGCCCAGCGCAACCTCTTCAACCGGCTGATCGGATGCCTTCACCATTGCCTGGCGACCCGACAGCTATATAGCGAGGCAATAGCCTTCCCGAACCCGACAACCGTCCCTGACAGCCAGGCCGCTTGACACCAACGGCGCATGGGATGTCTCGTTCGCCCGCC
>NZ_JBIWIM010000050.1:0-1826 GCF_044764595.1 Streptomyces sp. NPDC093984 | reverse complement strand
GAAGTGGAAGGCCATGTGGCACTCGTCGCCGCCACTGGCGTAGTCGCCGAAGTAGTCGACCACGTCCTCCGGCCACTGGTTCGCCTCCGCCAGCAGCACCTTGTCCGGGTACTGCGCGTCGATCTCCTTGCGGACCCGTTTGAGGAACTCGTGCGTCGCCGGAAGGTTTTCGCAGTTGGTGCCTTCCTGCTGGTAGAGGTACGGCACCGCGTCCAGGCGGAAGCCGTCGATGCCGAGGTCCAGCCAGAACTTCAGGGCGGAGATCATCTCCTCCTGGACGGCCGGGTTCTCGTAGTTGAGGTCCGGCTGGTGGGAGAAGAACCGGTGCCAGTAGTACTGCTTGCGCACCGGGTCGAAGGTCCAGTTGGAGGCCTCGGTGTCGACGAAGATGATCCGGGCGTCCTGGAACTGCTTGTCGTCGTCGGCCCAGACGTAGTAGTCCCCGTAGGGGCCGTCGGGGTTGGCGCGCGACTCCTGGAACCACGGGTGCTGGTCGCTGGTGTGGTTCATCACGAAGTCGATGATCACGCGCATGCCCCGCTGGTGGGCGGCGTCGACGAACTCCACGAAGTCCGCCAGGTCCCCGAACTCCGGCAGCACCGCCGTGTAGTCGGAGACGTCGTAACCGCCGTCCCTTAGCGGCGACTTGAAGAAGGGCGGCAGCCACAGGCAGTCCACACCCAGCCACTGCAGATAGTCCAGCTTCGCGGTCAGCCCCTTGAGGTCGCCCACGCCGTCACCATTGCTGTCCTGGAACGACCTGACCAGGACCTCGTAGAAGACGGCACGCTTGAACCACTCCGGGTCGCGCTCCGCGGCGGGAGTGTCCTCGAACGTGTCCGGAACGGGCTCGTTGACGATCATCGTGTGGGTGACCCTCCGATCTGCGGTGAGGACGGTCGCAGGACGGTCAGTACGTGCGCGGGGCTATCGCCCGGCGAAAGACGTACATAGTTGGCCCTGCCCCAGTGATAGATGACACCGGTGAGCTCGTCGCGCACCGGGACGGTCTCGTGCCAGTCGAGGCCGAGTCGCGGCATGTCCAACGAGACCGTCGCCTCCTGGGTGTGGTGAGGGTCGAGGTTCACGACCACCAGAACCGTGTTCGAACCCGAGCGCTTGGAGTAGACGATCACCGCGTCCTGGTCGGCGTGGTGGAAGTGCAGGTCACGCAGCTGCCGCAGTGCCGGACTGTTCCGGCGGATCTCGTTAAGCCTGGTGATCAGGGGGGCGATGCTGCGTCCCTCGCGTTCGGCGGCTTCCCAGTCCCGGGGCCGAAGCTGGTACTTCTCCGAGTCCAGATACTCCTCGCTGCCCTCCCGCAGCGGCACGTTCTCACACAGCTCGTACCCCGAGTACACCCCCCACGTCGGCGACAGCGTCGCCGCCAGCACCGCCCGCACCTCGAACGCGGGCCGCCCCCCGTGCTGCAGATACGCGTGCAGGATGTCCGGAGTGTTCACGAAGAAGTTCGGCCGCATATACGCCGCCGCCTCCCCCGACAGCTCACTCAGATACTCCGTCAGCTCCTGCTTCGAATTCCGCCACGTGAAATACGTGTAGGACTGCTGGAACCCCACCTTCGCCAGCGTGTGCATCATCGCCGGCCCCGTGAACGCCTCCGCCAGGAAGATCACATCCGGATCCGTGGCGTTGACGTCCCCGATCACCCGCTCCCAGAACACCACCGGCTTGGTGTGCGGATTGTCCACCCGGAAGATCCGCACCCCATGCCCCATCCAGAACCGCAGCACCCGCAGCGTCTCCGCCACCAACCCGTCCATGTCCGCATCGAAATGGACCGGATAGATGTCCTGGTACTTCTT
>NZ_JBIWIM010000049.1:0-1929 GCF_044764595.1 Streptomyces sp. NPDC093984 | reverse complement strand
ACCGTGGCCATCTCATCAGGTGTCACACCACCACAACGACGCCAGCCGGCAAGCAGACACGCCACCCACAGACAAACCTGACCAAGCCCTACTAGTGCTGTGACCGGGAAGGTTCGCCGGGTTGCTCGTGTGCTGGTTGGTAATGCTTTCCCGGGGCAGTGGGGGGAGGCGGGATGGCGCAACCGGTCCGGGTTCGCGGGTTGACCGAGCAGGAGGGGCAGAAACTCCGACACATCGTCCGGCGAGGCAGTACCAGCTCGGTGCGGTTCCGGCGGGCGATGATGCTGCTGGCCTCGGCCGGCGGCAGCACGGTCCCGGTCATAGCACGTCTGGTCCAGGCGGACGAGGACACCGTCCGCGACGTGATTCACAAGTTCAACGAGATCGGGCTCGCATGCCTGGACCCTCGTTGGGCGGGAGGTCGTCCCCGCCTTCTCGATCGTGACGACGAGGACTTCGTCGTCCAGACGGCCACCACCCGCCCGACCGTGCTGGGCAAGCCCTTCTCTCGCTGGTCCATCCGCAAGCTCGCCGATCACCTGCGCAGGAACATCGCCCGGCCCGTCCGGATCGGCCGGGAGGCTCTGCGGTGCTTACTGGCCCGCCGCGGGATCTCTTTCCAGCGCACGAAGACCTGGAAGGAGTCCCCTGATGCGGACTTCGACGCCAAGCTGGCCCGGATTGAGTACGCGGTCAACGAGCGGCCGGACCGCACGTTCGCCTTCGACGAGTTCGGCCCGTTGGGCATCCGCCCCACCGCCGGTTCCTGCTGGGCAGAACAAGGCAGGCCAGACCGGCTGCCGGGACCTACCGCCGCACCCACGGCATCACCTACTTCCATGACTGCTATTCCGTCGGCGACGACCAGATGTGGGGGATCAATCGGCGCCGCAAGGGCATCGACCACACCTGGGCCGCGCTGCGGTCGATCCGCGCCGCCCGCCCGGACGGCGCCCCCATCTACGTGATCCTCGACAACCTGTCCGCCCACCTGAACCGGCGAATCCGCAGGTGGGCGACCCGGAACAAGGTCGAGCTGTGCTTCACCCCGACTTACGCGTCCTGGGCCAATCCCATCGAAGCCCACTTCGGACCATTGCGGCAGTTCACCCTGGCCAACTCGCACCATCCCAACCACACGGTCCAGACCCGAGCTCTGCACGCCTACCTGCGCTGGCGCAACCAGAACGCTCGCCACCCCGACGTCCTCGCAGCCCAACGACGCGAACGAGCCCGCATCCGCAGTGAGAAGGGTGTTCGCTGGGGAGGGCGTCGCACCGCGATGGCAGCCTGAACGACTACACCTGCTCTTGATACACCCTTATCTCGGTCGGCCTGAGTCTGCGGATCGTTGCCCAGGCCGCTCGCTCGGTCAGTCCTTGCACCCACTCTTCGAGATCGTCTCCGGCATCGTGGAAGAACCACGAGTCGAAGCTTCCCAGGGCCTCCAGCGCGGGCGCGAGGCCGTATCTGAGCTCGCAGTGGACCTGCACGTAATGGTCGTGATCACCGTCGTTGTCGGAGATCTCGAACTGCCGGGTGAGGTCCAGCGTGAACTCTCGAGAACCGCCGAACGCGTGGGTCCCGTACTGGAATAGAAGACCGTCAGCGTCGGGTGTGTCCGGGACGTCGAACAGTCGTCGGCCGAACCGGAGGAAGGCAAGCCAGCAGTCTTCCGTGACCAGCTCGTCAAGCGCTCGCTGCCCTGATCCCAGTTCGCCCTCAAGCAGTCCCGCGGCCTCGTCCATCGGCAGTCTCCGCGTCATGCCCGACCTCCTCACCCACCACAGCCTCACTCAGCGTACTGACCCCGGTGAACCTTCCCGGTCAGAGCACTAGTAGGACTCCGTTAGGTCTGTCTTGATCTTGGTGTGGTTCTGCTGGGCAGGGGTTGGTGGCAGGTGGTGCAGATGCCGGTCCAGCAGTTCA
>NZ_JBIWIM010000048.1:0-1932 GCF_044764595.1 Streptomyces sp. NPDC093984 | reverse complement strand
GTTCAGACGAAGGCCGCTTCTGCGTACGGCAGTTACCGGACCGAGTGATCAAGTTCGACGCACCATTCGACGCCGGAGGTTAAAGATCAAGCTAGTCCAGTCATGGTAGGGAACCTATCGCACGTCGCCGAGCACCCTGCACAACCACATCCCGGACCTGCGTGAGCTATGCGTCGGCACTGTTCCCGTCAGTTCGAAGCACCGACGAAGTCGGCCAACCCCGGCAAGATCAACCTCAGCGGGCTTTCTGTACCTTAACTACTCATGCCCGAGGTTGGGGCCGGTGATGACGGAGATCCACGGCGTCCGCAGCGATCAAGCCGATCCGGCCCTCAGCCGGGGGACGGGATCGTCAGCGGCGTCACCGTCACGAGCGAATTACCCCGGATAAGCGCCTCTGAGGGTCATGAAAGCGGCTATGGGTCGATCGCCGACGTCGTCAACGACACCCCTGACGAACGCCGGACAACACCTGATCAGCCTCCAGCCCGGGGGCGACCCCAACGATGAGCGAAACCTGTGGGTGGAGCCGGCCGACCCCGGTCACAAGTCCGGTGGCGGGATCAACAACAAGAAGGACCGGGTGGAGAGGAAGCTGCACACGGCGGACTGCGACGGCAAGGTCACCCTCGCTGCCGCCCAGCAGGCCATCGCCAGCGACTGGACCACCGCGATGTCCAAGCTGGGCCTGAGCCGACCCACCGGGGCGAGCCGAACTCCTTCGTGATCCGCCCTCTTTGCGGGCCCCGGCCGCGTGCTGGCACGCCTGCGCGTTCCCCGCCGCCGTGGACGGCCTTGCACCAGGCCGGACATGGTCCTGGCTGACAAGGCGTATTCCTCCCGCGCGATCCGCAGCCACTTGCACAAGTGCGGTATCCGGACTGTGATCCCCGTCCCGGCCGACCAGCGACGTCACCGACTGCGGCGTGGAAGCCGGGGCGGCAGGCCACCGGCCTTCGACCGCGACACCTACAAGCAGCGCAACACCGTTGAGCGGTGCATCAACCGCCTGAAGCAATGGCGCGGCATCGCCACCCGTTACGAGAAGACCGCGACCATCTACCTGGCCAGAGGGTCCACGTCGCGGGCATCATTCTCTGGTCCGTTCGGTGGCCCAAACGAAACCGCCTAGTAGCTGTCGTAGCTGGGCCTACCGTTCGGCCGGTAGACGCCGACGATGGTGCCGCCCTTTGTCGTCGAGACGCTGACCGGCTCCAGGGCAGTGGGGATCGCTCCGTCGGCGAACAGCCGCTTGCCGGTGCCGATGATCACCGGGTGGATGGTCAGCCGGAACTCGTCGACGAGGCCGTGCTGCATGAGGGTCTGGGCGAGGTCGCCGCTGCCGACGACGTTGATGTTGCCGCCGTCGGACGCCTTCACCTTGCGTACGGCATCGACGATGTCACCCTCGAGCAGCGTGGAGTTCTGCCACTCGACGGACGTCAGGGTCCGAGACGCCACGTACTTGTGCATGCTGTTCATCCGATGGGTGAACGGGTTGTCGGGGTCGGCGGTCGGCCAGTACGACGCGAAGATCTCATACGTCTTGCGGCCGAGCAGCATCGCGTCGGAGTGCTCGTACCAACCGGCGATGGCCGTGCCGACCTCGTCGTCGGCCACCGGTTTCTGCCAGCCGCCGTGCTCGAAGCCGCTCTCAGCGTCCTCGTCCGGACCGCCCGGCGCCTGCATGACGCCGTCCAGCGTCAGGAACGTGCAAACGATGATCTTGCGCATGGTGCGCTCCCTTCGTCGACGGGTAGACCGCACAACCGCCGGAAACTCATCGGCGGAACTTCCGCGGCGCAGCATCCGCGCCGCCGGGATGATCCAAACGACAGGCCTAGTAGGGCTTGGTCAGGTTCGTATGGGTGTGGGTATGTCGCGGTGGCAGGTGGGGCAGGCGCCGGTCCAGGTGGCGAGGAGTGTCTGCAG
>NZ_JBIWIM010000047.1:0-2046 GCF_044764595.1 Streptomyces sp. NPDC093984 | reverse complement strand
AACGTCGCCCGAACACGGTTCACTTCATGTGCATCCACATACTCACCGTGCCCCAGAACAAGGTCGACACACAGACCTAACGGAGTCCTACTAGACGCGAGCTTGGCCTGGTGTCGCTCGTGCCACAACGGCCCTACCCCAGCGACGAGTTCAGCGATCACGTCAGCCGACAGGCCCGTGATCCTCCGATCGCTGATGATCGCTGCACGAGACGCGTTCCCCACCACACGACCATGATCGACGATCAAGAACTCGACACCTCACCGCCTACCGTGCACGAGCTCGTTAGGAATGTTCGTGTCGAGTGGTGAATCTGCCCAGTGAGGCCGCTGTTGTAGGCCTTGGGTTGAAACCGTGCCCATGAGTAGCGAAGTGGCGCACCCGTAACCACTTCGCCCCGCCGTCCGTTCCTCCGGTCATGGATGATCTTCTCGATGCAGAGCTGGACCTGCCTGAGGCAACGGAGCCGCGCCTGCCCTTGTTTACCCTCTCGGAGGCGCACCAGTTACTGGAAGTGTTGCAGCACTTCGGCGCCACCGACCATGACTGGGGCGCCCAGGCCCGGCACTTCGCGGCGGAATTGGCGGCCCGGGTGCCGTCACGGGAGGAGTGACGCCGGGAAAGCCGCCGCAACAGCACAATCGACCCTCGCAGTAGCCGGTACTACCGCCCCCATGCCGCCCAGGCCCGGGGGGAGGTGTGTGCTGCGACCCAGCGCGATCACCGCGGCCACCGTCGGCTACTGAGGTTCAACTCGTGGTGTCGTAGGGGCTGACGGGCCGTAGCTCCCTGCGGTATCACCGGGGGATGCGGTATCCACAGGGTGGCGGGCTGACTGCCGAACGTCAGCAGTTCGCCAGGAGTTACGGCTCCAGGCGGCCGAGCGGTTCGCCCGGGGTGAGGCGAGTTCGGTAGTCGCCAAAGACCTGCGCGTCAGTGTCCGGTCGGTGCAGCGATGGCGGCAGGCTTGGGAGGAAGGCGGTCCGCGTGCTCTGCGGTCGCAGGGGCCGGCGTCGCTGCCGAGGCTGAGCAAGAAGCAGTTCGCGCAACTGGAGGTGGAGCTGGCCAAAGGTCCGGCCGCACACGGCTGGGAGGACCAGCGCTGGACCCTGGGCCGGATCAAGACCGTGATCGGCCGACGCTTCCACCTGACCTACACGATCCAGGGCGTTCGGAAGCTGATGGTCCGCAACGGCTGGTCCTGCCAGGTTCCGGCCCGACGCGCGATGGAGCGGGACGACGAAGCCGTGGCCGGCTGGGTGAAGGAGACCTGGCCCTGCGCGGAAGACTCGCGGCGGCCCGTGGAGCCTGGCTGGTCTTCGAAGACGAAGCCGGCTTCTCCATGACGCCGCCGCACGCGAAGACCTGGTCACAGCGCGGCCGGACCCCGGTGGTGCCGGTCCGGGGCCGCTCCCGCAGACGTATCTCCATCGCCGCCCTGACCTGCTACAAACCCGGCCACCGCTCACGGCTGATCTACCGGCCCCGCCGCGACGACGGCAACCGCGACGGGCGCAAAAGCTTCTCCTGGCAGGACTACCGCGACCTGCTAATCGCAGCACACCAGCAGCTAGGCGGCCCGATCGTCCTGGTCTGGGACAACCTCAACGTCCACAAGGCCGCCGACCTGCGAGAATTCGCCGCTACCCGGGACTGGCTGACCATCTACTACCTGCAGCCCTACGCACCCGACCTCAACCCCGTCGAAGGTGTCTGGTCCCTGCTACGGCGCGGCTGGCTCTCCAACGTCGCGTTCACCACCCCGGAGCACCTGATGCAACGCATCCGACGCGGCCTCCGCCACATCCAGTACCGCAGCCACCTCATAGACGGCTGCCTCGCCGAGACGGGACTGACCATCAACCCCTGATCATGGAAGACGACACCACGAGTTCAAGCTCAGTAATCCGCCGGCGGTGGGGTGATCTGGCAGGCAAAGACCCGCCAGATCACTAGGGCCTGTCCGGCGGATCTTGGAGTACGAGGTAACTGGACGGAGCTTTGACGGTAGCGTCAACTGGTGATTGGTCTGCAGGTACGTGCTGA
>NZ_JBIWIM010000046.1:0-2498 GCF_044764595.1 Streptomyces sp. NPDC093984 | reverse complement strand
GTGTCTCGTGACTGCGTGCCTTTTGAAGAATGAGCCTGCGAGTTTGCGGTGTGTTGCGAGGTTAACCCGGGTGGGGTAGCCGTAGCGAAAGCGAGTCCGAAGAGGGCGTTTGAGTAGCACGCTCAAGACCCGAAGCGGAGTGATCTAGCCATGGGCAGGTTGAAGCGGAGGTAAGACTTCGTGGAGGACCGAACCCACCAGGGTTGAAAACCTGGGGGATGACCTGTGGTTAGGGGTGAAAGGCCAATCAAACTCCGTGATAGCTGGTTCTCCCCGAAATGCATTTAGGTGCAGCGTCGTGTGTTTCTTGCCGGAGGTAGAGCACTGGATAGGCGATGGGCCCTACCGGGTTACTGACCTTAGCCAAACTCCGAATGCCGGTAAGTGAGAGCGCGGCAGTGAGACTGTGGGGGATAAGCTCCATGGTCGAGAGGGAAACAGCCCAGAGCATCGACTAAGGCCCCTAAGCGTACGCTAAGTGGGAAAGGATGTGGAGTCGCACAGACAACCAGGAGGTTGGCTTAGAAGCAGCCACCCTTGAAAGAGTGCGTAATAGCTCACTGGTCTAGTGATTCCGCGCCGACAATGTAGCGGGGCTCAAGCGTACCGCCGAAGTCGTGTCATTGACATATATAGCCCTAACGGGTGTGTTGATGGGTAGGGGAGCGTCGTCTGCCGGGTGAAGCAGCACCGGAAGGTAGTTGTGGACGGTTGACGAGTGAGAATGCAGGCATGAGTAGCGATTCACACGTGAGAAACGTGTGCGCCGATTGACTAAGGGTTCCTGGGTCAAGCTGATCTGCCCAGGGTAAGTCGGGACCTAAGGCGAGGCCGACAGGCGTAGTCGATGGATAACCGGTTGATATTCCGGTACCCGCTGTGAAGCGTCAAACATCGAATCCAGTGATGCTAAGCCCGTGAAGCCGCCCTGATCTCTTCGGAGTTGAGGGGAGTGGTGGAGCCGGTGACCCGAGCTGGTAGTAGGTGAGTGATGGGGTGACGCAGGAAGGTAGTCCATCCCGGGCGGTGGTTGTCCCGGGGTAAGGGTGTAGGCCGCAAGGTAGGCAAATCCGCCTTGCATACGGCTGAGACCTGATGCCGAGCCGATTGTGGTGAAGTGGATGATCCTATGCTGTCGAGAAAAGCCTCTAGCGAGTTTCATGGCGGCCCGTACCCTAAACCGACTCAGGTGGTCAGGTAGAGAATACCGAGGCGTTCGGGTGAACTATGGTTAAGGAATTCGGCAAAATGCCCCCGTAACTTCGGGAGAAGGGGGGCCACACCTGGTGATGGGTCTTGCACCCTGAGCTGGGGGTGGCCGCAGAGACCAGCGAGAAGCGACTGTTTACTAAAAACACAGGTCCGTGCGAAGCCGTAAGGCGATGTATACGGACTGACGCCTGCCCGGTGCTGGAACGTTAAGGGGACCGGTTAGCTCACTTTCGGGTGGGCGAAGCTGAGAACTTAAGCGCCAGTAAACGGCGGTGGTAACTATAACCATCCTAAGGTAGCGAAATTCCTTGTCGGGTAAGTTCCGACCTGCACGAATGGCGTAACGACTTCTCGACTGTCTCAACCATAGGCCCGGTGAAATTGCACTACGAGTAAAGATGCTCGTTTCGCGCAGCAGGACGGAAAGACCCCGGGACCTTTACTACAGTTTGATATTGGTGTTCGGTTCGGCTTGTGTAGGATAGCTGGGAGACTGTGAAGCGCCAACGCCAGTTGGTGTGGAGTCGTCGTTGAAATACCAGTCTGGTCGTGCTGGATGTCTAACCCGGGTCCGTGATCCGGATCGGGGACAGTGTCTGATGGGTAGTTTAACTGGGGCGGTTGCCTCCTAAAGGGTAACGGAGGCGCCCAAAGGTTCCCTCAGCCTGGTTGGCAATCAGGTGTTGAGTGTAAGTGCACAAGGGAGCTTGACTGTGAGACCGACGGGTCGAGCAGGGACGAAAGTCGGGACTAGTGATCCGGCGGTGGCTTGTGGAAGCGCCGTCGCTCAACGGATAAAAGGTACCCCGGGGATAACAGGCTGATCTTCCCCAAGAGTCCATATCGACGGGATGGTTTGGCACCTCGATGTCGGCTCGTCGCATCCTGGGGCTGGAGTCGGTCCCAAGGGTTGGGCTGTTCGCCCATTAAAGCGGTACGCGAGCTGGGTTTAGAACGTCGTGAGACAGTTCGGTCCCTATCCGCTGTGCGCGTAGGAGTCTTGAGAAGGGCTGTCCCTAGTACGAGAGGACCGGGACGGACGAACCTCTGGTGTGCCAGTTGTTCTGCCAAGGGCATGGCTGGTTGGCTACGTTCGGGAGGGATAACCGCTGAAAGCATCTAAGCGGGAAGCCTGCTTCGAGATGAGGACTCCCACCCACTTGATGGGGTAAGGCTCCCAGTAGACGACTGGGTTGATAGGCCAGGTCTGGAAGCCCGGTAACGGGTGGAGGTGACTGGTACTAATAGGCCGAGGGCTTGTCCTCAGGTGCTCGCGTCCACTGTGT
>NZ_JBIWIM010000045.1:0-4423 GCF_044764595.1 Streptomyces sp. NPDC093984 | reverse complement strand
CATCCGCATACCTCACACACCAGGAGATACAACCAACCGCTCGGCATCACTTGGGACTTTGAGGCGGATCACCCTAACGAGCCGAAGTCAGTATCTGACGACCCGTCCTGGCGCCCTACCGCGACCGTGCACTTGGCCGCAGATCTGACCAGGAGTGACCTCATGATGGACCGCCGCGCTGCGACCCGCGCCCTCGCTGGCGCCGCCCTGTCCGGCGCCGCCCTTCTGGACTCCCTCGAGGGCTGGCTGCAGCCCGCGCCTGCGCCGGAACCTGGGAATCGCCGAGGCCGCATCGGAATGCGGGAGGTGCAAGAGCTGGAAGGTACGGCGCGCGCCTTCCGCGCCTGGGACCATCGCTTCGGCGGAGGCCTGCGTCGAAAGGCCGTTGTGGGGCAGCTGAACGAGGTGGCCAGTCACCTCGAAGAGCACCAGGCGCCGGACATCGAGCGAGGCCTATTCCGGGTGATGGCCTACCTCGGCGGCACGGCCGCGACGATCGCATGGGACTCCGGTCTCCAGCGGCAAGCGCAGGCCTACTACCTGCTCGCGTTGCGCGCAGCGCATGCCGGAGGTGATGCCGCCTTCGGCGCCAACGTGCTCGCGGGCATGGCGAGGCAGATGCTGTACCGGGACCGTCCGCAGGACGCACTCGAACTCGTGCACGTTGCTCAGAAAGGGGCGGGGAGAAAGGCGGGAGCCCGGCTTCGGGCGATGCTGCACACGCGGGAAGCCTGGGCCTACGCGGCGCTGGGGCGCCCGTCCGCCTTCAGACGTGCCACCGAGGAGGCAGCTGAAGCTCTCGCCGACGCCGAAACGGATGATGAGCCGTACTGGATTGCGTACTTCGACGAAGCCGAGCTGGCGGGTGTGACCGGCGGGCGACTTCTAGAAATGGCCCGGCAACAGCCCAAAGAGCACGCCGAGGCAGCCGCGGACTCCATCCGCCAGGCTGTGAAGCGACGAGGTCCGGAGGCGGGACGCAGTCACGCTCTCGACATGATCGGTCTGGCGGAGTGCCACTTCCTCATGGGTGACGTGGTCGGCGCCGTCGACCACACACAGCACGCCGTCGAGGCTGCGGCCCGTACCCAGTCCACCCGCGTCCGCGCCCAGCTCAGCCAGTTGTACCCATACACCGTCGGCCGGAGCGTCTCGCCGCGCGTCGCGGAAGTCCGCACAATGGTCCGCGACCTGCTGTCGAACTGAGGGAGAATCGTGACCGCGATCGCCGTGACTGGGCATATGGACCTGACCGACGCTAGCGTGCCGCTCGTGCGCGATGCGTTGAGGGAGACGCTGAAGCAGTATGCCGCGGACGGTGACCTGGTCGGCATCTCGTGCATCGCCAAAGGCTCCGACAGCCTGTTCGCTGAAGCTGTGCTGGATCTCGGCGGCCGTCTGGTTGCGGTGATCCCCTCGAAGGACTACCGGCAGAACAAGGTCAAGTCCGATCACGCCGAGACCTTCGACCGACTGGTGGGATCCGCCGCCGAGGTCCTCATCCTGGACCATGACACCGCGAACCGCTCCGCGTACGAGGACGCCAACCGCACGCTCCTGCAGCGCGCTGATCGCCTTGTCGCCGTCTGGAACGGCGAGCCACCGTCCGGCAAGGGCGGCGGGACTGCAGACACCGTCCTCGAAGCCAGGGATTCCGGACTGCCGGTGGACGTTGTATGGCCGGACGGGGCGGCGCGACGGAACTGAGATTCCCCCCCCATCCCGTGAGGCAGATGCCTGGGGCTTGGGCGAACTGCTCGCCTACGCGGCCCGGGACGTTGCCCGCGGCCAGTAGCGCGCACCGTGCGGCCCTGCGCACCCACGGCTACAGAGCTTTGCGTACCGCCGTGTCCGAGCCGTTGAGGAGTTGGTTGATGAGCTGAGAAGTCTCGATCTCCAGTGAGCAGTCCAAATCCCGGTTGACCTGTTGCACGCGGGTGATCGTGGTGTGCAGCCCTTGCCGGTTGCCGGCGGCATGTTCGATCCGCATCCAGTCCCGGTACAGCAGCTCTGCGGTGTCGTCGACGTCGAGGCCGGTTGCGACGGCCTGGCGGGCGGCGTTGAGGTCGTGGTGGGGGCCTGCGGGGGTGCGGTGGGTGGCGACGGTGTGTGCGATGTCGATGATCCGGGTGATCATTTCTTGCTGGTGGGGCTCGGCCCAGGGCAGGGGCCGGCCGCCGAATGGTTTGCCCCGCACCAGGGACAGCGCTTTCTCGAGGTCGGGCAGGCCGGATGGGCCCAGCGGTAGCGCGCGTTCGGCGAGTTGGAGGAAGCGG
This sequence comes from Streptomyces sp. NPDC093984, assembly GCF_044764595.1. Classification (NCBI taxonomy): domain Bacteria; kingdom Bacillati; phylum Actinomycetota; class Actinomycetes; order Kitasatosporales; family Streptomycetaceae; genus Streptomyces; species Streptomyces sp. NPDC093984. The sequence goes on along the minus strand of NZ_JBIWIM010000045.1, from coordinate 2,147 downwards.
GTCCAGTCGCAGCGCACGCTGGGAGCGAGCCGGTAGGGGTCCTCGCCGGCCTTGCGGCGCGGGACGTAGAGGTTGCCGGAAGGGTCGCTGCCCAGACAGCTGCGCAGGCCCTGCATTCGTGCGTTGAGGGTGCTGGTGGACCAGGGGCTGACGGGGTCCATGTCGGCACACACCACGTCCGCGCTCCGGCCGGGCCGGAAATACAACAGGGCGGCCAGCTGCGCCATCCTGGGGCCGTGACCGGTGCTGTCCACGCCCGTCACCTCGACTGGCCCCAGCACCCGGATCTCCGGGGCGTGCAGATCCTGCGCCTCGCACTCTTCCCCTTCCGGCACCGCGGGCTCCTCGAGGACGGCCGCCGGGACGTCGGCCTTCGCCGCCTGTGCCGTGCCGATGGAGTCCGCAGCGGCCGGGGACGCCGGGGCCGGAGACAGCGCTGCTTCGGTGCCCGGTCCGGTTTCGTCGTCGAGTTGGGTCGACGATGCGGTGGGGGAGAGGAGACGGAGCCCGGACGGATCGGTGCTGGCGGCGAGCAGGGCCGGGAAGACCTCGCTGCTCACGTCCGTTGCCGCCGCCGGTGACGGGATCGAGGCGGCAGTGGTTGCGGGCGCCGGCTTTTCCGGCGATGCCTGTTCGGGCTGCTGCGTGCTGTCGAGCTCGTCCGGGACGTCTTCCCAGGGTCCTTCGGCTGGGTGGGGCGGCTGCCCGGACACTTTCAACGCGGTGGTGATCTGCTGGTAGGCGGCGTGCTCCAGGCACTGCACGGTGATGTCGGTGCGGGCGTAGTCGAGGGTCTGCGGCTCGTTGAGGGAGGCGTTGAGGATCTCCGCCTCGGGGAAGCGGGCGGCCGCGGTGCTCGCCGGGGCGATCAGCGTGACGGGCACCGCCCCCGCCCGGGAGATCACGTCGGCGAACTGCCAGGCGGTGTCCTCGTCCAGGACGGAGGCGCACAGCAGCAGATACGGCTGATGCTGGGTTTCGGGCATCTGGTGTGCTTCGAGCAGGCGTTCGCTCAGATCGCGCAGCGCGTGGTCGGCCTGGCGCATGTGGGCGATCCGGGCGGTGGGCAGCAGCTGCGGCAGGTCCTCGCCGAACCCCACGGTGACGACTTCGATGTCGGCGGCCCACGGGCTCATCGCGAGTTCCAGGGCGAGTGAGGTGCACACCTCGGTGATGTGGACCGGGTTGCCGTCCAGCAGGAGGGCGGGCAGGGCGGCGAGGTTGAGCAGCAGCAGGTCGCCCGCCTGGGTGCTGCCGATCGTGACCAGCCCCGGATACGGCGGGGGCACCTCGCGGGCGGCCTCCTCGTCCAGGAGGGCGGCCTCAGCGGGAAGGACCCACCAGCCGCCCCGCCCGGCGGTGAACGGCGCCACCGGTTCCTGGGCGAGGTCCTCGGGCAGCACCTGGACCGCACGGGTCCCGATCCGGGCGGCCCGCAGCGGCGGCAGGACCGCGTCGTCCTCCTCCTGCTGGGCCACGTGGTGAGCCAGGGTCCGCAGCGCCACGTCCAGGCGGGCAGCGCCGCCCGGCTCGGCGGCCGCTGCCAACTGCGCCTCCGCTGGGGAGGTCTCCGCTGCGATGGCGATCTTCTCGCCCGGCTTGCGGCGTCGGCGCTGCAGCGTCCTGCGCAGGGCGAGCGCACCGGTGACGGCGGCGGCGAGCAGCGCGCCGGCGCCGAGCGCGATCCGCAGGTTCAGCGGGCTGCTGGCCGGAGCCGTCGCCGGGGGCTTGGGCGCGGAGGAGGAGGCAGCGGAGCCGGACGGCTCGGCCGACGCCGACGGCGTGGTGGCAGAAGCCGAGGCGCTGGCGCTGGGCTCGGGTGTCGCGGACGCCGCAGCGGAGGGTGAGGACTGATCCTGTCCGGGCTGCTCGGCCGGGCGACTGGGCGGCGCGGTGGGCGCCGACGACTGCGGTGCAGGCGCCTGGGTCTGGCTGGGTGCGGGCGCTGGTGCATTCCCCGTGCTGTCGCTCGGCGTCTGCGTGTCGTCGGGGTTCTGGGTGGTCGGGGGAGTGGTCTCCTGGCTGCTGGACTCCTCACCGTGGCCTTGGTCTTGGGGCGGCTGGTCGGGCTGGGCGCCGGGCACGGTGACTCGCTGCCCCGCGTAGATGACGTCGGGGTTGGTGATCTCGGGCAGGCCGTGCGGCTG
>NZ_JBIWIM010000044.1:0-4842 GCF_044764595.1 Streptomyces sp. NPDC093984 | reverse complement strand
CGACGTGCACACAGTCTCCAAACCAAGCGCCGGGAAGCAGCGAACGAAGAAGTCAACGAACCCACGACCCCGCCGCACAGGTTAAAGATCAAGCTGAGTTGTTGTTCCAAATGTAGGCGCGGCGGTCCTGGTAGACGTCGTGGCGGGAGTCGCGGCCGATGCCGGTGTGGACGCGGACGGTGAAACGGCCGTCCATGCGGTGGTGGTGGAAGGTGTAGGTGTGGCCGGCTCGGTCCGACAGTGTCGTCCAGGTTACGGGCCAGCTCCAGCTTCCCGGACAGCTCAGCAAGCTCGGCTTCCAGCTCTTCCACCCGAGCCCGAGCCGCTGCCTCGCGGGCTTCCAACTCCTCGAACAGCGAGCCGATCTGCCACCCCTTCTCCACCACCACGGTAGAGACGAGCGGCCGCGAACACAGCCCAGGCGGAGGTCGGATGTCGGCGGCAGGGACTAATGTCCGTGCCCGCCGTCGATAGGAGAGCCGTGAACACGCACGTGCACTGGTCGGGAGTTCGGGAACGTGTCATCTCAGTGGAGGAGGCCGAGCATCGAGCCCGTGGCCGTGGGCCGTCTCGATACCCGACGTTCGAACCCGTCCTTACTCCCGCCGAGATCGCCGAGGTCGAAGCGCAGTTCGGTGTCGCGCTCCCCGACGACTACCGCACGTTTCTGGCGGAGGTAGGAGCAGGTGGCCCCGGACCGGCATTCGAACTCACGTCGTTGCGCAGAGTCGACGGGAAATGGGGATGGGTCTGGGAGAACGACGAGGACCATCCCTGGCTGCTGGACCCCAGTGGGCCGTTCGTCGAGACGGAAGACTGGGCCGACCAGCAGATGGCGACCCTTCGCGCCGCCGGGTACGAACCCACCACACGTGACGAAGACGACGACTATCTGGACGACTACCGCAAGGTCTTCGGAGACGCCGGCGACGATGTCTGGTTCCTGGAACGCGGGCGGGGCGCGATCCCCATCAGCGACAACGGATGCGGGATGACCGGCTGGCTCATCGTTGTCGGCCCGCACCGCGGGGAACTCCGCGACCGGGACTGCGCGGTCAACCCGCCCTTCGAGCCGTACGTCGATGCAAACGGAAACCGTCACACCTTCCGCAGCTGGTACCTCGAGTGGCTTGAGCAACGCGAGAGGGCAACTCGATGATCAAGGGCTGGTGACCCTGGCCCTCCCCAACCCTTCCCTTCTAAGGAACCGCACCCGATCTCGTAAGGCCGTACGCGTTGGGAAGCAGCGTCGGCCACCAGTGTCCAGGTGAATCACTTGCCCGGATGCCGCAGAACCGTCTGGTACGCGGTGTAGGCGACCAGAACGGAGGCCTGTACCGGCGGGCTGGTGTGGGAGCCGATGAACCAGGGGCCTTCAACGATGTGGCGGGTGGCCAGCTTCAGCCTGCGGTTCTCACGCTGGTAAGCCGCGTCCGTGCCGTCCCCGTCCATCACAATGATGCCGTGGTCGCCGACCGCAGCAAGGCTGTAGTCCAGCTGATGCAGCAAGGCCTCATACACCGCGGCACGCTCGGCGTAGTAGGCCCGGCCGGTCTTGCTGGTGCGCCGCCACACCGGGCCGGGTGCCCGGCCGGCACCGACGTCGCTCCGTGCGCGTCCGACCGTTCTTGAGCACCCCGTAATAGTCGCGGTAGGGGAGTTCCAGCTTGAAAACCAGGCCGTACCGTTTCCGGATGGCGGCGACCGTGGCGGTGTTCGGGTCACGGACCACGCGGGACACCGGTGGATCGTCGACGAGGCCGGCGTAGGGCTCCTGGGCCAGCCGGCGCGGGGCGCCGTCGTGTGTCGTGTCCCAGGTCAGCGTCTGTCCGTTGGCGGCCAGCCTGGTCGGCTCTGCGGCTTGCGAACCTTGGGGGTTGGGGCCGTGCCCCCGGTAGTAGGCGACGAGCCTCTTTCCGTGGTCGTCGTGCGCGAACGGGATGGAACTTCCGGATCCGGCTGGCCCGGAACGGGCGTGGTCGCCCGCGGTCAGGATCCCGTCGAGGGTATCGCCCATGTGCCTGGGGTCGGCGCCGTAGTAGGCGGTGATGTTCATTGAGCAGACGACCTTGTAGTCGTCGGTCTTCTGCTGGAAGAACCAGCCCGGTCCCGATCCCGGCACACACACGTCGTGCATCACGACCAAGCCGAGCGACAGGGGCGTGCGGTCGGCGTACGCCCGCGCCACGCCCCGAAGCCGTTGCTCCGCCCGCTCCCGGGCCTGCACCGCCTGGCCGCTCTCGCCGAGCTTGCGCAGTTGCTTGTCGCTGACGGCACGGTCTGGGGTCGTGGAACAGGCCGAGACGGCGAACAGGACAACCACCGCCAATGGTCCCCACACGCGCTTCGAGCCGGCGGCACGCCGCGCGAAAGCCCTCATGCTTGTCCGCCTCTCATCGGCAGCTGCCTCTCCGCTGTCGTACGCCCGGCCCGACCGTCACTGTCCACCAGGGCGGCCGGGTCGGGCATGAGTACCCGTACTCAGACGGCTACAGGCTCATGCCTGCCATCGTGCGCTCGAGAGCGTTCGCGTACAGGCGCGCGCCCCCGATCTTCGGGTGGAACAACTGGACCGACAGGCCGTACTTGTTGATGAGCGGCCAGTCTTTGATCGGATCGTCGGACTTCACCAGCGCTGCCGCCAGCAGTGGGGAGAGCGGGGCTGGGGTTCTTCCCGCTCGGTGCCGTCGTGTCCGCGACCGACTGGGTGACCTTCTCACCGGTGACGGTGGCCGTGCTGGTGACGGTCACGGGCTGGTCCCCGGCCGCGGTCTCGGGGGTCGGCCTGGTGTCCTGCGGGGCGGGCTCGTTCCTGGTGAACCCCTTGCCCGCGCCTTTGATGTGAGCCAGACCCGCGCGGACGCCCGGCGTGAGGACCGGTTCGACCGCGAGGCGTCCCTGCGTGGAGATGTCCGTGTCGGCGGGGGCGTTGATGCGGGTGACGCCGGTGCCCTGGATGTTCGGGGCTCCCTGGGGGTGGCCGGTGAGGAAGACCCGGCCCGCCTCGCCCGGCATCAGGTCCAGGTCGCCCAGCTTCCCAAAGGCGACGAGGGCCGGTCCGCCGTGCGCGGACCACACCTTCGCCTGCGCGGTCCTCGTGTCCTTGCGGTCGACGAAGGCGATCGTCCCGTCTTGTGCGGGACGGATGTCGAAGGGGACGCTGTCCCCGGTGGCGAGGCCCTTCACCTTGCCCGCACGGTCGATGTGCACCAGGTTGTGGCCGCGCGCGGCCACCGCCCCCTCCTCGACCGGTACCGCGCTGGTGATCTCACCGTTCAGCGCCGCCTTGCCCAGGGACTTTCCGGCCGTGTCGATGGTCATCACACGGGTTTTCGTCAGGGCCGGGTCGTTGACGTCCCGGAAGGCGGTGAACGCGGCCGTATGGGTCCGGGTGTTGCAGGACGGGTCGAAGTAGGCCAGGGGCACCGTGAAGGGCAGCTTCGTCACATGCCCGTCGGTGGTGTCGACGATGGCGGCGAACGCGCCGCCCTGCATCAGGTCCGGCTTGTTCGTGAAGGTACGCGGTGCGCGTACACGGCCGCGACGTGGTCGCGGTCCATCACGCACTGGTTCCCGATCCAGGTGTCGGCCGGCAGACCCGGCTCGGACAGTTCGGCGGCCGTCTTCCACACGCACGCTTGGCTGCTGTCGGCGGTGAGGATCTTGAACCCGCTGGTGTCGGCCGCCCCGGTCACCGCTCGGTCTGTGGAATTCATCCAGCCGGGGCCGAGCGTCTTGCCCGGATCTGTCACGCGGCCGGGAGGGACTGGCGTGGCGTGTGCGTTATTGCTGTGGTCGGGGTTGGGTGTCGGCGCGGCAGCGGCGGGCACTGCCTGCAGCAGTCCGCCGGTTAAGGCCGCGCAGGCGGCCAAGGCAGCTATGGGCAGGTGTGCTCTTTTTCTGCGTCTCAAGAGACAGCTTCCCCGTTTCTAGTTGAGAGGTTCCCCTGCCTGGTCGAGGCAGGGCTCGACGGCCCCACCCCCGGAGAGAGGCCAGAGGGTGGGCGCGAGTACGAAGAGAGTTGGCCGGCGGTGGAAGCGGCAACGGCGCGGACGGCGGACCCGGGCTTCCCCAGCCGGGTCCGCTTGCCCTGGAGCGTGGCGGCAATGGCCAAGTACGCGTCCGCGCCAGAGCTGGTGAACCAGCCGACCACGTACTCGGGGGAGTTGCTGATTTGGTGGACGACTCCCCCGAGAGCCATCGTTGGTGCCATCCCCATGGGCGCAGGGCGCGCATCAGCGTGTGCGTCCCGTATGAGGGCCAGGCAGGAGACGGCAGGCCTGCCCCCGGACCGACTCACCAACAGCTCGTGCGAAGGGCGTCCTGAGTGGTGGTCGGGAGGAGAGTCGAGGTGGGGTTCCCTAGGCCCTGTCCGGCGGATCACTGATTGAGCGGTGTCGTCCTGGTGGCCGTGTTCACGGTCATGGGACGAGGTGATCTGACGAACGCGGAGTGGGCGCGTCTGAAGCCCCATCTGCCCTCGACGGGGCAGCGGGGCGGGCGTTGGACGAGCCACCGCAAAGTCATCAACGGGATCCTCTTCCGCCAGCGGACGGGTATCCCGTGGCGGGATCTACCAACCCGGTTCGGTAGCTGGAAGACGGTCTACGAGCGGCACAGACGCTGGTCGGCGGACGGCACCTGGGACCGAATCCTGCGGGCCGTGCAGGCCGACGCGGACGCAGAAGACCGGATCGACTGGAGCATGGTGAGCGTGGACTCCACCTCCTGCCGTGCTCACCAGCACGCCGCCGGGGCTCGCAGGAAAGCACCCCGCGTTCCGAAAAAAGGACGACGCCCCGGCAGCACCGCCCCGACGAGGGACTCGGACGGTCCCGGGGC
>NZ_JBIWIM010000043.1:0-5856 GCF_044764595.1 Streptomyces sp. NPDC093984 | reverse complement strand
ACCGAACAGGGCTACGCCATCCGCACCGCCGGCACCCGCCGCCGCATCCCCATCGACTTCGAAGGCCTTACCCTCATCCGCATGACAGGACTACCGAAGGTAAAGAGGCCGCAAAGCGACCCTTGAGGTGCAGGTCAGGAAGTGTCCTCCCCGCCGACGCGGGGGTGTTCCGGCCGTTCGCTTTACCGCGAATGGCGCGAGCAAGTCCTCCCCGCCGACGCGGGGGTGTTCCGTACACGTCGGTGCTCGTCGTCGTGATGGGTGCGTCCTCCCCGCCGACGCGGGGGTGTTCCGGTCCATGAGTGCCTTGTGTGTCTTGGCGGACAGTCCTCCCCGCCGACGCGGGGGTGTTCCGCCACACCGTCGCCGTGGTCCCGGGCACGCCCCGTCCTCCCCGCCGACGCGGGGGTGTTCCGCTCGCGGTTCCCTCGGGCCTGAAGTCGTCCGGGTCCTCCCCGCCGACGCGGGGGTGTTCCGGCCGACTGGCTGTTCCACCAGTACAGCGATCAGTCCTCCCCGCCGACGCGGGGGTGTTCCGGGATGCCCCAGGGGGTCAGGTCGATCGCCGCCGTCCTCCCCGCCGACGCGGGGGTGTTCCGTCGAAGACGCCGACGCCCGCGTAGGAGCCGAAGTCCTCCCCGCCGACGCGGGGGTGTTCCGCATCAAGACGGACAGCTTCTTCTCGATGGGAGGTCCTCCCCGCCGACGCGGGGGTGTTCCGGTGCGGGCGGAGCCGACGGCGAACCGGTTGCCGTCCTCCCCGCCGACGCGGGGGTGTTCCGTGGCAGCAGCAGGCGGACCAGGCCGCGCTGGTGTCCTCCCCGCCGACGCGGGGGTGTTCCGGCCTTGACCCGCTCACCTACGGCCAGGCGGACGTCCTCCCCGCCGACGCGGGGGTGTTCCGCTCGGCCCGCTCCCGATGGGTGTGTGGATTCTGTCCTCCCCGCCGACGCGGGGGTGTTCCGCCCGCTCTCGGCAAGGTCTCCCCGATCTTCACGTCCTCCCCGCCGACGCGGGGGTGTTCCGTGCGCAACGCCCTGCTCGACACCATCGTGCGCGTCCTCCCCGCCGACGCGGGGGTGTTCCGCAGGCTGCGGGGCGCGGCCGCCAGTACGGGGAGTCCTCCCCGCCGACGCGGGGGTGTTCCGCGGAGCAGGGCGGCAAGGGCACGCTGAAGCTGGTCCTCCCCGCCGACGCGGGGGTGTTCCGCCCACCGCCGACGGCCACATGGACTGGGACGGGTCCTCCCCGCCGACGCGGGGGTGTTCCGTCAGGAGTGCTTGCGGTGTCGCCGAGCATGCGGTCCTCCCCGCCGACGCGGGGGTGTTCCGGCCGCGGGGATCTCCTCGAAGGAGCAGGGCCAGTCCTCCCCGCCGACGCGGGGGTGTTCCGCTCCAGGGACTCACGGGCGTATCGCCGCTGCTGTCCTCCCCGCCGACGCGGGGGTGTTCCGCGCCATCTCAGGGCGCGTTGGCTGATGCGGTGGTCCTCCCCGCCGACGCGGGGGTGTTCCGCCGATGATGCGGGTGCGGCCGTCTTCGTGGGTGTCCTCCCCGCCGACGCGGGGGTGTTCCGCCACCGCGACCTGTTCGGCGGCCGTCGGGGACGTCCTCCCCGCCGACGCGGGGGTGTTCCGCCCTTGGAGAAGTTCTGGGGCCTGGAGCAGAGGTCCTCCCCGCCGACGCGGGGGTGTTCCGACCATCGGTATCGGCATCTACAAGACCGAGTAGTCCTCCCCGCCGACGCGGGGGTGTTCCGCCCATGAGCGGCCCGTTCACCTTCGATCTGATGTCCTCCCCGCCGACGCGGGGGTGTTCCGATGGATCGCGAGATCCTCACCGGTAACGGCACGTCCTCCCCGCCGACGCGGGGGTGTTCCGCTGACCGGCTTCACCCGCGAGTGGGTGGCGAAGTCCTCCCCGCCGACGCGGGGGTGTTCCGATCTCGAAGATGTGGAAGGCGGTCGTCGGCGGGTCCTCCCCGCCGACGCGGGGGTGTTCCGTCTCAGCGTCCAGGCGGCCTCCCGCTACACCCAGAGCTTGGGACATCCCGGCCTGCAGGGTCTGCCCCCGCACGGCCACCGTTGCCCTCATCCGGTGCCTCGCGGCCCGGGCACTTGAACCCTGGGCACGCTGGCACCGATCACACCTCCGCGCTGATCGCCGTCTGCACCCATACAGACACGGCTGGAAGAACCCGCATGCCACATACACCGAAGGGGCAGCAGACGCGCACACCCGTGACTACCGTTTCTTGTCCAGGATCAAGGAGGCGGGATGAGAACGACGTCGCTGCGTAAGGGGGAGAACGTGGCGCTGGCCGCTGCGCGGACGGTGCTGTCGGTGTCCGTACAGGGGCTCTCGGCCGATGTCTCCGCGCTGCTCCTCGGCCCTGATGGCAAGGTTCGCGGCGATCACGACCTGGTCTTCTACAACCATCCGGTACAAGACGGTGTGTCCGTTCAGGGCGCAGTTGTCACTGCGGACCTCCCCGGTCTGCCGGCAGACGTGCACCGGGTAGTTGTTGTGGTGAGCGCTGACCCGTTGCAGCCAGGCGCCATCTTCACCCGGGCGCCGCAGCTGACGATTGCCCAGAGCGGCGCTACGTCTGCATCGTTCACCGCGCCGGACTTCACATCGGGGGAGACAGTCGTGGTCCTGGCGGAGCTGTACCGCCGCGGTGACGGCTGGAAGATCCGGGCCGTCGGGCAGGGCTACGCCTCCGGCCTTGCAGGACTGGCGACTGACTACGGCGTCGATGTCGATCCCGAGCCCTCTGCTGAGCCGCTTCCTAGTGCGCAGGTACGCAGTCCCACGGCCGCTGCGGTGGACCTGACCAAGGTGGAGCGACGAGCTCCCGGCCTGCTGGCCCCGGCGCGACAGGCCGGCCAGGCTCTCGCAGATCGAGGGATCATGGGACGGCGGGCTGCTGTCTACTTGATCTTGGACCACGACTGGCACATGGAAGAGCTCTACGAGTCGTTCGCCGTGCAGGCGTTCGCCGAGCGCGTCCTGGCCCTGTCGGCCAATCTCGACGACGACGGCACAGTGCCTGTGATCTTCTCCAGTGGACGAGAGCCGTTCTTGGAAGAGATCAGGCTGGACAACTACCGCGGCCGTATCGGCCAGCTGCACACCCAGGTCGACTGGGGCTGGGGCAACGTCGCCGACGCGATGCGCCGTGCCGTCAACCACTATCAGGAAAGCGGAGCTGCAGACCCTGCCTTCATCGTGACCCAGGTCGGTGATGAGCCCTGGGACAAGGCAGAGGTGCGCTCCATGCTCCAGAACACCGCCCCACTGGGAATCTTCTGGCTCTTTGTGGGATTCGGCCGCGGCAAGCTCGCCTTCTACAAGAATCTGAACGCCTCCGCCTCTGAACCGTTCCGGGTTTGATCGAGACTCTAGGCTGTGACTGTGACCTGGGGTTTCGTGGCTTCTCGGTAGTAGTTGGTCTCGTATTCGACGGGCGGGACGTGCCCGATCTCACCGTGAAGTCGGCGGTGGCACTACCAGTCGACCCACTCCGCGGTGGCCAGCTCAACCTGGGAGAGCGTCCTCCAGGGACGGCCAGGCTTGATCAACTCGGTCTTGAACAGGCCGATCGTGGACTCCATCAGCGCGTTGTCGTAGGCGTCGCCGACCGAGCCGATCGACGCGGCGATCCCTGCCTTGTCCAGATGCTCGGCCAGCGCGAACGATGTGTACTGCGACCCGGCGACGCTCTCCTGAATGTCAACCTCTCTGGACTGACCTGTTCGGGGTGCTGTCCTGCTTGATCAGGTAATAAGCCTCGCGGGCGACGTAGCGCTTGAGACAACGGATGATCTCCATCTTCGACTTGCTCTCGCTGGTGCGGCGTTTGAGGTACTTCTGGGTGGCCTCGTCGTAGTGCAGGCGGCAGACCACGGCCATGTGGAGAGCGGAGTTGGCCTGGCGGTCGCCACCGCGGTTGAGCCGGTGCCGCTGGACCTTCCCGGAGGAGGCCGGCAGCGGAGCGACGCCGCAGAGTTTGGCAAAACGGGCCTCGTCGGTGACCCGTTGAGGGTTGTCGCCACAGGTGACCAGGAGCTGGGCGGTGTTCTCGATCCCGAAACCGGTCCGCTCCAACAGCGAGGGTGCCAGCTCACGGACCAGAGGCTCGATCATCGCGTCGAGATCAGCAACCTCGTCGTTGAGTTCAAGGTAGCGGCGGGCCAGGGACTTGATCGCAATACGGGTGGCTGAGACGGGGTCACGGAAGGCGCTCTCGTCCGGCCGCCAGGCGGCGCAGGTGCGGATGAGCTGCATCCGCGTCAGGTTCCGTACCTGATCACGGAGTTCTTCGGGCGCCGAGATGATCTGGCAGCGCAGCATCTGCAGGGCGACGCGGCGGGCCTTGACGGCTGTGGAGCGGGCGATCCGCAGCACGCGCAAGGACTCCACCATGCCGGTGCGGGTCTTGGGAGTGATCACGCGGTTGCCGGCCAACGCAGCGTGGGCGGCGTTCTCGGCGTCGAGGGTGTCGTCCTTGCCGCGTCGGCGCCGGTCAGAGCGGTCGGGCCGGTTGACCTCGAGGATCTCGATGCCGGCCTGCTGCAGATGACGCAGGAGTCCGGCGCCGTAGGAGCCGGTGCCTTCGATGCCGATGCGGCGGACGTCGCCGAAGGTGCGCATCCAGGCGAGCAGGGCGCGGTAGCCGGCTCGGGTGGTGGAGAACGCCTGGGTGTCCAGGACGTGGTCGTCGGTGTCGACCACGGCGGCGACGTGCAGGTCTTTGTGGGTGTCCACGCCGCCGATGACGACGCGGGAGAGGGGTGGGATGCTGGCCATGTCGCGGACGAGAGCACGGTGGGTCGGCGCGCGGTCACCGAGGCGGCGGACAAGACAGTGATGGGACCTTGGCCAGGCTCTCCTTAAGTCACTCCCGTCGGCGAGGCGAGCGCCTCGCCGGGATGCTCCCGGGCCACCGACAAGTCCGAGGAAGGACAGCGCCGTCGATCGGAGTGCGGGTCAGGAGGCCGCGAGAGCATCCCGGCACCGGCATCCTGGCGCGTCCATCGCTGTGCGGGTCAAGAGGCCCGGGACATCCGGTAGTTCACATACTCACTATCGGAGTGGTGTATCAACTCGCCCTGGCTGTGCGGGATTCCGTCCCGCTCGCGCTGCCACAGGGCCATGTCCAGAGCGTCCAGGACGAGCCGGGTCTCCTTGGTGACGGCGGCGGACCAGCCGACGATCCGGCAGGAGAAGGTGTCCACGACGAACGCGATGTAGACGACCCCGGAGAAGGTCTTCACGTGGGTGAAGTCGGCGACCCAGCAGCGGTTCGGCGCCCTTGCGACAAAGTCGCGGTCCAAAAGGTCCGGGGCTCGCTCCGCGCTCGCGTCCGGGATCGTGGTGATCACACGCTTGCCGCGGACCGTGCCGGCGATCCCCAGCTCGCGCATCAGCCGCTCAACGGTGCACCGGGCCACCGCGTGCCCCTGCCGGTTCAGCTCCCGCCAGACCTTCCGGGCCCCGTAGACACGGAAGTGGTGTCGTAGACCTTGCGGATCGGCTCCTTGAGTTCGGCGTCCCGCAGCTGCCGGGCCGACGGGGCGGCCTGGCGCTTCTTGAACGCGTAGTAGGTGGACGGGGCCGATCTTGCAGTCGTGCTCGGTCAGCACGCGGCAGATCGGCTCGACACCGCCGAAGCGGTCCCGGTACTCGTCGATGAAACTCACGAGCGCGTGTGTGGCCGGTCGAGCTCGGCCGCGAAGAAACTCGCCGCGGCCTTCAAGATCTAATGGGCGGTGAAGGGCGGGGCACCGCACCTCGTCCGGTCCGATCGTGCTGCACCATCCAGCAGGGCGGCACGGAAAGACGTGGGGCGGGT
>NZ_JBIWIM010000042.1:0-6889 GCF_044764595.1 Streptomyces sp. NPDC093984 | reverse complement strand
CAGACGAAGGCCGCTTCTGCGTACGGCAGTTACCGGACCGAGTGATCAAGTTCGACGCACCATTCGACGCCGGAGGTTAAAGATCAAGCTAGGGCGTGTATCGAAAGAGCTGCCATGTGCCCGGCTGTGTGCGCGAGGAGCGAGTGCAACTCGGTGGCGTCTGGAGTGGAAATCAGGAAGGCTTGCGCACATGGTGTCGGTATTGCAGAACGTGGCGATTGACTGTGCGGATGCCTACGAGCTGGCCCAGTTCTGGAGCAGAGTGACCGGATGTCCGCTGCATCCGGAGGACAAGCCGGGTGATCCGGAGGTTCAGGTGCTGCTGGTGGAAGGCCCAGTGCTGTACTTCAACCAGGTGCCCGAGGCTAAGACGATCAAGAACCGGATCCATCTGTGTCTGCGCCCAGAGACCTCGCGTGAGCAGGAGGTGCAACGGCTGCTGGGCCTCGGTGCCACCCTTGTCATCGATCGCCGGAATCCCGATGGCTCTGGCTGGGCGGTCCTTGCTGATCCCGAAGGCAACGAATTCTGCGTTCTGCGCAGCGAATCCGACCGAGCCGTCATGACTTCCTGATGCTTCCGCGGCCCTGGCCGGTTTCGGATGAGTGCTGGTCACAGCCACTCGTTGATGGCCGCGACGAGGACGGTCGCCTCGTAGCGGACCGCGAGCTTGTCGTACCTCGTAGCCACAGCGCGGTGTCGCTTGAGGCGATTGATGCCGCACTCGACCGCGTGCCGGGCCTTGTAGTCCTCCGGGTCGAACTTGGGCGGCCTGCCGCCTTTTGATCCGAGCTTCTTGCGGTTGCAAGCTTGGTCGGCCTTGTCCGGGATGGTGCAGCGGATCCCGCGCCGCCGCAGGTAGGCGCGGTTCTTCCGGGAGGCGTACGCCTTGTCGGCGCGCACACGATCGGGCCGGGTGCGGGGCCTGCCCGGCCCGATGCGGTGCACGCGGACCTTCTCCAGGACGGGCTCGAACTGCGGGGAGTCTCCGCGCTGCCCAGCGGTGACCACGACCGACATGGGCTTCTGTCCTTGCTCGGTGGCCAGGTGGAGCTTGGTGGTCAGGCCGCCGCGAGAGCGGCCCAGGCCGTGGTCGTCCGGCTCGGTGGCGATGCCGCCGGGCGGCTCCTTTTGCAGGCCCCCCTTTTCCTCGCCCCGGCGGCGTGCTGGTGAGCCCGGCACACCGTGGAGTCCACGTTGAGATCCCAGGTGATCAGGCCCTGGGCGTCGGCCCGGGCCTGCAACTCGGTGAAGATCCGCTGCCAGGTGCCGTCCCGCTGCCAGCGGCGGAACAGGTCGTGAAGATGGGACCTGGCCGCTGAGCAACAAGACCCTATGCCTTAGACGATATAGGGGGTACCGTGGCTGCATGCTGAGGTTCACCAGAGCGGCAGAAGACCTCGCCCGCTACCTGTTGGAACGCTACGCCCAGGACCCAGAGGCCGAGAGCTACGGCCTTGAGGCCGCCAAGGCCACCGGCTACGGACCGGGGACCGTCTACCCCGTCTTCCGGCGGATGACTGACGCTCACTGGCTCCTCACTCGCGAGGAGGACCCGGAAGCGCCCGCCACCGAAGGCCGACCGCCCCGTATCTACTACCGAGTCAACCCAGAAGCCGTCGGCGCGATCCGCCAGCGCCTCGCCGAGATCGACGCCCGTCGACGCGCCACTTCACCTCGCTCCAACCCCGCACCCAGCCTCGACCCGGCGCCTGCTACCGAGTCCCGACTCCGCTTCCGGAGGAAGAAGTGACGAACCGGGACAAGCCTGAAGGCGGGACCCAGGTCACCCTCGACCTGCGGAAGCTGATCGAGTGGGCCATCTGGGTCACGGTCTCCATCTTCGGGCTGTACATGCAGACGACCGGCCGGAACGGCGGGTGGCTGCCCGTGCTCCTGGCCGCGGGCGGCTTCCAGCGAATCGCCGAGTCGTTCCAGGATTTCATCAAGTTGGTCCGCGAACTCGGTGGTGCGCTAAGGAAGGTGTGGCGGTGGGGCGCGCCGCTGCGCACCCTGATCGGGGTGGCCTTCCTCGCCGTTCCCAGTGCGCTCTTCCCGGTCGCCACACGCAGGACGTGGCTGCGTGAGTGCCTGGAGATGCTGTCCTTGCGCAAGGAACAGCAGATGTCCTACGGCTACGTGTTCGGCAGCATCCTCAAGCAGCTTCCCGGGGAACTGCTCGCCGCGTGGGCTGATGAGCTCCAGGGGCCCGCCGCCGCATTCGACCTCAAAAAGCCGCTCCCTCTGGAGCGCGAGCAGTCCAGCTACTGGCACCGACACCGGGAAGAAATCCTCTGGGCGGCCTTCTGGGGCCTCCTCTTCCTGATCGCATGGGAGATCTTCCATGCGTGGGTGCTCTCGACCCACCACGAGATGCCGTGGGAGCACTGGTTCCGGGTGCACTGAGCGCGCACGCTACTGCGACCGAAGCCACCCGTCTCCACTGAGCGGCATCGGCGCCGGGCCGAGGGCCACCCCGAAGTCAGCAGGTGGCCCTCCTGCGCGTGCTGTGCCGGCCTGAGGGAATTTCGATCACACCACCCGCTACGCGGAGCGGGCCGCCCGGGCGCGACCGACGGCTGCTTGGGGCTGTCGTCGCCCCGCTGGCTGCCCGCTTCAGTTGAGGTCTGGCACCCACAGCCCTGCTGCTCGCCCGATCTCGACCACGTTCATCGTCGGCTGGAGCGCCGACGGCTTCCACCCCGTCGCTTCCTGGATGAACCCGCCCTTGCGGCTGCCCGTGGTGTTCCATACCTTGTCCAGGACCGGTAACCGCAGCCAGTTCAGCCGCTCCCTCGTGTCGGCGTGCGTGTACCAGGTGAGGAAGTTCTCCCCGCTCCACGCCGCCCCAGGGCTGTCCCGGCAGGTCGCGCGGGTCCCGGCTGTGCGGCGCCAGCTCCCAAATGCCGGTGAGAGCCGGAGTGGTCACGGACCAAAGCCCTCGGTTCCGACACCTACAACGCCGTCCACTGTCGGCGACGGCTGAAAAGTGGACCAGTAGCGACGCTTGGGTTCTAACGCTTGTCGCAACATTCCTTGATCATTGTGGAGTGTTGATGGCGAGGCGGGGACGCAAGCGCAGGCTGGAACTCGAGGCCGAGTACTGGCGCCTTCTGGCAGCCGGGGTGGGCAGCGTCGAGGCGTGCAGGCGCCTTGGGATCGGGCGCAAGACGGGCTACCGATGGCGGGCGGAGAACGGGGGCCTGCAACCGGACTATCTCCCGGAGGCCTCGCGTTCGGGCCGGTACTTGTCGCTGCTGGAGCGTCGCAGGATCGCCTCATTGCGTGGCCGCGGCCTGCCGATCCGGGAGATAGCCGACCTGCTCGGGCGGGCACCGTCGACGGTCAGCCGGGAGTTGCGGCGCAACAGCCGTCCGCACGACTACGGCAGATACGACGCAGACCTGGCCCACCACCGCGGCCGCGAACGGGCCGGACGTCCCCGACGCTCCAAGCTGTCCACGGATGCCGAGCTCAGAGCCGAGGTGCAGTCCAAGCTGGACCTGGAGTGGAGCCCGGAGCAGATCGCCGCCCATCTCAGGACCCGCTGGCCTGATCGCCCCGAGCGGCATCTGTGTCACGAGACCATCTACCGAGCGCTCTACCAAGGTGCCAAGGGCGGCTTGAGCAGGACCCTGACCAGGAAACTCCGCACCGGCCGGCCGCTGAGAAAGCAGCGCCGCCGACCTGATCAGCGCATGCCCCGATTCGTTGCACCCGCCGTCCTCATCGACCGGCGGCCACCGATCATCGAGCTGCGCGAGCGTCTCGGCGACTGGGAGGGCGACCTCGTCGTGGGCGCCCGCAGCCAGTCCGCCGTCGCCACGCTCGTCGATCGACGAACCCGCTATCTCCGCCTGGTCCCGCTGCCCGAGGGGCACTCGGCCGGCCAGTTGCGTGACGCTCTCATCGCAACCCTCAGCTCGTTGCCGGAACGAGCGCGCCTGAGTCTCACCTGGGACCAGGGTTCCGAGATGGCCCGCCATCACGAACTCGCGCCCTACTTCACGGACGGGATCTTCTTCGCACGTCCCGGGAGTCCCTGGGAGCGAGGGACGAATGAGAACACGAACGGCTTGATCCGGCAGTACCTGCCCAAACGCACCAACCTGTCCCTGCACACCGCCGACGAGCTACGCACCATCGAGCACAGGCTGAACAACCGACCCCGCAAAACACTGAGTTGGCAGACCCCCGCTCAAGCGTTCGCCGCGGCTCTGGCATTCTGAGCCTGCAACGTTGCGACGATCATGCGAATCCACCTTAGAACCCAAGCGCCGCCAGAGGGTCACGATTCAGGCGACGCCGACAGTCCACGCCGCACTCACCGAACGTCTCACCGCACTCGAAACCCAGAAGGATCTCGCGGCATCCGTCGCCTTCACCCACTGAACCGCGAAGCGCGGCCGCCGAGGTCAGGTCATCGTCCTGTCGTGGTGGCCGGGGACGCCGGGTCGGGTCCTTGCCCGGTGCCGGCTCCTTCTGGGGGGTGGACCGGGTCGGCGGGGGAGGCCGGTGCCGGGGTCGTGGGCGGGTTCACCGAGTGCGGGGGAGTGCCAGCCGGTGGGACCGGGTCCGGTGCGGATCTTGTAAACCATGCCGTTGATGATCTTCCGGACCGCGATCCGCTCCCGCCCGAACACTCCTTCGGCAGCTTGAGTTTGGTGTTCTCCGCTTTGCTCAACGGCGTCGGCACAAGCCGCATCGTCAGGCGTGTTGGCTGTATACGGGTCAATTGGTGGGGCGCAGTGCGAGGTTGTAGTAGCGGATCTCCTGGTACTCCTCGAGTCCTTCACTGCTGCCCTCGCGTCCGAGGCCGGACTGCTTGACCCCGCCGAACGGTGCGGCCGCGTTCGAGGGGACGCCCTGGTTGATGCCGACCAGGCCGGTGGCCAGTTGGTCGGCCACGTTGAAGGCGCGGTCGAGGTTCTCGGTGAAGACGTAGCCCGCCAGGCCGTACTCGGTGTCGTTGGCCCGGGCGATGGCCTCGTCCTGGCGGGAGAAGCGCTGGATGGCGGCGACCGGTCCGAAGATCTCGGTGTGGGCGAGGTCGGCGTCAGCCGGTACGTGGTCCAGGAGCGTCGGTGTGAAGAACGAGCCGGGGTGGCTGGGAGCCGAGCCGCCGGTGAGTAGGTGTGCGCCGCGGGAGGTCGCGTCCTCGACGAGGCCGGTGAGTCTCGTCACGGCGTTGTAGTCGATCACCGGGCCGAGTCCCACACCGGGGGCGAGTCCGTTGCCGACCTTCACGGCGGCCAGTCGCTCGGTGAGGGCGTCGACGAAAGCGTCGGCGATGCCGTCCTGGACGAAGATGCGGTTGGCGGCGATGCACGACTGGCCGCCGTTGCGCATCTTGGCGGCGAACGCCCCGTCGACTGCCCGCTCCAGGTCGGCATCGTCGAAGACCAGCAGCGGGGCGTTGCCGCCCAGTTCCATGGAACTCTTCAGCACGTTGTCCGCAGCCAGACGCAGCAGGACCTTGCCGACCGCGGTCGATCCGGTGAAGGACACCTTGCGCACCCGCGGATCGGCCAGAACAGCGGTGCTGAAGGCGGGGGCGTCGGTCGTGGTCACGACCTGCACCAGGTCTTCGGGCACACCGGCTGCGACCGCGAGTTGGACCGCGAAGATCGTGGTCAGGGGGGTGTTGGGCGCGGGCTTGATGACCACGGGACAGCCGGCGGCGAGCGCCGGAGCTATCTTGCGGGTGGCCATGGCGAGCGGGAAGTTCCACGGGGTGATCAGGACCGACAACCCCACCGGCGCGCGTCGGCTGAGCAGACGGGCCCCGCCGGCCGGAGCGTCGCGAAGGTCTCCGCCAGGGCGTACCGCTTCCTCGGCGTACCAGCGGACGAAGTCGGCCCCGTAGGAGATTTCGGCGTGGGCCTCGGCGAGCGGCTTGCCCATCTCGCGGGTGATGAGCAGGGCGATCATCTCGGCGTTGCTGAGGATCAGGTCGTACCACGCGTGCAGGCTGTCGGCGCGGTGCCGGGTGTTGGTGGCGCCCCAGGAACGGCCGGCTTCATCGGCGCGGGCGACGGCGTCGAGGGACTGGTGCGCGTTGAAGTCGGGGACCTGGGCGATCACCTGGCCGGTTGCCGGATCGTGGACGTCGAAGGTGCGGGCCACGCCCGGAACGGCGAGGTGAAGGTTGGCCAGGACCTTGTCGGAGTCGGCGAGGACAGTGGGGTCGGCGTCGGGGAGGGTGCTCATGGTGGTCACTTGGCTTCCTGGGCGGATAGGACGGTGTCGATGGCGGCCATAGGCTGCCGGAACTCGTCGTTGGTGGAGATGAAAGGCGGGCTGATCTGGACCGTGTTGCCGCGCAGGTCAGAGACGGGCGGGCAGCAGGTTGCGGTGGAGCATGGAGTGAATCTGGTTCTTCGCGCATATGCACTGACGCATCAATGAGCGCGCCGCATGGTCACCCTGCGCAGCATCCAGGTGCGCTCGTCCGCCAGCCACCTGCCCAACAGGAAGTCTGTGGCCAGTAGCTGGACCAGAATTTGCGCGTCGGCCTTGTCGGTACGGTGGACACGGACGCTGACCGCGACGGAGCGATCCAGGCCCTTGGCCCAAGCCCTCACCGGACTCGGCTATCAGGCCACCCCGGACCCGGGGGCGAGCATTCGATCCGCATCGGCCAGCTCGCCGCCCGCGGCCTGGACATGGGCCACTCGTCACAGCATCGGCGTCACCCCGGCCAAGCCCGCAAGCTCGCCGAAGGCGACGGCGTTGACCGGAGCAAGAGCCGGGCCGGGCGCGCTGCCGAACCGCTGCCGCAGGTCCGTGCCCTGCTACAGCACCCTTTCGAGGAATGCCTGGGTTCGTTTCTCGCGCGGGTTGGCCAGGACTTCGCGGGCGTCGCCGCGTTCGACTGCGATGCCGCCGT
>NZ_JBIWIM010000041.1:0-11059 GCF_044764595.1 Streptomyces sp. NPDC093984 | reverse complement strand
CCGCGGTGAGGCCACCCCCATCGGGATACCGCATCCCCCAGGGATACACCCACCAGCGAGATCACCGTCACCCTAGGCCGAAAACCTCAGTAGTCACGCGGAGCTGCCGCTGGATTGTGCGGCAGCTGTGTCCCGCTTCCAGCAGTGCGTGGACGGTGGCGTGCGTGGTGCAGGTGCGGTCGGCGAACCGGTGGCCGGTCGGCCATGGCGACGACGAGCTACTGGCTTATGCTCGCGACCACCGCCCCCATGGGGACCTGAAGCCGTTCAGGACTCACGCCAATGCCTGCTCGCCTTGAGCACGCCGATCCGCTTCTTCGCCACCCGTCAGCGCTCCCGGGCAGCCCCGCCCGCACGATTGCAACAGAGGTCGGAGCACGGTGGTGTTCGGCTCGCCCGGCGGGTCAGCTCAGGCCCAGCTTGGACAACGCAGTGGTCCAATCGGTGGCGATGGCCTGCTGGGCAGCAGCGAGGGTGACCTTGCCGTCGCAGACCGCCGTGTGCAGCTTCGTCTCCACCGGGTCCTTCCTGTTGTTGATCCCGCCACCGGACTGGTGACCGGGGTCAGCCGGCTCTACCCAGAGGTTCCTGGGATCGTTGGGGTCGCCGCCAAGCTGAAGGCTCAGAAGATGATCATACTCGGCGTCCCCCAGACGGCCGGTGTAGCCGTAGGAAGCCGCATTCAGCTTCTTCTCCTTGCTCGTGACCGAGACGGGCGGCCGGATTCCCTTCGTGTAGCCGCCCTTGCGGCAGATCGTCGACTTCAGGTTGGCCTGGGTGACGGCCGGTGAGGTCGCGCCCGGAGTGCACTTCGGGTCCGGAAGCGGCTCGCCCTTCTCATACCGGTAGTGGCAACTGCCCGCCGGAGGCTGCTGCTGGACGGAGTACGTCGACTGCGGGCCGGCCCCGATGGGGATCGTATGCACCGACGCGTCGCTCGCCGACGCCGCCGCCGAGGCGCCAGCCGCCGGGCTCTCTCCTCCAGACGAGCCCGAGCCACTGCCCGATGAGGCAGGGGAGCAGCCAGCCAGCACCACACAGGCGAACAGGACAGACGGCACGGCGTAGCGCATGGAATGCATGACGACCTCTCACGAGCAGGTGGTAGCTGAGCAGATACTCCCCTACCTGGCTGCGGTACTACCGCGCCGGGTCCGGCGCGAAGGGGCACGGACGTCGCGTGGCATCGCACTGCTGGGGTGACGGGGATCACGCGTGGATATCGAGCCAACTCATCCTATGAGCGGATAGGCGTTGAGGGTGTGGCGGTAGTTTCCCCGGTGACCACACTTGATCGTTTCTTGGGGGAACCTTGTCGCGTTCACGCGCGAGATTCTTGGCTTTGGCGTGCGCTGGAGCCACCGCACTCACCATTCTCGGCACGGTGCCGCCGGCCAGTGCTGCTCCGCCCAACGATGCCTGCGGCATCCTCTACAACGCACGCATCACCTTCTGGGCCATGACCTGCAGCCAGCCGGGTGAGCCGATGATCGGCGGCTTCGCGACCTGGCGCAACGTGCCGATCACCTTCGACCAGACCGACACCGGCAGCGCAACGGTGCAGGCGTCCAACTACTTGCGGGTCACGCCGAACACCGAAAGCAGCCCGCTCGCCGCCAACATTGAGATCGGCCTGTACGCGCAGAAGACAGGCAAGACCACGTCCACCTACGGGCCGCGCTGGTCGGAACTGACCACCAGCGGAGGACGCACGAAGGCGATCACGGCCGGCGTGAACCCGACCAAGCCGGACAACCGCAACCACACCTACATGACCGTCCGCCAGGACAGCGGCAACCAGTGGGACGTGCTGTACGACTTCAACAAGGTGGGCTCCACCACCAGCCAGCTCAAGGTGCCGCGGGGTAATCCCAACCGCATCGACGTCGGCCTGGAGGTGACCGGCCCCACTTACATCAACATCCCGTCGATCGCGGACCGGATGCAGTTCATGGGCGAGAACAAGGCGTGGAAGCAGGTGGCCACCCGCAACGTGGCCAAGTCCGTCACGCTTCCCGCGTGCAGCGCCACTTACAAGCCGCCGAGCTGCTTCACTACCAAGCTCGCCGATGCCACGAACTTCATGCAGTGGACGGTCTCCAAGCCCCGTCGGCAGGCAGCCGCCCTCGCCTCAACGGATGCGACGTCTCCCGCCCCGGCCCGCCGCTCGGGCGTCGACAGCCTTACCGGCACGTTCAACGGCGTGGACCAGCAGGCTCTTCAGAGCTGCCTGGAAAACGACCCGGACAGCTGCCTGGCGACCGTGCCCGGCCTCGCCGACTGCGTGGTTACCGTCCGGGTCTGCAATGCCGCGGCCTTGCCGCCTGCCAGTAGCGGCCTTGAGGACACCACGGGCAGCGCCGTCGTTTGGGCCGCCGACATCCGCGCCCAGGCCGCGGCCGCCTTCGAAGTCCCCGCCGACACGCTCACCCTCACCCCGCCCACCGCGCCCGCAGGACCGAAGGCACGCGTTCGCGCCGCCGGTAGCGACGCTGCCTGGACGGTGACCTCTACCGGTTCGACACCTGGGCTGCAGCGCACCGACCAGCGCTTCGACGGCTTCACCGCCCGCTACTCCGCGCGTACGGGCGCGCTGCTGGATGCCTGCTGGGGTGATCTGTGCGACGCCTCGTGACCGCTGTCCCCCGGCCCCAGCAGCAGATGGCGCCCAGCCCGGTATGCCCGCAAGGAGTTTCCAGGTGAAGACCCGTACAGCAGTGGCACGTTGTGCCCGCGGCGCCGCCACCGCTGCCGCCCTGATGCTGCTCACCGCGGCCACCACCGCCGCCCGTCCCGCACCGGCCACCGCACAGGCCCCCGAGCCGGGCGCGTTCGTCGACGCTTCCTCGGTCCCCGCCGGGCAGCTGCGCGGACTTGACCATCCCATCCCGCTCGCCGACTACGCGCGCAAGCACGGCTCGCACCTTTCCGCGCCGCGCGCAGTTGCCGCACCGGACGACCAGCAGGACCTGCGCCAGCAATGCGCCGCCCACGCTACGCAGGCCAACACCGTGACCGGTTGGATCAAGTCCCGTTTCGAAAGCTGCCAGAAACGGCCCTACGATCTGGTCCTGCGCGACAAGAACGGCACCACCGCCATAGGCCGGCTGTGGTTCGACATGTGGATCCTCGGCTTCTCCTACGACGGCAGCCGCCGTGTCGACTACGTCGCCAGCATCGAGAACATCCGCGTGCAGGCCGCCCCCACCGAGGACGCCACCAAATGGAGCGTCGGCCAGCACTTCCGTCACAGCATCGACGCCTCCAGCAGCGACCCCGATCCCCAGGTGACCGCGCCGCAGACCGCCGCTCGTGACGAACTGCTCGGCGAGTGGGACCGCACACCACAGTGGAGCCTCACCTACACCTCCCCCGACAAGGGACCCCTGTTCGACCAGGGCAACCAGCAGCGCGTCTACTCCACCGTGTCCATGGACCTGAGCGTCGCCTCACCCAACGCCGCCCCCTACACCGACGGCGTTGACGCCTACCACCCCAACGTCCGCTACGACTACGCCGGGAAGGTCGCCGGCAAGTTCAAGGGCACCGTCTTCACCCAGGCGCGGGTGGAGCTCGTCATGAGCCAGAAAGACCCGGCGGTCAAGGAAAGCGCACTGCACATCTACGACGCCCAGAACCGCCCTGAGCGCACCTTCCCCTCCTGGCCCGGCAAGACTGTCCCGGGCGCGAAAGAGCCCCTGCACCGGCTGATCAACAAGGACAAACAGAAGGCCAACCGGGACCGCTCGATCAAGGAATGCGAGAAGGTGTGGGGAAACTACGCCGGCACTGACCTTCAATGTGACGAGTACCCCTTCGCCTCCACCAAGGAAGGATCCACGAAGGGCGACAACCGGTTCTCCGTCCGCCTGATCGAGGGCGACGACAATGAGGCCGGCGGCCGCAGGCTCGACGAGATGTACACCCTCAACCGCATGCTCGACGGCGACCCCTTCTACGTCAAGATCACCAACTAGCAGGAAAGGCAAGCCACCCATGGCACTCCTCGCCGAATACAGCTGCAAGGCCACACCCGGCCGCCGCGTCGTGGAGATCTACGACGCGGACGCCTACCTCGGCGACGACGACGCCATGAAAGCCGCCCGCACACAGGTGGTAGCCGGCAACGGCTACCACCTGTACCTGCGCAGCCTCCAACCCGACATCGACGTCGACGTCACCATCCGCCTCTGGGACACCCCACCCACCCCACCCGCCGACGCCGAAGGCCACATCGACATCAGCATCGAATCCGAGACCGGCATCCTCGTCATCAACCAGCTCAGCCTCGGCCCCGCAGGCGAAATGACCCTGCCCCGCCCCGGCGTCTACGAAGGCCACGCCTGGTGGACCAACCGCCAAGCCACCGCCGACTACTACGACACCACCCTCACCCAACTCACCGACGACTCCCCCGACGGCTGGCTCACCCAAGCCTGGAACAACTGCCCCGTCACCGAACGCTACGTCCTCGACCTCGCCTACATCCGCGAACCCGAACCCATCGAAGACGAAGACCTCTGATGCAGAGCGGGAAGATCGAGTAGTTCATTTGGGCCAGAGGGCGCGCCCGATGAGAAGAGTTGAACCGCTGTCGTTCGGGAAATTCGCCCAATGCGGGCTGTGCATCATCAGGCCAGGTTTCCGTCCGGGTGGTGGTCGATCCAGGACAGGCCACCCATGTCCAATCGCTGGCGGGTGCGGGTGACGGCTACGTAGGCGAGGCGGGCCTCACTGTCATCGATCGGTCCGGGAACAGGGCATCCGTTGTCATCTTCTTGATCGCTGTCCTTCGGCGGGGTGAAGTCATCTGCGATCGTCACGCAGGGCCATTCGCGCCCCTTGGCCTTGTGCGCGGTCGAGACGGTCACCTCGGCCTGCTGCTCGGGAGCAAGTCGAGAAAGCGCCTCGAGGATGGCGTCAGTGCCGTGCTTGTCGATGAGGTCAACCAGCGGCTGCAAGTCGCGTCCGGCCGGGTCGTGGGCAGCGTAGTCCTGCAGCTCTCCCCAGGTTGGGAAGAGAAGAAGTTCGGGGTGGCTGGTGCGGCGGCCTTCCTTCAGGTCGCGGGCGGCCAGTGCAAGGGCCCGCAGGCTTTCCCCTCCGCCGGCCAGAGCGACCCGGCGTTCCGCGGAAATCAGGGCCATGACCTGGGTCATGGCGCCGACGTTGGTACGGCACAGGACGGCGTCAGGACAGGCGACGGGGCCGAGTTCTGTGGGCACGGTCGGCGTGCCGGACAGGCGGATAGGAGCGCCTGCGATGCGCAGCCAGCGGTTGGCCTCCTGGGCGAGCTGGGGGCCGAAGCGGAAGGACTGCGACAGGGCAAGGTGAGTGCCATCGAAGCCGGTCATGACGTCTTTGGCGCCGCGCCACTGGTAGATGGCCTGGGCCGAGTCGCCGACCATCACCAGCTGGGCGTGACCGCGCTGGTCGAGAAAGACCTGTTCGACGACGGGGTTGGTGTCCTGGGCTTCGTCCAGGAGGAGGAAGTCCGCGGGGAGTCTGGGACCGGTGAGGGCCCAGATTTTCAAGTAGTGGTCGTGGTCAAAGCGGGCACAGCCGTCGTCGGGGTTTTGCAGGTCCGCCCAGGCTTTGCGGGCGAAGGGGACGATGTGGGCGGCGAGTTCGGCGTGCAGGTCTTTGTCTTCCAGGCCGCGCAGGTGCGGGACGTGGTGGCGTGTGATCTCTTCGTCGGCGGTGTGGCAGAAGCGAGCGACGGTGCGCAGGGTGGTGTTGGAGAGTGCCTTTTGTGACAGGTCGCGGTCGCCGATGCGGATGTCTTTGGTGATGCCGAGGGCGTGTCCGGTCTGCCAGGCGGGGCGGCGGGGTGCGTTCAGGCGGCGGGCGTAGTGGTGGCCGACAGCAGCGTAGGCGAGGGCGTGGGCGGTCCTGCACTGGACGTTTGACGGGAAGCGGGCGGTCGCGTCCTGCGCGATGGCCCGGTTGTAGGCGAGGTAGCGGCCGCGGCGTTTGGTGGTGCGGGCAAGCAGGGCGAGGGTGGTGGTTTTCCCGGACCCTGCGCCGGCTTGCAGGGCCAGGTGGTCGCCGGCGTTGAAGGCGTCGGCTGCTGCGGTCTGTTCGTCGGTGGGGTTCAAGGCATGGGTCCTTCGGGGAGCCGGGTGAGCGCGTGTCCGACGGCGGACAACAAGTACGCAGGGGTGGTGTGGGCGAGGAGCTGGCGCACTGCCTTATCGAGACGGTCGGCCTCCTGGTCGGCGTGTTCGGCCAGGGCTCGGTGGAGGGCCACCTGAACGAAGCGCTCCGGTGTCTGTCCTCTGCGGCGCGTTGCGCACTCGAGGACGGACTGAGCTGCTGGTGAAAAAGCGACATTGAGCAGGACCTGGCCGTTGGCATCCGGATAGTGGGTGGTGATCACGTCGATGGGAAGCCGGGCGGCTTTCAGGCGGCGGCGCAGGCGGTGGGCGGCTCGGTCCGGGGTTTTGGCGCCCATGAGGGCCATCAGGCGGGTGGCGTCGTGGTTGGCCGCGAGCGGCCAGATACGGGCAGCGTGGCGGAGTTCGTCCGCGGCAAGGGGCCGGGTCAGCAGGATTTCCAGGGCGTGGTGCGGCATCGTCACCCGTTCCGGGGATGATTGGCCGGAGCGTGGGGCAGGCGGGTGCGGATGTGTGCCGCGTGCAGGAGGGGGTCGAAGATCTGCCAGCCGGCCAGAGCGAGATCGGCGGCACCGTCGGTTGCGGGGTGTGCGGGGCAGCGCTGGGTGCGCCAGCGCGTCTGTTCGGTGTAGGGCAGGTGACTGAGGTCGTAGACGGCCATCTGTGTGTCGAGCAGAGCGAGTTGATCGCCTTCGGATTCGGCGGGCAGCAGTCTCCAGACTCCTCCGTCGAGGTGGGTCGGAGCTAGGACGGGATTCGTGCAGCGGTTGCGGTGGCGAGTCTGGGCCACGCAGCGAATGTGCTCGAGAGGGCTGTCGGCGAGATAGCGGCTCAGGAGCATCTGCACGATAGGGCGGGCGGGCTCGGAGGCGCTGACAGCGGGTGCGTTATCGGTGGGCGGGGCGGCGGTGAAGGCGCCGGTGTTAATCAGGTGGCGGGTTCGGACGGCGAGGTGGCGGGTTCGGACGGCGAGGTGGCGGCGTACGGCCTGAAGGTGCAGGCCGATGCGGGCCGTGGGCGTGCTACCTGGGCAGAGCACGGTGTGGGGGATGCGGCACCAGGGGCTGCCGTCGCCGTGGGGGTGGGCGAAGCCGCTGCTGAGGTGCCAGCGGCAGGCGTCCGGAACGTGCGCGACGGGCAGTTCGGCGGGATGGAAGGCGATGGGGCGCTGGTCGGCGCGCTGGTAGAGGTCGATGGGGTTACCGCATCGGCGGCAGCGGCTGCTCTGGCCGGCGCGCAGCAGGCGGCTGGGGCTGGTCGCGGCCACCCGCAGCGGGCGGGGGTGTCGTCGGTGGCGGGGGCTGCCGTCCCAGTGACAGCCTGCCTGGGCAGTGTTGGGGCACATGCCGGGGACCATGCCAGGGGGCGCGCCGTGGTGGCTGAATCGGCGAGAGGACTGTCCTGCGAACGGCCCAGCAGGGGCGAACGAGCGCACGAGTGAACGTACGGGTTTTCGCGTGCGGCTCGCCGGTTCGGATGATTCGTGCGCGGCGGGCGGCCGGCGGCGGAAGGGCTCAGGTGGCCTTCGGCCCGGGTGGGGTGTGGTCGTCGCAGAGCGCGCCAAGGAGTTGCTCGATGGGCACGTCGAAGGTGTGGGCGAGGGTGTGCCAGGTGGTGATGCTGCCGGTGGTGCGGCCGTGTTCGAGGTCGATGAGGGTGCGCCGGGCCAGGCCGCTGCGGTCGGCGAGTTCGTCGAAGGTCCAGCCGCGTTCACCTCGCAGGCGCGCGAGTTCTACGCGCAGCGCGGCGAGGTCGGGATCGGGCGGCAAGATCGTCACCCCACCATCCGACGGTGCAGGACCCTGCCCTGCCAGTGCAGACTTCTGCACTATTTGCCTGGAGGAAGGGTGACGTTCGCAGTGCAGGACTCTGCACTACGGTGCGGCCGTACCGGACGCCCTCTTGCAGGGCATCCGCCATCACAGCACGGACAGATGGGAGGACGACAGGCCGATGAGGCTGGCCGACGCGCATGCCGCGGTGCGGCGTATCTGGACGGTGGAGCTCCGCCCGCGGGCGGGCGGACCAAGCCTCGTCTGCCCGCACTGCACCGCCCACACCCCTCCCCTCAAGGCAAGCTCTGCGCGATCCGCCGCCCTGGCGCATCTGGCCTGCCACGCCCGCACCGACGTACTGCCGGGACATCTGCGCACCTGCCAGTGCCGGGCACAGGGCTGCTGCTGGCATCCGCGTCACCGCGGATGCGCAGGGCCGGTACTGCTCGCCCTCACCCGAGACCGCGGCGGCCGCACCTGGCGCCTGGCCGACACCTGTGCAGCCTGCGCCGCGGCGACGAGTCATACCGCCGTCGTGCCGGACACGCTGGTCGGCCGTTTCCAGTCACATCCTTCCCACCGCCCGTCGACTCCCCCACGCAACAGCCCCGAGTCCGGATTCGACCAGCGAGTACGTGTGCGGGAGATGCTCACCTACCTCGCCTCCGCACTGCCCCGCTTCACCTCACCTGCCGCCAGACTGCTGGCCCTGCAGTGCGCCCTGCGGACCGACACCCGCGGTCAGGTCGGACTGCCAGCAGGTCTGCTGGGCGGCATGCGCCTGCGCATGCGCAGGGAACTGTGGGAAGAACTCGCTCACAGCGGCTGGCTCGAGATGCCGGATCTCAAGCCGACCCACCTGAAGGTGCGGCTGCTGGATGCCGCGGTCCTGGACCAGGCTCCCGGTCGCAGCGCGCGCCGCCGTGCCGCGCACTGGGCACTGCGTCCCGCGCCGCTGCTCGTGCCGCCCACCGCACCACATGCCCTGCGGCTGACCGCGCTCGTGCTGGCCGCGCACACCTCTGCCCAGGTCCACCACAGCACCGGCATGGACGTCCTCGCCCGCCTGTGCGGACACTCACCCCACCAGACCGCGGAACTGCTGGACCGGCTGACGTGCAGCCACGCTCTGGCCGCCTGGCGTCACAACCAAGACACCGACGAAGTCTTGTGGCAACTCCCCCACCAACAGGCCTGAAGTCATCCCGCTGCACGCCCAGGCAGCCCCATTCATTGGAACCATGAAGCTCAGGTTGAGAAATAGACATCACTCAAGAAGAACAAAAGACTCCACCCATCCGTACTATCTCTACGCCGGGCAACGCGCAGCAGTCATCTCCGCTGCCGCTCGGATCCCAGCCCGAGAACACAGGCGCTTGGCTCTCTGCGCCCGCACCACAGGTGCTGAACGCACGGCCAGGAAACCGAGAGAAGGAGTCGCCCCATGTCCATCACGACTGCCGGCAGTGAACTGACATCGCAGTACGCCGCACAGGTGATCAGCGACCTCGAACGCAACGCTAAGGAGCAGGAACGCATCAGTGCGGAGATTGCCGCGCTACAGGAGCAGCTGGCCGCACTGCAGCATGACCACTCCGTGCTGATCCAGGTGCAGCAAGTCCTTGGGCTTTCGCCGACACCGGTTCAGCCCGCAGCCGCCCCGAGCAGCGCCACGGTGCCTGCTCCGCGCAAGAAGGCCGCTGCTGAGCCCGCCGCGGGCAAACGGACGCGCGCCAAGAAGGCAGCCGGCACACAGGACGCCACGACCAGCAAGAAGCCAGCAGCCAAGAAACCCACGAACAAGGCTGCAGCCGCGAAGACGGCCCAGCCCACGCTGGTCGAACTCGTCCGCAGCCACCTCACCGAACAGAGCGAACCGCGCTCCGCGGCCGAAGTCGCCACCGCGCTCGGCCAGGCGCATCCCGAGCGAGGCATCAAGGCCACCGTCGTGCGTACCACCCTCGAAGGACTCGTCGCCAAGAACCAGGCCCAGCGGACCAAACAGGGCAGCTCCGTCTTCTACACCGCCCCCGGTGCGGCCGAGCAGACGGCCACACCAGTCCAAGGCCAGGCAGAAGCCGGGCAGGCCGAGTAAGCCGTCGGGCACCGTGCTGCCGCTGCGGCGGCATCAGCTCACCAAGAGCATTGCCCGATACGGCCGCGTCGACCTGCTCTGCATCGGCCTATGCCGAGACCGCGACTATGCCGAGAAGGATGTGGGCGAGCGTCATCGCGGGCTGCGTGGCAGCTGTTCTGCTCGGCATTGTCGACGGCGCGGACCACCTATCCGGCCCAGGGGTTCGGTCCCTGTTTGAGGACGACAAGCCCGCGCGCTTGGTCGGCGGGCCAGAGGTCGATCCGATAGAGGAAGTGATCGCCGGGGCCGCCGTTGGTGTCGACCGCGGGTGGGTCAGAGGGGACGTAGGAGACCCGGGCTCGCAACAGCCCGGCGGGAACGGTCATGCCTGGCCCGTCCTCTGGGTGGACTCCTGGGCTGGACACGGCGAGTTGGCCCGTCGGGGCATCCAGGTCCACCTCCACGATGTGCACGGCCGTCAGCTCGATCAATGGCGCGGACACATGCACGGTGATCAGCGATTCGACCATGTCATCCCGTGCGGTGCCGACGGAGATCGAGTGCGGTTCCACCCCGATGCGGTGAACGTGGACTGCTTCGTCGGTCCAGCCGGCTGGCGGCAGCTCCGGGTCCATCGCGTGTTCAGCCATCCACGCGTCATAGGGCTCAAGGTCTTGGACATAGAACTGCCCGTGATCGGCATCGATCAAGAACTTCAACGAATCATCGGCCACCGCCGCAGGCTATCGAAGCGGACTGTCACCCCCGGCTCCGCACCCAGCCAGCGCCTTCCCAGGAGGTGACGACAGGCTGCGAGTAGCCGGCTGTCGCCTTGTCATGGATTTCTTCCAAGTGCGTTCGCTTCAGGTGACAGCCTGCGAGCTTCTTCTGTCGAGACCAGGTCAGCATGGGCCGTACGGTAACGGCTCACAGCCGATCATGGAACCGCCACTCATGCTCATCCAACGCCCTAACAAATAAAGGTAACTTGGCCGAGGTTAACTGGCCGTTCTCTATCCGGTCGTGCGCTCGGTCTGGTTCGAACGGGGTCCTGGATCGAGTGACTTGTGGGCTGGTGGGGCATAGAGGAAGGG
>NZ_JBIWIM010000040.1:0-11998 GCF_044764595.1 Streptomyces sp. NPDC093984 | reverse complement strand
ATGGCGAGGGTGGGGGCGGCGAGGCGTGTGCGGGCGTCGCCGCCCCTTCGCGGTGCGCTCACGCGGTTCTGGCCGGGGCGAGGCTGAGGAGGCCGGCGCCGTAGGCCTTGCCGCGGCCGATGCCCGTGAGGATGGCTTGGGTGAGTGCGTCGGGGTCGGTGATGGTGGCGGTTCCGTCGTAGCGGATCAGGCTGTGCCGCATGGCTGAGGCGTCGGCGCCGCGCGGCCTTGCGGGGGCCAGGTTGGTGGGGGTGAGGACGTGGAGCTGGAGACCGGCGTCGGCAGCGCGCTGGGTCCACCACTGGTCGGCATCTGGCCCGGACAGCGGGATGATGCGGCCGCGCTGGCCCTTGTGCTCGAGCGGCAGGCGCTCGCGTTTCGTGGGGTTGAGGACGATCCGGTAGTTGACGGCCAGGCCTTTGCGCAGGGCGGCGAACATGGGAGCCAGGTCCTTGATGTCCGCGTGGCCGTAGTCGGCGGGCAGCCGGCCGGGGTCGATGGTGTCGCCTTGGATGAGCAGGGTGCTGGCGGTGGTGGTTTCGTCGACGCGGTAGAGCAGGCCTGCCGTGCGCCGGGGTGAGTCGCCG
Organism: Streptomyces sp. NPDC093984; assembly: GCF_044764595.1. NCBI lineage: Bacteria > Bacillati > Actinomycetota > Actinomycetes > Kitasatosporales > Streptomycetaceae > Streptomyces > Streptomyces sp. NPDC093984. The sequence goes on along the minus strand of NZ_JBIWIM010000040.1, from coordinate 11,411 downwards.
AGGTTGTCGGGGGCGAGCCGCATTACGGTGCGGTGCATCTGGGTGGCGTCGCGCAGGTCGCGTTGGACAGCGCGGCTGTAGGGGTTGAGACGGATGCGGGCGATCACCGCGGTGGGGCTCATGCGGCGTTGTCCTCCTCCAGGCAGTAGGTGATCAGCTGGTCCATCAGTTCCTGGCGGGGGCAGGCCAGGGAGTGCGCAAGACGGTGCTCGACCCGGTAGATGCGCCGGGTGCGATGGCTGCGCTGGTGTGGGGCGAAGCTGACCGGATGGTCGTTGGCGTCCAGGACGTCGATCTCGTTGTCCGGTACGTCGGCCGGGGGCTGCTCATACAGGAACGTCACCGGAACGGTCTCGGGCTCGGAGCGCGCGAGTGGGCGGCTGAGCGGGACGCGGTGGCGTAGTTCGTGCACGGGGTCGGCGACATGGGCGCGCAGCAGGAACGGCTCGTCCGGGGCGCAGGAGCGGCGTCCGAGGTAGGGCGCCCAGTGGGGGTGGCGCAGGGCCTTGGCGATGCGATCGGTGTCGGCGTCGGGGCCGGTGACAGCGATGGTGAAGACGGCGTCCGCGAGGTAGTGGCGGCGGGTGATGACCGCGGCGCCTTTGTTGCTGCCGCCGCTGGTGGCCGCGGTCTGCGCCTTGGGGAAGCCGCCGCCGACGGTGTGGTAGTCGACCAGCCGTGTGCCGGGCCGGTCCACGCGCACGGTGAACTGGAAGCGGTCGTAACGGTCGATCCCCTCCTCGCTGCGGCCGAGGCCCTCGGCTGCGGCGAGGATCCCGGTCAGCGCGGAGCGGGTGGGAAAGGGTGCGCTGTCCCGCACGGGGGTGAACGCGGAACGCTCACCCCAGGACTGCAGCGGGCCGGCCAGGCGCAGCAGCAGACCGCTCACTGCCGCTCTCCCGTCTCGGGCAGGGCTGCCCCCACGGCGGCCTCGATCAACAGATCGAAGGAGTCGTGGGCGGTGCCCAGGCCGGTGAGCTGCTCGTCAGGGGCGATGGTGGCGTGGCCGTGGAAGGGGCGGTGGCGCTCGCCGGTGAGCCGGTTGATGTTCGCTGTGTAGGAGGCGAGGGCGTGCCGGGACGGCCTGGCGTACCCGCCGGTCGCATCCGCGGTGATTGGCGCCTCGAACGCGGCTGCGAGGGACAGGGGCCGGTGCTCGCGCACGGCCGCGTAGGCCAGGTCGGGCAGGGTGTGGGGGGCGGTGCTGTTCTTCTTCGCCTGCGGCAGCGACGTCAGGAAGTGCTCGGCGAAGGAGGCCAGCACGGTGCGGGCCGCTTTCTGGTCGCCCTCGAGGTTCTTGACCAGGTCGGTGACGTTGACGGTGGCGTAGCGGTAGAAGACGCCGGAGCTGAACTCGGCGGTGTCCAGGTGGCCGCTGCCGGTCTCGGCTTCGCCCAGCCAGTCGTCGACGGCGGTGAAGTAGTCGCGCTGCGGCTCGCTGGCGTGGGTGGTGAAGGCGTGCGCGATCTGGGCTGCGCCGTCGACGTTCGCGTCGGGCAGCTCGGCCAGCATGCGGCCCAGCAGGCTGATCGAGGCAGTGCGCCGTTTGAGGATCTCCTCGATGCGGGCCGGCGGCAGCAGCTGGCCCGGGTTCTTTTTGCCCTGGGCCTTCTCCAGCTCGCTGCGGTGTTCTGCGCACACGGCGGCGAGTTCCTCGATCGCGGCCTCGGGCAGGAACAGCAGTACCGAGGTGTGGCCGGCTTTCTCCGTGCCGATGCCCTTCTTGCCCGCGCTCGCGGCGACCTGCGCCCCGGCGAATGCCGCCAGGTCTTCGGGCCAGCCGGCCCGCTCGAGGGCCTGGCGGACCTTTACCGGGACCAGGCGGGTGCGGGCGGCCCGCTCACCGAGGTCGCGCTCGACGCCCTGGCGGATCACCCGTTTCCAGGACTGGCTGGAGACGCGGATGCGGGAAGCGCCGCCGTACTGGACCTGCTTGGGCGAGCCGAGGTCGTCGCGGTTGAGGTTGGCGGCCGGCACCGACTGCAGGCACGAGAGGTCGAGATACAGGGACACTTAGTTCTCCTCGGTCAGATGGGACGGGCGGGCAGCGGGGTCCTGCTCCGGTTCGGGGGCGGTGGTGCGGAAGTAGGCCTCCAGCCAGCGGGTGGCGATCCGGTCGCGGTCGCGGTTCCACCAGGCGAGGTCCTCCAGCAGCACCGCCCAGTCCACGGCCACGCCCTCGGTGAGCAGGTGCCGGGTCAGTGCAGGCAGCCGGGGGTGCAGGGCCCCACTGCTCTGCCGGGCCATCAGGTGTAGGTCGCCTTCGGCGGAGCCGGGTTTGATGATCTGTTTGTTGACCGCCTGGGCCAGCGCCGCGCCGAGGTTGGCACGCTGGTACCACTCCGGCCAGGGCTGAACGCTGCCGGCGGCGTCGGCTTCGCGGGCGGCGCGGGGGCGTGCGGCGATCAGCGCGGCCACCGCATAGTGGGCGCGGCGGGCGTCGGGGTGCATCCGCGCGGGCAGTCGCGGGACGAGGTAGCGGTGCAGGTAGTTGCAGCGCTCGACCGGCAGGCCGAGCCCGGTGCGCAGGTCCGACTGCGTCTTTTTGACCTTGCACAGGTCCAGGACGTAGGCGACGAAGGCGTCCGAGGCGCGCTCGGAGCCGTTCGTCGGCGGCGCGCCGACCGCCGCCGGTACGGATTCAGACATAGGCGTATCCCTGGGTATGGGGTGGGTGAAAAAGAACGGGCGGCGGGTCAGGCAGCGGTGGGTGCCTGCAGCAGGCCGCGGATGATCGCCCGGGCCCGGCTGCGGGCGCGGGCGACGCGGATGTCGGCCCGGTTCGCGCTGCCGATCGCAGTGTCGAGGGCGGCCAGGGCAGCGTTCACGAACGGCGGCTGCGGCCACACGCTCGTCTGGCCGGGTGTGGCCAGCTGCCAGAATTCCCGCTCTGCCGCCGGCCAGTAGCGCGCTACGGCCGCGGCCGCCCACGGTCCCGGCTTGCGCTGGTCGAGCTTCACCTTGCCGGAGGCGTCAGCGTTCACGTCCGTGGCGAGCTTCCAGGCGACCTTGGCAGCGAACTCCATCCGTTCACCGGCGTCTTCTGCGGCCCGGTGGCAGCGCTCCACGTGCGCCGCCATCTCCGGGTCCGTTTCCTGCTGCCACTGCAACACGGGCGGTGTGGTCGCCTGGAACCAGCCGCTGTCCTTTTGCTGCCCGTCCTGGTCGAAGCCGTAGGCCCGCACCCGCAGCCGGCCCCGCAAGGCGTCCGGAAGACCGTCAAGAGCACGCGGACGCGAGGCGTCTTGGGCGCTGTCCATCAGCAGCAGCGCATCCACATCCCGCCACAGCGCCCGCGCAGTGTCCGCCTCCCTCGCCTGCAGGCCACCGTCCCGGCGCCGGTCCAGGATCAGATATGGATCCCTCGCCTGATGCGCGGTCTCGTGCGTGGACCACGTGATGTAGGCGTCGGTCACTTCGGTGTGGTCCGCGGACGGCACCAACAAGGCGGCGTGGCGGAACCGGCCCGTCAGCACCCGGCGCGGCCACGACAACGCAGGACAGGGGCCCAGCGGATCGGGCAGCTCCTCCTCCCAGGGACAGGCGTCCGCCTCATCAGGCTCATGGTCACCGGGGCGGGGTACTGCCAGCACCAGCGTGGTGAACAGATCCGGCGCCCACGGAAAGTACGAGATCGACTTTCGCAGCGGCCCCGCATCCCCACTGCCCGCCCGCGTCTGGGTGATCCGCCGCGGCGTGCACTGCCCCGACGGACCGAAATACAACTGCGCGATCAGATGCCACACCGCCTCCGCCGCCGGCACCGGCACCGGATCCCCGTCCGTGAAATGCCCGAACAGCACGGCACCGTTCACACCCGTCGGACGGCCCATCACCAGCTTGTTCACACCCGACGCATTCGGCCGTCCCTGGCCGTCGACGCACTCCTTGAGCAGTCGCGGGTCCTGCAGGAACGGCCGCTCCCCGTCGAACAGGTCGAACCGGCCCGCCGGGACCTGCTCATCGAAGTATGCGTCGACCGCGTCCCGGTCGAACCGGCCCCGGGCGAGCACGGCCCGACGGAGGGCGTACCACTGGCGGATCTCCTCCGCAGTGTCCTCGTCGTCCAGCCCCACGTCCTCGTGGTGCGCGATCCGCGTCGTCATCGCCGCAAGGATCCGCATCAGCCCGGAAGCCGCCGGCGCAACCGGCAACTCAAGATCCTCGATCTCATGCGCCCGCGTGAACAACCCCCGGAAACCGACCCGGACCGACTCCCCCGAAGCCAGTCGGACCGGCACCCACGGCTCGTCCCGCAGGTCAAACCCCCCACCCATCAGGCCCCCTCGCCATGAAATCGCCATGCAGGCATGACAGTTCCCCCTCAACCGGAACGTGTCCGGTCAGGCTGTGACATTGAAGCAGCCAGCACTGACAACGGGGCGATAAGCCGGAAAACCCGCCGCTTGAGCTGCGGATTCCGGCTGCTGTCACTCCCGTACGAGCCCCAGTTCGGGATCCATGCGCAGGGTCTTCGACCCCACCCGTACCGCCTGTGCCCTCCCGTCCACGACGGGCTGGCACAGGACACGCAGATCGCCCAGCATGGGATGCTCCGACCAGGAGACGGGCGGCTGGTGAGCGTCAGCCTCCGCCTTGGCGAACCAGTCGGCGCGGATGGGGATCGTGCGCCGCATCACGCGCCGTACGTCGGACGCTGTCGGCCCGGCATCCACCGCCGGAAGCCCTTCCTGGCCGGCCACGTCCAGCGTGATCCGCCCGTCCGGCTGCTCGTGGACGCACAGCAGGCGCACCGAGTCGGCGCCCAAGCGGGTGGCGGCCTCCCACTCGTCCTCGGCGCCCTCCAAGTGGTGCATTTCGTGCAGCTCCCACAGGCTCCGCGCCCGCGGCACGACCACGACGTCCGCCATGCCGCGCGCCGCCATCTCGCCGCCCCGGTAGGCGCTCCAGGCGGCGGACTTCGCCGGATCGTCCCAGTGGAAACGGTCGGCCCGATCCCCGTGCACCCGCTCCACCAACTCCTGCACGTCGCCGGGAACCGCAATCTGCCTCCCATCCAGCTCGGCCATCACCTCGGACGTCTCGATCAGCAGGTGCTCGGCGTAGACCTCGCCCCACTGCACGGGCACCTTCCCGCCGCCGGCCAGCGGGTCCAGCACCACCAGCCGCGGGGCATCGGCCCAGCCGGGCCGACCACGCCCGCCGGGGTAACCGTGGAGGGACCACCAGTTCTCGTGTCGCCAGCACCGGCCCGCCCGCTGCAGCAGCAGCGCCAGCGGAGCCAGATCGCTGATGACGACGTCCGCGTCCAGGTCCAGGGACTGCTCAACCACCTGCGTCGCCACCACGATCCGCCGGGTGGGGCGCGGCCCGCTGCGGCCCATCCCGCTCGTCACCTGCGCCGTCCGCTCCTCGCGCACGTCCCCCGGAAAACGGGCGTGCACCAGCAGCAACTCCTCACCGGTCAGCGACGGGTAGCGCTCCTGCAGACGACGGTAAGTGTCCTGAGCCTCGCCGACCGTATTGCACACCACCAAAGCGCAGCCCCCCTCACCCACAGCCACCGGCTCCAACAGCCGCTCGATCACGGCCAGCCGGCCCCGTGCCCCCGCCTTCGCGCTGTGCACCACAGGCTCGACCTGCACCTGCAGGTCCATGCTCCGCACGGCGGCCTGCTCCTGCTGCCGCGCCTCGGATATGGGCGTGCACGCGCCGGTGTCGGCGTCCACGTACAGCCAGCCCGGATACGGCGCCGGGAACTCCCGCTTTCTCAGCTCGGAGGACTTCATGCCCGCGCCGCGCAAGTACTCCTTGATCAGCCGGTTGCTCACCGATGCGGGAAGCGTCGCCGACAGCAGCACCACCGGCACCCCGAACGTGCCCAGCCAGTTCAGCAACCGCCCGAGCAGCACCTGCATGTAGGGGTCGTAGGCGTGCGCCTCATCGACAATGAACGCCTTGCCCGACAAACCGAGCAGCCGCAGAGCGTTGTGCCGCACCGGCAGCACCGACATCAACGCCTGATCCACCGTGCCGACCGCGAACTGCGCCAGCAGCGCACGCTTCATCCCCCGCAGCCACCGCCGCGGCCACAGATCGGCCTCCGGCCGCACCGAGCCAGGCGCCTCGTCCCCGTCACAGACCAGAACCTCGCCCCCGCCCTCGAGGTCCTCATCCGCGTACGCGGTGTTCAACCACGCCATGCTGTGCAGCAGCGTCAACCCCGCCCCCTGCGCCGCCTGCCGCCGCAGGGAGCCGGCCACCCGGCCATACATCTGGTCACTGGTGGCCATGGTCGGCAGCAGGAAGGCGTAACCGCGCGTGTGGAAGATTTGCGATAGCGCCCGCACCGCCTCCAGCGCCGTCTCGCTCTTGCCATCGCCCGGCGCAGCCGTCACCAGCAGAATCCCACCCTTGCGGCCTTTCGCCGCAGCCGGGAGCTCCTCCATCACCGACCGCTGCAACGGATTCGGATCCCCGCCGATGCCGTAGGACTTCGAAAAGCCCGGGTATGCCAATTCCACCGGCTCCAGACCCGCCTCGCGCAGCACAGCGGGTGCATCGGCCTGAGAGTGGTGGAAGTGACTCTCCAGCGAACTCTCCAGCGTCCGCTGCCTGCCCTTGACGTAATCGGCCTGGCTGACCAGCCAGTCCGCCAAGATCACCACCCCGGCGACCAAGACCGCCGCACCCGCACCGAACGCGCCCGGGACCTTCGGCTCCCCCAGCAGGCAATGCACCGCCTGCGCATGCACCTCCCGCTGCAGCGCCCACGTCCGACCACCCAGCCGCTCCTGCACAGCCCACTGCGCATTGCGGCGGTAGTCATTGCGGTGGAAACGACCGTGATGGCCACCGATGATCTCCGCGATACGCCGCACCGCAGACCCCTCACCAGCGTCCTCGAACCCGAGGGCCTCAAGCACAGCGGACGTGGCCTGCATGCCCGCGACATCGTGACTGACCCGCTCGACACCGATCTTCCCCACGTCCGCGAGGAACGCCTCGCTCAGCTGGTCCTTCCCATGCCGGGAGCAGAACTGGAAACCCGAGATCTTCCCGATGTCGTGCAGCCCGGCACACAAACCCACCACCCCGCGGGCCTGCTCCAGCGAGCATTCCAGGCCGGCGGCAATGGCCCGCCGCTGATTCTCCGACAGGTACACGTCCCACAGGTGCACGGCCATCGCCGCCGCGTCCAGCAGATGCCGCACCAACGGATACGGTGGACACTCCGTATCCAGCCCCCGCGACTTCCCCCACGCCGACTCGTCCAGCACCGGCCCTCCCATAACACCCTCCCCCAAGCCGGACGGAACATCCGCCGACGCCGAGGATCCAAGCACGCGGCACCGACAACGCCTCCCCCAGCGGCACGATCGGATACATCCGGTACGACATGTGCTGTGCGTCCTGGCGGCGCCAGAAACAATCCGCCGCCGCGAGGAAAGCCTTAACCTCATGCGTATGACAGAACCGCCGACGGCAAAAGAAGCGCAAAGCGACCTCTGAGGCGCAGGTCAGGAAGTCCTCCCCGCCGACGCGGGGGTGCTCCGACGCACCTGTCGTGGCAGCTCATGAACGAGTCGTCCTCCCCGCCGACACGGGGGTGCTCCGCCCCCACCGGGTCCCGTGGTCGCTGTCGGCAAGTCCTCCCCGCCGACGCGGGGGTGCTCCGGCCGGCGCCTTGTTGTCTGCGGGTCCGGCGACGTCCTCCCCGCCGACGCTGGGGTGCTCCGGGCCTGGATGTGGTGGTGTCGGGCCGGCTGAAGTCCTCCCCGCCGACGCGGGGGCGCTCCGATGATCGGCCCGATCGACGCCTCCCTGCACGCGTCCTCCCCGCCGACGCGGGGGCGCTCCGATGATCGGCCCGATCGACGCCTCCCTGCACGCGTCCTCCCCGCCGACGCGGGGGTGCTCCGTACAGCAAGCAGGCCACGGCCCTCGGCCAGGCGTCCTCCCCGCCGACGCGGAGGTGTTCCGCCGAAAGACGAGAAGGTCCTCGCGACGCCGCGGTCCTCCCCGCCGACGCGGGGGTGTTCCGGCCTCGCCTCCCTCGTCGACCCACAGCAGCACGTCCTCCCCGCCGATGCGGCACGTCCTCCCCGCCGATGCGGGGGTGTTCCGCCGGTGACCTCGTAGCCGTCCGCTTCGACGAGGTCCTCCCCGCCCATGTGGGGGTGTTCCGTAGGGAACCGCCTTGGACGCCACCACCATCGGGTCCTCCCCGCCGATGCGGGGGTGTTCCGTCCAGGGCGCGATTCTCGCCCGTGTTGCTGAGGTCCTCCCCGCCGATGCTGGGGTGTTCCGCAATACGGCACGGTGACCGGGCGATTCTCCAGGTCCTCCCCGCCAACGCGGGGGTGTGCCCATCAAGCCGGGCATCGTGGTGGCTGACGAGGCGTTCTCCTCGCCGACGCGGGGGTGCTCCGCTGTGGCAGAAGCAGTGGAACCGGTGGACGCCGTCCTCCCCGCCGACGCGGGGTGCTCCGCCGTGGACCCCCGCCGAATACGTCGAGCGGATGTCCTCCCCCGCCGACGCGGGGGTGCTCCGGACGGCAACCCCTCCTTGAACAAGGACGGCACGTCCTCCCCGCCGACGCGGGGGTGCTCCGATGGCAGCCAGCACCGCGACCACAGCCCGGTCGTCCTCCCCGTCGACGCGGGGGTGTTTCGTCCATCGTCAGGTCTTCGTTCGGGTCGCCCTTGCCCTCCCCGTCGATGCGGGGGTGCTCCGTTTCCTGACCGAGGAGTCCTGAGCATGGCCGCGTCCTCCCCGCCGACGCGGGGGTGCTCCGGTATCACGCAGTGTCGCGCGTGAGTACGGCCGGTCCTCCCCGCCGACGCGGGGGTGTTCCGTCGGGTATGACGCTGACTTCCATCACTGTGGCGTCCTCCCTGCCGACGCGGGGTGTTGCGATGATGAACCTGGGTGCCGAGGTGGAGACGCTGTCCTCCCCGCCGACGCGGGGGTGTTCCGTTGCCCGTGTTGTAGATGCCGGCCCGGGCGAGGTCCTCCCCGTCGACGCGGGGGTGTTCCGCCCTGCATGACGCCGTCCGCCACGCTCTTGACGTCCTCCCCGCCGACGCGGGGGTGTTCCGTCGGTGACCTTGCCGCGGCCGCCGACGCGTTCGTCCTCCCCGCCGACGCCGGGGTGCTCCGCCTGCGAGGGGGCGGACTTCGCCGCGGCTGATGTCCTCCCCGCCGATGCGGGGGTGCTCCGAAGGACGGCTTGCAGTCGGTTGCTCAGCCGCTGTCCTCCCCGCCGATGCGGGGGTGTTCCGGGCCCGATGGAGCGCGTCTTCGTCATCGTCTGGCCCTCCCCGCCGATGCGGGGGTGTTCCGCAGATCCTCGGCCCGCTGGACGGCTGGAAGCTGCCCTCCCCGCCGACGCGGGGTGTTCCGTTCCCGGTCTGGGACTGGTCGACCTTCAACCCGTCCTCCCCGCCGATGCGGGGGTGTTCCGTCGCTGAGGTTGGCGAACACCTGCTGGATGCGGTCCTCCCCGCCGACGCGGGGGTGTTCCGTCCGTCCACTCCGCCGGCGGCCGGCTGCCGTCCTCCCCGCCGACGCGGGGGTGCTCCGCTGGACTGCCTCACCGGTGTCCGCCGTCTGCGGTCCTCCCCGCCAACGCGGGGGTGTCCCGATGTCCTGTCCGGTGGCGAGGTCCCAGGCCGTGTCCTCCCCGCCGATGCGGGGGTGTTCCGTCATCGCCCCGCGCTTGGGGGATGGGGCGACCGTCCTCCCCGCCGATGCTGGGGTGTTCCGCTGGGCCGCGTGCTGTACGAGGAGCTGGGCCCGTCCTCCCCGCCGATGCGGGGGTGTTCCGGCAAACATGGCGCCCCCCAGGTGCGCCAGGAACTGTCCTTCCCGCCGATGCGGGGCTGTTCCGACGGTCGGGTAGCCGGCCTTCGCGGCGTAGTCGTCCTCCCCGCCGACGCGGGGGTGCTCCGGCCAGCCGAGCAGAACAAGAAGCCGAGAAGTGGTCCTCCCCGCCGACGCGGGGGTGCTCCGTCCGAGGGCGGTGTCGCGTTCCTGGTGAGCGCGTCCTCCCCGCCGACGCGAGGGTGCTCCGCAGCAGCCGCACCCGATCCGCACCCGGGCCTTGTCCTCCCCGCCGACTCGGGGGTGCTCCGAAGGTGTGGCGCCTCAACGTGGTCGAGACGACGTTCTCCCCGCCGACGCGGGGGTGTTCCGTCGCCGGCGCCGATCTGCGACCGGGCGATCGGGTCCTCCCCGCCGATGCGGGGGTGTTCCGTACCTGAACCGGCCGAACCTGTATCCCAGACAATCCTCCCCGCCGATGCGGGGGTGTTCCGGTGCGCGCGTCGATCCGCTCGATCCCGTCCAAGGTCCTCCCCGCCGACGCGGGGGTGCTCCGTGCCTTGCCCTCGCCGTGATGGCCGGGCTCGGGTCCTACCCGCCGATGCGCGGGTGCTCCGACCGACGGGAATACCGATAGTTACCGCGTCTTGTCCTCCCCGCCGATGCGGGGGTGCTCCGCAGTACGCGGAGGACCAAGTACGACAGCGGTGACTGGCCTCTGTGCCAGCGTGCATGGCCCCGGTGATGGATCGGTGGGGCCCGAATGCACGCTACGTCGGCACCGCGCTTGTAACCGCGCTCGTACATACCCGGTCGGGTGAAGACGCTCGAGCGGGAGAACTTCAGCGGGACGTCGGCACGTCGTGCTGTGCGTGAGACAGATCAATGACGCGCACGTGGCCCTGCCGGGTCTGGCCGTAGTGGACGTCGCGGCCGCCGATGACGAGACCGCCTTCGCTATTCAGGAGCTGCTCGCCGCGCGGTGCGCCGTCGCGCCGGCGGACCGGGAGACGATCCCTTGGAACCAGCAGGCTCTACTCGGCTGGTTCGGCGGTCAAGGCGATGGTTGGGGGTACGACGCGTGCGCACAGGGGTCCGCCCGCGTGCGTCGGTCAGGCCAAGGCGTCCGTGCAGCCGGCCGGTGCGTACGGCGGCGTCGAGGACGTCGGTGGAGACGGCGTCGAGGAGGAGTTTGGCGCGGCGGAACATCGTGAAGGTGCCGGCGTCGTCGACGGTGCCCCACGAGAGGTAGATGAACCGGCCGGGGCGCCCCTGTAGGTAGGGGCCTTGTACGTCGATTTACATCGATGCCGGTCGGCGTGGCATGGGTGGTGCAGTCCAGCGTCCAGGGGGCGGAGGGGGCGTCGCCGGGCTGCGGGCCGTGCAGGTCGTCGCGGCGGTCGCGGCGTTGCACGGCGACGTGGAGGTCATCATCGGTGTTCCGGTTCCGTCAGGAGGGCGCCGAAGACGGATTGGCCGAGATCCTCTGCTCGGGCCTCAGTGTCCATTGCTGGTTGGCGGCGTCGGTTCTAGTAGGACTCCGTTAGGTCTGTCTTGATCTTGGTGTGGTTCTGCTGGGCAGGGGTTGGTGGCAGGTGGTGCAGATGCCGGTCCAGCAGTTCAG
>NZ_JBIWIM010000039.1:0-12757 GCF_044764595.1 Streptomyces sp. NPDC093984 | reverse complement strand
CGGTCAGCAACGGACCGAGACTTCCGTGCCAGCCGTCATCTCACGCCTGATCAGTGGAAACCGCACATGAGGTTCGGTAAGAGAACGACCTCTAAGGCGACCGCCTTCCCCCTGCAGAGCCTGGTCATGAACGGACTGTGTCCCACCTGCCAGGGATGACAGAAGAGCGGTGCGGGGCCGGCCGCGTCCGGCGGGTGCCGGGTGAGATGACGATCACCTTCCGGGAAGGAAGCGGCACTGAGGTTGCCACGCTGCCGAAAGCTGACGGGCCGACCCCGTCACGACTCATGCTGATGCATCTGTGTAGTTGTTGCAACCTCTTCGCAATAAGTGCGTAGGCTGTCTCCGGACGATCACCCGTGCGGAAAGGGGACGTGCCTGATGGGCACTTACACGCTGCCCGACCTGCCCTACGACTACGCCGCGCTCGAGCCGGCCATCACCGGGCAGATCCTGGAGCTGCACCACGCCAAGCACCACGCCGCCTACGTCAAGGGCGCCAACGACACCCTGGAGCAGATCGCCGAAATCCGCGACAAGGACCAGATCACCCCGACCAGCCTGGTCGGCCTGGAGAAGACCTACGCCTTCAACCTCTCCGGCCACGTCCTGCACTCGATCTTCTGGCAGAACCTCTCCCCCGACGGCGGCGACCGCCCCGACGGGGCGCTGGCAGACGCCATCGACAAACACCTCGGCGGCTTCGAGCAGTTCAAGAAGCAGCTCACCGTCGCCACCTCCTCCGTCCAGGGCTCTGGCTGGGGAGTGCTGGCCTGGGAGCCGCTCGGGCGTCGCCTGGTCGTCGAGCAGGTCTACGACCATCACGGCAACGTCGGCCAGGGCACCACCCCCCTCCTGGTCTTCGACGCCTGGGAGCACGCCTACTACCTGCAGTACAAGAACGTCCGCCCCGACTACGTCACCAAGCTGTGGGACCTGGTCAACTGGGAAGACGTCGCCGCCCGCTACACCGCGGCCGTCGGCGCCTGACCACGTGACCACGCCGCCCGGGGGCCGGGAAGCCGTCAGGCTTCCCGGCCCCCGCGACGCCATACGCCTGCGCCGGATCACCCCGGACCGCCTCGCCATGCACCTGGACGTACTCGGCCGGCTCGCGCACACCACGTTCGCTCCTCGGCCCTGGCACGCGGCTCGGGCCGACATCGCCCGCCTGATGGATCGCCCCACGGTCGCTGGCCACGAACAGGGCCCTGCGCCACATCACCTTCAGCCTGGCTATGGACTGGCGTGCACGTACAGTGCGGTCAAGAGGGTGTCTAACTCGGTCGTCACAACCCGATGTTGGACACCCTCCCTGCGTCCGTGAACCCCGCAATACAGTCCGCTTCTCCTCGACCCGGCCGGACTTCCACACCAGCGGGGCGACGGCTCGGGCAGCGAGGCTCGCCTTGGTGCGGCGGCGCCACAAGCCGCCCTGTTCGCCAGCCTGCTCCGCCGGCACCCAGTGGACCAGGCCCGCCGGGTCAGTTCCTGACCGGGTTACCCGGCTGGCCAAGGGCTCAGCCCACTGCGGCCGACCCACGAGGAGGGCGACAGCACTCCTGCATATGATGCGCAAATGCATAACTATGGCATTAGGGAAGCCACGGCAGCGGACCTCGACGGGGCGCGGGTTGTGATGCTTGACGCTGTGTACAGGGACTTCGGTACCGGGTACGTGCCGCGCTGGCACGCCGACATCATCGACCCGGAGGCGTTCTATCTCGTGCCGCCGCGGCACACCCTGCTCGTCGCAGTCGACGAGCGGGACGGCACGGTGGCAGCCACGGCCGCGCTGGACGCACGAGGGCCTGCCCATCCGCCGAATCCGCGGTGGCTGGCCGAGCGGTACCCCTCAGGGGAGACCGCGCAGTTGCGGCGGGTGTACGTGCGCCCCGAGCACCGGCGGCGCAGGCTGGCCCGGCAACTTGTGCAAGACCTGCTGGAGTTCGCGAGGGCGGATGGCGGCTACCGGCACGTGTATCTCCATACATATCCGCACTCACCTGGCGCGATGGGCCTGTGGCAGGCCCTGGGCAAGGTTGTCCTCGATGAGCGGGAGGAAGCGCCCGGCGGCGGGAGCGACGTCGTGCACTTCGAGATCCCCGTTGTCTAAACGAAAACGATATTCATATACTTCACATCCCGTGCCGGGCCTGCAAAGACCGCACACAGAAGCACACCACAGAACGACGAGGGCCATGAGAACTCCCCGCCGTCGGCTGATAGCCGGCTTGCTGCTCACCCCCCTGCTCACGGGCTGCTTCGCCTCCTCCGGCGACGACTCCTCGTCCCCGGGCTCCTCCGACGGCGCACGCCTGCGCGTTGCCCTCGCCTTCGCTCCCACCGAGAACTACTCGCCGTTCGGGCAGGACGCCATGCTCCTGTCCCGGCTGGGCGTCAGCGAGGGGCTGACCAAGCTGGACGCCAACGGCACCGCGGTCCCCGCGCTCGCCGAGTTGTGGAGCAGCGAGAGCGGCGGCAAGAGCTGGGTGTTCACGCTGCGGGAGGCGAAGTTCCAGGACGGTGAGGCCGTCACCGCGAAGGCCGTCGCCGCCGCCCTCACCGCCGTCGGCAAGGCCGACCCTGTCCCCTCCGCGATCTCCGGTGTGAAGCTCACCGCCGAGGCCGTGGGCAAGAACCAGGTGCGTGTCGACACCGCCGAGGCCGACCCCGTACTGCCGCTGCGGCTGTCCAACCCGGCCCTCGCGGTGTTCGCCCCCAAGGCGTACCGGAAGAACGGCACGGTGAACGTGGTCGGTACCGCCACCGGTCCCTTCGAACTCACCAAGATCACCGGTGACACGGCGGCCACCCTGGACCGGTACGACGACTACTGGGGCGGACGCTCCCAGGCGTCCGGCATCGACGCCAAGTTCGTCTCCGACGGCACCGCCCGCGCCAACGCCCTGCGCACCGGTGACGTGGACATCGCCGAGTCGCTCCCCGTCGCCCAGGTCGCCTCCCTGGACAAGGGTCACGAGGTCAACACCGCCCGCAACACCAGCCTGTACCTCAACACGAAGTCCGGCGCCTTCACGGATGCGGGACTGCGGGCCGCCGCACGCGAGGCGATCGACACCTCGGTCATCGCCAAGAGCGCCTACGAGGGGTACGCCGTGCCCGCCCAGGGCCTCTACGGGCCGGCCCTGCCCTGGGCAGCCGGCAAGCGGACCGAGCCGACCGGGCGGGCGAAGCCGACCGACCCCAAGGGCAAGAGCATCACCATCGCCACCTACACCGACCGGCCCGAGATGCCAGAGGTAGCCCAGATCCTCCAGCAGCAGCTGCAGAAGGCCGGTTTCAAGGTGAAGCTGGAGGTGCGTACCTACGCACACCTCGAAGGCGACATGATGGCCGGGAAGTTCGACGCCGTCGTCTACGGCCGCAACATGATGCTGGACACCGGCGACCCGGTCACCGTCCTGGCCAGCGACTACACCTGCGACGGCTCCAACAACCTGTCGTTCCTCTGCGACAAGAACGTCGACAAGCTGGTCGCCGCCGCCCAGACCCAGTCCGACACCGCCAAGCGGCAGGACGCCGCGCTGAAGGCGGAGGCCGCCATCCTCGGCACGGACGCGGTGATCCCGCTGGTGCATCTGAAGCTGGTCACGGGCATCGCCAAGTCCGTGCAGGGCGCGCTGCTCGACCCGTACGAGCGCTCCCTCATCGGGATGGGGACCCGGCGCTGAACAGCTCGAACGCCACCGTGACCGGCGGTATCGGTGCCGCCCTGCGCGCCCTCGCGCGCGGCGGCGGCCCGGCTCTGCTGTGGCGGGCTGTGCTCACGGCCGCCCTGGTGTGCGGGATCGGTCTGCTGCCGTGGCTGTCCCGCACCGATCCCGCGCTGACCGTGCTCAGAGCCCGGTCGGCCGAGCGTGACCCGACGCCCGAGACGCTGCGGGCCATCCGGGACCAGCTCGGCCTGGGCGACGGCCCGTTGCCGCTGCTCGGGCGTTGGCTGGGCGGGCTGCTGCACGGGAACGCGGGCACGTCGTGGGTCTCAGGCAGCGAGGTGCTGCCCGCCGCCGCGCAGGCCCTCGGTGTCTCCCTGATGCTGATGGCCGGAGCCCTCGCGGTCGCCGTCGCCACGGCCGCGGCGGTGTGTGCGCGCACCCTGCGGCTCGGCTCCCGGCGACGCCTCGGCGACCGCGCACACGGAGGTACCGCGACGGCCGTCCTTGCCGCGCTGCCCGAGTTCCTCCTCGCCTCCGTGCTGGCCTGGGTGATCGGCGTGCAGCTGGGCTGGCTGCCGGCACTGGGCTGGTACGGGCCGCAGTGGATGGTGCTGCCCTCGCTCGCCCTGGGCCTGCCCGCCGGAGCCGTGCTGGGGCGGATGCTGGACGACCTGCTGCCCTGCGCGTTCGCCGAGCCGTGGGCGCTGGCCGCCGCCGCGCGCGGCGTACCGCCCAAGTCCGTGGCCCGGCAGGCCCTGCGCCGGTGTGTGCCCGCACTGCTGCCCAACCTGGGCCTGTTCGTGGTCGGCCTGACGGGCGGATCGGTCGCCGTCGAGCAGATCTTCGACATCCCGGGGCTCGGCCGGCTCACGCTGCAGGCCGCCCTCGCCCAGGACCTGCCCGTGCTGCAGACCGGCACGCTCGCCCTGGTGCTCCTCGCGGCGACGGCCGGGCTCCTCGCCCGGCTCGCGGCCCGATGGCTGATCGGACCCGCGCTGCGTGACGGCGCCCTGCACTCCCTGCACCGGCCCATCCCGCCCGCGCCCCGGATCCTGCCCCTGCTGTACGGGGCACTGCTCCTCGCCGTCATCGGCCTCGGCCTGCCGCGCAACCCACTCGCCCTGCACACCGACGCCCGGCTCCAAGGCCCGTCCCCCACGCACCCCTTCGGCACCGACGCGCTCGGCCGGGACCTGCTGGCCCGCATCGCGCACGGGGCGCTGGACACCCTCGCCATCGCCCTCGCGGTGAGTGTCGCCGCACTCGTGGCCGGCGTGCTGCTGGGTCTGCTGCCCCGGCTGTCCGCCCCGCTCGTCGACACCGTCAACGCCGTTCCCGCCGTGCTGGCCGGCCTCCTCGTCACCGGCATCGCCGGCAGCGGCCCATGGACCCCGGCATTCGCCGTGGCCGTCGTCGCCTGGTCACCGCTGGCCACCCACACCTCCGCCCTCCTCCAACAGGAGCGCGCCACCACCCACCTGACCGCCACCCGGGCCCTCGGCGCCGGACGCTGGTACCTCCTCTGGCACGAACTGCTGCCCGCCGTGCTGCCACCGGTCACCCGGCACGCCCTGCTCCGGCTGCCCGGCATCGCCCTGTCCCTGGCCGCCCTCGGCTTCCTCGGCCTGGGCGCTCAGCCGCCGTCGCCCGAGTGGGGCCTGCTGCTCGCCGAGAACCAGCCGTACGCCGAGCGCGCCCCGTGGGCGGTTCTCTTCCCGGCCGCCGTCCTCGCCCTGCTGGGCGCGCTCGCGGTGACCGCCGCGGGCGGCATACGCCTGCCCCGGCGACGGAAGCGGCCGGGGAGCCCGTCCGGAGCACCCGGCGAGGCCGAGAAGGCCGTGCCCACCCCGGAGCGGCAGCCGAACCGCCCGGACGCTCTCCTGCCCCCTGTGCCCGCCTCAGCCTCGGAAACCCCATGACAGATCTCATCTCCCGCGCCCTGACCCGCCGAGCCGCCCGCACGCCCAAGAACGGGACACCCCGAGGCCGCACCCCCGAAGCCCCGCGCGAACGGACCTGGAAACTCTGGAAGGAACTCTCACCGCTGCTGCGGCTGCTGATCGTCACCCAGGCCGCCTTCAACATCGGTTTCTACGCCGTCCTGCCGTTCCTCGCCGAGCACCTCGGCACCGCGATCGGCATGGCGGGCTGGCTGGTCGGCTTCGTCCTCGGTCTGCGCACCTTCAGCCAGCAGGGCCTGTTCGTGGTCGGCGGCTGGCTCGTCGACCGGTACGGCGTACGCCCGGTCGTCCTGGCCGGCTGCGTGCTGAGGATCGCCGGGTTCGCCTGGCTGGGGTACGCGGAGGCAGCCTGGGCGGTGATCGGCGCGGTGCTGGTGATCGGTTTCGCCGCCGCGCTGTTCTCCCCCGCCGTGGAGTCCGAGGTGGCCCGCCAGGCGGTGGTGTGGGAGGAGGAGGGTCACGGGCCGCGCACCCGGGTCCTGGCCCTGTTCACCGTGGCGGGCCAGGCCGGTGCCTTCGTCGGCCCGCTGCTCGGGGCGCTGCTGCTCGCCGTGGACTTCCGCACCACCTGCCTCGCCGGGGCCGGGGTCTTCGCCCTCGTCTTCGCCGGGCACCTGCGGCTGATGCCGCAGCACATCCCGGGCCGGGTCCGCACCCGGGGGCAGGGCGGGGTGCGGGTGCTGCTGCGCAACCGCCGTTTCCTGGCCCTGTGCTGCGCGTACGGGACCTACCTGCTCGCCTACAACGAGCTCTACCTCGCCCTCCCGGACGAGGTACAGCGCGCGGCGGGCTCCCAGGCGCCCCTGTCCTGGCTGTTCGCCCTCTCTTCGCTGCTGGTCGTTTTCGCTCAGCTTCCGGTCACCCGCTGGGTGGGCGCCCGGCTCGACCTGCGCCGCTCCATGACGGCCGGGCTGCTGCTCATCGCCGCCGGCTTCGCGGTCGTGGCCGCCGCACGCCCTGTCGGCTGGACAGGGGTTGCCGGGCTGCTGCCCGCTGCGGGGTATGTCATCTTGCTGACCCTCGGCCAGATGCTGGTCGTCCCCGCCGCCCGCGCCTGGGTGCCCGACCTCGCCGAGGACGGCCGGCTCGGCCTGTACACCGGCGCGCTGTCCTCCGTCAGCGGCCTGATCGTCCTCATCGGCAGCGCAGCCACCGGCTCCCTGCTCGACCTGGGCCTCCCGGCCGCCGTTCCCTGGCTGCTCCTGGCCATGGTTCCGGCGCTGGCGGTGGCGTTGGTGCCGCGCCACCCGAATCAAACCCGGACGAGGCGTTCGGTCACCACGGCGACACGCCCGTAAAGGACGGTTGAATCAGATGCGCCCTGGCTTACAGGCCATCCTGGTGTCAAGCGGCCCCGGTGCGGCGTCGCGTGGGCGCCGTCGCACGGCCGCCGGCTTCCGCCTCTACACCGAGGCCGACATCGCCCGCCTGAGGGTCATCCGCCGCTTGAAGCCCCCTCGGCTTCGACTCCGATGAGCCGGCCGACATCGACGAGCGGGGAAGCACTCCTGAAGCGGATAGGGATGTACGAGCAGGCCGCCGCCCAGAAGATCGAGAACTTGCAGATCCAACTGGCCCGCGCCGAAGACTTCGCCGCCACCCTCCGCGCCCGTCCGCCATGAGCAGGGCGCCCCGGCCTGATTTACCGGCTGACAGCCAGCCCGCCCAGCGCGCACGCCGGGCCCCAGCCGACCCCTGACGTGGGCGGCTTCACCAGGTGTCAACTCGGACACGGAACGTCAGCCCGTCGGGGCTGCTCAGATGCTCCTACGGCGCGACGGCCGCATCTGGCTGACTCCCATGAGGATGAGACCGGAGAACATGAGAGCGTCCGCCCCGCTTCCCCCAGCCGGGGGTGGTGTTGGCCCACGGGTCGTCCGAAGGTGCGAGGCGATTGGAAAGGTCCTCGAAGTCGGCCACCGCTGTGGTGCCGGCCAGGGCCTCCGTCAGCAGCCACATCGCCTGCTCCTCCCACGAGGTGCTCGACGACCGAAGGACACGCTCAGCTTACGAACAGCGACGCCGGCCAGCGGAGTTCATAGTTGCTCAGATCCAGACTCACCGCGTCATCATCACCCACTCGGGGGTGCGCTCCCGAAGCTGCCACCAAGTGACAAGCAGCGTAGGGTAACCGGGCAAAGCGGGCTCCTCCCGGACTGACATGTGTCCGCGACCTGCGGAAACTGCTTCACAAACAGGCAAGGGGCCCGGTGCTCCTGAAGGTGTCGCCAGGGGACATATCCGTTGGAGACACCTTCAGGAGCACCGGGCCCCTTGCCTGGTCCTGGTCCCACGGCGGGGTCAGCCCCTCTTCGGCACACCGCCGCCGCGACTCCTCCAGGAGTTCACGGCCGCGGTCCGTGGTCTTGAGGTGGTCGATCATCTGATGAAACCGCAGGGTTGGCAGATGAGCGGTTCCGGAGCTCCTGCCAGGCGACTTCCGAACTGTGGCTTGTTAGTACGACGGCAGGTACCAGTAGCAGTAGTTGTGGCCCCCATAGTAGGGGTCGCCCTTGTCCAGAAGCTTCTGGCCTGTTGCCTTGCCCACGATGCCATCAACTGTCAGGCCATAGGCGGACTGAAACGCCTTGACATTTTGCTTGGTAAGTGGACCCCACACCGCGTCCTCGGGGATATCAGCTCCTCTGCCGGCGGTGTTGAGGAGGTGCTGCACGCACCAGACGCCGTGGCTGTTATTGGCGTAACCGTCGCCAATGTAGCCAGCGGACGGAGATGCCTGGGCCTGGGGGACAGCACCGACCACGAACAGCGCCGTCGCGGCGGCGATGCCAGCCGCCCTAGTCATAGATGCCAGTCGCACAGAAAGGGTCCTTCCTTCTGCCCATCAGTCGGGTGGCACGGAGCCGTGACCTACCGTAGATACGGAACACCGGCTACAGCAGTGGTTCGCCAGCCAACACCGGAGGCGGACAGTCCGTTCTGCCCGTCGTGTGTCAACGCGCATGCTCATCGGCTACGCGTAGGTCTCGACCGCCGACCAGAACCTGGAATCACCAGATTGACGCCCTGCTGCGGGCCGGCGTCGACCGCGACCACGTCCGCGTCGACACCGCGAGCGGCGCGAAGGCGAAGAGGGCACGCCGGAGGCGTTCGGCCGCAACTCAGCGAGCACGAGCAACGCAAGAAGAAGTACGCCGAACTCCGCAAACACTGCGCCGACCTCGAAGAAAAACTCCAGATCTATGCCGCCGCGGTCAACCTCCTCGCACTGGAGAACACCGATCTGAACGGCCGCGACACCAGCGCATGCTTGCTCCCGATATGCAGCCCGGAGCACACGTGAACTCTGCAGACTTGCACAGTGAAGGCCGCACCCGCGCGGCCTTCATCCGGAAAGGAGCGCGGCCCCCCAGGATCACGTAGCCCGGCGGTGCCGCGGCCCGTGTGGTGTCAGGGACGGGGGCTTGGCTCTCTGAGCTCGTAGGATTGGACCGGTCCTGTGAGCGCACATGCCAATATCAGGTGCGGGTCACCAACTGCTCTTGGTCACGCCGGGGAGCTCGCCCGCGTGGGCCATCTCGCGTACACGGATGCGAGACAGGCCGAAGGCGCGCAGGTGACTGCGGGGGCGGCCGTCCACGGCATCGCGGTTGCGCAGGCGGGTGGCGCTGGCATCACGCGGCTGCCGGCGCAGTTCCCTCTGCGCGGCGGCGCGCTCCTCGTCGGACGTCCGGGGAGACGAGATGATCGCCTTCAGCTCGGCGCGGCGCGCGGCATAGCGGTCCACGATGCGGCGGCGCTGCTCGTTTTTCGCGATCTTGCTCTTCTTCGCCATCAGACCTTCCCTCCCCGGGCGCGGATGCGGGCCACGGCGGCCTCGATGCCGATCGTGTCGACCGTCTTGACGCCCTTTGCGGAGAGAGTGAGCCGGACGTGGCGCCCCTCGCTCGGCAGCCAGTAACGCTTGTGCTGGATGTTGGGGTCGAAGCGGCGCTTGCTGCGCCGGTGCGAGCGCGAGATGCGGTGTCCGAAACCGGGCTGTCGGCCAGTGAGTTGACAGTGAGCGGACATGCTTCCTCCTCGTGTGGTAGCAGCACAGTAGCAGCTAAATGAAAATGAAAACCAATACTGTATGGTGCTGTCCATGGCCCGTAACGAACTGCGCCCGATCATCAAGCTGAGGTCCACCGCCGGCACCGGCTACACCTACGTGACCCGCAAGAACCGCCGTAACGACCCCGACCGGCTGACGCTGCGCAAGTACGACCCGGTCGTCGGCCGTCACGTCGACTTCCGTGAGGAGCGCTGAGCACCGTGAAGCCCGGAATCCACCCCGAGTACCACCTGGTCGTCTTCCGTGACCGGGCCGCCGACTTCTCCTTCCTCACCCGGTCGACGGCCACCAGCGACAAGACCGTCGAGTGGGAGGACGGCAACACCTACCCGGTCATCGACGTTGAGATCTCCTCGGCGAGCCACCCGTTCTACACCGGCACCCAGCGGGTCCTGGACACCGCGGGGCGGGTCGAGCGCTTCG
Source organism: Streptomyces sp. NPDC093984 (assembly GCF_044764595.1). Classification (NCBI taxonomy): domain Bacteria; kingdom Bacillati; phylum Actinomycetota; class Actinomycetes; order Kitasatosporales; family Streptomycetaceae; genus Streptomyces; species Streptomyces sp. NPDC093984. Next base: position 2,618 of record NZ_JBIWIM010000039.1, on the reverse strand, counting down.
AGCGGCGCTACGGACGCGGACGGAGCGATCAGTGAACGTGGACCAGGCGCGGCTGCCGGTCGCGATCGTCGCCGGGTTGCACGCGGACGCCCGCCGGGTTGCCGTGGAGGAGATCCTGCGTACGGTCCCCGGCTCAGTCGCGCTGCATCATGACCTGACGGGCGCCGTCGGCAGTGCCGTGCATCGCACCATTCGCGACGCCGGCGGCCTGCTGGGCAGCGGTGACGCTCCCCTGGTGAACGACTGCGCGTGCTGTGCGCTGCGCGAGGACCTGGTCCCTGAGCTGATGCGGCTCGCCGAGGAGGGCAGGCATCGGCTGGCCGTCGTGGAACTGTGGGACTCCGTCGAACCCCAGGCCATGGCCGCGGTCATCGCCGCCGCGGGCGCACCGCTGGCGCTGACCGGCGTCGCCACAGCTGTCGACCCCGCACTTGTCCTGCCGTACCTGTCCAACGGCGACGACCTGGCCGGCGTCGGCCTCGCCGCCGCCCCCACCGACCAGCGCACCGTCGCCGACACCTTCGCCCGGCAGCTGGAATATCCCACGGTGATCGCCCTGGTCGATAGCTCGTGCGGGGAGGGCAGCGAGTGTGCCGACGACTGCGACCACGCGCTGCTGGCCCAGCTCACACCAGGCGCGCGAGCAGTGCGCGTGGAGGGTGGCGGCCTGGGAGCTGCTCTGCTGGCGGGGTTCGACGTGGCAGCGGCCGCAGCCCGCCTGCATCCCGCGTGCGCGCTGCTGCCGCAGGAGTGCGACCAGAACGGTGTGACCACCCTCGTCTGGCGGCGTGACCGGCCCTTCCACCCCCAGCGCCTCCACGCCGCACTGGAGGACCTGACCTGCGCCGCCGCCCGCAGCCGTGGTCGCTTCTGGCTGGCCGACCGCCCCGACACACTGCTGTCGTGGGACGCCGCGGGCGGCGCGCTGTGCGTGGAATCGGTAGGGCCCTGGCTGGCTGCCCTGCCTGATGCCGCCTGGGAGATGGTTCCGGCCGAACGCCGCGTCGCTGCCGCACTGGACTGGCACCCCGAGCACGGGGACCGCTGCCAGTACCTCACCTTCACCTCGCCCGGCCTGGACCGAGACGGTCTGCTGGCCCTGCTCGACTCGTGCCTGCTCACCGACGACGAGTACGCGGCAGGCAGGGACGGCTGGAAACAACTTCCCCACGCCTTCGACGACTTGCTCGACCCAGTGGCCTGAACCCTGCCCAAGGGCCCGCATGCCCGAGCGCATCCGATGGAGAGAGGATCCACCCGACCATGCCCCGAAACAAGACCACCCGGCGGCAGACAGCCAAACGCCAACGCACCAACCCGCTGGACGCCGCCGGCATCACCTACATCGACTACAAGAACACCGACCTGCTGCGGAAGTTCATCTCCGACCGCGGAAAGATCCGCAGCCGTCGGGTGACCCACGTGACGCGTCAGCAGCAACGGCAGATAGCACAGGCCATCAAGAACGCACGCGAGATGGCTCTGCTGCCCTACAGCTCCCGATAGCCGGCCGCGGCAACGCTTCACGTACGGGTCCGACGGCTCGGGTGAGGGCGTCCGTCCGGGTCGGTCTCCGTGCCGTGCCGGGCCGGGCGGCGCCGTGGCTGTGTCCGCCGCCCGGCCCGGGGCCTTCAGGCGCCCGCCGTGAGTTCGTTCCGCTCGTGGTCGCAAGTGTCGTCGATGCCGTGGGTATCCCAGGCGGGGAACGGGTCGACGGGCGGCAGGCTCTCGCCGTCGGCCATGAGGCAGTCGTTCAATGCCGCGTGCAGGGCCTCCGCGTGCAGGTGCGTGCCGATGAAGACCAGTTCCTGGCCGTCGGGGCTGTCCGTGTCGCGGGCGCCGGACGGCTCGAAGCGAGCGACGGAGCCGGCCTGTGACCACAGGCCCGTCACCTGCGGGCGGCTGGCCAGCGTGAAGAACCCCTTGGAGCGAAGGATCTGCCCGTACGCGCCGCTGTCGAGCCCCTTGGTCACGAACGTCCACAGCCGGCCGGGGTGGAAGGACAGTTCAGAGCGGAAGACGGTGGAGGAGATCCGGTACTCCTCCGTCTCGGGCACGTGGTCGCCGTTGAGTTCCCTTACCCAGCCGGGGGCCTGTTGGGCGCGTTCGAGGTCGAAGAGCCCGGTGCCCAGTACGTCGCCGGCCTTCACCTGGCCGTGGACGGCCGGGACGACGCGCGCGGCCGGGTTGAGGCAGGTGAGCGTCGCCCGCAGCCGGTCGGCCAACTCCTCGTCGACGAGGTCGAGTTTGTTGAGGACGATGACGTCGGCGAACTCCACCTGGTCCATGAGCAGGTCGCTGACGGTGCGCTCGTCGTCCTCGTACTGGTCCAGGCCCCGCTCGACGAGCTCGTCGCCCGTTGCTACTGAGAATTTCGGTTCGGGGTGACGTCATGGCGGTGCCGGGATGAGTCCGGTCTCGGCGATGAAGCCGTCAAGCAGGTCGGGCCGGTACTGCATCCGTTTGAGGCGGGTGTGGACCAGTCCGGCCAGGTCATCGATGCTGCACGGGGCAAGGTTGCTAAGGCTCCTCTTCAGGTGCGCCCACACACCCTCGGCCGGGTTGAGATCGGGCGTGTAGGTGGGGAAGCGGAAGACCGTCAGCCACGGCCGTTTCCC
>NZ_JBIWIM010000038.1:0-12919 GCF_044764595.1 Streptomyces sp. NPDC093984 | reverse complement strand
CTGAACTGCTGGACCGGCATCTGCACCACCTGCCACCAACCCCTGCCCAGCAGAACCACACCAAGATCAAGACAGACCTAACGGAGTCCTACTAGTAGCTTGTCGCGGTTAAGTATTGTTCCGATTGGTGGAGTTGGGGTCGGGCAAGCGCCCCTTGTTGCTTCCGTTCGGCCGGGCAGGGGTGCCGTGTCCTCACAGAAGAAGTATCCGGTTGCGTTGAGTGCCGAAGATCGTCTGGCGTTGGTGCGAGTGACGACGACGGGGGTCCGCAGCGCGTCGATGATCAGGCGGGCGCGGGTGCTGCTCGCGTTGGACACGTCGGTCGGCGAGGTCGATCCGCGGGCGGTGATCGCGGACCGGGTCGGGGTCTCGTGCGAGTCGGTCCGCCTGATCTCGAAGCGGTACGCGGAGACCGGCGGCGATGTGTGGGCCACGGTCGGCCGGAAGGAACGCGCATGCCCGCCGGTGCCCTCCCCGGTGACCGGCGAGGTCGAGGCGAGGCTGATCGCGCTCGCCTGCTCGGCGCCGCCCAAGGGACATGCCCGGTGGTCGCTGCGACTGCTGGAGAAGCACGTCGCGCTGATCGAGGACATCCCGGATCTGGACCACTCCACGATCGGCCGGGTGTTAAAAAAACGGAACTGCGTCCTCACGTGAAGAAGTACTGGACCATCCCGCCCGCTGCGAATGCGGCCTTCGCCGCGGCGATGGAGGACGTCTTGGCGGTCTACCGCCGCCCCCTCGACCCGGCCCGCCCGGTGGTGTGCATGGACGAGAAGCCGTACCAGCTGCTCGGCCACGTCCGCGATCCGCTTCCCGCGCGGCCGGGCCGTGACCGGCGCGAGGACAACGAGTACGTCCGCTCGGGGACCTGCTCGATCTTCTGCTGGGTCGAGCCGCTGCGCGGATGGCGGCGCGTGGACGCCCGGCCCCGCCGGACCAGGGTCGACTGGGCGCACCAGGTCGAGCACCTGCTGACCGTGGACTATCCCGACGCCGCCACGGTCGTGCTGGTGATGGACAACCTCAACACCCACACCACCGCCTCGCTCTACGAGGCGTTCGACCCTGGGAAGGCCTTCGCGCTGGCCCAGCGCCTGGAGATCCACCACACCCCCAAACACGGGTCCTGGCTCAACATCGCCGAGATCGAGCTCTCCGCCCTCACCCGCCAGTGCCTGGACCGCCGCATCGACGACCTCGCCGTGCTCAACACCGAACTCGCCGCCTGGCAACAGCACACCAACAGCAACCAGCGCCAAGTCGACTGGCACTTCACCACCGACGACGCACGCGTGAAACTGCGCCACCTCTACCCAACCACACAGCAAAATTAAGCCGCGACAATCTACTAGTGCCGTATCAGGCAACGTTTGCCCTGTGGTGATGTGACGCGTCGCTCGGGTGCTGGCGCAGGGGGTGCGTCACCAGGAGTCTGTCCGGGCGGCAGAACGTGTGCGGGTTGGTGAGATCTCTGACGATGAAGGCCGGCCGTTGCTGCAAGCCGGGCACCGGGATCGGTGTTCCGGGCTCCGCGCCCCTGCCGATCTCGCGGGTCAGCCTTCGGAGGGACGCGGGGCGCGCAGGTGCGCCCGTTCCTTCAGCTCCCCCTCGTCGACCACCGTGAGCATCGGCTGACCCGGCGCGCACACCATGGTCACCACGAACTTGGTCGGTGCGTCCGACAGGGCGTTGCCGTCCTGGTAGTGGATCACGTCACCGCCCGGCTCCCAGAACGTCCCACCGGCCTCGACCACACGCTCCGGCTCACCCTCGAGCTCGAACCGGAGGGCGCCCTCCATCACGTAGCCGAACGACGGGCCCGAGTGGCGATGCGGAGGGAGCCCGGGGTGGCCGGGAGGCCACTCGACGAGGATGGTCATTCCGGAACCACCTTCGGGAAAGAAGGGCGGAGTGACTTCCTGCAGCAACTTGACTTCGGGCGGCAAGGAGACCTCGGGGGCCCTTCCGTGTTCTGGGTTCTTCGCGGACATGTACCACACCTCCGTAAGCCTGCCCGGAATGGGCGATCTTGCGTCGGCCACCGCATTTCCGGACTCGTGTACCGACCCACTTGTTCGTCGGAGACCATGTTCGCCGGTACCCGGCTCACACAACTCGCTTCGCGATGAGGACAAGTCACAGCCCGCATCCGTGACAGGCCGTGTGTCTTCTGCCTCGCCCAAACGGTCTCGACACCACCCTGCCTCCCGTCGGCGGCCGCCACAATCCGCGAGCCAGCGGCATCGAGACCGCATCGCACCCTGTCATCGGCGGGTATCCAGCGTTGTATCAGGCAGCGTCTGCCCTGTTGTGATGACACGCCGCTCGGATGCTGGCGCAGCGGTGCGTCACCATGAGTCGGTCCGGTGGCAGAACGCGGGCGGGTCTGCTGTCGTAGGCGTTCGTAGAGGTCTGGCCGGCAGGAGGCCGTAGGCGCGATGGCCGGCCGTACCCCGGCAGCATGCCGTGGGGGAGACCAACTGGCATCGCCGCCCGCTCACCAGCGAGCCGTTGCCGCCGGGCGATGGCGGCGTCGGCACCGCCGGCCCCTGGCATCTGAGCCACGGCCAGGCCGCCAACACGGCGGCCGGCTGCACCCGGTCCCTCTCCAGCGGCAGGCTGTGTTGAAACGTCGTCGAGGCTGCGAGCGGCCTGACCGGCGATGTTCCCGCATGGGCGCGCTCAGGGCCTACAAGAGGGAGAAGCCCCCTGTGCCGTGTCCCGTGAGTTCGTGCATCTCGATGGCTATTTCCCCATCGGAGAACTGCTCCGCAGGCCCGGGCACGGGAGCGGAACGGCCTGGGGAGCGATTGCTTGTGATGGGACGGCTGGTCGCTCAGGGCTGTGCCCAGTCGAACGGCAGAACGCGATGGAAGACGACCATGGCTTGGCCGGGGCCGTTGTAGTCATCGACGACCGTCGCGTCGAAGCCGAGGCTGCGACGGAATGCGATTGAGCCGGCGTTTCCGTGTGACGTGATCGACCTTCAATCGCAGTGCGCCGTGGCTATGCGCGGCGTCGGCGAACGCCGCATACAGACTGCGTCCGAGGCTGGTGCCGCGGGCATCGTCCCGGGTGGCGATCAGGTGTACGTACCCGGTGCCGGTCGGTGAAGGTGTGGGCGGCGTCGTGGTACGCCTTCATGCCGCCGCCGAGCCCGGCGAGCACGGCGGAGGACGCCGAGCCGTCCTCGATGGCGGCCCGCAGGATGGGGATGATCCTGACGCCGTCGCCGGTGGTGGCCATCACAGCGTTCGCCGCCTCGACGTCCTGGCCGCGGGCCAGGCGGATGCGGGTGCTGGCCGGGCCCTGCCAGCCGGTCGGACGCGGTCGGCGGACAGCGGCGTTGCACCCTTGGCACCTGGCCCTCCGATCGAAATCCCGGGAACTGGCCTACGCCAGCGAGGGCGCGGTCCGGCGCCGGTACCACGAGCAGATGTGGTGCCTGACGGTGGCCACCAACGCGATCGTCGCCTGGACCACCGAGTACTACGGCCTCGCGGTCACCGCGCTGCGCTGGGCCGGCCGATCCATTGATGACGACCTGCTGACACACATCTGGCTCAGCCACCACGCCAACGTCAACTTTTACGGCACCCACACGGTGGACATTGACGGCGAGCCGGCCAAGCTCGATGCCGACGGCTACCTGCCGCTGCGGCTACCCGCCCAGGGCTGACCTCTGGCTGCGCGGTTTACGGCGGCCGGATCGTTCGGTCTCGCTGGGCGCGGTTAGGCGGTTCGGGCCCCGGTCCCCACGCCGACGAGCGTGGTGGAGCTGGATGCGGCCGATTTCAGATGGGGCGGCGGATGGCCTGTACGGCGGTGTCGTAGAGGTCGAACAGGTCGACCTGTCCGCCCAGGCGTACCCATTCCTCGTTGGCTGCCTGCAGGCAGATGATCGCCGCGGCTGCGATCGCGCGGGCTTGCAGGGTGCGGCAGTCGGAGTCGGGCAGTCGCGGCTCGATCAGCGGTACGAACAGGTCTTGCCAGCGGGCTTGCTTCTCGGCGTGGCCGGCGCGTAGGGAACGCAGCCCTCCGCCACCCACACCGACAGCTAACGCCGATTTCCACACAGCAGCTTCGACGCAACCCCCTCGGCGGAGGTCTCCTGGTCGCAGGGGGCCATCACCGAAGTCGGGCGACACGTCTGTCCCGACCTGGGTGCCGCGGCCCCGCCGCGGTATGGCCGTCCGCACTCGGCTGTTTCATAGGTGGTCGCTCATGAAACACCCGCCTCGGCGAATCGTTGCCGAACAGCAGAGTGATGAACTCTAGGCGCCCTTCGGCTGTCATGCCGATCTCGTCGAGCACCTGGAACGCCGCGCGCAGCGCCGCCCAGGGATCCTCATCGGCCGGGCGCTCCGCAAGCCGCGCGGCGATCAGTTCGCCCTGTTCGTCCAGGCCGCTGAGCGCGAGGTCTTCCTTGTTGCGGAAATAGTTGAACAGGGTCCGCCGGGAGACACCTGCCGCGGCGGCGACCTCTTCGAGGGTCGTGTTGTCGTAGCCCTTGGCGGCGAACAGGCGATCATGCTGACCGGCAGCAAGATCAGCCTCCACACCAGCACGTCCGACCCCGCCTGGCACAGCGGCTGGAGACAGCGCATGACCTGGGCCCGCGCGGAGAAAGCCACCCGCGTCGCCGTCAGCTCGGTCGTCTTCCGCTCCAGCGGACAGAACCTCACCACACCGGCACCTACATCGAGATGGCCTCCCGCCTCCTCGAACCTGCCCTCCTCACCCTCGGCATCCTCGCCATCCGCTGACGCATCAAACGCTGACATGCCTTACTTGCCTGCACCACCGATCACTCTCCGGAGCTGCGCAGCAGCCCTTCGTCCCCTGGATAACGCCGCCCGCGACGGACCCCGCGATGGGCCCGCGACGAACAGGCTGTCGGCCGCGATGCCGTCGCGGGCAAACCACCGCGCGTCGCGGCCTCATCGCGGGGTCCGTCGCGGGCTAGGAGGGCCTGGGACCTCAGACCTGCACGTACACGTCGGTGCAGGCCAGCCCTCTCGTCAGGTTCACGTGGGACGCGCGTTCACCGTCATGCGATTTCCCGCACGCGGTTCCTCCGCACGCGGACGATCGTCGGAGGCCAGGCGCCAGCAGGCGCAAGATGGCGGGGTCAGATGTTGATCGCGCCAAGCTGGCCGAGTGTGAGGCCGGGATCATCACGGCGAAGGAGCGGTATGACCGCGGCATCATGGAAGCCGCCGTCCAGATCGTCGAGGTCTGCAGCCTGACTGACGTGCGGATGACCTACTTCCGTCTGGCCATGAGGTTCCTCATCCGGGCAGAGGAGCCCTACAACCGCGGTCTCATCGGTGCTCGGATGACACACCGGCATGTCGAGTAATCGATGGCGAGGGTGCGGTGTGCCGACCCCGTCGTCATGGCCCCGATCCGTCCGGTCATCGAACACACATGGTGGAGGCGCACAACAGCCACGCCCGCCAGTAGCAGGTGAAGGGGCGGTCTGCTGGCAACCGGCAGACCGTCCTTCGTGGCTTCAGTTGATCACCTACGGCATGCTGCGGTCGGTGTGAACGATGCGCTGGCCAGCCTTCGTCCGCTGCTCGGCGTAGTGTGTGCTGCGAGCGTATGGCCTGCGAAATGGCATGCGGACACCTGCAGCAGCGGCTCTCCGCGACCGTAGTGGCCCATTGGACGGCGACGGTGTGACCCCTGCGGTGACCGCGCGGACGGAGGGTCTGTGGCCGGCTTGGTCTCAGCCGTTGTCGGGCACCATCGAGACCACGACCTTGCCGGCCTTGGTGCGGCCCTGCTCGACGTACGCCATCGCCTCGAGCGTCTGGTCGAAGGGGAAGATGCTGTCGATGACCGGGCGGAGCTTCCCGCTGTCGTAGAGGGCGCCGAGTTTGCGCAGCTGGGAGCCGTTGGCCTGCATGAAGAAGAACTCGTAGTGCACGCCCAGCGCCTTGGCCCGCTTGCGGATCTTGCGGCTTAGGGTATTCATGACCAGGCCCAGGACAGAGGGGGCGCCGAGCTGCTTGGCGAAACCGGCGTCGGGCGGGCCGACGACGCTGATGGCCAGGCCGCCGGGCTTCAGCACGGTCAGCGACTTCTCGAGGTTCGCCCCGCCCACGGAGTCCAGCACCAGGTCGTAGTCCGAGAGCACCTTTGAGAAGTCTTCCTTGGTGTAGTCGACGACGATGTCGGCGCCGAGGCTCCTGACCAACTCCTCGGTCCTGGCGTTCGTGGTCGTCGCCACCGTCGCGCCGAGGTGCTTGGCGAGCTGGATGACCGTTGACCCGAGGCCGCCGGCTCCGGCGTGGATGAGCACCTTCTGCCCCGGCTTCACGTGCGCGCGCTCGACGAGGATCTGCCAGGCGGCCAGGGCCACCAGCGGCACCGCGCCTGCCTCTTGGAGGGTGAGGGAGGCGGGTTTGGGCGCGACATCGTCCGCGTCGATCGCGATGAACTCCGCGAAGCCTCCAACCCGCAGGTCGCGCGGACGGGCGTAGACCTCGTCGCCGACCTTGAAGCCGCGTACGGCGGAGCCGACCTGTGTCACGACGCCGGCCACGTCGTGGCCGAGTACGAACGGGGGCTTGTACTTCAGCAGCTGCTTGAACTCCCCGTTGCGGACCATCTTGTCCAGGGGGTTGATGCCGGCGGCGCTCACTCTGACCAGGACGTCACGGTCCCCGACGGTGGGCTCGGGTACCTCTGCGGCGCGGACGCCGTCCTTGCCGTACTTCTCGACGACGAACGCCTTCATGCCGGCCGCCTTGTCTGCGTGGGTGTCTCGGTGGTCGATGTGATTCTTCGGGCAGGTCCCCCTGCGCGCCCGTTTCTGGCGTGCGGCCGGGTTGATGTGCTGGCCACGACGCTATTGGCTGAGTATAGGAAAGTAAACTCAGGCAGGCTAGAATCACCCTCATGGATGCGAGGACCGAAGCTCTGCAGGACGCCGGCGTGGATCCCCGTCTCGACCGGGACGCGTCGAACTGCTCGATCGCCCGGACCCTTGAGGTCGTGGGCGAGAAGTGGACGATCCTGATCCTGCGCGAGGTCTGGTACGGCTCGTCCCGTTTCAACGAGTTCGAACGCGTCCTCGGCTGTCCTCGCAACCTCCTCGCGGCGCGACTCCGGATGCTCGTGAAGGAAGGGATCCTGACCACCGAGACCTACAAGGAGCCGGGCTCGCGGAGCCGGCCGAAGTACGTGATCACGCCCAAGGGCATGGATCTGGTCCCGGCCGTGATGGGACTCCTGCAGTGGGGCGACCGCTACCGCGCCGACCCGGAGGGCCCGGCCATGCTGCCCCGGCACCGTGGATGCGGCGCGCACGTCGACGCCCAGGTCCGCTGCGACCGGGGCCACGCCGTACAGCCGGAAGACATCGAGAGCATCCCCGGCCCCGCCTTTCGTCTGAGAGGTCCTAACAAAGACGTTGGACGTGACGGTGAGTGATGAGGCAGGTGGCGAGGCCGAGGAATGCTTCATGGATGTCGTCGCGTCGCTCCCAGCGGATCCGCAGGCGGCGGAAGCCATGCAGCCCGGAGATCGTCCGTTCGACGACCCAGCGGAAGGTACCCAGCCCCGTGCCGTGTGGCTGGCCTCGTTCGGCGATCACGGGGCGGATGCCCCGCTGCCTGAGCAGCCTCCCGTACTTGTCGTGGTCGTAGCCGCGGTCCCGCGAACAGCATGTCGGGCCGGTGCCTGGGCCGGCGACGGCACCGGCCACGGCTGCGACCTTGTGTGCGCCCGGGTCATGAGCCGTCGATGCGATCGAACAGCGCCAGGGCCTCGGCGGTGCGGCGGTGGTCCGGGCCGAAGGCGGCCAGACAGGCGTGGTGGGCGGTCTCCACCAGGGTGCGGGCCTGGGTACTGCGGCCCAGCCCCAGCAGGGCGGTGGCCAGAGCCAGCTCGACGGCGCCAGTCTCCGGGCGGCACTCCTGCTCGGGCAGGCTGCGGCGCAGCTCGTCCGCGTGCTCCGCCTAGGCGAGAGCCTCCTCATGGCGAACTTTGGCCATTGAGACTGCGGGCCAAGCCGAGCCGCAGGACAAAGGCGAACCGGCCCGGTAGGCGATGGGCGGCAAGGGCCTCGCGGGCGAGCGCCTCGGCCTCCTGGTGGCGGCCCTGCCCGTTGAGAGCGTAGATCAGTCCGTTCCGGGCGGCCGCCGCTACCATCCGCATCTGCAGCACTCTGCCGCGAGCCGCGACAGAGGTGAGGGCCACGCACTCCGCTTCGCATTCGGAGTGCCGGCCGAGCGCGGTCAGCGTCTGGGCGCGGTCCGAGCGCAGTTTCAGGGTCCGCCATTCTTTGGCGCCGAAGAGCCTTCCGAAGACCGGCAGCAGTTCGTCGTACGTGGCGAGCGCCTCGCCGTAGCGGCCCTGGGCGCCCATCGCCGCCGCGGCAATGCTCAGAGCCTGCGGTGCGTCCTCGCGCGGGAAGGACCGGGCCAAGGCAACGGCGCGGGCCACGGTTTCCGCCTCCGCATAGCGCCCGGCTTTATACAGGGCCAGAGCCTGAGCCAAGGTCGGCCTCGTCGTCTGCCCGTCGTCATTTCGGCCACGCGACCGGAAGAGCTTCATGCCCGGAGCATACGAAGCCGCGCACACGCGTCCGAGGACGGGCGGAAGCCGGCTGGCCAGCCCCGCGCCACTGTCGGGTGGGCCATACGAACTCGCACGGCACCGGCGTGAAGCAAGGCGTGGCGTATCGGTTGCGAGTGCGGGTCTTCGCGAGCAGGTCGTCGATGGTGCGGTGGTCAGGCGGCAGCGGGGCGAGAAGTGACACCGGTCATGGGCACGCTGCGGCGCGACGCTGATGAGGATCTGCGAAACCTCCACCGCGGCTCGGTTGGTCCACCAGACTTGCTCTTGGTTCCACACGGAGATAGGGAGGGCAAGCATGGCGAACAGCGCACTTCTGGTGATGGACGTTCAGCGGGACATCGTGGCCATCGCCGACGATGGTTCCGGATATCTGCCGCGCTTGCGCAGGGCGATCGACGGTGCCCGGGCTGCCGGCATCCCCGTGATCTACGTGGTGATGGGGTTACGGCCGGGTGATTCAGAAGTCAGTCCTCGCAGCAAGGTGATGACAAACATCGTGCGGGCCGGCCTGTTCATCGAGGGTGAGCCTGGCACTGCGATCCATGACGAGGTCGCGCCCCAGCAGGGCGAGGCTGTGGTTACCAAGAGGCGGGGGAGCGCGTTCTCGGGCAGCGACCTCGACTTGGTACTCAGGGCTCGCGATGTCGACAGCCTTGTTCTCACCGGCATTGCCACCAGCGCTGTGGTGCTGTCCACCCTGTGGCACGCCATCGACCTGGACTTCGGCCTCACCGTCCTGGCCGATGCCTGTCTCGACACTGACCCTGAGGTGCACCGGATGCTCACCGAAAAGCTGTTCCCGCAGTGGGCAGATGTCCTCGACGTCGAGGACTGGCTCAAAGCCATCGCACCGTAACAGCGGAAAGCCGTCCGGACCCTCGCGAGCGGGGCAAGCGGGCATCGCTCCCGTAGGCCGACTCGCCATACACCGGGTACTCGAGCTCGCCGTGGTGTGTCCGCTTCGAGTGCCGCGACACAGCGGCTCCTTTGGGTGTGTTGTGGGCTCCGCGACTTTCCGACGACGAAAGAAATCGCTGCCCGATGAGTTTCGCTGCTCCTCCTTTCCCCTTGTCGGATCGATCCCGAACGACGGCCCTGCGCCGCCTGGTCACCGCCAACGCGCTGAGTTCGGTGGGGGACGGCGCGCGGTTCGCAGCACTTCCCATGCTGGCGGCGTGGAGCACCAAAGACGTGTTCTGGGTGTCGGTGGTGGCGGCCGCGGGCCGGGCGGCCTGGCTGCTCGCACCGGTCATCGGCACCCTGGTGGACCACATGCCCAGACGGTGGTCGATGGTGGGCGCGGACCTGGCGCGCAGCGTGTTGCTCCTCCTGCTGGTCGTGATGCTGGTGGTGGGGCGGGCGCCGGTGACCGTGTTGGTGCTGCTCGCGTTCGCCTCGGGCATGGCCGAGGCGTTCTTCGACAGTGCCGCGCAGGCCGTCGTGCCGGCGCTGTCCACGGATCATGAACTCGAACGGACGAACGCCCGGGTGATCGCCGCGCAGATCACCGGAACCGGCTTCGTGGGTCCGCCGATGGGCGCCGCGCTCTGGGCGGTATGGCACCCGTTGCCGTTCCTCCTGGACGGGGTGACGTTCCTCGCCTCGGCGCTGCTGCTCATGGGCCTTCCGGAGCGGACCGCACATACCGGGTCGGGGGCCGGTGAGCGGGGGGTCCGGCGCCTTGTGCGCGATACCTGGTCCGGGGTGCGGTTCCTGGGGCGGGACCAGGTCCTGCGTCGCCTGATGATGGTCGTCGCGGTCCTTGGTGTGGGCCAGCAGGCGGTCTATGCGGTTCTCGTGGTGTACGTGGAACAGAGGCTCGGGCTGCCGCCCTACGGCTACGGCCTGATGTTGGTGACGGCGGCCGTCGGCAGCCTCACCGGAGCGAGGACGGCGGCCCGTGCAGCCCGGTGGCTGGGTTCCGGCCGGAGTCTGAAGGTTTCGGTGGCCGTGTCGGCACTCAGCTACCTGGTCGTCGCGGTGCTGCCCTGGTGGCCGCTGGTCGCCGTCATGCTGGCCCTCAACAGCGCCGCAGTAGTGCTGTGGAACGTGTGCACCGTGTCGCTCCGGCAGCGCCTCGCACCACCGGACATGCTGGGACGCGTCACCAGCGGTTATCGGCTCGCAGCCTGGGGAGCCATGCCTATCGGCGCCTCGGCGGGCGGCGCCCTGGCCCAGCACGCCGGCCTCGACGTCCCCTGGGTGATGGCGGGCCTGCTCCTCCTGGCCTGCCTTCCCCTCCTGCGGGGAGTGGCTTCCGCAGGATCCGGCTCGGAGGAAGTAGGCAGTGGTTAGCTTGACTTGGGGAGTGGCCGACCACTGCCTGCTGCGGCGGCCGCCCTCCCCAGCCAGGTGGATCTTGCAGGACAGGCCGCCTCGGGAGCGGCCCAGTCCCTCGTCGGGGCGGTGCTGCAGAGGGATCGATCTCCGTTTCGGGATCCGGGGCGCCCTGCGCGGTGCTCCGGCGGCGTGTTGGTGGGCCCGGCACACGGTGGAGTCCACGCTGACCATGCTCCAGTCGATCCGCCCCTCGCCGTCGGCGTCCGCCAGGACGGCCTGGAAGATCCGGGCCCAAGTGCCGTCCACAGACCAGCGGCGATGCCGCTCGTACACGGTTTTCCAGCTCCCGAACCGCTCTGGTAGGTCCCGCCACGGGATGCCGGTGCGGACGCGGAACAGGATCCCGTTGATCACCGTCCTGTGGTCGTTCCACCGCCCGCCCCGGCGACCGGACTTCGCCAGATACGGCGCGATCCGCGCCCACTCGTCGTCTGTGAGATCACCCCGCCCCACGAGCGAAACAATGATCCTAAAGCGGGGCGGTCACATGATCCGCCGGACAGAGCCCAACGATCGGTGATCAACAGCGCGGTCCGCCGCTGCCCTACTCCGGCGGCACCGCACCACGGTGACGTCACTTCTCGTGAGCATCTGCAGCACTTCTCCCATCCACAGTTCGGTACGACGGCGGCGCTGAACAGCCCCATCGATCTGTTGCTGATCCAGGTCATCCGCACGCGACTCGACGCCCGAGCCGAAAAACGCGTCAGCTGGCTGAGCGGTCTCCTCGACCCGCCGGTACGGGACGCCCTCACGAAGATCCACCAGGAGCCGTCCCGCCCGTGGACCACCGCCACGCTCGCCGCCGCGATCAGCGTGTACAGGGCGACGTTGTCGCGACGTTTCCCGGCGGCGACCGAGCAGACTCCGGGCGACTACCTCACCCGGTGACGCATGGACCTCACGGCCCTGCGGCTCCGGGACACCGACCAGACCATGGAGTCGATCGCGAGCGCCGTGGGCTACACCTCGGCACGAGCCTGCAGCCGGGCGTTCCGGCGCCACCGCGGCCTCGCGCCGGGCGCGATTCGCAGCCGAAGCCGCCGTTCGATCCCCGCGCGCGGGGTGCCGGCCCGCCCCCCATCCCTTTGAGGCAACTGCGCGGGTGAAAGGACCGGTCGCGCAGTTGCCGGCGCGTTCGGTGAAATCCGATCCGAACCCGATCCGAACCCAGGGCTGATGCGTTCTCAGATGGCGAGATGAAGGGTCACCGGGTTCGGTGAGACAGGGGGTCAACCTGGGCCCTGCTTTCGAGAAGAACTGGGCTCGTCGTACCCCACCGGGGTCGCGTCCACCCCGGAGCCGACGGAGAAGTAACCGCGTGCAGCTCGGCATCGAAGATTGGCTGGGCTCCCACGCGTCACCCGCGGTGAGTCGGTCCCTTGTTTTCAGCAGTTGCTCGGCGCGTGGCCGCTGGCCCTCCGCCGTCGTACCGTGAGCCCCGTACTGCCGAGACCTCCTCCTTCATTCGCCGGTCACGGCTGCGCTCCCGTCGGGCGGTTCGCTGCTGTCGACATAGACGACCAGCGTCTGCTCCGGCTGTTCGGTCAGGTGAAAAGCGGTGTACGCATAATCGATCGCTCCCCGTTGCGGGTGTCGCAGCCGTTTCGGACCGCTCGTCGACCAGGACGTCCCGGGCCACCGGTTCGAGGAACACCCAGCGGACGAAGTTGGCGGGCCGGTCCGCCTCAGTGATGAGCTTCGGGAACAACTCGTGGGCTGCCTGGTTGTGACTGAGGACGTCATAGTTGCCGCCGAAGATGTACGCCGGGTTCGGCTGGAGCAACAGGGAGACGGCACACGCCTCGGCGGTTACTGACCTTGCTGGCGTGATGTCGCGGGGGCTGACAAGCTGTCGCGGTAGGCCGGTCATATGAGGTATCCGCAAGGGGGCTTCCTAATGCTGTTGTCAAGCGGCACTGGTCACTGAGGGTGTGACTTGATAGTGCCGTCGGTCACGGATCAGGGCCCATAGGACGTTGAC
>NZ_JBIWIM010000037.1:0-14871 GCF_044764595.1 Streptomyces sp. NPDC093984 | reverse complement strand
CCCATCCGCATACCTCACACACCAGGAGATACAACCAACCGCTCGGCATCACTTGGGACTTTGAGGCGGATCACCCTAACGAGCCGAAGTCAGTATCGCCGGTTCAGCGATGGGCAGGGCGGGGCGGGGGGAGCCTTTGGGCGGGCCCGAGTGACAGCACGACCTGCGGCGCCGAAGCGCTGTGGCAGGGATGACGGGCGCGGCCCACGTCGTCCCAGGTCAGGTAACTGGGGGACAGGTCGACAATCACCGCGCAAGCCTGCCACGTCCACCAGACTGCGCGTCAAGCGGATTACCGCAGGTGGCTCCCGTAAGAATCCGGTTCGCTGTCGACCGCTCAAGCCCTCCTGTCCTTCCTCCTTCTCGAGGCGAGCCGTTCGTCAGCAGCAGGTGGAAGGCGAGGCAAGGGGTGCCAGGATGTGCTGCGGCGCCTGCTCCGCTGGGCGACGAACGGTAGAGCGGCTGGGTTCTGATGGGGGCGCTCGCTCATGGGCCGACGGGCTGGGCGGTCACCGGTTGGGTGCAGAACTGACGAGCACCGCGCAGTGTGGTGGTCAGTTTCCGTTGGGTCGCCCGGCTGTCGAGGCGCACGTCGAGGGCGCCGGGCAGTGTGCTGTGAACCCGCAGGCCCTCGGGCAGGCGGGAGGTGTCGAGACCGTCACGCCTGGCGATGAGGATGCCGAGCTCGTGACGGCTCAGGGCGTCCGGCCCGGCAAGATGGTGGATGCCGGACACCTCGCGCGAGGCCAGCTCCAAAAGGGCGGCGGCCAGGTCTTCGACGTGCACTGGGCAACGGATGTCGTCGGTGAACAGCACGCCGTCACTGGTGCCGGCGGCGAGTTCGTGCACAGCGCGCTCATGCACGGAACGCCCGTGGCCGATGATCAGCGACGTGCGGGCTACCACTGCCCCCGGGTGCACGATGAGGACTCCGGTCTCCGCCGCCGCCTTCGCTGCCCCGTACGGCGTTACGGGGTCAGGGAGGCAGGTCTCGTCGTAGTGGACTCGGGCACCGGAGAACACTGCATCGCTGGAGACGTGGACCAGGCGGCTTCCGTGCTTCGCCGCGGCCATCGCAAGCCGGACGGGCCCCGCCGCCGTAACTGCCCAGTCGGCCTTGTGGCTGGATGCGTTGACGACCAGATGGGGACTCACTTCAGCCATGACGGCGTCCAGGCGCCCCGCGTCCCGCAGATCAAGGCGGTACCACTTCGCCTGGGAGGCGTCGCCTGGCTTCGTCGCGTGGTACGTCGCAGCCGTCGTGTGACCGGCTGCTGTCGCCTGCCGGATCAGCTCGGCCCCCAGGAAGCCGCTGCCGCCGATGATCAAAGCTGTCATGCGCGACACGGTAGACCGGCAAGAGCGGGCACCGGCGCAGGCCCGGATCTCTTGATCCATCTATCTGCGCCCCCGGGCCTGTATCCGGATCTGATCCGGATCCGGATCGGCTTGGTCACTCTGCGTCGAAGTCCGACCGGGGCCGTACCTCCACGATGAAGTCCGGCTCCTCGGCGCTGTCCTCCTCGTCGTGCCAGAGGAAGACCCGCACGTGCATCGCGTGGTGGAGGCCGATCTCCTCCCACTCGGTCATCAGGTCGCCGACGATCCGGCCGAGGGCCAACCTGGCTCCTTCGACCGAGTCGGGCGCGGTGATCGCTCCGTGCCACCGCTCGGGGCCGCACCCCTCGGAGCCGTGCGGCTCGAACACCCGGTACACCCAGTCCGTGACGGTGCCCATGCACCGATCCTGTCACCGCGCAGTACCATGCGCAGCAGCCGATCCACCGTTGGCCGCTCCTGCCGCAACGGTGGTAGCGCCCTAGATCACCCATCGGCCGCGTCTGTGGCGGGATTCTTGGGGTAATCGGGCCGGTGCCAGGGGGGCTGCAAGGGCGAGGCGGTTTATGAAGCAGGCTGCTGACGGCGAGGATTGGGCGCTGTCCGGTGAGTCGATCGCGGTCTCTGCCGCGTTCGAGGGCACGGAGGCGATCGCTGAGGCCCGTGCATACGCCCGGTCGTTTCTGCGGGATCTTCAGGCCGTGCACGGGGTGCCTGTGCAAGTCCGGGCGATGGGCAATGTGCAGCTGGTGGTGAGCGAGCTGGTAACCAACGCCCAGAAGTACGCCCCGGGTCCGTATCTGCTGACGCTGGAGGCCGATGGGGGCGCCGTCGCGGTGACTGTGTGGGACAGCGAACCCAGGCTACCCGTGGTCCAGGGCTTTGATCCGGTCCGGGTGGGACAGCACGGTCTGGAGATCGTCATGGCGCTCTGCCGGAGCTTTGAGGTGCACCGCGAACCGGTGGGCAAGCGCATAAGGGCAACGGTCGATCTCGCCGATAACCCCATCAGAGACGTGGCCGACCGCGCGTTGTGACCAGGTGACCGCCGGCTCGGTACATCGATCGGCGCCAGCGAGGGACGCGGCGATCCTGCCGCGCGACGCTGATCTTGGATCGCAGCTTCACGGGCGAACCTTCCGTTCTGTTCTGTTCGCTCGCCGCTCACCAAGCCGAGCGGCTGACTCGGCGCTGACGCCATGCCCGGCTGACCAGCGGTAACGCACGCCGCAGGGCCAATAGGCGCCCGCCTGGAGACTTGCCCCTTTCTGATACAGCAGTGCTCGGCTGTGCACCACGTCATCCGAGTTGGTGCACGGCCCAGCTCGTTGCGCGTCATGGCTCGCCGTGAAGGCGGTCACCCGGAGCCCGGGTGACCGCCTTCACGGCAGTGTGTCCCATCCAGCCCGGGCCACCATGGCAGATCGGCCCGGGGCTGCCAGACGTAGCGGACGTCCGGCTCTCGCTCATCGTTGCGCAGCCCGTCCGTTCGCTCGACCTCGACGAAGCCGTGCCGCTCGTAGAACCGCTGCGCCGCGTTGTTCACCTGGAACGTCCACAGCGCCAGCCCGTCTGGCCGGCGCTGCTTGGCCAGGGACATGAACCGATCGCCCAGCCCCCGCCCGCGCCACGCTGGATCGAGGTAGAGCTGCTTCAGCTCCGGGCCGTTGAGCACCAAGACCCCCACCACACTGTTCTCGGTGGCCGCGACCCAGGTCTCGTACTGCGGCACAAGAACGCGTAAGAACCAGTCCCGTACCTCTGCATCGTCGTGTGCACGACGCACCGACGGCACCGCGGCGTCGAAGAAACGCAGCCATACATCGGCCGCGGCGAGCGCGTCAGCGCGAGCAGGTACTCCCACTGGATGTCCGTGTGCAGCACGTACAGGATCCCGCACAGCACCTGGTACCCGATCATGCGTTCATGCCTCTGAGAGCCACCCTTGCCCGAGTCGATGCAGACCTGGCCGCTGGCCGAGTCCCCGTCGCGCGCCAGCGCCTGCGTGGGCTGGTGTCGTCATTTCCGAACGACCTGATGCTTCGCCGGCGCCTGGCCGAGGTGTACCGCCTGTACGGAGAGCCTGCAGAAGCAGGCCGCTGGATGTACCTCGAACAGGACCGGGACGCAGATGAGACCACCGCTTTCGCAGCGAGATACCACACGGCTCCGCAGCGCATGCGGGCACTTGCATGGCAGGGCTCAGAGTCGCTTGCCCGAACCACCTTTGCCAGAGAGCAACTGGCATCGGTACGGGCAGAGTGCTCCGATGCCATGGGACGCCCCGTCGACTGGGACGCAGTGCCATCTGCCGCACAGGCAGACAGCAGGAGAAACGCCTTCGCCGACTTCCTGGCAGGGGCTGGATGCCTGATAGCGGTCCTTGCGTTCCTCGCGATCTGGGTGAACGGACTCGTTGCCCTCTTCGACTGAAGGCCGCGGTGGACAGCTCGGCAGCGGGGAGCTGTCAGCATGAGCGCAACATCGGAGTTAGGAGGTGACGCGGAGCGTCAGTTCGCGAAGCTGGCGGCCGGTGGTAGTGATGTCGTATCGGCGCGCGTTATGGAGAGCCGCCTTGGTCAGCGTCTTGCGCCGGCGGAAGTCCCGGCCCATCTCGTCCAGGGCCACAGCCAGCGAGCGCGGGTCGCCAGGAGTGTAGGGAGCGCCAGTGCTCCCGAGAATTTCCCTCGCACCGGGAAGATCGGAGTAGACAACCGGAAGTCCGTGGGCTTGGGCCTCAATGAGGACGAGCCCGAAGGCCTCCAGACCCTTGGTCGTGAAGACGAAGGCGTCGAATGTCGGCAGGCGGCGCCACAGTTCCGCGCGGGGCAGGAACGGATCGAAATGAACCCGGTCCTGCAGCCCGAGTTCGATAGCTCGCTGTTGCAGATACTCCCGCACGCTTCCTTCGCCGATCACGGTCAAGTGGTGCGGCTGATCGGTTAAAGCGAAAGCTTCGACGGCGGTGATCGTGGATTTATTGTCATCCAGACGGCCGGCGTGCACAAGAGACAGGGGGCCGGTTTCGGTAGGCGGTTGATCGCGTACCCGGGCATCGCTCAACGGGATGCCCCACGGGATGACGGTGAGCCGATCGGTAAATCGGCGCCCGGTGAGACGGTCGATGCGGTCGGCGAGGGCGGAGGTCGGGGCGACGATCGCGGCGCTTGCGGCAGCGACTTCGTTCATGGCCTCGCGTTCCGATGCGTTGTGCTCGGCAACCATTACGTCGGGGCCGTGGGCGATGGCGATGATCGGGATGTTGCCGGCGGTGCGGGTGAAGGCCAGGCTGAGAGCGAACCCGAGGTACTGGGCGTGAATGACATTCGGCTGGATCTGCTCGATGAGCGCACCGACCTCACGCGTCAACTCGTCAGCGTAATGGTCGAAGTCCGGGCCGTGAGGGCGTTTCGTCGTGGAGAGGGTGATCAGCCGCTCAAACGCAGCCTTCCAAGCCTGATCGACCGGCGCCCGCCCCAGGAAGGTCGTGTGGACGTCAGGCATCGCGCCGTACAGATCGTTGACGAGGATCATGCTCCCGGACGCAGGCTCGGCAGTGCGGTTGATGCCGGTCAGGATGTTCAGGAGTTTTGCGGCCATGCGGAAACTCCATTCATGGATGACCGTTGGGCGGGAAACGGAGATCGGGCTTCCAAAGCCAACTCGACTCGTGATTCATCGGTGGCGTTCTGCATCTCGCGCAGACGGGGAGGCGCCCACCACGACGCCAGGTGCGGCGTGAAGACGGCCGTGACTTCCTCGGCCGGATGTAAGTAACCCTTGCTGTCCTGTTCCGCTGTCCATACCCGGACTACCGATCGGGGGTAGACGGGATTTAACCCTATCTCCCCCTTGGGGAGGATTCCATTGAAGGGGGTGGGGATTCCCTCACTGTTCCAGTAATCCCATGCCTCTAGCGCCTTGGCTTTCTCGAAGCAGTGGTACAACTGCCGGTAGCGCGGCATGTACCGGATCTCGCGGAAGATCATCTGGCCGATCAGTCCAGGCGCGCCTTTCCGGAGCGTGCTGAGATCGGCGCCCTGGAAGGTAACTGATGCCGCGTCCTGGGACGGGTGTAGCGCAGTCCGGGCGAACAGGTGGGACAGGCGTCTCCGGACGTACTCGGCAACTCCCGGCCCGAGAGTCGGTTCCATGCCTTCGATGATCTGAACGAGCCGGTGATGGCGCGGATTGAAACGGGCCAAGTCGAACAACTGGTCCATGCCGTCCACGACGGCGAAAGCGATTCGCTTATAGAGCCAGTTGTTCAGTTCTCCCGCCTGGGCGTAGGTCTTGGTCTCTGGAGTAGCGGAGTGGAGCATCAGGTATTCGGACAGGACCTCGAAGTACAGGTAACCGAGGAACGGCACGTGGGCCACGGCGTCCGACAACTGGTCGATGAACTCGGGTGCCGGAGTGGCATGGCCGGCGGCGTTGCGCAGGGCGCTGTCGAGGAACACGGCCGCGGCGCGCAACCCGGCCAGGACAACGCGGTCGAGCTGGTCGTTCTCGGCCGGGGTGAGGAAGCTCTGATAGCGCAGGTAGGTACGCAGGTGGATGGCACCGAGATGCAGGTAGTCCACGCCCTTGGGCGGGATCGGGGCATCCGGGGTGACCTCGAAGACCATGGGCGTGGTGGAGGGTTTCGTCCGCATCAGGTAGGTGCCGAGGTTGTGTGGGCGCAGCCCCTCGCGCTGACTGGCGAGGGGCGAGCAGTACAGGGCCCCGACCAGGCATCCGGTGGAGACGTGCAACTCCCGGCTGGCGCGGATGGCGTCGATGTCCTTGGTGGCGTGCAGCAGGTACATCGGCTGTCCGCTGACGAGCAATTCGGTCATGGCGTTGTGCCGTATCAGCCAGCCGTTGGGGGTTGAGCATTCCAGGTAATCGCGCCAGTCACTCTCGCTTTCGGCCAGCGAGGCAGGAATGTGACGCTGCGCGGGCACGGTGTAGTCCGTGTGAGCATGTTCCCATTCGTCGCGCAAGACAACTCCCAGGGATGAAGGATCGGCGGCGGGGCCGAGGCTGGAAGCTAAAGAGTCTCGACGTTCACTCCGGAAAGGCGGTTTCGGCAGTCGAGAACATAGGTCGCGCATTTCTCGATCATCGGGAGGTCGAATCGCGGGTGGTCCATGAGAAGAACCACTGCGTCAGCGGCGGCTACCTCGTCCGGGGTCGCATCGACCTGGGGCACGTTCAGCTCGGTGCCGTCCGGGACGTTGGGTTCGGCGCCGCGGACCTCGGCACCGAGGCCGGTGAGAAGTTCGGCGACACGTGCCGAAGGGGAATTGCGAAGGTCGGTGGCGTTGTACTTGTAGGTCAGGCCGAGCAGCAGAACCCGAGATCCCCTGACGGGCATGCCGCGCTTATCGAGGGCATCCACGAGACGCCGGACAACGTAATCCGGCATGTGCCGGTTCACGTCGGCGGCGAGTTCCGCGAACCGGAAAGGGACGCCAAGCTCCTGCTGGGCCTTCCACGAGAGGAACATCGGGTCAACAGGCAAGCAATGCCCGCCGACCCCCGGCCCCGGAGTGAATCGCGTGAATCCGAACGGCTTCGTCGCGGCGGCGTCGATCGCCTCCCAGATGTTCACGCCGAGGGAAGCGGCCAGCATCGCCATCTCGTTGACCATGGAGATATTGACGAACCGGAAGGTGTTCTCAATCAGCTTGGCCAACTCGGCGACCTTCGTCCCGGACACCGCTACCGTGGTCTGAAAGATGCCGTCGTAGAAACCCTTGATCACATCGAGTGATTTGGCGTCGATTCCGGACACCAACTTCGGCGTCCCGTCGAACGACCACCGCTTGTTTCCGATCCGCTCGGGACTGAAGCCGGCCAGGAAGTCCACCCCGCCCTTGAGGCCCGACGCCTTCTCCAGGATCGGAATCAGCAGTTCCTCGGTGGTGCCGGGATAGGACGTGGACTCCAGGACCACCGTCGCGCCGGGGCGAAGGTGCTTGCCCAGCGTCCGGGCACAGCACTCGATGTAGGTCAGGTCGGGCACGCCGTCCCGCAGCGGGGTCGGCACTGTGATCACCGCGATGTCGAAGCCAGCCAGCGCGGCAGCATCGGCGGTCGCCGAGTAGGCCCCGGAGTCCAGCACTGCGCGCAGCCGCGAGGAGTCCACATCCCTCACGTAGGACTGGCCGGCGGCGAGCTGCTGGACGCGGTACGTGTCCACGTCATAGCCGACGACGCGATGACCCACCTCAGCGGCGCGTACGGCCAGGGGAAGCCCCACATAGCCCTGACCAGCGACAACAATCTGCATGACAGCTCCTACTCGATTGCGGTGCTTGAATGGACCGTCGTTCCTGGTCTGGCAAGGAGAAGCGCTGTGCCCCTGGTGTCCGTCGTGATGCCCGTGTACAACTCGGCAGCCACCCTCGGCGCAGCCGTCCGATCGGTGCTCACGCAGACCCACAGCGACCTGGAGCTGCTGGTGACCGACGACCAGTCCTCCGATGGCTCCATGGACCTGCTCCGCGAGTTCGCCGAGCAGGACGAGCGCGTTCTGCCGGAGTCGGCACCCGAACGGGGCGGTGCGGGCCGGGCCCGCAATCTGGCGATTCAGCGGGCCCGCGGGGACTACATCGCCTTTCTCGACAGCGACGACATGTGGCTTCCGGAGAAGACCGAGAAGCAGCTCGCCTTCGCCGCGGAAGGTGATGCGCCGCTGACGTTCACCTCGTACTTCAAGATGGACGCCGACTACGAGGGCGAGAGCACCGACTGGGTCCCGAACGGGCGGGTGGTCCGTGCTCGGGAGCACGTGGACTACCGCGCGATGCTGGTCCGAGACCACATCGGTGCCCTCACCGCCATGTACGACCGCAATGCTCTGGGCACGAGGCTGATGCCCGAGATGCGCAAGCGCCAGGACTATGCCCTCTGGCTGTCGATCATGCGGGACGGCGCTGACGCCCGGGGCCTGGATGAGCCGCTTGCGGTGTACAGGGCCCACCAGGCGGGATCGCTGTCCTCCAACAAGCTGTCGCTCGTGCAATACAACTGGGCCCTGTACCGCGAGCACGAGCATCTGTCGGTCCCCCGGGCGACGCGGGCGCTGGCCGGCGCTGTGTGGCAGTCGCTGCGCAACTCCCGCATATAGGTCTCTGCGCGTCCCGGGAGAGCCCGGTGCGCGACCGTTTCCGGGAGTGCCCGACCAGGCCCCGCCTCGTGGCCGTGCCACGTGCTCCAAGGCTGGACCCGGGGACGGGAATCGGTGAGTCACCGGTGTCGTCGGCCAGCTACGCGGCCGAGCCATCGCCGGCCCTCGCCCGCAGGAACAACTGCAGGAGCAGCCGCCGCTCGGCGACCGGGACGGTCTCCTGACCGCTGTGGAGCGCCTCCCGACCGTGCAGGAAGCGGCGCTGGTTCACGATGAGGTAATCCCCGGGCTGGAGCATGAAGGAGACCTGACCCCGGACGAGCTCCTCGGCGAGCTCCCTGGCGGCGTCGGCGTGCGCCTGGCCGAGCTGGGACCCCTCCAACATCTTGGCGGTGAACCGGACGAACCCCTCACCCGGGTCGGAGCCGTCCAGGATCGGGAACGGCTTGCACTCCTCGCCCACGCCGAACAGGTCGAAGAAGGTCCCGTAGTGGTAGGCCGACTCGGCCAGCAGGGCGCGGCTGTCCTCCGACAGCCGCGCCACCGCCGCGTGGGCGTCGGAGAGGATGCTGGGGCCGCCGCCGAGCGGGTCGGGGCGAATGCACAGGAGCGTGGTGAAGTCCGGGGGCAGGGTCCCGTTCACCAGGTCCATGTGAAAGGCGTTGTACCCGATGCCGCTGGACTTGCCAGGGTCCTTGTCGACCTTGACCCCGATGTCCTTCCACAGGGGCCACCGCGGGAAGGGCGAGAAGGGGACCGCCACCTCAGCCGCGAAAGCCGTCGCCAGCCGCAGGAACCGGTCGTCGTCGGTCCCCAGCGCCTTGGCGAGGTTCCCCAGGCGCAGCACGGCGTATCCGCCGCCCTCCCCGGTCAGCGCCTGGCGCAGCGTCGCGGCGGTCTCCTCGAACCGAGGGGTGGCCATCAGCTCGGTCCGATACCGCTCCATGGTGGACGTCGCCAGGAACGAACCGTCCAGTTCCCACGTCGGAAGAGGAAGATCGATCAGAGCGGCTTCAAGTTCGCTCGGGATGTCGATGAACACGCGGAGCTCCCTGTCTCTTTAGGTTTTTGTTGCGTCGTTCGGACGGCACGACCAGCCGGTACTGGATCGCCGGACTGCACAGCGCGCACGCCGGCGACGACCGGGACATGAGCGCGGACCTTCTCAAGCGATCTCGCCCGGACGCCCGTTGGAACCCGGGGCGCGGGAGGGACCTTGTGCCGTCGGAGAGCAGTCGGGTGCGTCCCCAGCACCGGGGGCTTACCTGACCGGTGGCCTGGGCAAGTGGCCTTCCAGGCCCACTGGCAGGCCCGGCCACAGGTCGGCTGCGGCCTGGTGGATCTGGGCGACGGAGTGCACGAACACCTCCGCCACGCCGGGGCTGGTGGCCTCGCGCAACGGAGCGACGGAAACATGGGTGGTCACGAACGTCTCCTCAGACTGCTGCCCGTGGTTCCGGATGAGCGGGGGCCTCCCTCCCCGACGGGGGTGGCGGGGAGGGAGGCGTTCCAGGGGGCAGGGAAATCCCGACCTCAGCGCGTGCTGATGCCTGCGACCAGCGCCACGATCAGCGCTGCCAGGACGAGGACGTACAGAACCTCTCGGGTGCGTTCGCTCACTGTGCCCGCTCCACGAGGTGTAGCCGCTCCCGAGGCGCCTCTGCGTCGTCGGTGCAGGGCTCAGTGTGGCGGTAGCCCCGTATGGCGCCGCCCGCCTCGCCCTCGAAGTCGGCTCGCTCGTACGGCTGCCCGGGCTTGATCGGCTCCGAGCACACGCCGCACACCCGCCGGTGCACGGCCTCCTCGATCTCGCCCTTCCCGGTGGGCTGCCCGAGCGGGCCGGGGTTCTGGTGGAGGGCGAGGAGGGCACGGGCGCTGATGGCCAGGTCGTAGGCGTGGGAGGCCTTGGTGGCCGGGGAGTTGCCCGGTCCGTTCTCCAGGAGGTGATGCGCTCGCACCAGGACGTGCACGGCCGTGCGCCGCCACTCCCCACGCATACGGGCCGCGATCTCCGTGACCTCCGGGATGAGGAGCTGCACGTGGCCCGTCAGCAAGTCCTGGAGCTTGTCCAGTTCGGCATCGTGGGGCCTGGACGGGCCCCACAGGACACGGTCGTACGTCTCGCGGACCCGCTGGGCGTCGATCGGCGCCTTCTCACTGGTCACTGGCCCTGTCCCTCCGATGCCGCTTGCCGGAACCGGCCGTAGACGACGAGCTGGGACACGGCCTCACCGCTGCCCAGGCGGCCGGGCTCGGACATGGGCACTGCCCAGTACGAGACCGTACGGCCCGGGTACCGGACCAGGTCCGGGCGCGGCACGCCAAGGTGGTGGCCCTCGCCGACGCACTCCGCATACGGATCACGCCACCACTTTGCGACGCTCGACCGGACCAGGACGTACACCCATTGACCGGTATTGCAGCGGATCACCGGCGCCCCATGCAGGGCCTCAGCAAGGTAGGCGTCCACCTCGGCCGGGATCCGGCTGTCGACCGCGGCCTCGACGAGCGGGACCGGTACGCGGATCGCGCAGAACTTCCCACCGCACCGCATGAGGGTCAAGCCCTCCGTCGCCCACTCCTCGACGGCCCGCTGTTCGTCCCACACCGCGAACGTCAACAACCACTCCGCGACCGCCTCCTCCGGCGGGGCCATCAGACGGCGCGTCATCGTGGCACCGCCCACCGGATCGAGAAGCACTCAGCGAGGACGTCGGTAGCTTCCGCGCCGCTCACGAGCTGGCACGGCTCACGGGTGCCATCGACCCAGGGCGGGTTGTCCCACCGCACACCCCGACTCGGGGGGAGGGCGACCCATCCATCAGGGCCGGTGCGGACCTCCACCGCCTCATCGACCCGGCAGTGGCGGCCGGTGCTCGCGGCGACGAGAAGGGCGACCGCGCCGCAGTCGTAGACCAGGCACGGCATACGGGCCTTTCGGTCCAGGTGCACCATAGCCGCCATACCGATGTCTCGCGGCAGCATCACGGCGTCAAACCGCTCCGTTGCCACAATCAGCGACGCGCCCGGAGCGGACTCCAGCGCGGCCTCCACGGTGTCCTCCGTGATCCGGCGCAGCGGCGCAGGCGGGGGGTGCGCTCCGGGCGTGGGGCAGTTCAGGTCACCGCACGTACAGCCGCGCTTGGCCCGATACCGGTGACCCAGGCGAAGGGGCCACCCCAGCGCCAGGTAGGCACGCGCGGCAGCGACCGGGTCGCGGGTGTCGGGCACGTCCGGGGCCGATCGGGTCATCTGCGTGGTTTCTGCTCTGGTCACGATGCTGCCTCTGCCCAATCGGGAATGACGTCGGTGAGTGCGGCGAGCAGCGCGTTCCCGTCGGTAAGCCGGATGGTTCCTCGCTGTGGTGGCACCAGCCAGTACGGGCCGGGCGGCGTCCGCCGCTCCGCCGGCGGGAGCACGAACTCCGCGGCGATGCTGACGGCACCGCAGGCGGGAGCTGCGGGCCACGTTGCGGTGAAGCCGGCCGCCACGAAGAAGTACAC
This sequence comes from Streptomyces sp. NPDC093984, assembly GCF_044764595.1. Classification (NCBI taxonomy): domain Bacteria; kingdom Bacillati; phylum Actinomycetota; class Actinomycetes; order Kitasatosporales; family Streptomycetaceae; genus Streptomyces; species Streptomyces sp. NPDC093984. The sequence goes on along the minus strand of NZ_JBIWIM010000037.1, from coordinate 2,913 downwards.
CCCAGGCATGGCTGGGTCGACGGCTACGGTGCCGGGCGAGCGCAACCGGTTCAGTGCCTGAAGGCCGTAATACCGGCCAACACTGATCGCCTCCGAGCCCACGGGCGCCTGGACGGGCGTGGGGCGAGGAAGGACACATGGCAACTCAGTCGTCACGGTGCGCCTCATCTCGTCGCCGCTGCTGTGTGCCAGACGGTAGGGCGAGCTGAAGACACCAACCCGAACTCAGAGTTCGGGTGAACTATGAGTTCGGGTTAGGCGAGTCCGAGCCGCAAGGCCAGGTCCGCCACCTGGCGGCGATAGGTGGGCCGTGCGCGGCGCAGGAGCCCCGTCACCATGTCGGTCGCGAGTGAGCTGCGCGCCATGTCTTCCGGACTCAGCTTTTCCAGGTCCAGGAGGTGCACCAGGACCGCGGCGTCCTCCCGGCGCAGGTCGTAGCAACGCGCAAGTTCGAGGGTGAACGTGAACTGGCGTTCCCTGCTGGGGAGGTGAGAGACGTCCACCTCGTCGGCCAAGCGCAGGCCTTCCGCACTCTCACCTGCCAGCATTTCGATACTCAGGGCGTGCAGGTGGATGTTCGTCGGCCCGAACACGGTCCACTGGATGTTGGAGTTCCCGACACGTTTCCCGAGGGGTGCTGCCCGATTGGCCAAGCGCTCACGAGCGTCCCACCAATGCTTGCGCTGGGCATCCGCGACGACCTGGACGAGTTCCAAGGCTCCCTCCATGGCCGCCTTCTCGTCGCTGTCCGGGACGTCCCGCAGCTGCTCTGTCGCGAGCCGCGCGACCTCGCCGGCTTCCTCCGCGCCGCCCTCCTGGGAGAGAAGGCAGTGCCCCAGGTTCCAGTGGGCGGCTGCCAGCCGGATCGGGTCGTCCGCGTCCTCGGCGGCTCGGCGTTGCCGGTCCGCGACCATGAGGGCCAGGTCGAGGCGACCCGTACGCCGGCAGTAGGAGCGCAGCAGGCCGTATAAATCAGCTGCCGCGCATAGGACTTCCCGGCGCGTCATGGCGTCGCTGCCCGTGCGGTAGAAGCGGACGGCGTGCTCGACGTCGGCGATGAGAGGCGGGAGCAGTTCCTCGACGTCGGTGAACCGTTCCTCGCTGCTCTGCCAGGTACCCCACGCGTGTTCGATGCGCTCCCGAAGGTCGGCGGGTGTGGCCGCTGGGCCAGCGCGGGACGCGCCGTATCCCGTCAGTGCGCGGGCGATGTCGGGTGCCGTGGTCAGCGAGGCTGAACTCTTGGAAGGCGCGTCGGTGGACAGGAGGGCTGCCAGCGGAACGTCCAGCTCAGCGGCGAGGCGAGCCAGAAGATCGGGGGACGGCGTCCGCTTCCCCGTTTCGATCAGCGACAGGTACCGCTCTGTGATGCCGCATAGGCCCGCAATCGCGGCCTGTGATCGGTTACCGTGCTTTCGCCGGTAGTACCTGACCCGCGCCCCGATGGGCAGCTTCGGTGAATCGGCCATTCGCCCTCCCGTATCCCGTCAGGGTAGGACGGGCAGCCCCCTTTGCGGATACATTCCGCAACGATCGGGGGACTCGCAGCTACCCCAGCTAGACGTTCGGTTCCGGAAAGGCCCGCCGCATGCCTCAACTCGTCCTGTGGGACATCGACCACACTCTCATCGACACGCGCGGCGTCGGGCGCGAGCTGTCCGCAGCAGCGTTCGAGGAAGTGACAGGTCAGCCGATGCGCGAGCAAGCGAAGATTGACGGCATTACAGAAGCCGTGATCTTCCGGGAGACCGCGAAGCTGCACGGCCTCACCACAGACCGAGCCGACTTCGAGCGGTTCGCGGCAGCGCTCACCGCGCAACACATCCGGCGCGCCAACGACCTGCGGGAACGAGGCCATGCCCTCCCCGGTGCCGCAGCAGCACTCGAGGCCCTCGCCGCCGCGAACGTACGGCAGACCGTGGTCAGCGGGAACGTGCGCGCGGTAGCAGAGATCAAGCTGAACGTCTTCGGCCTCGATCGGCACATCTTGTGGGACGGCGGGGCGTACGGCGAGGACGCAGACCTCCGGCCGGCCCTCGTCGAGCTGGCACTGGCCCGGTCGTCCTCCTCGGCCTCGGACACCACCCTGATCGGCGACACCCCGGCAGACGTCGAAGGCGGGCTTGAGACTGGAGTACGAGTCATCGCGGTCGCCACGGGCCGTAGCTCGGCGGAGGAGCTGCGCGCGGCCGGCGCCCATTCCGTGATCCACGACCTGACTGACACCGCCGCGCTCCTCAAGCTCGTCACGGCAGACATCCTGTGAGCCGGGCCTGTCGTCAGGCGTTGTAGCCCATTTGTTCCCGATGGCGGCCTGACCAGCATCGACTCGGCGAACGCGGCGAAAGAGCCAGTGATCTTCTGCAGGTTGGCGAGGAGACCGCCACCCTGGACGTTGGCCGCCTGCCAGACGTTGGCGAGGATGCTGCCGACGTTCCGTGCGATGCCGCCGAGTTGCTGCAGCACGGTCAGCGCGTTGTCGACCCAGCGGACCGCGGTCCCGCCCTGGACGAAGTTCTGCTGAACCGTTCCGGGTTCGATAGGGACTCGATCATTTGAGAGGATCGAGTCATGGCACGTCCTTCCCCCTACCCAGTTGAGCTGCGTAAACGAGCGGTCCGCATGGTCGCCGAGGTACGTCCGGAGTACGACACAGAGTGGGCCGCGATGAAAGCGGTCGCAGTGAAACTGGGCATCGGGACGACCGAGACGCTGCGCAAGTGGGTCCGCCAGGACCAGATCGACAACGGGGCCCGGCCGGGGACGACGACGGAGGAATCCGCGCAGATCAAGGCGATGAAGAAGGAGATCGCCGAGCTGAGGCGGGCGAACGAGACATCCCATGCGCCGTTGGTGTCAAGCGGCCTGGCTGTCAGGGACGGTTGTCGGGTTCGGGAAGGCTATTGCCTCGCTATA
>NZ_JBIWIM010000036.1:0-17788 GCF_044764595.1 Streptomyces sp. NPDC093984 | reverse complement strand
CCTTCCTCTATGCCCCACCAGCCCACAAGTCACTCGATCCAGGACCCCGTTCGAACCAGACCGAGCGCACGACCGGATAGAGAACGGCCAGTCAGGCTTGGCGGGCGTAGGACGTGAGGCGATCGGCGAACGCGATGACGAGGTCGCGCAGCTCATTGGGGCGCTCGATGACGAACGGCCGGTCGAGTGAGGCGAGTATCGGAGGCAACCAGTCGAGCCGTTCCGCCCGCAGCTCGACGCGCAGCCAGCGCTCGGTTGCCCGGTCCTCGCCTGCCGCGGGCGCGTACTCTTCCAGGCTCGCGACGCTGGCGGGAAGGTGGGCGCGGATCTGCCCGACCGTCCCGTGGATCCGCAAGGTCACCTCATGCCGGTACTCGGCCGTGGCGAACGCCGACAGCACACGCTGTGCCGGACCGGGACCCCCGGGCGCTTCGAATGAGCCGGGCAGGGTTCGCGCGTCTGCGATGCGGTCGAGCCGGAAGGTTCGGTCCTCGTCGATTCGGGCGTCCTTGCCCGTGGCGTACCACCGGCCCTCATGGGCGACGATCCCGTACGCGTGCAGCGTGCGTTCGCTGCGCCGTCCGTCGCGGTCGGTGTAGCGGATCGAGACCGGTCGGCGGTGGCGCACCGCATCGGCGATGGTGAGCAGGACCTCGGCGTCCGGGGTGTCGAACTCGCCGGGCTGATCCGTGAAGGCGAGAGCTTCCAGGAGTGTGTCGAGCCGATGGGCGATGTGCTTGGGCAGCACCCGCCGGATCTTCGCCGATGCCGTCTCGCTTGCCGTGTGCTCCGTCGTCGTCAACCCTGCTCGGCGGCCGGCGACCAGGCCGAGCAGCACGGCCAGCGCCTCGTCGTCACTGAGCATGAGCGGAGGCAAGCGGTACCCGGGGGCAAGCCGGTACCCGCCGTAGCGGCCGCGCACCGATTCCACGGGCACGTCCAGGTCGATCAGCTGGTCCACGTACCGCCGCACGGTGCGACCTTCGACGCCGAGCCGGTCGGCGAGTTCGGCCACAGTCCGGGTGCCGCTCGACTGCAGCAGCTCCAGGAGGGTCAGCACGCGGGCGGTGGGTCGAGGCATGTTCGCAGCCTAACGCGAATACAGGACCGATTCTGTCCACTATTTCTCCTAGCCTGCGACGTGCACGCCTCCAGCACAGCCAAGGAGATTCCCATGGACTTCGTCTCTATCCGCATCATCACCAGCGACGTAGCGCGCCTCGTCGAGTTCTACGAGCGAGCCACAGGGGGGCGGGCGACGTGGGGCCACCGAGGACTTCGCCGAACTCAAGACCGTGGGCGCCAGCCTCGCGATCGCCGGCACCCGTACCGTCCCGCTGTTCGCCCCGGGTTCTGCCCGCCCGGCGGACAACCAGAGCGTGATCACCGAGTTCCTCGTCGACGACGTGGACCGCGTTCACCAGAACCTGACCGGCTTCGTCACCGACTTCGTCACCGAGCCCACCACGATGCCCTGGGGCAATCGGTCGCTGCTGTTCCGCGACCCCGACGGCAACCTCGTCAACTTCTTCACCCCCGTCACCCCAGCGGCCAGGGAAAGGTTCGCCCGCTGACGCCACGCACAGCCGCTCACGCGGGAGCCTTGAGATCCCAGGGCTCCCGGTGAACGCGGCCGCCGAGTCCAGGAGTGCCACCGGCGGGGGACATCGGAACGCACCGCGACCCCCGAAGGCCCGGGCGCCGCGGCAAAGGCAGCACCTCGCTGATCTTCGATCCTGAGCCATGGGAACCGATCAGCCCGAAAGCACACAGAGGACCCTCATGAGCGGCCCCCAGGAATCCCGCACCGACTCATCCGGCTCGGAATGCCCGGATCTGCACCTGACTCTCTGGTTGCATGTCTCGCCACAGGAGACGCTGCCCGTCCGAGCCCGCTTTCACCACGACCGAGCCGTGCCTTTCGCCGTGTCCGTGGACTTCTCGAACACGGCGGGTGGAGCGGTCACCTGGGTGCTGTCCCGGGAGCTTCTCAGCGAGGGCCTCTTGCGTCCGAGCGGGGAAGGAGATGTGCGTATCTGGCCGCGCTGCCCCCGACACGGTGGCCGCCGACATCACGCACGTACGCTCGTGGATCGCCGAGACCTACGCGCTCGTGCCCGCTGAAGCGGAAGCGGAGGCCATCGACTGGGAGACCTACCTCCTTCGAGCGCATCCGGCGCAGCGGTACCGATGACGCACGCGGAGGCCCACGGTGAAGAGCGCCCGGCCCCCCGGGGTCTGTGGCTCGGCACCGTCAGCGCCCCGGCCCGGACGCTCTCCGTCCAGTAGTTCGACGATCCTCCATGCCTCTTCTTCAGGTGGCCGTTCCGCGGCAGGCCAACACGACCCACCGGCATACTCTGCAGGCCGCCGGTGATCGGTCGACCGTCGAGGACCGTCGTACAGCCTCCACCCCCGTTCCCGCGCTAACGTGTCCTGACCACCGGCGATGTCGTGTCCGCAGGTGGGCAGGAGTCAACACGGACGGGACGGCAGCAGGTGGCGCAGGACGAGCATCGGCTCATCGGGCGACGAGAGGAGCTCGCACGGTTGGAGCAGGTGCTGGTGGCTCCCTCGCACCAGGCCTTCGCCGTGCTGCGCGGCGAAGCGGGTACGGGTAAGAGTGCGCTGCTTCAGGCAGCCGTAGCGCTGGCCGACGCGTCGGGACTGCGTGTCGTCGGAGCCTCCGGTGTCGAGGCGGAGTCCCAACTGCCGTTTGCCGGTCTGCACCAGCTGCTCCTGCCCCTTCTGCCGTACGGCGCCCACATGCCCGACGCCTCGCGCGCAATCCTGGAACAGGTCACGGGCCTGCGCACGGGGGCGGCACCGGGCGTGGCGGAGGTCGCCGGCGCGATGCTCTCGCTCATCGCCGCGGCGGCGGAGGACCGGCCGTTGTTCTTCGCGGTCGACGATGCCCACTGGTTCGACAGCGAAAGTGCACGGATCTGCACGTTCGTGATGCGCCGGGCCGGTGCGGTCGGTGGTCGGGGCGCGATCACCGTACGAGCGGACTTACCGTCTGCGTTCGATGACACCGGGCTCGAGGAGATCGAGGTCGGACCGCTCGGCGGACAGGAAGCGGCAGCGCTGCTGGAGCGCACCGGCGGCCACCTCGACCCGCTTGCCCGTGAGCGCGTGCTGCGGTGGGCTGAAGGCAACCCGCTCGCGCTGATCGAGCTTCCCAAGACGGCCGAGCGCGTACCTGCGGCTCCAGCCGAACAGGCGTCTCCGCTCCCTCTCACGCGTCGCCTGGAAAGTCTGTACGGGCACCGGATCTCCGAACTGACGCCCTCCACCCAGGATGCCCTGCTGCTGGCCGCACTGGACGGCCTGGCCTCCGTGGCCGGGCCCCGCCGTCCCGCACTGGAGCGGCGGCTGGGCGATGTCGACGAGGCGATCGGCCGTGGCCTGCTGGTGGTCGACCCGGCAACCGGCCAGCTCGGCTTCCGACACCCACTCGTCCGTTCGGCGGTCGTCCAGCTCTCCTCGCCCAACCGGCGCAGGGCGGCCCACGCCGAACTCGCCGCGCTCTACCCGGACGACCAGGAGCGGCGGGCGCACCACCTCGCCGAGGCGACGGTGGACCCGGACGAGAAGGTAGCCGCGCTGCTGGAGCAGGCTGCCGAAGCTGCGACCAGGCGAGGAGCCTCTTCCGTCGCGGTGACCTGGCTGGAGAGGGCCGCCCATCTCAGCGAGCGGCCGGAGCAGCGGTCCCGGCGGTTGGCGGAGGCAGCCTTCGTCGCCGGACAGTCGGCCCAGCTCGAACGGGCACAACAGCTGTCGGAGAGCGCGGGCACGGCCCATACCGACGTGGTCATCGCTGAGTGCTACGCCGCCCTGTACCGGGACGGTGAAGTGCGCACTACGCATCGTGAAGTCGTCGCCGCCTTGGAAGGACTGGACCCGGTCAGGGACAAGCCGACGGTGGAGCGATTGATCAACCTCCTGCTGGTGATCTCCCTTTTCGCGGCCGACACCGCCACCTGGACGATCACCGAGTCCTGTGTGGACCGTTTCTGCGACCCGGCCGATCCCGCGGGGTCGGCCAGCCTTCTCTACCGCGACACTTGGGGCGACGTGGTCCGCCGGGGCGCAGGCGGCGTCGAGCGCCTGCGCCGGGAGTTCGTCCGCGCTACCTCCGACCGGCCGTGGGACGCCATGCGACTGCTGGTCAGCGCCTACTACCTCGACGCACTTGATGAGTTTCGCACCGTCCTGACCCGCTTGGTGGCCCGGGAGGGAGACGCAGGTGCCGCCGGAAACGCCATGACCCTGCTCCAGCTCGTGATGCTGGACCACATGGGGGCAGGCCGCTGGGCTGACGCCGAGTCGACGGGCCGCCGTGGGCTGGAGCTGACCGCACGGCACGGCTACGCGCTCTTCGACCATCAATACCGCGCGTTTCTCGCCATGGTCGCCGCCTGCCGCGGTGACACCGATACAGCCGACGATCATCGCAGGGCAGTGGAGGCCTGGGCCCGGCCCCGCGGGATCGGATACCTGACCCAGTACGCGGACGCCGTCGGTGCCATGTCGGCGCTGGCTCGCGCCGACTATGCGACCGCCTACCGTTTCGCGACCGGCATCACGGCACCCGGCGAGTTCGCGCCCCACGCCCAGCAGGCGCCGCGCACCCTGCTGGATTTCGTAGAAGCGGCCGTGCGCAGCGGACACCTCGACGAGGCCCGCCGTCACGTGCAGGCGGCCGTCGCCTGCGGGCTGCCCGCCGTTTCCCCGCGTTTGGCGCTCGTCACCGCTGCGGCGGTGGCGATGACCTCACCGGATCAGCCTTCGAGCCTGTACCAGCAGGCTCTCGCCCTGCCAGGTGCCGCTCTGTTCCCCTTCGAGACCGCCCGCATCCGTTTGGCCTACGGTGAGCGACTGCGCCGCGACCATGAGACGAGGGCGGCACGGGAGCAGCTCGAGGAGGCCCTGCGCGTCCTCACCGAGCTCGGCGCCCTGCCGTGGGCCGAGCGGGCCCGTGCAGAGCTCGCCGCCGCCGGAGCCGCGTTCGGCGCGCGGGGCGAGAGATGGCAGTCGCTGACCGTGCAGGAGCGGCAGATCGCCGAGCTCGCGGCTACCGGACTGACGAACAAGGAGATCGGCGCGAAGCTGTTCCTGTCTCCCCGCACGGTCAGCTCACATCTGTACCGGATCTTCCCCAAATTGGGGATCACCAGCCGTGCCGCGCTCCGCGACGCCCTCGACGCCGGCACAAGCGCCCCTCCGCCCCACGAGGTGTGAATTCCCGACGGCATCGTGTGTCCGGCGTGCGCTCACAGCAGGCCGTGCCGTCCAAGGCGACGAGGGCGCCGCGGAGCGCCTGGCCCTCAGTCGCGCCCCAACCCCAGCGTTTGCGTCATCTGACTGAGCCGACTGGGATGACGCTGACGGCACCTTGGAGAGCACCACGGGAGATCGCATCAGGCGGTCCTCCGTCGGAAGGAGGCTCTCATGACGGACCAGCGCACCCCCGTCGTCCTGATCCACGGGCTGTGGCTGCACTCCTCCTCCTGGTACCCCTGGATGGAGCTGCTGCAGGCTGAGGGGTTCGCCCCGCTCGCCCCCGGCTGGCCCGGCGAACCGGACAACGTGCCCGACGCACGGTCGCACCCTGAGACCATGGCCGGAGCAGGCATCAACGAGGTGACCGAGCACTATGCGACCCTCATCGAGGCATTGCCGGCCGAACCCGTGTTGATCGGGCACTCCTTCGGGGGTCTGATCGCCCAGAAGCTCCTCGGGCTGGGCCTGGGACGGGCCGCAGTGGCGATCGACCCGGCGCCGGTCAAGGGGGTCAAGCCCCTGCCGTTCACACAGCTGCGCTCTGCCTCACCGGTTCTCCGTAACCCTGCCAACCGGTCCCGGACGGTTTCCCTGACAGCGGGGCGGTTCCGCTACGCGTTCGGCAACGCGATCCCGCAGCAGGAATCCGACGCCCTGTTCGAGGCACACTCCATCCCTGCCCCGGGCCGACCATTGTTCGAGGCAGCATTCGCCAACTTCAGCCGTAGTTCACCGGCCGCGGTCGACACCGGCAACACCCGTCGGGGGCCCCTGTTGCTGATGTCGGGCCAGCTCGATCACACCGTGCCGGACGTCGTCACTCGTGCCGCCTACAAGTTGTACGGGGACTCGACGGCGACGACCGACCTCAAGCAGTTCCCGGACCGCGGCCATTCGCTGGTCGTCGACCAGGGCTGGCGAGCCGTCGCCGACTGCGCTCTGGGCTGGCTGGCCCGCCAGGGCATCACCGGCCGGTCCGCCACTGCCGACCTCTGACCGCCACCACACCTGCTGTCCACCACGCAAGCGCATCGAACGAACAAGGAAGACACCATGGATCTGCACCTGAAGGACAAGGCCGTCGTCGTCACGGGCGCAAGCCGCGGCATCGGACTCGCCGTCACCCGAGCCTTCATCGATGAAGGCGCCCTCGTCGTGGCCGGCGCCCGTACCACCAGCCCCGAACTCGCCGAGCTGGCGGCATCCGGAACCGTGATCCCGGTGACCGCCGACCTGGCGACAGCGGGCGGCGTGGAAACGCTCATGGAAACCGCTGTGGAACGGCTCGGCGGTATTGACGTCCTGGTCAACAATGTCGGCAAGGTCCAGCCGCGGCTGGGCGGCTTCGCCTCCGTCACCGACGAACAGTGGCTCGAGACCCTGACCGTCAACCTTCTGAGCGCAGTGCGCGCCTCACGTGCCGCTCTTCCCGCGCTGCTCTCCTCGCGCGGTTCGATCGTCACGATCAGCTCGGTCAACGCCTTCCTGCCCGACCCCGGCGTCATCGACTACACGGCCTCCAAGGCGGCCCTGACGAACTTCTCCAAGGCTCTGTCCAAGGAGGTGTCCCCGCAGGGTGTACGCGTCAACACCATCGCGCCCGGCCCCGTGACCACCGACATCTGGACCGGTCCCGGCGGCATGGCCGACACCATCGCAGCCGCCATGGGCGTCGAGCGAGAGGAAGCCGTGGACCAGGCGATCAACAGCCTGGGAGGCTTCGCCACCGGTCGCTTCACCCGCCCCGAGGAGGTCGCCGACCTCGTCCTGATGCTCGCCAGCGACCGCACCGCCAACATCACCGGCGCCGACTTCACGATCGACGGCGGCCTCATCAAAACACTCTGATCAGCAGGCCAGGACGCCCCAGCCGGAGCCCTGGACGCTGCTCGTGGCGACGGTGAGCTGCTTCTTGAACTGCTCGAAGCCGCCGAAGTGTTCGTCGATGGCGTCGGCGAGAGCGCCGTCGGGGCGGTCGCCGCCGTCCGGGGAGAGGTTCTGCCAGAAGATCGAGTGCAGAACGTGGCCGGAGAGGTTGAAGGCGAAGGTCTTCTCCAAGCCGACGAGCTGCGTGGGTGCGAGCTGGTCCTTCTCGCGGGCCTCGGCGATCTGTTCGAGGGTGTCGTTGGCGCCCTTGACGTAGGCGGCGTGGTGCTTGGCGTGGTGCAGTTCCAGGATCTGCCCGGTGATGGCCGGTTCCAGGGCGGCGTAGTCGTAGGGCAGGTCCGGAAGTGCGTAGGTGCCCATCAGGCGTGTCCCCTTTCCGTGTGGGTGATCGTCCGGGGACAGCCTATGCCTCTATTGCGAAGAGCTTGCAACAACTTCTCTTTAGCAGCAGCATGATTCATGGCGGGGGCGGCCCGTCAGCTTTCGGCAGTGCGGCACCCGGCGTGGTGCTGTTCCTTCCCGATAGGTGATCGTCTTCTCACCCGGCGCCCGCCGGACCCGGCCGACCCCGCTCTGGTCTTCCACGGACATCCGTCTCGGCCCCGAAGCGGCTACTGGCCTTCGCTGGCAGCGGGCGAGCGCGACAGGCCTTGGGCCCGGGGGAGGGGAATGACTGGAGCTTGTGCCGTGCGACCGGTGAGGGCGGCGTTCTCCAATGCGAGGAGGTTGATCAGGGACTTGCTGCGCTTTACGGGGCGGGTATCGGCGCCGTCTTCGGTGGAGGGGCAGCGATCGCTGCCGCATGGCTGGGACACGCCGGGATGCGCATCCAAGCTGAGGCCGCGATTAGACAAGCCGAACGGCAAGCGGACGCTCAGCGAGAGCAATGGAAGTTGACGATGCGCAGAGATGTCACGGTGGCGTTCCTTATGGCGGCGCACGACTTCCTACATGCCGCCTTGGCGCTGTGGGAAGCAACGTCGGGAGAAGGCGCCACAGCCCTCGCTGACGCAGAGCTGACAGGCAATTTCAACGGAGTCCATCGATCGCTGCACAGTACGGCCGTGACGCTGTATCTGGAGTCTCCTCCAGAACTCGCCCCCATGATCGCAGAAATCCGCGAGTTGTCGGACGCTACCCACAGTGTGTTGCTCGGCCGATTTGAACCGACGGACAGCGATGCAGTGGAACGCGAGCTCTATCGTCGGCGCCGAGCGATCGGTGACCTCGAATCGAGCGTTGCCGTGTTCCCGGACCACGCACGGCCCCATCTCAGCTCAGTGGGCCTCTCTAGTTGGAATCCGCTCCACGCTGTTACTTCGGACCCCCAAGGCAGCCGGTGACCCCCATTGGTTTGTGGATGTCACGCTTCTGCGCCCTCGGGTCCATGCCCTACAGCTTCTCGCCGCGGCTATCCGTGGGCGTGACGTTGTTCTGAGCCTGCAGTGCTTGGGCGCCGTCCCATGTCTGGCGAAATGTGGGACCGGCCGAGCCTCGATTCTGAGCACCGTAGTTGTCCATGGAGGCCAACTGCGGTGCTCAGTCACAACCGTATTTGAGCCGAGGCGCGATAGGTGTCACCAAGGCTAGCTTGTTGTCACTTCGCGTCGGAGCCTGGCTGTGCCAGAGGCGTGGTTCTGGCAACGCCGGTGCAGGCCAGCCACCTCGTACCGCACGATGTGCCGGGAGCCGTTGGGAGGCCGGGCGCTGTCCCGGATATCCAGCACGATGTCCCGGTGTTCACCGCCATCGGTCACAGGGCAGTGGCGGCGCGGACCAGCCCCGCGACCGCCGTTGAGCGGCTGTGTGGGGGCCAGGCGATGACCGTGGTGACGTGGGGGGCGTCGGGGACCGGTACGGCGGTGAGGTCCTCGCGCAGGCCGGTGAGGCCTGACTCCGGGACGACCGCGCAGGCGCGGCCGAGGGCGATGAGCTGGGTGAGTTGCGTGTGGTCGCGCACCTGCGGTCCGGGGCCGTCCGGGAAGGTGCCGTCAGGGCGAGGCCAGCGGGGCATGGGCAGGTCGGGAAGGTCGGTGACCTCGGCGAGCCGCACGTGGGGGCGGGCGCTGAGAGGGTGGCCCGCCGGGAGGATCGCGACCTGACCCTCGCAGTGCAGGTCCTCGGTGTCGAAGCCGGCCGTGTCGTCGAACGGCCGATGCAGCAGGGCTACGTCGGCCCGGCCGTCGTGCAGCAACCGTGCCTGCTCGCCCGGCCCGCACAGCACGACGTCCACGGCGACGGCGCCGGGCTCGGCAGCGTAGGCGTCGAGGAGTTTCGCCAGCAGTTCACCGGAGGCCCCCGCCTTCGCGGCCAGGACCACGGCGGGGCGGCCGGTCGCGGCGAGGGCGGCCCGGCGGGTGCGCCGTTCGGCGGCCTCGACGGCGTCCAGCGCCGCCCGCGCCTCCCGCAGCAGCACCGCCCCTGCCCCGGTCAGGGAGACACCCCGACTGCCGCGCTCCAGCAGGAGGGTGCCCAGGCGCCGTTCGAGCCCGCCGATCGCCCGCGACAGCGGGGGTTGGGCGATCCCCAGCCGCTGCGCGGCCCGACCGAAGTGCAGCTCTTCGGCGACCGCGACGAAGTACCTCAGCTCACGTGTCTCCACCCCGCCAGCCTAACCGGGCCGACCAGGAGCGATACCCGGGCGGTATTGCCGTCCACCCAGTCGGTCTTGGACGCCCTGCCCGGCGGGGGAGAAGCATCGATGTCATGAGTGAGACGAACACCGTGAACCACCACAAGGTCGCGCTGGTGACCGGCGCCAACAAGGGCATCGGGTACGAGATCGCCGCCGGGCTCGGCGCCCTCGGCTGGACCGTCGGAATCGGCGCGCGGAACGAGGAACGGCGCGAGGCCGCTGTGGATAAGCTGCGCGCGGCCGGAACCGACGCGTTCGGCGTGCCGCTGGATGTGACCGACGACGCGAGCGTGACAGCGGCGGCTCGGCTGATGGAGGAGCGGGCCGGGCGGCTCGACGCGCTCGTCAACAATGCGGGGATCACCGGGGGCGGGCCGCAGGAGCCCACCACGGTCGACGTGAACCGGGTACGGGCGGCCGTGGAGACCAACGTGATCGGCGTCATCCGCGTCACCAACGCCCTGCTGCCGCTGCTGCGCCGCTCGCCGTCACCGCGGATCGTGAACGTCTCCAGCAGCGTCGGCTCCCTCACACTCCAGACCACGCCTGGCGCCGAGACCGGCCCCATCGCCATCGCGTACGCGCCGTCGAAGACGTTCCTCAACGCCGTCACCGTGCAGTACGCCAAGGAACTGGCCGACACGCACATCCTGATCAACGCCGTCTGCCCCGGCTTCACGGCGACCGACCTCAACGGCTTCCGGGGAGTGCGCACCCCCCAGCAGGGCGCAGCCGCCGCGATCCGGCTGGCCACCGTATCGGCCGACGGGCCGACGGGCCGCTTCTTCGACGACGAGGGAGAGGTGCCCTGGTGACGCGCTTCCGGTTCGCCCCGCCCCGGGGAGATGGCGCAAGCGCGTCCTAATGACCGGCGCCGTCACGCTATGTCGGTACGGCCGTCGAGCCCGAGCCGCCGGCGGCCGACCAACGAGGTGAGGGATCGAAAGGCACCGAGCGTCTGTGCCAAGTAGCCTGCCTTCCAGGTGACAACCAGGCTGCTTCGGCCCGGCCCTTCTGCCAGGCTACTCGGCTCCGCCGGTGGACAACTTTCGAGTCTCGGCACATTGACGTTGCGCCGAACCGCGGTAGTTGCCACAAAGGCAGGCCTGTTGTCACCTGCGAGGATCCGTTGGTGCTGGCATCGCCCGATGCACTTTTAGCCGTAGCAGTCGAGCGGGGCGACTCCGTTCATGCGCCAGCCTCGCCGGCGGGCTCCGTCGCCGGTGCTGGGCGGGTCCAGAGCGTGAGGTCGCTGCTGGTGGCGACGGCGAGCGTGCGGCCGGAGGGCGAGAAGCCGACGGCCCGCAGTTCGGAGTAGTTGGAGTCGAAGATGTGCCACCAGCGTTCGCCGTGCGGCCCGCTGTGGGGCATTCCTCCGTCCGTGGACAGCAGGACGCGATGGTGAGGCCACTCAGGGCTGACGACCTCTAGCGTCCAGCCATCGGGGGTAGTGGTGTGCAGTCCGCCGCCGAAGAGCCCGGCGATGGACACCCGGGTCCCTGCGATCGGTCCGAGGCCGAGGCAGGAAAGGTCCAGTGCCCCTTCCGGAGTGCTGTTGTCGGGGTCGGGCTCGCGATCCCTGGCGACCTTGTCCCCGGTGACGGCGTCGAAGAGCCCGTGCCCGTCGACGGAGACCACCATGACGAGGTCCCGTCCGGTGTCGGGAGCGACGGCGAAGCCGATGCCGAGCAGCCCGCCGATGGGTGTTCGCCGGGCCAGAACCCGGTGCCAGGGGTGCGGCGGCGGGATCTCGGGAGCGGAGAGGAATCGTTCACGCAGTTGCCGCTGGTAGTCCGAGATCAAGCTGTCCCCTCGTCTTCCGCCGGGCTGTCGGCCGACTCGAGGCGGTGCCGGGCCGCGAGCCAGATGCGTTCGAAAGTATCTTCCGTGATCTCAGCTGCGCCTTCGGTGTCCTCCCAGCCATCGAGACGGCCCTCCGCCAGGACGCCGTACTTGCGCTCGTAGTCGGCCATCGCGGTGAGGTCGGCGTTGTCCCTGAGCTCCAGGACTTCGGTAAGAGCGGCCGCCGTCACCGGCGCGTGGCGGAGTCCTTCCAGATCGACCTGGCGTAGTGCCCACCCGTCATCGCCGAGCTCAAAGTAGGACAGGACGTCGTCCTCGCTGAAGTAGGCCTGAATCCACCGCGTCATGGGTCTATGATCGTCGTCCCCTTACTGGCGGTGTCGATGGCTATCGCGAGCCGGTCGGCAGGCGCGCCGTCAACGCCCCGGCCACACCGAGGAACGCTTCTACGGTTCCGGCCGCACCGGCGGCTTCGACGCCGCCGAGTTTCCCCGCGTGGATCCCGCCGCAGGCGACGTGACCGCCGCGGTATGCCAGTGGCTCGTGGAAACCGGACGCATCCAGACGCACAGACTTTCCACTTTGGAGTCCGCGCCTGGCGTCCACGGTGACCCCGCCGTCGGGGCTGGCGTGTAGACGGGCGCTTTTTGGCCAGGGGTCGGGCGGGTCGGCGTGTCGTGGACGCCGATCCGATTGACGATCGAGTTCAACCCTTCCGAGTTGGCGTCCCCAGGCAGAGCGCCAGCCTTGCAGCCGTGGCGCCCTTCACCCAGTTGATGCGGCGCGCTCGGAAGACGGGCATACGCTGACTGGCTATGTGACGTTGACGCCGTGGGCGCGGGCGAGTGCGTCGAGGCCGTCGGCCCAGCCTTGGCCGATGGCGCGGAGTTTCCAGAGGGGCTGGCCGTTGGTGGTGTGCCGGTACAGCTCGGCGATGACCATGGCGCGGATGTCGGGGTCGGCGGGGGGCTGGAAGGTCCAGGCGGCTCCGGTGACGCAGTCCATGTACAGGGTTGCGTGGGTGAGGGCAGCGCAGGTCAGGCCGGTGTCGACGTCCATGTTGATGGCGATCGTGACGCGCTGGATGTGGGCGGGCAGGGCGGCGAGGTGGAGGGCTGCGCGTTCGACGGTGTGCGGGCCTTCGGTCTGCTTGCCCAGCAGGCGGACTGCGCCTTGGGCGGCGGAGGGCTGGTTGTAGAAGACGAAGTCCTCATCGCAGGTGACCTGGCCGCCGGTGTCGGTCAGGAAGAGGGTGAGGTCGGCGTCGGCTCCGGCGAAGCGGAAGGCGATGAGCAGTCCTTGCCAGGCCTCCTCGGGCAGCACCAGGTTCTGTCCTGGCGTGAGCGCGGTCGCAGGGGCGTGGCTCGGCGGCGCGGGAGTGTGGATCGGCGCCGCGGGTGCGGGCGGCGGCGTCAGGGAAGTGGCCTGGCTCTTCCACTCTGCGAAGGGGCGGATCCGGTAGTGATCCGGCGGGGGAGGGGAGGGCGCGGCAGGGACGTTGGCGCGCAGGTCTCCATCGAGGCCGGCCAGGGTCGCATCGCCGGATCCGGCGTCGTCCTGGGCGTGGTCGAGGAGGCTTTGCAGGCCGGGCAGTCGGCTGGTGTCCAGGGGCTTGATGCTGCTGGAGAGGTTTCCGGAGGCGGTGGTGGTGACCGAGCAGGCGACGTCCTGGCCGGTGTCGAGGAACCGCAGTGCGTCGGTGGTCTCCCGCCACGGGCCGGCTTCGATGGCCTGGCGCGTCCAGCGGCCGTAGGCCACGAAGCCCAGGCGCTGGGTGTCCGGCAGGCGCGTGAGCACGGCCAGGTCGATGGCGGTGATCCCGGGCGCGACGGCGAATGCCTCCTTGAGCGTGGCAACGACGTTCGATCCCATCGAGGTGAGCCACCACAGGGCGCGATCACGCTTGCTCAGGGTCTTGAGAGTGGGGCGCCCGCTGGGGGTGACCCCGGGCGTCTGGCCGGGCAGCGAGTCGATGTCCTGCTGCCGTATCACCACGGACAGCACTGCTCCGTCGACTCCCACCGCGCAGCCCGCGGCGGGGTTGTCGGAGAAGGCGTAATTGACCACCTCGCACACGGTCTCCTCGTCGTTGGCGATCAGGGCCTGCCACCACTGATCAGCCTCGGCGGCCAGCCGACCGTGGACGGCGTGCAGCCGGGCCTGTTCGGCGGCCAGGTAGGCCGGGGCGTCTTCCTCGGCCCTCCGCTTGGCCGCCGCCCGCTCGGCGCGGGCGAAGACCCCCAGCCCCGCAAGGTGGTGGGCCTGGGCCTCTGCCAGGGCCCAGGCCAGGCTCAGCTGCGGAGGCCCCGGTACCACCGGCGGCTGGGCCGGCGTGAAGGACTGCAGGTGGACACTGGTCGTCTGCCGCCGCAGCTCCTGCAACTCGGCGATCGCCGCATCGCGTTCAGCCTCCTGCCGGGCCCGCTCGGCCTGCCGACGAGCACGCTCCAGCTGCGCTGCTGAGGGCGCGACGGCCCGCGAACGGGTCGTACGGCTCGTGCTAGTGCGGCGTCGTCCTCCGCCCAAGGAACTGGACGCGTAGAACGGGCCCACTCCGGAAGAGATCCGCGTGCCGCCACTGCCCAAGCTGATACGCGCCGCACGGGGTCCTACCGAGGTGCGTACGCCCCGGGTCGAGACCCGCACACTCATCCCCGGCACACCCACACGAAACCCGAAAGCCATGGTTCCTCTCCGTTCTTGCCTTCCTCACGCAAGGCGCACTGCTCTCAACGACGACCGCTCCGCTGCCGCGTCACACGCCGACCGCACAACACGGCCTGGCAGCGCTCCGGTCGGCACCACCCTTGAGGACTGGCGAGCCGAGGTGCCTGCCGCCCGCCCTGCTGCCCCGTTTCGCCTGACCGCAGCCACAGCGCTGCAGCTCCAGCAGCCGCGCCGCGGCGCCTGCTACCTGTAGAAGACGGCGACTCCGCCGTGGTGGGAGCAGGCCCCCTGGTGATGGGCGGCGTAGCTGTAGGAGCCGTCGTTGCACAAGGCGGTGGCCCCAGCCGAGTCGAACGTGCTGCCGGAGCTCGACGAGCCGCCCGACGCCGAACCGCCGCTGCCGCTTCCCGAGGAGCCGGAACTCGATTCATGCGTGGCCGCCGATGCGGGCTTGGCCGTCTTGGTCACGGTGACCGTCGGGGCCGGTGCTGCCGTCTTGGTTTCGGTGACCGTCGGGGCCGGCGTGGCCGTCTTGGTGGCGGTCGCGGTGACGGTGACCGTAGGGCGCGGGGCGGGGCTGGCCGCGCTGGAATTGCCACCACCGAACGCGGCACCGACCGCGAGCAGCGCGAAACCGCCGGCCCACACGCGCTTGCGCTTGTGCAGCGGACGGATATCAGGCATGCGAACAGGCTCAGGCGGACGGACGGCCCACGGCCCGGGCTGGTACTGGCTCACATGACGCCCCTCTACAACGGACACCCGGACACACCGCCACGGGGCAGTTGAATACTTTACAAACCCTCCCCACAAACCGCGCAACCCCCGTGCATGCGGGGGATGCTGGCGGTACCCTCCACCCGTAGCTGCTCCGGCGGCGGACTTCTACGACCCTCTTGGATCCGCAGTTCGCAGACCGCTTCGAGGCTGGTTGGTGTCATCCATCCGTACCTGACGCCTCACCGGCCCACTCTGCCAGTAGTGCGAGGCTTTGGCGCACTACACAGGTGGTCGGGGTCCAGTACTCGCACCATGTCGCCGACAAGCCGGTCGAAGGCGTCTGCGGCATCCGCCGCATCTTGCCTTCCCTTGGGCCAGTGAGCGACGGTCTGACGGCTGGCGAGCGTGTCAGAGTGGTCCGTGCGGAGGCCGGTGCGCGCCGCTGGCCAACGCACCCGCACTGGCGGACCAGCGCCGTCTTGCGCCCTGTACTGTCAGCGGCTCACTCTGCTTGCTCCGACGACTGCTCGTCGTTCGCCGGCGTGGCCGTCTGTTCGGCCGCACCGGGGGCGGTGTAGAAGACGGAGCTGCCCTGTTTGGTCCGCTGGGCCTGGTTCTTGGCGACGAGTCCTTCGAGGGTGGTACGCACGACGGTGGCCTTGATGCCGCGCTCGGGGTGAGCCGTGCCGAGTGCGGTGGCGACTTCGGCCGCGGAGCGCGGTTCGCTCTGCTCGGTGAGGTGGCTGCGGACGAGTTCGACCAGCGTGGACTGGGCCGTCTTCGCGGCTGCAGCCTTGTCCGTGGGCTTTTTGGCCGCTGGCTTCTTGCCGGTCGTGGCGCTCTGTGTGCCGGCTGCCTTCTTGGCGCGCGTCCGTTTGCCCGCGGCGGGCTCAGCAGCGGCCTTCTTGCGCGGAGCAGGCACCGTGGCGCTGCTCGGGGCGGCTGCGGGCTGAACCGGTGTCGGCGAAAGCCCAAGGACTTGCTGCACCTGGATCAGCACGGAGTGGTCATGCTGCAGTGCGGCCAGCTGCTCCTGTAGCGCGGCAATCTCGGCACTGATGCGTTCCTGCTCCTTGGCGTTGCGTTCGAGGTCGCTGGTCACCTGTGCGGCGTACTGCGATGTCAGTTCAGTGCCGGCAGTCGTGATGGACATGGGTCGACTCTTTCTCTCGGTTTCCTGGCCGTGCGTGCAGCACCTGTGGTGCAGGTGCAGAGAGCCAAGCGCCTGTGTTCTCGGGCTGAGATCCGGGCGGCAGCGGAGATGACTGCTGCGCGTTGCCCGGCGTAGAGATAGTACGGATGGGTGGAGTCTTTTGTTCTTCTTGAGTGATGTCTATTTCTCAACCTGAGCTTCATGGTTCCAATTAATGGGGCTGCCTGGGCGTGCAGCGGGATCACTTCGGGCCTGTTGGTGGGGGGAGTTGCCACAGGACTTCGCCGGTGTCTTGGTTGTGATGCCAGGCGGCCAGAGCGCGGCTGCCTGTCAGCCGGTCCAGTAGTTCCGCGGTCTGGTGGGGAGAGTGTCCGCACAGGCGGGCGAGGACGTCCATGTCGGTGCTGTGGTGGACCTGGGTCAAGGTGTGCGCGGCCAGCACGAGCGCGGTCAGCCGCAAGGCATGCGGTGCGGTGGGTGGCACGAGAGCGGGGCGGGACGCAGTGCCCAGTGCGCGGCACGGCGGCGAGCGCTGCGACCGGGACCTGGTCCAAGACCGCTGCATCCAGCAGCCGCACCTTCACGTGGGCCGGCCTGAGATCCGGCATCTCGAGCCAGCCGCTGTGAGCGAGTTCCTCCCACAGTTCCCTTCGCCCGCGCAGACACATGCCGCCCAGCAGACCTGCTGGCAGCCGGACCTGACCGCGGGTGTCGGCCCGCAGAGCGCACTGCAGGGCCAGCAGCCTGGCGGCAGGTGAGGTGAACCGGGGCAGCGCGGCGGCGAGGTAGGTGAGCATCTCCCGCACACGCACTCGCTGGTCGAACCCGGACTCGGGTCTGTCGCGTGGGGGAGTCGGCAGGCAGCGGTAAGGGCCGACCAGGGTGTCCGGTACGACGGCAGTGTGACTCGTCGCCGCTGCGCAGGCTGCACAGGTGTCGGCCAGGTGCCGGGTGCGGCCGCCGCGGTCGCGGGTGAGGGCGAGCAGTACCGGTCCCGCGCATCCGCGGTGACGTGGATGCCAGCAGCAGCCTTGCGCCCGGCACTGGCAGGTGCGCAGATGCCCCGGCAGCACATCGGCGCGGGCGTGGCAGGCCAGATGCGCCAGGGCGGCGGATCGCGCAGAGCTTGCCTTCAGGGGAGCAGTGTGCGCGGTGCAGTGCGGGCAGACGAGACTTGGTCCGCCCGCTCGCGGGCGGAGCTCCACCGTCCAGATACGCCGCACCGCGGCATGCGCGCCGGCCAGCCTCATCGGCCTGTCGTCCTCCCATCTTCCCGTGCTGTCATGGCGGATGCCTCAAACGAGGGCGTCCGTACGGCCGCACGGTAGTGCAGACCTCTGCACTGCGAACGTCACCCTTCCTCCGGGCAAATAGTGCAGCTGCACTGACAGGGCAGGGTCCTGCACCGTCGGATGGTGGAGTGACGATCTTGCCGCCCGACCCCGACCTCGCCGCGCTGCGCGTAGAACTCGCGCGCCTACGGGGCGAACGCGGCTGGACCTTCGACGAACTCGCCGACCGCAGCGGCCTGGCCCGGCGCAGCCTCATCGACCTCGAACACGGCCGCACCACCGGCAGCATCACCACCTGGCACACCCTCGCCCACACCTTCGACGTGCCCATCGAGCAACTCCTTG
>NZ_JBIWIM010000035.1:0-20590 GCF_044764595.1 Streptomyces sp. NPDC093984 | reverse complement strand
CGGAGCGGGTCCCTCCGGGCTGCGCCCGGAGCCAGCGAACGCCCGTGCTGCGCACGGGCGTTGCGCTCACGCTCCGCATGAGCGCTAGCGGGGAGCTGCGCTCCCCGCCCAACCTCCGGGCTGCGCCCGGAGGTTGACGCTCCCTCCGCTGCGCTCCGGGAGCGGACCGCTTCGCGGCTCCGGCCGGGCTTCGCCCTGCCGGGTTGCGGCACCGCTGCGCTCTGGCCGCAACCGTCCCGCACTACGTGCGGGACAACGGGCCACGCTCCGCGCGGCCCGAAGCTGGCAGCAGCGGAGAGGGGGGTGGGGGGCGTGCATCACAGCTGATGCACCATGTAGCTTTGGCAGAACCGGGCCAACTCCCTGCATCAAAATGTGAATCCGGATCAACTCTGGAAATGGGAACCAGCACCATCAATCCAGCAGGAGCCGAGACTCCCAATATGACGCCGCTCCAAGGGAGGCCTGATTCCAAAAGGAACTGAAGGGAAATGGGCCAACACCCTTCAGGAAGTCAATATTCATTCGCACGTGGAGCCGAGAGTACGTCCGTCGCATCATTTCCGAGACCCAGTGGACAGAGACCATTTCGGGAGTGGACGACAGCCCCAGCTCCAGCCCGAGCCAGCAGCTCCACCCCTCACCGCCCCCGCACGAGCTTCGCCCCGGACCATCCAGACCCCAGGCGCGGCGGCCCCGCCGACGCGCAACCAGACACCACACCGCCCCACTCCCCGAAGCCACCACCGCACCCGCCCCCGCACCCGTTCCTCACTCTCCTTAACCGGCGCGGAAAAGTGGGCAGCAGAGGGGATGTCAGCAGCCCGACCACGCGTCCGCAGGGCGTTGACCTGGGGGGACGTAGAAGCCGGCCGCCAGGCCGCGCAACCTCTAGCGCAACACCTGACGCAACATCAGGCGCAACGCGGTACGCAACACGGGGCGGGCGCAACAGGTCTTCCAATCACGCATCACATCCACTATTATTTGAAGTCATGGGGGAGGCGACCCCCGGGAACCGCAGAAGTCCAACGAAGGGGAAGACGTGGAGATCCAGATCTCTGACGGGATCGTCCGCCGAGTGCGCGGCGGTAAGGACGCACCCATGACCGGCCTTGCAATTCAGGCCCGTACGGTCGCAAACTTCCTGCCCTTGCTTGTTCAGCGGGTGGGCGCGAACATCGTGCACAACTCCGACGCGAATTACACCGGAATTCGGTTCGACACCAAGGTTGGCCCGGTGGTGCTGGAAATGCCGACGGGTGACCGTCCTTACCGGCTTGTTCACGAACTCCCGGAGCCGGACGAGAACGGGCGCACCGAAGTAGAGATGCGGCGATTCCCGCAGATCTACAAGCCGCAGGGAATCGCGCACATCACGGCCGAGTTCCTCCAGTCGCGTGGGTTCCTGAAGTAATCCCCCCGGGGTGCCCCAGTCGGGGCACCCCCTCCACCCGGCATTCACCGAGAAGAGAGGGACAATAGTGGAGAACACGCGGATTACGGGGCAGCCTGAGGAGAGCAGGGCGCCGCTTACGGACGCGGAGCGGGAGCAGGCGACTTACGCGCTTCTGGAGTTGGCGCGCAGCGAGAGCGACCCGGACGCGCTGAGGGTGCCGAGCGAGCAACTGGAGTTGGTCCGGCCGTTTTTCGAGTTGGGTTGGGCGATGGGTGTGCGCACTGGTCACACAGGCCCGGCCATGGCTGACGTGCCGGTGGACCGCACCACGGTCGCGCGCGCGTTCGTTCTGCTGATGTCCGAGCGTGTGGCGGATCAACTGGTGATCGCGGTTGCCCGGAGTCTCGACCCGCAGCACGCCGGACCGGTGCTGTGGCAGAAGGTCGACTACCACGGCAGCGTGACGCATCGTCATGGGACCTACTGGGTGAGCGCGATTCACGCCCACGCCGACCCGTTCGGCGAGGCCCCGGAACTGCGCTACGACCTGTGCGAGATGCACGGTGTCACGCCAGTGCCGAAGGTCACGAACGTGCGCCGGACGAGCCTGACGCCGTTGCCCGCGTACCGCATGGGCTAAGTGTGCTGGTCAGGGGTGGGTTCACTCACCCCAGAAACACACTATTATTGAAGTTGTTCGGGGGCGGTGGCCCCGCCCCCGAACCGCAGAAGCCAACACGAAGGGGAGAACACCGCATGACTCAGCAGTTCGCCGAGCGCGCCACGAACGTGGCCCCCACTGGTGCCCGCAACGCCGAACTCTCCGACCTGGTCCGCATCCTGGAGGACCAGAACCGGCGCAAGCTGGACGTGATCGCCCCCGCGTCCGCGCTGCGGTTCCGTGAGGGAAACGTGCACGTCGAGGGTGTGGAATCCCTGATCACCGAGGACGGTGTGACGGACGTGGACGGTATCTACCGGCCCACCGCCGTGGCCGACGAGGGGATCGCGGACAAGCTCCGTATCCCGCTCGCCTACCTGCGCCGCATGCGCGCCGAGAACGTCCCGCTGCTGGACGAGAACGTGAACGCGTGGCTGCGTGAGGAGCCGCAGCGCCGTTTCATGCTCCGCGCGTTCCGGGGCGACAGCGGCCCGGGCATGCCGCCCGCCGAGGGCGTGGCCCGCGCGCTGCTCAGCGACTCCTACAAGCTGATGGACAACTTCGACATGCTGCTGGCCGCCCTGGACGGGGTGAAGCAGTCCGGCCACCCGACCCGCGTCACGGGGTGCGACCTGACGGACCGGCGCATGTACGTGCGCGTCGAGTCCGAAGCCGTCGCCATCCAGGCCCCCGAGTTGCTGCGTGGCTACCGCTCGCCGTTCGACGGACGCAGCGGTGACGAACTGCCCGTGATCTCAGCAGGTTTCGTCATCACCAACAGCGAAGTCGGTTCCGGGGCGTACACCATCACCCCGCGCGCCGTCATCCAGGTGTGCCGCAACGGCCTGACCGAGACCAAGGACGTCATGCGCGCCGTGCACCTGGGAGGCAAGCAGGACGAGGGTGTCGTGTCCTGGTCCGGCCAGACGCAGCGCAAGACGCTGGAGCTGATCACGTCCAAGACCGCCGACGCCGTGCGCACCTTCCTGTCACGGGAGTACGTCGAGGCCAAGGTGCGCCAGGTCGAGGCCGCCGCCGGGAAGACGCTGGACGAGCCGACGAAGACGATCGAGCACGTCACCAAGACGCTCAGCATCGGTGCCGAGGCCAAGGACATGATTCTGTCGCATTTCGTGCGGGGCGGTCAGATGACGGCCGGGGGCGTGATGCAGGCCGTCACGTCGACCGCGCAGACCCTCACGGACGCCGACCAGGCCGCCGCCCTGGAAGCGCTCGCGCTGCCCGCTCTGACGGCCGCCGCCGCGCACGGCTGACAGACCCCCGTGCGGGCCGGGAACCTCCCCGAGCCCGGCCCGCACGGGCCCCAGGCCCCGCCCCAGCACCGGGCGGGCACCCCTCCCGGACCGCCCGGGGGGTGCCCGCCCGGCCCCAGAGCGCGGAGCGCTCCCCACCCCGGCCAGGGAGCGCGGAGCGCGCCCGCCCCGCCGTCTGCCGCGTAGCGGCAGCGCGACGCGTCTGCGGAGCAGACCGCGCGCCCAGAAGAACCCCCGCCACGCCACGAGACACGTGCGCCGGCCCCCGGTGCTCACCGCCCCGTCCGCAAGGAGTACCCGCATGCCCGCACGCCCGGAGCTCACCCGTCCCGACGACGCCGCCATAGCGGCCGCCATGAGCCGCACCCTGACCGCGCTTGCCGCCCTGCTCCAGGCACTCGGCGACGGCGAACACACGCTCAACCTCGTGGCCGAGCGCACCGACGACACGTTCGTCCGGGCTCAGGCCGACCTCTCCGTCGGCACCGCCCCGCTGCGCCTGGCCGTACTGGACGAAGACGACTACTGCGCGCTGCGCACGCTGCTGGTGTTCGCGCTGGAGGGCAGCACCGTACGCAGCGCCGTCCTGGTCGCCACCACGGCCACCGAGCCCCACCCCCGCGCGTGCGGCTGGACCGTGCGGAACGGGTGGCTGCACCCCATGGACACCGCCGAACTCCAGCAGGCCGTCATCCCGTGCCCCGGCGTCCCCGCCGTACGGCGGGAGGTCTACGACGCGCCGGTCCTGTCACAGATCACCGACACCGACGAGGAGGGCCCCCGTGGCTGAGAAGCCCGCCGTCACCGCCAACGGCTACTGCACCAACACCACCCCGGTCCCCGGCACCATCCGCACCGTCAACGCCAAGAACACCGGCCCGAAGTTCTTCCACCTGCACGGCCGCCGCTACGGCGAATGCCCGTGCGGCAAGGAAGTGTCCCTGACCGAGCGGGACAACCTGCGCCGCCACAAGCCGCCGCAGGAGTAACCCACAGACGCCGTCCGCCGCCCCCGTCCCCCCGGGGCGGCGGACGGCCCACCCCGGCCAGAGCGCCACTGGCCGACGACCTGCCGCCCCGACGCCCGCGCCCTCCCCTTCGGCGAGCGCGGGGCGGCAGGCCCCCGCTCACCGAACCGAACCGCCGAGGAGCCGCAGCCCATGACCAGCGAGAGCCTGACCGTCGACACGCCCGCCGGCATCGTGCGCGCCACCGCCGGCCCCCGCCAGGACGACGCCGTCGTCTTCGAGCTGGGCGGGGCGATGCGCGGCAGCGTGCACGTCACCGGCACCCACCACCCCCACCACTGGGCCCAGTTCACCGCCGTACGCGCCTGCCTCGGCCCCGTCAACGCCTACCAGACCACCGCCCCCGACAACGCCCTACCGCGGCTCACCCGCAGCCGCACCCGCTACCACGGCAGCCTGACCCTCTACCCCGACGACTACGCCGACCGCCCCCAGGTCAGCGTGTACCCGATCACGTCCGCCGACAGGCACGAGCCGCCCGAGAAGACGGCAGCGACGCTCACCGCCGTCCTGCGCGCCTGCGCCGCCCATGTCGCGCAGCGCGACGACCTGCCCGTGATCCTTGATCTCTCCCGGCAGCGGGACACTGCCGCCCTGCTGCGCTTCCTCACCTGGTCGGCCGCCCACCACCAGGCCGAAGCCGCCCGCTTGGAGCGGGAGGCGCGCGCGGCCCACCCCGCGCGGCGCGCCGCCGTGGCCGCCTGGTGGACCGTCGCCCGCTGGTTCACCGCCTGCCCGCACCCGGTCCTGCTGCTGATGCTGGCCGACCTCCCCTACTCGGTACTCCCCAACTCGCTGGCCCGCACCGTCGACGTCAAGCAGTGGTGGGCCCCGTGCTGCCTCACCGCGGCCGCCCGAGAGCACGAGCACGCCCGCCGCGCCCAGGCCGAAGCCGGCTCCCTGCGTGCCCAGCAGCGCTCACGGCGCCCGGCCCGCCGCCCGCACCCGCCCGCGCACGCTGCCCCGCACGCGGCGCGCCTGGAACTGGAGATGTCGTGACGATGCGCTGGTTGATGACCCTCGGAGAGCGCACCCGCCCCGAGACGCCCACCTACGCCGAATGCCCGGGCCCGAACGACGCACGCGCTGTCGCCCTGGTCGACGACTGCGGCCAGATCTTCCCCATCCTGCTGGCGTGGCGGCGGGCACTCGGCCGCGAAGTGACCGGCTGGGCCGAGCAGGTCGAGGCGGACGACGTCGAGAACCTCCCCCAGCACGTGACCGACGACTGGGGGCCCGGTCTGCGGCTGGACACGATGCCCGGCGGGTACGTGAAGGTCTCGGACTACCGCGACCACCAACCGCCCGACGCGGTCACCGCCGGTCCCCGCATGCTCTTGCGCTGATCTCGGCCTCAGAAGCAGCAGGTCAGGGGCGGGTTCACACCACCCTAGATCACACTATTATGGGTGTTGCGGGAGGGGTTTCTCCCCCACACCACCCCTCCCGCACCCAAGGACCAACCGAAAGGAGCCGCGATGCCCGAGGAGTTCACGTTCCCGCGCAACACCGGTTCGTACGGCTACCAGGTCCTCGACCGCCAGGACCCGAGCACCCGTTACGGCGTCGTCTGGCACGACCCGGAAGTCTGCCAGTGGGTCGCCGAGTATCCGGGCAACCGCCCGGGCAGCGGCGGCGGGATCCCCGGTTTCGCCAGCCGGGAATGGGCCGCGCGCTTCCTGTACCGCTACCGCAAGCTCCAGCCGTCCGGCCGCACCTGACCGGCCGCCCGCCCGCCTCACACCGCCGCCAGTCACAGAAGGGACCGCGCATTGGCCACCTTCGGTCACATCACCCGGGAGCGCTGCGCCCAGTTGGGCCGCGCCCTCACGGACGCCGGCCTTTCCTGGACGGACAACGGCCGCCAGGACAAGCCCGAGTTCCTGACCTACACCGCCACCGACGCGCACGGCCGCGAGTGGAGCATCAGCCCGGCCACCAGCAACCAGATCACCCCGTCCCGTCCCGCGAGTATCTGGCAGGCCCAGTGCACCGAGCCGATGCACCGGTCTCCGGTCCTGTCCGCCCGGGCGGTCGTCGACCACATCGGGGACTTCCCCGCGTGACCGGCCCGCTGCGGCCGTGGCGCCCCGACGACTTCGACGACTGGTGCGAGACGTGCGGCGCAGCGCCGGGCCAGTTCTGTAAGCCGACGTGCGACACCGGCTACACCGCTGAGGACCTCCGCCGAGACGCCGAGCCCCGCGACCAGGGCGCGGCCGCGCTGCCCCGAGCAGGGCACCCCACCACCCTCTCGAAGGAGTGAAGACGCAGCCATGCCGCAGGAGTTGACCACCCAGGAGCAGTTCGACGCATTCGCCGACGATGTGGCGCGGGAGCTGGGTACGCACTGCCGGACCGCCCCACTGCCCGAGTACGTCCGCGGCCTTGCACGGCTCATCGTCGACGGCGACGGCCGCGCCGTACGCCTGTGCCAGCCCGACGCCGAGCAGCCCAGCAGGCTCAAGGTCTACGCGGCCCTCCCGGACGAGGCCCAGGTGCAGACCCCGTCGATCAGGGTCACGGCGATCAGCGCCCGCCATGTGGCGCGCGAGATCACCCGGCGGCTCTACCCGCTGCACACCGAGGCCGCCGAACTGGCCGCCCAGATCGCCGCCCGACAGCAGGCGGAGGCCAGCGCCCGCGCCGCAGTCGCCGAAGCCGTGGCCGACGCGCTCCCCGGCGCCCGCATCGAGGAGCAGTACCGGCGCACGCGTGCTGCGCCGCGCCCTGCGATCGGCTCGCCTCCGGATTCCCGCCCGCCGGTTCAGCGCCGGGATCGCGGCGCTGCCGCCCACCGCGCGCGAAGCGCTCGGCACCGACGTCACCGCCGAGGAAGCCATCGCCTACAACCGCAGCCGCGTCGCCACCGCAACCGCCGTCGCCCTCTACCGGAGCGGATACACGCTGCCGATGCGTGACCTCGACCTGGACGACGCCGTGCACGCCCTGGACTTCCCCTACTCGGTGCCGAGCCAGGAGACCCGCGCCGCCATCCGTGCCGCGCTCGCCGTCCTGGACGCCGACTACACCGTCACCGTCACTCACTGACCAGCCGTCCGCCCTGACCTGCGGGCCGCCCCGGCCGGGCGGCCCGCGCCGGAAGGAGACCCGGTGTTCCTGGTCGTTCCCGACCCCGCTCACGGACTGGTCGCCGCCCCCAGGTCCTCTGACGACCTCACACCCGGCACCAAGGAGACCCTCACAGCCCAGGGATTCGCCTGGAACAGCGAGATCGAGGCGTACACCCGCCCGACCGACAGCAGCCCCGCAGCCGTGGAACTGACCGCCGGCGCCCTGCGCGAACTGGGCCACTACGTCTTCTCCTCCTACACGCCGCTGTCCACCGCCTGACCGGCGCCCCTCCCCGGCCAGGCAGCCGCCCCAAGCCCAGCAGTCCCCTTGCACGGAAGGAGTTCCGTCATGCCCCGCCGCCGTCAGCCCTCCGCCCGGTACGCCGTCGCCGGGCACGAGGGAGCCCACCAGGTCATGGACCGGCTCCACGGGTACGCGCCGCTCAGCAGCCACACCACCCGCCCGGCCGCAGAGGCCGCAGCGCGCGAACTGGCCTCCAACCCCACCGCCGCCATCGCGGCCGTAGAGGCACTCGACGCCGCCCAGAGCGGCCCGGCAACCACCGAGCGGCGCATCCTGCGCCGGTACGGGTACGCCTGGAGCCTGCGCCAGGACGAGATGCTCTCCCTGACGCGGGAGTTCAGCCACCGCCGCCTGGACACACTCGTCTCCGACGGCCATCTGGCCATGGTGTTCACTCCAGCCGGCCATCCGTACTACACCACGCCCGAGCGCTTCGATGAGCTGTCACCGCGCTGGGTGCGCGACGGGGACGAGTCCTTCCCGGCCGCCGAGCCCGCCCGTCTCGAGCGCCCCCGCCCCGCCCTTGAGCTGCTGCCGCACCGCAAGCGCTGGGAACTGTGCGAGCTGCACGGGATCGCCCTTGGGCGGTGCCTGCTGTGCGGGCCACGCGAGGCCTTCGAGTGCCAGTGGGGCGAGTGCACCGCCAACCGCGTGACCGCGTATTGCGAGCGGTGTGTGCGGCTCGACCCACGGCGCAGCTTCCCGCTGCCGCCTCGCCAGGGCTGCGACTAGCGGCAAAACAGCAGGTCAGGGGTAGGTTCACACTCACGCTAAACACACTATTATTGATGTTGTTGGCGGTACGGGAGGCCGGACGGCGGGCCCGGCCACCCCGAGCATCACGCGAGGAAGGACACCACCGATGAAGCCCCTCGACCTGGCCCAACTGCTGGCCGCGCCGACCGATCCTCCGGTGCGCGACGCGCTCCGCCGTCTTGCGCCCAGATCCCTGGACGCGCTGATCATCGAAGCCCTCTCGGCCACCGAGGAGGCGTGGCGGCAGGTTGTCGTCGACCGAGTCCTGAAGTTCGTGGCGGAGCAGCCCAGCGGCGGCCGCCCGGCGGTCGCCGCGTACTTCACGACGACGGAGCGCCGGACCGCGGACGGCATGCACGTCGGATGGAGCCCGTTCGTCGCGGCACTCGCGAGCACCGAGGACGATCCGGATCTCAGACACACCCGCACCGCGGCGATGGCCGTGCCGGTGGGCGAGGCGGCGCTCGCCGAGGAGGTGTTCGCCGACCCGGAGTTGGCCGACGCGCTCAACCGGCTCGCAGCACTGGACCCGCCCGGGCACGAGGACGTCCTGCGCATCCACCTGCCAACTCGCCAGGTCACCCGCGTGAAACCCTGACCGTCGACCCGTGCGGGTGCTGCGGCGCCCGCACGAAGGAAGGCCCGCGCCATGCCGGTTCCAATCCTCTGCCACATCTGCCACGGGGGCCGCTACGAGCCCCGGAATCCGGGCTCCTACGCCTGCCGGTCCTGCGGCAACCGCGCCACCGAGTCGACGTTCCCCGTACAGAGCGACGAACGGCTCGTCGCGCTCGCGGGCGTACTCCAGGTCCTCACCGTGCCGGACGGCCACCAGGTGATCACGCCTACCCGGCGCTGCCACGCCCCGCACCTGGGCGCAAGCCTGGTCCTCGCCCTGCGTGTCTATACCGGCCCCCTTTGGGATCTGGCGCAAGTTCCGTGCGCTGACTACTGAGCGTTAGGCGCGGAGGACGCTTTCCCGGAGGAGCGGGAAGCGGCTCGCAGGTTGTGGCGTTGTCGGAGGGGCGTTGTAGTTAACTGCCGCAGGAGATGCCGATGATCGTACGATCGCCACATGACTGCGGATACGCGAATAAAGCAGGCTGAACTCCTCTACGAGCGCGCTGTCTTCGGCGGCGACACTGGTGCACTGGCCACCGCCGACCAAGGTCTCGATGCGGTCGAGGCTGACCTTGCCCTGGCCCGTGGCCGTCTTGTCCATGCCCGCTTCCTGGAGGAGCGGGTCGAGGATGCACGGGAGCTGGAGCTGTTCGAGCGCGCAGCAGAGTTGTACAGGCGGCTCGGCGATGCGCGGGGGGAGGGGGAGGCGCTGTTCTGGGCCGGTACGTTCCATCAGGTGGTCCGCGATGACACGGAGACCGCCCTGCCCTTCTTCACGCACGCTCTTGATCTCGCCACCCAGACCGACGACCGGTTGACCATGTCCTACACCCTTCGACACCTTGGTTTCGCGGAGCACATGGCTGGACGGCTGGATGCGGCGCGAGCGCACTTCGAGGAGTCCACCCGTCTACGTCGCGAACACGGGTTCCTGCCGGGGGTGGCCGCAAATCTGATCACGCTCGCCGAGTTCGCTGTCGAGCAGAACCGGCGGGACGAGGCTGCGGCACTCCTCAAGGAGGCAGCCGAGCTGGCCGAGAACACCGACTCCAACGGCGTCCTGCGCTGGGTGACGGGAGCCCGCGAGAGGCTCGACCTGGCGTGAGAAGGTGTGGCGCATCGCTTTTCCCGGCGGCCTTTTGAACAGTGGCCGGGGTGGAATTCTGTGGGCCTGGCGAAGTTCGTGAGCCGATTACGGAGTGTCAGGTCAATAGGACGCGCTTTCGGAGCAGAGGCAGTCCGGCTCGGCCGAACATCTGCCGCTTCAACATCTTGATCCGGTTGACCGTGCCTTCGACCGGCCCCGAGTTCCAGCTGGTGGTGAGCCCGGCCGTTGCGGCGTCGAAGTCGCCTTGCAGGCCGACGGCGAAGGTACTGATGCCGGGCAGGTTTGCGTCAGTGGCATCCGTGATCCAGTCGGGCAGGCGGGTTCCGCTGAGTGTGGTGAGCATCTCGGCAAACGAGCTGGTCAGATCCGCCGCGGTGGCCAGGTCGGGGCAGCGGTCGAGCACCGCCTTGCGGTGCAGCTTCTCCTCCTCGCTGAGAGTGGCCGGATGCCGGGTGATCCAGCCGGTCACCTGCCGTACCGAGGGCGGTGGTGGAGCGGGCGTGAAGCCGTCGTTGTTCTTCGGCAGTGCATGCCGGGCCCAGTCGCGGACGGTGGAGTAGCAGCCGCGGAAGCCTCGTGCGGTGATCTCGCGGTGGAGGTCGAGGACCGTCACTTGACCCTCGGTCTCGGCCCACCGGTGTTCGAGGTAGGGCTTGAACGGATCGAGCTTGCTGGAGCGTTGGCGCTTGCGGCCCTTGACCATGTCCTGCCAGCGGGCGGCGCGGGCGTACCGCTGGACGGTGTGCCGGCCCCAGCCCAGGTGGCGGGCGAAGTGCCGGATTCCCATGCCCTGGTCGAGGAGTTCATGTACGAGGGCATGGTGGGCGCGGGCCCGTTCGGCGAACCTTCCCATCGGATCTTCTTCTTCGTCGTCCTCGCCAGGTTCGAGTGGAGCGGGTGTCTCCCACTCGGGTTCCGGCTCCGGAGCGTCGGGCTGCAGGTCGCGCAAGGCGGAGCGGTTGGCGGCGACGGTCTTCTCGACCGCGGAGGTGAGGTTCTGCCACAGATGAAAGCGGTCGGCGACTTGTGTGGCCTGGGGCGCGGCGTCGCTGGCCGCGTCCGCGTAGGCGCCGGAGCGGTCGCGGCAGATGACCCCGATGCCGGGGCGGGCGGCCAGCCATGGCGCGAGTGTGGCGGCGTCCCGTTCCGGCAGCAGGTCGAGGAACTGGTGGGTCTCGGCGTCGATCACGACGGTGCCGTAGACGTGGCCGCGACGCAGCGCGAAGTCGTCCACCCCGACCGCCCTCGGCTCAGTCGCGGGCGGGTCGGGCAGGTCTATTAACCGGCGCAGCAGCGTGCTGCGGCTGGCCGTGATCCCCATCAGCTTCGCGAGCCGGGCTCCGGCCCGGCCGGCCAGCGCCAGCCCGATCGCGCCCAGCGCCGCGCGCAGCCGTTCGGTGACCCGGCCGTGGCGACGGGTCAGCCCCGCCACCTGCTCCACGAACGTCCTGCGCGGGCATGACCGCGTGCTGCAGACGTACCGCCGGACACGCAAGGCCAGCACGACGTGCTGGCCAGCGCTGGGCAAATCCGCCGGGAACCGCAGGTAGGAGCTGTGAACCCGTTGCGACCAGCTGCCGCAGATCGGGCAGGCGGCGCCGGCCGCCGTGCACCGGGCCTCGATGCGTATCGCTTCGCCGTCGGCGTCGACCGACGCGATCGCCATCCCGGAGACCGATGGATACAGCACGGCTTGCAGTTGATGCGACACCTCGTTCACGACGACTGAATCTCGGGCCCGTCAGCCGAACGAGCAGCGAAATCAAGGCGACTTCTGACGCCCCCAACCCGAGATCAACAACTACAACGCGTAACGGGCGAACGGAACTTGTGCCAGACCCCAAAGGAACCCGTTAGAGACACCCTGCGGCTCAACCGGACCCACCCGGTGTACCGGAGTGCCGAGGACGTCCAGGCCGCCGAAGACCTGCTGGCCGTCCTGGACGCCGACGAGCAGGGTCCCTGGGTGCTGTCCCCCGCGCAACTGGGCGTCCTCACTCGGGCCATGGACGTCCGCAACGCACTGCTGCCCTCAGCATCCCGGCAGCACCCGGACCTGGATGCCGAGATCCGGGCCGCCTACCTCCGCAGCCGGCGCCCGCCCACCGCCTGAGACCGGCTGCCGGGAACCGCCCGTACCCCCACCCCCAGGCGCCGAACGGACGCCGCACGCACGGCAGTTCTAGGTCGGAGGCAGCGCAGCAGACCGAAATTTGCGCAGGTCAGGGGGTATCTAGCCCCACGCCATATCACACTATTATTTGCAATGCAGGGAGTTTGGTTCCCGCCAATTCGCCGATGAGGCAAGGAGAAGGAGAGCCGCATGGCCACCGCCGTCTCGACCCCGACCGACAAGGCGACGAACACGAGGAGGCCGCGCCGCAGGTCGTCAAACTCGACCCGGCACTGCTGGTGCGCGACGAGTGCAACGCGCGCGAGCACGACACCGAGCCGGACGAGAAGCTCATCGCCTCCGTCAAGGAACTCGACGTCGAGGAGCCCATCAGCGTCCGGCCCCGGCCTGACGGGACCTACGGCGTCTTCAAGGGCTGGCGGCGCGCCCAGGCGGCGCAGGCCGCCAACGCCGCCGCCGAGCAGGACGGCCGCCCCGTACGCCTGGTCATGGCGTACGTGCGGGAGGACCTGGTCGGCCGCGACGGCTGGACGCGGTTTCTGTCCCTGGTCGAGAACGACCACCGCGAGGGCATGAGCGAGCGGGACACCCTTCGGGCCCAGGAACTCGCCCTGATCGACATGACCGACGTCGACCGGCGCACCGCCGCCAAGGCCCTGGGGGTGGGCCGCAACGCAGCCAAGCAGGCCAAGGCGGCGCAGAAGCTCAACGACGCCACCCTGCGCCGTACAGCGGCGGCAGGCATGGACCTGGAGCAGACCGCCCAACTCGCCGAGGTCTCGGGCGTGCGCGGCGCGGAGGACCGGCTCATGCGGGCACTCTCGCGCGACCACGCCGAGGGCAAGGGCGGGCGCGGTCACTGGGATCAGGAGATGGCCCTGCTGCGCGCCGAGCAGGCCGACGCCGAGACCCGTGCCAAGGCCGAGGAGGAGCTGAGGGCGGCGAACATCCCCCTGCTGGGCCGGGTGCCGTCCTACGAGAAGGACCCGTCCCGCCCCCTGAGCGAGCTCGCCAGCGGGCTGGGCAACCCGCTCACCGAGGACAACCACAAGAACTGCCCCGGCCACAGCGCTCGCCTCGATGACGAGCACCGGCCCGTGTGGCACTGCGCCGACCCGGCCGCGTACGGCCACAAGGTCCGGGCTCAGCCGAAGAAGCCCAAGACCGAGGAGGACGAGCAAAAGGCCGAGGAGCGGGCCCGGATCGTGGCGTGCAATCGGGCATGGAAGGCCGCCGCCGGACCGAGGCAGGAGTTCGTCAAGCGGCTGGTGCGCGGCAAGACCCTGCCCGACGAGGCCCGGCTGTTTGCCCAGCAGATCCTGCTGGACCTGCCCCGCTTCTACGGCAAGTGGGCGGACAAGCAGCGCACTCAGACCGTGGCGCTGCTGCTCGGAGCGAAGGACCCCGAGAACAACTCGGCCTCCGAGACCGCCGCCAGCTTCCCCAAGAACCGTCTGGCCAACGTGCTGTTCGCCCAGGTCGCCGCCGCGTTCGAGGACGCCATCCGCGAACCCAAGCAGTTCGACACTGCCCGGATGACGCACGTCTACCTGTGGGAGTCCCCCGACCGGCTCCAGGCCGCCTACCTGCTGCTCCTGGAAGCCCTCGGCCAGGCCGACGACGGCAGCTACCAGCTGTCCGAGGTCGAGCAGCAGGCCGTCGCCAGCCACCGGCCCGAGGCCGACGCCTGACCGTCTTCCCCTCCCACTCACCACCCGGCCGGGCACCCCCCGTGCCCGGCCGGTCGCCCACCCGTCCACGCAGAGAGGCGAACCAGCATGCCCATCACCATCGACGAGGTCCGGGACTTCATCCGGCAGTTGCCCGACGCGGCAGCCGTCGCCCAGGTGCAGGAGGCCGCCGCGCAGCGGCTTCGCGCCATCGACAAGGCCGCGTTCGCTCACATCCAGTCGGGGCGCCGGGCACGCATCACCCCCGCGCTGCGCTCGAAGCTGCTGCGCGGCCTGACGGGCACCGTGCAGGAACGCAACCGCTCCGGCAGCCGTGCGGGCTTCCTCCTCGACGAGGAATCCACCCGGCTGTTGCGCGCCCACCCCCGCAACAGCCACTACCGCATCCCGGAGAACGTCCGGCGCTTCCGGTTCCCCGGCAACGGCGTCCCGGTCTCCTGCCTGGAGCTGATCGAGGACTGACCCACGTGCTGCGTCCCGCCGCCCTGCGCGACGCAGGCGGAGCCCCCTCGCCCGTCCGATACGCCGCGCGATCTCGTCGCCCGGCCGCCGTGTGAAAGGCCGTCATGCCCGCAAACCAGCAAGCGACGCCGTCCGACCCGGACGCCGACGTCCCCGACCGTCCCCTGACGCTGGCCGTGCTGCGCCAACTGGTCCGCACCGACTGGCGCGGCCTGCCCGGCAGCACGCTGATCGTGCTGTCCCGCGACGTCGAGGGCAACGCCTACTCGCCGTTCGCCAGCTACAGCCGCTCTCGGTACGCGCCGACCTACAACGACTTCGTCGGCGAGATCTTCCCGCTGCCGGAGGAGCTGAAGAAGGACAAGGAGCTGCGCGAACTGTTCGCCGACATCCCTGACAGCGCCGTCCCGGCCCTGGTGCTCTACCCGCTCGGCTGACCAGACCCGCGCGAGGCGGGACAGCCCGTCCGGCTGTCCCGCCCCCTGACGAAAGCGACGTGTCACCCACCATGTCCGCCTCCGCACAGGCCTTTGAGGAAAGACCCCACCAGCCGGTGCTGGTCATCAGCGACCGCCTCGACGACGACCCGATCGGGCTGCTGCCGTGCCCGGTCCCTTTGATGCACTTGCCCTCACCTCTGTTCACCTCAGAGGAGTTCCAGAGCGCTCCGCTCGTGCTCCTGGACGACCGCAGCTACACGAACTTCACGCTCCGCCACATGCCCCACCGGCCCGGCCTGATCGTGGCGGCCGCCGATCCGGACGACGGCACGGCGTATCCCCGGGCCGCGGCCATCGGCGCCGAAGCCATCCTGCGGGCCGGACAAGACCTGGCCTGGCTGCACCTGCGCCTGCACGCCGCCACCGACTGCCGCTACGCCCACTGGGAAGCGCTGCTGACCGGCCCGCCCCCACCCAAGGACAGCTGATGCCCGGCCGTCGTCGCTCCCAGCCGGCCCACCTTCCCGCGATCCGAAGGACGTCACCGATGCACCTGATCCCCCAACGCTGTGCGCGCCGGCCGCTGGCGGGCGGGCTGGTAGTGCCGTGGGGGTCCCTGATCCACGGCGGCCACGCGGCATTCGGCAGTCTCGGCGCCGAGCGGGCCCGTACCGCGTTCCTGCACCGTCTGTGCCAGATCTGCGGCCAGCACCTGGACGAGCGGTGTTTCCTGATCGTGCGCCCGGCCGACGTGGCCCAAGGTTGCTCGCCGGAACCGGCTCTGCACCCCGAGTGCCTGCCGTACGCCGCCGCGCACTGCCCCACGCTCAACGGCACGGCCACCCACTACCGGCAGCGTCCCGTTCTGGCCAGCCACCCGGCCGGGCGGCCCTGCACCGATCCGTCCTGCCCGTGCCCGTCCCTCTCGCCCGACGAGGGCCACGCCGCCCACAGCGGCAGCCCGGCCGACCGGTACGAGGCATGGATGATCCACACCCGGAACTACCGTCTGGTCTTCCCACCGAACCGGCCCGATGTTCTCTCCGGCATCAGCCTCGACGTGCCCGTCCTGCGCAGGCGCGTCCTGCGCACCGCCCATCTCACGGCCGAACAAGAGTGCCTGATGGGGCTGGTGCGCAGCCTCCTGGACGGCAACCCGTGACCCCCACTCGTCCCACCATCGCTTCGTTGAAGGAGGCTTCCGTGATCACGCCCGACTCGGCCACGCCCGAGGGTGCAGCCGTCATCGACCTGTACGAGCAAATGAACGTGCTGGAGGAGCGCACCGGCGAGTGGCCCGGTGCCGACACCGTCGACATCCTCGGTAAGTGGCTCGCCCGCTTCGACTTCACCGGCCCGGTGACGCGCACACGGCTCGTCGCGGGCAGCGTCTGGGTGCTGCGTCGCCAGGACCGTCACGAGGACGAGGTGACGCTGTGGAACGACGAGGACTCCGCGCTGGCCGCCCTGGCCGGGCACGTCCGCAGCAGCTGGGACAACCTGCTCGGGGACGACGGCATCCCGGAGCACCCGCCCCTGAACGACCGTGAGGCTGTCGACCTGTACTACGGGTCGGACCAAGAACGTGGAGACGAGCACTACTCGCTGTACGCCGACGACATCGGCCGGCTGGTGCGGACCCTGCCTGCTCCGGACGGCTTCCGCTTCCCGGACGATGAGGTCTGCGCCAAGGTCAACAGCGCAGCCGTCTTCCACCCGATGGCCGGCCCCGACGACGAAGGCCTGCCGTGCATCGAGATCGCCGGAGTTCTAGTCTTCGCCTACCTGGACGCCGACATGCAGGCCGTGCGGGTATCGGTTCACCTCGACACCACCGACGAGCTGCTCGTCCAGCCCGGGCAGACGGTGCCTTTGCACGTGGAGGTCGAGGACTCCACGGTGTTCAGCGGGGGCGCCACACCGGCGCCGGCGGCAGCCGGAGGGTGGCGGCAGTGGCTGCGACGGCTGAGCCGCTGGATGCAGCGGACGAGGGGGATTGACTCACCCCCAGAACACACTATTATTTGAGATAGGAGGTGTTCGCATGGCCCCGTCGATCACGCTGGTGTCCGGCACCGTCACCAGCGACGTCGAATGCCGCTTCACCGAATCCGGCATCGCCGTCTGCCGCTTCCGCCTCGCCGAGACCCCCAGCCAGTGGGACGTCGCCACACAGAAGTGGCGGGACGGGACCCCGATCCCGTACGTGTGCACCGCCTGGCGGGACCTCGCCCGCAACGCCGCCGAATCCCTCACCAGCGGAGTCACCGTCCTGGTCAAGGGCCGCATCACCGAGATCAAGGACAACTCCATCTACCTGAGCGTCGACGACCTCGGCATCAGCCTGCGCCAGCGCATCGCCTACACCGAAGCCAGCCTGCCCAGCCCGGCCGCCGCCGCTCCCCTCACCCCTCCCCCGACGCCTCAGCCCGCCGCACCGAGCGCGCCCCGTCCTCCCACCAAGCAGCCCAGCAATCCTCCCGCCTGGTGGGAAAGGCAGAGGTCCTCCGGCTGGTCCCACACCGCCGCCTCCAGCGCCGACGGCTCTCCCCTTCACGTCGGCCGCTGACGCTCTGCCCCTCCTTCTTCCCCTTCACCGCCCGCCCCGGCGCGGTACCGGTTCGCCTGCCGGTGCCGCGCCATGCCCGAGAGGCCGCCATGCCCGAGAGCACCCTGCCCGAACGTGCCGCCCGCGCCGCGCTGGCCGCCCACTTCGCCCCGGGCCAGGTCGCCGCCGACCTCGCCAACTACTCCCCTGCCGAGGTCTGGCAGCGGCACGTGCGCCGCGACAACAGCGGGCGCCTGGCCCAGTACAAGCCGCGCGAGGAACTCGACAAGGCAACTCTGACCTGCCGGTTCGTCATCCCCTCGGACGAGGTCTGGCCCACCGCTCTAGCGGACCTCGGGCCCCACTGCCCGCTTGGCCTATGGGTGCGCGGCGGCGACCAGCTGCCCCAGCTGACCGCCCGCTCCATCGCCGTGACCGGCAACCGGAACGCCACCGAGCAGGCCATCATCCGCGCGCACGCCTTCGCCGCGGCGGTCGCCGGGGCCGGCTACACGGTCACCGCCACGCTCGCCTACGAGCGTCGACAGGCCAGCGTCCGCAAGTGCAGCCTCCGGGCGAAAGGCGAGGTCGGCGACCGGTGGATCACCCAGGTCTTCGGCGGCCGCCCGTTCAGGCAGATCACGGGGCTTCAACGCCGACGAGGAAGGCCGCCGCTTCGGCGACCAGGCCGCCTCGAAGGTCCCCGGACACCAGCTCTAGGTCATCGAGGACGACATCCCCGAGACGGAGCACGACTTCTCCGTGGACTACATCGTCACGCCCGACGAGGTGATCCCGTGTAGTGGCCGTCGACGCCGGTGCGGGTTGTTCTGGGAAGACCTGACGCGCGAGGAGATCGCGGCCATCCCAGTGCTGACGAAACATCGGCCGTCGCAGCTGTTGCCAGATGGTCAACTGCCCTGAGACAGATGGTCTTCACCGCAACAGAAGCGACAACATGGGCTAGGTGGACGAAAGTTATCTGTTCTTATCGTAGTCACAGAGAGTGCTAATATCTCGCGGAACACAACGACGTGTGACAGGTAGGTCCTCTGTGGGCTACGAGATAGATTTCCTCCCCGTTGGGGACGGATCGAGCGGCGGCGATGCCATCGCCCTTCGTTACGGCAACCTCTACGGTCCGCGCAGCGAGCAGACCGTGATCGTCATTGACGGCGGCTACCTCAAAGCCGGTGAAGCCCTCGTCGAGCACATCCGGGAGCACTACAACACCGGCATCGTTGATCTTGCCGTCTCAACTCATCCGGATCAGGACCACATCAGCGGACTGCGGGTCGTCCTGGAGGAGCTGACGGTCAAGAAGCTCCTCATGCACAAGCCCTGGAGCCATTCGACCGGCATGGCGCGAGCCAAGATGGTCCTCGCCCTCAACGCGCGCGCACTGCGTACGGAACTGAGGGATTCCCTTCAGGGCGCGACCGACCTTGAGGAGGTCGCCAAGGCGCAGGGCGTCCCCATCGAGGAACCGTTCCTCGACTGGATGAGCGAAGACGGCGCCTTCCGTGTCCTCGGTCCCACCGAGGACTACTACCGGGAGTTGCTCGCGGAGATCGTCGAGCCCGATGCCAGCCTTGCTTCTCAGGCGAGCTGGGAGCAGCTGGTGCGGAAACTGTTCGCGGGGACGTCCCATGAAGACCTCGACATCGAGACGCTGAAGGAGAACGGGGAGACCTCCGCCAAGAACAACACCAGCGCCATCTGCTTGTTGGAGGTCGGCGGGCGGAAGCTGCTGTTCACCGGAGACGCCGGGATTCCCGCTCTCGGACAGGCGCTTGATGTCCTTGAAGCTGAGGGCTTCCAGCCTGGCGAGCTGCGGTTTGTTCAGGTGCCGCACCACGGCAGCCGCCGGAACGTGAGCCCGTCGATCCTTAACCGGCTGCTCGGCTCCAAGGGGCAGACGGCCGTCATCGGGACGGCCTTCGCATCCGTACCCAAGGAGAATCCGGAGCACAAGCACCCCGCGAAGAAGACGACGAACGCCTTCCTCCGCCGTGGATACCCCGTTCATCTGACGCAGGGCACATTGAGGTGTCACTGCCACGACGCCCCTGATCGGGACGGTTACAGCACCTCGATCCCTGAGCCGCTTCACACTTCAGTCGAAGACAACGGGGACTCGTAGCGTGCTCTGGCTTGACGACTACGAGCGCCGGGCGCGACTTGCGCCCGGCCTCCTCGCGTTGCTGCCGATCAGCGTGGCGCTGGCGGTTCTCGGCCTCAGTAAGGCCCCCGCGGTCGTATCGGTTCTCACCGCGCTGTCTCTAGCCGGTGGCCCCGTCATTCTTGCCGAACTCGTACGTCACCAAGGTCGGAAGGTTCAGGAGGTGCTCTGGGCTTCATGGGGTGGCTCGCCGACCATCCAGAAGCTCCGACTGCGGCAGGAGGGGCAGAACTCACTGCAACGGGAGACCTGGCGCAAGGCCGTCTCCTCCGTAACCGGGATCGAACTGGCCTCGGCCCGCAGCGAGCGGGCGAACCCGATCAAGGCCGACGAGGCGATCGACGTTGCCGTGGGACAAGTTCGGAACCTCACGCGCGACGAGACGAAGTTCCCCCTCGTACGCGCTGAGAACCGAGGATACGGGTTTCATCGGAACCTCTACGGCATCCGGTGGACTGGACGTATCACCGCGCTCGTGGCGGTGCTTGGGGTCGTGGGGTACATGCTGTGGCTCGCGAACGTCGAGCATCAGCACGCGCTCACGCTCGTCAATGTCCTCGCTCTCATCGCGACCGTGGCCTGCCTCGTTATCTGGTGCATCTTGCCGTCGCCCGTGCGGATGAAGAACGCGGCCGAAAGGTACGCATACGAGCTGCTACAAGCTGCTGTCGTTCTCGCCGCCGAGAAGGCCCAGCCCACTCCCGAGGGGGCGCAGTAGGCCCGATGTGTTGTTGCCCTTGGCCGTTGGGGGTGTTTTGCCTGGTCAGTAGGGGTTCGGGGCGGTAGACTGGGCACTGCCCAGGGGATACGTAGTAAGACGTCGTCTCATTTGGCGTGCCGGGTAGTCTGCCCCATGTGGTGATGGTCGAGCGCATGGTGCCGGACGAGCTGTGGGAGCTGTTCCAGCG
>NZ_JBIWIM010000034.1:0-21722 GCF_044764595.1 Streptomyces sp. NPDC093984 | reverse complement strand
CCGTGGCCATCTCATCAGGTGTCACACCACCACAACGACGCCAGCCGGCAAGCAGACACGCCACCCACAGACAAACCTGACCAAGCCCTACTAGGGACTGTCGTCAAACCTCGGCGAAAGGCCGTGCAGTATCAGGGCTGGTCGAACGGTCGCAGCAGCGGTTGCGTCGCGGGTCCCGGGAGGTCTGCAGTCAGAGGGGTATGTCAGAGTCTGCGCATGCTCGAGATCGTGGTGAAGACGGAGAATTGGGAGCGGCACGTCCGTGTGTCCGCCGAGGAGCTGGGAGGGCTGGTCCGGCGGATCGGTGGTGACGGTGACCGGTTCTTGGTGGTCCAGCGGATACCCGACCTGCCTGATGTCTTCGCCCAGGTGTGGCACAAGGCCGGTGGTGGCTACACGCTGGAGTACCGCGACGGTGCTGTTGACCGGCAGTTCCAGGCGATGGTCGACGGGCCCGAGGTCGTGATTGCGGCGATTACCGGCTGGGCGCGCCAGGAGGCCGGATGGGACGGTGGTCTGGCTTGGTCGTTGCTGGACATGGGCCCCGCCCGGGAGATGCCGCCGCTCGACCTCGGCGAAGACGAGCGCGAGGAGTTGGAGAAGCGCGTCCGTCAGGTGCTGGTTGGCGGCTACGCCTCTCGCGCCGAACTGGCCGAGCTCGCTGAGGAGTACTTGGTCACCAATGACCGCCGGCCCGTCTCGCGCGAGCAGGCACAGTCCCTGGCTGACCGGCTGTGGCTGGAGCGGGTCGCGGAGCAGGCCAAGTGGCAGGGCGAGACGGACCCTGAGCGGCTGACCCGCGCGTTCACCGCCCTGCAGGATGCCGGTATCACGGCCCGCGAGAACTTCACCTGTTGCCGTAGTTGTGGCCAGTCCGAGATCGGTGGTGAAGGTGGGCCCGACGCCCGCGGCTTCGTCTACTTCCACACCCAGTGCACGGACTCTGCCGCAGCCGGCCACGGACTGACGCTCCTGTACGGCGGGTTCGATGGCTCGTCCGAGACCACTGCAGCCATTGGTCACGAGGTCGTGGCCGCGCTCGAAGCAGTCGGTCTCCACGCCGAGTGGGACCATGACCCCGGCCGGGCCATCACCGTCACCCCCCTGGACTGGCGCCGCCGCCTGGTCGGCTAGATGATCGATTCCAAGGAATCGGCTGCGCGCATGAGGCAAGGGAGACCAAAGTGCGGTTGTGACGCCAGACTTGGACTCCCTCGCCACCGCACTGTACGTGAAAACCGATGACGTACTGAAGGCATCGCCGCATCTCGCGCCGTGGCGACCGGCTGTCGGGATCACCCCCAAACTCACCGACGCCGAACTGGTCACCCTCGCGGTGATGCAGGCCATGCTCGGGTTCACCTCCGAGGCCAAGTGGCTCCGCCACGCCCGCGCTCACCTGCGGCATCTGTTCCCGTACCTGCCCCAGCAGCCCGGCTGCAACAAGCGCCTGCGCAAGGCCGTCGAGCTGCTCCGCCGGATCACCCGACTGCTGGCCACCGACACATCCGTGTGGAGCGACGACGTATGGATCGTGGACTCCACGCCCGTGGAATGCGGCCGCTCCCGCGAGACCGTCAAACCCTCCGAGCTGGCCGGATGGGCCGAGTACGGCTACTGCGCCAGCCACAGCCGCTTCTTTTGGGGCCTGTGCCTGCACCTGGTGTGCACGCTCCAGGGACTGCCCGTCGCCTTCGCCCTGACGGGAGCGCGAACCGACGAGCGCGAGACGCTGCTGGACCTGCTCGACGCCGAACCGGAACTCGTCGCCACCCGGCCGGGACAGACCTTGATCGGCGACAGGAACTACTTCGGCCGCGACTTCGAGCACCAGCTGGCCGGGCACGGCATCCGGCTGCTGCGGCCGACCCGCAAGGGCGAACCGGAGCGGCCCGGAGCCGAGCTGTTCAAACCACTGCGGCAGGTCATCGAGTCGGTCAACGAGACCTTCAAGGGCCAGCTCGACCTGGAACGGCAACACGGCCGCACACCCGCCGGCGTCGTCGCCCGCGTCATCCAGCGCATCCTCACACTGACCACCGCCATCTGGCACAACGACCGGAGCGGACAGCCCGTCCTGCGCTCACTGACCGCCTACGACCACTAACCCTTGGGACTGATCATGAGTTGGATGGTGCCAGGGTGCGCAGGACATCGAACTCGTTGCCCTCGGGATCGGCCATGACCACCCAGCTCCGGCCGGAGCCCTGGCCCACGTCCACCTTGGCTGCGCCCAGGCCGAGCAGCCTGGCCACCTCGTCGTCGGTACTGCCGTCGATCGGGCTGACGTCGAGGTGGAGCCGGTTCTTCACAGTCTTGCCCTCGGGCACCCGGATGAACACCAGAGTGGGCGGCATCTGGCGGGCCCGGACCTCTTCGACGGTCGGCTCCCAGGAGCCGATCTCGACCTTGCCCTCGCTCCGGTCGATCACCTTGAAACCCAGGACAGCGCACCAGAAGGCCCCGAGCCGCTCCGGATCATGGCAGTCGACAACCAACTCAGTGAACCTACTGGTCATTACTCCCCCAGACAGTGCGGACGGGGGCTCAGCCTATGGGGCCGCGCCACCCCTCCGGTCCGGAATCGCTACGACCACCAACCCTTGGAATCGATCATCTAGCGGAAGCGGAGGGATGGACTACGCGCGTTGTAGGCAAACAGTGCGATGCCACGCGACATCCGTGCGCCTTCGCGCCGGACCCCGCGCGGTGGGGCGCCAGCCAGGTGGGGAGCATCTTCTCGGCCATCGCCTGATCGTGAGAGGTCATCATGCGTTCCACCCGCTCCACCGCGCCGTCCGCGCTGCTCCTCTGCCTGCTGCTGGCCGGCTGTTCATCCGCCTAGTCGAGCGGTGGCTCGGCATCCTCAGGAGCGGGAAGCCTCCGCAGCGGGCCCCTCAGTAACGGCCTCAGCCAGCGAGGCGTCCGTGCAACGGATCCCGTCGGAGCCGGACCGCAAAAGACGTACTCCGTCCAGCAGCAGCCCCCGGAGGGCAGC
The DNA here is from genome assembly GCF_044764595.1 of Streptomyces sp. NPDC093984. Lineage (NCBI taxonomy): Bacteria > Bacillati > Actinomycetota > Actinomycetes > Kitasatosporales > Streptomycetaceae > Streptomyces > Streptomyces sp. NPDC093984. Next base: position 18,724 of record NZ_JBIWIM010000034.1, on the reverse strand, counting down.
TGCCACTACCGCTACGAGAACGGGGAACCGCTTCCGGACCCAAGTGCATGCCGGGTGCCACCTCTCCAGCCGTCACGCAGGCAAATCTGAAGTCGACGATCTGCCGCAAGGGCGGCTACACCGGCGGCGTCCGCCCCCTCGTGCTCACCGGCGAGGTCGAACGTGTAGATCAGGAACTCAAAGTGAAACAGCGGCATTTGGTGCCGCCAAGGGAACGGCGTGCCGATGGGCCGTGATGCGTCCGCCCTGGGCCTTGTTCTCGTTGACGGCGACCCAGGCGATCTCCCGCTGTTGGCGGGCAGGTGGGTGCACCCCTTCCCGGTTTCGCCCGGCAAGGGGCACCCTGCCCCCGTTCAAGGAGACCCTCATGCTGGTCCGTGAAGTCTCGTTCACCGTCGACCTCGGCGAAAACGGCTATCGCATCGGCTTCACCGACGACTACGAGTATCCAGCCGAGATGCCCTTCGGCTGGCGCTGTGGCCCGGCCACCGACGAAGGCGCCGTCGTCCTGACCACCACCGACACCGGCCCCCTGCAGATGACCATCCAGGTCCACGACGCCCCGCCGGCGCCCGAGACCAGCGGCGAGTGGGAGCCCGCGGAGGAAATCAGCCTGCGGGCGGACGAGCCCACCCTCTACCTCGCCACTCTCGAGCAGGGCGACATCCTGAACGCGTGGCCGGAGGAGGAGCCTGTCCTCGAGGTCCCGCCCACCCCGGACGGCCAGGGCTGGGTGCGGATGCGCTTGTACTGCCACGCCGACGACCCCGAACCCGGCATCGGTGACCACGGAGAACGCCACCTCGTCCAATTGTGGCGCGCCCCCGAGACGCCCCCTGTCCACCCCGATATCACCGAGGCAGACCGCCAGGTGCGCGCCGACTACGCGGCGAACATGGCCATGCCTGTCGAGGACTACGCCGCCACGTACACGCACACGTACCACGGTGAATGAATTAGACCGACACAGGACGTGCCGTCGCAGCAGGTCAGACCTCACCGGACGTCAGAGGCTTTCCGTAGACCCAGCTCAGGCAAGAGCCGGCCTGGAACAGTCCGGGCTCAGCCGGCCAGCGGTGGGCGTCGGGCAACCGCGCCCAGCGGCCTTCCGCGCCGACGCCCTCCCCGGCGGCAGCCGCGCGGTGGCCGCGCCCGTGCGGGACGGCAGTGTGCTGAGCGAGCCAGCGGGCGAGCGGCACGCCCTCGCGCCGGGGCCCAAGCACCCGAGCGAGGCCGGGCACCTTAAGCTTCTCGGCAACCTGCTCGAGCCAAACGTGCGAGTTGGCGCCGGGGCGGTGCCGACGCTGCTCCCAGGCCCACATGGCCTCGGCGAGCGCGATGGTCTCGGGGTAGACGACCGCGGGCGCGGTCTTCCGGCGGCCCTTGGGCATGCCGAGCGCGTCTTCCCTGCGCAGCCAAGTGTCGCCGCCGACCTGGCGACGGTGAACCCACCACCACAACGCGACCTGGTGAGCGTCGGCGACGAGCGCGTCACCCGCCGGGCCGAGCCGGTGCACAAGGGCCCGGTGCCGCAGCAACGCGCGGGCCAGGTCCGGCAGTGGCGTCGTGTCGACGAGGTAGCCGCCTAGGTCGCCGATCAGCCAGCGGCGCCCGCACCCGCACGGTGTCCACCGGCGCCCGAAGGAGACCAGCCAGGCGCCTTCTTCCATACACAGCGGGCAGCCGGGCAGCGGTGTCTGCCCGGCATTGCGCGGCCAGGCAGCGGTTCGGACCAGGGGTGTGTCGTCTTGCAGGAGGTGCCCGGTGCGCAAATGGGGAAGTGCGCGGGCCAGCTGGTCTACCGGGCGGCGGACCAGATCGGCGAGCAGGCGCAAGCTCGCGGGCGATACGTACACCTCCGCGGCCGCCGTCCGCAGAGCGGGTGTCCGGGTGCGGCGCCCAGGCTGCAGGGCACGCAGCAGCTCGCTGTGCGTGAGGGCGTTGGCGGCCGCCGTCCGAGCCAGGTAGGAGGCCGTGGTCTCTCCGGCGATCAGCGGCACCCGCAACGGGACGTCCACGGAGCCGGAGTGTTCCACGCCGCGGGCCCGAGGGCGGGGCGGCACGGGAACGGTTCGCTCGGTTGGCCTCAAGCTGGCACCGCCATGCCCAGGTGGGCCTTGACTGACCACGGTGTCCGGAGGCCCGGGCATATTGCCCCGGGCCACCCGACCCTGCTGCGCCATGTGGCGTCGGTGAGCTCTTGTTCGTCAGGGCCCAGGACTAGACCCTGTGCAGGGGGTGATCAGTTGTAGTAGAGCCACACGTCGGCGTAGACGCTGGCCCCTCCGCTCGGACGGGCGAGCACCATCCCGGTGAAGTTGCCTCGGAAATACTTCCAGGGGCTGCACGTCTTATGCTTCGGCCCGTAGTAGTTCGGGCTTTTCCATTTGATCCCCGAACTGGCGTGCAGGTACAGGTTGTAGCCGTCCTTGAGGTGTGATCCCCATGCGTTGTAGCAGATCTGAGCCGAGTGGTTCGCCCACATGATCGGCGTCTGCTTGTTGCCGCCTCCGGCGTAGGAGTGGATTCGAAACGGACCGGAGGCCGAACCCTGTACGGTCGGCTGCGCGGCCTGCGCTTGGGCGAGCGGCGAGACACCCGTACCTGTGATGCTGGCCGTGAGTGCCAGTGCCGCTCCTGCGGCTGCAATGGTGGCCCGCTTGCGTGCGTTCACGGTTTGTCCTTTCTGCCACATGGGCTACGTGTTTCTTCTGGCGCCTACGCCACGGAAGGTCAGGGGGCGCCGAACGCCCCGACTTCGGTGGTGTGCGCCTTGCCGACCGACGTGAGGACGAACCGCAGCGGCTGGCCGTCCCGGTAGCCGCCCACGTTCTGGACGTAGTTCATCGTCCAGTCGCAGGGCTGAGCACCGCTGTCTCCGATCCACTTGTGTGTCTCGATGTTGTAGATCCGCAGCCGTGCCTTGCTGTGGTCGCCTCCGTTCCAGCAACGGAAGGCGCCGATGACCCGTGCCGAGTGGGCGTCGAACGACCTGGACACCCACTTCTTGTCGTGCTGGTTGAGGTAGGAAGCGGTGATCTTCGTGGGCCCCCAGAGATGATGCCAGCCGGCCGCCTGACTGCTGTGATCCGCGCCTTGCGCTGGCGCCACCGGGACGGCGGCGGCCTCGGCGGTTCCTGCGCCGATCGTCAGCGCGACGGCGGCTGCAGCAATGACCTTGCGCGCACTTGTCATGGGATGCCTCCCGTTCTTCGGCCATGGAGCGTTGAGCGCGGCATCGGATGGACCAAGCCGCTCCGTGCAACCGAGGCTGCGGCCGGAGCACTCTCCGGATCCAGCGTCCGGAGCCCAGTGGAGGAATCATGGGACGTCTCGCGCTCTGACCTGCGAAGAGGGAGCGTTCGATGGCGGTGTTGCGGGACACCGCCAGACGGGGATCTACTGTGCGGTGCCACAACCGAGCCCACCGGCCTGGTTCAAACCGCCCGCCCCGGCACCCGGAACCGGAGCAGACGAGCGGGTAGAGGCCGATGCTGTCGGCGTTCCGACGTCCCAGGTTCGCCCACAAGGCCGTAGTGACGAGATGGCGAAGGCCGATGCATTCGGGCATCGACCTTCGCCTGTCATCGGCGCGCCGGCGTGAGCAGGTTGCTGGGCGCCGGGTGCCGAGGTTGAGGCGCAAGGACGCGTGTAAAGGTCTGGGAACTCCTCCGTGCGGGCGTCCAGGATGCGCATCACTCCAAAGGCACACGCTGTCAGCCCGATAAGCAATGCCATGGCTCGCACAGCGAAAGTCATCATGACCGGCAAGGACAGGTCGAGCCGGTAACGATCGCCGTGTGGCCGGGGTGGCTCGAAGCGACGCCGATGCAGCTTCCGCATACCAAGCTGCTTGAGGATGAGCTTCTGCTCTTTGGTCAGGCGGTCGAGGCCGGAGGACCTGGTGCGCCGCTGCGGCGGGTTGGCGGCTGGGCTGCCCGCAGACGGCGGTGGTAGGGCGGGCGGCCGGCTGTCGCCGGGCCCGGATCGCTCTCTTGCGGGTACCGCCCCTGCCGCTGCGGGTGTCAGCACGGACTGAGCTGAGCTGAGCATGTGCTTTGATGCAGGGGGCGTATCAAACCCTGGCAGCTCACGGGAGCTGAGTCTGCCGTGCTCGTCGACCGCCTGGGCGACGATCTCGTTGAAAGCCTGGTGCAGTTCCTGCTTGCGCAACAACTCCGACAGCTGCACATCGGCACGGAACGCCTCTTCCTCTGTCTGACGCAGCCGGTCGTTCGTCCGAGCGAGTTCCTGCTCCAGGTGTTCGGCCTCACGCCTGGCGCGCTGGTGACGTTCCTCGGCCTGCGCGGCGAATTTTTCGAACTGGGCCTGCTGCTCCTGAAGCGCGCGCTGCCTGCTCCCTCACCGACTGGGCCTCTGCGCGTACCGCCTCGGTCTCCGCCCACGCCGCGTCCGCTTCCTGACGCGCGGCGTCCGCCTCGGACCGTACCGACCGAGTCTCCGCCTGCACCGTCTTCGCCTGCTGCCGCCACCTCTCCAACACCTCCTGCTCCAGTGCCGCCACCTTCGCCGACAACTCCGCCACTGACTGTTCCAGGAGCTCTTTGTCCTCCTGCTGCTGTAGCTGCTGCCCTTCCGCCTTCTTCAGCGTCCGCCGCAGCACGGCCAGCGTGCGCTGCAACCGCCGCACACGCGCCTTCGAACGAGCCTGGTCGGATTCGCGGACCGCTGCACTTGCGGGCGCCGGCATCAGCAGCGTCGGCAGCCTTGCCGCCTCCCTCGCCGGCGCTCCCTGGGGCGTCGTACTCGCCGTCGCGGTCACCGGCCTGGTCACCGTGCTCGTGCAGTCCGTCATCCAGGGCACCATTCCGCAGGACTCCGCTGACCGCCTCGCCTGGTGGCAGACCTACTGGACCCACCGACACCAGTCCAGCCGCCCGAACACCCCACCCGAACAGCGCCCGCCGGCTTGACGAAGCAGCGCCGTTCCGGAGGACCGGCTTCGCGGCGGTCGGCGGACGTACGGGTCGGCTTGCTCCGGCAAGCAACAGCCGTCCGTGGTACAGCGACGAGCGTCTCCCGCGGCGGCCGATGCGGCGCCGAGGCGTCTGTGCTTCACAGCTCTGACGATCGGCGCGTGTCCGTGCGAGCGGACAGTTGGAGGGAAGGGCTGGAGTCGCTCGGTGTCCTCTCCAGACCTTGCCGAGGCAGCCAAGAACCTCGTCGGTAGAACCGTCGCCGACTATGGGCCCCGCCGAGAGCCCTACTTCACTTGGCACCGAAACAACATCGCCATCTGCTGACCTTGTCATGGTCGGGCACAGGCGCCGCTGATGAGGCCGCCGCGCGTCGGTTCGCAGACTGAGAATCGACGCGCGGCGGTGTGTCCGCCTCCGCCTGACCCTCTTGCTCTGGAGGGAGGCTTGAGGGTGTTGGTAGTACGTCTCATCTCCGGGGATCAACCGCACTAGGTGTGCTGTCCCGGGACGTTGGTGACACGCGGGCTGGGTGCTTGAACGGGTGAGGGCCTTCTGGGTTCGGTGTGGATTGCGACATCTACGCCCGACCGCAGGAGGCCCTCGTGTCCCACCGTAATGCGCCGCTGACCCCGACGGGCAGGCTGCGTCTGGCCCGGTGTGTCGTGGACGACGGCTGGCCGTTGCGACGAGCCGCGGAACGGTTCCAGGTCAGCCACACCGCCGCCGCACGCTGGGCGGGCCGTTACCGGCTGCACGGTGAGGCCGGGATGCAGGACCGCTCCAGCCGTCCGCACCGCCAGCCCCGCCGGACACCGGCCCGGGTGGAAGAACACGTCGTGCGCCTGCGGCAAGAGCACCGCATCGGCCCGCTGCGACTGGCCGCCCGGTGCGGCATCGCCGCCTCCACCGCCCACCGCATCCTGGTCCGCCACCAGCTGCCCGTCCTGGCCACCCTGGACCGGGCCACCGGCGAACCCGTGCGCCGCTACGAACGCTCCCGGCCCGGCGAACTGATCCACATCGACGTCAAGAAACTCGGCCGCATCCCCGACGGCGGTGGGCACCGCACCCAGGGCCGCGCCGAAGGCTGACGCAACCGGACCGGGACCGGCTACGCCTACCTGCACACCGCCCTGGACGACCACTCCCGCCTCGCCTACACCGAAGACCTCCCCGACGAGACAGCGGCAACCTGCGCCGGCTTCCTCACCCGCGCCACCGCCTGGTTCGCCGCCCACGGCATCACCGTCGAACGCGTGCTGACCGACAACGCCTGGGCCTGTACCAAGAACACCTGGCGCCAGACCTGCCACCAGCTGGGCATCAGCCCCCCGCTGGACACGTCCCTGGCGGTCACAGACCAACGGCAAGGTCGAACGCTTCCACCGCACCCTGCTGGAGGAATGGGCCTACATCCGGCCCTACACCTCAGACACCCAACGGCAGGCAGCGTTTCCCGACTGGCTGGACTGGTACAACTACCACCGACCCCACACCGGCATCAACGGCCACACACCAGCCAGCCGCGTCACCAACCTGTCCGGGCAGCACACCTAGGGCCTGTTCTGAGTTCAGATCACTGATGGGTTGCTTCGGCTCCCGGGAGGCTTCCGGCTGCTGCAAGAACGATCTGTGACGCGTGGTGATGTGACTGATGCCGATAATGGGAGTTGATCGAGCCGCATCTGCCGTTGGGCGAACCGGGTCGATCCCTGACCTGCGCAGCTACCTACTTCAATGCGGTGATGTGGAGGTTGCGTACGGGGAGCCCTGGCGCGACGTTTCGCGCCGGTACGGATGCTGGTCGACGATCTACGACCGGTTCCGGGTTCGAGGGGATTGACCTTCACGGTTCGACATCGAGGCGGGGCGACGTCAGCTGGTTGAGGGGGACCCTGCCGTCCAGTACGTCCAACGGTGTGGTGACCACGGGCAGGCGCCGGACGATGTCGTCGTTCAGCAACTGCGTCTGCGCGAGCACCGCCGTTTGATCCCAGTAGATGTGCTCGCTCCGCACACGCGGGCCTCGGAAGTCCACGACGGCGATGACGGGTATACGGACCTGCTGCCCGGTGGGTGCCAATCCAGGCAGAATCCAGGGCACCTCGATGTCGTGGGTGAACGACACGATCATTTCGTCTACGAGGCTGTCGTCTCCCACCGTGCGGGATATCGAACGCACAGTGAAATCGTCCGGGTTCCGTCCAATGAACCAGCGTGCGTAGAAGTCCTTGACGCCGTCGTACCCACTACCGCCCATGGCGGTCGGCACATGGACGACGATGGGGTCGTCGTCCATCGTGGCCATCGTAGCCTCCACGTCCTGCGCCACGAACTCGCCGGCGGTGTGGGCTTCCCAGATACGCTCCATCGTTGCGCGATCAGCCATGCCTGCTCCTGACAGTAGGCGTCTCGGCTGTGCGGGTGTCTCGGGTCTCGGGATAGCCATACGCCGCTGCCCATTGCGCCGCATCCCCTTCTTCTGGACGCGAGGAAGACACCGCAGATTCAGGATAGGCAGGTGTGGGTCCGCGCGCACTCTTCGGCGTTTACTGCCTGCGGGACCCGGACCTCGGCCCGTTCCACCTCGTGCTCGACGGCGTCGCCGGCCCGCTGCTCGCATACGCCGTACGCCTGCTCGCGCCGACGGGACCGTGGTCGTCTACGGCGGCCACAACGTCCCGACCGAGCTGCGCCTGCGGGACTTCGCGATGCGGGGCTACAACGCCAGGGTGCAAGGCTTCATCAGCGAACACCCGGAGGAGACCAAGGGCGAGGACCTGGCGATCCTCGCCTCCCTGGTGGCCGACGGCCGGCTGCGACCGGTGATCGGCAGGGTCGACGACTGGTCCCGTACCCCGGACGTCTTCGACGCCTGGGCCGAGCGCGAGTTCAGAGGCAAGGCCGTGCTGCTGCGCAGCTGACCCGCCCGCCGGGCGGACGCCGATCCGGGCGGAGTCCAAGACCGGATCCGGATTCGCGGCTCCGGTCCAGTTGGGCGGCGGCGGAGAAAGACCGCAGCCGCAGGCGGCGGGGCTCCCACAGCCGGGCTCTTCCGGTGAGGGCGAGTATCGGCATCCAGGCCAGCAGCTCCAAGGCGAGCTGGACGATCTCCAGCCAGATCTGGTTGTGCGTGGCATCGTGCAGGGGCAGGTTGGTGCAGATTGTCTCCACCAACAACACGGCCCCGGCCTGCGAGACAACCTCGCGGCCGTCGCCCTCGACGCGGACACACGCGGGTACAACCCGGTACGCTTCGTCACCTGGCAAGTGCCTATAGACGGTGCGGGAACAAGGGCCTCGACAATCCTCATTCTCGCTGTTCAGAGGCACTTTTAGCTTATTTGATCACCTGTCGGACAGCCTGCTTCGTGAAAGCGCGCGGTTAGGGCCACCGAGGTTAGGTGTCATCTCAGGCGACGTGCAGTTGGGCGGCTCGGCCACCGGTAGAGCTTTCTTGCACGTCGAATTAAGGCGCGCATGGTGACGAACGCGGCGGCGAGGTAGAGGTAGAAGTCGACTACTCGGCCATCGCGTTCGAAGCGGCGGCGCATCTTGCCGTAGCCGTTCATCCAGGATTGGGTGCGTTCAACCACCCAGCGCATGCCGACATGGATCGGAGCGGGCACGCCCTTACGGGCGATCTCGCCGATGAGGCCGTGGTCGTCGAGGATCCGGCGGCTGGGCTTGCCGTCGTAGGCCGAATCAAGATGCACGGTGGCATTGGTGGGCAGGTTCCCGACCTGGTGCTTGGCGGCTTCGATGGTCGGTTCGAGCAGGACCGAGTCGTGCCGGTTGGCGCCGGCTGAGACGAGGCCGAGCGGTATCCCGCCGCCGTCGACCAGGGTGGAACGCTTGAGCCCTTGCTTGGCCTGGTCGACTGGCGACGGCCCTGCCTTGTCGCCCTTGCATGGGGCCTTGGTGTGACAGCCGTCGACGGACAGCCCGTACAGCTCCAGGCCGATCATCTTGTCGTACGCGATCAGTGAGATGCGGTGCAGTTCGTGTGCCAGTCCCAGGTTGCTCCACTCTTTGAGCCTGCTGCGGATGGTCCAGTCCGAGCAGTCGGCGGTGGCGACTCGTTCGTATCCGGAGCCGTGTACCAGTGCTTCGACAACCAGCCCGAACACCACCCTGTCTGGAACGCGCCGACGGTGGCAGCCCAGCGGATGCGTGGGGTCGAACTCGGGTCGCTCGGGCAGGAGAGCCGAGAACTGTTCCCAGAGAGGCTCAAAGAGAGATGACGGCACGGAGGGCAAGGCATCTCCTCGGCTTGCTCGGCGAACAGTGCGGCGAGAACAGCAGAGCCGCGCCTGTTCGCCACGTTCCCGGGCCGGTCAGGGCAGCAGGTGTACTGCGAGTTGCTCCCACTGCTGTATGGGCGGGGTGTGGGGTGTGGTGGTGAGGAAGTGGAGGCTGACGTGGTCGGCCCCGGCGTCAAGGTGCTCATGGACGCGGCGGGCGATGTCCTCGGCGGTGCCGTGCGCCACGAGCGCGTCGACGAGTCGGTCGTCGAGCGCGTCCACGTTTTCGTACCCGTGGCCTGAGAGCAGGGTGCGGCGGTTGGGCAGGGCAGCTGCTGCCGTGGTGCGAGCCAGCGCGGCGGTGTGTGAGCGGTCCGGGCCCAGCACGCACAGCTGGGTGACGGCCAGGAGCCCGGCGGGTCCGAGCACTGCTCTGGAGTTGCGGGTGTGTTCGACCGGCATGCCCAACGGGTTTGCACCCCAAGCTCGTTCGGCGGCAAGTGCGAGCATGCCGGGGTCCAGAGCCGTGAGCACACGGTGGGGCGAGGGGCCCGTGGCCGGTGGCCCGAATGGGGCGGTGTCCAGCGCGTCGAGGTAGGCGCGCATGGCGGGCAGTGGGGGGCCGAAGCGGTGGCCGCGGACATCTTCGGCGAGGCTGGGGTGGCTGTCCCACAGGCCGAGTAAGAAACGTCCGGGGAATGCCTCCTCAAGGGTGCGCTGTGCGGCGGCGGTCGTCACCGGGTCGCGCGCGTAGATGTCCGTGCTGCCCGCTGCCACCACGATCCGGCGGGTCTGCGACAGCAGGATCCCGGCCTGCGCCATCGCTTCCCGCCCCGCTGTCTCGGGGAACCACAAGGTGCCGAAGCCGAGCTCCTCGATCGTGGTCACGGCCTCGCGGACACCGGCAGCCGGGCAGCTGTCGAGTTCGCCGGCCCAGATGCCGATGCGCCCAAGGTGGGGCCTCTGACCGCTCACGCGTTCTGTCCCTCTGCATCCTGGGCGTGCAGGAATGCCGTGATCTGGGCTGCACCGGTTCGCTCCAGCCAGGTGCGGAAGTCCATCGCGGCGGGGTGGATCCGTCGCGTGGCGGTGATGTCGGCGCGGTAACCGCGCTCGTTCAGCCACTCGTGGGCGAATGCGAACTGCTCGCTGACGGCGCGGATCGTTTCTATCGGAATCTGGGCGTACGGAAGCGGGCGCCCGATTGCCGTCTCGATGTGCGTGGCGATCTGGGCCGGGGTCAGTTCGTCGCCAGCCAAGGCCATGGCTCGCCCGATCCACTCCTGGGGCCGGGAGAAGGCCAGCGCGGTGACAAAACCGACGTCGTCCACGGCCATGATCTGCAGCGGAACGTCGGGGGCGATACCTGAGACCAGGTTGCCGCCTTGCAGGGCGTATTCACCGGCGTAGTTCTCCATGAAGGACACCGGCCGCAGAATCGTGGCGGGCAGGCCGAGCTCCGCGAGGTGCTGCTCGATCCGCCACTTGCTGATCAGGTTCTCGGGCAACGCCTCACGCCCGTGGCGGTCCGCGCCGGCGACCGAGCTGAAGACAAGGTGCCTGATGCCGGCGGTTTGGGCGGCCTCGGCGATGTTCATTCCCCAGCGGACCTCGTCCTCGGCGGAGAAGTCCGCCGCCGTACCGGGAGACCCCACCGTGGGCTGGACGCTGAACAGCCCGTAGGCGCCTTCGGCAGCGTCGACGAGAGAGGAGATGTCCTCCATCTCCGCGCGTACGATCTGCGCGCCGGCGCTCGCCAGGGCCTTGGCCGGCGCGCCGTCCGGATTGCGCGTGAGGGCGCGCACCTGCCAGCCACCGTCGAGCAGATGCCTGGTCACTGCCCGGCCCTGCAGGCCGGTCGCGCCCGTCACGACGATGGATTTGTCCGTCGGTTCCACTGTCTCTCCTGGATGCGCACGCACCGGGGAGGGCCACGCCCGTAACTGGGGTGGCCCTCCGGTTAATGCTCGATACGATATGGAGGACCACCCCGGTTAGCAAGCGGTCAGGAGCTCCCGTGTCCCAAGACGCCACCGTGCCGTCCTCGCCCAGGCGTCCCATGCGCGCCGACGCGCGGCGCAACTACGAACGGATCCTGGCCGCCGCCGGGGCCGCCATTGCCCAGCACGGCGTTGAAGCCTCCTTGGAGGAGATCGCGCGCCATGCCGGGGTCGGCTCAGCCACACTGCACCGACACTTCCCATCCCGGCAGGCGCTGTTGGAGGCCGTCTTCAAAGACCGGGTGGAGACCCTCTGCGCCAAGGCACGCGACCTCGCGACCGAGCCTGACCGGGAAGCCGCGCTCGTCACCTGGCTTCGCGCCGTCGGGGCACACGCCGTAACCAACAGGGGCCTGGGGGCGGCCCTGATGCCTGGTGCCGGCGATCCGACGCTCGGGGACACCTGCCACACGCTCATCATGAACGCCGGCAGCGAACTACTCGCGCGCGCTCAGCAAGCGCACGCCGTACGCCCCGAGGTCACCATCACCCAACTGCTCAAACTGGTCGGAGCCATTGCGCTGGCCACCGAACACGACAGTGACGGCGCGGCCGAAACCGACCGCCTGCTGACACTCGTCATCGACGGGGTGCGCCAGCACTGATGGCGCATGGCAGGCCAGGACCAGTAGAGCATTTCCATCGCCATGGAGTCCCTGGGCTTCCGCAACCCTCGGGCCTATCCTCGGTCGCTCTTAGTCTTTGGCCATGCTGCTGATCCACGGCGGGGAAGCCGTAGCTGACGCCAGCGCGCGGCGAGCGACTCCTGAACCGCGGACGCCGTCTCATCATCTGCGGCCGCGACCTCCACCACGGCCAGACCCGGCCTTGCCACCTGCGCCTCACGAACCCGCCTCGTGCCCGGGACCACGCGAGAGTCGGTTGGCAGGCGACGCGAACGGTGGGCGGCAGGGGCGAAGCTCTGGACGTCGTCCGGGTCTGCCGGAAGGAGGCCGCCCCCGGTCGGCGACCGCTGCCCGTGCTGCTCGTGCGGGCGCGTGCGCCGTCACGCCCTGTCGTGGCCGCCGTCGGACCTGACGCCAGGCGTGAGGTTTCCCGCCTTGCACACCGGCATATAGGAGCATATGCTCGTATCAATGTCTCGTCCGTTGCCCGGCTGACCCGGCGGTGGTCCGCTGCCTCATCTGCGGTGCGCTACTCGCGGCTGTCGCGCCCGCTCAGCGAAGGCCGCCTCGCCTGATCCCTCGGGTGGACCGTCGTCGTCCACACGGGGCCGGTGCTGAGCAACGGCCCGCCAAGAATCCGTCTTGACACCGAACCGCTACACGTTTTGTGGAGATCTTTCGTCGTGTACCGATCACTCCTCGTCCTGTCCGTCGCGATGTTCGCCATCGGTACCGACAGTTTCGTCATCGCCGGCATCCTGCCGGACGCCGCGCACTCCCTTGGCGTCGGCGTCGGCACCGCGGGTTGGCTGATCACCGCTTACGCCTTCTCCTACGCGGTCCTCGGCCCGGTCATGGCAGCGCTCACCACGCGCTGGCCGCGTCGCACGCTGTTCCTCACCGGGCTCGGCATCTTCGTCGTGGGCAACCTGCTCACGGCTTTGGTGCCCGTCTTCGGCGTGGCCCTGGCCTCGCGTGCGGTCGCAGGACTCGGCGGGGCCATGGTCAGCCCCGCTGCCGTGGCCGCGGCCGCCGCGCTCGCGCCGCCGGATAAGCGGGGACGGGCCATTTCCACCGTTCTGGCCGGCCTCAGCGCGGCGACCGCATTGGGTGCCCCCATCGGCACGGCGATCGGCAGCCTCACCGGCAACTGGCGTGTGACCATGCTGTTCGTCTCCGCCCTGGGCGTCCTCGCCGCCGCGGGAGTTGCCCTGCTGCTTCCCAAGATCCCCAACCCGCCGCTGGTCGCACTGCGTGCCCGCCTCGCGCCGCTCGGGGATCGCCGTGTCGGGATGACCCTGCTGACGACCCTCCTCGTCTTCACCGGCCTGTTCACCGTCTACTCCTACATCGCGGAGAGCCTGGACCGCGCCACCGGCGGCAGCGGCACCACCCTCGCGGTTCTGCTGTTCGTCTGGGGCGTGGCGTCCACCGTCGGGACGCTCGGATCGGGTGCTCTGGTCGACCGGCTCGGCGCCCGGCGCATCATCAACATTGCTCTCCTGGTGCTCGGCATCGACTTCCTGCTGCTGCCCTGGTCCAGCGCGAATCTGGCCACCTCGATCGTGGCGCTCGTCGTGTGGGGCGTGTGCGGTTGGGGCCTTCTGACGCCGCAGACGCACCGCCTGATCGAGGCCATGCCGGCCGCGGCGCCCATGCTCACCGGCCTGAACACCGCCACCACCTACGTCGGTGTCTCCATCGCGCCGCTGATCGGGCAGGCCGGAATCAGCTGGGTCGGTGCGCACCGGCTCGGTCCCATCGGCGCCCTGCTCATCGCGCTGAGCCTCGTCGCTGCCGAGACGGCGCACTTGGTCATCCGTCGCCACCGAGCGCACGACACGGCCGCGGCACACGCGCCGTAAGTCCCGCGGCGGCCGAGCGACGGGCGGCCGCCACGCTCCCAGGCCCTGACGGCGTGTGCCGGCTGGCGACGAGGACGGAGCGGCACCCGGGCTTCGCCGGTGATCCGCTCACCGCCGTGGCCGGTGCGCGAGTCGAGCTGGATCGGGCGGCCAGGGCCGGTACGCGCTGAAGCCGCGAGCCCTCGACGGGGCCAGCGGCCCCGTCGGGTCGCCGCGCACTCCACCGGCAGGTGCTCCGACACGCAAGTCGTCGAATCTCCGCGGCGGCCGGGGCGCCCGGGCCGCCGCGCGGCGGCGAATTCCTCCTCAGCTGGGCCCGACGGGCCGGACGCCCGGTCATGGCCGCACCACCACCGGTCATATGTCAGAACTGAAAGGACATGACATGAGTAATCTCGTCACCGAAGTGAGCGAGGCGCACGGCGGCCTGGCGCGCTACAACCAGTTCACCTCGGCCACCGCGCATATTCGGGTCGGTGGGTCGCTGTGGACCCTGAAGGGGCGGGAGGGGATTCTGCGTCACACGGCCGTCCGGCTCGACCTGCACCAGCAGCGCGTCAGCCACTACCCCTTCACCGCGTCGAACCTGCGCACGTCCTTCACCCCGCAGCGGGTGGCCATCGAGACCGAGGCGGGGGAGGTGAGGGCCGAGCGGCACGACCCTCGTGCTTCGTTCCCCTCCGACGTGCGCGCTCCCTGGGACGATCTGCAGGTCGCCTACTTCGCCGGGTACGCCATGTGGACCTACCTCACCACTCCGTTCTCGTTCACCGCGCCGGGGGTGAAGACCGTGGAGCTGCCTCCTGTCACCGAGGACGGTGAGAGCTGGAGGCGTCTGCAGGTCACCTTCCCCGACCACATCGCGACGCACTGCCCGCAGCAGACCTTCTACTTCGACGCGAACGGACTGCTGCGCAGGCACGATTACACGCCCGAGGTCATCAACGCGGGAGCTGCGGCACACTACGTCGCCGAGTACCGGGAGTTCGACGGCATCATGGTTCCGACCAAGCGGCGCGTCTACCGGCGCGGAGACGACGGCACCGTGTTCCGTGACATGGAACTCGTCACCATCGACGTCGACAGCGTCCTGTTCATCTGACACACCCTTGGCGGAAGGCCGGCTTTCGCGGATGACCCGACCGGGCGCCGGCGGGTCGCCGATCGCGGCGCGCCGCACGGCCATCCGCCGTCCCGCCGGCGGCGTGGCCGCCCGCGCCAGCTGAGCGAACGCCTGCCGGCAGTCCTGAATCACCCCGCGGCGCCCGCGATCGGCGCATGCCGGCTGCGGAAGAGCCGCGAAGCGCGGGCAGCGACGCCGGCGGTCCCCAGCGGGGCGGCAACGCAGGGAAACACCTCGTATCGACACCTTTGGAGCCATGCCGTGCACCAGCATCCCCGCCACGCCGTGAGCCGGAGCGGCGGCATGCCGGTCCGGGCATGGCTGCAGCCCGTCCTGATCGCCCTCGTCATCGTCTCGGTCTTCATCGGTTGTTACATCGGGTTCCGGCGCGACCCTCAGCCCCACGGCCTGCCGATCGCGGTCTCCGGTAGCCGCCTGCCGGAGCAGGTGCAGCACGGGCTCGGCGATGCCGTCGACGTACACACCGTCGACACCCCCGCCGACGCCCGTCTCGCGCTCGACCGGCACGACGTGGTCGGCGCCCTGAGCCGGTCCCATGCCGGGGCCGTACTGCCTCTGGACGTGGCGGGCGCCGACGGCGCACTCGGACCGCAGTGGCACCCTGCGCACTGCTGTGACGGTTTCGGGGCATGAGCCGGCGCACCGCTTCGGGCCGACACCGGCCCGCCGATCGCCGGCACGACGCCGACGCCCGCGGCCACCGCCGCGCCGCACCCGGCCAGGTCACGCCCGGCCTGCTTGGTGGCGGAGTGGACATGCCGTGTTCTCCACGGCGTGTGCCCCGTCGGCCTTTACGAGCCGTGCTCGTTTCGGCGGGCATGGCAATCAGTCGCAGCAGGCCGGGGTGTCCGGGGATGCGACGGCACCGGACACCCGGACCTGTTCGCGGCGAAGGTTCGACAGCCGCTGCTTATCCCTGGGAGCTGGACAGGGCGGCGGCCCGGTACGGGGCCAGGAACGCCGTGAGGGCGGTCAGCATCTCCTGGGGCGCTTCCTCGGCGACCCAGTGGCCGCTGCCCGCAATGACCAGGGCCTGTACGTCGTCCGCGGCCAGCCTCATCGTCGTGGCGACTCCCTGTCCGACGCTCTCGGCCCCGCCGATCGCCAGGACCGGCATGGTCAGGTGCCGCTTCACGCGTTCGGCGTTCTGCGCGAACGTCGTGTCGAGGTCGCGGTACCACCCGAAGCTGCCGCGCAGTGCGTGCTGGTGCGAGGTGAGGGATCGGATGTAGTAGCGCGTGGCATACGCGGGCAGCTTCCGTGAGGCCTTCGTCTCCAGTTGCCAGCCGAAGTAGATGTCCTCCCGACCCGCCACGAGAAGTTCGTTGACCTGCTCCAGCCTGTTGAAGGGGAAGTGCCAGAGCATGTTGTTGGCCTGGGAGGAACCGAGGAGGGGCGGTGACGCCGTCACACCGGGGATCACGGCTTCGGCGACCGCGAGCCGGTCGACTCGGCTCGGGTGGTCGGCGGCGAGCGCGTAGCCGATCGGCATGCCGGTGTCATGGCCCACCACCGCGAAGCGGTCGTGTCCGAGGGCGTCCATCAGCGCCGCCAGGTCGGCGGCGAGGGTGCCGGTGTCGTATCCGCTGCGGGGCTTGTCGGTCAGTCCGATGCCGCGCTGGTCGACGGCGATGACGGTGTAGTTCCGCGCCAGCTCCGGCATCAGCAGGCGCCAGGCGTACCAGTTCTGCGGCCAGCCGTGCACCAGGAGCAACGGCGGTCCTTCACCACCGATCACCGCGTGCTGACGTATTCCGTTGGCTTGAATGAGCCGGCTCGTGAAGATGCGCTCGAACCTCCGGGGGAGTCCCGGAACGCCGGAGACGGAGCCGAAGCCATGAGCGGTTCGGTGCGGGGCTGCGGCGGCGGGCAGTGCGGAGGCGCCGACGAGCCCGACACCGGCCGCGACAGCAGCAGCGCCACCCACGAAGGCCCGGCGTGAGAACCCCCGCCCCTCATGGCGCGGCGTCGTGTCGTGACCTTCCGGGGACGGCGGTTGCGCCGGGGAAGCGTTCATGGATGTTCCTTTCGATGTCAGTCACGGAGCCCGAGACCTCGGCGCGTGTGGAGACGCGACGGTATGCGCCCTCCCCGCAGCCATGGGATGAAGGCGGGGCGCCGGCCCCGACACCGCCAGACCCTGCCGCCCGTGGGCCACCACACCTGGCGGAGGCCCACAGAACGTTGACGGAATCAGCCGAGGTAGAAGTCCTTGCGGGCGGCCACGAACTCCTCGACCGACTGCGGGGGGACACCCGTCACACCTTCGACGTCTTCCGAGGTGCGGTCGTATCGGTTCTCCTGGTGCAGACGCGCCATGGTGACGATGTGCTGCTCGATGTGCGTGGGCAGGCCCATCTTCGACAGCCCCTCGGCGTGCCAGTGATCCAGCGGCACGTCGGTGTACGACACCTCGCGACCGAGCGCGCGGCTGAACTCCTGGGCCAACTCGTTCATGTCCACGGAGCGCGGTCCGGTGAGCTCGTACACGGCACCGATGTGCGCGGCCGGATCGCGGAGCACGGTGGCGACCACTCGCGCCACGTCCTCGACCGCCACCGGCGAGGTCCGTCCGGTGCCGAACGGCAGCGCGATGGTCCCGTTCTCCCGGATGGTGCGCGCCGCAAGGGTAGTGAACAGCGGGTTGTCCAGGAAGGACGTGGGCCGGACATGGACCACCGGCAGCCCGGACCAGTTGAGCACCTGCTCGGCCAGCCAGTGCAGCCGCTGCTGGTGCGACTCCTCCGTGCTCGTCGCGGTCATCTGCGACACCGTCATCTGAGACAGGCCCACCAGTGCTTCCAGCCGGCCGTAGTCACGTGCCACGCTGGCCACCACGGTCGCCGCCAGGAGGTGGTCGGTCGAGACAGGCATCGCGAAGTACATCCGGGTGGCGCCCTCGAGCGCGGCCGCCACGGTTTCCGGCCGGGTCAGGTCGCCGATCACGACCTCAGCACCGAGCGCGCGCAGCGTGTCCGCACGTTCGTCATCGCGACGCACCATCGCGCGCACCGGCACGTCCTGTGCACGAAGCTGCTCCAGGACCAGGCGGCCCACGCCGCCGATCCCGGTCATGAGAACAAGATTGCCGGCCATTGATCAAGCTCCTTATGAATTGAGGACAGACCGAGACATGTAGGACTTCACGCGCGACGGCACGGTGACGTCACTTGCTGTGAAGCGGGGAGGCCGTCCGTGCTTGCGATGGTTGTGCGGGCACGGTCGTCCCTTCTCGCGCCAGCAGTAGGAGCATATGCTCTTAAATGCGTGCCTGCAAGGACGGCGCTCGACGACCTCACCCAGGTGATCGCGGCTCTCCGACGCGGCGACATCACTCCCGTGATCGCCGCGGAACTCTTGCTCGCCGGCATCGCCGAGGCCCTGTGCCTGGCCGAGTCCGGCACAGTCAACGGCAAGGTCGCCTGATCCCGTGACCTACGGGCCACATACCGGCGACACCACCCCCGCCCCGCCTCCCGAACCGAAAAGTCCCGTCCCTGACGGATCAGGTGAGCTGACCCCGGTTTCGTGGAGTCCCTGAAGCCAGGCTTATGACCCTGGCCCGAAGGAGAACCACGAGCAGTGCCAGCGCCACGTAAGTACCCGGACGAGCTCCGTCAGTGGGTCGTCCGCGAGGTCCTGCCACCGGCCGTCCGATCGCGCATGTCGCGAAGGACCTGGGCATCCACAAGGAGGCCCTGCGCGGCTGGGTCCGCCAAGTCGAGGCGGACACCGGCGAACGCGACGACCGGCTGACCACCGCCGAGCGGGAAGAGCTGGAGCAACTCCGCCGGGAGAACGCGGAGTTGCGGCGGGCGAACGAGACATCCCATGCGCCGTTGGTGTCAAGCGGCCTGGCTGTCAGGGACGGTTGTCGGGTTCGGGAAGGCTATTGCCTCGCTATA
>NZ_JBIWIM010000033.1:0-25766 GCF_044764595.1 Streptomyces sp. NPDC093984 | reverse complement strand
CAACGTCGCCCGAACACGGTTCACTTCATGTGCATCCACATACTCACCGTGCCCCAGAACAAGGTCGACACACAGACCTAACGGAGTCCTACTAGGCGGTGCCCGGCCCGGTTTGTGAGAGGCGGACCATGGCGCGGTAGAGGGCGGTGGGCCTCGGGGCTTCGGGCAGCGGGGGGATTGGTGCGCCGGGCGCGGCGTAAGAGCGGATCATGTGGCCGACGAGGCGGCGCCAGGTGTCGGGGGCGGCGTCGCCCGTGGCGGTGACGACTCCGGCGTTGGCGATGAGCAGGATGACGACGTCCTGGTGAGTGAAGTCCTCGCGCAGGTGCCCGGTGTCCTTGGCGCGGGCGATGAGTTCGAGCAGCCGGTTGTACGCCTCTGCGCGGCGGGCTTCCAGCGCCTTGGCGGCGGGGAAGGTCATGGTCAGGACATCGGCGAAGCCTCGGTCGGCGGCTTGCATGGCACAGACGGCGTGGAGGTAGCCGGTGAAGCCGTGCCAGGGGTCGGGGTCGGCGAGCGCCGCGGCAACGGCGTCGACGTAGGCGTCCATACGGTCGGCGAAGACCGCGTTGACGAGTTCCTCCCGGGTGGCGAAGCGCCGGGAGAGCGTGGCCTTGCCGACGCCGGCCTCACGGGCGACGGAGGCCATGGAAACGCCGAGCCCTTCGGTGGCGAAGAGGTGACGGGCAGCGGCCAGGATGCGGCAGCGGTTGCGTTCGGCGTCGGCACGCAGTCCCGCGCCTGCCTGCGGGCGCGGCGTCCGGTCGGAAAGTGGCGAGGTCATACCCCCACTCTACCCAAGTGGAACGGGCGGCCCGGTTCTGCTGTACGGTGGGCACCAGTGAAAGTGGGACGCCCGGCCCACTTACTTGAAAGGACTTAAACGTGCCCAGCATCGCCATCGTCGGAGCCGGCCCCGGCATGGGCCTCGCCATTGCCCGCACCTTCGGCTCCCGCGGCTACGACGTCGCCCTCATCGCCCGCAACCGCGCCAAGCTCGACGACCTCGTCGCCCAGCTCACCGCCGAGGGCATCACCGCCGCCGCGTTCCCGGCCGACGTGCGCGACCACGGCGCGCTGACCCAGGCCCTCAAGGACGCCGCCAGCCGGTTCGGCGGCATCGACGTCCTGGAACACTCCCCCGCTCCGAGCATCGCCTCCGTGAACCTCACCTCCCCGTCCCAGACCAGCCCCTCCGATGTGCAGGGATGGATCGACTTCCTGCTCTACAGCGCCATCACCGCCACCCAGGCCGTCCTGCCCGCGATGCGTGAGGCCGGCGCGGGCACCCTGCTCTTCACCAACGGCGCCGGCTCGGTCGATCCCATCCCGATGCTCGGAAACGTCAACCCCGCTCAGGCGGCGCTGCGCAACTGGGTGCTCAACCTGCACAAGGAGCTGGCCAGCACCGGTATCCAGGCCGCGCACGTCGCCATCGGCGTGTGGATCGGCGCGGGCGGCCCTCCCGAAATCCCGACCGCCGAGGCCGAGGACATCGCCCCTCTCTACTGGGACCTGCACACCCAGCGCGACGAAGCCGAGCGCGTCTTCACCGCCTGACGCCTCCCGGCTTTCCCTCGTTGAATCCTGATCCGCTCCATCCTCATCCGCCGCGGCAATCCCCACCGCGGCGCGACCGAAGAAGAAGGTCTCTGCTCCGATGAACGTGCTCCTGTGGATCCTGCAGGGCGTCCTCGCCGCGCTGTTCGTGGCCGCCGGCGTCACCAAGTCCACCCAGCCCCGCGAAAAGCTCATATCCCAGCTGCCGTGGGTCAGTGACGTCTCGACACCCGTGGTGCGTCTGATCGGCGTCGCCGAACTCGCGGGCGGCCTCGGGCTGAGCCTGCCGGGCGCTTTCGACATCGCCACGGTGCTCACCCCGCTGGCCGCCACCGGCCTGGCTGTGATCATGGTCCTGGCCATGGGCCTCCACGCCCGCCGCAAGGAGCCGCAGGCCATCGGGTTCAACGCGATCCTGCTCATCGTCGCCGCGGTCATCATGTGGGGCCGGTTCGGGCCCTACTCCTTCTGACCACCCGGCCCCCTGCCCCTGAACAGCGGCCCGGTCCGCGACCACGCCGGCCGGGCCACTCCATCTCAACCCCTGTCCGCCTACCGGAGACGACCGTCGAACTGGGCATCATCTCCCTGTCCGACCTGCAGACCGACCCGGCCACAGAAAAACCGCACGACCCGGGGCGCCGCGAGTTTCCGTCCCGGCCCGATCCGCTCGCCCTCAGTTCAGGTACTGCGCCAGCCGGGTCGCCGTCACCACGGCTTGCTGAGCCGTCCGGACCGGGACCACAGCCGCCAGTCCGGGGTACCGGTCGTGTAGGGAACCCCGCCCGGGTGCGTGTGCCGCGCGGGCGACTGCGTCCCGCTCACCAGCCGTGGTCGCGCTCATGGGCGGGCCCCTGGTCAGGTATGCACGCGCCGCTCGGTTTGCGGACGGACAGGCCGGGTGGAAGGCATGGGGCTGTGACGTGGACGCTGCCGGAACCGATGCTCGCCACCCCGGTGTCTGACCCGGCTCTGCCGCCCGGGTGGGCGGGAGAACCCAAGTTATGGACAGGGTTTGTGTCTGTCCGTTGTCTGCGGCGAACCGGCCTCGCGCTACATCACAGTGCAGACGGGCGAGGCGGTCGCTGGCGAGCTCAGTACGGGTAGACGTCGACGGCGAGCGCGGCTGCTCCGGCGAGCAGGGAGTATGCGACCGTGCGGCGAGCGGGTTCGTTAAGGGTGCCCAGGCCGAGGGTGAGGGTCGCGGTGGCCAGGGCGAAGACGGCCGTGGTCGAGCAGGCACTGGCGCCAGGCCCGGAGGGCGCGGACGGGACCGGTGGCGGGGTTGGAGCCGTACGGCACCCCGAGCGGGCCGGTGTGGTTGACCTTCGGGCGCCAGATCTCGACGGCCAGGCCCTCCTCAACCTCTTCGATGTCGGCCCAGTCCAGCAGCCGCAGTTCGGAGCGGCGGGCGGCCAGGGCGAAGCCGAGCAGCAGGGCGGCGACGTCCCGGCGGCCGATCGCAGTGGCGGTGTCGGTGGCGGCGACCATCTTGCGGAGCACGGGCGGGGTGGCGGCGGCCGCCCGGCGGGACCGGCGGTGCGGGTCCTTGCTCTTCTTGCGCTCGGTCTCGTGGCCCTTGAGGACGCGGCGTGCGCGACGGCGATGGAGGCCAGCGCCCGGTCCATGGTGGCCGG
Organism: Streptomyces sp. NPDC093984; assembly: GCF_044764595.1. NCBI lineage: Bacteria > Bacillati > Actinomycetota > Actinomycetes > Kitasatosporales > Streptomycetaceae > Streptomyces > Streptomyces sp. NPDC093984. The sequence continues at coordinate 22,569 of NZ_JBIWIM010000033.1, read as the reverse complement.
GCTCTTGTCCTCGCGCTTCAGGTGGGTCATGTACTCGGTGAGGGTGTCGCCGGTCGCGGGCAGGGCCTGGCGGCCTTCTCTCGCGCACCAGGCGGTGAACCGGGCCCAGTCGCCGGCGTATCCGCGGCGGGTCTCGGCGGGGATGCCCTCCTCGACCGCGGCGCGGGCCTCCGGGGACAGCCCGCCCGTCCGGCTCGCCGGGACGACGGCGGAGCCGGCGGTCTCCACGGTGGTCTCGGCGTCGGTCTGGACGGTGGTGGGCACGGTTTCCACGGGCGGCACTCGCGCGGTTCTGACTCCGGGTAAGGCAACTATCCGGGAGCCAGAGGGCGGCGGCCCGGACATGCATGAGACCGCACCCAACGGGGGGAGCGTGCGGGTCACTGCTGCGGTGACTCCGGCGGGCTCGCCTGTGCCGACTCCGGCGGGCTCGCCTGCGGCATCTGCGCCGCGATGATGGCGCGCGCGGTCTCGCCGTCCTGGCGGATCTGCTCCCGCTGAGTTTCTGCCCGCTGGGTCACCAGGTTGTTCACCGATTGCAGGCCGTACTTGATGCCGGCTGCAATGGCGGTCGGTGTCACGATGGCCGCGGCGATGTCCTCGACCACGTGCTCATCCGCAGTAGTGATTTCGGAGAAGGTGCGAGGGCCGGGGCCCGCCTCTTTGACGGGTGGCTGGTTCTGTCCGGGACTGTCACCATGGGAATTTTTGGTGGTCATGCTCGGTAAGGGTATCTGTGAAGCTCACCGCCGACAGGCTCTAGGCGCTCGCCGACCTCGGACTCGACTGGGCGGGTTACTGAGGTTGAACTCGTGGTGTCGTAGCGGATGACGGGTCGTCGCCCGTGCGGTCTCACCGGGGCATGCGGTATCCACAAGGGGGCGGGCTGACCGTCGAACGGCAGTAGCTTCGCGAGGAGTTACGGCTCAAGGCCGCAGAGAGGTTCGCCCGGGGCGAGGCGAGCTCGGCGATCGCCAAAGACTTGCGGGTCAGCGTCCGCTCGGTGCAGCGATGGCGGCGAGCGTGGGAGGAGGGCGGTCCGCTGGTTCTGCGGTCGCAAGGGCCGGCGTCGCTCCCGCGGCTGAGCGAGAAGCAGTTCGCGCAGCTGGAGGCGGAGCTGGCCAAGGGACCGGCCGCGCACGGCTGGGAAGACCAACGCTGGACCCTGGGCCGTGTCAAGACGGTGATCGGACGGCGCTTCCACCTGACCTACACGATCCAGGGCGTTCGGAAACTGCTGGTGCGTAATGGTTGGTCCTGCCAGGTCCCGGCCCGGCGCGCGATGGAGCGGGACGACGAGGCGGTGGCTGGGTGGATCAAGGAGGGTGCCGACGGACACCGCAGAAGCCCCGCCGGAACGAAATCCAACGGAGCTTCTTGCGAATCCGGAAGGGATCGATTTCTCCGCTACGCAAGTGAGAAGCGTCACAGAGCGACGGAACAATATCGTGACGCCCGGCCTACAAGACCACCCCTTCCCGGGCTAGAGCACGTGGATCACCACGACTCATCGCCCGTGAGAACGATCACTACATCATCCGGTTCATCGGTGCCGTCTCCATAGACTTCGACACGGTTCTCTACATTCGGAACAGGAATCAGCAACCTCACCGATTCATTTGGATCCGAAATTTCAAGGGACGCCTTAGGAAGGGTGAGGTTCCCTGAGTACACAAGAACTTTCCCACTCGGTTGGTAAGGGCCCTGCACGCATTGGACTGACACCGGGCCACTGGCGGCTTGCTGGACCGAGATAAACAAGGAGTCCACACCACCGTGAACTATTTCAGCCCCAGAGTCCCAGCCTGCGTGCGTGTCGACGCTCCCGGGTGCAGCAGCAACAACCAGACCGTGCGCGAATCTCGTCGTACACGCGGCGAAGAGCATCATTGGATCCCCTACTCACTCGGTTTCCACACCGGGAAGTCATAGTACTCCTTGAGCAGCGTTCGCACGATGCCACCCTGCTGCTTAGAACACGCCTTGCAGTGCGGATACAGAGTCCATGGGCCATTGGGAGCGAGTTTATTTGGTGGGTTGTGATCACCCGTCCAGTGCCCATCCTTGTAACCAGATACTGTGGCGCCACAGGCAGCACAGCCATTCCGATCACCGAATTCGTTGATCATCCTCTGTTCGTGCGCAAGAACGGTATCTCCGCGCTCAGCAGTAACTCCCTCCGCTGTCTGCGCCCTCAGGCTGGGCCCGAGAGTCAAATTGCAGAGATCTCCTTCATTTACATTATGAACAAGGACCGGAGTGGAGCCCGCCAGCACATAGTACGTGTGGAGTTCGTTGACCGTGAGGTTGTACGTCGGGAGGTGGGTGGTGTAGTTGCGGACCCTGGCAACGGTTACGGTGCCGCCGTGCACGTTCCGTAGCTGGTCCCCGGTGTGTAGGTCACCGGCGTTGACCCAGCGGTGCCGTGTGATGTCCCAGTATGGGTGGTGCTGAGTCGAGGTGATCTTGCTGTCGCCGTGGGCCGTGTGGACGGTCAGGTCAGTGAAGTCGGTGTCGCCCTTAGTGATGATGGTGGCGGTGACCTTCTCCGGCTTCGTCTTCCCGGTGAGCGGGTCAGTGGCGACAACGGTTTGACCAGTAGTGACCTCGCTGATCGCCCTCTCGGTGCCATCGGCCATCTCAACGGCGGTCGTGGCCGTGAAGGAATTACATCCACGGGAACCGCTCAACAGCTTTCCGAGGGAGCTGGCCAGGGTTCCGTCGTCGAAGCGGGAGATCAGGAATTGCCCGGCCCCCTCGGCAAGTCCGCCGGTAGCGCCGCCGACGATAGCGCCGCCTACGATGGCGCTGGCGGTTCCGGCTGCCGAGTGGTCGCCGTGCGGGTTCACTGCGTTTTCAATGAAGCTGCCGGCGGCTCCTGCGAAGGCCCCGCATTGGGTGGCGAGGGCTATGCCGACGCCTTCTTCTGCGGTGGCGCCGGAGGCCGCATAGCACAGTCCGCCTGCGATAACCGCTACGGCGCCTCCCGCAATCTGTGCCTTGTGGGCCCAGAGGTAGCCGCCGACCTCTTTGCCGTAGCAGAGGGGGTTCCAGCCGCAGTCGTCGTGACCGCCACCGCCGTTGCCGCCGCCTCCGCCATTTCCGCCGCCTCCGCCACCGCCTCCGCTGGGGTCGCTGCCATCGCTGCCGCCGTTGGTGCCGGACGTGTTGTTGGGTGTGCTACCCGAGCCCGGGTAGTCGTGCAGCGCTGGCGAGTTGGGGTCCGTGTCGGTGGGTGTGCGGTTGAGGCAATACGGGCAGTTGCGCGTCGGGCAGTCCACGTCGGCGCACAGGCCCGATGGGTCGCTATGGGTGACTGGATTGTCGCCGGCGTAGGCGTAGCCGCCGATCTGGTTTGGGTCGTTGGCTTCAAGGTAGGGGTCGGCGCTGATGAAGCGTCCGATGGTGGGGTCGTATTCTCGGGCGCCGAGGTTGGTGAGGTTGGTGGTGGGGTCTTTGGTGCCGCCGACGAAGCCCTTGTTTCCGTACCAGGTGGTGGGTTGGGTGCCGCGGGGGTTTCCGTAGGCGTCGAAGGAGCGGAAGGTGGGAGTCTGGGCGGTGTTGTTGAGGGCGAGGGAGCTGGTGCCCTGGTAGTTGCTGGTCTGGAAGCTGTAGCTGGTGCCTGAGCCGTAGCGGACGCAGGTGGTTCCGCCGGGGAGGGGGATGTAGCGGGTGCCGTTGACGCTGCTGGTGCTGGGGTCGTAGGTGACGTCCTGGTGCGGCAGGTAGAGGGTCTTCTTGCCGGTGGGGTCGGTTTGGATGAGCAGATTGCCGTCGGCGTCGTACTGGTACTGGCTCGGGTTGGTTTGTCCGGTGGACTTGAGGGAGGTGAGTTTGCCGTTGTTGTCCCAGGTGAAAGTGTCGGTACCGGACGTGGTGATGGTGCGGGTCTGGGTGTTGCCGTCCGCGTCGTAGCTGTAGGCGGCGCCGGTCTGGGTACCGTCGGGCAGGGTGGTTGTGGTGCTGGTCAGCGTGTCGGGCTGCTTGGTGCGGTCGGCGGACTGCCCGTAGTTGTAGTTGGTGGTCGTGTCGCCGGCTGCGCCGCCGACGGCGTGTTGGACTTGAGTCTTGCGGTTGCCGTCGTCGGTGAAGGTCCAGTTGGTCCAGTACGGGTTCGGGCCGCCGACGTTGGGGGTGGAACCGCTGGTTGTGGGCGGGGCGGCGCACTGGTCGGTGGCGGTCCAGGCTTGCGCGAGCCGGTCGAGGCCGTCGTATTGGTAGCACTGGGTGTCGACGGTGGTCCCGTTGTTCTGGCTGTCGACGGATCTGGTGATGTTGCCGGTCAGGTCGTAGGTGTACTTGGTGTCGTCGACGGTGGCCGGGGCGGTGTAGCGCTGGGTGTTGACCTCGGTGACGTTGCCGGTGTGGTCGTCGTAGCTGTAGCCGAGGATGGCCGAGGTGGCTCGCAGGCCGAGGGTCGTGCTGAGGACGCGGGAGTAGGCGTCGTAGCTGGTGGAGGCGGTGTAGGTGTTCAGCCCGCCAACGGAGTTGGGCAGGTCGTAGACGTTGTAGCCGGTGTTGACGGTCTCCGCGGGCAGGCTGCCGGCCGCCGGATAGTTGATGGTGGCGGGAAGTTCGGTGTTGGAGGAGTAGGTGTAGGTGTAGGTGTAGGTTCCCGCGAGCCCGGTGACGCTGGTCGGAATGGTGATCTTGGTGCCGGTGGGCTTGCCTGTTTTCGTGAAGCCGGTGGTTGCGGTGGTGCTGATCAGGTTGCCGCTGTTGTCGTAGCTGCTGGCGGAGGTCTTCCGGCCGATGCTGTTGGGGACCGAGGGGTCGTCGTAGGTCCAGGACGCGGAGAGCGGGGCGCTGGTGCTGGTGCCGTTGTAGACGGCGGTCGGGCGGCCGAGAGCGTCGTAGGTGTAGGAGAGGGTGGCGTTCTTGGCGTCCGTGGTGGACTGCAGGTGCCCGTTGGCGTCGTAGGTGTAGTGGGTGGTGCCGGTGTCGGGGTCGTCCTGCCGGGTCTTCTGCCCCAGCAGGTTGTAGCTGAAGGTGCGCTGCGCTCCGCTGGGGGAGGTGAGTGCCGAGATCTGGCCGTGGCTGCCGGAGGCGTCGTAGCTGGTGAGGGATTTGACGAAGGTGCCGCCGGTGACTTGGTCGCCGTTCACGGTGGGCGCCGTGGTGTAGTTGTCGACCTCGGTGGTGCGTCCGCGTGCGTCGGTGACCGTGGTGTTGATCTTTCCGCCGGTCGGGGGGATGACGGTGGTGCGGTCGCCGCCGTAGATCGTCTGGGTTTGGCTGACGGTGTTGTTCAGGTGTTTGGAGACGTCCAGTGTGGGGCGGCCGTCGCCGTCGAAGGTGATGACGTCTTGGCTGGGCACCAGGTTGTCGGTGGTGGCCGTGTACAGGGTGGTGCTGGGGGTGTTGTTGCCGTCCCAGTAGGCGTGGTTGACCTTGGTGAGCCAGCCGTGGCTGTCGTAGAAGTTGTCTGTGAGCAGCCGGCCGCCCTTGGGCGTGGGTGTCTGGGTCTGTCGTTCGCGCAGCAGGGCGTCGTACAGGTCGATGGAGGCGCTGTAGGTGCCGTTGTCCAGCAGCGTGTTGGTGGTCACGGTGGTGGGGGCCGCGGCGGAGACGTTGTAGGTGTAGGTGTAGCTGGCGGTTTGGGAGGACTTGGAGCGGTTGGGCAGCCAGACGGCGGTTATCCGGCCGAGGGCGTCGTAGGTGGTGTCGGTCTCGGCGCCGTTGGGGTCGATCACCGCGGTGGGCAGGGCGCGTGTCGGGTCGAGGGTCGTGGTGGTGGCGTGGCCGAGCTGGTCGGTGGCAGTCACCTTGGTGGTCAGGCCGGCCGTGGTGGTGTAGTCGGTGTGGGCTTTGTTTCCGAGGCCGTCCCAGGCGTCGGTGACGCGGCCGTAGCTGTCGAAGGCGGAGGCGGCGGCGATCTGGTAGGTGAAGGCGCCGTTGCTGTAGTCGCTGGCCTTCTCCACGATGGAGGGCTTGCCGACGGTCGGCGGGGTGCTCTGGGGGAACGGCGGGACGGTGACGGGCCAACTGGTGGGGTTGGTGTCGTAGAAGGTGCGGACGTCGGAGATGACGTCGGTGGGCCGGTTGACCGAGGTGGGGTAGCCCAGGCCGTCGGTGGACTGGCTGTTGCCCGTGGCGCAGGCTCCCTGGTCGGTTTCGTTCTCGGCGACCAGGCCGCGGATGTTGGCCGTGGTGTTGGCCGGTGCGTACGTCAGGGAGGTGCAGGTCTCCTGGGCGGGCTTGGAGATGTCGCCGTGGTCGTCGGTGTACAGCAGGAGGCCGGTGGTGGGGTCGTAGCCTTGGTCGACTTCTGTTGACCGCCAGGTCTTCGGGCTGATGGAGGTGATCGCGGTGGTGGTGTAGGTGTTGGTGGGGCGGACGATGTTGGAGGTCAGGTCGGGCATGCCGCTGCGGGTGCGGGTGGCGGTCGGGGCGCTGACCCAGTAGTCGTTGACGGTGGCGCTCACCACGGCGCCGCTCAGGCCGTTGTAGGTGATCTCCTCGCGGGGTCGGCCGGCGAGTTGGTCTTTGTCGGGTGTGGAGGTCTGGGCGCCGGGGACGGTGACGTCAGAGGAAAGCGTCACGCTGACGCTGCGGGTGTTGCCGCCGGGCAGGGTGTCGCCGTCCATGCCCTGGAAGAACCGGGTGTTGGTGCGGGTCTGCCCGTCGGTGGTCGACCCGGTCATGGTCTGCACTTCTGGGTAGCCGCGCCACTGGCCCCAGGTGCGGTACTTGGCCTTGACGACCTCGTTGTCGTCGTGGTGCCACGCTGGATTGCCCAGGTATTTGTAGGAGGTGACCGTGCCTGGGGACCCGCCGGTGCTGTCGTTGTCGGTGACCGATGCGACGACGAACTTGTTGAACCAGTCCAGCGTTGGGGTGGACTGGCCGGGCAGCGCCCAGTACACCGGATAGCACAAGCCGGTGTTGGTGGACGGGTCGGATGCCGGCGTGCAGGACGGCGAGGAGTAGGCGACGGAGATCTGGTCACCGGTCTCGGTGGTGATTCCGGAGATCCGGTAGTGGACCATGTCCGGGTAGCCGTCACCGGTGTTGACGCGGTTGATCAGCTTCTCGCCCGTGAAGGTGAGCGCGGGCAGCTGGATGGAGCCGCCCTCGTTGCCGGTGTGTGTGATCGAGTTAAGCCAGAGCGCGGGGGTGGTGCCGTCCCCGGGGCTGGGGAAGGACTGGCTGAGTGTGTAGGTGTCGACCGGCGAGTAGGCGGAGCTCTGATAGATCTCCGTGGTGATCTTGGTCAGGCGCTCTTCCGTCCAGAACGACGGGCCGTGAATGCTGCACGAGGCGCCCTGAGCGCAGTTGAGGTCGTAGGGGGTGTCTGGCCAGTTGGCGGTGTTGGAGGAGATCGGATCGCAACTGGTCGCCACGCACCGGTCACCAGGCGTGAACTGGATGCGTTGCGGCGCGCTCGCGCTGTAGGCGTGCCCGTCGGTGAAGCCGTAGTCGACGTGGTCGAGGTAGCCACCGCGGGTGTATGCGACGCCGGTGGTGCCGTTGTTGGCGCCGTAGTAGTTGGTCTCCGTCTTGTAGTAGTAGGCCTCGGCGTTGCCGTTGGCGGCCTTGACGTAGTCGAGGTTCCAGGTCCACGCCTGCAGGCAGGAGGCCTGCGAGAAGGTGGCGTTGTAGCACGGGTCACCGCTGTGGGCGCCGTAGACGGGGACGGTCCAGGCCGAGTTCGTGGTGGTGTTGCCCGTCGCCCAGCCCGGGAGGCGGTTGAGGCCGAAGAAGTACTGCGTGCCGTCGGTGGTGGTGATCTTCCAGTAGTCGCCGTCGTAGGTGCCGTTGTTGCCGCCGGTGAGGAGCTCGACCTTCTCGTTCTCGTCGTTGGACAGCCGCCACCCGGTCGATGTGGAGGCGTCGCGGACGATGTCGGCCGATTGGGAGCCGAAGGTGACGTGCAGGACCTGGCCCAGCCAGCACTCGTCCTGCACCTTGGGTGCGGTTCCGGCCGGGTCGTCGGCGCAGGGGACGTAGGCGCGCGTGACCGAGCCTGGGGACATGCTCCAGCCGTCCCCGATCCAGGAGGCCTGGTTACCGGTGGCGGCGGTCTCGCCATCGACCGACTGGGAGTCGTAGTTGAGTGACAGCTTCGGAACCAGGCCGCCCGCCGAGGGAGGGGCCGGGATCGGGTAGGAGTAGGTGAAGTCGCCGCTGGAACCGCCGGCCGTCCAGGAGCCGGAAGGATGCAGGGGGGTGGCCGAGTAGTCGCCGGTACCGCCGGAGGTGCTGGAGGTCGCGGCGAGAACCATCGTGCCTTGAGTCGTCGAGGCGGCCAAGGGACTGGCGGTTGTCGTGCTGGGGGCAGATGCCGGCCCGCGGGAGGCCAGGTGGACGGTGCTGGTGACGGTGTTCGACCGCGGGTTGTTGGCGCCCTGCAGCGGCCTTTGCACGCGGCACGCTGCCCGGGAGGGTGTGGTCAGCGCGCACGCAGGCAATTGGACCAGCCGCAGGCGTGAGGACCAGTCCCCGCCATAAGCGTTCTTGAACTTGGCGTAGTTGAGAGACAGCGAGACCATGCCATTGCCCGTGACGGCACGTGGCGTGACAGTCATGAGCACGCCGTCGACGCCCGTCCGTGCTGCCGCAGCGTGGTCTAGAACATGGACGGCGACCTGTCCCGTCGTCTTCGACGCGCGGCTCATCCTTCTCTTCGAGGACGCGGACGCCGGCACGGTGGGAGCTACCGTGACCGGCAGGCTTCCCGCGCGCACAGCCGTTGGTGTGGACGCCGCATACGAGGTCTTGCCTCCTGGGGCGCCCAGCGTGGCAACGCCCGTTCCGGCCACGGGCCACACGGTAGAGGTCGGCCGCCACCGGTTTTTTGACGTCTGATCATGCAGGGCTATGACATGCCTGGGCACGCGGTGGACGGGAACCGAGGCCACCGCGGAGGTATGCGGGGCAGGTGGCGCCCCCGTCGTCGCGGCCTGAGCAGGTGCAGCGACGGCCGACGCGATCACGGCGAGCCCGGCAGCCTGTGCAGTCAGCCGCCGAATTGGTGGCAGGTACTTGCGTATCCGGCGACCCACGGGCCCGCGACCACTCCAGACACCCACTGCCCCACCCCACCCCTTCGAAGATCACAGAAGTCCGGCAGAACATAGAGGGCTCACCATGACCACACCAAGCATCCTTACTTTTTATTTACACATTGCACGCCAAAAAAGGTCTCTAACGCTTCAAATTCACGCCAAAACGTTCGCACTATGTTCACCAGCGCCATGAAAAGGCCAATAAGCCGTCAAGATCCAACCATGCGATGGCTGGCAAACCGTCACTTACCGTCAAATGGCGGGCGCTTCCGACTCTCCTCGATGGTGGAGGAACCGTTTCATCACCCTTACCGTGCACACACGCATGCATCTGAGATGGGGGGACAGGCGTCCGCACCAACTTGGCGCGTCCGAGTGCTTGCCTGCCAACCGATCGGAAGCCAGCGCGCACTGGCTTGGCTGCGCCAAGGGCCCAACTGGCTGTCTAGGGAAGGGCGCGGTATCACGATGCGGATACTCGCGGCAGACCTCCACGGTCCGTCAGGCGGCTACGTGCGGCCGTACTCCTCCTGACGTCGAATGGAGAGTCGTGACCGCACCACCTCAACCGACGGGCCATCGGCTTCGAGACGCCATCGCTCTGGTTGCCCTTACAGCCTTGGCAGCCGTCGGCCTGGCAGCGCCCGCCCACGCCGCCACCACTGCGCCACCCGTTCATCCCGACCAGCCGTCCTCGGCCGCATCCCCGAACTCTCATCCTGCGGCGCGTACCAGTGGCACGTCGTCGACATCGTCGACCATCACGGCAGAGCGCCGAGCGAAGGCGACCGGCAAACCGGTCGTCATAACGGCACTCACCACAGCAACCCAGCAAATCGCTGCGAATCCCAAGGGCGGCCTCATTCTCACCGAGAGCGCAGCGCCCGTAAGGGTGTACCGGCAGGGACGCTGGATCCCCATCGACACGACGCTTCATGCCAACGCGAACGGAACCTACAGCCCGGCTGCGGTCGCGACCGACCTCTACCTGTCGGGCGGAGGACACACCCCACTCGCCACCATCGTCAGCGACGGACACACATTCTCCGTCTCCTGGCCCACCGCGCTGCCGAAGCCGTCACCGAGCGGGGACACCCTGACCTACGCGAACGTCATGGCGGGTGTCGACCTCAAGGTGACAGCCGACCAGCAAGGCGGCTTCCGCGAGGTCCTCGTCGTCAAGACCGCCCAGGCTGCCGCCAACCCTTCCTTGTCCAAGCTCAACCTCGCCACCAGCGCCCCCGGGCTTTCCCTGAGCGCTGACAAGGCCGGCAACCTGACCGCCCGCGACAATCACGGGCAGCCGGTGTTCTTCGCCCCCACCCCAATCATGTGGGACTCCTCCACCACACAGGGCACTCCTGCGCCGGCAGAACCGCGTACGAAGTCTCTTGCCGGGTCCTCTCCTGTGGCGGTTGGCGCGGGAGCGCATCGCGCTCGCATCGCCGCCCGGGTGGTGGGAAGGCACTCCATCGCCCTGACGCCCGACCGGGCCATGCTCACCAGCAAGTCCACCCACTATCCCCTGTACATAGACCCGAACTGGGATACGTGGACCGGTACGAAGCCCGGATACTTCGAGGCCCAGCAGGGCTGCCCTTCCTCAGCGAACTCATACAACAACACCACCTACGAACCCACCGGTGACGGTGTCGGCTACAACGGGTGGAGCGGCTGCATCGGCATCGAAGAGACCTACCTCCAATTCACCCTCTCGAGCACGATCTACAACACCGACATATCCTCCGCCACCCTCAAAGCCACAGAATCCGCAACCTCATCCAGCTCACTCAGCGCCAATGTGAGCGCACACCTGGCGAGCTCAACGATCGGCAGCGGATCCGACTGGAACAACAAGCCCAGCTTCGGCTCCGCCTTGGACACCCACTCAGTGGGCCCGGTCACCAGCAGCAGCAACCCCAGTGTCGGATTCAATGTGAAGTCCGCCGTCACCGGCGCCAAGCGCGGCGGTACGCTCACATTCGCGCTCACCGGAGACGAAAGCACCAGCGGGAGCAACTACTTCAAGCGGTTCTTCGTCAGCGGCACCTACGCACCCACCCTGGTCGTGCTGTTCAACGCGGCTCCCCAGGTGGCGAGCGCCTACACCGACCCCGGTACCACATGCTCGGCCGCGGCGCCCTTCTCCACCATCGGCCACACCGCCATCACGCTGAAGGCCAAGCTCACCGACTCCGATCCCGGGCAGACACTCACCGCACATTTCACCTACTCCCACTACAACGGGTCCCAGATCGCCGCCGCCACACCCACGCAAACGACCACCAGCGGCGGAGTACTGTCCTGGAACATTGGCAGCCAACTCACGTCGGGTCAGTACACGTGGAGCGTCTACGCCAACGACGGAATCGACAATTCCGCGACAACCACCTGCCATTTCACCGTGGACGTCACCGCCCCCAACCAACCCGTACTCTCTTCATCGGTTTTTCCGACCACGGACCGGCAACCAACCACCAACAACCCGGCACGAACTGCGGGGGGCACCGGAGACTTCACCTTTGACCCCAACGGCAGCACCGACGTCGCCAAGTACGCCTACTCCTGGGGATTCGAGCCGCCTACTGTCAATCCGCCCTTGACGGTCCCGGCCGCTGGCGGCAGCACGCCGACACAAGTCACGCTTACTCCACCGTCCACCGGCTTGAACGTCCTCTACGTTCGCTCGATCGACTCGGCCGGAAACATCTCCGGCACCGCCGCAGAACTGGACGTGTGGACCCAATACGGTACGCCGACAGTATCGGTAGACGGTGACTTCAACGGCGACGGTGTGCCGGACATCGTGAGTGTTGGCACCTCAAGCAATCCCGGGCTGTGGCTATACGAAGGAAACGCCGACTCCAATAACAACCCGAACGGCACCCTTGCCGCGCCCATGCAAATCGGGGAAAAGGGAACCGTGAACGGCAGCGGCCAGCCTTCCGACTGGAATGGCGTTTTGATCACTCATGGTGTATTCAACACCAAGGATGGAACCCAAGATCTGTTGGTGCGAACTTCCAACGGTGCGGTAACCGTCTATCCAGGCACAGGTGACAGCGGTGACAACTCCACTCTCCCGCCTGCTAATCAGGATTTGCCGCCGCTGAACGTCAACATCGTCAGCTCCGACGGAACATCCACTCCGCAGCAAGACTGGTTTCAAGATCAGCAACTCGTCGCGGCCGGAGCACTCAGCCTCGACTCCAACGGAAACTACCTCGGAGCCTTGCTGAACCCGAACAGCTATGGCATCAGTCCGGACCTTTGGGCGATCCAAGGCGACGCCCTTGGCTACTATCCATCGACCACTGCCGAAGCTACATACAATCCATTCACAGTCATTTCGCCGAGCGGCTGGGAAAATAAGACGATCATCGACGCCGGAGTTGTAAACGGTCTTCCTGCATTGTGGTCCCGCGACAACAGCACTGGCGAACTTGACCTGTGGACCACTAACGACCCCAACATCCCGGCCGGCTCCCCTCAGAGCAGCAAAGCAACATTTTCCACCAGCGGCTTCTCCACCAGCGACTACAGCATGCTGGCGAGCGCAGGAGACAACGGCCCCGGTGGCTGCCCCGAACTGTGGGGAGTTGCCGCCAGCACTGGTGAGATGACGTTCATTCCCTGCAGCTCGATGACAGCGCTTGCCGCCACGTCCGACGCAAAAGCGAAGGCTTCCGGGATCCAGGCCCTGGACGCAACAACCACCACCGCGTTCAACCACGGCAATGTGATTGCACAGCTGGCCGGAGACTTCCACCAGCACGGCAGAAGCGACGTCGCCCACCTCTACGACTACGGCAGTGGGCACCTCGCCCTCGAGGTCGAGCCTTCCGACGCCAACGGCGACGGCGGGTTCGGGCAGTCCTACCTCGCATGGGACGGGCCTTCGGCTGGCGCCAACACCAGTCACATCTACGCAGCAACCGGTGACTTCAACGGCGACAAAAAAACAGACATCGCACTCTTCTACAACTACACCGACAACAACGGCGGTCACGTCAAGATCCAGACCCTCACCGCCGACGCCTCCGGGGACGGCAGGTTCGCACCCCCGGCCACTGTCTGGGACAGCACCAATTTCGGCCCCGGCACCCAGATGATGACGGCCGGCGACTTCAACGGCGACGGCAAAACCGACATCGCACTCTTCTACCACTACTCGGATTACAGCGGCCACGTCGCGGTACTGACGCTGAAGGCAGATTCCAACGGCGACGGCGGGTTCGCCCCCAGCCCGACCACGGTCTGGGACAACACCAATTTCGGCCCCGGCACCCAAATGATGACGGCCGGCGACTTCAACGGCGACGGCAAAACCGACATCGCACTCTTCTACGAATACGCAGACATCAACGGCCACGTAGCGCTCTTCACCATGACCGCCGACAGCAACGGTGACGGCGGCCTCGGTTCACCCACGTCCATCTGGTCAAGCACGAACTGGGGACCCAACACCAAGTGGATGACGGCCGGCGACTTCAACGGCGACGGCAAAACCGACATCGCACTCTTCTACAACTACACCGCCAACAATAGTTACGACGTCGCCATCTTCACGCTCAACGGGCAAGCAGGGGCCGCTCCCAGCAACGTCTGGTCCAATACCGACTGGGGACCCAACAGCCAATACCTAGTCGCGGGCGACTTCAACGCAGACGGCAAAGCCGACCTGGGCTTCTACTACGATTACGCCGCTCAAGCCCCGGCTCTGTTCACGCTGACGGCCGACGCCAGCGGCGACGGCGGCTTCGCCTCCCCCGTACTCCGCTCCACAGGCCTGTAACCGCTACGCCCGGTGTTGGGGCCGACCAGGCAGGTCATCGCCCCGGCCCCACACCGGGCGCCTTCTCAACGCCAGCATCACCCGCTCTTCCCAGAGATTTCAGGAGAAGCTTCGTGTCTAGCCAGCGACGCATGCGCGCCGCCCTCGTCAGTGCCATAGCGATCGCCGCCGGTCTCACCACCGGACCCGCCGTCGCAGACGCCGGTCCCTCACTGGCCATCAGCCCCCCGCGGAGCATCGACATCGCCGGCGCTGCGGGCGACCTCGCGGTGACGGTCAACGACCCGCCTGCCACCGACACCTTCATCCGGCTCTACTTCCCCAGCGGCACAACCGGGCTGGCCGTCACCGACCCGAACGGCACCGTGCTGCCGACCACCCCCGTGCCCGGCAGCACTACCGCCACGTACGTGGACGTGGACCGGGCCGACAGCGACCACAACGGTGTCCCTGGCGCCCCGCTCCAAGCAGGCGACATCACCCTGCACGTCTCCGCCGCCTACCCCGCCGGCGTGGTGTTCGTGCAGGGCGAACTGATCGACGGCGCCAGCGGTCACACTCTCTATGTGACCGGCTCCTCCACGATCGTGGCCAACAAACCCGATCTGCGGGGCGCCACCGAAGTGGGCTCCAACCCCTACCCGCTCATGCAAGGCGCACCGGCCGACTACCCACTCGACGTCAAGCTGCCCATGCTCGCACCGCCCGCCGAGACGCGCACCACGCTGACCTTCTCAGCCGCCCAGCTCGCCGCCGGTGGATACACCGCCGCCCAGGTCGCCGCCAACCTCCACGCCACCTGCTCCGCCGACGGCAATCCCGCCACCGCGTGCACGTGGACGCAGAACGCCGACGGCTCACTGACACTGTCCTACCCCCAGGCAGCCACCGTCTTCCCGACCAGCGGCACCGCCCACGTCCCACTCGACCTCACCCTCAACCCCTACTACTGGCTGCACGCCGGCACTCTCGCCGGAACACTGACGATGCGCAACGCCGACGGAGCCGTGCTCGCCACCGCACCCCAGTCCTTCCAGATCAGCGGCGGCTGGCCGCCGGACAGCCTGGTGTGGGACCTGCTCGGCCGGGACAGCAGCGGCACCCTGTGGCGCTACCACGGCACCGGCCAGCCCTCCTCGCTCTTCGGCGGGAGGGACAAGATCGGCACCGGCTGGGGCCAGTACAACGCCATCACCAGCCTCGCCGGGCAGCGCGGCGACGGCACCGGCGTCCTCGTCGCCCGCGACACCTCCGGGGTGCTTTGGCTCTACCCGGGCTCAGGCAACGAGGCCTCCCCGCTCAAGCCCCGCGTGCGGCTCGGCTCGGGCTGGAACACCTACACCATGCTCGTCGGCGCCGACGACGTCACCGGAGACGGCCACCCCGACCTCCTGGCCCGCGACAGCTCCGGCGTCCTGTGGCTCTACCAGGGAACCGGCAACGCCGCTCCCGCGTTCAAGCCGCGCGTCCGCATCGGCTCGGGCTGGAACACCTACACCATGCTCGTCGGGGTAGGCGACGTCACCGGAGACGGCCACCCCGACCTGCTGGCGCGCGACTCCTCCGGCGTCCTGTGGCTCTACACCGGCACCGGGAACACCAGCCCGCTGTACAACCAACGCATCCGGCTCGGCTCCGGCTGGAACACCTACACCGCGCTGGTCGGAGTCCGCGACCTCACCGACGACGGCCACCCCGATCTCCTCGCCCGCGACCACAACGGCGTGCTCTGGCTCTACACCGGGACCGGAGGATCCAGTCCCCTCTTCGCGCCGCGCACCCACACAGGCTCGGGCTGGAACGAATACAACTCCCTCTCGTAGTCCTGTTCCACGTCCCCGCCTTGCGCTGGCGCACAGGCCGAGGCGGGGACGCGGCCAACCACCAACTGCACGGCGGGCGAAACAACGGCGATCGACTACGTTCGACTCCCGGCGCCTCGCCGGACATCACCCCAGACGCTATTCGACGGCCCTGCCACCCACCACCGGCAGGCGGGCGGGTACTGCCACACGTAGTTGTCCGCCCGAGGACGTGGCCCGCACCATCCGCTTGCGGGCGGCCGGGCCTTCATGACCGTTTCCCTGGGCTAGAGATGACTGGCACGCTTCGCCGCTCAATGTCTAGTCATCAGGTGAGTACAACGTCAGCGTTTGAATCCTGCATCGACAGCGGCGCTGCCCTGCGGCTGCATGAAAGGTGGCCACTGGGCGTAGGCCCGGCCTGCATCCACTGGCTGGCGCCTGGCGGCAGCGGGCCGCCTGCAGCGTACTTGACGTGCAGGGAGATCGCAGCGTCTGATTCCTCAGCTCATCACATCGAACCAGGAGTGAAATCTATGCACGGCTCTCTGGCGGCCAACCTCGCGGCTCAAGCACAGGACTCTCCACCTGCGGGTGGTCTCGCCGCAATGGGTGCGTTCATCGTTCTCGTGGGCTGCTGCTTCCTCGTCATGGCCCGGCGGTGGAAGAGGATGGAGGACGAGCCTCGCGTCGGCCGCCTGTTCGCCGGACCGCGCCTCGCGGCAGCCCGCACTGCCTATCTTGTCGTGGGCTGGAGCGTCCTGGCGTTCGGGGCGTTCGTGTTGTTGGTCGCTGTCGGGGTGGCCGCCGCTGGCAAGACCGGGTGACACCAGCGAGGGACCGTAGGCCATCGGTGCCGATGCTGGGCAGCCTCACCCGCACCGGCCCACAATAGGCCTCGCCGCCCGGCGCACCGTTCAGACCGTCGACCGGCGTGCCGTGCATGATGAACACGTCCGGACTACGTCGTCTTGAGGACGGGGTGGCGAAAGCCGAGGTCTCACGCCACGCACGCGCAGGAACCGACGCTGCGAGGCGCGATGGCCCAGAAGTCCATAGCTGGCCCTGACCCGGGTTTCCCCTCTATCTGGCACGGAACTCGATGCGGGCGCTTGTGAACGTGGACGGGGCCGGGGTTGCCCGCGGCCCCGTGCCGGGTGCCACCTTGGTCAGAACGTGGTCACCACGACGTTGTGGTGCCGGTGGCTCACAGGGCGCCGCCCTTGCCGGTGCCGCCGGTGCTCTTGTGCCGAACCGACGAAATGCGGCTCGTTAGGTGACGGAATGCTGGTTGCGTCAGAGGGCCGGGCGGTCGGCTCGCGTTGTGGGTGAGCACGCTACTTGGCCACGATGTCGTGCGGTTGGCCACTCCAGCCCTCGGGTGTGGTTCACCGTCTTGCTTGACGCTGGTGCCGTGCGGGTTCGGCCCACCCGACAGTGACGCGGAGCCAGCTACCGCCTACGAAGCCAACCCGTTCTCGGACGCGTGTGCGCGGCTTCGTATGCTCCGGGCATGAAGCTCTTCCGGTCGCGTGGCCGAAATGACGACAGGCCGATGACGAGACCGACCTTGGATCAGGCTCTGGCCCTGTATGAGGCCGGGCGCTATGCGGAGGCGGAAGCTGTGGCCGGCGCCGTCGCCTCGGCCCGGTCCTTCCCGCGCGAGGACGCACCGCAGGCTCTGAGCATTGCCGCGATGGCGATGGGCGCCCAGGGCCGCTACGGCGAGGCGCTCGCCACGTACGACGAACTGCTGCCGGTCTTCGGAAGGCTCTTCGGCGCCAAAGAATGGCGGACCCTGAAACTGCGCTTGGACCGCGCCCAGACGCTGACCGCGCTCGGCCGGCACGCCGAATGCGAAGCGGAGTGCGTGGCCCTCGCCTCTGTCGCGACTCGCGGCAGAGTGCTGCAGATGCGGATACTAGCGGCGGCCGCCCGGAACGGACTGATCTACGCTCTCAACGGGCAGGGCCGCCACCAGGAGGCCGAGGCGCTCGCCCGCGAGGCCCTTGCCGCCCATCGCCTACCGGGCCGGTTCGCCTTGGTCCTGCGGCTTGGCCTGGCCCGCAGTCTCAATGGCCAGGGCCGCCATGAGGAGGCTCTCGCCGAGGCGGAGCACGCCGACGAGCTGCGCCGCAGCCTGCCCGAGCAGGAGTGCCGCCCGGAGACTGGCGCCGTCGAGCTGGCTCTGGCCACCGCCCTGCTGGGACTGGGCCGCAGTACCGAGGCTCGCACCCTGGCCGCGACCGCCCACTACGCCTGTCTGGCTGCCTTCGGCCCGGGCCATCGCCGCACCGCCGAGGCCCTGGCGCTGTTCGACCACATCGACGGCTCGTAACCCGGGCGCAACATCATCTACCTGACCACAGATCGTCGAGTCCCCTCACCTGCGCACTCAACGACCCGGACTGACGACGGCGACGGACGGAAGTCCATCGGGAACCCGCATATCCCAGCACGGGAACTAGCCACAACGCGAACCACGATTGCGCAGTTCAGCGAGTTCTGCCGGTTCCCCACATTCGGTCACGGCCGACCGTCGGCTCGGACACCAGAGGGCCGACCGGCGCGAACGAAGTCGCCGTACTCGTCTTGGACAACGTTCTCGTTGACCCACCGGCCCCGCACGGCTCCAGTGCGCTGTTCGGCAACGACCAACGCGGCCAGCGGGTCCTCAGCCGCGCCCAGGAGCTGGCCGAACTCGCCGGACTCATCCTCACGATCGAATGGCGGGAACTCACCCAGGTCCAGGAAGCTCTCGCTGCCGACATCTTCGACCGTGTGGAGATAGACCTCAAAGGGTCCCCTCGTCGCACGAACCTCGACATAGCGCACTCCAGGCCGCTCTGCCGAGCCGCACGGCCCAAGGAACTGCTCGACTGAACGGCCCCGCCGCAAGGCCCCAAGAATGAACGACTCCGCCAAGTACCGCACCCGGCCACGATACGGCGCTCACCCCACCCACAGCGCTTGACGATCAATAGGAGCATCAGTGGGCAGAAAGTAGCCAGGCCTCCGCGCCAGCCAACCACCCCACCGCTCCGTCTATGGGATGGAAACCCCCACGTCCGCGGGGGTATTCCGGGCTCGCGCGTCATCGTGCAGGGCGACATGCGGGTCCTCCCCGCCGGCACGGGGGTGTTCCGGCGCACGTCGCCGAGCGCGAGCACTGCAGCGGGTCCTCCCCGCCGACGTGGGGTGCTCCGGCGAACTCGACGGCCAGGTGCTCGACGCGGGCGTCCTCCCCGCCGACGCGGGGGTGTTCCGATAACCTCGTTGGCCGCGTAGTCGAAGCCCATGTCGTCCCCGCCGACGCGGGGATGCTCCGAGGGCGACGTGGGGCACGGTTCGCCGGTCCGTGTGGTCCCCGCCGACGCGGGGTCGTCTCGGACATCGAGGTCCTCCCCCCTCGACGCGGGGGTGTGCCGGCGTGGGCACGGGAGGCGGGGACGGCACCGGCGTCCTCCCCGCCGACGCGGGGGTGTGCCGAGGATCGCCTTGCCCTCGTTGATCAGCCAGCCGTCCTCCCCGCCGACCCGAGGGTGCTCCGTGGTCCCACAGCCAGCGGCTGGCGGGCTGCCGGTCCTCCCGCCGACGTGGGGGTGTTCCGGACATGGACGAGGCCGTCATGGCGCTCGGCGCGTCCTCCCCGCCGACGCGGGGGTGTTCCGCAGACCGGCACCATCGGCCGAACCGGCGACCCGTCCTCCCCGCCGACGGCCGCTTGTGCAGCCCCCATGGGAGACGCCGAACGGCTTCGCGATGAAAGTGACCGTGTTCTCCGGCTGCGCGAGCAGGACGCGGGCATGCCGGGTCTGCTCAACGAGGCAGCAATCGCTGACTCTCCCCCGGTGGTGCGGCACGGACCGGTATTGGCATGATGGGTCCACCGCGCAGTGCGTGCTCACCTCAGGTGACGCGCGACGGCGTATGCGAAAGGGCCCCCCGCCTGCCAGCTATGAGGGCCCCTCGCGGTCATACCGTGTGTCGGCTCCTGGCTACCATTGCCAGGAGCCGGCCGCCCACCAGGGGATAATCCCGGCAAGCTTGAGCGTCCAGTACACGGCCATCACGATCGCCGTATACGTTGCGATCCACCGGCGCACTCGTGGCGACCGGTACCGCAGCTGCGGATGCTGCTGCCGCTTCACCGGGTTCTCCGGTTGGCGGTTCTTCCTACGGCAACGACGACCCACAGGGCCGCCCCTTTCCCCTGTGCCTGGTACGTCCAGGCGTCCGGGGCCCGCATACTTTCGGGCCCGGCCGGAGCCAGAAAACGCGCTCCCCGGAATAGAAGGTGAAAGGGCGTCACTGCCACATATCGAAGCACACTCCGATGGCTCTCGTCGACACGCCACCCAACGCGCTGACCTGCGGAAACAGCCGCACCAAAGCTCAACTAGCCTGAAATAGCCGGGAGTTGAGGGACCGCCGCAAGTTTTCGGGATCTTGTCCCGGGTTCGCCATGGCGATCCCCGAGCGGCCAGACGCAAGGGTGCCAGCTTCGTGACACTGGCCAGGAAGGGCCCGACAACGTTCTGGCTCCCACAGTACGCTCGCACGCTGGCGCCCGCACTCAGCTGCTGTGACTGCGGGCGCCCTTGGACGACTGCTACGGCGTGGTGGTCTCGCCGGGGAGTCGGGCGACGGTCGCGGCGAATGCTCGGTCGTCGGCGGCGATGTGACGCGCGCGTGACCAGAGCCAGCCGAAGTACTGGCGTTGAATCGGCACGGTTAGCTCCAGCAGCAACTCCAGCTTGGCGGCCTCCTCGCGCTCCGAGAGCACCAGCATGCGGGCGTGGCCAGCGTAGGTGAAGGGCATCTCCATCAGGTGCGCACGGGCCAGCTGCCGGCGTACGTCGCGACGTTGTCGATCAGCCACCGGGTGGCATCGTCTATCTGCTGCCACCAGCGTTCCCGCTCGCCAGCGAGCCGTTCCCGCAGGACGGGCGTCCAGGCAGGATCGTCGGCTGGTGGGAGCTGGATGTTCTGCAGATGCACGCACGCGGAGATGATCTGCAGCATGTGCGCGCCGAAGGCGTCGCGGGCGGCGTGGACCTCGACCAGCCGTTTCCTGCGAGCTTCCAGTCGGGGGGCGACGATCAGGCCGGTCGCAGTGGTCGTCACCACGGCCGTGACGGCGGCCACGACGATGGTCCACACGGAGTCAGGCATGGGAGACATACTCGTGTACTGCGGGGCTGACTTGGGCGCTCAAGGCGCCAGCCCCTCGACCTCGCCCTGCGCTGTCCAGGTCTTTAAGCTGGCGGGCGCGGGCTCGGCCTGCTTGCTCGGGCCCTTCCGGAGTGAGTTCCTTCTGGTGGGCCGCCAGCCGTAGGGCGGGGCACCGTAGGCGTAGCCGCCTTGGGCGGCCTTCTCGCGTCGTCCGTGGCGGAGTCGGGCGGCGATCACCGACCGTTCCGCGAAAAGGCCCATCATTTGGCGCATGGCGGTCCGCATCGGATCGTCGGGGTCATCCGGGTAGACCTCCCCGGTGTCCGCGGTGAAGGCTCGTCCCCCATGCTTCCAGATCTGCGCCAGGATGGCCTCCTGGGCAACGAGAGTGCGGGCGAACCTGTCGAGAGTCGGGCGATGATGCCGTCTGCGGTGCCGTCCTCGACCTCGGTCAGTGCATCGGCCAGGCCGGGGCGGTCAGCACTCTCCAGCGTCCCGGAGCGTCCTTCGTCCCGGTAGATAGTGCGGCCGAGTGGGTGGCCGGCCTCGCGGCACACGCCCCGGGCCGCGCGGAGGCGGACGGGATCGCCGCCCGCGCCCGGGCCTGACGAAGGCGTAATCGGTACACGCCCTTCTCCTGGGCGTCGAGCCCGTACCCGTCGAGTTGGCGCTCTGCACTGACGCGGATGTACCCCACAAGCCTCATGAGCACATGATGATGGGCTGTACTGACGATCTGGGCCGTGACCTGTGATGTCACAGAAGGTGGCATAACGGTGACGCCGTCATAACTGTGACGCCGGGGGCGGACCCGCCCGCTACCCCGGCTGACTCCCTGGGCACTCGTGATGCCGGGGCTGGCTCGTCAGCTGATGCCGAGGTGCTCAATGCCGTGGTCCAGTCGGCCACAATGGCGCTGGGCGGCGGTGAGGGGGATCTGGCCGGAGCGGGCCGGGACGCCCGTCGGTCATGAGCGATCCGCTCGGGCTGGGGGCCGGGCGCGGCGGCTGTCGGGGCTCCGGCCGATCTGGCGGGCTACGGCGTCGATCTCGCGGCGGGTGTAGGCGGTGCGGACCCCGGAGAGGGACATGCCGCTGGCCTCGGCAAGCGACTCGAGCCTGTAGGGACGCTGGCCGTGGAACTCCCTTCCATAGGCCAGGAGTTGGCGAATCTCCGCTTCGGCGGCCTCCTTGCGGGCGCGGGCGTTGCGCAGGGCGAGCAGGAGGGGGTCTTCCTCCAGGCCGTCGCACTGGGCCTGAAGGTCGGCCGCATCCTCCGTACGGGCATGTTCCGCCTGTTCACGGACGTCGTCGAAGCACTCCTCGGGCGTGACGTCGCCGGGCTGCGGCAGCGGGGTGCGGATGGCTGCGATGTCACCGATCAAATCCATGATTGCGATCCTCGCAAATAATTGCGCTGACCGCAATAGTGGCCTGCTAGTCAGCCCCGGACTTTCGAGGCGGCATGGGACCTTCCAACCAAGCACGCGCCATGGCCCAGCAGCGCAGGGAAGGGGGCGGGGTGACAGCGATACCGCCGTCACCCCGCCCCTGACGCCGTTCAGCGCTCAGCACCCACCGCGGCGCTCAGCGGCAATCGGCCGTTCCTCTTCGTCAGTCAGCGGTGGCGGTATCCGCCCCAGGAGACCGAATCGACGAACTGGTGGTGGGTGTTGCGCAGGGTGGCCGTGTCTGAGCTTGATCTTTAACCTCCGGCGTCGAATGGTGCGTCGAACTTGATCACTCGGTCCGGTAACTGCCGTACGCAGAAGCGGCCTTCGTCTGAACAT
>NZ_JBIWIM010000032.1:0-27052 GCF_044764595.1 Streptomyces sp. NPDC093984 | reverse complement strand
CGAACTGCAGACACTCCTCGCCACCTGGACCGGCGCCTGCCCCACCTGCCACCGCGACATACCCACACCCATACGAACCTGACCAAGCCCTACTAGGCCGCGGAAGCGGGCTGTGGGCGCGGGTGCGAAGCACCGGCTGGTGTTCGTCGACCGGCTCCTGGCCACGCTGGTGCATCTCTGTCATGCCGTCACTCATGACGTGCTGGCCTGTTGGTTCGGTGTGGATCGCTCCACCATCACCCGCGCCATTGGCGAGGTGCGGCCACTGCTCGCCGAGCGAGGGTGCACCATCAGCCCGGGAGTGCGGCTGCGGACACTGGTCGAGGTCGTCGACCACCTCGGAGCCAGCGGGAAGACCGGCGTCATCGACGGAACCGAGATCCGCGTCAGGCGCCCGGCCGCCGGCCGCAAGGACCGGGACAAGTTCATCTCTGGCAAGAGCAAGCAGAACGCGGTCAAGACCATGGTCGTTACGGACGGCGACGGCCGCGTCCTGTTCTGCAGCCCGGCTCAGCACGGCAGCTGCGCGGACATCACCCATGCACGCCAATTAGGACTGGTCAGGCTCCTGGAGGGCGGGCCCGCACTGGAGATCCTCGCGGATGCCGGCTACCAGGGGCTGGGCGCCCAGACCGGCGGACGCGTGGTGACGCCACCGCACCGCAAGTTCAAGAAGAACGCCCCGGACTGGTACGAGGAGATGCACGAGCGGCAACGCAAGGCCCACTCCTCGCGACGCATCCGCGTCGAGCACGGCATCGCGCATTTGAAGAACTGGCGGGCGCTGGCCCGCCACCGCCGCCACGAACGCATGAGCGACACCGTCCAAGCCATTGCCGCCCTGCTGTCCCACCAGCAGACCGCCGACCTGACTCCGGCACGAACAATGTGAAACGCCAAGCCCCCGCCGCGGCCCACGACACCTCACTGCCTACCGTGCACGAGCTTGTAAGGACTGTCCCGCAATGATCGTGCGGAGCGGCGTTGCAGGCGGCTGCCGACGGGTCGTGGGTCAGCGTAGGCTGATCGCCCATGCTGTGAGTGCGGCGAAGTCGTCGCTGGTAAGGCCGCATCGGGGGTCCACCCGGCGCAGTAGGGCGGGACCTCTGTGATGCTCGTCAACCCAGGCGCGATCCGCCTCGGTGATCTCGTCATCGATCCAGGCGAACGCCCGGCCTTGCGCCCACGCGACGATCTCTGGCGTCTTCCAGAACACGCCGTTCCCGGGCTCGGCCCGCGGCGAGGGCCATGCAATAAAGGGCAGCTCGGGCAATCCCAGGACTGGTGCGACGAAAGCGTTGGCTTCCTCCTCCCACGTGGTCGCCCACACCAGGTCGAAGGGGAGCGCGTCCAATGCCGGGCCGTGAGCCGGGTTGAGCCACACCCGCAATGGTTTCACCGGCTTGTTCGGCAGCCCCCACTCAGCCAGCCGGCGCCGCTCAGCCGCCTCCCAGCGGGGCGTCAAAAGCCGGTGCGTCTGATAACCCTCGGGTCGTCGATGCGGCTTCGCGGCATACGGATTCAGCGGCCCGTCCACATCCACCAATAGCACTGGGCGCACCAGCCCACCCCCTCCCCGTTCTGCATCGCACGGTACTCGCCGATGACGAGACCACCCAACAGCAGCTCGCCCCGGTGTCTCGAAGTCCGCAGCTGACCGGATCGTCGCCCGCACCAGCCCACTGCTCGCACTCAAGCCGCGGCAGCGATTCCGCAAGGGCACGGTGCTCATCGTGGACGGCACTCTGGTCCCTACTCGCGACCACAGCATCGCCGAGCAGTCGAAGAACTACAGGTACTCCACCAATCACCGGGTCGTCATCGACGCTGACACCCGGCTGGTCGTCGCGATCGGACAGCCTGTACCGGGCAACCGCAACGACTGCAAGGCATGGGACGAATCCGGTGCCAAGGCGGCCGTCGGGAAGGCGACGACAATCGCCGATGGCGGTTACCCGGGCACCGGCCTCGTGATCCCGCATCGACGTCCCGCCAACGGTGACCTATGCGACTGGAAGAAGGAGCACAACCGCTCCCATAAGCGTGTCCGAGCCCAGGTCGAGCACGTCTTCGCGCGGATGAAGACGTGGAAGATCCTGCGTGACTGCCGGCTCAAGGGGGATGGCGTCCACCACGCCATGCTCGGCGTCGCCCGCCTGCACAACCTCCTTCAGGCCGCGTAGACGGACCACCGCCCGGTTACCTAACGTGCCTCGGCACATCTGAAGATCGATTACGGGACAAGCCTTACGAACTCGTGCATGGTAGGCGGTGAGGTGTCGAGTTCTTGATCGTCGATCATGGTCGTGTGGTGGGGACGGCGTCTCGTGCAGTGATCATCAGCGATCGGAGGATCACGGGCCTGTCGGCTGACGTGATCGCTGAACTCGTCGCTGGGGTAGGGCCGTTGTGGCACGAGCGACACTAGGCCAAGCTCGCGTCTAGGCCGCGGAAGCGGGCCCTGGGCGCGGGTGCGAAGCATCGGCTGGTGTTCGTCGACCGGCTCCTGGCCACGCTGGTGCATCTGCGTCATGTCGTCACTCATGACGTGCTGGCCTGTTGGTTCGGTGTGGACCGCTCCACCATCACCCGCGCCGACGGCGAGGTGCGGCCACTGCTCGCCGAGCGAGGGTGCACCATCAGCCCGGGAGTGCGGCTGCGGACACTGGCCGAGATCGTCGACCAATTAGGGCTGGTCAGGCTCCTGGACGGCGGGCCCGCAGTGGAGATCCTCGCGGATGCCGGCTAGCATGGCTGGGCGCCCAGACCGGCGGACGCGTGGTGACGCCACCGCACCGCAAGTTCAAGAAGAACGCCCCGGACTGGTACGAGGACATACACGAGCGGCAACGCAAGGCCCACTCCTCGCGACGCATCCGCGTCGAGCACGGCATCGCGCACCTGAAGAACTGGCGGGCGCTGGCCCGCCACCTCGGCCGCCGCGAGCACATCAGCGACACCGTGCAAGCCGTCGCCGCCCTGCTGTCCCACCAGCAGACCGCCGACCTGACCCCGGCAGGGCAGATGTGAACGCTGAGCCCCCGCAGTCCTCGACATCTCACCGCCTACCGTGCACGAGCTCGTTAGGGGACCATGAGCCACGACGTCACGCCGCGAGGCCTGCCGGGAGCGGTAATGGCCCTGTACAGCCTCAGCTGTACAGGGCCGTTACCGCTGGGGCTTTACGTGTCGGGACCGAGCGAGGCCAGGTCGAAGGCGTTGCTGATGGCTTGGTATCCGTCGGGGGCGAGGTTGACGTGGTCGCCGGAGTCGAAGTCGAGGGGAGCGGCGTCGGCGTCGAGTTTCAGTGCTTGTGGGTCGGTGGTGCTGGACGGGTCTGGGATGGCGACGACTTGTTCGAGTCGGATTGGTCGGTGATCCAGGTGTTGGTGTTGATGCGGTTTTGGTCGACGGTGTCTGTGCAGGGGCTGTAGCCGTGGCAGGGGGTGAGGGTGGTGAAGATGACTTTGATGCCCCAGCCCCTGAGTTGTTGGCGTAGCAGTGTGAGGGTGTTGTCGATGTCGACGTCGTCGTGGCCTGCGACGATGTCCTCGAGGCCTTGGGTGACGACGACCGTGCGCGGGTTGGGGATGGACAGGACGTCGCGGTCGAGTCGGGTCAGGACGGCACGGCCGCCGGCGCCCTGGTCGATGCCGAGGTAGTTGTTCGCGATGCCGGAGTTGACAATGCCGTAGTTGGGGACTTGGGCGGTGTTGGTGCGCAGGCGGTAGGAGAGGTCGTTGTTGTAGCGGAGCGTGTTGTAGCCGGCGCTTGTGCCGGTTGTGCGGGTGTTGATGAGGCCGTCGCCGAGGACCGACACCGTCGGCCGGTGGTCCGTGGTGGTGATGTCGACGCCGGTGAGGATGTCGGAGAAGCGGCCGGTCACCGACCCCGTCGCGTTGAACGCAGTGTCGGCCGTGTCCCTGGTGTGGTCGCCGCTGCCGACCGGGCTGACGTAGCCGAGGGTGTCCGGGGACGCCCATGGGTGCATGACGAGGTAGCTGACCTGGTTGACCAGGTGCATGCTGGTCGTCAGCGAGGTGCCCGGGCTCATTTGCATCGGTATGGGGTCGCTGTAGATCTCGCCCCCTTCCGGGATGACCACCGAGGTGCTGCCGCCGACGGTCACGTCCACCGGTGTGGCCGTGACCGCCGCGCCGCTGCTGTACCGGGCGACGGTGATGTGGTCGAGGGTCAGCGGGTCGGCGCCCAGGGCGTTGGACGGCCGCAGTCGCACGGTGTCGCCGCCGGCGCTGGTCTGGGTCACGATCCGGAAGGTCTGGTTGCTGAAGGAGCCCATGGAGGAGAACTGGAAGCGCTCCTCGGTGGGTGCGCTCCATGTGCCCGTCCAAGTGGCGCCGTTGGGAGCGGTGGTGGTGTCGCGGACGGCCATGCCGAGGATGTGCATGCCGGGCACGTACTGGCGTGCAGCGTCGGCCGGATCGGGAAGCGTCACGGAGGTGAGAGCGGCGCCGGGCTTGAGGGGGACGGCGAAGGCGTAGATGTTGGTGTTGACAGTCTGGCGCGTGCTCGGGGTGTTGCGGTGCGGCAGGGTGACTGCGGCCAGGGTGCCCGAGCCGTTCACCCAGTCGGGCATGGTCAGGTAGTAGCCCTGCGTCGTGCCATCTCCGTAGGTGATGGATCCCCGTGGGGTGACGCAGTCCTCATACGTGCCGTTTCCCAGGCTGCAGCTGGTGGCGGAGGTGTTGGTGTTGTCGGGGACGACGGGACTGGTGGTGTCCGTGTCCTGGTGCTGGGAGCCGATGAGCCCGTGGGTGGAGAAGCCGAGGAAGACCAGGGCCTGGCCGCTGGTGCCGTTCATCTGGATGGTCTGGTTGGCGGCCATGACGTTGTCGCCGGCGGCGGCCCCGAAGTTGGGCAGGGTGAAGGTGGCCCCGTCGACGGTGACCTTGCCGCCGGGCTGCCATCCTGCTGCCTTGAAGTCCTGCAGCGAGAGCGTGGAGCCCACCCCGTCGGCGTCCGCGGTCATACGGTTGCTGTCGTCGGTCGTGGCGGTGTTGTTGAAGGCTGCCTGCAAGCTGGCGTAGGTCTTGCCGGGATGACCCAGTGCTGTGAACTCGTACTGCTGCTGGGAGGAGACGTTGCCGGCCGAGTCGACGGCATAGACGTAGAGCGTGTGGGTGCCGGGGGCCACTGGGGTCACGGTGATGGTCGCTGTGTTGTTACTCGCCGCCTCGGTCTGCGAGGCGGGTGTGTTCGAGGTGGGCGGTGCGGCGTCCAGGCCGTAGAGGAACTTGGATGCGTTGTTGCCGTTGGTGCCCGGGTTCACGGAAACGGTGAACTTGCCGGGGGTGCCGGCCGCGGTCACGCCGGGGAGGTCTTCCGGGTAGAGCTTGTCTTGTGTTGTGACGGTCGGCTGTGCGGGGCTGTGCAGGTCGACGGTGAAGTGGCAGGTGGCCGAGGTGGCGGAGGTGTCCTCGCCGTCGCTGGAGGTGACTTTCCAGCTCACCACGCTGCCGTCCGTGAGGCTGCTCATGAACGTTGAGGGCAGTTGTTTGGGCGCGTTGGCGCCGCTGGCGACGGTGGCGCTGGTCGTCGTGGTGGCCGAACCGCTGCCCACCCAGTAGGAGTACGTGGCGGCCAGGGCGTCCTTGTCGGCGTCGCTCACGGTGGCGTTGAGTGTCGGCGGTGTGGTGGCCAGGGTCTTGCCGACGATCGGGTAAGGGGTGGAGGTGCCGCACCCGAGCGAGGTCGAGCCGACCTTGGTGGCCAGGCCGCCGGGCTTGTTGGGCACGTGGTTGTACTCGATCGACAAGGAAGGGTTGGTGGCGAAGCGCTTGAAGTAGTTGCCGTCGCCGCTTCCTTCGTGACTGTTGACCAGGGCGAAGGTCCAGTTCGTCCAGTGCGCCGCGGCGCCCTTGGCGATGGTGGAGGTCACCAAGAAGCCGCCGGAGGGCTGACTGGAGCAGGCGGGACCGAAGTTCTTTGTGGCGACCTTGCTGGTCAGGGAGGGCCTGGTGTTCCAGGTGGTGGTGGAGCTGATCGCGCCGGACCAGTACAGGTAGATGTCCGAGGACAGGCTGCAGCTGGCGGAGTAGTTCTCCTTGACGTTCACCGTGGCCGACACGATGTGCGCGTCGTAGACGGACGAGGGTACGGCGAGCTGGAAGTAGGAGCGCTCCAGGCCGATGCAGCCCGACCAGCTGTTGTAACCGACGCCGGGGTCGCCGTACTGGGTGGAGTCGTAGTTCTTTGCCGTGGGACAGCCCGCTTGGGTTTCCACGAAGTGCTGCTTGCTGCCGGTGGCGTAGTGCGGGTTCCAGGTCGGGTCGATGAAGACCGGGTACCTGGTGTGCGCATCGCCGAGCAGCTTGGTGTCGGGGACAAGGGAGAGGGTCCGGCCGCGAAGCCGGTCTTGGACTCGGGCCACCCGGGCTTTGGGGGCTGGACCCTGCTCCGGGGTGGTGTGCTGGGCGCCGATGCCGCTGGAGTCCCACATCGCCGGTTGCGGGGCGCTGAAGAGCACCCGCCCGTCCCCGGCGGTGGCGGTGAGGTTGCCGTGGCCGTCGTCGGCGACCGTGACGTCCTTGGCGTCAGTGGTGAGGGCGAGCTTGGTGAGCGCGGGGTTGGCTGCGGCCTTGGCGTCTTTGACGACGAGGACTTCCGACCAGCCGCCCTGGGTGTCGGCGGTGACCTTCAGGTCGACGCCGGGCAGTACGCCCGGGTAGGTCAGGCTGGCGCCGGAGGCGCGCGGGGTGGGCAACGGCGTGGGCCAGGACAGGGCGCGAGGGAGGCCTTGTCCCGCGCCATGGTGGCCAGCGGGCTTGTACCGCCGCCGGAGAAGGTCAGCGGCTCGGCTGCGGCCTTGGGGCTGAACGTGCCATCGGCGTTGCGCTGAAGGGTGGCGTCCACCGGCACCCAGCGGTGGTCCTTGCGTACCCGCACCGGCAGCAGGCTCGAGTCGTAGGTCAGCGTGCCCGACGGGTTGGCCGTCGTGGTGGCGGTCTCGGTGGTCAGGGCGTCGACGCGCACCGGCTCGCCTGTTGTCGCGGCCTGCTTCTGGGCCGAGGTGAGCGCGGTCTGCTGTGCCGCCGTCAGTTCGCCGTCATCCGCGGGGCGCAGGGAGCCGGTCGGCTCCGGCTCCTGAGTCTGCTGCTTCGGCGCCGGGGTGAGCGCAGGCTGTCCGGCGGACACGTCGATGACGGAACCCGGGTTGGCGTCCGCGGCGGCCGGCACAGCGGGCGCGAGAGACAGCGATAGAGCGCTGACCGCGGCGGTGACCACTAGTCGGCCGCGTATTCGCTGTCTCTTTTTGGGTGCGCCATAAGCGGAAAGTCGGCGGAAGCGGTCGGACATCTGCCCCCCAAGTTGCGTCCGAAGTAAAAAGCGCCGATGGGCGCGAGGGAGGCTACCTGTCATCGCGTCAAGGCGACAACTGATGGCTGAAAACCGTCGTGTTCCCGATCCTCCGAGACGCGCGTGTGCTGTGTGCAACTTTGCCTCTGCGTACCCCAGTTGGGCGGGTTCTTGAACAATCGGCCCAGTTCATCGCCGAATCGATGCACTTCCTGGCGTTTCTTGGTTGTTCCTAGGGGAGTTCATGGGGATCTCTATGCTTGATCATTACTGTGAAGGGTCTGTGAAACACGATTTCCGCCTGATCGAATGTCCCTTCGGCAGCCGTACGGGAATTGGGGGGTCCGGAGTGCGTCGGAATTCGCGGTGGCGGATTTTCGGAAAAACCATGCGGATGCGCAGGGTGCCCGCATTGTGGACCGTCGCGATCGCCGCTTTCGCTCTGCTGGTTACCTTCCTGTCACCTCAGGGCGCAGCCGCCGAGGGGCATCGCCCCGACTACCTGGTCAAGGCGAAGAAGGAACGATCGGTGCCCGTGTTACCGGTCAAGGGCAGGGCGGTGAAGGCGCCGCACATGGCCCGCTGGAACGCCTCCCAGGCACACACGTCCTGGCCGGCGGCAGCCGCAGCCGACGTGCAGGTGCCCGCGCACGGTACCGTCGCCAAGCAGGCCCGCGCCCTGCCAGTGTCCATCGGCGCGACGAAGGGCCCACGTCGTGCGGGTGCCGGGACCCGGGTCCACGTGACGCTGCCGGGCCAGGCGGCCGCTCAGAAGCTGGGCGTGCGCGGGGTGGTCTTCTCCGTGCTACCGGACGCCGGTACGTCCGGCGGGGCCGCGCAGGTGGGTCTGGACTATGCGCAGTTCAAGGACGCCTACGGCGGCGACTGGGCCGGTCGCCTGCACCTCGTGCGGCTGCCGGCCTGCGCGCTGACCACTCCGCAGGCCGCCGCCTGCCGCAAGCAGACTCCGCTGCCCTCCACCAACAACGTCAAGACGCAGACGGTCTCCGCTGACCTCGCGCTGCCCACCCGCACCGCCACACAGAGCGGCACGAACGTCCAGCCGATGGTGCTGGCTGCGGTGGCCAGTGGTTCCGGGGGCGGCGGCAGCTACGCGGCCACCTCACTCGCCCCGTCCGGGCAGTGGTCCGCCGGTGGTTCGAGCGGCGCCTTCAGCTACTCGTATCCCATCTCCGTACCGGACGTTCCCGGAGGCCTGACTCCAAGCGTGTCGCTCGGCTACAGCTCACAGAGCGTGGACGGGCGCACCTCCTCGACGAACGCCCAGTCCTCGTGGATCGGTGACGGCTGGGACTACTCACCCGGCTTCGTCGAGCGCAGCTACCCCGCCTGCTCCGACGACGCGGCCAGCGGCACACCCAAGACCTCGGACGAGTGCTGGTCGGACGCGGTCCAGACGCTCACGCTGTCGCTGAACGGTTCGTCCAACACGCTCGTCCACGACGACGCCACGAACACCTGGCACCCGCAGGGCGACAACGGCGAGAAGATCGAGATCAAGACCGACACCGTCAACGGCGACAACAACAACGAGTACTTCGTCGTCACCACCGCCGACGGCACCAAGTACTACTTCGGCCTGAACCGGCTGCCCGGCTGGGCATCGGGCAACACGACCACCAACTCGGTGTTCACCACACCGGTGTACGGCAACGACACGGGCGAGCCGTGCCACGCCTCCACCTTCGATGCCTCCTGGTGCCAGCAGGCATACCGGTGGAACCTCGACTACGCCGTCGACGCGCACGGCAACGCGATCAGCTACTGGTACACGCCCGAAACGAACTACTACGGCCGCAACAACAACTCGGCCACCCCCACCGTCTACACCCGTGGCGGCTACCTCTCCAAGATCCAGTACGGTCAGCTGGCGGGCAAGGTCTACGACACCACCGCCCCAGCCGCGGCGCAGGTCTTCTTCGACACCACCGAGCGCTGCCTGCCCGACTCCAGCTTCGACTGCGCGCCATCCAAGCTGACCTCGGCCAACGCCTCGCACTGGCCGGACGTTCCCGCCGATCAGATCTGCGCCTCATCGGGCACGTGCAACAACCACGGGCCGGCGTTCTTCACCACCAAGCGCCTGACGGGCATCCGTACGCAAGTCCTGGTCGGTACCGCCTACCAGGATGTGGACGCCTGGTCGCTGACCCACATCTTCCCGGCGACCGGGGACACGACCACTCCGTCGCTGTGGCTGTCGTCGATCACCCGTACCGGCAAGGACGGCGGCAGCCTGGCCCTGCCGCCGGTGAAGTTCGCCGGACAGGCGCTGGCCAACCGGGTCGACGGCCTGGACGGCTACCAGCCGATCACCCGCCAGCGGCTGACCACGATCACCACCGAGTCCGGTGAGGTGATCACGGCCAACTACTCCAGCCCGCAGTGCCACCGCTCCGGCACCACGGTGCTGCCCGCAAGCCAGGACACCAACACCTACCTCTGCTACCCGCAGTACTGGACGCCACCGGGCCAGACCTCCCCGCAGCTGGACTGGTTCAACAAGTTCGTCGTCAAAACGGTGACCACGCAGGACCCGACCGCCGGCGGCCTGCCGGTCCAGACCTCCTACGACTACAGCGAGAGCGCCCCGGCCTGGCACTTCAACGACGACCCACTTACCCAGGCCAAGTACCGCACCTGGAACCAGTGGCGTGGCTACGGCACGGTGGTGACCCGTACCGGCACCTCGCCGGCCCAGCTCACCAAGTCCCGGCAGACGTACTTCCGCGGTATGGACGGCGACAAGACCTCCTCCGGTACCCGTAGCGTCACGCTCAACGACAGCGCGGGCGACGATGCGCAGAAGGACTCCGACTGGCTGGCAGGCCAAGCCTTCGAGGGCCAGTCCTTCAACGGTGACGGCGGCGCGTTGCTGTCGGACGGCATCACCGACCCCTGGAGCTCGGCGGCGACAGCCACCCAGTCCCGCACGAAAGCGGGCCTGGACCCGCTGGTCGCCCACCGCACCAACAATCAACGCGTCCGCACCATCACCACCAAGGCCGATGGCACCAAGCTCACCACCGAGATCGACTACACGCTCGACGACGCCACCGGCCTGCCCAAGTCAGTGGACGACAAGGGCGACGTTTCGACGTCGGCGGACGACAATTGCACCCGCACCTGGTACGCCCAGGACACCTCCGGCAAGCTGCTGCCGATCCCGCGCAGGGTCCAGGAGGTCGCCGTCTCCTGCGCCGCCACACCCACCTACCCGAAGGACCTGATCAGCGACGACCTGACGTTCTTCGACGGCTC
Source organism: Streptomyces sp. NPDC093984 (assembly GCF_044764595.1). NCBI lineage: Bacteria > Bacillati > Actinomycetota > Actinomycetes > Kitasatosporales > Streptomycetaceae > Streptomyces > Streptomyces sp. NPDC093984. Next base: position 16,453 of record NZ_JBIWIM010000032.1, on the reverse strand, counting down.
CACGGACAACACCGCCACGCCCACCAAGGGCGATGTGACGATGGTGCAAAAAGCCGACTCGGTCACCGCCGACGGCACCGTGCACTACATCACGGCGCTGAAGAACACCTACGACTCCTACGGCCGCGAACTCACCGAGACCGACGCCGACAACCGCACCACCACCACGGTTTACACCCCGGCGACCGGCGCTTCCCCGACCTCCATCAAGGTCACCCAGCCGAAGGTCACCGGCCAGACGACCGGCTTCGCCACCACGACCACCCTGGACCCGGCCCGCGGCCTGGACCTGAAGACCACCGACGCGGCCGGATACTCCACCACCAGCACCTACGACCCGCTCGGCCGCCTCACCGCGGTGTGGAACCCGGGCTTCTCCACCACCAACAACCCCAACACCAAGTACAGCTACAACCTCAACCCCAGCGCCCCGTCGACGGTCACCACCCAGACCCTCAACGACAACAACGCCTACCGCACCTCGATCGCGATCTACGACGCGATGCTGCGCCAGCGTGAGACGCAAACGGCGACCGTGGACGGCGGCCGGGTCATCACCGACACCGTCTACGACTCCCACGGCTGGGCAGTGAGCAGCTCCGCCCCGTACTACAACGCTGGTGCCCCGTCGGGCACGTTGGTGGACGCAGCCGACAACCAGACCCCGTCCCAGACCGGCACGGTGTACGACGGAGCCGGCCGGGCGACCGCCTCCATCGCCTACCACTTCGCCACGGAGACCTGGCGCACCACCACCGCCTACCCGGGGTCTGACCGCGTCGACGTCGCCCCGCCTGCCGGCGCCACGCCCACCACCACGTACACCGACGCGCGCGGCCAGACGGTCAAACTCCTGCGCTACCACGGCACCACACCGACCGGCGCCGCGGACACCGTTACCTACAGCTACGACGCGGCAGGTCACCAGATCGGCCAGGACGACGGCCAGGGACACACCTGGAGCAGCACTTACGACCTGCTCGGACGCCGCATATCCCAAACCGACCCCGACACCGGCAGCTCCTCCTCCACCTACGACAACGCAGGCCAGCTGCTGACCACCACCGACGCCCGCAACAAGACCATCAGCTACCAGTACGACGAAATGGGCCGCAGGACGGCCGAGTACGACACCACGGGCGGCGCCAGCCCCTCCGCTGGCAACGAGCTGGCGTCCTGGACGTACGACACGCTGAAGAAGGGCAAACCCACCTCCTCGACCCGCTACGTAGGCGGCACCAGCGGCACCGCTTACACCAACAAGGTCCTGGGCTACGACAGCCACGGCTGGGTCCAAGCCACCGAACTCGTCGTCCCCACCGCCGAAGGCGCGCTTGCCGGGAACTACATCCACCAGAACACCTACAACCTCACCGGCACCCTCGCCCAGTACACCGACCAGGATCCGACCAGCGTCAAGCTGCCGCAGGAAACGATCGGCTACACCTACGACGCCTTCAACCGCCCCATCGCAGTCGGCGGCGTCAACACGTGGTCTTACGTGGGCAAGCTCAGCTACACAGAGTTCGATGAGCCGCAGCAGTTCACCTACGGCACCGACGGCAACTTCGCCCAGCAAACCCTGAACTACGACGACCAGACCCACCGGCTGACCAGCTCGACCACCGTCACCCAGTCCGGCGCAGCGATCGCCGACAAGACCGCTTACGCCTACCAGCCCTCCGGCAACGTCACAAAGATCACCGACAAGCTGGAGACCGGCGCGAGTGACACCCAGTGCTTCACCTACGACTGGGCACAACGCCTGAAGGCCGCGTGGACGGCCACCGACGACTGCACGGCCACCCCCCAACCCGGCGCCTCCTCCACCGTCGGCGGGCCCTCCCCGTACTGGCAGAGCTGGACCTACGACGCCACCGGCGCCCGGGCCAGCCAGGTCGACCACGACCCCGCCGGCGACACCTCCCACGACGCCACCTCCACCTACATCCCCTTCGCCGCGGGCAAGGGCCCTGCCCACGCCGTGACCCAGGTGAACAAGGTGGTGCCGGCAGACGCGGCCTCCAACACCACCAACAGCTACACCTACGACGCGGCCGGCAACGTCCACACACGCACCACCCGCGCCGGCACCGACACCCTCACCTACGACGACGAGGGCAAGCTGGCGGAACTGTCCTCCACGAGCACCAGCGGCGACACCAAGTACCTCTACGACGCCGACGGCAACCTGCTGCTCCGCCGCAGCGCCGACGCCACCACCCTCTACACCGGCGACGAGGAAATCACCCTCAAGAAGGACGCCACCAGCGCCGACGGAGTCCGCTACATCTCCCTCGCCGGCCAAACAGTGGCCACCCACTCCTCCGACGGCCACTTCACCTACCTCATCCCCGACCGGCAGAGCACCAGCACCCTCGCGATCGACTCCCAGACCCAGCAGGTCACCCGCCGTCAGTACAAGCCCTTCGGTGAACAACGTAACCAGTCCGGCACCTGGACCGCAGGGCAACGTGGCTTCGTCGGCGGCACGCAGGACGACAACACCGGCCTGACCAACCTTGGTGCGCGCGAATACGACCCCTCCATCGGCCGCTTCCTCAGCCCCGACCCCATCCTCGACACCGGCGCCCCGCAGTCGTGGAACGCCTACGACTACGCCGACGACAGCCCCGTCACCACCTCCGACCCCTCCGGCGCCTGCGCGGACGTCGACTGCCCGACCCGCAACTGCCCCTACTGCATCAACTACACCCCAGGCGACCGGGAAGGAATCAAGAGGTCGATAAACGACCACCCTGGCTCGGGCAGCACCCCTAACAACACCGAGGCATATGGCAAGCAGTACAAGGCCAATGTCAGCAACAGCACGAACAGCGCCCAGGCGGAAGAACGCGCCCTGGAACGTCAAAAAGCAACAGCCGACGCCGCCGTCGCCGCAGCCAAGAAACAAGCCGCAGGCTTCAAACACCAAATACTCAGCCTCATAGCGGACGTCATCGGCCTCACTGACGCCTATAACTGCTTCACCAAGGGCGACGTCATGGGCTGCGTCAACACCGCCCTCAACGCCGTCCCATGGGGCAAAGCCTTCAAAGCCATCAAGGTCGGTATCGAAGCATTCAAGGTCTGGCGTTCTCTTGACCGCGCATACACCGCGGTCAAGGACGCGGAAGAGGCCGCCAAGGTCGCAGAAGACGCGCTTGCGGCCGAACGCGCGATCGCGGACGCCGAAAGGGCCGGGGCCGACGCGGTCGAAGAGGCCGGAGGCTGCCTAACACACAGCTTCCTGCCCAGCACCCCGGTCAGTCTCGCGGACGGCTCATCGAAAGCGATCAGCAAAGTCAAGGCCGGCGACACGGTCCTGGCCACCGACCCGCAGACCGGCGTAACCGCGCCGGAAACGGTCCAGAACGTCATCGTCACCCACGCGGACAGCGACTTCACCACGCTGTCCCTGGACACAACCCCAGTCCGAGACCCACCGCAGCACGCATACACTCACGCATCCGCTCACGCATCCGCTCACGCTCTCGCTCAGTCTTCCCTCACCACCACCTGGCACCACCCCTTCTGGGACGTCACCCATCACCGCTGGACCGACGCCCACAACCTCGCCCCCGGCACGGAGCTGCGCCGCCCCGACGGCGCCACCGTGACGGTGACCGCAGTCCACAACTTCCACCAGCACGGCACCACCTACGACCTCACCGTCGGTACCCTCCACACGTACTATGTGCTGGCGGGGGCGACGCCGGTCCTAGTGCATAACTGCAATGGAAATGCAGCGATCAACGACGATCGGTTGGCTCATATTGAGTATCGCCATGGCCCTGGTGGGCGCGATCAGGCAATTCGCGCGGGTGAGACTGATCTGCCGGGAGAGTTCAACGAGGACTTCATCTGGAATGATGATGACGAACATGTCCTTGGCGACAACCTTCTCGAAGGTGTGAATAATTCTCCTGAGCTCCCTAACCCCAACGGCCCTGGGCACATCCATCAGTATGACTTCGGGCGAACGATCGGCGTGAACGGGGCTGGAAATGAGACAAGAGTCGCTGAGATCGTCGTTCGTAACGGGCGGATTTGGACAGCGTATCCGAAGTGACCGAAATGACTGAGGAGGGTCTCTCTGTGGCTCGGCACATCTTCAATTGGATGCAGGTGCAGTATGGCTGGGCATCGTTTGAGCTGCTGAGAGAGGGTTCGCCCCCTTACCGTGCAACCGTCAGCGATTCGACTGATGTGTTTCGTGTCCTTTTGGAAGGCGCAAGGCTAGTTCTCGATACTGGGGCTCGTCAGGAGTTCTCGTTCGACAATGAGCCAGGAGAGATTCGGTGGACTTTGGAGCCACACGGAGATTCTTTGAACCTCCGTGTGGCAATGCATTCCGAATGGGGGCGAGGTCTCGGCGAGGAACGGTGGGCGGCAGAAGAGATCGATCCTAGAGTCTTCGCATCTGATGTACTTTCATCCACCGTTGAATTGATCAGCGGCCTGGGCGTCGAAGGCTTTCGCCGTTCATGGCCGTCATACCCGTATCCAGTTGCTGAGGTCGAGGCGCTTAAGGAAATTCTTGGAACTTCTTGATCTGCCTCTGCGGTCCCGCCAAGGGCTGTCCCGTAAATGATCTATGGCATGCCGGTTGACCAGCGTCATTTCTTGGTCATTCGGTCACAGTGAGGTTGTGAAGGCGAGCGATGCCGAGCATCGCGTGATGGACGCCGTCGCCTTTGAGGCGGCAGTCACGCAGGATCTTCCAGGTCTTCATGCGGGCGAAGGTGTGCTCGACACGGGCGCGGACCTTGCGGTGGGAAGCGTTGTGCTCCTCCTTCCAGGCCGGGAGTTCGGCCTGGCCGGGCTCGCGGCGGTGCGGGATGACCAGGCCGGTGCCCCGGTAGCCGCCGTCCGCGATCACTGTCGTCCTGCCGATGGCGTCTTTCGCACCGGACAGTTCCCAGGCCTTGCAGTCGTTGCGGTTGCCGGGCACGGGCCGGCCGACAGCGACGACGAGCCGGGTGTCGGCGTCGATGACAACTTGGTGATTGGTCGAATACCGGTAGTTCTTCGACTGCTCGGCGACGGTGTGGTCACGCGTAGGCACGGGGGTGCCGTCCACGATCAGCACGGTGTCCTTGCGGAACCGTTTGCGGGGCTGTAGCGCCAGCAACGGCCCAAGGTGGTCGACGACGCGGTCGGCGGCCGACTTCGAGATGCCGAACAGCGGGGCGAGCTGCCGCAGGGTCAGGTTCGTGCGCCAGTACGCGGCGACCAGTAGAACCCTGTCCTCCAGCGGCAGGCTCCATGGCCGGCCCTTGCGGAGCGGGTCCGCGCCCTCACGCCGCTGCGCGCTGATCAGCATGCCGAACTGACGTGGGCTCAGCCCGGTGAACGGGGTTATCCAGGAGGGCTCCGACGCCGTGATCACACCAGCCACAGCAAGATCATCGCACTCGGGGCCTTCCTGAGATCGAATCTTGAGCGCATGCTGCGGAACCATGAGCAGCTAAAGTGCAGCTGCGACGCGATGAGGGGGCACGGTGGCCAAGGTCAATATCAGTCTCGACGCCGAACTCGTAGTGGAAGTGATGGTCCTGGCGGGGATCGGCTCGCCCCAGGACGCGATCGAGGCGATCGTGCGGGACTACATCGCCCGTGGCCACCGCACGGAGGCCCGCACCGAGCTCAAGGACCAAAGTCTGCGTGAGCTCGACGTCAAGCCGCAGGAGCCGCAAGGCTGAGCAGCCTGCTGCGTGCCGCCCCTCGAACCGCCAGGCGACGCATCCAAGAGTCTGCTGGCACAGACGCGAACGGTAGTTACGGGACAGCCCTTAGGCACCAATTGCTGCGGGTTCGACGTCGGGCTGTGGCACGATGCCGCGATGATCACCTCACCGGTCCCGCCCGTCGTTCCAGCAGGCCGCCTGGCCCAAATGGAACAGCCCGTATTTGCCCTCCCCAGCGGTCTTGAGCTGCGTCCCTGGCAGGTCAGCGACGCTGCCGCCTTGGTAGCCGCCGCCCACGAACCGGCCATTCGTTATCCCACAACGATCGGGTTCGTTGGTCCGCCCGATGCTCTGCCTTGGTTTAGGTCTCCGACCGGCGCATCGGTGAGGGCGAAGTCTCAATGATGATGCGCTTGCCCACCGGCTCGCGGCGCACCTCAAAGCTCCGGCAAGCTGCCGTTGCTGTCAAACCAAACTCACAGTGATAGGTAGGACTTGTCCGGCCGATCACGATCACGGGCAGTCAGGCATGATGCCCGGGTGAGCACCATCGTCAAGTTCTTCGTGGCGCCGGACGACACGTCAGCGGCTCTGCCCCTCCAGACCGGGCCGGGACAGGCATTCGAGTCCCCCTGCTTCGGCAGCTTCGATCCCGAGGAGGCCGTGCTCGAGTGGGAATGCCTTCTGACGGGCGGCAGCTTCGAGGAACTCGTCGAAGCCGGTGAGCCTCGTGTTCGCGCCGTCTTCGCGATCTCGCCTCGCCTGTCCAGTGCACTCGCGGACGCCGAGCACTCCAGGTTGCGTGACGTCGCTGCCTCGTGGGCTCAGCCGCGTGCGGAGGGCGGCGAGGTCATCGACGCGGAGATCGCCGATGCGATCGTGGGTGATTTGGCTGCTCTCGTCAGCAGCGCCCGACGCCGGAGCCAGAACGTCTACTGCTGGGTCGCGTAGGAGTTCAGGTTCGGAGCCAGATGGCGACGGCCGCCGCGGTGGCAGTGCCGAGGAAGACGTAGCCGCGTTTGTCGTAGCGAGTGGCCACCGCCCGAAACTGTTTCAAGCGGTTGATCGCCCGCTCGACGGTGTTGCGCTTCTTGTAGCGGTCCTCATCGAAGCCGGGTGGCCGTCCGCCACGTGCGCCTTTGCGTGGGCGGGCGGCCTCGCTGTCAGCCTTCTCCGGGATGGTGTGGCGGATTCCCCGCCGTCGCAGGTACTCGCGGATGGGGCCGTTGCTGTAAGCCGCTCGCGCCAGTCCAGCAGGCTCAACTCCCGCCTGCCCGCCACCCCGGCCCGGTCCACCCAGTGCACAACCGGAGCCGGGCCGTGCGTCACGTTCGTGACCAGCCTCATCAGCGGCAGCTTCTCGTAGCGGCCCTCCTCCTGGGCACGCTGGATAGCCCACGTCCGCTCGGACTCGCTGTAGGCAGCGAGCTGGTGCACCGACTCGACCGAGGTGTAGTAGGTGCGGTCACGCTTCGACCGCGACAGGGCGCGAGCTACCTGGCCATGACAGTAACGTCCTGACCGAAGGCGCCGGGTCGGCACTTCGAACGTCAGCATCGCCCCGGCTTCCTGACGCCGCAGGCCAGCGCTCAGCGCCAGCCCCACGAACGAGGTGTTCCGCAGTTCTGTTCGTCCGTCCCAGCCGGGCAACGGTGCCCCGTCGCGGCCAAGTCCTCGCAGACCCAGGTCTTGCCACAAGCCCCAGGTCCGCGGCGTCAGCCACGACACCCGAGAGCTACGCGCGCTTGCCTCCCGGTCCGCGCGACGTCCCACGTCCAACGGGAGAGGACTCACCTTCGCCCATTTGTAGAGCTGAGTCAGCGCGGCTGCCTCCCGGTTCCACTTCGCGCCGCCGACTCGCTGCGGATTCAACGGCGAATCGACGCGGAATTCCTTGTACGCGCGCAAGTCCGCGTCGGTCGCCGCCCGCCAGTGAACGCCCCGCCGCCAAAGCCACGACAGCAGCAGACGGATATCCGTCGCGTAATTCCGACGCGATTCTCTCTCCAGGTCGCGAAAATCGGGCGACACAGCGAACTGCAGCAATTCTGCGTCCACGACGAAATCAGGCCGTACAAATACCGGGTCGCCCGGCCGAAGCCCCACCGCCTCCAAGGCGGCTGGCAGGTCGCGGACCCCCAGCACCCCCTCCTCCGGCAGCGGCCCCCACCGCTCCGGATCCGGCACCAACACCAGCCACCACTCGTCCATCCGCCACCCCTGTGAGCGCCCTTGAACTCACTCAATCATCAGGGAAGCACAGGTGGGGATCGTCCGGGTCTCCGCTTACCTGGTAGACGATCTCCCCACACTGGCAACGCCCCTTCCTCAGTACAGGCTCGAGACGTGATGTGTGGGCGGGGAAGTGCCGGGTGTCCTCGGTCGTGTCGAGGAGCGGTTGTGCTGCAGCGGTGGCCGGGGCGGTGGTGACCTCGCCTGCTGTGGCCTGGTTGCACGGCATCAACTGCTGTCCGTTGGTAGGGATGTGCTGGTCATGAGGTTCCTAAAGGTGAATCGGGCGCGGTCGCGGATGCCGACTGGGCGGCGTCGGTGATGTGGTGGCTTGGTGGTGCGATCAGCGAGGTAGTGGCGGTAGCGGAAGGGCGTCGCGGACGGGCCATTGGAAGACCGAGCGGCAGTGGACCTTGCCCGGTCCGTCCTCGGCGGGGAGAAGTCGCTCGGGTGTGCCGGTCCTATAGGCGAGCAGGACTGGGTCGGTGCGTCGCGCAGGGTGTGGTTCCAAGTCTGGCTGCGGCCGTCAGTTGCTCGGCGAGCTGCGGTGCTTGCTCGCCGAAGGCGTGGAGGAAGAACTCTCACCTGCCTCTCGGCCGGGTGGTCCCCGTCCTGGGGACGTGGACGAGATAGGCCAGCGAGGCGTCGCCGGGCGGCGCCCACCAGGGTCGTCATGCCCCTTCCACGGACTGTACGGTCGCGACGCGGTCGTCGAGGAGGAACTTCGCGGCCTTCTGGCCCAGCATTGCGTCGAGGAACGCCGGCGCCTCGTTGCCGAGCATCCGGTACAGCCCGACCATGCTGGTAATCGCAGTGTCGACCATTTCTCCTTGAACGTGCTGCCAGGTGTGGCTTTGCCCCTTTCTGGGGTTGGTGCCCAGGGCGCCGATCACAGCCTGAGCGGTCTCGCCGGCCTCCTCGGCGAGCTTGAGCGCTTGCAGCGTCCACTGCTGCTCCTGCGGCAGCCCACGCGCGGTGTCCAGGCCGGTGAAGAGGTCGGCGAGACGGCCGATGGTCTCCCACAAGTCCCCGCCGTAAGGCTGGAAGGTGGCGGCTGGGTGGTCGAGCCGTAGGGCCGGGTTCCAGGCGGTCAGGCACTGGCTGCTGGTGACGAACAGCGGTTGGGGCAGTGCGTCCAGGGCCCAGAATCGCCAGGACCCGATGGTCTCTTCCTGGCGCTGCGGAGTGCCAGACCAACTGGTGACGAGGACCGGAACCGTCATCCGGACGACATCGCCGACATGGTCGAGGAGGGTACCCAGCAGCTGTACACCGTCGGGCGCTGCCACCAGGCCGGATTCCTCAGCGAGTTCCCGTACCGCGGCCTCGGCGAGCGTTTCGCCGGGCTCCACGGTCCCTCCGGGGAGCTCCCAGGTGCCGCGACGGTGGCGGCCCAGCAGGACACCGTCGGGACCGTGGACGATGACGCCGACGCCGAGCGCAGCGTTCGGCGGGGGCGGCGCGGCCGTGCGGGGCCTGCTCGGCACGCGCTCCGGTCGGCGGGCCACGTACAGCCGGTACGACAGGGCCTGGTCCTGCTGCGGAGCATCGACCGCCGTGATCGTTTCTACGGCGAGGCCGTGCTGGACCAACAGGTCCTCCCAAAGTTGGGGCGCGAGCACCCACATGGCCACGGAGTGGTCCTCGGTGGTGCCGGGCAGCCGAAGGATCTCGGGCCGCGGAGCCACCTCGGTCGAGGGCCCGACGCCGTGGGAGTTGGTGTGCAGCGCGGAGAAGACCAGGCGTCCGCCCGGCTTGAGTCCGTTGGCCAGGGCGGGCAGAAGCCGGCCAGGGTCCAGGTACGGGAGGCCGCCGACGGAGTAGATCAGGTCGTAGGGGGCCGCGTCCTGGAGGTGAGCGACAGCATCGGCGCACACCAGGTGCAGGCCTGGGGTGTCCGGGTAGCGGGCGAGGGCGCGCTGGTGCTGGGCGGCAGAGGCGTCCACGGCGGTGACCTCGGCGCCCAGGCTGGCCAGCCGCGCGGCGTGCCGGCCGAGCCCGCTGCCGAGATCGAGGACACGCATGCCCGCCACATCGCCGAGGACTTCGATGCCGGGTCCGGTGTTCGGGATGCCCCAGTCCCACCTGTCCAGTTCCGGGAGTTCAAGGCCCCTGGCCAGTTGGTGGGACCCGTAGATGTTCCAAGTCTCGATGGTGTCCTTCTCGGTGGTCACAAGCTCCTCCATCAGGTAGCGGGGTGGGGTCAGGGGCGCAGCGCGTAGCAGCGGAGTACGTCGAGGTCGGCAGTGCGGACGACGGACCATCCCGCGGTGAGCGTCTCGGCCTCCGCGCGGGTGATACCGAGGTGCTGCAGGGGGTCGGTGTCGGCGCGTCGGCCGGCGATCTCGGTGACCACCCAGAAGACCCCGCCGGGCGTGAGGAGCCGACGGATACGGTTGACGAAGTCCGCCTTGTCGTCCATCCATCGGTAGACCAGACGGCAGGTGATGAGCGCGTACGCCGGCTCCGGCAGCGCGCTGAGGTCGGCGGTGGTGATGTCCAGGCACTGCCAGGTCGGTCCAGGCCCGGTGTCATGGGTGGTGGCGAGCGCGACGGCGGTGGGCGAGCAGTCGACGCCCATCGTGCGGTAGCCGAGGTCGTGATGGAGGTACCGGGCCAGAGCACCGGCTCCGCTGCCGATGTCGAGGGCGGGACGGGCGCGGCCGGGACCGAGGTGTTCGCCCATCAGTCGCCTCTCGGTGTCGTGGACCTGCCGGTACTGGCGGCCCTGTGCCCAAAGGGGCTCCCAATAGGCGGCGCTCGCGGTGGACGTAATGGTGGTCATCAGGCTCCTTCGCGGGCGGGCGGCACTGAGGCGGCGTCGGGCGGTGCGGGCATGTCCCGCAGGACGCGTACGGGGGAGGCCAGCAGCAGGACTACAGGCACGACCTGGAGGAGCGCCCCGATGATGAGGACGGCCCGCACATCGAGCAGGAGCGCCAGAGCACCGGCGGTCGCGGCGGCCAGGGGACGGCTCCCGGCGGTCACTGTGGTGCTCGCCGCCTGCATCCGGCCCTGGAAGCGGGCGTCGCACAGGATCTGCCGGAGCGATCTCTGGCTGGTCCCGGCTGCCGTCGCCCAGAACAGCTGCACGGCGAGCGTTCCTGCCAGAACGATTTGCCAGCCGCGGCTGGACCCGGCGAGGAGGAGCGGCACCTGGGCGAGGGGGCTGACTGCGAACCCGGTGATGATCGTCCAGCCGACGCCGAGCCGGGCCGCGATTCTTGGCGCGAACAGCGCTCCGACCAGGCTCCCCGTGCCTCCGGCGCCCATGATCAGCCCGAAGGTGGTCGGGGAAGCGCCGAGTGCCGTCAGCAGGTAGTACGCCCAGTAGGTGCTCATGATCGCCAGGCCGAAGGAGAGTGTGGCCAGGGCGGCGATCAAGATGCGGATCGTGGGCTGTCCGATCACGTACCGCACGCCCTCGGCGATGTCCCGCCGGAGGCCGTGCTGCCGGACGGGGTGAGTGGGCGGAGGGGGCGTGCGGATGTGCCAGACGAGGAGGGCGGAGATGAGGAAGGAGGCGACGTCGGCGAGGACCGACCGCGCTGGTCCGACGACGCCGACGAGGGCGGCGCCTGCGTTGCTGCCGGCGCTGTCGGCGCTGTCGGCGCTGTCGGCGACCGACGACGCCGCGCCGAGCTTGGCGTTGGCGTCATGCAGCAGGTGCGGGGCGACGATGCCCGGCAGGAGGCTGATGGCCGCGGCGTCGTGCTGCACTTTGGCCGCCCCGAGAACGAGCATTACCACGTACAGCTGGCCGATGGTGAGTACGCCGGTCAGGGCGGCGGCCGGCACCGTGGCGAGAGCCGCAGCCGCCGCCACGTCCGCGACGATGAGCTGAAGGCGCTTCGCATACCGGTCCGACAAGGCACCGGCCCACAGCGCGAGCATGCTGGGGAGCTGCCCGAGGAAGGCCAGCACGGCCACCTGCCCGGCGGTGGCGTCAAGCTCCAGGACGGCCAGCGCGGGCAGGGCGATGGTGCTCACCGCCGAACCGGACAGACTCACGGCCTCGCTCCGGAGAAGGCACCGGAAGGCCGGGGTCGCCCAGGCGGAGGTCTGCGGTGCCCGGGCAGCGATCGTCATCCCGCCTCACCGCCGTCCGCGAGTTCCGGGGCGACGACGTTGGCGTACCGGCGTCCAGCGACGAAGTGACGCAGGACCTCGTGGGTGAAGGGGTGGCAGTCGCCGGGAGGGCTGGTGGGATCGACCCAGACCAGCTCACTGTGGGTGCCCGGCTCGCGGTTGTACGGCTCGCCCTCCCAGTCCCGGGCGAGGAACACCACGCCCACTACTCGTTCCCCGTCGACGGCGTGGAGGTGAACGAGCTGGCAGAACTCCAGCTGGCTCTGGGTTGCGTGGATCCCAGTCTCCTCGGCAAGTTCGCGCGCCGCGCCCTCGTCGAGGAACTCGCCCTGCTCCAGACGGCCTCCGATGATGGTCAGTAGGTTGGGCGAGTGCCATGAGCTCGGGAGGTGACGGACCGCGAGGACCTTCCCGTCGTCGGGGCGCTGGAGCAGGACCATCACGTGCGAGATGCTCCTGTGGACGCGGCTCACGGCATGTTCTCCCTCATGAGCAGGTCCAGCGTCCGCCGGCCCCGGGCGGTGACTTCGGGATGGTCGTTGTCCGGGCCCCAGGCCAGGCAGTTGACCGCGTCCAGCGCGGTCAGGCAGCGCAGGGCGTGCCGCTCGGCGTCGGTGAACTCTCGCCCATACCCCTGGAGAAACGCCTTCTCACGATCGGGGTGGTCGAGCCACTCGGTGACGGCGAGGATGACGAAGTCCTGAACGCGGGCGGCCGGCCGGGTTCGTTCGAAGTCGACGAGCGCGAGCCCCGCTGGGGACCGCAGCCAGTTCTTCGGCTGGTTGTCGCCGTGGATGTATCCGACGGACACCGGGCCGACGCGGCGGAGCTGGGCCGCGTAGTCGCGAATCACCTGCCGCTCGTCCTCGGTGAGTCGATCCCCGGCGCGGGCCAGGTACTTCTCCGTTCCATCGGCGGCAGCCTCCAGGGACGCCCCAGCCTCCGCCCGGTCGGTGCGGTCGAGTTCACCTGCCTCGTGCAGACGAGCGCACAGTGTGCCGGCTTGCTGGTGCACGGCCCGCCACTCGGCGCCGGACAGAGCGATCCCGGCCGCCGGGGTGCCGGGCACCGCGGTGAGCAGCAGGACAAGGTCCTCCGCACGGCTGTCGGCAAGGTGGGGCGCGCGGCCGTGCCCGAGCGCAGGAAGGACGTGACGGTAGGCACGAGTCTCGCGGGTGAAGAACTTCTCGCTCGGCGAGACCTTCACAAACCTGCGCACCTCGCCAGCGGCCTCCAGCTCCCACACCCGGGAGCGGGGCCAGTCATGTGAGACATCGCGTACGGCCACGATGGATGGGATGTGCTGCTCCGGCCAGCGCTGCACTTTTGCGGGCAGCGGTTTGGTCCTCTTCACGCTGTGCACCCCGCACTCAGGTGCGAGCCGGACGTGGGAAAGCCGCGGCCGCGGGCTGCGGTGAGGGCAAGGGACACGGTTTCTCCTGGTTGTGCCCGTCCCGCTCCGCGAGGGCGGAACGGGCGGGACGAAAGCGGTCAGCGGTCCTGGGAGAGTTCTAGGAGCTCGGCGAAGATTCCGCCGGCGTGGACGAGGTCGTCGAAACGGCCCTGTTCGGTGATGCGGCCGTCCTCCATCACGACGATGTGGTCGGCGATCTTCGTGTTTTCCAGGCGGTGGGTGACCACGATGGTGATGCGGTCGGCGGCGATGGCCTTGATCCGTTCGAAGATCTGGTGCTCGCCGCGCGGGTCCATCTGCGAGGTCGGCTCGTCGAGGATCAACAGCCCCGGGCGGCGGTACAGGGCCCTGGAGCACGCGATGCGCTGCCACTGCCCGCCGGAGAGCTCCGATCCGCCGAAGACGTCGCGGGCCAGGAGGGTGTCCAGGCCGACCGGCAAGTCTTCGACGGCTTCGCGTAGCCCGACCGCGTCCACGGCTTCCCACACCGGCCCGTCGTGGTGAGTGCGGGGCTGGCCAAGGGTGACGTTCTCACGCACCCGGAGCGGCCACTGGGCGAAGATCTGCGGCACCAGTCCGGTGTTCGCCCACACGGTGGCAGGGTCGGCGTCGGCAAGGTCGGTCCCGTTCCAGGTGACCTTGCCCTTGTCTGGCAGGTAGATCCCCGTCAGCAGCCGGGTGAGCGTGGACTTCCCCGAGCCGTTCGCTCCGACGATCGCGAGGATCTGGCCGCGCTGCAGGGTGAGGGAGACACCGTCGACTGCGGGCTTGTCCTTGCCCGGGTACTGGTAGACGACGTCGTCGAGCCGGATCTCCTCCACCGGCTCCGTGATCGTGCGTGGGCCGCGCTTGGGGGCGCGGGCAGCGGCATCGTCGAGGAACGCTTGCATGTCGCTCAAGTACAGACTGGTGTGGAAGACCGCGGCACCGTTGATGACGACCTGGGAGAGAGCGGCGAGCGTGCTCTGAACGGCGATGACGGCCGTGGCAGCGACCGCCATATCGATCCGGCCGGTCACGGCCAGCCATGCGAGGGCTCCCCAGGTCGCGACGAGGAACACACCGCCGGCCAGCGCGGAGAGCAGGGCGATCCGCAGGGTCCGCGGCGCGGCGGCCAGAGTGCGCCGGTCACACCGCTCGGACAGGGCCCGGTACCAGAAGACCAGGTAGTCGGTCATCGAGTTGGCGCGGACCTCATCGCCGTACTTCGACGTCGTCGCCCACCAGCGCATCATGCCGCGCACGTTGCGGTCGGCGACGTTGGCGTAGTGGATCTCGTAGTCGACCCGGGCGGTCAAGACCGCGCCGACACCGGCCGGCAGCACCGCGAGCAGGAGCAGCGGCATCATCAGCGGGTTCAGTACCAACAGCACACCGCCGGCGGTGACCATGCGGATCAGTGCGGACAGGAACCGCTGGGCGTCGGTGACCATCACGTGGGTGCGGATCACTCCCATCTCGGCCGCCTCGTGCCGGTCGGAGAACCCGTTTTCCGCGTACGCGGCGGCCTCGACCCGGCATACCGCCTCGACCAGCGCGCTGTCCGTTTCCGTGGTCAGACGGGGCGTGATCCGCCGTTCGGCGTACGACGCCACCGCCCCTGCGCCGCGGCCCAGCGCGGCGGCGAGCGCCACGAGCAGCAGGGCCGGCAAGGCGCCGCGCAGCCGGTCGCCGGCCGAGCCGGCCCCGAGGATGGGTTTCATAGCGTGGGCGGTGGCGGCCAGCAGCACGGCGGCCGAGACGCCCGTGATCACCTGGCATCCGAGCAGGAGTTGCACGGCCTGCCGGTCGGTCCGCCACGACATCCGGGCGATGCGGCCCAGGACGGAAGGAATCTGCGCGCACATCCGCCGGAAGGAGACCTCGGCAAGCGGGTTGACGGAGTACTGCCCGCTGTAGGTGATCTCCGCCGGCGGTGGCGGAGGAGGCGCGCTGCCGTGCTCTTCGTTGGTGGCGGCCGAGGTCAACGTGTCCCCCTTGACGGTCGTCCGGCGTGGTCGTGAGGCTCAACGAGCCGGCAGAGATTTCGAACACATGTATTTCGGTCGGTCCGTGCGTCCCGGGATTGAGCGGTTCGCTGAAGCTGTGGGCTGCACCGACCCTTGTCCCGCAAGGCAGCTGCGTCGGAAGGAAGTTGGCCGAAACGCCGAGCCCTGGGCAGAGCCATACCTCGAGGACGGACGGCTTGTGACGACTGCAGGCTCGCGGTGCGACCAGCAGCGCCCTGGGTGGCGGCCCATGATCAGTGCGGCTCACCGCACTTGGACGGTGGGACGAGCCCGTGCTCGTCGCTGGGGTGCGGGTGCTCTGCCGGCAAGGGCGCTTTCAAGGTCCAGCACGTTGGTGACGCCGACACCGGGTGGTACGACCCAGCGGACGTCGTCTCTGGCCGTGACGTGGTACGGCGGGACGGCTATCGCGGTGCCCCGCTTGAGGAGGCGTACCCCGCGGATATCCCAGCGTCCGAGCTGCGCTACGCCGGGACGCAAGAGGAAGAACCAGGCCTGCGCGTAGTTGTTCGCCAGCACAGGCCCGATCCCGCTTCCCAGCAGCGCAAGAGCGGGCTCCGCGGTGTAGGCGGGGACGCGCACGGCGTCGAAGTACCGTCCGCACGAAAGGCGACGGGTCTGATGGTGGGGAACCCAGTCTAGTGATCCGGTCCGGAGATCCTTTCGCAGTAGCGGCAGATGCAGTCGATGATCTGGTCCGCGGTTTTGGTCCATCTGAAGGGCCGGGCCTGCTCGTTCCAGGTCTTGATCCAGTCCTCGAGCGCGGTCTTCAACGCGTCGAGTGAGCAGAACACGCCGCGCTCCAGACATCGCCTGTGTAGTTCGGCGAACCACCGCTCGACTTGGTTGATCCAGGACGAGTAGGTCGGGGTGAAGTGCAGCTCGAACCGAGGATGGGCCAGGAGCCACTTGTGCACGACCGGCGCCTTGTGGGCGGAGAGGAAGCCCCTATGTTTCGTCAAGCCGCAGAAGGGACCTGGTTGGTGGCTCGGGGCTGGATGTGCCGGTAGAGCTCGCGG
>NZ_JBIWIM010000031.1:0-27566 GCF_044764595.1 Streptomyces sp. NPDC093984 | reverse complement strand
CTCGCTGGAACAGCTCCCACAGCTCGTCCGGCACCATGCGCTCGACCATCACCACATGGGGCAGACTACCCGGCACGCCAAATGAGACGACGTCTTAGACCGCACCCTCATCTGGAACGACGAGCGCCACGTGCGCTACACGCTCGCCAGTTCGATCTGCACCACAACGCCCACCGGCCCCATCAAGCGATGAACCAGGCAGCACCACTGTGCGTTGTCCCCGAAGCGATCACCGATCCCGAGCGGATCTCCCGTCTGGACATACGCCGCCGGGACCGAATGGCCTACAGCGAGGTCCACTCGGGCGAGAAGGCCGCCATCTGGGCGGTCTTCCTGACCCGGGCCGCCGCCATCTTCGCCACCTTTGGCATCGACCGCATCGAACGCGTCCTGACGGACAACGCCTGGCCCTGCCGCAAGAGCTTCGCCTGGCGGCAGGCGCTTGCCGACCTTGGCGCGGCCGGGAAGCTCACGCGCATGAAACCGGCCGCAGACCAACGGCAGGGTCGGACGCTTCAACCGCGCTCTGCTCGACAAATGAGCCTACCTGCGGCCCTGCACGAGCAACACCGAGCGGACCGAAGCCATGGCAGACTTCCTCCACGCCTACGACCACCACCGCTGCCCACACGGCACTCGGCGGCCACTCACCGATCAGCGGTGTGAACAACGCTTCAGGTCAATACACCTAGATCCGCCGCCGAGGATACGACCCTTCGCATACGGGCATCAGACCGTCGGCGGCCGGCGAACCTGCAGTACGTCGACTTCGGGAGTCCTCACGAAGGTCTGCACGTAGTCGATGGCTGCCTGCAACGCGTCCTTCAGCGGGGTGATGTCCCGAGCGACCTGAGCGAGGAGGCTGCCGCCTTGGAATGCGGAGAGAAGTAGATTGGCCAGCTGCGTCGGATCCGCGTCAGTGCTGATGCGGCCGAGTTGCTGCATGTGCTGGAGCCCGTCGCGGAAGATGTCCCGCCACTGATCGAACGCACTCGCGAGCTCCTCGTGAACGTCGAGGTCAGTCTTGATGATCTCGCTTGCGAGGGAGCCGAGGCTGCAGCCTTCCTGGTAGGCGCGCTCGTAGCCGGCGTAGAAATCCGCCCACTCCCGAAAAGCGTCGAGATCGTTGAAGGAGGCGAATCGCTCACTGCGATGGAATGCGAGGACGCGATCGGCCTGCCAGGCGATGACTGCCAGGACGAGACTCTCCTTGGTCGGGAAGTAGTGGTTGAGCTGTGAGCCGCTGACGCCGGCTGCGCGACGGAGCTGCTCGTTGTTCGTCGCGTGGACACCCTTCGTGTAGATGAGTTCCGCGGCATGCTCCAGGATCCGGGTCCGCGTCGCCTGGCCCTTGTCCGTGAGCTTGCGAGGCACCCGAGCTCGTGTCGTGGCTTCCATGCGTCGCACGATACCGCAAGGTGGGCTTGACAGCCCAGTATTGGGCGGTGTTAGCTCTGAGGAGTGGGCTGACAAGCCCAAAAAATGCCCGGCCTGACCTGGGCCCGGCGACTACTCGCACGCCTACCGGAGGTTGATCCGCTATGGCACGACTGAACGTTCCCTCTTCCGACGATGTCCCCGCGGGAGCGCAAGGCATCCTCGACAACATCGGCGCACAGCTCGGCTTCGTCCCGAACATGTTCAAGACCATCGCGTCGAACCCGACCGTTCTTGACGCCGTCGTGACGCTGCAGAGCACCATGAGTCGCGTTCTGGACGCGAAGACGCGGCACACCATCGCGCTCGCGGTCTCAGAGGCCAACGGGTGCGCTTACTGCCTGGCGATTCACACGTACGTGTCGTCCGAACTCAGCGGAATGTCGAGCGACGACATCGAACTGGCTCGCGCCGGAAGCTCGGTGGACCCCAAGCGCGCCGCAGCCGCTCGCTTGGCTCAACGGGTGGTCGAGAGCCGCGGGAGAGTCAGCGACGCAGACCTCGCGGCTGTGCGCGGCGCCGGTTACACCGATCCGCAGATCTTGGCGATCGTCACGGTCGCAGTGCAGGCCCTGCTGACCAATTTCCTCAACAACGTCAACCAGACCGACATCGACATCCCCTCCGCCGGCTCGGTCGGTACGCCCGGTTGAGCGCCGAAACCCCAGACTGAAGATATGGCGGCCGGCCGGTACCCACCGTCGGCCGGACTGAGTGAAGGGATATGACCATGAAGGCAAGCGGAGTGTCCGGACCCGACGCTGACGTCGTCCTCCTGGAGGTGCCTGAGCCGCCGGCTCCTGGTGCTGGTCAGCTTCTGCTGGAGGTGGAGGCGGCCGGTGTCGGTCCGTGGGATCGGTTGCTGAACGGTGCAGGCTGGGATGTGGGGCTGCGTCCGCCGGCGGCGCTGGGTGTGGAGGGCGTGGGCCGGGTCGTGGCTGTGGGTCCTGATGTCGAGGGCTTTGCTGTGGGTGACCGGGTGCTTGCGCATGAGGCCCCGTTGCCCGGTGGCAGCGGCTTCTGGGCTGAGCGGGTGCTGATCACTGCGGCCAGCGCTGCGATGTGCCCGGCGGGGCTGGATCAGGTGCAGGCGGGGGCGCTGCCGGTTGCCGGGCTCACGGCGTACCAGTCCCTGGAGGCACTGGGGCTGAGCCGGGGGGAGCGGCTTCTGATCACCAATGGTGGTGGGGCGACCGGTGTACTGGCGCTGCAGATTGCTGCTGCTCGGGGGATCGAGGTGACGGTGACGGCGTCCGCTTCGGCTGCTGAGCGCCTGCGTGGTCTGGGTGCGTTGGCGGTCGTCGACTACCACGACTCGGATTGGGCGGGTCGGGTCAGTGGTGGGTTCGATGGTGTGCTGATCGCTGCTGGTGGCACGGCGCGGGCCGCGCTGTCGCTGGTGCGGGACGGCGGGCGTCTGGTGTCGCTGACCTCGGATGCGCCGGCGGGGGAGCGTGGTATCACCAGTACGGATCTCTACGTCCGGCCTGATGCCGCTCAGCTTGCCCATCTGGCGGAGGCGGTCGCGGAGGGAAAGCTGAAGCAGAACGTGGAAGCGCTCCCTTTGAATGAGGGGCCGGCCGCTTTCGCCCGGGTGTCCGCCGGGCAGGCCGGTGGCAAGAAGATCGTGCTGACCTGAGCACGTCCACGGCGGGGTGTGGCCCGGTGCTGACACCGACTCATGGCACCTGCCGGACACGGTACGGTCGCGTGCGCGGCCGTACCCGACGGGCGGTCGGCCGGTTCACGGTGGCACCGTGGGTGGGGGGCCGACCGCCGCTCGGGCTCCGGGACACGGTCGCCGGAACGGCCGTCCGCGCGGATGTCATCACTGACCGGGGTGCCGGCGGACAAGGTGCGTCCAACGCGATCGGGAAGCCCGCGCAACAGCGCAGAGCGAGCGCCGGGGCATCGGCGGACCAGGCCATCGGCCTGTTGTGGCACTCGAAAAAGGCTGCGTCGTGACGGCCCAGAAGGGCGGAGCACGCAGACGTGGCAGGAAGGGTTGACGAGCGATGGGGATAATCACTGAGGACATGCGGCAGATCGTCACCAGCGCCAAGCTGGCGTTCGTTGCGACGGTCTGCGAGGACGGTTCGCCGAACCTCTCCCCGAAGGGGTCCGTGCGCGTCTACGACGACGATCACCTGGTATTCATGAACATGGCCTCGCCCAATACGGTGGAGAACCTGCGGCACGATCCTCGGGTTGAGGTCAATGTGATCGACTTCCTGCTCCGGCGGGGGTATCGCTTCAAGGGAACAGCCGAGATCCGCGGGAAAGGCGACCCGGTGTACGACTGGTCCCGCCAGTGGGTGCTGAACACCCACGGCGATCCGATCTACCCGTGCCACGAGGCCGTACTGATCAGGGTCGACCGGGTGCTGCGGGTGGACTCTCCCGCGTACACGTTCGGGCACGCGAACGAGGATGACCTGAAGCATGAGTGGGCCGCCAACTACGGTGTGGCACACCTTTGATGCGACATCGGGCCACCTGTCCCGCAGGGCTGGCCGCCGAAGTACGAGCGTCCGCTGAAGGGCTCGGCGGTGGAAGCGGTCAGGGTGCAGATCCGCAAGCTTTTGCGGGAGACGCGGAGGATGCCGGCGACGGTGATTGTGGAGCGGATCGGCTGGCAGCGGGGGAGGACGATTTTCAAGGAACGTGTTGTGCGTGAGCTCGGACCGGCGTGTTTGCCGGTGGACCCGGTGTTCCGGACGACGTATCGGCCGGGCAGCCGGCCCAGTGTGACCTGTGGTTCTCCGAGGCGGACATCGCGCTCGACCATGGGCAGACGGGGCGGCCGCCGGTCTTGATGATGGTGTCCGGCTGCTCGTGGGTGATCGCCGCGAGGATGCTGCCCTCGCGGCGGACCGGGGACCCCGATCCGGGCCCCGGTCGGGGAACGGCTGGCGATCGCCACCGCGGGGTACAACAATTGCACCTCCCTGTGTAGGTGTGGGCGGAGGGGCAGTAGGCGCGCGTCGCCAAGGTCGGCACCGGGGGACTGGGGCCTGCCCGCCACGCGGAGTCCGCGACCCCCTTCGTCGTCGGGTGGACCGCGGCCCACTCGCCCTGCCCGACACACTGATGGCCGTCTACGACCTCAGAAGCTGTTGTCTTTCCGGGCTTGAGGGCAGCGTTTCCGCTGGTCAGGCGTAGGTTCGGTGGTCTCGGGGAGTGGTGACGTGTCGAGTTGTCGCTCTGGAGGAGGTCGGGGATGCCTTCGGTCGTGGGGCTGCTGGAACAGCGTGAGCTCACCGCTCGCCGTCGTATGGACGGTCTGCGGGAGGAGGCCGACCGTATCCAGGCCGAGCTGGTCGTGGCCGAGCGGGAGTGGAACGAGTGGGTCATCGCCCGTTCACGCGTCGACGAGGTGCTGTCTCCGGGCGATGGAAACGCCGCCGACCCGGATGCCGTCGAGGAGCCGTCGGATCGCGGTGAACCGCCGGTGCGGCCTGCATCTTCGGAGGCGGCGAAGCCGAAATCGGTGGTGCCGATGTGGCGTGCGGGGCTGGCCTGGTCGGCACTGTCGGCGGACTACCAGCGGATCCTGCAGGCTCTCGCGGACCGGAACCGTCTCGGTCAAGGCCCGCTGACTTGCCAGGAGATGGCCGCCTGCTTCGGTCTGGACCTGGTGCCCGCGAAGATCGAGGCGTTGCGGTCGAAGGCGAAGCGGCTGACAGCGCGCGGGTGGCTGGCCGAGCCGGCGCCGGGCCGGTTCACGCTCGCGAAGAGCGTGGCCGGGCCAGGCGGCGGGTCATGAGCTGCGTCATCGACCAGTAGACCATCGCCTCCGCGCTGCTGGTGGACCGTTCGTAGTCCCGCACGAGGCGGCGGCTTCGCATCAGGTGGGCGAAGAACCGCTCCACGATCCAGCGCTTGGGAAGCACGACGAAGCCGCGCATGTCGTCGCTGCGCTTGACGATGGCGAGGACCAGGGCGAGGGTGGCGAGGCAGTACTCGACGAGGCTGCCGGTGTAGCCGCCGTCGGCCCAGACCAGGGCCAGCAGGTGGTGCGCGGCGGCGACCTGGGCGAGCAGGACCTGGGCTGCCGCGCGGTCTTGGGTGTCAGCGGCGGTGACCATCACCGCGAGCAGCAGGCCGAGGGTGTCGACCACAGCGTGCCGCTTGCGGCCGTTGACCAGCTTGCCGCCGTCGAAGCCGCGGCTGTCGGCGCCGACGACGGCGTCTGCCTTGACCGACTGGGAGTCGATCACGCCCGCGCTCGGCTCTGGCTCCCGCCCGGCCTGCTCGCGGACCTTGCGGCGGAGCCGGTCGTGGAACTCCTTGACCATGCCGTGGTCGCGCCAGCGGCGGAAGAAGGCGTAGACCCGGTCCCACGGCGGGAAGTCGGCCGGCATCGCGCGCCATTTCGTTGCGTTGTCGACCAGGTAGCGGATCGCGTCCAGTATCGCGCGGTGGCAGTACGCCTCCGGCTGCCCGCCCCGGCCCCGCAACCAGCCCGGCACCGGCAGCAGCGGCCTGGCCACCGCCCACTCCGCATCGGACATGTCCGTCGGGTAGCGGCGCTCGCGCACCCCGTGGTCGTCGGCGTTCCCGAACCGGTGAGCCAGGCAGTCACACGCAAGGGCGGCAGAAGTGGACTCCACCCACGTGATGCCGTAGAACTGCGTCAACGCCCTGCTTTCACGCGCGGCGGCCGCCGCACTCACCCGATCGAGACTCCCGTTCGATCGACAGCCTTCAAGATCGGAACGGGCACAACCACTTACGTGTCGGGATGCTCCGGCAGGGCGAGCCAGTCCGACCAGGAGATCTCACGGCCGAGGAAGCGCGGCTGCTCGAACGGCCAGTCGTCGGCGATCCACTGCGGCACCAGCGCGTCGAGGGCTTGCTCGACTTTGCTGCCCACCAGCTCGTCCACCACCCACCAGGAGATCTCGCCGTCCGCGCCGGCCCTCTCCGGTGGGTCGATGTAGACGCAGCCGAGCAGAGCTGTCTCCGCCGCGTCGAACAGCGCGTAGTTGAAGGACTGGTGCGCGGCGATCTCCTTCTCGTGCCGCAACAGGTCGGCCTGGTCGGCCTCGTAGGTCATGGTGGCCGCGGGCCAGCCCCAGGCCGGGCCGAAGATGGTCCACAGCCGCTCGCGCGAACCCATCACAGCCGGATAGTCGAGCGGGGTGTCCACCTCCCGGATCGGCCGCAGGTGATGACCACCGCCCGGCAGCGGTACCAGGACGGGGTGGACGAAGTCATCGGGAAGCCAGCTCATGGCGCCTGACCGTAGCAGCGCGCGGCCGTCCGCTCCCCTGGATCTTCCCCGTATATCGCCAGGCCTTGCTCTCATGCCGGGCAGGGCCCGCGCGATCACCCGATCGAGACTCCCGTTCGATCGACGGACTCCATGATCGGTATGGCAACGGCTTCTGATGCCCACGGCTGGCCGCCAGGGGGCGAGCTGCGGCGAATCCTTCAGTAGATCGTCGGTCTTGACGTAAAGTGCGGTCGCGAGGGAGTCCAGCTCTGTTTTCACACACCGACGTTGGACTCCTCCGTCTCATGCGTGCAGACGATCTCCTGAAGTAATCGATCATTTACGCGGTCGAGCGCCTGCGGGCCAGTTCCCTTTCCTCCTCGGGCAGCGCGTCAGCGACCAGCAGCCGCGGCAGTAGGTCCGGCTCGAGTGTCAGCGCGCGGAAGACGAGTGCGACGGTCACGTCGTGGTCGGGCCGGTGCACGATCTCGACCGGGTCGGAAACCCGGATGTCTCCCGGCTCGATCACGCGCAGATAGGCGCCCGGAACCGCGGCCTGGGTAAACCGCTTGATCCAGCCCTCTCGCTCCAGCCATCCCTGGAACGTCGCACATGGGATCCTCGCGCACGACACCTCCAGGACAACGTCCGGCCCGATGCGCCAACGCTCGCCGATCAGGGCGCCGTTGACATCGAGGCCGAGAGTCGTGAGGTTCTCCCCGAAGACGCCGTTGGCAAGCGGCCTACCCAGCTCGGCCTCCCACCCGTCGAGATCCTCGCGGCCATAGGCGTAGATGGCCTGATCGGAACCGCCATGGTGCTTCACGTCGTAGACGCGGTCGCCTACGAGACCGACCTCGCCGGTGCCCTTGGGACCGGGTGCAATGACGGCGACCGGACCATCAACAGGCCGCTTGTCGATGCCTGTCGCACTGAGGCCCTTCCAAGGGTTGGGTCGAGGCTTGCCGACATTGACGGAGAGCAGCTTCATGCGCGCGAGGGTACGGACCTCTGCACGCCGGGGCGACTCATTTCCCTGCCAACCCTTGGAATCGATCATCTAGGCAGGAGCTTGCGCTTGGCGAGGTCGCCGGTGGCGCCGAAGAGCACGATCACGTGGCCGTCCGGGCGTATCACGGTCGGCTCCTTTTCTCGGAGTGTCCGCCGAACTCACTGCGCATGGCGGACAGGACCCTGTCAGCGAACTCGCCAAGGCCCCGGGACTGGAAGCGGTCGGTAAGCGCCGTGGTGATCACGGCGGCGGGCACGCCTTCGTCGACCGCCGCCAGTACCGTCCATCGGCCTTCTCCGGAGTCCGAGACGCGCCCGGTGAATTCCTCCAGTTTCGGTGACCGGGCCAGTGCGTCAGCGGTGAGGTCGACGAGCCAGGAGCCGACGACCGAGCCGCGCCGCCATACTTCGGCGACCTCGCCGACGTCGATCTCGTACTGATAGGCCTCCGGCTCGCGCAGCGGAGCTGTCTCGGCGTCGGCGGTGCGCTTGCGAAGCCCGGCATCCGCGTGCTCGATGATGCTCAGTCCCTCGGCGATCGCGGCCATCATGCCGTACTCGACTCCGTTGTGGACCATCTTCACGAAGTGCCCGGCTCCGCTCGGACCGCAGTGCAGATAGCCCTCCGGTGCGGTTCCGTCGGTTCGTCTGCTCGGTGTCGGCTCGGCGGAGCCGGTGCCAGGCGCGATGGTCCGGAAGATCGGGTCGAGCCGTGCGACTGGCTCCGGCTCGCCGCCGATCATGAGGCAGTAACCACGTTCAAGTCCCCACACACCGCCCGAGGTTCCGCAGTCCAGGTAATGAATGCGGCGAGGAGCAAGCTGCGTTGAACGCGTGATGTCATCGCGGTAGTAAGAGTTGCCGCCATCGATGACCGCGTCGTCCACGTCGAGGAGCTCGGCCAGCTGGTCGAGTGTGGGTTGTACGACGGCGGCAGGCAGCATGAGCCAGACGGCCCGTGGCCGCTCCAGCTTCGCCACCACTTCACGCAGCGAGCCGGCGGCCACGGCGCCCTCGCCCTCCAACTCCCTTACGGCACTTTCGTTGAGGTCATAGACCACACAGTGGTGGCCGTCGCGCGTGAGCCGGCGCACGAGGTTCGCGCCCATCCGGCCGAGCCCGATCATGCCGAGCTGCATGGGGGTGTCGGTAGTCATGGTTGCTCTCCTGGGGAACAGGGCCCTAGCGTTTCAGGGCGCGGTAACGACGGATGAGGGCTATGGTCGACGAGTCGCGGGCGAGCTCCGGTTCGGCGCCGGAGGCGAGTTCCGGGGGGATCTGGGCCGCGAGTACCTTGCCGAGCTCCACCCCCACTGGTCGAAGGAGTCGATGTCTCAGATCACCCCCTGAGTGAACACACTGTGCTCGTAGCGGTCGGGGTTCGTAGCGGATCGTATGACCGAGATTCCACCGCTTCCGGAAGACCGGCCTCATCCTGCCTTGCGCCCTGCGGTCTCCGGCTCTTCCATCCCAGCGATTTCCCGGGATCTCGGCCGGGCTTCACTGCGGCACCTCGGACGCCCGTCTGCGGACAGCCTGTACGTCGGCAGCGTCGTTACGTATCGGCTCGGACGATGGTGGCGAGGACGTCGTTGAAGGCTTCGGTGGAAGTGGGGTGGTTGTAGACGGCGTCGCGGAGCTCGGCCGCCTTGATGCCGTGCCGCATGGCGAGCGCGACGGTGTCGATCATTTCCTGCGCCTCGACGCTGAGCAGAGCGGCGCCCAGGATCTCGTCGGTCTCGGCGTCGATCACGAACTTCATCACCCCGCGGGTGTCCTCAACGATGTACGCACGCGGCATCGCAGTGATCTCGGCGACCGGCTGACTGGCGATCTTCACCCGGTGCCCGGCGGCCCGGGCCTGGGCCTCGGTGAGCCCGACGGTCGCCAGAGGCGGAGTGAAGAAGCCGGCGTGGGGGATAGCGACCCGGTCGGCGGTGGAGCGCTTTCCCTCGCCGAGGAGCTGGTCGAGGACAATACGGCTGTCATCGAGGGAGATGTAGGTGAACTGCGGTCCACCGTTGACATCCCCGAGGGCGAAGAAATGAGGTTGGCTGGTGCGCAGTTGCTCATCGACCTCGACTGCTCCGCGCTCGGTGGTGCGTACGCCAGCAGTGTCCAGCGCCAGGCCGCCGGTGGCCGGGGCGCGGCCGGTGGCCGCCAGGATCTCGTCGGCTTCCAGAGTGTGCTGCCGGCCGTCTTTTTCGTAGACGACGGTCGCGGAGCTCTCGCCGTCACGGACTTCGGTGACGTTCGCACCGACGACGATCTCGATTCCTTCGTCCACCAGGATGCCCTCGGCGACAGCCGCGACATCGTCGTCCACGAGGCCGAAAACCTTCGGGGCCGCCTCGAGTACGGTGACTTGCGATCCGAACTGCCCGTAGATCGAGGCGAATTCCATGCTGAAATACTCGCCTCCGAGGATCGCCAGCTGTCCCGGCAGGATGGTCATGTCGATCAGTTCGGTGCTGGTCACAGTGTACTGGCTGGCCCGCAGGCCGGGGATGTCCAGGACGATCGGCTCGGACCCGGTGTTGATCAGGATCGTCTCTGCGGTGACCGTCAGGCGGCCGTCGCCGGACTCGATGCTCACGGTGTGCGGGTCGGTGAACGCGGCCGTACCGGTGATCACCGCAACGGTGTCCATATCGTTCAGCCCGTCGTAGTTTCCACCGCGGAACAGCTTGGTCAGCGCCTGCACCTCGCCTACGGAGCGCTCGTACCACTCCTGCGGCACATCCTCCGCTCGACGCTTGCGGGAATGGTGGACGAGGGCCTTGGTCGGTACACAGCCGACGTTCGGGCAGGTGCCGCCGTACATCCTCTCCGAGCGCTCGACCAACACCACGCGCTGACCAAGCCGACCCATTGTCCCGGCCACCGTCTTCCCGCCCTTGCCGAACCCGATCACGAGTAGATCGGCAGAAAGGCTTCGGTCCGTGGTACCCATGTTCGCTCCCAATTTCGAAACAAATGAGGGACGAAATAGATGAAGGAACAACAGGTAAGGGTTTTGTGTCGAACAGGCGTGCGTCGGATCCGGGCTTGCCGCCTCCCTTAACAGCACCACCAACACCGGGCCTCCGCAACTGGCGACCTTGTGTGGGACAGCGGACGCGCCGGGCCGGCGCGGCGCTTCATGGGGACGAGGGACAACCCAGCGCGCACTCTGGATGTGAGCAGGCGCAATCGTGTGCACCCCGTTCAACGGTGCCGGGCGATCGGCGTCGAACAGGAGGAGAACGAGTCATGGCCGGACCCATAGCGGTTCTGTTCGATATCGACGAAACCTTGGTCCACACCGGAGACTCCGGAAGACGCAGTTGGTCCTGGGCCTTTGACCGGTTGCACGGGGTCGCAGCCGATATCGGAAAGCACACCTCGGCTGGGGAGACGGATCCACAGGTCGGGAGGGAAACGTTTCACGCCGTGCTCGGTCGCGAACCCAGTTGCGACGAGATGGTCCGCCTGTACGCCGCATACCTGCGGCACCTGTCGGCGGACATCTGGACATCGGAGGGATACCGCGTCCTGGACGGCGTCGAAGAAACCTTGCAACGGATCGCGGATGCCGGGGTCATCCTCGGGTTGCTGTCCGGCGCGATGGAAGGCGCGGCCAGGATCAAGTTGGAACCGGGTAAGCTCGGCCACTACTTCCTTTTCGGTGCTTATGGCTCTGACTCTCCGGATAGGGCGGAGATCACTCGCCTGGCGATGGCCAAGGCCGCTCGGCTGCACGGGCGCGATTTGACCCGCGCCGACGTCTACGTGGTCGGCGACACCCCCCGAGACATCGAGGCCGCGCACGCGGCGCATGCGACTGCGGTAGGGGTTGCCAGCGGCCGCTACACCGCCGAGGAGCTTCGCGCCGCCCAGGCGGACCATGTGCTCACGGCCCTGACCGAGGCCTTCCCGAACCTCTGACAACAAGCCGTGGCCGACGGACTTCGAGGTTCTGCGCCCGGGGCTCATCACGTCTCGCTTGGGCTCTTAGGTTATCCTGTCGGGTCTGTGACCAGGCGCGAGTCTGCCCAGGTGTACCGGGGCTGGTAGGGCATTGCCCGACGGTGACCACGTAGTGCTCCGCACGGTGCGGCCGGGCCTGGGCGGGGTCCAGGGTGATGAACAGTTCGGTAGGGCGCAGGCTCTGGGTCAGCGGGGCGACGAACAACATCCCGGCGGCTGCCATCGCGGCGACGTTGCCGTGAGAGATCAGATCAGTTTGCATTCGCCGACCAGCAGGAAGTGCCGCTCGGCGGCGATCTGCTTGCCTTTGTGCCGGCTGGTGCACGCGTGAGCGCTGCCGGCGGGTGGCACCCTTTCAAGGGTGACGGCGGTCGTCACCGCGGGCGCGGGGAGATGCGGGACTGCATGGCTGGGATACGGCGTCCTCGGCTCGAGCGTGACGCCGGCGGTTGGGTGTGATGGCATGGGATCATGGAATTGCGGGAGCTGCGGGCGTTCGTCGCGGTGATGCAGGAAGGCGGGCTGTCCGCGGCGGCACGTCGGCTGCACATCAGCCAGTCGGTGCTCTCCCGGACAGTCAGCGGACTCGAGCGGCAGCTCGGCGTGAAGCTGCTGGTGCGCGGCAGTACGGGCGTGCGCGCCACGGAAGCCGGTACGGCCCTGCTCGGCGAGGCCCGTGCCGTCCAGGCCCGGCATGACCAGGCGCTGCGGGCGATGGCCGCATACACCGGTCCAGGAGGAGGGGCTCTGCGGATCGGGATCCCGCTGGAACTGCCCTCAGAGCTGCTCGATGCACCACTGGCGGAGCTGGCCGAGGCCCATCCGGACACCCGGGTGCAGGCCCGGCACCTTTTGGGTCGGGTTTCCCCGCTTCGGCAGCCCCGCATGGTACGACGAACTGACCGCAGTCCTGCGCGGCCACGGCCTCGACCTCGGCCCCGAGGCTCCGGAGGGACAGGCTTTGATCGCCGATGTGAAGCTGGCTGCCGTGGGTGCCGGACGCGCTTTCACCCTGGCCCCGCCCCACTGGCAGCAGCCGCTGCCCGGCCATGTGACGTGGTCGCCGTTGGTCGGGCATCCGCTCGTGCGGCGCACCTGGGCCGTGTGGCCGGCCGATTCGAGACGGCGCGACCTGGGTCGGTTCATCGCCGCACTCGACCGGTCGGCGGGCAGCTGAGAGGGCCGGCCCGGCCTCACCGGCGGCGATTGAGTGTTTGGCCGCCCTCGTCCCTGGTGGCTGGGGCCGAGGGCGGCTGACGGGACGACCGCCCGGCGGTTTTCGGAGGTCCGCCTTGCCGCCCCGGTCACGGAGAGAGGCGACCACGGCTTCGCCGCGGGACCTGTCACGCCCCGTGACCAGCACGTGCGCGCCCCGCTCGGCAAGCAGCGCTGCAGTTGCGGCGCCGATACCGCTGGTCGCTCCGGTCACCAGGGCCACACGTCCAGCCAGATCAACAGAACTCATGAGGACGTCCTTCGTATGTATCGGATGAGAGGGCACCGGGTGCGGCCGTGCCGCTTCCGTTGTCCCGTCACCTCGTTCGTGAGGTGACGTGAGTCGAAAGCGAATGTCCTTGTCGATGATTCCGTCCTAGTCATTGGCGATTTCGATAGCCGCCATAAGCGCGAGGGCTTCGTGCGTGGCCGGAGTCTTGGCGGGGTGCGCCGCTCTACCAGGGCGCGGTTATGGTCTGCTGCGGCCCAATGCGGCCCAATGCGGCCCAATGCGGCCCAATGCGGCCCAATGCGGCCCAATGCGGCCCAATGCGGCCCAATGCGGCACTTATGACGGCTCTTCGTGACGCGTATGGACCACGTGCGACGGCCGGCGGGCACCGGACCGTTACATGGCCCAGGCGGCGCACCGAGGCGTTCCCGGTTGCTGCGAGCGGCGGTAAATTCCGCCCCTCTCCCAGCGAGCATTGACACCGGAAATCCGCACCCGCGACCACAGCCACTGACGTCCGTCATGTCACGGTTTCCTCTGATCCAGTCTGCCGAGGCGACCGGCGCCGCCGCCGAGGCGCTCGGCGAGGTGCGCCGGGCACTCGGGTCCGTGCCCAACATGGCCAAGGTCATGGCCAACAGTCCGGCCCTGGTGAAGGGCTGGCTTGCCCTGTCCGGCGCTCTGAGCGGGACCATGATTCCGGTCCCGGTCCGGGAACGACTGGCGAGCGCCAACGCGGAGTACAACAATTGCACCTACTGCCTGTCCGCCCACACTTACATAGGGGCGCGCGTCGCCGAGGTCGGCGCCGGGGGACTGGGGCGTGCCCGCCGCGCGAGTCCGCCGTCCCGCACGCCACCGCAGTGCTGGCCCTGTCCGAGACCATTGCCCGCGGCCACATCGGTGAGACGCAGCTCAGGGCTGCCGGGGCCGTGGGCGTCACCGAACGCCGAGATCGCCGTGGTCGTCGGCAATCTGGCGTTGAACATCCTCACGAACTACTTCAACGTCCTCGCCGATACCGACATCGAATGGCCGGTCGTCACCCTGCACACCGACGCCTGACCGACGCGCTCTGGTTTGGTCGGGGAGCCCCCGGCCCAGGCCCGTCCGACCAGGCCCGACGGACAACATCACCACCGCCTCGACCGTCGTCAGGCACTCCCAGGAATGCGAGGAAAAACATGAGCGAATCGCACGGAACCCAGGAAGGAGTGCCTTACGACGTGGTCGTGTTGGGCGCAGGCCCGGCCGGTGCGAACGTCGCCGACCGCAGCCGTGCCGCCGGCCTCTCCGTAGCGGTCGTGGAACGGGAACTGGTCGGCGGTGACTGCGCGTACTGGGCCTGCGTGCCCAGTAAGGCGCTTCTGCGGCCGGTCATCGCGCTCGCCGACGCGCGGCGCGTGGACGGTGCCCGGCAGGCCGTCACCGGTCGGGTCGACGCCGATGGCGTCTTCGCCCGTCGCAACCGCTCTGTCTCCGACTGGGACGACACCAGACAGGCTCTGTTCCTCAAGTCCATCGGAGCCGACCTCTTCCGTGGCCACGGCCGTCTCGACGGGCCCCGACGGGTCAGCGTCACCCGTGACGACGGCGCCCGGCAGACCCTCACGGCCCGGCACGCAGTGGCCATCGCCACCGGCAGCCGACCGGCGTTGCCCGACATCCCGGGCATCGCCGAGGCCCGTCCCTGGACGAGCCGGCAGGGCACCGAATCCAGCACCGTGCCCACTCGCCTCGCCATCATCGGCGGCGGCGGAGTCGGCATCGAGATGGCCACCCTCTGGCAGGACCTCGGCTCCCAGGTCACCCTGCTCGCCCGGCGCCGCCTGATCCCCCGCATGGAACCCTTCGCTGGCGAACTGGTCGCTCAGGGATTGAGCGAGGCGGGCGCGGATGTGCGGATCGGCGTGCAGGTGACCGCCCTGCGCCGCCCGGACCCGGAGGGGCCGGTCACCCTCACCCTCGACGACGGCGACGAGCTGGAGGCCGACGAGGTCTTGTGCGCCACCGGCCGCACCCCCGCCACGGACGACATCGGCCTGGACACGGTCGGCCTCACCCCCGGCTCCTGGCTCGATGTGGACACCACCTGCCTGGTACAGGGGGTCGACGGTGACTGGCTGTACGCCCTCGGCGACGTCAACCATCGTGCCTTGCTCACCCATCAGGGCAAATACCAAGCCCGGACCGCAGGCGACGCCATCGGCGCCCGTGCCGCCGGCCGCCCGCTCGACGACACGCCCTGGGGCGACCACGCCACCACCGCCGACCAGCACGCCGTACCCCAGGTGTTCTTCAGCGATCCCGAGGCGGCTGCGGTGGGCCTGAGCGCCGAGCAGGCGGAACGCTCCGGGTACCGCATCAAGACCGTCGACCTCGACTTCAACGCTGCCCAGGGCGCCAATCTCTACGCCGACGGCTACCAGGGGCACACCAGGCTGGTCGTCGACCTCGACCGGGAAGTCCTCCTCGGAGTGACCTTCGTCGGCCCCGGCGTGAGCGAGCTCCTGCACTCGGCAACCATCGCGGTCGCCGGCGAGATCCCGCTCAAACGGCTCAGGCACGCGATCGCCCCCTTCCCCACCGTCAGCGAGATCTGGCTCTTCCTCCTCGCCGCCTACCAGCACGATCAGGAGACGCCGTAGACCACCGCCACCTCACACCGAAGGGGGACGAAGCAGGTGCGCCAGCCCAGTCGTCGACCCGGCTCTGCTACTGAGAATTTCGGTTCGGGGTGACGTCATGGCGGTGCCGGGATGAGTCCGGTCTCGGCGATGAATCCGTCAAGCAGGTCGGGCCGGTACTGCGTCCGTTTGAGGCGGGTGCGGACCAGTCCGGCCAGGTCATTGATGCTGCACGGGGCAAGGTTGCCCAGGCTCCTCTTCAGGTGCGCCCACACACCCTCGGCCGGGTTGAGATCGGGCGTGTAGGTGGGGAAGCGGAAGACCGTCAGCCACGGCCGTTTCCCGATCAGCTCGCGCATGGCGGCGTCGACGTGGTGGCTGTAGTTGTCCCATAACAGCACGATGTTGCCGCCGAGCTGCTGGTGGGCGGCGTCCAGTAACGCGGCGAAGTCCCGCTCCCGAAAGCCCTTCTTCTCACCTTTGCGGCCGTGGTGGACCAGCATCCGAAAGACCAGCCGCGTGCGCTGATCAGCCTTGCGGCAGACCACGCCCGCCAGGGAGATGCGGCCCGAGCCGGCCGCCCGGACTCTGACCAGCGGCGGACTGCCACGGCGGGACCAGGTGCACGCCTTGGGCGGCCGCAGCAGCTGCCCTGCCTCGTCTGCGAAGCAGAGCCAGGCGTCCTGGTCCCTCACCGTCTTTCCACCCGCGGCCACGTCTCCTTGATCCACGTGGCCACGGCATCCTCGTCCCGTTCGGCAGCCCGCCGCACCGGCACCTGCACCGTCCAGCCCATCTGGCGCAGGATGCGCCAGGTCTGCGCCAGGCTGAAGCGCACGTGGAAGCGCCGGGCGAGCATCTTCTAGCCGGAGCTGTCCTCGCGCGACCGCGACCGTATCGTCAGCCGTCAACTCGCCCCTCTGACACAACGATTGCCGATACGGTGACGAGGGCCTCGACCTGGCGGTCGTGGTCTCGTTGCGTGTTCGTAGCTGATGGTAATACCCAGGGCTTCGTAGAGTGGGCCTTTCTTGTCAGCCTCGGCTGCCTGGATGCACTGTGGCTGCTTCCACCCGCGGCACCTGCTCGCCGAAGCCCACCGCCACCCCGCCCCCGTCCTGCGCGGCCGCCGCCGTGAGCCAGGCCTGGACGTATGGATCGTGGACGCTGCCATCGCCGCGCACCGGCGGGTCGGCCACACCCTTCGTGATCGTCCACGGGGTCGAAGTCGCCTGCCGCTACGGAGTCGAATGCCTGCACGAACTCCCCGCGCAGTTCGGCCGAGGCGACCCGAGGATCCATACCGCGTAGGGGAGCGGCCAGCGGCCACTCGCCGGAGACGTGGTGGTACATGATGTCCTTGCTGGCACTGCCGCCCTTGTTACTGCCCGGGCGCGGGGTGCCGAACTCCATGAGCCGGGGTCCTCGGCAGCCGACTCGTCTCGTCTTCCGTCACGAGCCCCGGTCGAACTCGCCCGCCGCCGCCCGCACATCCACCCCACCCGTCATACGGCGATGATGCCCGAGCCGACGGCAACGGCGAGTGTCGGCAGCAACGTTGAACAAGTTGTGCCATCAGCGATGTCATGGCCGCCCGGCGTCACTCCGGGGGTCGTTAGTGTTGCCCCATGAGCGCATGGGACACGGCCGAGCTCCAGGCGATGATCGAAGAGGCGACTGTCGACGCCTACAACGAGGACGAGCAGCTGACCGGTCTGTTCACCCTGCTTGAGGAGCCTCTCGACCTGCCCTTCACCACCGTGGTTCTCGGTGTCGAGGTGACCGTGGGCGGCGTCGACCTCACGCCGGACGGAAGGATCGTCGCCCTGTGCTCTCGCGGCGGCATGGGGCAGTCGATCGGAATCCTGGATCTGCCTTTGCCCAGCCCGGTGCCCGAGGGCGCGCAGTGGATCGAGGCCTACCGTCAATGGGCCGGTTGAGCCGGGCACCTCGTACTTACGCGGAACCGGTTTGTGGAAGGGCTGAACATGGCTGATGCCGAACAGGGCACGCACCAGGAAGCCGGCGAACGGTCGCTGAGCGACCTCATCGAGCGCAGTGCCGAGTTGAAGGAGCAACTGGTCGCCTTCGGGCAGAGTTCCCGCTTCGACCGGTGGTTGACGCCCCTCCTGCTGGAGGTCGCAGGGCCTGAGCGGCAGCTGGACGAGGGCGACGCGATCCGGATCGTCGACCACTTCATCCTGCGGTACCGCCTGCCGGACGGTTCCACCGTGGTGGACCGGTTCGTCGCCGGGCGAAAGGACTTGACCGCGGCCGACCGGGATATGCTGCTCGGCTGGCGCGACCCGGTCGAGGGCATCTTCGAGATCCAGCGCATGGAAACGGATGCCGTCGTTCTGCTGAACCTGGTCGACGACCTGGAGTACCGCACGTACTCGAATATCGGGCGGGCGGCGTTCCGAGGAGTGTCCAAGGGGGACTTCCTTCACACCTGTCTGGTACCGGTTCACTCGGCCGACGGGGCGTGGCTGGTGTCCGGGGTGATGTCGAGCTATCCCAAGTCGAGCGCGACCGAGATCGCCCAAGCCGCTCTCCAACTGGCCACCAGCCGACCCGAACTCGTCTTCCGCAACCCCCAGAAGATCGAGCAGGGGTGGCAGGCGATGCGGGAGGACCGGGCCGAGTTCGTCCAGTTCTGCGGCGGCGACGAACTGGCGCTTCCGCCTGCCGAAGCCGAGGATCTCCTCAACGCCTACTACCGCCACCGCCAAGAGGCCACCGTCGCCCGACAGCCACACCGCGCCCGAGGCAGGCGCCTGCCCGGCCTGGACCTCCCCTTCTTCGCGTTGCCGACGGACCTGGCGGTCTCGGACACCATCGGTGTCATCTACGACCAGGTCGACGGGCTCAACTTCTACGCGGACTACGGAATGCTCCAGGACCTCTTCAGGGACCCGGCACTCGGGGGCCGAAGGCAGTACCAGGACCTGCTGCGCACATACCTGCGCGAGGAGTCGATCGGGCCGCTGCCGATCCGCCGGCTGGCTGCCGCCCACCCGGAGACCGTCGACGTGGTGTTCCGAAAGGTGCTGCGCAAGCCCGGATTCACCTGGAGCGAGCACGGCGAGGCGCTGCTGCGCCGACGCAAGCCCTGGTACTACGCGAACGAGCCCCGGCCTGCTGTCTCCGTCATCGGCGATCGCCTTAGTGCGCTGGCTGCCGGCCGCCGACAGTCACCGTTCACAGGGCCGTGACCGCGGCGCAACACCGGTCGATGCAGAGGTTGACTTCCTCCCCCGCCTAAAGGCGGGGGATTCCAGCGGTCACCCGCTGGGGTTCCTGCTTCACCGACGACCGCCCCGTCCGGGAGGATTCCCGTTGAGGTCTTACACCGTCTCCACAGGCAGACGCCGCCAGCCCGGCGGCCAGGATGTTGCGCGCCGCGTTCACGTCGCGGTCATGCACGGCTCCGCAGTCGCACGTCCACTCGCGGACGTTCAACGGCAACTTCTCGCGGACCGTGCCGCAGGCCCCGCACAGCTTCGAGCTGGGGAACCAGCGGTCGATCGCGACGAGTTCACGCCCGTACCAGGCGCACTTGTACTCCAGCATCGACCGGAGTTGCGTCCACGACGCGTAGGAGATGGCGCGCGCGAGCTTGCCGTTCTTCAGCAGGTTGCGGACGGTGAGGTCCTCGATCACGACCGTTTGGTTCTCACGGACGAGACGAGTCGACAGCTTGTGCAGGAAGTCGCGGCGCCGGTCGGCGATCCGCGCGTGGATCTTCGCGACCCGCTTGCGAGCCTGTTCCCGGTTCGCGGAGCCCTTCGCCTTCCGCGACAGCTCCCGCTGCGCCTTCGCGAGGCGGTCGCGGTCTCGGCGCTCATGTCGGGGGTTTGCGACCTTCTCCCCGGTGGACAAGGTCACGAGGCTGGCTATGCCCGCGTCGATACCGACCGCGTTCACGGTGGCCAGAGCCGGAGCGATGTAGTCGTCGCACAGCATCGACACGAACCAACGGCCCGCGCTGTCGCGGGACACGGTCACCGTCGTCGGCACCGCCCCATCCGGGAGGGGGACGCGACCAACGGATATCCAACGGCTCGGACATCTTCGCCAGCGTCAGACGGCCGTCGCGCCACGTGAAGGCGCTGCGGGTGTACTCCGCCGAAGCACGGGACTTCTTCCGCGACTTGAAGCGCGGGTACTTCGCGCGCTTGGCGAAGAAGTTCCCGAACGCCGTCTGGAGATGCCTGAGCGCCTGCTGGAGCGGGACGGAGGACACCTCGGACAGGAACGCGAGTTCCTCGGTCTTCTTCCACTCTGTCAGCGCGGCCGACGACTGCACGTAGGAGATCCGGCGCTGCTCGCCATACCAAGCGCGAGTGCGTTCCTCCAGCGCCTTGTTGTAGACGAGACGGACGCAGCCGAACGTGCGGGACAGCTCGGCTGCCTGCTCGTCGGTGGGGTAGAAGCGGTACTTGAAAGCCCGCTTGACCTGCTGCGCCATTCCTCACATCGTATCAACTCCCGTGTGAGCAGCGCTCGTTGCGCGGATGGCGGAACGATCTCCACCGCCGCGCGGTCCGCTCCGAGGATGCGTTTCCTCCCCGCCCTGAAGGACGGGGTTTCCACGCAAGGAGATTCCGATGAGGCAAGAGGCGATGCCGGTCTTCCGGGGGGGCCGGTCCATGAGACCGGCTGCCGGTGCGGGGCTTTCGAGCCGGCCCGGGATCCTGGCTGTGGTTCGCGTCACCAGGTGATCGTGCGGGCGTCGCGTCGGCGATCGCCGGGCCTTGGGACGACATCTGCACGCTGTTGACCGTGCCGAGGACGGAGACCCTCACCTGCGTCTGCTTGTCCCGCACAGGCGCATCGGCCCCTGATGGTGCGATGCGCCGGGCGGGGCCGTGCCGTGAGCATGCCGTCTCGACGGGTGCTCCGTTCGCGGTCCACAGCACGGACTTTGGTGCGACTGTCACCGGCGTCCCGTGGTTGTCGACGCCCTCCGCGACGAGGCGGCGGTGCAGTCCCGGGAAGACCTTCACGCCACCGTCGGCCGACGCCGCACCCGGCGCGGGCTTGGCGAGGATCTGGTCCGGGTTGCCGTCGCCCTTCGCGACGAACACCCCGACGCCGTTGGGGTCGTTGCCCTCGTGACCGCCGGACGGGACGTTGCGGGCGGTCGGGGCGTCCTCGGACCGCTCCCGCATGCCGGCCCTGCTCCGATCCCCCGCCGGACTGGTGAAAGGCATCCCTGCGACTACCCCGGATGGCTTTCTCCACGAGAACGAACGGAGAGCACTTCGGCCGCTGCTCGGGAGCCACTCGCCCCCCTCAGCCGGGACGCGATGTTCTTGAGTTTCGACGGCCTCGAGCTGTCCTCACAGCCCGAAGCCGCCCAGCGCCTCGCTGATGGCCTTCTCGTACGAACGGTTCAGGAAGGGGCGCCTGCGAGAACGTCGATCTTGTCGGTGTCGAGCGAGTAGTGGGCGCCCACCACGGCAAGGGCGCCCCTTTCCCACGAGTGGGGCGAGGTCCTGGTTGGAACGCAGATCGGTGGCGGTCAGCTCGACCTGGGCACGGGCCATGGTCTCGACCGGATGGGCACCGCCTTCCTTCACTGCCTGCTTGTATGCCGGCTGCAGAGCCTTGACGATCGACTGCAGGTTGCCGGGCAGTGGTTTGCCGTAGCGAAGGGATTTGTACGCCGCTTTGACGGCGCCGCAGCGCTGATGCCCGAGGACCACGATGAGCGGAGTGCCACTGGTCATGGGCTCGTACTCGACAGAACCAGTGACCACCGGGCCGACCGCCTCCCCGCCTGGGCGCATCACGTAAAGATCCCCCAGCCCGGTGTCGATGAGAGGTTCAGGCGGCACTCGGGAGTCGATGCATGAAAGGATCGCCCCGAAAGGCTCCTGCTCCTGGGTCAGGAGCTGACGCCGGTTCGGGTCCCGGTCGGGGTGGTGAAGGGCTCCGCTCACCCAGCGCTCGTTGCCTTCCATCAGACTGGCGAATGTCGCGGCAGGTGTGGTCGACCGCCGCATTGGCGAAGCGATGAGCGCCGCCGGGGCGGCCCTCATCGATGAACATCCCGCGAGAGCGACGGTGCCGCAGGCAAGCAGCGCTCTACGCCCCATCCGTCCCGCTCCTTCCATCGATCGTTCCCCTCGATGCGCTCAGATGCGTGTATGTCTCTTGGCCAGGGCAATTTTCCGCGTCGTGTGGGTGACCTGGCCGCAGGTGCGAGCGTGCGCGGGTCCCCAAGAAGTCGAACCCGTCCGGCATGTGCATCACCTGCGTCTTCGCCTCGGAGAGACGAAGGCCGAGCGGTTGCAGCACGTCGGCGGTGTCCTCGCGTAGCGCTTCGACGTCATCGCGTTTGCCGTCGGTCAGGACGACGAAGTCGTCCGCGTAGCGGACGATGCGCCAGTTCGGACGTCCGGCAGCTGCCTTGGTTGTGGTTGCTCGTGCCCAGGCTACGGAGCCGCCCATCGATACAGCCCCGCGTCTCTTCGGGGCGCGAGCTTGTAGAAACGTGTGGGTTACATCAATAACCCATGGGCCGTAACCGGTCATTGGGAGGCTTCCCCGGTCTTCATTCAAGATCGAAAGGGGAGCCCAGTCATGGCACAGCCTCAGGTCGGGCCGGGAACGAGTCGCCGAGCGTTCCTGCGCCGCGTCGGTGTCGCCGGTGGCGCCGGAGCCATGTTCGCTACCATGGGGGCCCTCGGCCTCGCGCCCACGGCCGCCTACGCGGCGGAGAAGGAGGCGCCCTTCCAGGCGCCGCGCCGCAGCGACTTCACTCTTCAGGGGCGCGGCGGCAAGCCTGCCAGAGTGGTTGTCATCGGAGGCGGCATCGCGGGTCTCGCCTCCGCTTACGAGCTGGGGAAGGCAGGCTACGACTGTACGATCCTCGAGGCTCGGGACCGCGTCGGCGGCCGAAACCTCACCATCCGCGGCGGCGACAGCCTCACGGACATCAACGGCGTCAGCCAGACGGCCCGCTTCAGCAAGGGCCAGTACATGAACGCGGGGCCGGCGCGCCTCGCCCAGTGGATGGTCACCCTCGACTACTGCCGCGAACTCGGCGTACCGGTCGAGGTCTTCACCAACACCAATGCCAGCGCGCTCATCTACAACCCGGGCAAGGGCATGACGAAGCCGGTCCGGTACCGGACCGCGAAGGCCGACGTGTACGGCTATGTCTCCGAGTTGCTTTCCAAGGCGACCAACGCCGGGGCTCTCGACGGCGAGTTGACGGCCGACGACAAGGAGCGGCTGCTGACCTTCCTCAAGAGCTACGGCTCCCTCGGCGCCGACTACACGTACACCGGCACCGAACACCGCGGGTTCACCGTCGACCCCGGCGCCTCCGGCACGCCCGGCGAGGAACTCGGCGATGTTCCGTCGCTGTCGGACGTCTTCGCGTCCAACGTGGGCCGCTACTTCTCCTTCGAATTCGGTTACGACCAGGCGATGCTGATGTTCCAGCCGGTCGGCGGCATGGACCAGATACCCCAGGCATTCGCGCGCGCCATCGGACACGAGAAGATCCGCACCGGCGCGGCCGTGACCGACATCAAGAACACCACGGACGGTGTGGTCGTCACCTACACCCAGGACGGCCGTACCCG
The DNA here is from genome assembly GCF_044764595.1 of Streptomyces sp. NPDC093984. Classification (NCBI taxonomy): domain Bacteria; kingdom Bacillati; phylum Actinomycetota; class Actinomycetes; order Kitasatosporales; family Streptomycetaceae; genus Streptomyces; species Streptomyces sp. NPDC093984. The sequence continues at coordinate 4,256 of NZ_JBIWIM010000031.1, read as the reverse complement.
GGTGGTCGAGGCCGACTACTGCATCGCCACCCTGGCACCGCACATCCTCGCGAAAACCCCGCACAACCTCGGCACCGAGGTGCAGACCGCGCTCCTCGCCGTGAAGCCCTCCAACGCCTCCAAGATCGGCCTCGAGTACAAGAGCCGCTGGTGGGAGAAGGACTTCAAGATCTTCGGCGGTATCACCGAGACCGACATGGACCTGGACCACATCTGGTACCCGTCCTACGGCCACCTCGGCGACCGTGGCCTGATCATCGGCTACTACAACACCGGTGCCCACTCGGACGTGTACTCGGCGCTCACCCCGGCCGAACGGCTGGAGCGTGCCGTCGCGCAGGGCGTCATGATCCACGGCGACAAGTACCGTACCGAGCTGGCTGCTTCCTTCTCCCATCAGTGGAAGCTCGCCCCGTACCTCGAGGGGGCCTGGCACTCGATGCCCGGAGGTCCCGACGCGCCGGCGTACGCGCCGCTCAACACGGCGCAGGGCAATGTGTACTTCGCCGGTGACTACCTGAGCTACTTGGACGCCTGGCAGCACGGGGCGATCTCCTCGGCACGCAAGATCGTGACGGAGCTCCACGCGCGCGTGCTCGCCTCCTGACACCGCGTGTGACCCCACCGGTTCAGTCCCGCCCGAGTCACACTCGGGCGGCCCCGTGGACGGCCCCCGGGGGAGTGGGAATGCCCGCTCCCCCCCCGGGGCGTTGATCGAGGAGAACACGCGGACGGGCGGTCACAGTGTTTGATCCGCAGCGGAGATTGCGAACCGGGAGGCGCTCTACCGGCGGACCGCCGAGATCAGTCCGCTGGGCCGCTCCTCGTGCTGCGGCGGGGCGCTGATCGGGCGGGCGTAGGCGGCAGCGCGCTCGCGCAGGGTGTGGCTGTCGGCCTCCCAGCCGTGCCCGGCCAGCCAGCCCACCGGGTCGTCGGGCATCTCCGAGACCCACACGGACGCTGCCGATCCCGGCTCGGCGTCCGCGCCGAAGCGCTCGATCACGCCGCGCGAGCCCAACATCAGCCCCATCCGACTGCCTGCTGATCCTGGCCAGCAGTTGCTCCACCGCGTCCTCGGGCAGATAGATCAGCAGTCCTTCGGCGATCCACGCGGTCGGCACGGCCGGGTCGTGCCCTGCGGCGGCCAGCGCGCCTGGCCAGTCCTCACGCAGATCCACCGCAACGGTGATCCGCTCACAGCGCGCGACGGCCCGCTCCTGGCGCAGCACCGAAGCCTTGAACGCCCCGCGCGTCCTGGAACAAGGCGGCTACTCCCGCGTCTTCGAGAGCCAGCCTGAACTCATCGACCACATACTGATCAGCCACTCCCTTGTGGGGAAGTTCGAGAAGACCTCCACCTGGACCAACAAGCTGCCGAGCGTGGCGGCCACGCAGCCGGCCGCACCGCACGACAAGCCTTCCGACCACTCACCCGTCGTGGCCACGTTCAATCTCTAGTGCTGTGACCGCATAGGTTCGCCGGGTCGGACGATCATGGCGGCCTCCCCATCGGATGCCTTGCCCGCTACGGACGTTGGCGCGTTCGCATCGCCGGCACGGCAGTAGGGTGAAACGGTGACCCCCTTACCAGAAGGCTCGCCGCCGCTGATCGGCGAAGACGACCGCGATGCGGCCGTGCAGCGCCTGCAGGAGGCATACACCGAAGGGCTCATCTCGCACGAGGAGTTGGACAAACGCCTCCACCAGGTGCTCACCGCCAAGGCGCACAACGAGCTCGTGCCAGCTCTGGCCTCACTCCCGGAGGAGCACCCGGGCACCACGTCAACGATCTCCGCCGCCGGCGGACGGATCCAGCGGCGCGGCGCATGGCGGGTACCTCGGATCCTCAAGGTCGAGTCCGCATACGGAAGGGTGCGCCTGGATCTGTCCCGGGCGATCATCGAACATCCGGTCGTCGACATCGAGCTGCAACTCGGAACCGGCGGGGCCAGAATCACCGTGCCTCGCGACGCGGTCGTTGACGTCGAGGGTTTGCGCACTGAGTGGAAGGACCTGCGCTACAAGGCCCCGCGGCGTTCCCGACCTGGCGGACCGACGATCCGCATCTCAGGGGCCATGGGATTCGGACGATTGAAGATCCGCCACGCCCGGCGTTGAGGCTCCATCCGGCACCAGGACCACATGTCCGACACTCGTCCGCGCCGACTGCTGGCGCCGTGGCGGCATAGATCGCTGGCTTGATCAGGCGACGGCTTTGATAGGGCGTCCGCCCCAGCGGATGCCCTTCTCGCTGCGGATGCGAGCACGTTCCTTGCGTTCGGCGGCCAAGACGTCGCGGTGGCGAGCGTTGGCGTTGCGCCAGCGCAGGTAGGCGTGCAGGGCCCGGGTCTGCACGGTGTGGTTGGGGTGGTTCGAATTGGCGATGGTGAACTGCCTCAGCGGTCCGAAGTGCGCCTCGATCGGGTTCGCCCACGACGCGTAGGTCGGGGTGAAACACAGCTCGACCTTGTTCTTCTTCGCCCAACGGCGGATGCCGGCGCCCTTGTGGGCGGACAGGTTGTCCAGGATCACGTAGATCGGTGCGCCGTCGGGCGGGGCGGCGCGGATCGACTTCATCGCGGCCAGCGTGTTTCTGGCACCCTTCCTGCGGCGATTGACGCCCCGCAAAGTATCGTCGCCGACCGAGTAGCAGCCGTGGAAGTAGCGCACCCCGTGGGTGCGGTGATAGGTGGCGGGCATCCGGTCGGGTTGCCCCTGCCCGGCCCAGCCCGAGCCTGCGGTGGGCCGGATCCCGAGCGGGCCGAACTCGTCAAACGCGAAGACCCGGTCCGGGAAGCGGTCCAGCACCTCCTCGATCCGGTCCAGCTTCGTCTCGCCTTCCGGGTCGGGTGACTCCTTCCACGTCTTGGTGCGCTGGAAAGTGACGCTGCGCCGGGCGAGCAGGCAGCGTAATGTTTCGCGGCCGATGCGGATGACCCGGCCGTGGACTTTGCGCAGGTAGGCGACGAGTTTGCGCAGTGACCAGCGGGTGAAGGGCTGGCCGAGCTTGGTGGGGCGGGTGGTGGCCGTCTGGATGACGAAGTCCTCGTCTTCAGGCTTAAGCAGGCGGGGACGGCCTCCCGCCCACCGAGGGTCCAGGCAGGCCAGGCCGATCTCGTTGAACCTGTGGATCACATCCCGGACCGTGTCCTCGTCGGCCTGCACCAGCTGGGCGATCACCGGCACCCGGTTTCCGCCGGCCGAGGCCAGCAGCATCATCGCACGCCGATAACGCACCGAACTCGTGCTGCCGCGGCGCACGATCTGCTGCAGCCGCTGCCCCTCCTGGTCGGTCAGTCTGCGCACACGGACAGGCTCGGCCACCGCGCCTCCAGTGGTCGGATCGGACGTCACCGCACATCCAACCGCCACAACCACCAACCCTGCGAACCTACGCGGTCACAGCACTAGACAGCACGGGCAGGCAGCCCCGCCAGTGCAACGCGGTCCAGCACCCGAAGCCGGTCTGGGTGCCGGCGCCTTCGCTCGGGCTGCGGTGGCAGCAGGGGGCTATGCGCTTCCACAGGTCATCAGGGACAAGAACATCGGACACCCCGCAGACCCTGCCGACGAAGATCATCAACCGCCAGTTGACACGCCGGTCTCATGCTGAAGTCTCAGCCACGCTGAACCACCCTGGCCGCACCTCGACCAGCAGGGGCTTCAGCGACTCCACTGCGGACCGCAAGTCCTGTTCCGTGGGGTCATGAGGCTCAGGCAAACTCTGCCCATAGCAGCGCAGCCGCCAGAAATCGAAGATCTCCCTGCCGTCGGCCGCGAAGTCCACGTCGATCTCGGTGCCGTTGTCGCTGATGAAGAGGCAGCCTGCTCCGTGGACCTGGTAGGAGTAGGTACCGATTTCGCCGCTGCGGCTGATGATCCGGTGCGAACGGACCAGGCTGCGCATGTCCCCAAGCCGTTCAAGCGGGGTGATCGCCGCTCTCATGGCCACACCAACCGCGTTGAGGGCATCGATGTAACCGATCACGAAATCACGCGCTGTCACCACGTGCGGTTCTTCCGCAGCCGAGCTCCGTTCCATGTGGCCCCCCCGGTCCACGCTCGAAGCGATTGTCACACAGGGGCTTCCGGCATCCTGTCGAGCGGCATTCTGAAACGATCAGTAAGTGTGCCATCTCATGACATTGGTTCCTCGCTGTTAGAGGTCGTTCTCTTACCGAACCTCATGTGCGGTTTCCACTGATCAGGCGTGAGATGACGGCTGGCACGGAAGTCTCGGTCCGTTGCTGACCGAC
>NZ_JBIWIM010000030.1:0-28430 GCF_044764595.1 Streptomyces sp. NPDC093984 | reverse complement strand
TTCCACTCCAAGGCAGCTGCGGCCAGTTGTCGCACGGGTCAGGCTCCGGCCCCCTGCGACACACCATGATCCTCACAGTTGTCGCAGATCACGTGCACCGCCAGGCTGGGATCGGTCTGGCGGTCGATCTCATCGAGAAAGTCGCGGAAGTCCACCGCCCGATGCGTCGCCGACAGCTTCCCGATGACCTTGCCGGTGGCGGTGTTCAGGGCGGCGAACAGGTCCACGGTGCCGTGCCGGACGTAGTCGAAACTGCGCCGCTCAGGGGTGCCGGGCACCATCGGCAGCACCGGTGCGGTCCGCTCCAGGGCCTGGATCTGCGGCTTCTCGTCCACCGCGAAAACTGCCGCGTTCGCCGGCGGGGCGAGATACAGCCCGACCACGTCGCGGATCTTGTCGATCAGCAGCGGGTCCGGGGAAATCTTGAAGTCCTGCGTGCGCCAGGGCTGCAGGCCGAAGGCCCGCCAGATCCGCAGCACGCTCGTCGGGGAGATCCCCACCCGCTTCGCCAGCTCCCGCTTCGACCAGTGGGTGGCACCCTCGGGCACCTCTTCGAGAGTGCGCACCACCACCTCTTCCACCTGGGCGTCTGTGATGGTGCGGGGCACACCGGGATGTGGCTCGTCGGACAACCCGTCGAGTCGCTCGGAGCCCGGCAGCGACAGCACGGTCACCATCTCGCCGGCGCATGTGCTGGTGTATGGCATGGATGCGGGCGTCCAGGAGCGGGTGCAGCAGTGGATGGCGGACCACTACCCCCAGGTGAAGTTGTCGCTGTCCGGGGACAAGGTGGGCTCGAGCCGACTGCGGGAGGTGGCCCGTGAATGGTGGCGCTGACGCGGCAGTCGCTGTGTCACGATGCTCCCAAGTTGCTCTTCACCACCACGGAGATGCTCAACCGGGTCAGTGCCGGGTCGGTCCTGGGACGGGTGTTGGGCTGGATACCCGGGGCGGGGCCGCGGGTGGTGCTATTGGACGAGGTGCACACGCACTTGCCGCTGCCGCTGTCGCGGACCGCCGGCTTGCGTGGCAGGCGGCGGGGCTGGTCGCCGAGCCCGTAGCCTGGCCGTCCGCTTGCCCGGCGAATCCCCAGACGGGCGAACCCGTTCGAGGTGTCGTTCGGAGCCATGGCACCATGTTCGGCATGACGACGAACCGAAAGGTCCATGCCGCGTAGACGGCCAGGACACATCCGGGCCGGCATCTCCCGCCGCCACCGGACACCAGACGCAAACCCCGTCATCGACGGCCTGTCCTCGCGTGCGCTGTCAGAGATCCACCGTCTCGAGCACACCCGGAATTATCTGCAGCCAGGCGACGTCAGCGCAGCCGTGCGCTTGTGGAAGGACTACGTCCGTCGTCCCGAGCGCGAGCTGTGGCATGACTACGAGTGGGGCAACGTGCACTGGTACTGCTGCGGCAATCCCCTTGAAGCGCGTGCTCTCCTCGACGCCGTGACGCAGGCCGTGTCGCCTCGAACTGCCCGCGAACTCCGTCAGATCATCAGCAGGTGTGATGACGTCTGGAACCAACCGTCACCGCCGTACGACACGGACAGAGGATAAAAGACAAGCTGAGAGGTCGTTTTCACCTGCGATACGCCTTTTGCCCTGGGCTCTTCGGCCAGAGATTGGCGTCTTGGCGGGTCTGGTGGAGTGGTTGCGGCACATGCGCCGGATGGGGTGACGGCCGGGGCGGGATGCGACTTGCGCCTGTCTCATCCCAAGACGCCCGTTGCATGGTCCGTGCTTCCGCCGCTTGCGGCGCACGCCTGGGCGCACGCCCCCGGTCGGCGGTACGTCCACGTCATGGCTGAACGTCGTGCGTATCCGAGTGATCTTTCCGATGCCCGCTGGGAGTTGATGGAGCGCTGAGCGCCTGGCGGGCCGAGCGGCGCCGGTATGCGCTGAACATCGGGCGCCCGCCCGAGCACGACCTGCGCGAGATCATGAACGCGATCCTGTTCGACCGCACCGGGCTGCAGTGGCGCTACCTGCCACACGACTTCCCGCCCTGGGAGACCTGCTACGGCTACTTCGCGAAGTGGGAGAAGGCCGGCGTGTTCACCCAGCTCACCGGCGTACTGCGCAGGCTGTTACGGCAGAAGGAGGGCTAGGGAGCGGAGCCGTCCGCGTGCGTGATCGACGCGCAGAGCGGGAAGACCTCCACCAGTGTCCCGGCCGCCGGGCAGGGCACGGACGCGGCCAAGAAGATCGTGGGCCGCAAGCGGAGCATCGTCACCGACACCCTCGGACTGCTGCTCGCGGTGCTGGTCACGGCCGCGAGCGTGCAGGACTCCGTCGTCGGCACCCACCTGGTCGACCAGGTGGCCGCCGCCCACCCCACCATCCGCAAAGTCTGGGTGGACGGCGGCTACCGCCAGCACCTCGTCGAGCACGCAGCCACCCTCGGCATCGACATGGAAATCGTCCAACGCACTTCCGGCACCAGGGGATTCACGCCGCTGCCCAAGCGCTGGACCGTCGAGCGGACCTACGGGTGGCTGATGTTTCACCGCCGCCTGGCGCGCGACTACGAAACCCTGCCCACCCGCTCCGAAGCCATGATCCACCTCGCCATGACCGACCTCATGGCCCGCCGCCTCACTGGCGAAGCCACCATCTCCTGGCGCGACCCGACACCACGGGATCAAACACTAATTCCGGGATGAAACATCGGGAGAAAACGACCTCTGAGCTGGGTTGCACGGTCGCGGCTTCTGTTTACCCGTGGGACGAAAGCCCAAGCCGTGTACGGAACTCAGGGCAGGTACTGCTCGCAGTAACTATCCCCATTGATTGCAGCTAGCAGCGCTGACCCGGTGGCACGTCCTACGATTCCGTCACGGGTCAAGATCCACAGGTTCCAGTAGTGCTCGTCCCACCAGATCTGGAAAGTCTCCACGCCCTTCTCGGTGTCGTTCCCGAAGATTCCGTCTTCGGTGAGGTGATGGTAGATACCGAGGCGATTGATGATGCGCTGTACACACCAAACGCCGTGGTGATTAGTGGAACCGTAAGTGATGACGCCTGTGCTCGCGTCTGCTTGAGAGGGAATGGCCAAGGCACTGCCGATTAGTAGTGCCGTGGCACCGAGAAGCGTGCCGATCCGGGCCTTCAACCTCTGCATACCCGTCCCCTTTTGCGGTCCGTCCCCAGTCGCTGCGTCCCGCAAGCGCAGCCGCCCCCAGGCTCGCTTGGAGGCAAGGTCCTCACCACCACATTTTCGGCCCAAGACGAAGGAGGGCAGGAACTGGCAGCCCTAGTGGCACTGGGGCTGCCTGGGCGCAGGCACGCGTGGACCCGCATTGGCCGACGAGGGAGCCGGCGAGCTTCAGCACGGGTTGGCTCGCTGTCTCCGGGCACGGCAGGGTCCCAGAACCGTCCACCAGGACGAAATGGTGTCGCCTGTTCCTAGTCGAGGATGCCGAGGTGCTGGTCGGGGTGGCAGTGGGTGCAGGCGTGCAGTCCTGAGGCCAGGAGTCGGCGTGCTTCCTCGCGGCTGACGGGACGGTGCCGGTGTCGTTTGCCTGCCATGTGGCAGTCGCCGGTGTGGATCTGGACGGGTGGGCGCCCGTCGCCGATGCCGAGTTCGACGAGCCAGTCCGGGGCCGGCGGGCGGTTCCTGTGGCCGTCCTCCCGCTGGGCTTCCCGTTGTCGTATGGCGGCGATCTTCTGGTCGATGCGCTCCAGCCACATGGCGTGCCAGACCCTCAGGGTGAGCAGTCGCGCCAGGTCAGGAGGCAAGTCGTCGAACACATTGCCGATTCTAGATCGGCTCAGCGCCACCCCATCTCTCGCGTGTTCGAATCTTAGTTCGATATCGTAGGGGTGGAGGAGGTGGGCCTGTGACTGCGGACGCGACGGCACGAGGGGTGTCGACCGTGATGCATGTGCGCTGCCCGGACCGGCTGCCGGAGGAGGTCTTCCGGCAGGTCTTGGAGCAGCTTGCTGAACTGTCTCCGGTCGTCCAGGCGCTGCCGCCGTCTGCCGCCCTGGTGGAGTTGAAGGGCGCCCTGCGCTACCACGGCGTGGACGCGCGTCGGCTGGGAGAGGTGCTGCGAGTCCGCACGATCTCCCGACTCGGTGTGGATGTTCGGATCGGGATCGGGCCGACGATCACGGTCGCGGCCACCGCCTCCGGCCAGGTCGGGGCACCCGGCGGCGTGCTGGCCGTGGATACGGACCATGTCACTGAATGGCTGGCGCCGCTGCCCGTGGAAGCCCTCCATGGCATCGGCCCACGCCACGCCAACGTCCTGCGCGACTACGGCATCCGCTGCGTCGGCCTGCTCGCCACGGTGCCGCCGGCCACGGTGCAGCGACTGCTGGGCGGTCGTGCCGGGCGCATGGCCGCCGACCGCGCTCGCGGCAACGATCCCCGCCCCCGTCATCCCGCGCGCCCTGCCCGCCTCGGCGGCGGTCCGTCACAGTTTCGACCGGCACACCCTGGACGGCGCCGCAGTCCGTGCCGCCCTGCTCGACCTGGTCGTCCAGCTCGGACAACTGCTGCGCCACCGGGGGCAGGCGGCCCGCGGCCTGACGCTGACGCTGCGGTTCGCCGGCGGTACCAGCTGGGAGAAAACCCGCCGTCTGCCGCAGTCCTCCGGGCACGACGAAGACCTGCGCGCCATGGCCTACCGGCTGATCGATGCCGCAGGCTTGCAGAGGGGGCGGCTGACCGGGATCGCGCTCAGGGCCGAGGACCTGGTCGACGCCGATCAGGTCGCCGAGCAGATCAGCCTCGACCGGGCCCGCGAGGCCCGCCTGGCCGCCGAAGCCGTCAGCGACCGGATCCGTGACAAGTACGGTCCCGGCGTGATCGGCCCGGCCGCCGCCTACCGGCGTGTCTCCTGACACGGCTGACGCACAGGAGCAGACCAGCGGTCGTGGTGCTTACGTCGTCAGCACCACTGGTAGCGCCGGACGCCTCGCGGCGGCCACGCGAAGGCATGCCGGGCCTGCCGCCGACGAGGGAGGGTGCGGCAGCGAACCCACGCCAACCCACCGGCAAGTTAGTCGGCGGTGAGCAGCGTTCGCGCCAGGGTGCGGAGTTCTTCGTCCGGGTGGCCTTGTCCGGACAGGGGCGAGTCGTTGAGCAGACGGAGCGGGGAGAAGAAGAAGGAGCGGAGGGTGGGGCGGAGCTCCTCTGGGACGTGGCCGGTGGCCGCGAGGGCCTTGAGGGCGCGGAGGCCGACCGGGGTGGGGCTGACCAGCTCGGCGAGGACGGGGACGGCGCGGTCCGGGGATCCGGTGATCCAGTGGTGGGCCTCGGCGGCCGCCATCCGAGTCCACTGGTGTCCGGATCCCAGCAGAGGCTCGATGAACGCCAGTAGCGGAGCGGCGGCGCTGCCCAGCGGCTGCAGGCTGCTCAGGTACCAGTGAGTCTGCCCTCCGGCCGCGAGCAGCCTTTCGAAGGCGCGAAGCGTCGCACCGGCGTCGCCGGTCAGCTGGTAGTGGGCCACGGTTGCCGCGGCACTGAGTGAAGAGTCGGTGCTCTGCGCGGCGTTGCGCAGCAGATCGGTGACCTCCGGCGTCTGTATGCCGTTGAGCCCGAGCTGGCGGGCGGCGACGATGGCCGCGCGGCCGGTCTTGAGGCAGTCGGCCAGTTCGGGCTGGGCTTGGCGGGCGGCGGCACCGAACGGTGCCAGGGCCCCGACAAGGGCGATGCCCGCATTTCCGGTGGCGCCCGCTGCCAGCTCACGGCGGATGACGGGTATCAGCTGGTCGACCGCCTCGGGGAAGTGCCGCGCCGCCGCTGCCAGCAGCTGGGCTGTGGGGTGGCGGAGCACCAGCTCCAGCGCGCGGGAATCGCGGGAGCACACCAGGGCCAGGAGCGCCGGCCCGGCGGTCTCATCATCGGCACCTGCGTACCGGTGCAGCGCGTCCCGGAGGTCGGCGCCGAGCTCGGGCAGGTGCTCGATCCAGTGGCCGATACTGCGCAGGCGGCTGGCGAGGGCACGGGCGTCCTTCTGGTGGGGCAGGGCGGCCAGCAGCAGTTCCAATACCTCGGGTTCCTGGTCGCGCCAGGTCTCGGCGATGTTCTGGGCCAGCCAGGAACCGCGCGAGCCGAGGTCTCCGGCCGCGATCCAGCGGGCGGCCACGGTGAGGCCGGCGTCCGGATCCTGGGTGAGCAGGCGGGTGAGCTGCTCCTCCTGGGTGGTGGTGTCCGACCACGGGAAGTCGTCGTCCCCCGGGTCGGGTTCGGCACCGTCTTGGGCGATGACCGCTACGAGATCAGCCGGGTACGGCGGCTCGGAACGCTCCATGCCGAGCAGGGCCGCCGCCAGCCTGACCTCGGGCAGTGGGCTGTCCAGTGCCGCCGTCTCCCGGCCGAGCCGGGCCAGGACGACCATCGCGTCCGCCCGCACCGCCGGGACGGGATCGGCAGCGTACAGCCTGTCGAGCTGCACCACGACGGAGGCCCCTAGCTCAGCCGGGAGCAGCTCGGCCACGGCGGCGACCACCCGGAGCGCCGCCCGGCGCACCCCCCGTTCACCGTCATCGAGGCAGGGCAGCAGGTCCGGGAGCACCCGGCAGAGCTCGTCGCAGATCGCGGCAACCGAACTGCCGGGCCAGTGCGGTGATTCGACGTCCGCAGGGTCGTGGTCGGCGAGGACGGCGAGCAGCATCAGCAACTCGTCGCGCTTGCCCGGGGCGTGCCGGACGGCGTGAGCGAGGAAGGGGACGGCGGGTGCCGAAGCCGGGTAGACCGTGCCCTGGTGGTAGATGTTGCCGTACAGCTCATAGATCGCCTCGCCGGCCGTCTCCTCATCGTCCTGGTACAGGGCCCTGATCAGCTCAGGCACGTCCTCGGCCGAACCGTAGGCGTGGGTCAGGGCATGCCACTGAACGTTGTCGAGTTCGTCCGGAGATCTCATGGTCCGCGCTCCTCATCTGATCAGCGGCGCCGACCATATCGATCACCGCTGACAATGCCGCGGCGACAGGACCAATGCGGACCTGCTGCGGATTCCGTTGAACCGAACAACCTTCAGCCGGGCAGGTCAAACGGTATCCAGGCCACCAGCCCGCTACGCATGCCAGGCTTCGCAGCCCAGTCGAGATCCGTGACGGACCGGGCCACGGTCGCCATGGCCGAGTCAGCCGTCGGGCGTCGTTACTCACTTTCGGGTGACGGCGTAGACGCTCCTGGAGTGGCGCGGTGGAGCATGTGCGGCCCGCTGCCCAGCGCCCGCACCGGTTGTCGGCCCAAGGGCGCGTCAACCTGGTGTATCCGCCGCGTAGATGGGTGTTGCAGGTGAGCGTCACGGTGATATGGGCGGTCTGTAACACGGTTCACGTCTCGTCCGCATTCGCCTCACTTGGTGGGCAAGGTGTGGATGCGCGGCCAGCCAGCCGCCACCCGCACTTTGCACACCCGGTCTGCGGCCCTATGGCTGCGGATAGGAGTTGTGCCCGCACATGCAGGGGGACCTGTGACCGTTTCTGTGACTTCTCGCCGTCTGACCGCCGCCGCGCTGAGTGCTGCGGCCGCCACCGCGGCGATCGCCGTGCCGGCCTTCGCGGCCGACCACCGCGCGCCCCGCGCCAGTGTTCAGATCAGCCGGGTGCAGTACGACTCGCCGGGCCGTGACGACCGCTCCATCCGTTCTCTGAACCAGGAGTGGGTGGATATCACCAACAACACCCGCCGGGCCGTGAACCTGGACGGCTGGACGCTGTCGGACCGGGCCGGCCACACCTACACCTTCCACCACTACCGCCTGGACGGCCGCTCCACCGTCCGCGTCCACACCGGCATCGGCCGCGACTCCCGCCACGATCTCTACCAGGACCGCCGCGCCTACGTCTGGAACAACATCGCCGACACCGCAACCCTGCGCAACAACCACCACCAGTACGTCGACTCCGTCGCCTGGGGCGGCTACCGCCACCGCTGACCAACGAAGAGGCGCTGCCGATTGCCGCTTGCGCCGCGGTGGGTGCTGAGCGCTGAACGGCGGCATCAGGGGCGGGGTGACGGCGGTATCGCTGTCGCCTCGCCCCTCGGCGGGGCCAGCCGCGTCGCTGCAAGACGTGAGCCCGGCCGAGCGCCGGCCGGTGCGGGGTGGCGCATTGAAGGGCTGTTCCAAGGCCGACGGCTGCCAGCTGCTGAACGACGTCCGCGACGTCCTCGTGATCCTCGGTAAGGACCTACGCGGAGGTGTCGGCGGTGCCCCAGAACGCCCCAGGCGCTGTCACGAGCGGTCGATAACGTGAGCGCCGTGATGGTGGGCACTGAAGAAACCCGGCTGGTCGTGCTGCGCGGCAACAGCGCCTCGGGGAAGTCGTCTGTCGCGGCCGGCCTCCGCGAGAGGTTCGGCCGCGGCCTGGCCCTGGTCGGCCAGGACAACCTGCGCCGCATCGTGCTGCGCGAGCATGACCGGCCCGGAGCGGCGAACATCGGCCTGATCGACCTGACGGCTCGCTACGCCCTGGACGCCGGCTATCACGTCGTGGTCCCGAAGGCATCCTCTACGCCGACCGCTACGGCGACATGTTCGCCCAGCTGCGCGCCGACCACCGCGGCCCGACCCACGGCTACTACCTGGACGTGCCGTTCGGCGAAACCCTCGCCCGGCACGCCACCAAGCCGATCGCCGACGACGTCAACGAGACGCAACTGCGCGACTGGTACCGGCCGCGCGATTTACTGCCCGGCGGCATCGAGACCGTCATCGGCGCCGACAGCGCCCTGCACGAGACCATCGACCGCATCATGCTCGACACCGGCCTGGCCCACCTGCCCGCACTGGACTGCTGACCGGGGCACCGTTGCGACAGACGTTGCCCGAGTCCTCGCAGCGTCCTGGAGTTCTCCGAGGTCACCACCGGCGTTCCGGCGTGGTCTGCCCATGGTCCTTGGCTGAAGTGAAGGAGAAGGGACGGGCGGGATGGGCGGCGTGGCCGCGGCCGGGGATCGGGGCGCGCGCTCAGCCGGTTGCGTGTCGGCGGGCGGCCGCGCCTGCGCCGCTTCAGCGAGGCGGCGACGCCAGGCGGGGGACGTCGGTGGGGGAGAGGTCGGGGCGGGCACGGTGCAGGCGTGCGGGGTGGCGCCACCGGCCGGAGGCGTCGCGGGCGACGTCGACGCCGATTTCCACCGCCACCTCGGGTTCCACGAGCGTGACGTCCAGCGTCTCCGGGCTGCCCCACCCGGCGGCGAACGACCAGCCCGTCCATGGATGACCGTGCCGGGCCGGGGCGAGTAGGCCGGCGACCGTGCTGCTCGCCGCTTGGGGGAGCGTCGTGGTGCGGCCAGTGTACTGCAGGTCGCCCTGGTCGTCGTACCTGCCGAGCAGCAGGGTGCGGGGAGCGGCGAGTGTGCCGGTGATCGCGCCGACGATCGCCTCGGTGGTCTCGCGCACCTTGTACTTCCGCCACCGGCGCACCGCAGGTTCGTAGACGCTGTCCAGCCGCTTGAAGATCAGGCCCTCCATGCCGACCGATGCCCACGTCAGCCACTCGCGGACGGTGTCCGGGTCGGTGGTCGAGGGGCACAGCACCCATGGGGCGGACAGCCGGTGGGCGGCGAACAGGGACTCGAGCGCGGTCCTGCGCCGTCGATACGGCCATCCGGTCGTGTCGGTCCCGGAGAGGCGCAGCAGATCGAACGCGACGAAGTGGGCCGGCCACTCGCCTGCGGCCCGGGCCGCCTGGGCGCCGCGCCGCTGCAGCCGGTTCTGCAGCTGCTCGAAGGCGAGCCGTCCCGCGGTGTCCCAGATGACCAGCTCGCCGTCCAAAGCGGTCGCGTCCGGCAGCTGCATGGCCCCGGCCCTAATCTCCGGAAACGCCGGCAGCATTTCGGTGCCGCGCCTGGAGCGCAGTACTACCAGGCCCGCGTCGACGGAGATCAGGGCGCGGAACCCGTCCCACTTCGGCTCGGCAGCCGATTTCCGCGGTAGCTCGGCACTGGCCACGGGAGTGCTGAGCATCGGCTCCGGCAGGGTCCACTTCCCGCTCGATGCCTTCCGTGGCGGTCGGCCGCCGTTCGCGTCCACCCTCAACCCCTACCAGATCAAATAGTGACAAAATCGGCATATCGGGCCTGGGGGTGGGAGGGAAGTGTGGATCTGGACGCTGTCGCCGATGAGCTGTACGGCCTGTCGCCGGGCGAGTTCACCGCTGCCCGCGACGAACGGGCGAAGTCGGCCCGTGCTGCGGGGGACCGCAAGCTGGCCGAGAAGATCCGCCGGCTGCGCCGCCCCACTCTGGCGGCGTGGGCCAGCAACCTGCTGGTGCGCGAGCAGCCGGAAGAGGTGCAGCGGCTGCTGCAGCTGGGTGAGGCGCTGCGGCAGGCCCACAAGGATCTGGATGGTGAGCAGCTGCGGGAGCTGTCGGCGCAGCAGCACCAGCTCACCTTCGCTCTGGCCCGGCAGGCCGGCGAGCTGACGGCCCAGGCGGGGCAGCGCATCAGCGATGCCACCCGGCAGGAGGTCCAGGACACCCTGCACGCGGTGCTCGCCGACCCCCAGGCGGCCGAGGAATGGGCGAAGGGGCGTCTGACGAAGCCGCTGAGCGCCCCGGTCGGCTTCCCCACGTCCTCTGCGCAGTCCGCGCCGGCCCCGGTTGCCGGCCGGGCCGAGCCCGCGGGCGAGGTGGCCGATCTGGATGCCGCGCGCGCCCGTCGCAGCGAGCAGCAGGAGCGCCTTCAGCGGGCCCGGCAGCAGGCCGCGGAAGCCGAGCAGGAGCTCCACGACCGCGAAGCCGAGCTGACGGCAGCCGAGGAGGAGCAGCGCCGGGCGGAGGAAGAGCAGCAGCAGGCCGAGCAGCGCGTCACCGACCTGTCCCGGCAGCTTCAGGACGCCGAACGCCAGCAGCAGCGGGCCCGGGAGGCCGCCCGGAAGGCCCGCGACCACGCGCGGGACGTGGACCGGGCCGTGCGCGAGGCCCGGCGCCGGGCCAAGGACAGCACCGCACACGCCCGGAAGCTCGCCGAACAGACGCAGCACAAGCCTGAGGCAGACGAAATGAAAGGGCAGGGATGAGCGATGGCGCGAGCGATCTGGAGCGGGGTGCTCACCTTCGGGCTGGTCACGGTGCCGGTGCAGCTGTTCACCGCGACCGAGGACCACACCGTCCACTTCCACCAGCTCCAGCGCGGCACCTCCGACCGCGTCCGCTACCAGCGGGTGAACGAGAGAACGGGCAAGGAGGTGGACTTTGACGACATCGTCAAGGGCTACGACCTGGGCGGCGGCGACTACGTGATCGTCGAACCCGACGAGCTGGACGACATCGCCCCGGGCAAGTCCCAGGTCATCGAGATCACCGGCTTCGTCGACCTCGATCAGGTCGAGCCGGTCTACTTCGACAAGACCTACTACCTCGCCCCCAAGGGGGAGGAGTACACGAAGGTCTACGAGCTGCTGCGGGCCGCGCTGGAGAAGGAGAACAAGACCGGCATCGCCACCTTCGTGATGCGCGGCAAGCAGTACCTCGTCGCCCTGCGCGCACAGGAAGAGGTGCTGGTGCTGCACACCCTGCACTGGGCGGATGAGGTCCGCGACCCGCAGCAAGAACTTCCGGTGCTGCCCGACCGCGGCGACGCCCAGGGCAAGGAGTTGGATACCGCCCGCCAACTCATCGGCGCGCTGTCCATCGACTGGAACCCGAAGGACTACCACGACACCTACGAGGAGCGGGTCAAGGAGCTGGTCGACGCCAAGGCCAAGGGCAAGGAGATCGTCAGCGAGGAAGCCCCACCGCAGGCCACCAACGTCCTCGATCTGATGGAAGCCCTCCAGCGCAGCGTCGAACAGACCCGCAGCTCCAAAGGCAAAGCGCCGGACGAGCGGAAGGCCAAGAAGGCATCGGCGCGGAAGCCGGTGCGGAAGGCCGCGGCGAAGCAGGCGAAGAAGACCACGGGCAAGACGGCCCCGCACAAGCAGGCAAGCGCGTCCACCACCGCACGCGGCCGGGGCGTGGGGAAGCGCGAGTTGCGGCAGCTGAGCAAGACGGAGCTATATCAGCGGGCCAGCGATGAGGGCATCCCGGGCCGGTCGAAGATGAGCCATGACGAGTTGGTGGACGCCCTGGCCCGGGCCGCGCGCCGCCGGAAGAAGACGGCCGCGTAGCAGGCCGGCGCCGGACCGGGCACCAGCACAGCGACCCGCCTGGTACGGCTCCGATCACGGTCTGCTGCCCTGCGCCGTGGACAGGGGACATGAATGCTGATGCCAATGACCAGGTGTACCACCCAGGGGAAGTCATGCCGGAGTCCGGAATCTACGAATGCGACTGCGGTCAGTCGCACGAGTACAGCACCGACGTGAAAGGGCACCGCTTCTCTCCGCTTCAGGACGGCTGCACGGGCAGCGGCTGGAAGCTAAAGACCGCCACGCATCCCAGCGACTGACCAGCCACAAGGACTCTGCAGCTCGACCTGCGGGCACACGAAAAGCCCCGGTCGACTCGGGGGAGGGTCGACCGGGGCGGTCAGGGGCGGGGGCGGAGGGCGGTCGCCTCTCGGCGAGTGGCTCCGTGGGGCTTCAGCCGAACGATCGTCCCCACGGGCGATAGGTGAGGCCCGGGGACACTGTCCCCTCCACGCCCGCATGTTGTTGAACTGTGAACCAGCCTAGTTTGTTTCGCTGTGCTGCGTGAGCTGCGCCACCGCTCCGCGACTCGGCCGCCGCGTCGGTTGCCGTGGTCGGGAGACCGACCACGGATTTAGGCCTACGCGTCGGGGGCCTGGTGCAAGTCGAGAAAGAACCGCAGCCGTACACCGGGTTCGCCGGGCTCGTAGGTCGTGCGGTCCGCCGGCGCGACGGCGCACCGCGCGGCGAGCAGCTCCTGGATAGCGAAGGCGGTCTCGCCATCGGCGGCCGCGACGTCCACCACGGCCAGACCCGGCAGGGCCCGTGCGCGTCATTGATCTGTCTCACGCACAGCACGACGTGCCGACGTCCCGCTGAAGTTCTCCCGCTCGCACGTCTTCACCCGACCGGGTACGTACGAGCGCGGTTACAGGCGCGTGCCGACGTAGCGAGTATTCGGGCCCCACCGATCCATCACCCGGGCCATGCACCACTGGCAGAGAGAACAGTCGCCACTGTCGTACTTGGCCCTCCGCGTACGGAACACCCCCGCATCGGAGGGGCGGACCGCATCGTGCTCGCCCCGGACGGCAACCTGTACGGAAGCGCATCGGCGGGGAGGACGAACCAGAGGCCGCCTTCCGCGTGATCCCCTGCGGAACACCCCCACATCGGCGGGGAGGACTCCGGATGCCACAGCTTGATCCACACCCCGTACGGAACACCCCCGCGTCGGCGGGGAGGACGGCGCCTCGTCCTGCGAGGCCGCGTAGATCTCCGAAACACCCCCGCGTCGGCGGGGAGGACCGGGTGGAAGTCCACGCCTCCACCACGGCCGGCGGAACACCCCCGCATCGGCGGGGAGGATGCCGGCGGGGCGTCCGGGGCGTCGAGGTACTGCGGAGCACCCCCGCGTCGGCGGGGAGGACGGCGCCCGGTCTTCTTCGGGTCGCCGCCGAGCGGAGAACTCCCGCGTCGGCGGGGAGGACGACCAGTCTCTCGTCGAACAGGCCGTCTTCCACGAAACACCCCCGCATCGGCGGGGAGGACGGCACCCCGGCGTACGAGACGCCGGCAATCTGCGGGACACCCTCGCATCGGTGGGGAGGACACGATCGCGTCGGCCCGGTGCTCGTGGTACGCCGGAACACCCCCGCGTCGGCGGGAGGGCGTGCGGATCACCGCGTCGCCCCCGAAGGGCATCGGAACACCCCCGCATCGGCGGGGAGGACCTGCCCTCCCACTCGGCTGCGCCGGGCCTTCACGGAGCACCCCCGCATCGGCGGGGAGGACCCTTCCCTGCCTGAGGCTCCCATCTCCATCAACGGAACACCCCCGCATCGGCGGGGAGGACCCGTACTGCTGGGTGTAGATGATGTTCGGGTACGGAGCACCCGCGCGTCGGCGGGGAGGACTCGAGGATCGCGCCGACGAGCCAGTCGCCCGAGGGAACACCCCGCGTCGGCGGGGAGGACCGGCTGCCGTACTCGCCGACCAGCGTGGAGAACGGAACACCCCCGCATCGGCGGGGAGGACAGCTCATCGACCAGGGCGCCGGCAAGACCCTGCGGAACACCCCCGCATCGGCGGGGAGGACTCGACGCGGACCTCGTCGGCTAGGCGCATGAACGGAACACCCCCGCATCGGCGGGAAGGGCCTTCGCGAGCACAGCGTCCTGCCGGTCGCTTCGGGAACACCCCCGCGTCGGCGGGGAGGACCCGGGCCTGCGCGCCAAGTTCGGCTACGCCCGCGGAACACCCCCGCGTCGGCGGGGAGGACCCTCAGAACATGGAGCGCGACCTACAGGCGTACGGGACACCCCCGCGGCGGCGGGGAGGACGGTCCGGTACCTGACGAGGCGGCCGCGGTCGTCGGAACACCCCCGCGTCGGCGGGGAGGACGTCCCGTGGCGCGGCGACGACGAAGCGCCAGCCGGAACACCCCCGCGCCGGCGGGGAGGACGCCTTGGAGACGGCGTCGGTGATGGACACCTTCGGAACACCCTCGCGTCTGCGGGGAGGACAGGCCGCAGTGCTCCTGATAGGCGTCGAACAGCGGAACACCCCCGCGTCGGCGGGGAGGACATCGCGCTCCAGAACCGCATCAACCAGACGATCGGAACACCTCCGCGTCGGCGGGGAGGACCAAGTAGAGAACGGAGAAGCTCCATGACGCAGCGGAGCACCCCCGCGTCGTCGGGGAGGACAACGCCATGGGTCACCGCCCGTCCGTGGTGAACGGCACACCCCCGCGTCGGCGGGGAGGACCTCAACGCGGCGATGACGACGTCCCACCAGTGCGGAACACCCCCGCGTCGGCGGGGAGGACAGGTCAGGCGTCCACGCGCCTGGCCTCTGTTGCGGAGCACTCCGGCGTCGGCGGGGAGGACGAGCGACCGTGCGGGCAGTCGTCGCCGGCCGTCGGAACACCCCCGCGTTGGCGGGGAAAACGTGGCCATGCTGGCAAGGCCGGTCGGCTTGTACGGAACACCCCCGCGTCGGCAGGGAGGACGCTCAGCGGATGATCTCGTACCCGAGTGTTTCCGGCACACCTCCGCGTCGGCGGGGAGGACGTCGTCTCGACCACGTTGAGGCGCCACACCTTCGGAGCACCCCCGCGTCGGCGGGGAGGACAGACCGGCCGCATGGAGCCACCACGGGACGGCCGGAACACTCCCGCGTCGGCGGGGAGGACTGCTCGTCTTCGAGGTTCCAGGAGACGAGGTGCGGAACACCCCCCCGTCGGCGGGGAGGACGACAGACGTGCATCCGGGTCCGCCACCGTTTCCGGAACGCCCCCGCGTTGGCGGGGAGGAGGACCTCGTCTCCTTCGCGAGCCTGCGCTCCTACGGAACACCCCCGCGTCGGCGGGGAGGACATCGACTGGAGCAAGCTCGACGGCGTCACCGTCGGAACGCCCCCGCGGCGGCGGGGAGGACGCTGCGGCCTCCAGCTCCCAGAGGGAACCGGGCGGAGCACCCCCGCGTCGGCGGGGAGGACGAGGACCACGAGACGCCCCCGGACGACGACACCGGAACACCCCCGCGTCGGCGGGGAGAACGCTCACGCCCCGTTCGCGGTGTCCACGAGCTGCGGACCACCCTCGCGTTGGCGGGGAGGACCCGTGGATTCCGACCCTGGACGACCTCGCCGGCGGACCACCCCCGCGTCGGCGGGAGGACAAGGTCGGCGCGGGCGCGGGCGCGGGCGCCGGAGCGGGCGGAGCACCCCCGCATCGGCGGGGAGGACGGACGCTCGTACGGAGGGTGTTCGGCGTAGTGCGGCACACCCCCGCGTCGGTGGGGAAGACGGGCCCACGATCAGCGGGATTGCCGAACGCGTCGGGGATCACCCCGCGTCGGCGGGGAGGACTACAAGAACCTGGGCAAGGCCCCCGAGGGCTGCGGAACACCCCCGCGTCGGCGGGGAGGATCGCACGGTGGACTAAAAGCGGCGCGCTCCCATCGGCACACCCCGCGTCGGCGGGCAGGACCTGGGCGCTGGCCTATCCACCACTGCGACGGCGGAACACCCCCGCGTCGGCGGGGAAGACGCGCTCTGCAGCTCTGCAGCTCTGCAGCTCTGCGGCGGGCCGGGCGTCCGGAACACCCCCGCGTCGGCGGGCAGGACGCCGACCAGGCCCCGGCAAGCCGTCCAGCGGTCGGAACACCCCCGCGTCGGCGGGGAAGACTCGGTGGTGTTGTTCAGCGCAACGCCGTGGCTCGGAACACCCCCGCGTCGGCGGGGAAGACGTCTGTCGCGCTGGGGTCGCCTTGCCCTCGGACGGAACACCCTCGCGTCGGCGGGGAGTACTGGACGCCGAGTTTCATGTCGTCCTTGGATGCCGGAACACCCCCGCGTCGGCGGGGAGGACGGATCCAGGCCACCCGCTGGTCTGGATCACCGGAACACCCCCGCGTCGGCGGGGAGGACCGAGGACACCGCCTCGCCATGCGCCCGGCGTTCGGAACACCCCCGCATCGGCGGGGAGGACACGACGGCGCGGCCGGTCCGCTCGGTGTAGAACGGAGCACCCCCCCGCGTCGGCGGGGAGGACATGGACCCGCAGTACGAGGACGGCGAGGAGTTCGGAACACCCCCGCGGCGGCGAGGAGGACCCGATTCCACCAGCGAGCGCGAACTCGCCGATCGGAACACCCCTGCGGCGGCGGGGAGGACTGCGGCGCCACCTTGCGGGCCCTAAAAGGGCATCTGATCAGCCTTCACTCTGTTGTGAGCGGGATGTCCGTTTCGATTCGCCAGGTTGGTGCAGATTCTCCGGTCAGCTCGCGCGACATTTTGTTAGCCATCGCCCAGTGGATCATCGTCCGGGATCGCTGCGGCAAGGCTTCGTAGTCCCGCGCCAGACGGCGATGCTGCATCAACCAGCCGAAGGTCCGCTCGATCAGCCACCGCTTCGGCAGTGGTTTGAACCCCTTCGTCTGCGGTCGCTGCACGACCTCCACATCGATGCCCAGGCCGGCGCCATGGTTGAAGATGCTGCTCTGGTACCCGCCGTCGGCCCAGACCTTGGACACGCTGGGATGCGCCACGGCCAGGTCGTCCAGCAGCAGCTTGCCGCCGGTCGTGTCGTGCACGGACGCGGCGGTGACAAGAACGGCCAGGACGAGGCCGAGTGTGTCTGTGATCACGTGCCGCTTGCGTCCCTTGATCTTCTTGCCGGCGTCGATGCCCTGACTGCTCTCGGCGACGTTTCCCGAGGTCTTCACACTCTGCGCGTCCACCACCGCCGCGGTAGGCCGTGCGCTGCGGCCGTGAGCCCGGCGGGTCTTGTCGCGTAACAGGTCGTGGACCTGCTCGGTGGTGCCGTCGGCTTCCCACTTGGCGTAGTAGTCGTAGACGGTCTTGTACGGCGGGAAGTCGTGCGGCAGGTACTCCCACGGGATGCCGGTGCGGTTGACGTAAAGGATCGCGTTGACGATCTCCCGCAGATCGTGCACACGGGCCGCCGTTCCAGGTCCGGTCCGCCTCGCCCTCCAGGCGGCGAAGACCGGCTCGATCAAGGCCCAGCGGGCATCGGACACGTCACTGCGGTACGGACGACGAGCACTCACGCACCGTGCAACGACCGTCAACGCCACCAGTCACAAAAACATCCCAGAACACCAACTACCTAGATCAGATGCCCTCTAAGCAGACTCGGAACACCCCCGCGTCGGCGGGGAGGACCACAGCCCACCGCCTGCCCCGTGTACCGGATGCGGAACACCCCCGCGTCGGCGGGGAGGACTTGAACAGCTTCTCCGCCCGGTAGGCCATCAACGGAGCACCCCCGCGTCGGCGGGGAGGACCCCACGACAGGCCCTCCTTATGCGTAGATCGACGGAGCACCCCCGCGTCGGCGGGGAGGACGCGGCCCCAGTGCCCGGATGGTGTGCTCATCCGGGAGCACCCCCGCGTCGGCGGGGAGGACACCCCGAAGCACGGCGCCCCTTGGACTCGGTACGGAGCACCCCCGCGTCGGCGGGGAGGACAAGCGGACCACCGCGGCGGCGATGATGTCCGACGGAGCACCCCCGCGTCGGCGGGGAGGACCCGAGTATGCCGGTCTGCGGTCTGACATGCACCGGAGCACCCCCGCGTCGGCGGGGAGGACACCACCGCGGCGCCCGAGAAGCTGGCCAGCGGCGGAGCACCCCCGCGTCGGCGGGGAGGACGTCTCGCCCTGCTGGGTGATGCCCTGAATCCGCGGAGCACCCCCGCGTCGGCGGGGAGGACCCCCTGACACAGAACCCTCGAGCCCGGGAGCCTGGAGCACCCCCGCGTCGGCGGGGAGGACGCCGGGGCGCCCCAGTCCTCACGCGCTACGAGCGGAACACCCCCGCGTCGGCGGGGAGGGCTCGGAGAAGGCAGGCACGAGCTGGTCGATCGCCGGAACACCCCCGCGTCGACGGGGAGGGCCGGGCGAGCGCGAAGGACTGCGCGCCCATGAGCGGAACACTCCCGCGTCGGCGGGGAGGACGACACCACCGCCCGCACCCAACTCGCCGCATATGGAACACCCCCGCGTCGGCGGGGAGGACCCGCGTGTTCATGTCCTCGAGGGCGCGGGCGGCAGAACACCCCCGCGTCGGCGGGGAGGACGCCAGCCAGCTGGGCGTGGCCAAGATCATCCACGGAACACCCCCGCGTCGGCGGGGAGGACGAAGGAGATCGTCACCCGCCCCTCCTCCCCACCGGAACACCCGCGTCGGTGGGGAGGACGTGCGGTCGGCGATGCGGGTCATGTTGTCGGTCGGAACACCCCCGCGTCGGCGGGGAGGACGGCCCTCGAGGCCCCTGGGGTCCGACGACGCTCGGAACACCCCCGCGTCGGCGGGGAGGACTCCTCGCTCCAACTGGGCGGCGTGCGGAACACCCCCGCGTCGGCGGGGAGGACGAGCTGTGCGCCGACCACGCCCCCCATCCCTGCGGAACACCCCCGCGTCGGCGGGGAGGACGTGCGGTACTCGGCACCGTGACCGGTCATCATCGGAACACCCCCGCGTCGGCGGGGAGGACCACTGGGCCGACGCCGAGACAGCACCATCCGACGGAACACCCCCGCGTCGGCGGGGAGGACAAGGGCGAGTTCTACCCCTGCAAGCCAGACATCGGAACACCCCCGCGTGGCGGGGAGGACTCGGCAAGCAGGACGCGGGTGCGCTGGGCGTACGGAACACCCCCGCGTCGGCGGGGAGGACCACCGCAGGGTCCGGGTTCTGGCTCCCGCGCAGGGAACACCCCCGCGTCGGCGGGGAGGACCACCGCAGGGTCCGGGTTCTGGCTCCCGCGCAGGGAACACCCCCGCGTCGGCGGGGAGGACGACCGGCTGCCGTCGATGTATCCGTCGTGGTTCGGAACACCCCCGCGTCGGCGGGGAGGACGTCACCGTGCACTCGCGCACCCAGGGTGACGTCGGAACACCCCCGCGTTGGCGGGGAGGACGTCAGGGCGTGCTCGACCAGACTGAGCGTGTGCGGCACCCCCGCGTCGGCGGGGAGGACCCGGTCTGTCGGCCGCCGTAGAGCACCGCGTTCGGAACACCCCCCGCGTCGGTGGGGAAAACGGTCGGAGAGCCAAGGGAGCCGTCCTTGTAACCGGGGCACCCGCCTGTCGGTGGGAGAACAGCTCCTGCGCCGTGATCCGGGCGTGCGGATCCCCCGCGTCGGTGGGGGAGGGGCTTGCTGGATGATCGTCTGCGCCGTGACCCCACGTAGGTGGGGAGGGCGGTTTCCTTCTGTAGGGGGGAGCGACGAAACGGCCTCCTGCGTTGGTCGGAGGCGGCGTTGTCGGCGCAGAGGTTGAACAGCAGTTGCGGGGTGGGGATTTGATCTGTTCTCGAGTCAATGTGCGTTCGATGCGGGGCTCGCTGGTTTGGACTCTATCGGTCGGCTATAGGCCCGTGCCGCGGTGTGGGAGGCGGTAGATGCCGGCGCGGTAGGTCAAAAGGGTGCAGCAGCGGGTGGTGTGTGGGGTTGGATGGGTGGGTGGCCGGTGTTGAGCGTGGTGGGGTGGATGTTCGGGCTGGGTGGGGGAAGGCCGGTGGGGGGCGGGTTCCGCATCCGTTGATCTGTCATGCACTGGATACGGCGGTGGTGGCTGAGGGGCTGGTGGATGTGCTGGTGGGGCCGTATTGCCGTGCCGAGTTGGATCGGGCGTTCAGTCCGTTGGGCGATGCGGTGGGCTGGATGTCGGTGTTGTGCGGTGTGCATGACCTGGGGAAGTTGTCGCCGACGTTTCAGGGGCTGCGGGAGGATATCGCCGCGCCGGCCATGGGCCGGGCGGCAGCCGCTCATATCGGGCGGTTGACGCGGTGGAGGGGGCGTGGAGCGCGTACGGATTGTCACCACGGACTGCTGACGGCGGTCCACATGACACGGATTCTCAAGGCCTGGGGGGCGGTGCCGGAGACGGCACGCACGATTGCGTGGGCTCTGGGCGGGCACCACGGAGTGATCCCGTCGGCGGCGTCGGTGCGCCAGGCGCGGGAGGCGGTGGGGGACAACGGAGGGCCTTGGTGGGCTGCCGCGTGTGATGACCTGGTACGTCAGGTCATCACCTTGTGGGGGCTGCCCGAGCCGGAGGGACTGCCGTGGCACGGGGTCCGTCTGAGTACCGAGGCAGTGGTGGCGCTGGCGGGGTTGACGTCGGTCAGTGACTGGATCGCCTCAGCGCGGCCGGAAGAGGATTACGTCGGCGCGGGTGTCGATCTGGTCGCGTACCTGCGGCAGGCACGGCGGGATGAGGCGCGAAAGATCGAGCGCTTGGCGTGGCGGCCGTGGCGGCCGCCGCGGGAGACAGGGTTTCGGGTCCTGTTCCCGCGCGAGGAGCGACCGCATCCGGTGCAGGAGGCGGTCGAGACGGTGGTCGGCCGGATGCGGGGCCCGGGAATCGTGGTGGTGGCCGCTCCGACGGGCGAGGGGAAGACGAAAGCCGCGCTGCAGGCGACGGCCACCCTGGTGCGCAGGTTCGGTCTGCGGGGTTTTTATGTGGCGATGCCGTCCCGGGTGACCAGCAATCAGGCCTTCGATGCGGTCGACCAGCTTCTGGCGGGGCTGGGGGAGGAGGCTCCGCCTGTCCGGCTGCTGCATTCTGCGGCGGGCGAGTACCTCAAGGACCGCAAAGCGCCGGTGGATGTGGCCGATGGGCTGCGTCCGGTTGGGGTCGATGTCGATGGTGAGGGCGATGGTGACGGCGAGGCTGCCGAGTGGTTCGCTCACAAGCGGGGCCTGCTGGCGCCGCTGGGGGTGGGCACGGTGGACCAGGCGCTGATGGCTGCGCTGCGCTCCAGCCATGTGTTCGTGCGTCTGACCGGGTTGTCGGGGAAGGTTGTGGTGTTCGACGAGGTCCACGGTTACGACGTGCACATGTCCACACTGTTGGACCGGTTGTTGTGGTGGCTTGGCAGGCTGAGGGTGCCGGTCGTTCTGTTGTCCGCCACGCTTCCGGCTCGTCGCCAGCATGCCCTGGTAGAGAGCTGGCGGGCCGGCGCGGCGGGCCGGCTGCCACTGAAGGTCGAGGCGCCGACGGCGTACGCGGGGAGGTATCCGCGGGTGGCGTGGGCGGACACCGAGAGCAATGCGGTGGAGACCGTGGGGGTTGAGGCGTCGCTGTTGAACAGTGACCGGGTGGTGGAACTGGTGCGTGTCGGTTTCGAGTCGCGGGCGGAGTGGGCTGTTCGGCAGGCCGGTGCGGGGCGGTGCGTGGCGGTCGTGCACAACCTGGTCCGGCACGCCGTTGAGGCGCACGAGCAGATCGTCCAGCGCGTGGAGCAGCTGCCGGCTGAGGAACGTCCCGAGGTGTTTTTGCTGCACGGAAAGCTTGTGCAGGCGGAGCGCGTCCGCGTGGAGGCGGCGATCCGCGTGAGGTTCGGCCGTCCGGACGGCCACCAGGGGAGCTCCAGACCGCGGCGGGCGATCGTCGTGGGCACCCAACTGCTTGAAGAGGGCCTGGACGCGGACTTCGATGTGATGATCAGTTCCCTGGCGCCCATCGACAGTCTGATTCAGCGGATGGGCCGCATCCAGCGGCACGATCGCGGTGGGGACAGGCCGCCCTTGCTGCTGGCCCTGACCGGGGTGGAGGAGAGCCCCGGGAAGATCGTCTTCCCGCCGTACACGACGAACGTCTACGCCGAGGCGATCTTGCTGCGGACTTGGGCCCTGCTGCGGGAGCGTGAGCGGCTGCACTGCCCGGACGAGGTGCAGCATCTAGTCGATCTTGTCTACGGTCCTGATGAGCTGCTCGCCTGTCCACAGGGCTGGGAGAAGCAGTGGGCGAGGGCCGATGAGCAGCTGGGACGGGGTATCGCCCGCAAGGAGCAGGGCGCTGAGGCTGTCCGCTTGCCGCAACCGCGAAACGACGTCCAGCTGTGGGAGCTGACCGCGAAGGCGACCAGCGCGTCCCGCACTCGGCAAGAGAGCTACCGCCGTGATGATGCACGCTGATAGGGGACTCGACGACGGTGTGGCCGCGGCTGTGGCACCCGTCCTGGGGGAGGAGATGGGCCCGTCGGTGCACCTCGTTCTCGTTCGCAGACTGCCCGGTTCACCTCTGGTGGTGCCGCTCACAGGCGAGGTGGTACTGGATCTGCAGGCTGAACAGAAGAGGGTGGACGACGAGACGGTGCGTATCCTGCTCGATTCGTCCCTGGTCGTGGACGCCGGCGAGGACATCGGTGCCGACGTGGTCGATGCGCTGCAGCACATGGCCGTGCCGCCGCTGTTTCGTGCCAGTGCCTGGCTGCGCAGGTGCCGCGCGCTCGTCCTGGAGGACGGCCACGCGGTGCTCGCTGGTGTCCGCATCGGATACCGCACCGGCCGCGGCTTGTGGGTGGATCACGTCGATGTGACCGGCGACTGATCCTTTTCTGCTCAATCCGGCCCCGATTGTCAGTGGCGTTTGCCAGACTCGCCTCCTGCACGACAGTTGGGGGAGGGGCTAACGCGCTGTGGGGTTCAATCTGTTGACCGAGCCGTGGCTGCCGGTCGTACGCCTGGACGGCGTCAAGGAGGAAGTGGGGCTGGCGCAGGCCCTGAGCCATGCGTCCCGCTACCGCCGGCTGGTGGGAACCACGCCCACCATGACCGCGGCGTTGTACCGGCTGCTGCTGGCGCTGGCTCACCGGGTGTACCGGCCGCTGGACAGGGCGCGCTGGGCCGAGCTGTGGCAGGCGACGGCAAGCGGGGGACTGCCCCAGGCCGAACTGGCCGCCTACCAGCAAGATTTCTCGCGTTGCTTCGAATTATTCGATTCTGACAGGCCCTTCTTCCAGTGCCCGGCCCTGGACAACACCCCCGGCAGCACAGCCAAACTGGTCGCTCACCGGGCCACCGGCAGCAACCGGACCCTGTTCGACCACACCACCGCCGACCAGCGCCCGCTGCTGCAGCCGGCGGAGGCGGCCCGCTGGCTCGTCACCACCCAGGCCTATGACACCTCCGGCACCAAACAGCCCTACCGCACCGAGCGCAGCGCGGAAGGCGGTCTGGGCAACCGCTTCGGCTGCGTCCTGGTCGAAGGCGCCAACCTGCATGAAACCCTGCTGCTGAACATGCAGCTCTACCAGCCCGAAGCAGAACTCCCCCCGCGCACCACACCACGGGACCGACCCGTATGGGAGGCACCGCAGCCACCACACCCCGAACCCGATGCCCGCGCCCCCCTGGGGTGGACCGACCTGCTCACCTGGCCGTCCCGACGGATCCTGCTGTCCACCACCGTCGTGTCCGGCGCCACCCTGGTCAACGGCGTGGTGCTCACACCGGGCACACGCATGGAAGGCGACCTCATCGACTGGGAGGCCATGGCCGCCTACCGGCGCCCGTGGCTCAAGGGCAACAAGCAGGGCGACTTCCGGGCGGTCACCCTGGACGAACTGCGCGGTGTCTGGCGGCACAGCCAGGAACTGCTGCTCTCATCTGACCCACGCTGGTGGAACAGCTGGCGCGGCCGCCTGCGCGCCAAGGGCCCCTTGCCGGCTCAAGAGCCGCAGCGGCAACGACCCGCCGCCCTGGATCACATCGCCGACCTCGTCGAGGACGGCCATATCGCCGAGGACACCGTCTACACCCTGCGAATCTTCGGACAGCAACTCGGCGACCAGGGCGGCGACACCTACGCCTGGTATGAGGAAGCCGTCCCCGCACCAGTAGCGCTCCTGCGAGCCGAAAGGGCCCACGTGGGCTACATCATCGGCTACGCGGTCTCCCTGGCCAATGACCTCGGCGAGCAGCTCAAGCTGATGGAACGCCAGTACAGCGCCGACTTCCACCGCGAACTCACCAAGGAGCAGGACAAGAAACCGACCGACCTGGAGATCCACTACTGGCCCCGACTGGCCGCCCCCTTCGCCACCTTTCTGCGCGAACTGGGCGAGGCAGTACGCCTTGGCACACCCGAGACCGCGCCAGCCGAACGGTGGGGACAAACAGTCTCCGACCTCGCCGACAAAACGGCCTGGCAGTGGCTTCAAGGAGCCCCACGCCGCGACCGCTCACTACTCACCGCAAGCGCCCACTTCGACGACTTCCAACTCGCACGGCACCAACTCCAGCGCACCTTCCGCGGCGGCCTCGCCCGATACAGCGCACCCCCCGAGGAGGATGCATGACGACCGCCCGCACCGCCACACCACCGAACAACACCCGGCAGCGTCGCAGTGACTTCGTCACCCACCTGTACCGCCTGAACCGCTCGATCGCCTCCAACAACCGGCACGCAGCCGCCGAAGCACGCCGCACCCTGGCCCGCCTGCGCCGCAGCTTCGCCGGCCCACGCCAGGAAGCCGACGCCTACCAAACCGTGTTCGACTTCGACCCACCCGAAGCCGAACAGCACATCTGGCTGCTCGTCGCGGGCCTCTTCGCCCTGCATCCCCAACCACAACCCCAAGACGCACACGCCCGATCATCCATCGGAACCGCGATGGGGCGACTCGCCCAGGACCGCGGAGACTCCGTGCAACGTCGCTTCACCCAACTCGTCTCCGTCGAAACCGCAGCCCTGCCGCACTACCTGCGGCAATGCGTACAACTCCTGGCCACCGCGGCCATCCCCCTCGACTACTACCGCCTCCTCGACGAACTGGTCGACCTCCTCATCGACGACCCTTACGGACACAACGCCGACCGCCGCCAGCGCATCCGCCTGACCTGGGCCCGTGACTACCACAGGGCCGGCCGGCCTCATCACCCCGCCAACACCGAAGACGAGCCCGAACCGACCATCCCGGACACGACCGCCTGACCCGGAGACCCACCATGCTCATCGAACTCCACCTGCTTCAGTCCTTCCCCGTCAGCAACCTCAACCGGGACGACCTCGGCCAGCCAAAGACCGCACGCTTCGGCGGCCACACCCGCGCACGCATCTCCAGCCAGTCCCTCAAACGCGCCGCACGCACCCTGCTCCCCCAGCACGGCCTCGACCCCTCCGAACTGGGAGTGCGAACCAAACGCCTGCGCGACGCCGCGGCCACCCTCCTCGCAGGCCGAGGCCGCGACAAAGAACAGGCCGTGGAGGTCTGCCAGGCCGGCCTGGCAGAGATCGGATTCGCTGCACACACGGCCACCGGCCTGACCAAATACCTCCTCTACGTCGGCAAGCCCGCCCAGACCCTGCTCGCCGACTACTGTGACGAGCGCTGGGAGGACCTCGCCAAGGCCGTGACCGAGGCCAGGAAACGCAAGGAAAAGCAGGACAACGCCCCCCGCAAGACAGCTGCCAAGACGCCCCCGAAGAAGCCGACCAAGCAGGCCCAGGAACAGGCCAAACGCATCCTCGACGGCACCCGGGCCGCGGACATCGCCCTGTTCGGCCGCATGATCGCCGACAACACCGACTTCAACGTCAACGCAGCCTCCCAGGTCGCCCACGCCCTCTCCACCCACGCCGTCGTCAACGAATTCGACTACTACACCGCTCTAGACGACCTCCGCCCCGACGCCGAACCCGCAGCAGACATGATCGGCACCGTCGACTTCAACGCCGCCTGCTTCTACCGATACGCCAACCTCGACCTTGAACAACTCGCCACGAACCTCCCCGACGACCCCGACCTCGTAGCCCGCAGCGCCCGCGCCTGGCTTTACTCCTTCATCCACGCCGTGCCCGGCGGTAAGCAGAATTCCATGGCCTCCCGCACCATGCCGCAAACCCTTCTCGGAGTCGTCCGCGAAACCGGCGCATGGAATCTGGCCAACGCCTTCCTCAGCCCCGTCACCGACGTGCCCGACCTGATGGCCGCCTCCACCCAGCGCCTCGTTGACCACTTCCAACAGCTCCGCAGCTTCTACGGCGACACCCAACTGCGCCACACCACCATCGCCTCCATCGGCTCCAACCCCACCGGCATGCCCGAGAATGAGATCGCCCCCACCCTCGACGAATTCATCTCCCGGCTGCTGACGGCCACCAAGGGCTGACTTTCATGGCCACTTTGCTGATGTGCTTCGACGCGCCCATGCAGGCATGGGGCACCAGGTCACAGTTCGCCAGCCGCGACACGGCAACCGAACCCACCAAGTCGGGCGTCGTCGGACTCCTTGCCGCAGCTCTCGGCATTCCACGAGACGCCGACAAGGAGATCCAGAATCTGGCAAAGCTCCGCATGGGCGTGCGCGTCGACCGAGAAGGCGTTGTCGAAGTCGACTTCCACACCGTGCAGAACGTCCCCGACACCGAGGGGAAGAACCATCGCACCGCAGTCACCAAAAGGTTCTATTTGGCCGATGCCCTCTTCCTCGTCGGCATGGAGTCGGACGACACACAGCTGCTGCACCAACTGCACACCGCCCTGACCTCACCACGATGGCCGCTCTACTTCGGCCGAAAGGCTTTCGTGCCGGCACGGCCCATTCCCAGCCCAGGCCTCGGGGGCGAATTCGGCCCGGTCACCCGACAGTCCCTCGACGACGCACTGAGGACCCACTCCTGGCTCGAAAACCAGCCCCGCATCCATGCCAACCGACGCACCACAACCAAGGCCCCCTCCCCGGCATGGCTGCGCACCATCGTCGACGCCGACCCTCTGGCACTGGACGTCGAGCTACGCCATGACTACCCGCTCTCCTTCACCCGGCAGAACCGTTCCTACGCACCCCGAGCAGTACGGATCAGCCATGTTCCCCTGACACCAGACATGATCAACAACGGCCTCATCTGAGCACACCGCACAGCCCGCCGAAACCAGGACACCGGAACCGACCATGACCACCATCTGGCTGACCCGCATTATCCCCAACCCTCGCAACCGCCAAGCAAGCCGCGACTTCCGCAACGCTGTAGAGCTTCACTACCGAGTGATGAAGCTTTTTCCGGACAACCTTGGTGACCAAGCGCGCAAGCAACTCGGCATCCTATTCCGGGCAGAAGAAACCCCCCAAGGGCCCTACCTGCTCCTGCAGAGCCGCACCCAACCTGACGTGAACCTGCTCCCACCGGACTACGGTCAAGCAGACACCAGGCCACTCAACCCCCTGCTCGACGCACTCCGCCCCGGACTGCCAGTCCGCTACCGCATCGACGCCAACGCAGTACGCAAGCCCGGAAGAAAAACTCAAGAGCTCTACGGCCTCAAACCCGTTGTCGCGCTCACCGGCCCAGCCGCAGAAGAATGGTGGCGACGCCAAGCCGAACAATCAGGTCTGAAAGTCGACACCGTCCACGCCACGCGACTGATCGCAGCAAGTGGCGTAAAAAATCAAGGTAAACAGCGCATCCACAACGCTCGGACCCGGTTCGAGGGCAACGCCATCATCAGGGACCCCGATCCCCTGCGCCGCCGAGTCGAAGAAGGGATAGGCAGAGGAAAGGCCTACGGCTGCGGCCTCCTCAGCCTCGCCCCGGCCAGAACCGCGTGAGCGCACCGCGAAGGGGCGGCGACGCCCGCACACGCCTCGCCGCCCCCACCCTCGCCATGCTGCCCCGCGTCGCGGACTCGCTGTCCTTCCTCTACATGGACATGGTCCGCATCGTGCAGGACGACACCGGCGTGTGCGCCCAGATCCTCACCGAGGACCGCCGCACAGACACCGTCTACATCCCCACCGCCGCCCTGTCCTGCCTCCTGCTCGGGCCCGGCGTCTCCATCACTACCCGAGCCCTGGCCACCCTCGCCCGCCACGGCACCAGCGTCGTGTGCACTGGCGCTGGCGTCGTCCGCACCTACGCCGCAATCCTGCCCGACTCCCTCACCACCCATTGGCTCGAACAGCAAGTTGCCGCCTGGACCGACCCCCAGCGCCGCCTCGAGGTCGCCATCCGCATGTACGGCATGCGCTTCCACGACGAAATCCCCGACGGCACGACACTCGCGCAGTTGCGCGGTATGGAAGGCCAGCGGGTGAAAGCCCTCTACCGGCTCCTGGCCCAACAACACGGCATCGGC
>NZ_JBIWIM010000029.1:0-29299 GCF_044764595.1 Streptomyces sp. NPDC093984 | reverse complement strand
GCCGTCGTGACGATCGAGACGCTCAAGTGTCTTGTGACTCGCATGAATGCTCCTTACTCAAGGGGAAAGCGCGCTGGGAGGCCGCTCAGATCCCGCATGGGTGGCTGTTTGGAACTGGGCTGGAGCGATCCGGAACACATCAGACCGGGCGTTGGGCCTCGTGGAGTGCCGAATGGCATTCGCTCATCGCGTCGACCGGACCTGCGGTTCGCGACCTTCACGTACGACAAAGGCAGGGGTGTTCAGAAGGCGGTGTATCCGCCGTCGACGGGGAGGACTGCTCCGGTGATGTACGACGACTCCGATGATGCGAAGAAGAGGACCGCGTCGGCGACTTCTTCGGGGGTGGCGAGGCGTTGCAGCGGGATCTGGGTCTCGCGCTCGCGGCGGAAGGCCTCAGGGTCGGGGCTGCGCTGGATCGCTGCTTCGATGATCGGGGTGGCGGTCAGACCCGGAGCGACGACGTTGACGCGGATGTTGCGCGGGGCCCATTCGATCGCCGCGCCCTTGGCGAGCATGATGAGGCCTCCCTTGGCGGCGGAATACAGGACTTCACCCGGCTTGCCGACCATGCCGAGCCGTGAACTGACGCAGACGACTGAGCCTCCTTCGGGGGGCATCAGCGGCGCGAAGTGCTTCATCACCAGGAACGCGCTGAGCAGGTTGCTGTCGAGCACGTTCTTCGCGTCGTCGTAGGGCATCTCGGTGAGCGGGCTGCTGGCCTGCAGGCCGTGGTTGAGGACGACGACGTCGACGGTGCCGAGGGACTGGGCGGCCTGGTTGGCCAGTCCCTCGACGAACGCCTCGTCATTGAGGTCTCCCGGGACGTACAGGTCGTCGGGCTGGGCGGCGTTGAGTTGCTCCTTGCGGCCGGTGAGCAGCAGTCGCGCGCCCTCGCGGCGGAAGTGGGAACTCACCGCCTGCCCGATGCCACTGCTGGCACCGGTCACCAGGGCCGCGACGTTCTTGAGTCTCATGTCAGACATTCCTTCACGGGGGGGGGAGAGGTCGGTCGGGTGGCGCTCGGCCAGGGGGTCTCGTCCCGGGGCCCGTCAGCTGAGGAATCCGCGGGCGTCGACCGGCCACCGCTGCAGCGACGTGCCGGCGCTGTCGGTGACGATCAACTCCTCGAAATTGACGACAACTGGACAGACGTGGTTCGGCACCACCGGCACCACGGTGCCGACCCTGAGGCGGAACTCGCCCGCGGGCAGCGCGAGGAATCCGTGGTACTCGTTGAGCTTGGACAGAACGGCCGTCGTGCCGGCGACCCGGCCGTAGCCGCGCTCGATGCTGCCTTCGCGGCTGAGGGCCTTGGTGCCCGCGTCGAGGATGACCTGCTCGGGCACCCAGTCGCTGACCACGGTGGCGGCGACGAACAGCGCGATCTGATCGTCCGTGCAGGCGCCGAGCCGGGCGTTGTTCAGATCACCGAAGACGTACTCGCCGGGACGGATCTCGGTGATCACACTGCTGGTGGAGAACTCGACGGTGGGGGTGGAGCCGGCACTGACCACCTGTGCGGTGATCCCGACGCCGTCGAGGCTGCGTACCGCGGTGGTGAGCGCGGCATCCTGGTCCCGCGCGGCGCGCTCGCGAGCGTCCGGGCCGGAGCTGCCGTGACCTGGATAGGTGAAGACGCCCACCGGCACCAGGCCGCGCTTGCGGGCGGCGAGCGCGAGGTCGCCCGCGGCCTCGGGCGGCGCTCCGGAACGACGAGCACCACAGTCGACCTCGACCACGACCTGCAGCCGGTCCGGTTCGTCGCCCATCGCGTCGGCGAGGGCCTCGATCGCCGCGACGTTGTCCACGCCGACCCGCAGCCGGACGGACTCGGCGAGTCGGCAGATCCGTGCCCCTTTCGTTCCCGCGGGCCAGATCGGGTAGGCGAGGAAGATGTCGTCGAATCCGGCCGCGGCGAAGACCTCGGCCTCACCGACGTTGCCCGCGGTGATTCCGACCGCGCCGGCCTCGATCTGCCGCCGGCCGATTTCCACGCACTTGTGCGTCTTGACGTGCGGCCTGACGTCGAGGTTGTGCTGGGCGGCGAAGCCCTGCATGCGGTCGATGTTGCCTTGCATGACGTCGACCAGCACGATCGGCGCGGGGGTGTCGACCCGCTCGACCAGAGCGTCGAGTGCTCGTTGGAGCCGGTTCACACTGCCCTCCTTGTGGTTCTGCCCTGGGAATGATCGAGGGGCGCGGTGCTGACTTCCCCGGATGCCGAACGTGCACGGCCCGCGACATCACGCGCTCGCGTACACCGCCGTCGCGTCCGCCCTACACCGCGGTGCAGACCATCTGGATCTCGACCGGACTGTTGAGCGGCAGCCCGGCGACACCGATCGCCGTGCGAGCGTGTCGTCCGTTCTCGCCCAGCACCTCGATGAGCAGTTCACTGGCCGCGTTGGCGACCCGTGACTGCAGACCGAAGTCCGGCGTACTGGCCACGAAGACCAGCATCTGCACGATCCGGATCCGGTCCAGATCTCCCACCGCCTGCACAGCGGCGGCGAGTGCGTTGAGCGCGGCATGGCGCGCGAGCTCCCGCGCCGTCTCCAGCTCGACGTCCCGGCCGACAATGCCCTGACCCAGCAGCTCGCCGTCCCGGTAAGGCAGTTGGCCCGAAATGTGGATGCTGGAGCCCACCGTCCGGTGGTGTACGTAGTACGGGTTACTGGCGAGGACGGGCAGGTCCAGACCCAAGGCCTTAAGCCGATCGGAAGCCGAGCCGGTGTTCACTGCGGAAGTCACGGGCCCGCTCACTGAGCCACCGCCGTGGACGGTGCGGGGCGTACACCCTGGCAGCTGGCCACGAGAACCCGCTTCGCATGAATCTTGATCATCTGTACTCGGTTCTCCTCTTGAGCAGCAGTGGCGGAGAAGCGCCGCATGATGGCTTAAAATCGCCACCGTATTGTCGTTTGTCGACCATATGAGCGCCCGTCGAGAACTGTCAATACACACTTCAGCTTCGAGCGCGACCTGGAACACCGCGTGCGGCTCGATCCGCCGTTGCTGGAAGCGACGGTCGACGCCGTCGCCCGACTCACCGGTCTCATGCGGTTCGGCGTGGCCCAGTATGTGCAGCACACCTGTCCGCATCACGATCGCTGACGACGGCGGGATCTCGAGCGGTTGACAGGGATGGTCGACCTCACCCACGACGAGATCCCCATGCCACAAGGGCGGCTTGACCTGCTGCCCGGTTGTTCCGGCAAGGCCTACAGCGACTGGCTGATGTTCCACGGCCGGGAGAAGGCCATCGACGTCTCATTTGAGGACCGGGACGCCTGCTGGACCCTTTCTCCATCGTCAACTCGGCACCCATGCCGTCGACGACGTCCACCGCCGGGTTCCGGGCGACAGGAGATCACGGCTACCGCGGCCGTAAGAAGGACCCGCTCCTCGGCATCTTGACCGTCCTGCGCTGCGGCGCCAGAACCTCACCGCCCGCCGGAGCGTACCGCTCGAGCGAGCGATGGTGGCGGTGCGCCCAACGACCCCGATGCGTCTACCAGGAGAGTCGAGGGCCGACGAGTCGGCGAAGATCCTGGCCGCCTGCCCCGACCTGCCCGATCCCCTGGACCAGGCGACTCGGCGAGATCCTGAAGCAGTGTCGCGACGTGTTCCCGGCCTACCGCGAGACCGGCCGCGCCGACACCAGAGCCGCCGTCAATGGCTTCATCGAGCTTCACCGATGCGTCGCCTTGCGGCTGCAGGAATCCTGCCGACCAAGGCACCCGGCGACAGCTGCCTCCGGTGTTCGGGCCGGCGGTCTGGCCGACCGCATACCCGTGCTTCGCCCAGGGGTCGATGCCAAGGACACTGCCGGGTTGATCCTGACTTCACGGTGGCGAGCTGGCTTGGACACTTCACGCAGGCGGCATGGCCTCATGCGTGCCGGGGCGCGCCTTCCCCTTGATCTCCCGTCTGGGCTCGCAGCCCCATGGGGAAATGGGCAGCCAGTTCCTGGCGGAACGCGTCGGCGTCGCCTTCCAGGGCAACCGCGGCCAACCTCTCGTGCTCGATGACCAATTGATGCGGGTCGTCGCTGTAAGTGCGGTGATCGGCGCTGAGGTGGAGGCGCAGCTTGGTCTCCCAGCCGTTCCAGAGACTCTGCAGGACGCCGTGCCCCGAGAGTTCGTAGAAGAGCCCGTGGAAGCGAAGGTGCGCGTCGATGCTGGCCGGGATGTCGTCCTTCTCCATGGCCCGGCGGAGATCCTCGACGGTTTGCAGCAACCGCGGCCGCTCAGGACCGCGCAGTGCTTCGGCCGAGAGCTCGGCGGCGTACGGCTCGACACGTAGCCGCACTGAGTCGATCTCGGCGACCTCACGAGCGCTCACCTCTACGACGAATGCCCCACGGTAGGGGATCTTGACGACGAGCCCCTCCTCCTCCAGCTTGGTCAGCGCCTCGCGCAGCGGGGACCGGCTGATACCGAGATCCCCGGCGATGTGTGCCTCACGCAGCTGGCCACCAGGAGGTACGGTCCCGTCGAGGATGGCAGCGCGCAGTGTGCGGTAGACACCGTCCGGCGTCGTCATCCGCTGCTCCTGCCACTCGAACTTGTGGTCCACCCCGTCGCCCTCCCTTGCCCGTTGTCGACCACCTGGTCGTTTGTCGACTATACCTCCGCTGATCTGCATCGACACCTCAGGTTGGTTATCTGCGCCCCAGGTCGGCGTCTCGGAGGTGCATGTGGACCGGCAGCAGGGTGCAGCCGGCCATGCAGGCGCCGTGATTGGGGCGGTACCGGACCAAGGCGGCCCTGCTGGGACGTGTCCAGCAGAGGCGACGTGGTTGACCGGGCCGCGGCGGAAGTGGATCCGGTAGAACTCGCGCAGCACTGTGCGTTGAATCCGTTCATGGACTCCGTTGCGCCGTGAAGGCCGGGGCGGGATCTGGTGAGGGCGATCCTCCACTCGGTGACTCGCGCCTTGAACGCCTTGTGGGGGGTGAGCGCGGCGGTCCGTGGCTCAGGGTGCCCCGGATGTGCGGCGCAGCACCCGCGCCTCCGTACGCCAACTGTTCGCCTTCTTCGTCCAGTCGTACCAGGTCTTGCGGGAGACGCCGAGCTTCTGGCAGATCGGTGACGTTTCCGATCCTGGCGGCGTGCTCGATCACCCGCACCGGCGGTCGTGCACCACCTCCCCGTGGGTCACGGAATGGCCTTCTTCTCTGCATCTCAGCGATCCGGAGACTGCCTCCCGTGACCCGCAACCGCACGTGGGCGTCAGGGGCGGGGCAGGCCGAAGAGGACCGGGAGGTCGGCGATGTCGGTGATCCGCTTGTAGCCGAGCCAGTGTTCGTCCTGCTCGAAGCCGCGGTCGACGTACACCTTGTTCTTGATGCCCAGGTTGGCCGCGGAGCGCAGGTCATACATCGGGCTCGCGGAGACGTGCACGATCTCGTCGGGTGTCACGCCGAGCTTATCGAACGTGTACTCGAACGCACGGAGCCGTGGCTTGTAGACGCCCATCTCCTCGGCGCTGATGACGACCTCGAACGGGGCCTTGAGGTTCTCCGCGAGGCGCACGGCATGCGCGGTGTCGCTGTTCGTGATGATGACCAGCGGGACTTCCTCGGCCAGGCGGTTCAGCGCCTCGGTGACACCGGGGTACGGGCCCCAGGTGGGGATGATCTCGTACACCGCCCGCGCGTCGTCCTCGCGGTACTCGAGACCGACCCAGCGCGAGGCGCGTTCCATGGAACGAGCGACGACCTGGTGGAACGGCTGGTATGCGCCCGTGCACTCGTCGATCCGGTACGCCTTGCAGATCCGCAGGTACTCATCGGCGACCTCGGCCGGCAGCCGGTCGCCCAGGACCTCACGCATTGCGTCGTTGATGCTGAACTTGATCAGCGTCCCGTTCATGTCGAACGTGACGAACTTCGGCTTGCTCTCGAACTCCATGGGTCTCTCCAGTTGCCGATCGAAGGAGCCAGGCACTGTCGCTTGTCGATTGTCGACGATAAGGTTATTGTCGACAACTGTCAACAGGCCCGAACTTCCCTCAGGCCCACTCTGCGGAACCCTCGAAAGGGCCTGAACCCACGCGCCGTGCGTTCACAACGGACGGCACTGGCAGGAGAGAGCAGCGACATGAAGTTCACCCCTTACTGGCTTGACACCGCTCCCCAGGGTCCGGACCGGTCCCGGACCGAGGTCGGTGGGCGCGTCGACGTGGCGATCATCGGTGCCGGCCTGACCGGCCTCTCGACGGCACTGCATCTGGCGCGCAAGGGCGCCAACGTGCACGTCTTCGAGAAGGACACGGTCGGATTCGGGGCATCGGGCCGCAACGGAGGCATGGCCACCACGGGCCTGTCGATCGGGTTCCGCGACGCGATCTCCCGCTATGGCTTCGACACCGCCAAGCGGTATCTGATGACCTACCACGACGCGGTGGACACCCTCGAGAAGCTCGTCGCCGAAGAGGGGATCGACTGCGACTTCGCCCGCACGGGCAAGCTGGTCCTGGCGTCCAAGCCGGCTCACTTCGAGGGCCTGCGCAAGACCCACGAGATCATGTCCGGCCGGCTCGGGGTCGAGACCCGGCTGATCCCCAAGAGCGAGCTCCACTCCGAGATCGGCTCCGACCGCTTCCACGGCGGGATGGTCGATGCCAAGAGCGCGGGGCTGCACGTCGGCAAGTTCACCAAGGGCCTCGCCGAGGCGGCCGCGCGGCTCGGCGTCACCCTTCACGAGAAGGCACCGGTCGAGAGGGTCGAGCGGCTGGGCGGCACGCGGCACCGGCTGGTCACTCCGCGCGGGACCGTCGAGGCCGACCAGGTGCTCGTCGCGACCAGCGGCCACACCCGCCGACCGTTCCGCTGGCAGCAGGTCAGGATCGCGCCCGTCGGCAGCTTCATCATCGTGACCGAGCCGCTCGGCAAGGACGTCTGCGACATGCTGCTGCCGAACCGGCGGATGGCATCGAACACGTTGAACCTGCTGAACTACTTCCGGATCACCCCGGACCACCGGCTGCTGTTCGGT
Organism: Streptomyces sp. NPDC093984; assembly: GCF_044764595.1. Classification (NCBI taxonomy): domain Bacteria; kingdom Bacillati; phylum Actinomycetota; class Actinomycetes; order Kitasatosporales; family Streptomycetaceae; genus Streptomyces; species Streptomyces sp. NPDC093984. Next base: position 22,295 of record NZ_JBIWIM010000029.1, on the reverse strand, counting down.
GGTCGCGCCCGTTTCGCCATGTCCAACCAGCAGTCGGACGCCAAGAGCGGGCGCATCCTGCACAAGGCGATGACCGAGGTCTTCCCACAGCTCACGAACGCGCGCATCGACTACTGCTGGGGCGGCCTGGTCGACATGAGCATGGACCGCATGGTGCACGCGGGCGAGCAGGACGGGCTGTTCTACTCGCTCGGCTACTCCGGCCACGGTGTGCAGATGGCGACGCACATGGGCCAGCAGATGGCCGAGTACATGAACGGGACGCCGACCGCCAACCCCTGGCGAGACCTGCCCTTCCGACGGATCCCGGGCCACTTCGGCCCACCCTGGTTCCTGCCCTTCGCGGGCGCCTACTACAAGTTCAAGGACCTCATCAAGTAGGCGAGAAACAGAGATGCTCAGCAGATGGGCGGTGGACGTATGACACCCCCCTCGCATCACTGGTTGTACGTCTCGCCGGATCGCCCCCGGTCTGTGGGTGGAGACCTGCCCGGGATCGACAGGCCCGTGCGCCACGACGCCTCCGACTACCGTCTGCTGCCACGGGCCGTGGCCTTTCCGCAGCACCACCGACCACATGGTCGGTGGTGCTGCGGGCTTGCCGTGAGGGTGGTGTGCCGGTCACGGCCCCGGGGCGGTGGCACCAGCATGGCGGGCAACGCGGTCGGGCCGAGTGCAGTCCTGGTTTGCTCCCGGTACATGAACCGGGCCCTGGACATCGACGCCGAGGCGCGCACGGCGCAGGACGAGGCTGGCGTGGTTCTTGGGATGTGCTGCGGAGTGCGACCGCGTCGCGCGGGCTGGACTTCGGTCCGGGGCCGTCCTCGCACAGGTGCTGCACGCTGGGCGGCATCGAGTGCTGGACCTTCTGGCGCGGGTCATCCTTGGCGACGGCCGGTGCCACGGAGCTGACGGGCAGGTGGTCAACGGGCTTGAGAGGTGGCCGTCGAAGATCGGGCGGCCGCTCGGCCCGCGGATGTGGTGTGGAAGCCGTCGAGGGCGCAGCTCACTGGGAGTCGTTGCGGGTGAGGGACGGACCAGGGGCCCATGCGATCGCCTTTCCAGCCGTCTCGGTGGCCATCTACGGGTGGCCGATGGACGACGCCGCCAGGATCGCGGCGCCGACGGCAGGGGCGACGAGGAGACCGGAGAAGGACGGCAGGTTCGTCCTCTTCGACGCGGGCGCGTACGAGGCGCTCGCCCGGCAGGCCGACCGATCAGGATCGTGGCTCGTTCACCCATCCCGTGCGAGTCCCCTGTCCAACTGGGCCGAATGCGCTGATTGCCGAAGACCTCGTCACCCGGCTTGCAGAGGGCGACACCGGTGCCCAGCGCCGCCGGGTGCTCGGCGAGCCTGTCGAGCGGATCCAGCCCGACCTGATCACCCGCAAGGGGAGAGCCCGTCCGTTGCGAGCATCTACCGTGCTCGCTGTCGGGTTCAGCCGACGCCATTTGTTACAGTTCCAGCCGGAAATAAAAACCGTTACGCTCGCGGTATGCGGTCACCGCTCCAAGGCAGGGCGCCGACCCAGCGACGTCGAGGTGGTTTCGCCGTTGACCAGCGGCTGGCCCCACAGGAGTGCAGTGGTCCGCGAAAGCTCGCTGCCGGCAGTCAGTTGGTCGTCGTTCCCCGGGCTTCCTGCTCTTCGCCGCAACGCGGCGATGCGCTCCTGGAGTGCTTGGGGGACCTGCGGAGTTCATGACAGATGAGTCGAGAACCGTCCGGCAAGGCGGAAGACGCCGATACGGACCCCTTCGAGCGTGCCCGGGCGGGAGCGACGGATCCACCGGAACACCCGCTTCTCACCGCGTCGAAACCCCTGGTCGGACCGCCCGAATCGGCCCCTGCCCGATCGGCGTACCGGGCTCGCTATGGTCATCACGTGACCAACCCGACCTCACGCGACTACAACAAGGCATCAGTCCTCGACGTGGTCCTCTCCCACGCGCCCTTGACGCGGAACCAGCTCATCGAGCTGACGGGCCTGAGCAAGGCCACGGTGTCCAGAGCGGTTGAGGAGCTGCGGGCCGACGGCTTCGTCGTCGACAGCGGGGTCGACGAGATCACCGGCCGCGGCCGCCGCTCCACCTATCTGGACCTGCCCGGCACGACCGGGCACGTCGCCGGTGTCAGCTTCGGTGCCCAGACCACCGGCGTGCTGGTGACCGACCTGAGGGGTCGTGAGATCCAGCACGTGACGGTTCCCACCGCCGATCACCAGGAGGTCGAGGACGCCGCGCGATGGCTGGTCGACCTCATCGCGCAGGCCACCCGATCTGCGCAGGGTCCTCTGCGTCAGATCGTCGCCGCCGTGCCCGGCCGGGTCCGGGGCGGCACGGAGATCTTCGGCCCCGCGGAGTCGACGAAAATCTTCGCGGGCTCAGGCCTCCAGCAAGCCGTCGAAAACCTGATCAAGGCCCCCGTGCTCCTCGACAGCGATGCCAACGCCTCCCTGCTCGGGATCCTCACGAACGACGCAACCATCAAGAACGCCGCGCTCTTCAGCGTCAGCACCACACTGAACTTCGCCAGCTGCACGGATCACGAGCTCGCACGGGGAGGTACACCCACCTTCGGCGACATCGGTGTGCTCTCCTCCGGAGTCGGCGACGAGAACCTCGACGAGCTGCTGAGCACCCGAGGTCTGCTCCGGTTCGCCCGCAAGCAGGGGCTCGACCTGGAGCGCATCGAGGATCTCTGGCTGCAACCGCACACCGAGGCGCCGCACGCCGAAGTGCTGCAGGCGTTCACCACCGCGATCGTGACCGCTGTCAGCGTCGTCGCCGTGACGCTCGACCCGGAGTCGGTCTACTTCGTGGGCCGGCTGCGCCCGCTCGTCGAGGTCGTCCTTCCCCAGGTGCGCGGGCGGCTCGACCAGAGCCTCCCGGCGGTGCCGGAGATCAGGACGGGTCCGCATCAGATCGGTCTGTCGACGGCACAAGGCGCTGTCTACGCATGCCTGACGATCGTTCAACAACGGCTGCGCGACGCCGTGCTCGGAGCACGGCAACAGAACCGGCTCTCGGAGAAGTCCGCACCGGCCTTCTGAGCCGACCGCCGGCAGGCGAGACGCTCCGGGCCGCAGGTCAGGACACGGGGCCCGCCGTCAGACGGAGCCCACGACGGCAACAGCCGGCCGGCGCCTCTCGCCTCATGACAGTGCCGATCTCGCCCCACATCGCCGCTCACCGAACTCCGGCGTACTGGCCACGAAGACCAGCATCTGCACGATCCGCTACGTGTCGGAGCAGCTGCCGTACAAGGACGGTGTGCTGCTGGGGCAGGCCATCGGCGGCCGGGACGTCGAGACAGCAGGCGGCGCGGGTCCGGCGCCTGGACATGTCGACGTGGCGAATCACCGGGGCGGACAAAAAATTTTCTAGTTTCAGATTGGAACTGGAATTAATGATGGTATGGTTCCGGCCAACGCAGCGAGCAACCCTGGAACGAGACTGAAGGTGTGCCTGCCGATGACTTCGACGCTGAGTCGGGCGCTAGCCCACTACCCCAACCGGTTCGACCCCGGGGTACTGGGCGAGCTCCCCGACCACCTCCGAGAGACCATCCAGCGCCGGAACAAGGTGCTGGGCCCTGGCTACACGCTGATCTACAGGGAGCCGGTCGAGTTCGTCTCCGGCCGCGGCGCCCACCTGATCGACCGTGACGGCAACGACTACCTCGACGCCTACAACAACGTCCCCTGCGTCGGGCACGCCCACCCCCACGTTGTAGAGGCCGTCGCCCGCCAGATGGCGGTGGTCAACACCAACACCCGTTACGTCCAGGAAGCACTGGTCGACTACGCGGAGCGGCTACTTGCGACGTTCCCCGAGGAGCTGTCCAAGCTGAGCATCGCGTGCAGCGGGTCGGAGGCGAACGACCTGGCGGTTCGGGTGGCGCGGTTCCACACGGGCGGTGAGGGCATCATCGTTACCCGCTGGGCTTACCACGGCCTCACTCGTGAGGTGGCGAGCTTCTCACCGACCCTCGGTGCGGGCTCGCCGCTGGGCCCGAACGTCCGGCTCATCGACGCTCCTGACCCGCGCCTCGTCGCGCCCGGATCCACGCTCGACGAGCACATGCGGCAGCAGGTGCGCGGCGCGATCGGCGACCTCGAGCGCCACGGGTACCGGCTCGCGGCCCTGATCACCGACTGCGCCTACAGCAGCGATGGCATCTTCACCGACCCCCCCGGCTACATGCAGGCCGTGGTGGAGGAGGTGCACGCGGCCGGCGGTGTCTACATCGCGGACGAGGTCCAGTCGGGATTCGCCCGGCTCGGGGAGTCGATGTGGGGCTTCAGCCGTCACGGTGTGCTGCCGGACATCGTCACCATGGGCAAGCCGATGGGCAACGGGCTGCCGATCTCGGGTGTGGTCTTCCGCCCCCAGGTCTGCGAGGAGTTCGGACGCAACGTCCGCTACTTCAACACCTTCGGTGGCAGTTCCGTCCCCGTGGCCGCAGGCGCCGCGGTGCTGGACGTCTTCGAGAAGGAGAACGTGCAGCAGCGCGTCTTGGAGAGCGGCAACGCTTTGCGCGCGGGGCTGTGGGAGATCACCAAGGATTCCCCCTACGTCGCCGAAGTCCGCGGCGCCGGTCTCTACGTCGGCGTGGAGATCGTCAAGGACCGCCAGACCCTCGAGCCCGACCGCGCACGTGCCGAAGACGTCATCAACGACATGCGCGATCGCCGCATCCTGATCAGCGGCACGGGCACGTCGGCGAACACGCTGAAGATCCGCCCTCCGCTGGCCTTCGACTCCGCCGACGTAACGCGATTCCTCGAGACCTTCGCCGAGGTCGCGAAGAACCGTCTGTGACAGGCTGACCGAAGGGACTGACCGTGAACACCTCACCAGCTACGAACCATGCTCAGCGGCTCCTCCAGGAGAGCGGCCTGACGTCGTCCCACGAGCCCATCGACGTGATGCTGGTGAGCATTCTCCTTGAGGAGCACTACCGCCTCACCGGGCGCCTGGGGCGACTGGCGACGGAGAAGGACGACACGTTCCAACTCAGCACAGACTCGAGCAACTGCCTCGTGAAGGTCTCACCACCTGACGAGGCGGAGGCGGTCGTCGCCCTCCAGACCGCCGCGATGCGCTACCTCGAAACCACCGCTGCGCACTTGCCTGTCCAGCGGGTGAAGCTGACCGCCGACGGAGACGACCATGTCACGATCAGGCTGAACGACGGCAGGACTCGCATCCTGCGGGTGTTCGACTTTGTCGAAGGCCAGGTCCTGGCCGATGCGAACCCGGACGCGGAGCGGCTCGCCGAGGCGGGCGAGATGCTGGGGCTGATCGACGTGGCGCTCAGGCCGTTCACGCACCCGGCGGACCGACGAGGTCTTGCATGGGACATCCGGCATTTCCATCAGATGACCGAATTGGTCGAGCACACGCCGAGCCCCGAGCACCGCCAGTTGGCCCAGTCGGTCTTCCGGCTCTTCGGCGAAAACGTCGTCCCGAGGCTGAGTGATCTCGAAACCCAAGTGATCCACGGCGACTTCAGCCCTTACAACATCGTGGTGGATCCACAGAGCGATCACTTCGTCACCGGTGTCATCGACTTCGGCGACACGGTGCGCAGTGCAGTGATCTTCGACCCCGCCGTTCCCATGGCGAACCTGCTCAGCAGGACGCCGGAGCATCCCTGGCGGGACGCCTGCGCCTTCGCCGCCGGCTACCAACGCAAGCGGCCGATCAAGGCCTCGGAACTCCCGCTGCTCCCGGTTGCCGCGTTGGCACGACTCACGCTGCGTGCGCTGATCACGAACTGGCGCGCGGAGCACGCACCCGAACGGCGCGAATACCTCCTCGGTCACGCCAAGGACGACTGGATCAATATCGAGCGTTCCTTGACCGTGAGCCTGGACGACGTCGTCGCGCACCTCAGGGAAGCCCGTCACGGGCATTCCTGAAAAGCCAGTCCCGAACATGTGCAGTTGCCCTCAGAAAAAGACAGGGCAGATGAAGACGCTGGAGACCTACCACGTCTTCGGGCGGTTCGCGAACGAGCCCGCGTTACGGCTTGCTGACCGGCTGGCCGCGATGGGCCCGACACGCTGCAGGCACCGCCGCCCTCGACACCGTCCGCGCGACTGGCCGGCCTTTCCCGGCCAACGGCATCCACTGCGTCGGCCTGCTCGCCGCAGTGCCGCCGGCCACGGTGCAGCGACTGCTGAGCGGCCGTGCCGGGCGCATGGCCGCCGACCGCGCTGGCGGCATCCGGCACCCAGGACGACAACACCGGCCTGACCAACCTCGGCGCGCGCGAATACGACCCCTCCATCGGCCGCTTCCTCAGCCCCGACCCCATCCTCGACACCGGCGCCCCGCAGTCCTGGAACGCCTACGACTACGCCGACGACACCCCGGTCACCACCTCCGACCCCACCGGCGCCTGCGCGGACGTCGACTGCCCGACCCGCAACTGCCCCTACTGCATCAACTACACACCAGGCGACCGGGAAGGAATCAAGAGGTCGATAAACGACCACCCGGGCTCGGGCAGCACCCCCAACAACACCGAGGGCACTGTCACGTTGGTTGACCGATGGGATGATCTTCTGGTTGATCAGGCTGGGAGGGGTCGTTCGTGGGGAGCGCGTCGCTGTCGTACAAGGGGCACCGGTACCCGGTCGAGGTCGTCTCCCACTGCGTGTGGCTGTACCACCGCTTCCCGCTGTCCTTCCGCGAGGTCGAGGAGCTCATGCTCGAGCGCGGCGTGACCGTCTCCTACGAGACGGTGCGCCGCTGGTGCGTCAAGTTCGGGCAGCAGTACGCAGGCGCGCTGCGCCACCGGCAGCCCCGGCCTGGTGACAAATGGCATCTGGACGAAGTCTTCATCAAGATCAACGGGGAATAGAAGTACCTGTGGCGGGCCGTCGACCAGGACGGCAACGTCCTGGACATCCTCGTGCAGGACCACCGGGACAAGGCCGCTGCCGGGCGCTTCTTGCGCCGCCTCCTGAAGAAGACCCGCACGGTGCCGCGGGTGATCGTCGCCGACAAGCTCCGCTCCTACGGCGCCGCTCACCGCGAGGTCATGCCCTGCGTCGAGCACCGTCAGTCGAAGTACCTCAACAACCGGGCCGAGAACAGCCACCAGCCGACCAGGCAGCGTGAACGCGCGATGAAGGGCTTCCGCTCGGTGGGCGGGGCCCAGCGGTTCCTGTCCGCGTTCAGCGGCATCTCGCCCCACTTCCGGCCCCGCCGACACCTGATGGCCGCTGCCGCCCACCGAGCAGAGATGAGCATCCGCTTCGCGATCTGGGACCAGATCACCGGCGCTGCCGACCGGCCCACCACGGCCTGACCACAGGCCCGGCTCCCAAGCCCACCCTGCCCCGACGCGCCGTCAGGGAGTCACACACCCAACAACGTGACAACGCCGTTTCGCCCAGTCGACGAGCTTCCCGGCGTAAGCGGAGTCGGCCAACACGATCGCGATCTCGGGGTGCATGAGGCGCCTGCGCGTCATCGCGGCTAACTTGCACGGTCGGACCCGCCGGTTTGGACATCGGGGAGCGTCACGGGCGCCACCCTGATCACCGACTTCGGTTCTGGGCTCAGCCCGCGTCGGCGACGATGGAGCCGACGCGGTCGGCCAGGGTCGGGTCGCGGCGGACCAGGAGGGTGGCGTAGGCGACGGCGGCGAGCAGGGCGGCGATCGCGGCGTAGGGGAACCAGTTGTACGGCGCTGGCTGGCCGGGCTTGGCGAGGTAGTACAGCGGGACCAGGATGGCCGTCGTGCCGAGTGCGGGCAGCAGGAGGTGCCGGACCGGCCGGAACTCCTGCGGGCGGTATCTGCGGTAGTACAGCGGCAGGGCGATGTTGGAGGCGAGGTAGACCAGCAGGATGAGGATGGCGCCGAGGGTCGAGGACTCGGTGAAGAACACCACCGGGTTCATCGAGCCGCTTCCCAGCACATGGCCGAGGGCCCAGCCGCCGATGATCAGCAGGGCGGTGGCGGTGAAGGCGATGATCGCCTTGTTCGGCGTGCGGCGGGTGGGGTGGACGTAGCCGAGGAAGGACGGGAGCAGCCCTTCGCGTCCGGCGTTGAAGACCAGGCGGGCCTGGGAGTTGATGCCGGCGATCAGCACGCCGAGGGTGGAGGTCAGTCCGCCGAGGTAGGCGAGGAACGCGAGCGCGCCGAGGGTGTGGTGGGCGACGTCGATGAAGGGGATGCGGGAGTCGCCGAGCCGCTCGACGTCGTAGCCGAAGCCGGTCACCGTGGCGTAGGCGAAGAGGATGTAACTCACCGTCATGATGGCGACGGAGGAGAACACCGCGCGGCCGACGTTACGCCGCGGGTTCTCCGTCTCCTCGGCGAGTGCCGCGGAGTTCTCCCAGCCGATGAACAGGTACACCGCCAGCGGGAACCCCGCCGCCAGCCCCTTGAAGCCGTGGCTGATGTGGCTGGGCAGGAAGGGGGCGAGGGACAGCCCGCGGCGGTGTTCCACCAGCGCCGCGGCCGAGACCACGACCAGCACCAGCATCTCCGCGCCGAAGAAGTAGCCAGCCCACTTGGTGGAGACCACCACCCCGCGCAGCATCAGGACCACGGCCAGCCCGGTGAGCAGCAGCGTCCAGATGATCCACGGCAGGTCCACACCGGTGTAGTGGTGCAGGGTGATCTGCACGAACCCGCCCGAGATCGAGATGACGCCGGCCATCGCGATGATGTAGCCCAGCGCCGCGAGCAGCGCCGTGGTCACCGCGCTGACCGGGCCGAAGGTCCTGCCCACGAAGGTGATGAAGCTGCCCGCCGAGGGGTGTGCCCGGGAGAACTCCGCCAGTGTGTTGCCCAGGAGTGCGACCGCGATGCCGGCGGCGGCGATGGTCAGCGGTGACGCGACGCCCGCGGTGATGGCCAGGAAGGCGAAACCGAAGAAGAAGCTCATGGCTGGTCCGACGTTGGCCATCGTGGCGGCGGCGATGTCCGCCATGCCGAGGACGCCGCCGCGCAGCCGCTGCGGCGCGCCGCCGACGGGACCCGGCGGGGACAGCGGACCGGCTCCGGGGTGGGGCATGCGGCAACTCCTCGTGCGGTGTGGTGGCGCGGTGGGGGGCGCGGGCTGTCGAGAGTCGGGCGGGCGGGGACCGGGCGTCAGTGGTGCCGGGAACGCTTCAGTGGTGCCGGGAACGCTGGTGTGCCTTGACCGCCTGCACGGCCGGATCGGTCGCGCCCCGCCCGAGTTCGGTGAGCAGTTTGGCGTGGCAGCGGTTCTGCGCCCGTACCACCTCGGGCTGCGGTATGGGCAGCAGCAGGCACAGCCGGCCGAGCAGATCGGCGGCGAACTCGCGGATGCCTGGGCCGCCGAGCGCCTGAGCGAGGTCCAGGTGGAAGCGGGTCTCCAGCTCGGCCAGGCGTGCCGGGTCGTCGGTCCGTTCCGTCTCCTCGACCAGCGCGTGAAGTTCGTCCAGCCGCTCGGCCGGGATCTCTCCCGAACCGTGCGCCACCAGTCCGCATTCGAGCAGCAGATGGAAGGCGTCCAGGGAGGCCGCCTCCTCGGCGTCGTGCGTCAGGGCGACGACGGTGTCCCAGCCCGGCGCGACGAAGGTTCCGCCCGCCCGTCCGCGCCGGCGGTCGAGCAGTCCGTCCTGGCACATGCCCTCCAGTGCGCGGCGCACGGTGATCTCGGCGATCCCCAGCTCCTCGGCGAGGACCCCGGCATCCGGCAGCCGGTCCCCGGGCTGCACGGAGCGCAGGCGTACCCGCAACGCGATCCGCGACCGGACGAGATCGGATCCGCTCTGGCCTCCGAAGGGCAGCGCGCGGACGTGTCCCACGCCGGTGATCGAGGTCGTAGGAGCCGGGCCCGGCAGGTTGTACGGCCCGAACTTGCCCGCTGCATTCACCACGACGTCACCCTAACGGCCCGTTGATCGCGGTCGGGGCCCGCGACGGCCGCGGCTGGGTGTGCCGGGCTGGGCTCGGATCGGCCCTGGGTGGGTGGGACGGGATGCGGGTGGTTCCCGCGACGACGCCACGGTGCGGTGCATAGGGGCTCCCAGGGTGAGGGGAACGTAGGGAGGACGTTACGAAATCAGCCCGGACAGCCGGGGGACGGCACGGCGCGGGCGTCGCGATGGGAGAAGCGAATCGCGATGGAGGAAAAATTAGAGCAAGGTGAACAGTTAAACAAGACCCCGCTGTGGCCCGTCCGGCGGCGGGGGAGAGGGTGAGGGCGACGGGCGGGCCGTCGTAGGCCTGAGCAGGGCGTTCCCGCCTCTGCGGGGCGTCGCCGGCGAGGCGCCCGCGGCACGTGCGGGGCGTGGGTGCCTCGCGGCGGGCGGCGCACGGATGCAGCAGGGCGCGTGAACGGACCCCTTGTTTTATTCGATCGTCCTGAACTATTTTCCTGAGCGCCACCGGCCCGACCGGTCCAGCAGGCACCGGGCCCGGAGGCCGCGGTCCACCATGCCCGTCCCGCGACCGTGATCGCCACCCCTCCTCCGGCCCGGCACCTTCACACACACCGCCCGCGGAATCCACGCGGCCACCCGCTCGATCCCGCACGAACCGTCCCTCGTCCCCACTTGCTCCCTGGAAGTCGAGATGACAACACCGCCTCCTCTTGCCACCGATCCCGCGACCACCAACGAAAACGCCTCGGAAGGGTCCGGCCTGCAGGCCGGGCTGAAGAACCGCCATCTGTCGATGATCGCGATCGGCGGTGTCATCGGGGCCGGCCTGTTCGTCGGCTCGGGCTCCGGCATCGCCGCCGCCGGTCCCGGCATCCTGATCTCCTACCTGCTCGTCGGCGCCCTCGTCGTCCTGGTCATGCGGATGCTCGGCGAGATGGCCGCGGCCAACCCCACCTCCGGCTCGTTCTCCGCCTACGCCGACCGTGCGCTGGGCCGCTGGGCCGGCTTCACCATCGGCTGGCTGTACTGGTTCTTCTGGGTCGTGGTGCTCGCGGTCGAGGCCACCGCCGGCGCGAAGATCCTGGCCGGGTGGATCCCGGCGGTCCCGCAGTGGGGTTGGGCCCTGATCGTCATGCTCGTCCTCACCGCCACCAACCTCGCCTCGGTCAGCTCCTACGGCGAGTTCGAGTTCTGGTTCGCCGGCATCAAGGTCGTCGCCATCGCCGCGTTCATCGTGATCGGCGGACTGGCGATCTTCGGCCTGCTGCCCGGCTCGGACCACCCGGCGTCCGGGTTCTCCAACCTGACCGCGCACGGCGGATTCCTGCCCAACGGCCCCGGCGCGATCCTCACCGGCATCCTGATGGTGGTCTTCTCCTTCATGGGCAGCGAGATCGTCACCCTGGCCGCCGGCGAGACCGCCGACCCGCGGGCCGCCGTCACCAAGGCCACCAACAGCGTGATCTGGCGGATCGCGGTGTTCTACCTGGGCTCGATCCTGGTCGTGGTGTCACTGCTGCGCTGGGACGACCCGGCGATCCTCAAGGACGGCAGTTACGTCGCCGCACTGAACTCCATCGGCATCCCGCACGCCGGCGAGATCATGAACGCCATCGTGCTCACCTCCGTGCTGTCCTGCCTCAACTCCGGCCTGTACACCGCCTCGCGGATGGCGTTCTCGCTGGGCCTTCGCAGCGATGCCCCGGCTGCCTTCGCCCGTACCACCGGGCGCGGGGTCCCGCAGGCGGCCATTCTGGCCTCGGTGGTCTTCGGCTTCGTCGCCGTCGCCTTCAACTACCTGTGGCCGGACACGGTCTTCCAGTTCCTGCTGAACTCCTCCGGCGCGATCGCCCTGTTCGTCTGGCTGGTGATCTGCTTCTCCCAGCTGCGGATGCGCAAGACCCTGCAGCGGGAGTCGCCGGAGAAGTTGGTCGTCAGGATGTGGCTCTACCCCTACCTGACCTGGGTCACCATCGCGATGATCACCTTCGTGCTGGGCTACATGCTCACCGACACCGCCGAGGGCGGCGGCCGCGACCAGGTGGTCCTGTCCACCCTGGTGGCCGCGGGTGTGGTCGTCTTCGCGCTGGTCCGCGACCGCCTGGGCCGCAACCGGTCGCACGACGCCGTCACCCCGTCCTAGGGGCGGAAGGCCCATCCGAGCGGGAGCCCTCCCTCGACCGGCGGCGGTGGTGCGCTTCCCCCGCATCGCCGCCGCCTCCTTGCGGAGGCCGCCGCTCGCACCAGACACCGCAGGCGACGGCGACCGGGAGCCGCCCCCGTGGACGGAGCTGTGCAATCCTCGTCAAGCACTGCTGCAGCTCACGAGGCCCCAAGTCCAAGTGCGCCTCACCGAGCAGGCCTTGCCCGAGCCCCAACTCTCCTAGGTTGCCCCGCATGACATTCTTGTCGGCTCGTCGCAAGACCTCCCACATCATGCTGGAGCTTGACGACGCGCACCTCGGGAAGCTTCTCAAGTCGCTGCGTACCACGATGCGATCGGGCGCGATCGCGAGTACGGATCTGCGCGTGGTGCACGTCGCCGACTTCCTGAAGCACCACTCCCAGGACTGGGACCGCCACACCTTCCGTCTGGAGGTCCTGGCGCGCTTCCTGGCGGATACGCCGGTGCCGTCCAAGTGGGCCGAGCGGGAGCCGGGGAACGCCACCGCCCTTGTTCTGCACGCATGGTCCGAGCTCTTCCGCGCGCGTGCAACGGGGAATGCGGAAGGCGTCTCCAGAGCGAGGACGAACTGTCTGCGCGCCGCGGAGCTCGCCCCACTGGACCCCACCCCGTGGATCGTCCTGCTGGGGATGTCCCGCCTGGAGCCCACCGCGCAGCCGACACTTTCCGCGTTTGGAACGAGGTACTCCTGCGCGACCGCTGGAACCGCGAGGCCTACCTGAGCATGATGCGCTACCTGACTCCGGATGAGGCCGGTTCGCGACTCCAGGTACTTGAGTTCGTCGACTCCCTCCGTGCGCGCATGCCGGTGAATGCGCCCTGCGCGGCGACGGGCTGCACTATCAATCGATCCGGACCCGGGGAGGAGTGGAGGGTCTCATGGCGCGCAACTACTGGACACATATACATGTTGCACAGACGCTCGACCGTGCCTCGCGGCACTGGACACAGCCCTCGTTCCTCAACCACGCAGCTGCGCTTGCCGACCTCAATACGCTCGCCTATGCGCTGACGTCTGCGGGGCGCGACCGCGAGGCCCTTCCCGTCTTCCGGGCCATCGGCGGTGTGGTCACCATCTGGCCCTGGCGGTTCGAAGGAGACCCGTTGATCGCTTTCCAACGTGCGCGGAGCCGGGCCGAAGCCGGCCAGTGACCCCATCCGGCGATCTTTGACGGTGCGGGTTACAGGGGGGCGTGCGCCTCAGCTTGGCTTTTATCCTCGGCGGGTTTGATGCTCCTTGATCGACTCGGCGCGTTTGACCGTCTTGCCGACGTCGTGGCGCTTGGCGCGGTGCTTGTTCTTCGAGCCGGGAGGCCGTCCCGGGCCCGGCTTGGACGGTTTCGGTGCGGCCGCCGGACGGGCCGCCGTCGCGCGGACGTTGCGAAACCCCCGGCGGACGCGGGCAGGAGTGAGGCGGCGGGGCTCGGCGGGTCGCTCCCAGGGACGGCGCAGGTCCTCGGCGAGGGGGCGGGCGAGGCGGAGCTGGGTGTGGACGGCGATGATGAGCCAGGTCCACAGATCGGCGCTGTCGGCGTGGCGGACCTTCGGGGCCGTCCAGCCGAGCGTCTGCTTCAGGAGCCTGAAGGTGTGCTCAAGATCGAATCTGCGGAGGAACGACTGCCACCAACGGTCCACGTCCACCGGCGTCGTGGCGGTGGCTGAGCACCACAGCCAGACCGGCTTCGGGTCGCGATCGCCCGGCAGGCGCTCGACCTGCAGCCGCACCAACGTGCCGTGCAGGACGGGCAGTGCTTCCTCGGCGTGGTCCAGCCATGGGCCGCGGTGGGTGAGTCTGGGGTGCATCCGGTCCCAGGCCATCGCCTTGGCCTTCCCGTAGCGGGTGGTGTCCGTGCTGGTGGTGACGTCGGGCTGGTGCCAGCTGTCGGGCTTGGCGAAGGTGAGGACGCCGCCGTGCCGGCGGGGCCGCCCGCCCTTCGGGCCGGAACGTGCGGGGCCTGCGTCGCGGAGCATGACGCGGTCCGAGCGCAGGCGCCCGACCAGCACGACCGGCAGGTCGGCCAGGGCGTGGGAGAGGTAGGCGACGTCGTAGCCGGCGTCCATCACGATCAGGACCTCCAGGTCGCACGGCCGCCAGTGCCCAGCTTGCGTCAACCGCTCGACGACATCACGCAGTTGGGCCGCGGTGACCAGCGTTGCGTCGTCGGCGGGCCCCAGGCGCACGGCGTCCAGCAACGCGACCCAGGAGGTGCGGCCGGGCTCCAGTGCGGCGACGAAGGAGTACGGCCAGCCCGGCACGAACTGATCCGTCTTGCGGTCACCCCGCCCGTAGACGTGGCAGAACAGCCGATCGTCGCTGGTCGGGGCATTGGGACGGAGCCAGTTGCTCACGTCCACGGCCAGCACGATCCGCCCGTCGGCCGCCTTCGGCAGCGGCAAGCCGGCCAGCGTGCGGCGCAACCGCGTCGGCTCCAGCCAGCCCCGGTCCAGCGCGGCGTACAGGGCGCCGTGCCCACGCCGGTGCTCGACCGCGAGCGACAGCTCGACCAGGGTCTTCACCGGCCCATCCGCGCACAGCACCGCGTCGGTGAGCTCGAAGAGTGCGTCCGAGCGGGCGTAGAGGCATTCGTAGAACTCAACCCGAAAGCGGGACAGGAGAGCCAATGCTTGGCCTGCGGGCGCGTCGACGGGGAGACTCATAGGCAGCGGCCGTTCTCTCGTGCTTCGTGACTCGACACCTCGAAGCGTGGAGAACGGCCGTCTCCGTTGTCTCGGGAAGAACCGCAGTTCAGCAGGTCGGTGACCTGCGAGGTTAAACGACAGCTCAGCTTGTCTTTTAACCTCGGCGTGAGACGAGACGGGCAAGTGACTCTGTGGGCCAGCAGAGCCATTCGAGAAGAGGGTTGGTGACCACGAACCAGTGGATACTGATCCGGCCTTGCTTCTTGTCCAGGATCGGTGGGGCCTCGTCCCGGTAGATGTAGCGGTGGTACCGGTGGCGGATCGGCGCTCCGGCGATCAGCAGCACCGGTGAGGAGATGAGGATGGCCACCAGGATCAGTGCTCTCGCGATGGTGAGCTTCGTTTTCTCCTCATACCGCATGCGTTCAGTGTGCTGACGCCTATGCCGCTTGTCAGCCTGCCCTGCGGGGTTTGGTGCCGACCTTGTGGTGGGCGGGGCGGCTGTAGGCTTCGCCGGTGGCCAGGACGCGTCCCACATCATGCCGGGTGGCCGGGTGACGGTTCTTCGAACCAGGTGGTCGGCCAGGACCGGGCTTGGACGGTTTCGGTGCACTGGCTGGGGAGCCGGTCTTCGTGCGCAGGTTCCTGAATCCTCTGCGGACGCGGGCGGGTGTCAGCTTGTTCGGCGGGGCCGGCTTCTCCCAGGGCCGCCGGAGGTCTGTGGCCAGTGGTCGGGCAAGTCGGAGCTGGGCATAAGCGGCGATCACCAGCCAGGTCCACCGGTCGGACGCCTCCGAGCTGCGAAGCCGGGGTTTTGTCCACCCGAGTGTCTGCTTGAACAGGCGGAAGGTGTGTTCCAGGTCGAAGCGGCGAAGGAATGACTGCCAGCAGGGGTCCACGTCGTCCACGGTGGCGGCAGTGCCTGACCACCACAGCCAGACGGGCTTGTTCACCCCGCCGCTGGGCAGCTTCTCCACGACCAGGCGGATGACAGTTCCCTCGATGATGGGCAGGGGCCCGTCGTGGTCGAGCCATGCAGCTCGGCGGGTCAGCCGCGGGTGCAGCCGATCCCACGCCTGCACGGTCGCCCTCCCATAGAGCCGGGTGTCCGTGATCGTCACGGCCTGCTCGGTACCCCAGCTTGTGGGGTTGCCGAAGACGAACTCACCGCCGTGCTTGGGCGGCCGGCCGCCCTTGGGGTTGGCCAGGCTGAACTCTTCGCGGGAGGGTGTCGGACGCCGCATCACCCGATCTGAACGGAGCCGACCGAGAATCTCGACGGGCAGGTCACCCAGCAGGTGGGCGATGCGCGGAGCGTCGTATCCCGCGTCCAGAACGACCAGCACCTCCGGATCACCCGGCCGCCACTGACCGGCGGCGACCAGCCTCTCGACGACCTCGCGGATCTGCATCGTGGTCACCGCAGCCACGTCGGCGCCGGGCTCCAGGCGCACCGCGTCCAGTACCGCCGTCCAGGACGTACGGCCGGTCTCCAGTGCGGCCACCACCGAGTACGGCCAGCCGGGCACCATTTGGTGCTTGCCCTCACCCCGACCGAAGGTGTGGCAAAAGGCCCGGTCAGCACACGTGTTGGCGTCCGGCCGCAGCCACGGCGAGACATCCACCGCCAGCACGAGCCGACCGTCCGCCGCCCTCGGCAACGGCACCCCGACCAGGGCACGACGCAGTCGGGCGACGTCGATCCGGCCCTGGTTGAGTCCGCCGTACAGAGCCCCGTGCCCACGGCGGTACTCGGGCGCGAGCGCGAGATCAACCAGCGTCCGCACCGGCCCGTCCGTGCACAGCAGCGCGTCGCATAACTCGAATAACGCGTCGCCCCGCACGGTCAGACACGCGTACAGCTCCGACCGGAAGTGTGACACCTCCGCGAACGCATCCCGCAGGACGCCTTGATGCAGCAAACTCACGACCACGGCCTTCGCGCTGATCCACTCTGTGACGGAGCACAGGATCAGACGAAGGCCGCCTACACGTCCGTCGAACTGCGAAAACGCTGATCAAGTTCGAGCCGCGTTCGACACCGGACGTTAAAAGACAAGCTCAGTGCCTGTTTTTGATCCCCAGATTTGAGTAGCTTTGGGCCCTAGGCTGGCGTGGTGTCCGAGGACGCCGGGCAGGCCCGGGAGCGGGTGTGCGAAGGCTGTGGTGAACGGCTGAGGCCGGAAGCACGGCCGGATGCCATGTACTGCTCTGCGGCCTGTCGTTCCAGGCAGTGGCGCCGGGACCGCCGGTTGCGTAAGCGGGTGGCCGCTGAGTTGAGCGGGGTTGGCCGAGCTGAGTGCCCCGAGTGCGGGGCCACTTGGGTGGCCGGGGTGGACCGTCGTTCGAACGCCGTCTACTGCTCGCGACGGTGCGTCATGAGGGCCTGGAGGGCCCGAAAGGAAACGTTTGGCGAACGGTCACAGTGACCGCATCGCGAACGCATCCGAATCGCAAATGTAGTCAGATATCAGTCACTTGTGGTCGTTTGTTGTGATCATCGCATTTTCGGTCTGACTCTCAGCCCAGGAAGCGGGCCGGGTCTTGTCACGGCCGCGGCGCCGTGCCCCGGTCCCGCTGTGGGTGGTGAATGCCATGCCCGAAGAGATCCAGGCGACCGGCAAGGTCGGCAGTGTCACCGAGAGCCGGTATGCGGAGATCGTGGCTGAGCTGCGGAAACTGGTTGAGACGGCCAGCCGCGTCCAGTTCACGATCGGCGACTATGCCCTCGAGGTCGAGCCGATGCGCGAGTACGGAGGTGCCTCGCCGGCCGACGAATTGTTCACGGTCAAGGACTCGCTGTTCCGTCTGTCCGAGGACATCGGACTGTCGTACTCGGCGGTGAAGCAGGCACGGTGGACCGCCGCGAAGTGGCCGAAGGGCCGCCGGGTGCCGGGGGTGTCCTTCACCGTCCACAACATCCTCGCGGGTATCACCGACGACGAGGAGCGGTGGGCCACGATCCTGACCCCGCCCGAGGGCAAGTCCCGGTGGACTCCGGACGAGGCGAAACGCCGGACGGGCCGTCAGGTCGCCAAGCCCGTCACTCCGCAGGAGAAGGTCAGCGCGATTCACACCCTCGCCCAGGACGAGGAGGTCGCAGCCCAGGTCACCGGCGACCTGCTGCGCAGGCCGACGGTCGTCGCGCAGGTCAAGGACGAGGACAAGGTCCGGGTGGTGGAGGAACTGACCCGCGAGGACCAGGTCGCGGCCGCCGTCGCCCCGGACTTCCTGCGCCGCCCCGAGGTCGTCGCCCGGGTCGCCAAGGCGGACAAGGTGAAGGTCGTCGAGGAACTGACCCGCGACGAGCACGTCGCCGCCGAAGTGACCACCGGCCTGCTCCGGCGTCCGGACGTCGCCTTCCGCGCGATGTCGGACGATTATCCGGACTACGAGCTGACGGCATGAACCCCGGGGCGATCCGCAGCGTGAACGGGTTAATCGGTTGATCACGCCTGGGGCTGGGCGGAACACTGTCGCGGTGCTGTGCCTGTAACACCGCCGCCTCGGGAGTGTCCTCCATTGTCAGATCTCGTGCCAGGGCTGCCGCCGGGATACCGGGTGCGGCCGGTCACCGCTGACGACACCGGTGATATCCATCGCCTGGTCGCGGCCTGCGAGCGCGAGCTCTTCGGGCGGGGGCAGACCGATCTCGGCCGCATCGCCGCCGACTTTGCAAGACCTGGCCTGGTCCCGGAGTTGGACACCCGACTGATCCATGACCGGGCAGGGCAGTTGGT
Source organism: Streptomyces sp. NPDC093984 (assembly GCF_044764595.1). Taxonomy (NCBI): domain Bacteria; kingdom Bacillati; phylum Actinomycetota; class Actinomycetes; order Kitasatosporales; family Streptomycetaceae; genus Streptomyces; species Streptomyces sp. NPDC093984. The sequence continues at coordinate 3,854 of NZ_JBIWIM010000029.1, read as the reverse complement.
CGCTCGGGCCTGGGTGAATCGGCGCTGTGAGGTGGACGTCCACCCCAAGCACCGGGGCCGTGGCCTGGGCAGTGCGCTCCTAACCTGGGCCGAGGCCCGGGCCAGGCAGGCGGGCAGTGCACGCATCGTCCAGACCATTCCGGACAGCAACACGAACGCTGTCGCGCTGCTGCGCTCGCGCGAATACGAGCCGATGGTGACCGAGTGGCTGCTGGAGTTCCTCATGACGGAGGAGCCAGCCGTGCCCGAGCCGCCTGCGGGCATCACGGTTCGATCGTTCCGGGTCGGCGACGAGCACGACGCACACCAGCTCGTCGAGGACGCCTTCGACGAATGGCAGCAACGGCGCAAGAGCTACCAGGAGTGGGCCCGGCACACTGTCGAACGCCCCACCTTCGCACCCGCGATGTCAGCGCTGGCGTTCGCCGACGGGCAACTGGTGGGCGCTGTGCTCTCGCTGGACCTCCCGGACACCGACGATGGTTACATCGAGCAGGTCGCCGTGCGCCGCGACCACCGCAACCGGGGCATCGCCCGCCTCCTGCTCCTCAACGCATTCCGCGCCTACTATCAGCAGGGGCGGCGGACCTGCACCCTGGGGACGCACTCAGACACTGGCGCGTTGAACCTGTACCTGCGCGCCGGGATGGCAGTCCGGCACAGCTCCACGGTCTTCCGAAAAGATCTGTGAGATGGGGCGTCACCGTCGCCCCGGGATCACGGGCATGCCGAGGTCTGTGGGACCGCTCATGCCGTTGCCGCGAGCTCGTTCCAGACTGCGGTCGAGGGCGGTGAGCTTCTCATTGGCCTTGGTGAGGCTGACTTGGAGTCCTTGGACTTCGCCCAGCCAGCCGTTCGTCTGCGCTTCTGCGATGCGTTCGGCGAGGTTGCGAATGATCTCGATCAACCGGGGCCGCTGCCTGGGGGAAACCCGTAGCATCGGGCAGCGCAGGCACGAGTGCTCGTGCTGGCACGGGGTTCCGTAGGGCCGTGCGCAGTCGCCGAGCTCCAGCTTGCGGGTGTGGAAGTGTTCCTGGAACTCGCGCCATTCGTCCGTCGTGGGTTCGCGGTATTCCTCTGCGGGCCGTGCCGCTCGCCGCTGGTCGAGGAAGGCCCGGTAGGAGCGGATCAGGTCCTCCTGGAAGACGGCCAGGTACGCCTCCGTGGTGCTCGTACTGGTATGGCCGAGCAAACGGGCGGCGATATGGACGGGCAGTCCGCCGGCGACGGCCTCGGTCGCGAAGTTCCTGCGGAAGTCGTGCGGCGTGAAGTGCAGGGGCTCGCCCGTCTGATCGGTGAGGGCGGCTCGGGCCAGGGTGTCGTTGAGCAACTGGTAGAGCGTGTTCGTGCTGATGACGTCGTGTTTCCAGCCGATTCGGCGCTGGAAGAGGTGCGGCAGCGGCGGTCCGGTGACCAGCTCGTGGTAGTCGTAGCGCGCGACGAGAGGGATCGTGCCGGCGTTGTCCCCGCGGAGCCGGGTGATCACGGTGGCGAGGACGCTGGCAAGCTCAGGGCCGACGAGCAGGAGCCGCTCCTCGTTTCCCTTCGACGGGATGATCTGCAGCAGGGGCACGATCTCACCGGTGTCGGGGAGCTGATAGGACACCAGAGCGAGGTGCGTGATCTCCAGCAGCTCCTCCAGCCGCACGCCGGTGTGCCGGAGCGTCTCGATGATGGCCCAGGCCCAGAACGCCTCGTCCTCGTCACGGGTGACGTCGAACTGCTCCGCCGTGACCATGTCCTCGATCAGCACCATCTCCGGCCGGTACTGAAAGCGCGTCTTGGTTCGGTCCTCCCGGCGGCTGAGGCGGCGATAACGCCGACCTTCGTGGTCGAAGATCTCTCCGACGTCGGTGGCCTGGGCTGTGGCCAGCAGTCTCTTCTGCGTGCTGTGATGGGCTTCGGTGGTGTCCACCAGTTCGGGGAGCCGGGGCAGCCGTTCGCGTACCCGCTGGTGCATCTTGGCCCGGACCTTCTTCTTGACCTTGGTGAACCCGCCGGTGTCGGCCTTGCGGACCGGGCTGGGGAACGCCCAGGCCGCCCAGCTCGGGTCCTCCAGAGCCCACTGCTGGATGTCCAGGTAGAAGGCACGGACTCCGGTCAGCACAGCGGTCCGGGTCTGGCGGGGAATGGGTTCCTTGCCCTCCCGGGTGATGAATCTGATCCGTTCCTTCCATGCCTCGGCAACCTCCGTGGGCAGGTCCAGAGTGTCGATGCCCGGGTGGTGTTTCTCGATGTCGGCCCAGAAAGCGCCCACCAGCCGGCTCGCCAGGTGCTGAAGCGAGGTGTAGTCGAGGCTCGGGCGGCGTTCCTCCAGGTAGCGGACCAGCACATCGCGCACCGGTCGGCACTGGATGCAGTACCTCAAGACCGTCAGTCGGCCGAAGGACGCTGTCGGGTTCGTCATCCTTCCCCGCCGCTGGGTGGTCGAGCGGTCCCTGGCCTGGAGCATGCACGCCCGTCGGCATGCGCGGGACTACGAACGGCTCATCCAGCACTCCGAGTCGCTGATCACCTGGGCTGCTATCACGCTCATGACCAGGCGAATCACCCGCCGAAGCTCCCGCAGAAACGGCCAGCCGACATCCCGCGAAGCCGACCGCGACTGATCGTTCTCAAGGCCAGGGTCATCACCTTGGCCCGCACCGACCCGACATCGCGGTCCTGAGCACACTCTCCCACCCGCCGTCGATGCCTGTCAGTCTCGCGGCGGCCAGTCACGCTGGATCGCTTCGGTCGGGGCACAGGGGTATTCCGCCCCGATGCGGCCACTACACGCGGTCGGGGCCAACCCGGCGTGCGGTCCACCAGTCCATGAGGACCTGGGCCTTGTCGTCGAAGCGGCGGTCCAGAAGGGACATTGGCGCGCGCAGCGGTATCCGACGTCCATCCGACACGTGCACGACCACCGTCCGGACCCCAGCGGTCTTCCGGACCTCCAGGTCGATGATGTCCCGCCACGCGATATCGCGGCGCCTGCCCCCGCGGAGGACGAGGAAGTCGTCGCTGAGCTCGACACGGTAGTGAGGGGACAGGACTGGAACTACCACGCTCGCGAGCATGGCTGCCGAGACCCACGTCCACAGCTCCCCCGCCGTCATGCGCCCACCAGTGGCTGCCACGAGCACGTACGCCAGCACGGTGCCCACAAGACCGCCGCCCAGCAGTGGCGCGGCGGTCTGCACCACCCCCAGCCGGAAGGCCGGCGCGGCGCCACCGGCGCTGCTTGGGGCAAGGGGGTGGGTAGGGCTGTTCATCTGGATCACCCTTCACAGAAGTGGTTCGACGCGGTCAACACGCGCCGAAGGTGAAACGTACAGCCGCGCGGACGAGCCGTGTTGGTCGTATCCGACTACTGAGGTTTTCGGCCTAGGGTGACGGTGATCTCGCTGGTGGGTGTATCCCTGGGGGATGCGGTATCCCGATGGGGGTGGCCTCACCGCGGAGCAGCGGGCCCGACGGGAGCAAGTGCGGTTCGAGGCCGCCGACTTATTCGCGCAAGGGGTGACGCCGCCGCAGGTCGCACGGCGGTTGCGGGTCTCCCGGAAGTCCGCCTATGCCTGGCATGCCCGCTGGCGGGACGGCGGGTTGGAGGCCCTGCGGTCCAAGGGGGCGTCCGGGCGTCCGTCACGGATGAAGCCGGAGTGGCGGGCCTGGCTGGCGGCGGAGCTGGAGAAGGGGCCGGCCGTACACGGCTGGACGGAGGACCAGCGCTGGACACTGGCCCGGGTGGCCACGGTGATCGCCCGGCGCTTCCACGTGCGCTTCAGCCTGGCGCAGACCTGGCGCATCCTGCGCCAGATGGGCTGGACGGTGCAGGTGCCGGTGCGACGGGCTGCCGAACGGGACGAGGA
>NZ_JBIWIM010000028.1:0-30611 GCF_044764595.1 Streptomyces sp. NPDC093984 | reverse complement strand
GCTACGAACGCAAGGCCGAGCACTTCCTGGCCTTCACCGCCATCGCCTGCAGCCTCATCTGCTACCGCAGACTCACCAAATGAGACGACGTCTAAAGGGTGTTGCACGAGGCTGTGCTCGGGCAGGTCAGAGCCCGCGACCGGGTCGCCTGGTCATGATGCGAGGGCAAGGCTCTGCATGTGGGCAACGGCCTGGACTCCGTGATGGAGACCCTCGCCCCGCTGCTGGCAGTCGCGGAGGATCTTGCAGTCCTTCATCCGGCCGATGACGTTTTCCACCCGGGCACGGACCCTGCGGTACTCGGCGTTGTCCTCTTCCTCCGCCTTCAACAGGGGCCACCCAGGACGTTTGCGGTGCGGCGCCGCCATCCCGCAGTTGAGGTAGGCACTGTCCGCCAGCACCGTCACTCCCTGAGAGTGCTCGCTGAGCCCAGGCACACGCCAGGCGTGTGCGTCCGCTGTGGTGCCCGGTACCGGCCGGGCTGCGGCGATCACCAGCCGTGTCTCCGTGTCCACAATGACCTGTACATTCGCCGAGAACCGGTAAGTACGGGAGGAGGCGCCCACACCCCGGTCGCGGACCGGGACGAGTGTGCCGTCCACGATCCACATCCAGTCCGGGGCGTCAGCCGGGCGGGAGACCGGTTCGAGTGCCAGCAGCGGTCCCAGCCGCTGGATCACACGGCAGACCGTGGAGGAGGAGACACCGAACAGCGGACCCAGCTGCCGCAGTCAAGTTTGTGCGGTACACCGCCACCATCAGGACCCGCTCGGCCAGGGGGCAAGGACCACGGCCGTCCCCGCAGCCTGCCATTGCCACCCCGCTCCCGCACCACCTTCAACAGGGCCGAAAAAGCTGCGTCACCCGCAGCCCCGTGAACGTCTCCACCCACACGCGGTCAGTCCTTAACACCCCAGCCATACAGGGGAGACGCCCAGTTCAGAGCCTTGTGCAACACCCTTTGGCCGCCGACGGACTCACGCCATGATCCCCTCCGGATCGGCGAAGAGCCCGGTTTTGTTCTTGTCTGGCGCCGCGTCGGTCAGTCGGCGGACGGCAGGGAGCTGAAGGTGTCGGGGTCGACCGGGCGGCTCTGTCTGGGAAGGCCCGCGACGACGAGCAGGTACGACTCGGTCACGAGGTCGTCCACCAACGCCTGCTCGATATCCGCACCAGGTCTGACGGTGATCCAGTGCTTCTTGTTCATGTGGTAACCGCGAGAGATGCTCGTATGCGAGGCGCGGAGCGTCTGGGCATCTGAGGGATCGGCCTTGAGGATCACGACCGGCTCGCCAGGCATCGATGTCTGCAACATGAACACCTTGCCGCCGACTTTCCACACTTCCCAGTCGCCGGTGAACTGGTGCGTGTGCTCTGAACCCGGGAGCTCTGCGGCGCGCGCGGCCGCGCGGTTCTGGACTGTCCTGTCTGCGTGCATCTTGGCCTCCTCGAGGTCGGTGGAGGTCGACTGTCCGGCGCCCGTCGGGCGGAGTTGCGGGCGCCGGACAGTCGAGTCCCCCAGAACCGAGCAGGCGCGCCGATCGCGCACCCGCTCAGTTCGTCACATGTGAGTGAAGATCTTCTCGGCGTCGAAGCGCGAGACCGGCTGGCGAGAGACGCGCGCCTCGTCCGGGTACCCGAGCACGACGAGCAGCGTCGTGGTGAAGTCGGTGTCGGTGAGGCCGAACGCTTCGTCGATCGTCGCGCGGTCGAACCCTTCCAGCGGGGTGGCGTCGACTCCGAGAGAAGCGGCGGCCATCATGGTCGCGCCGACCACGAGGTACGTGTTCTTCTCCAGCCAGTGGAGCACGTCGCCGCCATAGTTCTCCGACTGGATCTCCACGAAGTCGGACGCTCCAGCCTCCCATCCCTTCTGGATCTCCGGGTCCGCGAAGCGACCGTCCGCGCGCTCCTTCGCGAAGATCTCCTGCAAGTGCTCGTCGGGAATCGTCTTGCGGGTCGTGAACACGATCGCGTGCGACGCGTTCCGCACCTTCTCCGCGTTGTCCGCGAAGCGGCCGACGAGAGCGTCTGCAAGCTTGTCCTTGCCGGCCTGCGACTCCAGCACATGGAAGTGGTTCGGCTGGATGTTGATCGTCGTCGGCGAGGTGCGTAGGTAGCGCAGCAGGAGCTGGAAGGTCTCCTCCGGGATCTTCTTGTTCGGGTCGAAGTAGCGGGTGAGGTGCTTGGTGATCAGATTGTTGAGATCCATGGTTGGTTTTCGTTTCGTGTTCGGAGGGATCGGGTCAGGAGGCGGTTTCTGGGCGTCGGAGCCACGTCAGTAGGTGGTGAACATCGATTTCATCGGGGCGACCTCCGTGCCAGTCGACGCGGTCGCGACGTCGCTGGTTACGCGCCCGCACCGGGGATGTCGACGACGGTGTCGTTGACGTTGTTGAGGTAGTTCGTGAGCAGCGTGACGACCACGACGGTGACGATCGCCTGGATCTCGGCGTCCGTGTACCCGGCCTCGCGGACCGCGGCGATGGCCTCATCGTCCACCTGACCGCGGGTCTCGATCACCTGCTGGGAGAAGCGAGCGACGGCGGCACGCTTGGGATCGGTGGAGCCGCCGGTGCGGGCCAGCTCGATCTCCTCGGTGGACATGCCTCCGAGGTTCGCGGAGATGTATCCGTGCAGCGCCGAGCAGTAGTCGCAGTTGTTGGAGTGGGACGTGGCCAGCGCGATCGTGTGGCGGGTCTTCGCGTCGAGGAGCTTCGCGATGCTGCCCTGCAGGCCCATCACGATCTCGAGGACGGTCGGGTTGGCGGCGAGCGTGGTGAACATGCCCGGAGCGAAGCCGAACTGCTTGGCGATGGCGCCGAGCGTGCCCTGCGTCTTGGCGTCGATGTCGGTGAGCTCGGGCGTGGTGAGACGAGACATGGTGGTGGCCCTCCGGACGGTATCAGTCTGGGCTGTTTAGCCCACTCACAGTGAACGCGACGTCGACTGGGCTGTCAAGCCCAATCTATGGTCGCGTTGGGCCGCTGAGCCCAATCCACGGAATCGGGTGGTGCCATGCAGATGAACGATGGATCGCGTGATCTTCGCGGGCGCACGGGCAAGGGGCTGACGGCGCGAGGTCGCATCCTCGAGCACGCCGCGGACTTGATCTACACGCGGAGGGTGGATGAATGGGCGCAAGTGCCCGACCGCTCCGATATCGACCCCGCCAGCCACTGGCAGGCGTGAGAGCTGGCCGAAGCCGTGCGTGACGCAATCCAGACACTGAGCGGCCGCCAGCGGCAGGACTTCAGCGCCGTCGTCAACGGAGTCCCCTGGAAGCGCTGGCCAGTGAGATGGAGACGAACCGCAACGCGCTCTACAAGACGATGTTCGACGCCCGTAAGAAACTGCGAGCCCAGCTGATAGCCGGCGGACATCTCAGCGCCGCGGGCTGATGCGGCGGCGAATACGTCGGCTCGGGCAACGCTGACCAGGCGGTTCGCACCGCGGCCGCACACGCCCCGAAGAGATCACGAGCGTTGTTGACGCCTGCGGGGCTTGATCATGGCGAAGACCTTCGGTGTGGTGGAGCTGTCTAGGACTGCACCGCACGAGGTCTTCGTGTCCCACCGTAATGCCCGGCTGACCGTTCACGGCAGGCGGCTCCTGGTCGAGCGTGTCCCTACCGGCCGTCCCGTCGCGCATGTCGCAGCCGAAATGAAAGTCTCGCGGGTCACCGCCCACAAGTGGCTGCGTCGCTGGCGGGCAGAGAGGGCGAGATCGGCCTGCACGACCGTTCCAGCCGGCCCCACAGGACGCCGCACCGCGCTCCGGCAGCGGGGGAAGAGCGGATCTGCCGTCTGCGCGTCGAACGCTTCAACCGCACTCTGCTCGACAAATGAGCCTACCTGCGGCCCTGCACGAGCAACACCGAGCGGACCGAAGCCATGGCAGACTTCCTCCACACCTACAACCACCACCGCTGCCCACACCGCACTCGGCGGCCACCCACCAATCAGCCGTGTGAACAACGCTTCAGGTCAATACACCTAGGGCGCGAGACCCGCCGAAGAGCATCGCCGCAGCGGCTCCACTCATGAGGACCCCGCCGCGCTGCCACCAACGGCGGTACGTCATCGTCTGCTCGGCGTAGTCAGCGAGCACATCACGTGTGATCCGCCGCGCGTCACGGTCCAGGTCTTGCACCTGCTCGGTCAGTCGTTCCAGCAGTCGGGTGTCGATGGGCTCTTCAGCCATCACGCCCCATTTCATCGCGGCCCACCTCTCGGCGGCCTCATATGCATGTTTGTTCTGAGTACTTCTCTTGATTCGAACGCGCGTGCAGGTTCCACTACTTGCCGTCGCGCACCCGGGCGGTGAACCACGGCCTATTCATTCGGTCCCTCGACCGCTCCGCCGCCGGGTCGCGCCGGTGGAGATACTCGTAACCACCGGCGCGACCCCACCCACAGAGATACTCCCCGCAGTCCGTAGGGATTGTTGCTCATCCCTTGACGGTGAAAGCTACTTCTGCAGGAAGGAGCGCAGCAGAGCCGTCACTTCCTTCGGCCTCTCCTCGTTCACGAAGTGGCCCGTATGCTTCAGGACGCGTCCCTGGACGTTCACGGCGTACTCATGCCACTGATTGGGGACCCCTGAGCCGAAGGAATACTGACCACCGATCGCGAGGATGGGCATCTTCAACTTGCCCTGAGCCAGGAACTCCTTGTTCTGCTGCACATCTGTGCGAAGCCCACGGTAGACATTCATCCAGGCCGTCGCGCGGCCGGGCTCCTTCAGGAAGTGGGCGTAGTAGTCAAAGTTCGACGCCGTAAACGGCGACTTGTCGCCCGCCACGTACTCAAGCATCATGTCGTGGACGAGGACGCGTTCGTGACCGGCCATGAGCTTTTCAGCGAGGGGCAGCTGGAACAGGCCGAAGTGCCACGGCGAGGGCTTGCTCGGGTCGGCGTTGAGCGCCGGGTAGGTGTAAATACTCTTATCCGGGATGGGAGCCTCCATCACAGCCATGCTCCGCACCTCCGACCGGAACTGCGCCGCATAGCCGTAGGCGACCCACATACCAACATCGTGGGCGACAACCTGCACGCCGTCGTTGAGCTTCAGCTGTGTCAGCAGCTGATGCACGTCCTTCGCCAACTGCGCTGCGTCGTAGCCACCCTCGGTGACCTGGGACTCACCAGCACCACGCAGGTCGACGGCGATCACGGTGTGGGTCTTGGCGAGCGGACCCATCTCCTGCCGCCACTCAGACCAATCCTCGGGGAACCCGTGGATCATCACCACAGGAGAACCTTCACCACCCCGCAGGTAGTGCATGCGAAAGCCATTTACTTCCGCGAACTTGGACTGAAAACCAGCGGGTGGCCGAGACTCTGGGAAGGACGACGTTGGACGTGCCGCCACGGAGTCATGCTCGCGAGTCTCGCCCCATGCTCCGACGCCCGAGACCACAGAGCCCACCAGGAGAGCCACCACAGCTGTAATAAGCGCGATGAGCCTGCTGATCTTTCCTATTCCGGTGCTCATGATTCCCTTACCTGGAGTCGGTACCTCGTTCGAACCATGCCTCTACTCCCCTTCTCGTCTGATGACTGGAGTCGGCCGTCAGCCAAGACCCGAATCCGACCAGATCGTGTTACGAGTCCTGTGGATCTCTTCGAGAGTGGGCGGCCGACAGGAGCGAATTCTTACCTCCGACCTCCAGAAAATAATTTCCTACTCATCTCTCCGGGGAAAGACGGCCGCGGGGGCCCTGGGATGCGGCGACGGTGCGAGCCCCTGGTGCCAGCGCAGCCCGGGCCGACATGGCCGCCCGTGCCCCAGCCCGCCATGCTGAGATGTCCACCGGCTATCAGCTGAGCTCGCAGTTTCCTACGAGCGTTGGACATCTTCCTGTGCATTGCGCTTCGTCTCCAGCTCACTGGCGAGTGTTTCCAGGGGACCTTGTTGACGCTGGTGTGACTTCTTCGAAACGGTCACCCTGTCCGGGACCCGCTTGTACGTGTTCGCCGTGTTTGAGCACGCGAACCGCCGGATTCGGATCCTGGGCGCAACCGCGCATCCGACCGGATCCTGGGTGGTCCAGGCCGCGAAGAACCTTGTCATGTACCTCGACAACGCCGGCTGCCGGGCGGCTATCGGGTTCCCGCAGTTGTTCGACGAGGTGCTCAAGGTTGACCAGCACGGATGAGGTATTCGGCGAGCGCACCGTTGTAGGGGTGGCGCGCTAGCCGGTCGCGGCGCCCTTTGCGGGCATGGCCTTCAGCGTGCCGCACAGCGAGGGAGCGGTGGCGACCTGGGGGCAGCTTGGGGTCCAACTCGCTGGGGCCCAGCACGTTGGTGAACTTGCCGCTGCCGTCGTAGTGCTGGCCACGTCGTTGTTGACGGTGATGGTGCGCCAGTACTGGTAGGAGCTGCCCACGGGGAAGCGGGTCACCGCCAGCGCGCTGGCCGGGGAAGTGTCGCCGCTGGTGGCCAGCGACGGGCCGATCATGCCGTAAGACTCCATGCCGTCGGTGGTACTGATCGCGATGTGCCCGTTGAGGTTGGTGGCCGCAGCCGCAATGGGGCACATGCCCATGCCGTCGATATGGATGTGGGCCGCGTGCGGAACTCCGGCTAGGAGCCCCTTCACGGTCATCCTCACGGTGACCTTGTGACCAGAAAGGGACACGGTCGCGGTGCCGAGCCGGTCACGTTGTTCGTCGGGATCGAAGTCAACTCCGCCCGGAAGCCGGGCGAGCCGGAGTCTGGGGCTGCGGCTGCCGCTGTCGGGACCCGCCCATCGACGGGCCCAGCACACCGGCCGCTGCCAGGGAAGATATTGCCTTGCGCATCTGAAAGCCTCGCTTTTCAGGGATCACCGGCTCATACGTCACCGAACGCCGGATCGAGCCCTGACCCCGCTGGAACGGGAGCCTTCCTGACCTTGGTCTTGCGTGAGAAAGGTCTACTCCTGACTGTACCCACGAACCCCGAGACGCCGCACTCCGAGTCCCCGTCACAGCAACCGGAACCGGTGATGAGGCGATTCCTCCGGCGCGCACCAGTCTGATTCGTCGTCGTGGGCTAGCACGAATCGGCTGTCCTGTGGGGCAGGCGGGCCGCCCTAGTGCCGCATCAGGCATCTTTCGCCGTGTAGTTGACCCTGCCGACAACTCACTGTGGGCACTCTCGAACTGTGGCTACGGTGGTCTATATGGGCGGCAACGATGCCGATGCTGTTGTGCGGGAGCAGATCGCCTACTACCGGGCCCGCGCGGCCGAGTACGACCGGGTCTACACCGAGCGCGGCGAGGTGCTGGGGCTGCTGCCGCTGATCGACCGTCTTCCAGTGTCGGGGGACTTGCTGGAACTGGCCTGCGGAACCGGTCAGTGGACCCTCCTGCCCGCTGCCCGGACACAGTCGGAAACCGCCGTCGATGCCGCGCCCGAGGCGCTGGCCATCGCGCGGGAGCGCGTGCAGTCCGCGACGGTCCCAGACTATGGACGATTGTTGCCCACATTCTCTGGTTCACTTCGGGGTTGAGCCGACCGACTCGTTCGCGGGATCAGGGCTTCTCGACTTGACGTTGTGATGTGGGGATCAGGCTGCGTGACTCGGGCGCCGCCTCTGCGCGAGCGGAGAGGGACCGGTAGATACATCGCGCCGGGGGTGTGTCGTGGGCCGCGGACCGAGACGAGTGTGATCGAGACCCGCCTTGGCGCGGTCCTGGATCTCGTCGACACCTAGCCTCAGCAGTTCCACGTCGAGCTGCTCGACGACCTTGCTCAGCAGGCACCTCGCTGGCTGCCCTACCCAACGCGTGCAGGGATTGAGGCGGCAGGGCTGGAAACCAAGCGCACTATGCGCCACCGTGCCAGTCCCGACCCTGCTCCTGCACACCTGATACAAGATCGCCATGGGCATCACCATGGGGTACAGACGTCTGTCACGCAGGGCCGGCTGCGGACCGTGACCTGCGCTCTCCCCCTGCGCAGCCACCACCCCGCTCGAATTTCCGCACCCAGAATCGAGGCTGACCCGCTCCCGAGCGTGGCGTCCCGAACATGCGACGTGGCGCTTCGCGGTGCAACCGGTCCGGCAGGCGGCGCCCAGGGGCCCGCCTGGCCGTTCGGCGCGAAGTGGTCCGGTCTTTTGCTCAGAGAATGGTCCGCACGTGAGGGTAGACGCGCGCATACGGTCGGGGCGCGACGCATCTGATGGGAACCATGATGATGAGCCCTGACCAGACCGCACTGCTGGAGCCGCTGGGACTCCGCGAGATATCCGACGCGGCGATAGCGGTGATCGACGAACAAGGGACGGTGGTCGCGTGGACGCAAGCCGCTCAGCACCTTGTTGGGTACCGCGCTGAGGACGTGGTGGGCCGATCCGCCACACTCGTTCTGCCGTCATCCGAGGAGGCGCGGGGGGTATCAGCGTTCGCCGAGCAGTGCCGTGCCCAAGGCGGCTGGTCCGGCACCGCGGCGGTCCGCCACCGCGACGGCCGCACGCTCAAGCTGAGCCTGCGCCTCTGGCTGCTGTGGGGACAGAACGCAACCCACCAGTGGCTGGTATCCCTGACCGACATAGGCGCGTTCTCCTCGGGGATGATCAACGGATCGGTGCGGGAGTCGCTGCTTGCCCGGGCGCCGATCGGCATCGCCATTCGTGACCCACAGCTACGTTGTACGTGGATGAACGACACGATGGAGCATGACGGCATTTCCCGTGACCAGAGGTTCGGACGCCGCCTGAAGGATTCACTGCCCGGCTTCGAGGCCGAAGCTCTTGAAGCCGTGATGCGGCAGGTGCTGGCGAGCGGCACTTCCGCGGTCCACGAGTACCGGGCATGGCCGCCCGAAGATCCGCGCCGGGAGCACGCATTCGCGGCCTCGTTCTTCTGCCTCCAGGACGCGGACGGCCAGGCACTGGGGGTCTGCTCCTTGACCGTGGATGTCACCAGCAACCAGCGGGTGCGCGAGCGCCTTGCCGTCCTCAGCCAGGCCAGCACGCGCATCGGGAGCACCCTGGACGTCATGCAGACCGGACAGGAACTGGCCAGCCTGGCCGTGCCCCTGTTGGCCGACTACGTCACCGTCGACCTGGCAGAGTCGGTTCCATTCCGCAAAGAGCCTGCCCAGGACGACACAACGTACGATCGCCCCCGCGTGTTCCGACGTGCCGGTTTGGCCTCGATCCACCCAGGGATACCAGAGGCGACGTTCGCGCGAGGGGAGGAAATCTCCGTCCCCCCAAACTCGCCGCTCGCCAGCGCACTACGCACGGGAAGGTCCCACCTGGAACCGGTACTGGACACCACCCCTGGCACATGGATCGACCACGACCCGGGACGGGCGCAAAAGATCCGTGAGAACGGGGTGCACTCCGTGATGATCGTGCCCATCCGTGCCCGGCACTCCGTGTTGGGCGTGGCCTTGTTCGCGCGCACCGAGGACCCGATGCCATTCCAGGAGGATGACCTACTCCTGGCTGAGGAACTGGTCACCCGGGCCGCGCTGTCCTTGGACAACGCCCGCCAGTACACGCGTGAACGCAGCACGGCCCTCGCCCTCCAGCGCAACCTGCTACCGCACCGCTTGAGGGGCGGCGTCGCCGTCGAGGCGGCCGGGCGCTACTTGCCGGCCGACACGGACGCCGGTGTCGGAGGCGACTGGTTTGATGTGATCCCGCTGCCTTGTGCCCGGGTGGCCCTCGTCGTCGGTGATGTGGTCGGACACGGCATCAACGCCGCGGTGACCATGGGCAGGCTCCGCACCGCCGTCCGCACGCTCGCGGACCTGGACCTGCCCCCCGACGAACTGCTGAGCCACCTCGATGACAGCGTCCGGCAGCTGACCGGGGAAGATGACGGCGCCCCTGATCAGATCCCCGCGATTATGGGCGCGACCTGTGTGTACGCCGTCTACGACCCGGCCACCCGGCAGTGCACGATGGCACGGGCCGGGCACCCCCCGCCCGCGATAGTCGACGCACACGGCGAGGTCACCTTCCCCGACCTGCCCACCGGAGCCCCACTCGGCCTCGGCCTCGGGCTGGTCCCCTTCGACGCCGTGGAAGTGGAACTGCCCGAAGGAAGCCTGCTCGCGTTCTACACCGACGGCCTGGTCGAATCCCGTGACGACGACATCGAGGTCGGCATGCGCCGCCTCGGTACCGCCCTGGCACAACCTGAACAGTCCTTGGAAGACTTGTGCTCCTCAGTGATGGAAACCGTGCCGACTCAGGCAGCATCTGACGACGTCGCCTTGCTCCTTGCCCGGATCCACACACTCGAGCCAACCCACATTGCCTCCTGGGACCTGCCAACCGAGCCGGCCGTCGTCTGCGCCGCCCGGCACCTGGCCGTCCATCAACTCAGCGAATGGGGACTGGAGCCGCTCGTGCCCACCACGGAGCTGATCATCAGCGAACTGGTCACCAACGCTATCCACCACGGCGCCGGCCCGATCCGACTACGGCTCATCCAGCACCAAGTCCTGACCTGCGAAGTCTTTGACAGCGGAAAGTGTTACCCGCGCCTGCGCCATGCCCGCATCGTCGACGAAAACGGCCGCGGACTGTTCCTGATCGCCCAGTTGTCCAGCAGGTGGGGCTTCCGCTCCGCAATGGGCGGCAAGCTCGTCTGGGCCGATCAAGAGCTCCCGTCCACGCTGTAGAGCGGGTATCGATGAGGGCCACCTGTCGCCGGCCTCGTAGCCGAGGTGGTCGGCCCTGCGGCGCTGCCGCGCGCTCACGTCCTCCGCCACCCCCCGAAGCGAGTACATGCGCGATCTCCCCTACGAGCGGGCACGTAAGGGAGATCGCCGAAGCGCCATACCTGAGGAAGGACGGTCGCCGCCTCTGGGCCCTCCTTACGGACGAACGCGGATGATCGTCTTCCCATTGATCCGCTCGGTAGGGTTGAAGGCGGCCACAGCATCGTCGAGGGTTGCGACTTGGCCGATGTTCGTCCGTAGCCGTCCGTCCTTCACGCGCCGCGCGATTTCACTCAGTTGCACGCGGTCGGACACGACAACGAAGTCGATCGCCCGACCGTTGGCCGGCCGCGCCTCGGGCGGCCCGGCGACGGTCACCAGCATTCCTTCGGCTCGGATCAGACCCGCGGATCGCTTCCCGATGGCACCGCCGAAGACATCGAATACCAGGTCGACGCTGCCGACATCTTCCAGCGCGTCGTTCTCAAGGTCGACGAACTCCTGTGCGCCGAAGTCGAGCGCCAGCTGACGATGGGCAGCGCGTCCGGTACCGATGACGTAGGCGCCGGCCTCATGTGCGAGCTGTGTCGCCATCGAGCCGACCGCGCCGGCCGCACCGTGCACAAGGACGCTCTGCCCCACCCCGAGGTGGCCGTGCTCGAACAGCCCCTGCCAAGCGGTCAGGCCAGTCATCGCGACGCCCGCACCTACCGTGAAGTCAACGTCGCCAGGCAACGGCGCAAGGTTGCGCGCCTCGACGACGACAAACTCTGCCAGGGTGCCGTCGCGGGTCCAGTCGGTGAGTCCGAACACCCGCTGTCCGACCGACAGCCCCGCCGTGCCATAGCTGAGGGCGGTGACTACGCCGGCCACCTCGTGGCCCGGGATCGACGGCGTGCGGTCACGGCCGAGGCGATCGATCCAGGTCGAGGGCCACTCCAGCTCATCCCCGGTGAATCCTGACGCATGCACTTCCACGACGACATCGCCGTAGTTCGCGCCTTCAAGACTAGCGAGCCCCGCCGTGTCCGGATCGGGTCGCTCCACCAGCTTCATCCCTGCCGTTCCCGCGGCACGGTCGGTCACCACGATCGCTTTCATCTGAATACCTCTCTCCGTAACAGTCCTCGCTTACTTCCTGTACGAGATAACGGGGGATCTCTGTTTCTCTCCGCGTCCAGATGGACGAAACCCGGATGGTTGCCTTCGCCCTTGTCCCGTTCGGTCGGATTGAAAGCGCCGACGGCATCGGCGGCGGTCGAGGCGCTGCGGATGCCCGTCCGCGCCAGCCACCTCCGGACTTGCTGGACGACTCGAAGCACGTTTGAAGACGGACAGCTACATCCAGTCGTGCTCGAGCGCGGCGATCTGCCTCTCGTCGTCCGGGCCGCCCGCGGGACCGTGCTGGTGGTCTGGCCCGTCTGCGGGTTCGTGCTGTGGGTGGGCGCCGGAGCCCGGATGAACCTTGTCGATGAGATGGAGGTATTGCGGGTGGCGGGCAATAAACTCGCCCACAACCGGGCAGATGATGGTGATCTTCTTTCCGCTCTCGCCGATCTCGTTCAGCACGCGAGCGATGAGCTCCGCGGCTACTCGCTTGTGGCGGTAGGCGGGGTCGACCCAGGTCGTCAACAGTACGACGCGGCCGCCGACGAACCGGTATTGGAGTTCTGCGATCGCTTCGGGACCGAGAGACGCGGTCCACCGACCGCGCTCCGCGTCGTTGGCGATATCGAGCTCCCAGGCGGACTCGGCCTCACGGAGACCGGTCTCGTCCAGAGCGGCGATGAGGGCCGCGTTGTTCTGTTCACGAAAGGCCGCCTCGGCCTCGATGTTGGTCGTCACTGTCGAACACTTTCTGCCGGGGGAGCCCGGCGGGTTGGTTCAGGATTGGTGCGACCCTGTGGTCACCCCCGGGTGCTCAGGGTCGATGAGATCCGCATACTCGCGGTTGTGCTCGATGAAGGTGCGCACGATCGGACACATGATGGTGACCGTCTTTCCTCGCGTGCGCACGTCGCCGAGGACGCGTCGGATCAGCTCGGTGGCGATGCCCTGTCTGCGGTACTCGGGGAGCACCGAGGTGGCCAGCAGCACGAGCCGGTCGTCGCCGGCGACGTTGTAGGGCAGGCCGGCGATCTCGGTGTCGCCGACGATGGCCTCGTAGATGCCGGTTTTCTCGTCGTTGACGACGTAGAAGTCGAACGCAGAGGCGTGGGGATCATCGATCACCTCGTCGATGAGGACAGCCTGGTCCTGACTGAGGGTGCTTTTCCCGTCGGGGTAGCCCGCCTCGTCCGGGTACTCGATGGCGTAGCGGGTCTCGTCGGTCGGCTCGGTCATGGGTTGTTCCTTCGTTGCTTGCTGGCCCGGGGGTACTCCGTGTACTTACCGGCGAACGCGAATGATCGTCTTCCCCTTGACTCGCTCGGTGGGGTTGAAAGCGGCAACGGCCTCGTCGAGGTCCGCGACCTGGGCGATGTTCGTCTGCAACCGACCATCCCGGACCCGCTGGACGACCTCACCCAACTGCGTTCGATCGGCCTCGACGACGAAATCGACTGCCAGGCCTTCCTTGGGCTGCACCTCGGGCGGGCCGGCGATCGTCACCAGCATCCCTCCGGCTCGGACCAGGCCTGCTGACCGCTTGGCGATGTCACCGCCGATCACGTCGAAGACCAGATCGACTCCGCCGATGTCTTCCAGTGCATCGTTGTCGAGATCGACGAATTCCTGCGCGCCGAAGTCGAGTGCGGTCCGCCGGTCGGCAGCACGTCCGGTACCGATGACGTAGGCACCGGCCTCACGCGCGAGCTGCGTCACCATCGAGCCGACGCCACCGGCCGCGCCGTGCACGAGGACGCTCTGCCCCACCGCGAAGCGGCCGTGCACGAACAGCCCCTGCCACGCGGTCAGACCCGAGATCGGCAGGCTCGCGCCCACGGTGAAGTCGACATCCCCCGGGAGCGGCGCGAGGTTACGCGCCTCGACGGCCACGTACTCCGCCAGGGTGCCGTCGCGAGTCCACTCCGCGAGCCCGAACACCCGCTGTCCCACCGACAGGCCTCTCGTGCCATAGCCAAGAGCGCTGACCACCCCTGCAACCTCGTGACCAGGGATCGACGGCGTCCGGTCACGGCCGAGCCGATCGGTCCAGGTCCCGGGCCACGTCAGCTCACCGGGGGTGAATCCCGACGCGTGCACCTCAACGAGAACGTCGTTCCCGCCAGCCTCCGGCTCCGGGCGCTCTTCCAGCATCATCCCGGCCGTTCCCGCGGCCTGGTCCCTCACCACAATCGCCTTCATTCGGCACCTCCCTGCATCCGGTCTTTGCCTGCGCGGCACGCACGGTCCCGGTCGTAACTGGACCTTCGAGTCCACATTAGTACGGAGCCATGTCACCCGGCAGGTCGGGCTGGCGGGCTTGATCGTCCTTAGAGACTTGCCCGGCCACAGCCCCGAAGTATCTACGCGCGACGCCGACCCTATCCCGTCCACGACCGGAACGGCCTGTGCAGGCTTGAGTTTCTTGCTTCTCACTCGCGTCCTGCAACCGCCGCTCGCTGCCGCGTGCTCCGCCCCGTGGCCCCGATGGGTGCGCCACTGCTTGGGATCGACTGAACTGGACGATCGAGTCCACGTTAGGATGGCGGAGAACCGTTCGACAAGCATCAGCGGATGATCCCGTGCTGCGGCGCTGGTCGACAGGGTTCGACAGTGCGAGCAGCGCGAAGCCCGCCCTGGGTCTGACGTAGTGAACATTGCCCCTGTCCGCGCCTGGGCGACGCACACCCTGATTGGAGCCTGTGTCCAGGACTGAGGGACATGCGGAAAGCCACGGCGACCGCATCAATGCAGCCGACATCGCGGAAGCGGTGACGAGAGCACCATTCACCTGAACCGACGGGACAACACAGATGTTCACTCACGACGGGCGCACCACCTACGTCCAGAAAGGGAGCCAATCGTCAGGAGAGGGGGAATAGACGATCAAGGGCGGTTTTGGTCTTTCTGGCCGCCCACCTACCGTGCCACCTACGACGTCTCGCGGATCACAGGTGCCGATGGCGATGTCGCCAGCGGTGCGGAGGGACGTTCAACGCACCGGTACACCCCCGGTTTCGCCTGATTCCCGGGATGAGGCCCACCCTCGCGCTCTTCTTGCGAGAGATCTCCGTAGAGGCTGTATCCGTGTATTCCCAGAATAGGCGCTCCGGTCCCAGAAGCCCGGGTCATCGCCGGACCTCGTCAGGCCTCGGGTCCACGTCGCGCCCCGTGGGAGACGGCCCATACTGTGTGCCCGAAATGCGCCCACCCTGGTTGGACGCCCGCCCGAACCCGGTACGGGAGCCCTGCTCCCGACAGGTACGTAGTACGGCGGGCCGACCGCAGGAGAGTCAGCGCCACCAGCACCGGTGCGCGCATCCGACCGGCGAGGCAGCGCGGCCCTCTCGCCCGTGGGCGCCTCCAGGCGCGCCGGGGGGAGTCGGGTGGCGCTCGACCAACCGACGGTGCGGCGTCTGCATCGGACATAGACACGCTGTAGATCGAGCGCTGGTCGACTGGAAACAGACCCGCACCAGAAGCCGGTGGCGGTCTGTTTCTCCTCGTCGCTGTAGGCCAGGCGGGAGTGGCCTCCGGCGGCAGCGGCTCATGCGGGCGCAGCCGGCTGCGCCGGGAGGCCGCCGAGGAGCGGGCGAGATCGCGACATTGGTCGGCAAGAGGGCGCCGTGGATCGACGTAAACGAGATGGACGACGACGCAACAATGGAAAGGCACGGCTCGATGCAAGACGTGGCACCAGTGATCAACCTTGCTCGCGGGGGCAGAACACTCCGGCTGGCATTCTCATCTGCGGTGGTCTCCCTGGTGGCCTCGTTCGCCGCGTTGGTCACGCCGATTCCCCTGTTCAACGTCTATCGCGCTGAGGATGGGTTCACCAACGCCGATATCGCGCTGGCCGTCGTCGCCAACTCAGTGGGCACTATCGCTGCACTGTTGGTGCTGGGTCGCCTGTCCAATCATCTGGGCCGACGGCTCACCGCGATCGCCAGCCTCGGCCTGCTCATGCTGGGCTGTCTGCTGCTGCTGAACGTGCACGACATCGGCATTCTGCTGGCCGCTCGGCTACTGATGGGCGTCGGTACCGGGTTGGCCAGCAGCAGCCTTACCTCCTACATCGTCGACGCCGCGCCTAGCAGGCCGGCCTGGTTGGCCTCTGTCGCGTCCAGCCAAGGACCGATGCTCGGCCTCTCTATCGGTGCGATCGCCTCCGGCGCCCTGGTCCAGTTCGGCCCTTGGCCACGGCACCTCATCTACCTGGCTTCCGCCGGTCTCCTCCTCCTGTCTGCCGCACTCATCGTCATCAGCCCGGAGACCGCGAAGCCGACGCCCGGCACTTGGCGATCACTGGTACCCCAGGTCCGCGTCCCGGCCCGGGTCAGGCAGCTGCTTCCCGTCGCGGCCGCGGTGTTCGTGGCTACCTGGACGACCGGGGCTTTCTACCAGGCCTTCATGCCTGCGCTCGTCGAAGATCAACTCCGCACCCGCAGCTCACTCATCCTCGGACTGGTGTTCGCCGCCTATATGGCCCCCAGCGTTCTCGGCGCCCCCCTCGGCGGCCGATTCACGTCCGCGGCGGCCCAACGCATCGGCATGATCATCTTCCTGGTCGGATGGATCGGCATCATCACAGCGATCGACGTAGGCACACTGGCGTTGTTCATCGCCGCAACCATCGTGGCAGGCGCCGGTCAAGGCATCGCCATCAGTGCCGCCACCCACGGCCTGCTGTACGGCAGCACCCTTGCCGACCGGGCACCGATCTTCAGCGCGATCTATCTCCTCTGCTACGTTGGCGCCGCCCTCCTCAGCTTCATCTCCGGGCAACTCTCGAACACCTTCTCGCTACCGCAGATCGCCCTCGGGTACGGGGCACTCGCCCTCGTTGCCACCGTGATCACTGTCCTCGCTGCACGCAGCCCGGTGACAAGCGTGGCCGGGAAGAGCCAGCATGGCGAGTAATCATGACGAGCCTCACCGTCAGAGGATTGCCGACGTGCCGTCCCATACGCGCACCCTCAAGGTGTCGCCCGGCCAGGTCCGTACTGGGGTGATGTCGGTCATGGAAGCACTGGCCTCATCGAGTACTGGCCTCATCGAGTGGCGACGTGGCAACGTCGGTATAGCCGCCGCCGTGGGCGGCTGTACCGACGCCGATTCCGCTGCTCTTGTTCGTGGCCTTTCGCCTCTGGGCTGAGTGGCCGTTGTCGTTCCGATCTCGAGAGGTGCCGGTCGAACTGGAGTCTCGATCAGGTGAGTGCGGCAGTCGCCGCACATGAAAGCAGGGCCTCCCGGTAGCCCAAAGGGTGTCTGCGCCAAATAGCTGTCCCAGAAGCCCCGTTGACGCAGCACCACCGCATCAACGGGGCGGAGTCCACTTCAGCCACTTCTGAAAGGCGATTCCCCGCGACTTCACCCGCCTCAACCAGCGAGGACCCGATCATGCGTCAGATCCACGTGCAAGCCGACAAGAACCAGCAGCTGCGCCAGGAACGCTCCAGCCACCGGATCGAATCCGGCGCCGAACACCAGCGCCTGTCCGCGCTGGAGATCCAGCTCGGCCTCTGCATGGGCCCGCTCCGGCAGCGCCGACACGACTCGACGCCCGCCGGAGCCCCGGCTCGTCCCAGGTGCGCCCTGCTTCCCTCCGTGCATGCTGCACGCGACCTTCGGCGTGTGCCCAGCATGGCGGCTGTGCCCGTTTGATCCGATGGGCACGACCCCGAGAGAGTTCGGCCCTCCTGAAAGCAGCCAGATGCTCCAGCCACCGGACGAGTCGCTCCACTGGCAGCCCGGCTTCCCCGTCGACGCACGACGGACGCTGGCCGCTCTGCGCCGCGGCCACCACGATCCCACCCACCGCGTCACGCCCGACCGGGCCCTCTGGCGCACCGCGCTCACTTCCACAGGGCCGGTCAGCTATCGCATCCGGCAACATCGGCTCGATGACCTGACGATCGACGCCTGGGGCCTCGGGGCCCGGGAGCTGGTGGACACCATCCCGACCGAACTCGGCGCTGGGGATCACCCCGAGCTGTTCCGGCCTGACCACCCCTTTCTCCAGCGCGCGCTGCGCCGGATGCCCGGCCTGCGTGTGCCATGCACCGGGCGGCTGTTCGAAGCGCTGGTCCCGGCAATCATCGAGCAGCGCGTCGTCGGTCTGGACGCCCACGCCGCCTTCGGTCGCCTCGTGCGGGCGCATGGCACCGAAGCGCCCGGCCCCGCCCCGCAGGGCATGCGCGTGCCACCGACCCCAAAGGCGTGGTCGTCGGTCCCCAGCTGGCGGTGGCGCCAGGCCGGCGTCGACCTGCACCGCTCCCGCACCGTAATCCAGGCCGCCCACCACGCCGCTCGCATCGGCCAGTCCGCGGGCGACCCCGGGCGTGCCTACGCGCTCCTGACCAAGCTGACGCGTATCGGGCCTTGGACCGCCGCCCAGGTCGGCCACCGCGCACTCGGCGACGCCGACGCTCTCCCCCTCGGGGACTACCACCTCGGCCGGATGACGGGTGCCGCCCTGCTCGGCCGTCGCTTGGACGACAGCGAGATCGAGGCGTTCTACGAGCCCTTCCGCCCGCACCGCTACCGGGTCCTCCACCTGATCGAACTCACTCCCTGCTCGGCCCCCCCGCCGTGCGCCCCGGGTACCGCATGCAGGACCCCTGTACTGAACCGACGTCAGGCCCGAAGACATCCCGACTCCGGTAGCTCACCAGCTGATACCCGCCGCGGCCGGGAGGTGGTCGCTGCCGTTGACCGGGAGGACCCAGGAGCGGCGCGGGTCTACGCCGCGGAGGAGGATCTGGTCGATGCGGGCGACCGGGAAAGACGCCGGGTAGGTGAAGCCGAAGCAGGCGCCGGGGGCGGCCTGGGCCGAGTGGAGTCGGGAGGTGAGGGGGCGAGCTCGCCCTCGTCCGTGGTGCCGTTCAGGTCACCGAGGACGACCACGCGGCTGCTCGTGTCGGCGGCGACGGCCTTGCCGACGTGTTCAGCGGCTTCGCTGCGTTCGGCCTGCGGGTGGCGAAGGAGGGCGGCGACGTTCACACGGCCAGCTCGAGAAGGTGAGCCAGGCCGAGGGGTGCGCGGTGAGCCCAAGCGCCATGTTCGCGGTCGCCGCCCAGTAGCTTCGGGACACTGCGCTCCCGGGTCGGTGGTGGTACTCGCGCGACCCGATGCCGGTCCGGTATCAACGTGCCGTTGACCTGTTCGACCACCCAGCCCTTCGGCCGCGGCGCGAACCCTTTCCCCTTGTCCTCGAGGTTGCGCCTGACGACGACTGCGATGCGCAACAGTGCGCCGTGGATGACCTGGCAGCCTCGAGCTGCACTTCCGCGTCACGCTCGCCTTCATGAACCGCCACCGCAGCGCCGCGTTTCGCCCCGGCGCCGAACAGGACACGGCCTACGGGGAGTTCTCCTCCGTGCGCGCGACTGCTCTTCCAGGTCCCTGAGTTCGCAACTGCTGACTCACGCGAACAATGACCGCAGGTCCGGCGGCGCATACTGGGGCGGCGGTTCCCTTCGGGGGAATACCAGGTGATCGTCGTCGTAGACGCGCACGGACCCCTTCGGTGTGAGCTCGAGGTTCGGAGAACCGTCCTCGCAGGCCGTCGCAACGAGAACGCCTCGCGTTTGGCCTGTTCGGCGAGCGCGGTGAGTTCGGCGGCGTCGCGGCCGAGCCGCTTTCGTGCACCGTGAGGATGACCCGCCAGTCGGACTGTGGCCATCCACTCCCTACGGGCGTACGCGGATGACTGTCTTCCCGCTGCGTCGCGTGGTCGGGTTAAGGGCACCAATGGCATCATCGAAGCTCGCGACGTCACCGATGTTTGTCCGCAGCCGTCCGTCCCGCACCCGCTGCACGATCTCACCCCGTTCGGTGCGATCGGCCTCGACAACGAAGTCCACCGCCAGGCCGTCCATGGGCCGCGCCTCGATTGGGCCGACGACGGACACCAGCGTTCCTCCGGCCTTGATCAGGGCAGCGGACCGCCTCTGAGCGTCGCCACCGATGACATCGAAGACCAGATCGACGCCTCCGACGTCTTTCAGCGCGTCATTCTCAAGGTCGACGAACTCTTGCGCGCTGAAGTCGAGTGCCTTCTCACGGTCGGCGGCGCGTCCGGTGCCGATGACGTAAGCGCCGGCCTCACGTGTGAGCTGGGTCACCATCGTCCCGACTGCCCCAGCCGCGCCGTGGGCGAGGACGGTCTGGCCGGCCTGAAGGCGGCCGTGCTGATTCTCCCTTCCTCGTATGAGCTCGTAACACGATCACGAGCGGTACTTCTCCAGCCAGCTCCAGGAGACGAGGCTGCAGGCCAATGGGCCGCGTGCATCGTGAATTCGCAGGTCATCGGCCTGGTGTGCGTGGCGGTCCGGGCACTTGCGCCGGTCGGGGCCGATCGCCGGTGCCGTGTCGCGCGCCCTGTCCTGGAGCTTCTCGCCGCTGATGGGTATGACGAAGGTCAGGCGCGGCGGCCGTAGGTGCGCGGATCCACAGGCTGCTCGGACTTGGGAAGCCCGCCGACCACGAGACGGTAGGAGTCGATCACGAGCTCCTTCACCAGCTTCTCGTCGATGGCGCCCCCGCCTTCCGCCGTGATCCAGTGCTTCTTGTTCATGTGATAGCCGGGGGTAATGTCTGCGTACTGCTCACGCAGCGCTGCGGCGTCGTCCGGATCAGCTTTAAGGATCACGACGGGGCGCCCCGGCATGTCGGTCATGAGCATGAACACCTTGCCGCGCACCTTGTACAGCTTCCAGTCGGGGCGGAAACGATGCTCCAGGTCGACGCCGGGCAGTCCCACAGTGCAGTCGCCCGCGATCTTCTGCAGTTCCTGTCCGTCCAAGGTGATCAACTCCTCTATCGATCCGAGTGCCCTGACCGCCCGGTCAAGGCCCAAGGTGGCGTCTCCCGCATGGCCGCCACGAACGGCGGCGCCCGCACGTCGGCAGCCTCAACGAGATCGTGTTACGAGCTCCATGCGTTGTGGGTTCTGGTTCCCAAGTGGGTGTTTAGATGAAGGTGAACAGCTGGTCGGCGTCGAATCGCGAGATCGGCGTGGTGTACACCCTCTCCGGGTCGGGGTAGCCGAGGGCCAGCAGCACCGTCGTGCTGTGTCCGGTCTCGCGGATCTTGAACGCCTTGTCGACACTGGTCGGGTCGAACCCCTCCAGCGGCGTGGCCTCGACGCCGAGCTCGGCGGCCGCCATCATGGTCAGGCCCACCGCCATGTAGGTTTGCTTCTCCATCCAGTGGTTCAGGTCCTTGTAGCCATAATTGCGCAGGCTGAGGAAGTCTCGGGTCATTGATTCCCACAGCGCCTGCTTTGACGGGTCAGGGAACCGGCCATCGGCCCTCTCCTTCGCGAACACCGCGTCGAGGTGGCTGTCAGGCACATCTGCCCGGGTGGTGAGGATGATGGTGTGCGACGCGTTCAGGATCTTCTCGGCGTTGTCCTGGAATCGTTCGCCCAGGTTGTTGGCGAGCCGCTCTTTGCCTTCGGTCGTGGCGAGGACGTAGAAGTGGTTGGGCTGCACGTTCACCGATGACGGCGTGGAGCGCAGGAACCTCAGCAATTGCTGAAGGGTTTCCTCCGGAATGGTCTTGCTGGGGTCGAAATACCTGGTGAGGTGCTTGTTCATGAGCTTGTCGAGATTCATGTCAATCTGCCTTCTTCTTGCGGTGAGTGGGCGAGGAACGGTGTTTCGCAGGCTTTGAGCTAGTTCGTGCCGCGGGCAAGCAGGTCGCTGATGCGCTCGAAGCTGATTCCTGTCGTCGCGGCGGTGAGGTCACCCGCGACGAGAGCCTTGGTGGCCTGTTCGACTGCCTCCATTGCGTGGGTGTAGAACGCTGGACCCACACTGATGCGCTTGACCCCGGCCTTCTGCAGTTCGGCGACGGTCAGCACCTTGTCCGCCGGCGAGATGAGGACGTTGACCGGTGTCGGCGCGACGGCGGTGACGATCGCGACGAGTGCGTCGAGGTCCGGTGGGTAAGGGGCGTAGAGCACATCCGCGCCGGCCTCGGCGAAGGCCGTCAGACGCCGGATGGTGTCGTCGAGATCGGGCCGCCCCTGGATGAAGTTGTCGGTGCGGCCGGTGACGACGATGCGCCCCTTGGCCGCCTCGACGGCGCTGCGTATGCGGCTGACGGCGTCGTCGAAGTCGCGGATCGGTTGATCGGGATTGCCCGAGGTGTCTTCGATCCCGATACCGGCCAGGCCGGAGGCGACGGCGGCTTCCACGGTCGCAGCGACGTCTTCAGGCGTGTCGCCGTAGCCGTCCTCGAAGTCTCCGTTGACGGGCAGCCCGGTGAGCCGGCCGAGCAGCCGCGCATGCTCGAGGTGCTCGCCACAGGTGACTTGATGACGCCCGTCGGACCGGCCGAGTAGGTGGCGAGTGCCGCCGATGATGTCGCGATCGCCTCGAAGCCGGCATCGGCCAGCATCAGCGCCGAGAGGCCGTCCCATGCGTTCGGCATGACGAGGCCACCGTCGCGGGTGTGCAGTGCCATGAACTTCTCATAGAGTTCGGAGCCCGGCATATCGAACCTTTCCCGAGTGCTCGTTTTGGGGCGGGGAGTGGTGTCCCGGCCGTGTGCGCGGCCCCGACGGGGTCCTGGCGATCAGCCGGGCGTACCGGCCGAGCTGACGGCGGGGACGTCGATGTCGGTCTGGTTCACGTTGTTGATGAAGTTGGTCAGCAGGACCTGCACCGCCACCGCGACGATCGCCAGGATCTGCGGATCGGTGTACCCGGCGCCTCGCACAGCCGCGAGGTCCGCGTCGCTCACCCGACCGCGACTCGCCACCACCTGCTGAGCGAAACGAGCGACGGCGGCACGCTTGGGATCGATCGAGCTCCCGGCCGGCGCCAAGTCGATGTCATCGCTGCGCGCCGACGTTGCCGAGGATGCGCTTCGTTCCGTCGGGGACGTCGTCAGGAGAGAGGACGTTCAGTCGTGACATGGCGCATCAACCTCCGGTGAGTGTGTAAGTGGTCAGCGTCGAGCCCAAGTCGGTTCTTACTGCTCCGGAGCCGCTCCTCGTCGCGGCCGTGAACACTGCAGTCGTTTGGGCTTGCCAGCCCACTCGTTTCCGCAGTTAACGCTGCTCGATTCTGAGCTGCCAAGCCCAGTTCGAGGAGAACTCCGCCCGGAAAGCACGTCGCCCATCTGACCCGCGACAGCCCCGGCCCCGCGGCGGCGGGGCACCGGATCGAGGGAGCCACCAAAAAGGACCTTGAGGTCCTTTCTTTGGTCCTGCTACCGTCCGGGCAGGTAACCTGACCGACGTGGCGGAACAGGCGCGCGAGAAGAGTGGCTCCCGGCTGACTGAGCGAGGGCGGGCAACCCGCGAGCGCATCCTGAGGGCCGCTGCCGACATGATGCACGTCAGGGGAGTCGCTATGACCACCCTCGACGACGTCAGGGCGGCCAGCGGAACAAGTAAGTCGCAGCTGTACCGCCACTACCCCGACAAGGAAGCGTTGATGCGTGACGTCGTCGCGCTGCAGGCCGCCGAAGTGCTGGAACGGCATCAACGACACCTGCAGCGCCTCAGCTCCATCCGTGGGCTGGAGCGCTGGAGGGACGCAGTCGTCGAACGGAACGCCCTGCACAACGGGGCCTACGGCTGCCCGCTTGGATCCCTTGCGAGCGAGCTGGCCGACCGGGACGAGGAGGCCCGCAAGGCGATCGACCGGCACTTCACCGTCTGGCAGGGCCTCATCGAGGCGGGGCTGGTCAGGATGAGGGACTCCGGGGTGCTACGGCCGGACGCTGACACTCAGGCGCTCGCCACAGGCCTCATGGCGGCCCTGCAGGGCGGGTACCTCCTGTCCCAGACCGCTCGGGACGTAAAGCCGATGCGAGTCGCACTCGACATGGCGATCGCCCACGTCAGGACATTCGCGGCGGCTCCCGAGGACCGCAGCGGCCGAAGCCTCGAAGATGGGGAGTCGGCCCGCCAGGTGTCTTGACCTGAAGCGTGCATGTAGTCGTAGCCGGTGGTGCGGCGGCGGTCGGGGCAGGCGGCACGGTCGAGGACTCGCCACCCTCCGCCACCGGGGATGCGACCGAGCTTCTTGACGTCCACGTGGACCAGTTCGCCGGGCCGGCTGCGTTCGGAGCGGCGGATGACCTGCCCGTGGGCCGATCCAGGAGGGCCAGGCGGTTCAGGCCGTGCCGGGCGAGGCTCCGGTGGGCGGTCGAGGCGGGCAGGCCCAGGATCGGCCCGATCCGAGCCGTGCCCAGGTCGCGCTCCTGCCGCAGGCGGCAGACCCGCTCCCCCACCGCTGCCGCAGTCCGATGTGGCGCCCTGTGGGGTCGGCTGGAACGGTCGGCCGGCCGAACTGCCCCTCCTGCCTCCAGCGACATACCCACTTGGGTGCTGTAGTGCGGGAGTTACCCATCGCGGCGGCCACATGCGCGACGGGACGGCCCGACGGACACGCTCGACCAGTAGCCGCCGCCGTGAACGGTCAGCCGGGCATTACGGCGGGACACGAAGACCTCCGTGCCATGCGTTCCGAGACAGCTCCAACACAACGGAGGTCTTCGCCATGATCAAGCCCGAACGGCGTTGACAACACTCGTGATCAATACAGCTAGCGCCTCGGCACCGAGCGAAGCGGACAGCGCCCTGACTGTTACGGGCGGCTCTGGTGCAGTGAGGCTCCCAAGGGCGCCCCACGCGAAGGGTTCGCTCGTGTGCCCGAGGCGTCGGTTCGGCTGGTCACGCCAGGCGGCTGCCCATCGAACGCGCACGATCCGGCCGCTCGGACGTGCAGTCTTGGGCGAGCGCGGCGGCGGCGGCCGCCACGCGGCCCCGGCGCAGCCCGTAGCTTGATCTAGGAAAAGGACTCTCGGGTGCCGAAAAAAGTAGTGGCGCGACGTACGTTGCTGCTGAGGGAGCGCTTGGGGAAACAGCTGCTGCAAGTGTTTCAACCCCAGCTTCACTGCCGGCGCGATCGCGACCTCTCGCGACTACCTCGCTCGCGGCGGCGTGCAGGCCGGGCGCTGGGCCGGATGCACTCAGCGTTCACCAGATCGGTGATCCTCCACGTGACGGTGTGGACTGTATGTCGCCCCTGACAACTGGTGAGGTTACAGGGGAGGGTCGTCGGACTACCGGGACCAGGCCGTCCACAGCCTGCTCCGTGGCCAAGGCGCGTCTGCACGCGCTGACACACAACCTCGCCATCGAGCTGGCGGGCGAGCGTATCCGGGTGAACGCCGCCGCCCCGGCGAGGCAGGCGGGTGGGGCGCATCCCCGCCCGCTGCCCGGGCGGCGATCCGGCAATCCACTCGCAAGCCGAGGAGCTGCCCACGCCGGACGGGAGGCCAGCGACACGGGCCTTTGTGCACGTCAGCGGCGTGTTTCCGCGGCGGTGTCATGCACGGCTTTCCTCCGGGAGCGTTGGCCGCTGAGCTCGACCCCAGTCCGAACGCGCTGTATAAGGCCATCTTCGACGCGTGCAGGAAGCTGCGCGCTCAAGTAGCGGCCGCCGGGCACTTCGACTGACTGCGCAATGTCTGGAACGACGTCGCACCGAGGGCCGGAGGTGCCCGCTGAGGGCTATGGGAGAGAAGGAAGACAAGAGGCGTGTGTTCCGCGTCACTGATACTTTTTAGGAGCGCTAGCCCTGCTTACGACGAGCCGATTGGACGGCCAGCATGGCGATCATCTCGCGCGGTTTCCACGGCCGACGGCCGCCCGCGGGCAGGAAGCTGCCACCCGGACAGTACGAGACCACGGGCTTTCCGGTCCTCTCGGCCGGGCCCACGCCGTGGATAAGCACAGACAAGTGGGAGCTGTCCGTCACCACGGAGACCGGGAGGCGGCACAACTGGGACTGGGCCGCCCTCACGAAGCTGCCGTCGGAGACCCCGACGGTAGACCTCCACTGCGTGACCAAGTGGTCGAAGTTCGGCACCCGGTGGCAGGGGGTGTCTTTGGACGTCCTGCTCGCCGATGTCGAGACGGCTGCCGAGTACGTCCTCGTCTCCTCCTACGGGGGCTACACCACGAACCTCCCGCTGGAGGATCTTCTGGACGGCAAGGCCTGGATCGCGTACGGCTACGACGGCCGGCCGCTCGCCCCCGAGCATGGCGGTCCGGCCCGACTGCTCGTCCCGCACCTCTACCTCTGGAAGTCCGCGAAGTGGGTGCACGGACTGGAGTTGCGGGAGAAGGACATCCCGGGGTTCTGGGAGAGCGCCGGCTACCACAATTACGGAGACCCGTGGCAAGAACAGCGGTATCGAGGAGACTAGGCGACCGGCTCCGATGGAGGGTCGCCGAGGTGACAGAACGTCGCGCTGAGTCCGCGACTGCCGTCACGCTGGTGCTGGAGGTGCCGGAATGGCCCGGCCATCTGGCAGGCCAGCATGTGGACATCCGGCTGACAGCGGAAGACGGCTACAGCACACAACGCAGTTACTCCATCGCTTCGGCCCCGGACGGAACACGCCTGGAACTGACAGTGCAGCGCGTCGTTGAGGGCGAGGTCTCTCCCTACCTGGTCGACGAGCTCATGCCCGGCGACCAGCTGGAAGTGCGGGGACCGGTCGGAGGCTGGTTCGTCTGGCAGCCGGAGCAGCAAGAACCGGTCCTGCTCGTGGCCGGAGGCTCCGGGCTGGTGCCGCTGATGTGCATGATCCGCTCGCGGCGTGCAGTCGGCAGCCGGGTTCCCTTCCGGGTGCTGTACTCCCTGCGCTCGCCGGCCGAGCTGCTGTACGGGCCAGAAATCCGCCAAGGAACACCAGGGGTCGACGTCACACACATCTACACCCGGGAAGCGCCACAGCAGTCCGCGCGCCCCCCGGGCCGCATCACACCCGACGACCTGGCACGCCACGGATGGCCACCGGACTTCGCGTCCACCTGCTACGTCTGCGGGCCCACGGCATTCGTCGAGAAGGCAGCTGCCTACCTGGTGCTCCTCGGACACGACCCAGAGCGAGTCCGCACAGAGCGCTTCGGCGGAGGAGAAGACTGAGATGACGGCAGGCACACCAGCAGACACCGATATCCCACGCGACGCAGAGGGCGGCTACATCGACGGCAACGCGCTGGCCGGCCCTCTGGCCGAACTCTTCGCGGTCGACCTGACAGCAGCGATCAGCCAGTGCGCGCACTGCAGCAATACAGGGCCCGTCGCACGCCTGCACGTATACCGCCAGGCACCAGGACTGGTAGCCCGCTGCCAGCAGTGTGGACAAGTCATGCTACGTCTGGTGCGCGCACCGGAGACGGTCTGGCTGGACACGAGCGGCATCACAGTACTATCGATCCCCGTCGGCGCCGACTGAGCCACCCGTGGCCTCCCTTGCGGATGGCACGTCGTCGCCGTGGGGGCGGCAAGAACGGCCATCCCTTCTGTTCGGTGGTGCCCGCCATGACCGGAAGGCGGGGCCGCTGGAAGCTGGTGGGCCACCGTTCGGGTTTGCCACCTCAAGCGGAACCCGGGGCTACTGGAAACGGCCGTCGAAGCAGGTACCGCTCCTCGGGTCGGAGAACCGAAGGCCGACTACTGATCCCCCTTCCACCACCCAGCGCAGATCGTAGGACGCTTGATAGGAGGGCGGCCAGAAGGAGCAGAAGCGCCCATTCTCGTCGACGGACCAGGTGCCCTCCGTCTGGCGTCCTGCCTCGAAGTAGGAGGTGCTCCCGTCGGGTTGGAAGGTCTGGGTCGTGCCATCGCTGTAGGCCAGGCGGCCTGCGGTGACAGCGGTGGGGATCTGCTCAGGCGGCACGATGGCGCCGTCTTCCGGGTGCAGGTTGTCGATGTTCCTGGTCACTGTGCGGTCCTTCTCCCTGGCCCGACGGTTCCGTTGCTATGAGGTCCGGCGGGCGTCTTCTGGCTCACCGCGGCGAAGATGATCCCACTGGAGGGGGTCTGCTCTGTTGGTGTTGGCCGCCGCCTCCGACCCGTGGAGGGGACTCGACCCTTGGGCGCCGCAGCACATGAGCGCTTTCCTCTGCTGTACACGGGTATCGGCTGGGGCCCTGCTGGGCCCGAGCCGCAAGACGGGGCGCCGAGCCGCCATGCCGTTCGAGCTCCGGGGCCCTGCCCTGGTTGCCGGTCATCGGCTCACGGCGGCGTCCTCTTCCGTCGTCTCGAAGACGCTCCGGTACTGGCCGTAGCCCTCCTGCTCCAGATCCTCCAGGGGGACGAAGCGCAGCGAGGCGGAGTTGATGCAGTACCGCAGTCCTCCGCGGTCGCTGGGCCCGTCCGGGAACAGGTGCCCGAGGTGGCTGTCCCCTTGAGCCGACCGTACTTCGACGCGGACCATGCCGTGGCTGGTATCGGGCCTCTCGACGACGTGGCCGGACTCCAGAGGCCTCGTGAAGCTGGGCCAGCCGGTCCTGCTGTCGTACTTGTCGATCGAGGCGAAGAGGGGCTCCCCGGACACGACGTCCACGTAGATACCGGGTGCCTTGTTGTCCCAGTAGGCGTTGGAGAACGGGGGCTCCGTCTCGTCTCGCTGGGTCACACGGTACTGCTGGTCGGTGAGCTGTGAGATGCGCTGTGGGCTCTTGCTGTACTCCGGCATGCCTACCTCCCAGACGGTGCTGGAGTGTCTCTTTTGACCTATTCGCGTCATGCATGCCCGGACTCTTACCGTGTCGCAGGGGTGCGAGGGCCGCGCGTGAGGGCCTGCCCTGGGCGCGGTGCACGGGCGGACCGTTGACGTGGTGGGCAGAGGCGGCCACCCGTCGCGAGCCCGGCTGCCTCCCCTCACGACCGGGACGGGAGGAAGAGGACCGGGTTGCCCAAGCTGCCCCCAACGCTCGTGCCCGACCCGTAGCGGCGACGCTGCGCTGCAGGTCGCCCTCGACAGGCCGGGCACGGATGTGGACGCGTGCTTCCAGGCGGCAGGGATCGTCCTGGCGCCGTCGCGTCCGGTGACGGCCGACTGGTCGGTCGCGTGCACCGTGACGCTGGGTCCCGACCACCTGGCGGTCTGGGCTTTCGCGAGTGACGTCGCCGTCGTCGGCACCGCGTGGGACCTCGTGCAGCGCCAACGGGACGCAGGGGGTCCAGGAGGGGGGCATCCAACTCGGGACGGTGCTGATCTCGTATGCGTTGGGCACGACGGGAAGTGGGCCTCCAGCACCCGCCACTTCCCGCGGGTCTGCGCCGCTACTCGCCTGGCTGCGCCTGTTCACCTCTGATGCCCTTCGCGGCCTCCGCTTCCTCGGCTGAGATGTCCTCGGCGATGGCAAGCACCCGCCGCAGGCTGGCGGAGGGAATCACGACGCCACCGGCGCTGTCCATGTAGATGTAGTCACCGGGGCTCACGCACACGCCGGAAATCTCAACAGCCACAGCGCAGGCGTACGGCATCACCGTGTCGCCGCCCCATCGGACCGCCTCCCCCCTGCACCAGGTAGCGAAGCTGTAGCCACGCAACTGGCCGAAGTCACGTAGCCGGCCGTCGGCGAGGACGCCGGCCAGCCCGGTGCTGTCTGCCCTGGCAAGCTTTGTGCCCCCGCCATGGGACACGTCGGCGTGCCCTCCGCTGGAGAGCACGAGCACCTGGCCCGCCCTGGGCGGGTTCCCGAGTGCTCCGTAGAAGTAGTACCGGAAGTCACGGGGGCCCTCTGCCGCCAGGTCCTCGCGGTAGGGGAGATAGGAGATGGTGGCTGCCGGCCCGAAGAGATAGCGGAGAGGGTCGGGGCTCGACATAGCGGGTATGTGCGCTCGGTGGCCGTAAACCCGGTTCACGGCGTCGACGAGCGTGGCGCACCCCAGGCGGGCTGCCTTCTGAGCCAGTGTGTCGTCCTCCATCAGCTTCTCTCTCAAAGGGCCATGGGCTCTGTCCGGCGTACCGCCGGGGCGCCGTCAGGTACCTCGGCTGGGCCAGAGCCGCGTGAAGGCTGCGCGTGCCCGGCTTTCTGCATGCTGGGGGCCTCCGTCCGCCGGGCCAGGACCCGCACCGCCGACACTCCGCCGTGGTGGCCAGTGACGAATACGTATGACGGAGAACTGCGCCTAGCGTGTGAGGCTTCTTGCTGCACTCACCCTTTCAGTGTCGCGTTCACAGGCTTGCAGGGCATCTTGGCCACCGTTCTCGCCCCGGCGTCCTGTCGGGGCCGCGTTGCGTCCTCTTGCTCCTATGTCAATCAGGCTGCTTGCCGAAGGGAGTCGTGGTGAATGCCTGAATGATCGCGATGCGGTGTAGGGCTGCGTTGAGCGGCCGGTTTCCGGTTCGGGCGAGATGATGTGGCCGAGGGCCGTCGCGGCCTATCCGCTGCAAACGCCGCGGCAGCCCAGGGCGAACAGGTACCAGCCGCGCTCAGCGCAGGAAGCCTCGTCCGCAGCGGCCGCGCCACGGAGGGCTTCAGCGCCGACGGAAGCACCCTCTACACCGGGAGGGGCTCGGGACAAGGGACACCCGGTCGGTCGACGCCGACGACCACGACCGCTTCTGCTCCTCCAGGCCCTCCGACCGCGGGGCTCCTAACAACCCCCTGGATGGCGCGGGAGCGGCGAGTCCACAGCCTCCGCCTCTCGGAAACCAGCGGCGGAGCCCGCTTCCAGGTCTTCTGAGACCCCCGCCGGCACACCAACAAGTCGACGCTCAGGCGCAGCGCCTCCTGCCTGCCTCGCGCGAGGTAGTGGGCGAGCGCTCGCTTAGAGCGCTCGCCAACTCCACTCAGTCACCACACCATTGCCGCGCGGACAGGAGCCGAGGCCGGCCACCGTGCCACGAAGCTGCCCTTTGACGCAGTCGGGTGCCGCACCGTGTGTCGTGTTCGGGGACCACAGGTTTAGACGTCGTCTCATTTGGCGTGCCGGGTAGTCTGCCCCATGTGGTGATGGTCGAGCGCATGGTGCCGGACGAGCTGTGGGAGCTGTTCCAGCGAG
>NZ_JBIWIM010000027.1:0-32355 GCF_044764595.1 Streptomyces sp. NPDC093984 | reverse complement strand
CCGCTACGAACGCAAGGCCGAGCACTTCCTGGCCTTCACCGCCATCGCCTGCAGCCTCATCTGCTACCGCAGACTCACCAAATGAGACGACGTCTTAGGCACGTTGGCGCCACCAGCGCCCGGGCGAAGCTGGCGCCGGGACCCTGGGGCCGGCGTCCGGCCCTCGAATAACCGTGATGCGCTGCAGCCGCGTCGGCCGACCCTGGGATGCCGGCCGCGCGGGCTCTTGACATGATGGGACAAGTGCCAAGAAAACTCCCCTCCCGCTCGGCCGAGTTGAGGCGCACGGGTTGAGGCCGGTGCACACACGATACTCGGGCAGGGTCCCGCCTCGGGCCTGCGGCTGCGGAGGGAAGCGCAGACGCCACCACTGACCGCCGTCGGGGTAGCGCCTGTGTGAAGACAGGAGAATGCCATGGCCGCGCACACCGCTATCGCCAGGTTGCACTCCGGAGGGATAACGGCGAGCCGGTTCGGACTCGTGCTGAACCTCGCCAGCATCGGACGGCTCAAGTTCGAGGATTACGAGGTGGAGAACATCCGGCCTGTGGTCGTCTCGAGCCCACTGCTGCGACGGCCGCTGAGAGCGCTTGGAGAGACGAGACTGGCCAAAGCCATCGGGATCACTGAGATCACGATCGCCGGGATGATCTCCACCGGACGGTGGGCGCCCAGAGTCTCGGCAGCCGGCAGCCTGCTCGCGGCCGGGATGTTCACCGTCACGCTCAGTTTCCTGATCAGCACTCCGGAGGCGTGGCACCAGCGGGGGCGAGAGCCGAAGCTCTCGCCGGCCGGCCAATTTCTGATCAAGGACGTGGTGCTTCTGGGTGCTTCCCTGATCACCGCTGCGGAGTCGCTGAGCAGAAACCCACGACCATAGCCTGTCACGGCTCCTCAGCCGCCCGTGACGCCTCGGACATCCAAGGACCCTTTGAACTCGAGGGTCTCCGTCCGCGTCAGCGACCAGGCACTTGCCGGTGACCTGGATGGCGGAAGCACGTCGGGCCGTGCCAACCCATCCCGTGCGTCCATCCCGGGCGTAGGCGAGCCCTCCATTCGCACAGGCCGTAGGGCCCCTCAGCCGCAGCTGCTCCCTGGCAGTCCGCAGCCGTGGGCGGTGCCGGCACCTCGGCTGGGTGCGCCCACTCTGGCGTGAACGCCCACGGTTGCAATCAGGCGTACGCAGGCGTACAAGGACAACCTTGCAGCGCGTCGCTGGGACGGTAGTCCCCTGAAGAAAAGGTCCAGCCGCGTAAGAACTCGACCGCCCACAGCGCTAAAGACCCGCGCTCGAGTCGGTCGCTGACCCGTCTCGGAGCAGTGCCAGCGCGGCTGGCTTTCCCTCACAGAACCAGGCGCCCCGCTGCCGCCGACGCCGCGGCGGTGCCCGACGAGGAGAGAGAGTGTTATGAGAGCGACCATCCAGGGCCGAGTGCTCGCCGAGGCGTCCGACGACGAGATCGTCATGATCGAGGGGAACGTCTACTTTCCTCCGGGCACAGTCGCGCACGAACTCCTGAGCGAGAGTGAGACTCCCTACACGTGTCCCTGGAAGGGACGCAGCCAGTACTTCAACGCTGTCATCGACGGGAAGGTCGTGGACGATGTGGGTTGGAGCTACCCCGCCCCTCTCGCCAGCGCAGTGAAGCGCGTCGGGCGAGACTTCTCCAACTTCGTTGCCTTCAGCCCCTTCGTAACCGTAGACAGCCACGGCTGATCTCACGTACAGCCACACCGGATGCTCCTGGCGCCGCGCACGTGCTGGGCAGTCGTACCGTCACGCCCCGTCGCCTGCGCCAGTGCGACTCGTCGGCCGTGAGATGCAAACGAAGCGCGCCCAGGAGTGCAGCTCGACCGCCTGCCCCTGCTCGGGAAGGCGCACTACGATCGGGGCTGTGCCGAGGCGGTTTCGGCCCGCGGCCGGACCACACGCCGCCGACGGCACGTTCCCCGGTCAACCGGCCCCTGCGCCGGTCGGGACGCTCCGATGCGGAGCGTCCCGACCGGCGGCCCAGCCCAGGTCGGCGTAGGGATGGCCTGGTGGGCGTAGGGCACACCGCCAGGGCCGCCGCTGCGCAGACGTAGGCACGCTCGGGCGGCCTGCACGGCCCGCCTCACCCACCCTGGAAGGTGCGGGAAACATGACAAGCGCGTTGAAGGACCTCTCGGACGCTGGTGTGTCCGTGTGGCTGGACACCCTGTCGCGCGAGCGGATCAGCTCGGGCAGCCTGGCGGAGCTGATCAGCAGCCGCCACGTGGTGGGCGTCACTACGAACCCGACGATCTTCAGGGACGCAATATCGCACGGAACGGAATACGAGGCCCGGATGTCCGAGCTCGCGGTTCGCGGAGTGTCAGCCGAGGAGGCGGTCCGCACCATCACCGCGTCGGATGTACGCGATGCCGCCGACATCCTTCGCCCCGCTTTCCTCGCGTCCTACGCCGGCCAGGACGGCCGCGTCTCCATCGAGGTCGACCCCCACATGGCTCACGACACCACGGCGACGATCGCCGAGGCACGTCACCTGGCCTGGCTCGTAGACCGCCCGAACACATACATCAAGATCCCTGCGACCAAGGCGGGCCTGCCCGCCATCGCCGAGACCATCGCCCAGGGCATCAGTGTCAACGTGACCCTGATCTTCTCGCTGGCACGCTACCGGCAGGTTGCTGACGCCTATTTGACGGGCCTCGAGAAAGCCCGCGCTGCTGGGCGCGACCTGTCGCAGATTTCCTCGGTCGCATCGTTCTTCGTCTCCCGCATGGACACGGAGGTCGACAGGCGCCTCGACGCCCTTGGCACGCCGGAGGCCAGAGCCCTCCGGGGCAGGGCCGCCGTCGCCAACGCCCGCCTGGCCTACGAAGCCTTCGAGGAGGTCTTCTCCGGTGAGCGCTGGAACCGCCTGCACCGTTCGCGGGCGAACAAACAGCGCCCGCTGTGGGCTTCCACGGGCGTCAAGGACAGCGCGTACGAGGCCACCAAGTACGTCGCCGGTCTGATCGCCCCCGGCTCGGTGAACACCATGCCCGAGGCCACGCTGCTCGCCGTCGAGGCACAGGGGCTGGCCGCAGGCAGCGATGTCCGCAGCACATACGACGAAGCCCGGGCCGACCTAGAAGCGATCGAGCGCCTGGGGATCCCCTACACCGAAGTCGTCCAGCAGTTGGAGGACGAGGGCGTGGCAAAGTTCCAGGAGTCCTGGGACGGCCTTCTCACAGCAACCGCGGCCCAGCTCCGAACCGGCGCACACAGGCTGCACACGCGGCAATGAGAAGCGCCCCTTCGGAGCACCGATCCCCGGGCGCTGCCGCACTTCCCGCACGGTGTTCCCTCCTCCCGGAAGAGCGGGGTGAACCGCGTCCACGGAGACGGCAGCAGCATTCCGACATGGCTCGAAAGCGCGGCCTGCCGGGATCTCGACACCGAACCGTTCTTCCCCGTAAGCCCGGAGGGCCCCGGCCGGCGTCAGGCCGACGAAGCGAAGGCCGTGTGCAAGCCGTGCCCTGTCCGCCGACAGTGCGCCAGTTGGGCTGTCACCAAAGCACAGCAGTACCGAATCTGCGGTGGAGTGGACGAGGAAGAATTGTCCTGACCCGCAGAAGAAAACGCCTCAGCACCCGGAAACGGTCCAGCTACCGGCCTGACACCTGAGACGGAGCAGGCCGTCCACGTCAATGACTTGAGCACGCGGAGACAATGCAATTCGCGTGGAAGAAGGGATCTGACTCGGTTTGGGTTTTTCACACGTCCCTCAGCACGACGTGCAGGTCGTGCAGCTCCTCGCATCGCCGGTGCACCGGTTCTCCGGACGGCCCGCCCAGGGGCCGTCAGCGGATCCTGTCGGCGGGCTGGTGCAGCAGATCCATGTACGCAGTCATCTCGGAATCGTCGGCGACCGGTACTTCGCCCAGCCAGCTCACCGGGATGCGGCCGTGACCATCATGGCGGAAGAGAACCTGCCCACAAGCATCGATCCCGCTGTCGACCTGCGACAGATGCGACGGAACATCCTGGTCCGAGGCATCGACATCGACGCCTACGTCGATTGGACCGTAGAACTCGACACCGGCGACGGCCCCATTGCGTTCGCCGTCAACCGCGCTGCACGGCCCTGTGCGTGGATGGACACTCTCATCGGGCCCGGGGCGCAGCGTGCGCTACGCGGCAAGGGCGGCGTACGGTGCACGCCGCTGTCAGACGGCGTGCTCAGTGTCGGCAGGGCGAGTTTCCACCTGGTCGGGCCGCGCGAATGGCGCTAGTACTCCAGCCGGACCGGCAGTGCGTACAGCACCCGGAACGGTGCCCGGGTGCCGGCCTCCTCCCGTGCACGGACCATGCACATCAAAGGCACGAGTCCCGATCCGCCCGCCACCAGCAGAACCGGCTCGGTCTGCTGCTCCAGACAAACCACCCGCCGACAGGCCCGCTCAGCGCAACTGCTCCCCGACCACGAACTCGTCCACGAGGTAGGGCGACACTTCCCCGCCAGGCGTGCGCTGGACCGTCAGCTCGAAGCCCCGGGCGTTGGGGGCCGAGGCGATCGAGTAGCTGCGCTGGGTGCTGTAGCCGTCTTCTGCGGTCAGCCTGACGTCTACATGCTGGCCGGCCAGGTGCCCGGGTCAGCCCTGCAGGTCCAGTGTCAGGGTGACGGCCGTCGCCGACTCCACGCGCCGACTCGTTACGTCGGCGGTCCGAGTCCGCCATCGGAGCCGGCCGCCTAGTCTCCCTGGTACCGCTGTTCTCGCCATGGGTCTCCGTAGTTGTGGTAGCCGGCGCTTTCCCAGAAGCCGGGCGCGTCGCTCTGCCTCAGCTCGATCTCGCGCACCCACTTCGCGGACTTCCACAGGTACAGGTGAGGAACCAGCAGCCGAGCAGGGCCACCGTGTTCGGGTGCCAGGTCGCTGCCCCCGTAGCCATAGACGATCCACGCTTTGCCGTCGACCAGGTCGGCGAGGGGGATGTTCGTGGTGTAGCCCCCGTACGAGGTAACGAGAACGTGCTCTGCGGCCGTCTCCACGTCCGCGAGTAGAACGTCCAGGGACACGCCTTGCCATTCGGTGCCGAACTTCGACCACTTCGTCACACAGTGCAGGTCCACCGTCGGAGACTCCGCCGGGAGTGCCATCAGGTCTGCCCAGTCCCACACGTGCCGCCTCCCGGCTTCCGTGGTCACGGACAGCTTCCAGTCGTCCTGCCGGATGCGGGGGGTAGGCCCGGCGGACAGCACCGGGAACCCGGTCGTCTCGTACTGTCCAGGTGGCAGCTTCGTGCCCGCCGACGGCCTTCGACCGTGGAAGCCGCGCGAGATGAACGCCATGCTCGCCGTCCCTGTTCATCCGGGGTGGCCCCGGTGGGCCCCTTCGAAGGTGAGCGCCCGGGCGGAGCGATTTCTTACCTCCGGCGCCCCGGGAAGGTGAGTACCTGAGGGCGCAGCCCGGAGGACGACTGCCAGGCTCCCGGGGTGTGTGCGGCTGCGGTGCGAACCGCCTGGTCAGCGTTGCCCGAGCCGACGTAGTCGCCGCTGCATCAGCCCGCGGCGCTGAGATGTCCGCCGGCTATCAGCTGAGCTCGCAGTTTCTTACGGGCGTCGAACATCGTCTTGTAGAGCGCGTTGCGGTTCGTCTCCAGCTCACTGGCCAGCGCTTCCAGGGGGACTCCGTTGACGACGGCGGTGAACACCTGCCGCTGGCGGGCGCTCAGTGTCTGGATTGCGTCACGCACAGCTTCGACCAGCTCTCGCGCCTGCCAGTGGCTGACGGGGTCGATACCGGAACGGTCGGGCACTTGCGCCCATTCGTCCAAGTCGACCCGGGCATTTGAAAGACGCCAGAAATGGCGGCCCAGTTTGCTGGACACCTCAAGCACGACGAATCGGAACGCCCATGTGGTGAACCTGGCGTCGCCTCGAAATTCCCGAATTTTGCGTGTGATCCTCATCAGTGCGTCGGCGGCCGCCTGGTGGGCGAGATCGTTCAGCTCGGGCCCGGTAATCCGGTAACGAGGACCCCGGCGAAACACTTCGTTCATGGCAATCCGCACCAGCATTTCGTGCAGCCGCGTGCACGCCTGCTCGTACTGCGGCCCACGGCCGTCCGAGAGCGCGTCCACCCAGGCGGCGGATTCCGGGTCGAGTT
The DNA here is from genome assembly GCF_044764595.1 of Streptomyces sp. NPDC093984. Taxonomy (NCBI): domain Bacteria; kingdom Bacillati; phylum Actinomycetota; class Actinomycetes; order Kitasatosporales; family Streptomycetaceae; genus Streptomyces; species Streptomyces sp. NPDC093984. The sequence continues at coordinate 26,220 of NZ_JBIWIM010000027.1, read as the reverse complement.
GCCCTAGGCCCTCGGCGGGCCGTGCTGCCGGGGCGCAGCCGCTGCTTCCGGCACGTCCGTCCGGAGCTGAGTGGCACGTTTTTCTGACATCCACAGAGTGCATGGCCTTCAATCCTCAGGTCATCTCGTGCGGACAAGCCAAACACAAGACCCATCTACAGGCCGTCTACGCGAAGTCGCTGTTTTTCTTTCGCCGTGCGCGCATCCCGAGATTTCACGGACGGGGTTTCCGGCATATTTCAACGAGTAACTCGCGCGCGTCGTGGGGCGCGCCTTCCCGTACTGTCGCGGCCGGCTGGTGAGCAGGCCGGTCCACGCAGGCCCGCGACCCTCCACGCCGGTGGCGGGCGGTCACGCTGTGTGCAGCCCGGGCGTTGGCTGCTGCAGCAGCCAACGCAGCTGTCGCCGCCCCCTGTGGATGCGCGACATCACGGTGCCCACAGGGATCCCCATCGTTTCCGCGATCTCGCGGTAGGAGAGACCCTCGACGTCTGCGAGGTACACAGCGAGCCGGCGCGGCGGGGAGATCTGGCGGAAAGCTGCTTGGAGGTCGGGATTCACGATGCGCTCCAGCGCTTCTGCCTCGGCCGACTTCGGTGCTCCGGAAGCATGGGCGCCAAGACGCGCCAGCTGCTCGTCTTCGACCTCGGAGGAGAGGCACAGGTGCGGTCTGCACTGCTGTCCACGGCGGGTAGATATGTACTGATTGACCATGATCTTCTTCATCCAGGCTGCGAAGTTCGTGCCTGGTTGAAACCGGTCGAACGATGCATACGCGCGCGCGTACGCTTCCTGGACCAGGTCTTCAGCGTCTGCTGCGTGGCGGGTCATGCGCCAGGCGGCGGCGTAGAGGGTGCGACGATGCGGGAGGGCTTCCTCTTCGAATCTCGCACGGCGCTGGGCGGGGCTCTCCCGCTGACTGCTGGTGCCCGGTTCCGGTGGGAAATGCATCATTTTCACGGTCGCTTCCTCTCTCAGCGCCCAGACCACGCCGGCTGCGCCCGGCGTGCGGTGTCAGCCCGCTTCGGACAGTCCAGGGCTTGGCACCCGGCCCGGCTCCTCCGCAGCGGGCCTGGCGACAGGTCTGGGTGCAGCGGATGGGTCCGACCGGCCTCAACGCCTGCCGAGGCTGCTTGACGCGTCTGACCTGGCAGCCGCTGCCGGGCCGAAAGTGCGGGGAAGGGCGTATACCGTCCCGGCGACGGCGGGTCTTCCGTGGATGCGCCTGTCCTGGTTCCTGGGCGGACCGACATACAGCCTGCCGGACCCGCTAGGAGCTTCTCTATTGAGCGGTGAACACTTCTTGACTGTGTTCCATCTGACCCTGCCATAGCAGTGTCTACAACAGCTCTATAAGGCCTCTACGGCGCCAATCGCAGTGGCCCCGTCATCCGACTAGCGGAAACTGCATGGATCTGTCCTGCCTACCGCTTCCGCCCTCTGCGCATTGCTGCGCGAAGAAAACGGGCCGTTCGGGAGCCGCGCGATAGTCGCGGTACGGTCTAATTTCATCAAGGCAGTGTCACGCTGAGCGCGAGACGCTGCTGTCCGCACGCTGCCGGCGGGACGGTCGGCCAACTCTGTCCGCCGCTCGGCCACCAGAAGTAGAAGCCCGCGAACATGGCGAAGATGATTGTGCCGAACAGGGTTTAGTGGAGGTGCGCTACGACAAAGTAGGAGTCGGACACGGGGAAGTCGAGCGGCGGCGAAGCCAGCAGCACGCCGGTGAGGCCTCGAAGAGGAACGTGAGGAGGAATCCCATCGACCACAACATGGGCGTCTCGAACGAGAGCGACCCCTTCCACATCGTGCCGATCCAGTTCAAGAACTTGGCACCCGTCGGCACCGCGATTTGGAACGACATGAAGGCGAAGAAGGGCAGTAGAACGCCTCCTGTGAGGAACATGTGATGCGCCCATACGGTCACGGAGATCCCGGCGATGCTGATCGTGGCTCCGCCGATGCCCAGGTAGCCGAAGAGCGGCTTCCGGCTGAAGACCGGCAGGATCTCGGAGACGATACCGAAGAACGGCGCGCGATGATGTGCACCTCGGGATGGCCGAAGAACCAGAACAGGTGCTGCCACCGGAGCGCACCTCCGTTGGCCGGCTCGAAGATGTGCGAGCCGAGCTTCCGGCCGGCTCCAGCGCAAGGAGGGCTGCTGCCAGCGTGGGGAAGGCGACATCCGGTGCCCCGGTCAGTCACACCGGCACGCCCCGTCACCCCTGCCGGTAGGACTCGTCGGCCACGAGATGCGACGGGACAACCCAGCGCTCCCTTCACGGCGCCGCTCTCCGCACTCCGCCCGAAGCCCGGCAAACAGGTTCAGCGCACACGGGAGCGGGCCCCTGAGCGGCGGCACACTCCCGGCTGCAGGTGGGACGGCCCCGGGCACAGGGCGTCCCAGCAGTGCGCAGGGGGTAAGGGCGCTCGTGCGCCCGACGCCAACTGTTCTGCCTTGGCCGCCGACAGGCCCGAGCGGAGCGTTGCACTCCCACGGACGAGATGCTCCCTGGCGTCGGAACGTCCTGGAGGGCCTCCGCGATCCTGTCGTAGACGGTGAAGGCAGCCGTAGTCCAGACTCTCCGGCCGACTACGCCCGGTACATCGCGGCGAACAGGCTGGCCCCGATCCGCCCGCCGTCGAACCGCAAAGGGGGGCACGACGCTCATACTCTTTGGTCAGTTCTTTCTCGTAGAACGGTGCCGCCCGGTAGGGCATGCCCCCCTTCGGGAACTGCTCGGTCCCGGCTACTGGCCGCGGCAACGTCTCCGCAGGGTGCCTTTGACGACGACATGGATGCTGGCCCCTGCTCGCCCCAGGAGCGGGCTGGCTTGCCCTGGTCGAGGAACCTCTCCCCCGCCTGCTCCACTGCGTAGGCGGCCACAAGCCGGTTCCAGCTGTACCGACCCGGGCCGATCTCCGCGACGAGGTGCGCTCGGGTGAGGCGCGACAACGCCTGGCGGACCCGGCGCTCGGGCCGTCCGGCCAGATCCGCAACCTGCGATGCCGCGAACATGGGGTCTGGGCAGGCGCTCAGGTCGCGGAAGAGCGCGGCTGTTTCCGTGTCGAGCAGGCGGTACGAGCGGGTAATGGACTCGCGAACGTCGAGCGTCTGGTCCTCGTCGCTCGCGAAGGCGTCCAGAGTGCTGTGCTCCGGTGCCTCGTACTCGTCGGCCAGGCTCGCCAGACGCAGCTGGGGTCGATACGCCGCGCGGGCGGCGACGTTGGCCAGGGCCAAGGGGAGCTGCCCGGCCAGCCGGATGATGCGGTCGACGGCCTCTGGTTCAGCTGCTGTCCTCGCTGCGCCGAGTCGGCGCGCGAGGAGGCTGCGTGCGTCCGTCTGGCTCAGGGGCATGAGTGTCAGGGGAAGTGCCTGGTAGGCAGCGACGAGCGCGTGCAGTTGCATGCGGCTGGTGACAAGGACCATGGAGCCGGGGCCTCCGGGGAGGAGATGCTTTATCTGGTCCGTGTTCCATGCGTTGTCGAGCAGGACGAGCACTCGGCGGTTGGCCAGCAAGCCGCGGAACATGAGCCCGCGTGCCTGCGCGGTCTCGGGCATGTCCTCGACGGGGATCCCCAATGACTGCAGGAAGTCCCCGAGCACCTGCGCGGGGTCCCGCGGCTCGGCCTCCGGTCCGGCTCCCTGCAGGTCTGCAAAGAGCTGGCCGTCCGGGAAGCGGTCAGCGAGACGGTGCGCGACGGTGGTGGCGAAAGCCGTCTTGCCGACGCCGGCCAGTCCGCCGACCGCGCAGATGGCCACGGAGTACGACGCCGCTGCATCGGCGGCCAAGCGCTCGACCTGCTCCTGCTCTCTCTCACGGCCGACGAGGCTCGGCAGGGCGGCCGGGAGCTGAGCCGGGGCGTGCGGCGGGGGCGTCGCTGGCGCACCCTTCGGGCGGTCGGCGCTTTGCGGGAGCTGGAATCGCCCGGAGAGGATGCGCTCGTGGACTTGCTGCAGTTCCGGCGACGGGCTGACGCCGAGGCGTTGACGCAGCAGGTGACTGGTCGTGTGGTAGATCGTCAGCGCCTCGGACTGCCGGCCAGCGCCGTAGAGCGCAGTCATGAGGAGGCCGCATACGCGCTCTCGAAGCGGGTGCTCGACAAGCAGAGCGGACAGTTCCGCGGCGGCCTCGGCGTAGTGCCCTCTCTCCACTTCGCAGGCGAGCTGCTCCTCCGCACAGGCGAGGCGCATCTCCCCGAGGACGCTGCGCTGCTGTTCCGCGAACGGCCCCGGGACCCCAGCGAGGGCCACTCCTTTCCACATCTCGAGGCCCTCGGTCAGCAGGCTCACCGCAGACTCCAGGTCGCCGGCGCTACGCGCCTCCCTCGCCCTTGCCGTCGTCTCCTTGAATCTGTTCAGGTCCAGAGCGTCCCGTTGGATGTGCAGCAGGTAGCCCCCGTCGACCAGGCTCACGGAGCTGTCACTCTGCTCCCCCAGTGCCTGCCTGAGCCTGTAAACGTACGTGCGCACGGAGCCTACGGCCGACGGTGGGGCCTCGTCGCCCCACACGTCCTCCACCAGTCTCGAGAGACTTACAGGCTTGCCCGCCCTGAGCAACAGCGAAGCGAGCACGGCGCACTGCCTCGGCTGACCAGCTCCGGCCTCGCTCCCCTGCCTGTGGAGCCGGACCGGGCCGAGCACTGAGAACTGGACACCTGCATGCATAGTGCCTACCGCCCTGGAGATCCTTTTGAGACTTGACTGCTTGGCTGTCCGCAAGGGACCGCTCTCCCCAAACGTACAGCAGATCAGCGAATTTTCAGGACTAAATAGTCCCGTCTTGGATGGAGGAGACCTGCCTCTTGTACCGGGGACCGCCGCCGTTCTCGGTCGGCGACTGGGGCCACATACGGACACAGAGCGTTCGGACGAAGGCATTTTCCGGCCGTCACGTCCCCGGCCGGGCCGCCTCCGTCGGCCGGGAGGACGGCGAAGTGCAGTCCGGTACAGAGACCGCGACGCAATCGCCTCCTGGCGCCACACCAGGGCTTCTTGGCGCCGCCTCGCCCCAGACGACTCAGAGGGCGTTTGAGGTCTGCTCGATCAGGGTCCATCGGGTGTCGGACAGGTCGCTGGGGTACGCCTTGCGCTTCGCTCACGGCGTAGCGTGATTGGAGGCGGAGGGCTCGGTTCTGCCGTTCATCGGGTGATTCCACGGCAACTTCAGACCAGACGGACTTCCGGGTACAGAAGCGGAACGAGACGGATGGCCGACCATCCGCCGGGAGAGCGTCATCCGCCGCCTATGGAATGAAGGTCCTCAAAGCAGGGCAGGAGCGAGAGCCGCATATAGCGGCTTGACCTGCATAAACGCCCTCTAGGCGTCCTCCCGCGCCCCGGCCGGCGGATCGCCGTCCTCGGCGAGCACGGCATAGGCCTTCACGTGGCCGATCGCCATGTCCAGGGCGATCTTCATGGGTTTGACGTCCTGGGCCGTCTGGGCAAGGAGGTAGCCGCCTTGAAGGGCGGCCATGAGGCTGGTGGCGAGCTCTCCGGCGTCCGCGTCTGCTCGGAGGACTCCAGAGTCCTTCATCCGCTCGAGCCCGGCCTCGAGCAGGCCCTCCCAGGTGTCGAAGTGCCGGGCGATCGCCTTACGCGCCTCTTCGTCCTGATCGGCCAGTTCGCTTGCAAGGGAGCCGAGCGGGCAGCCGTATGCTCCGTTTCGGAGCGCGTTGCGTTCGATCAGTGCGTCCCGCCAGCGCTCCAGCCCGCGGAGAGAGTTGAGCCGCTCCAGTTGCTGGTGCTGACGTTCGAGCAATTCCGCAGCCTGCAACGCGACAACGTCCTGCACCAGCGCATCCTTGTCGGGGTAGTGACGGTAGAGCTGGGATTTGCTCGTTCCGCTGGCCGCCCTGATCTCGTCGAGGGTCGTGGAGGAGACGCCCTTGACGTACATCATGTCAGCGGCGGCCCTCAAAATGCGCTTTCGAGTCGCCCGCCCGCGCTCAGTCAGCCGGGAGTTGTTCTTGTCGCGCGCATGTTCCGCCACATTGGTCAAATTACCAGTGCGAACGCTAGCAGGAGTCGGAAGGGACCTCAAGGTCCTTTTTGATACCCGGCCCTCCGGCGCTCGAGCCGTCCGACCCGAGCCATCGTCCCGGGCCTCCCGAGGCGGAGCCGGCCTGCCGGAGCCGCGCACTCGACCGGTGTGCTCGGTCCCGGGCCGGCTGCTACCAGACACAATCCATGCCTCCGGCGCCGCCACCCCTGAGGACAGAATGGTCCCCGCTCCCTCCTCCGCCGCCAGGGACACAGGATCGGCGGCAGCGAGGAGCTGCGGCGGGAGTGCTCTCGCCGCGTCGAGCCAGTGCCGGACGGGCCAAACAACGTCCGGCAGTTTTATACCTAGACCGGCGTTGGCGGCCAGGTGCCCTGCGGTGGAGAAGCCGCTGCCTGCAGCACGGGCGGGCTCCCGAGGGACCCATGGGCGTGACACGGATGTCAGCAGGTGCCCGCCGTCTCCGCGCACAGGACGTCCCGCCTCCGACGCCCTCCCGTCTGAGCCTGCTCGGCCGGATTTCGGACAGGGCCGCAAAGGGCGTAAGGAGTCCGCGGGCCGCGCAGCTAACCACTGTGGGCGCTGCACGGCCGCTGTCGCGGCGCCCCGAGCCGCAGCGCACGGTGCCGGCGGGACACGGTCAGGTCGATAGAGCGCGGGTCCATGCGTTCCGGCCCGTTACATCCGGACGGCGGAATTAGCAGGAGGGCAACACGGCATGGCACACCAGAGAGCAATTCTGGCAGGCGGGTGCTTCTGGGGCATGCAGGAGCTGTTTCGGACCCTGGACGGCGTGGTCTCGACGCGTGTCGGCTATACGGGGGGCGAGACGGCGAACCCCACCTACCGCAACCACGGCAGCCATGCGGAGGCCATCGAGATCACCTACGACCCGGCGGGGACGGACTACCGGGCCCTCCTCGAGTTCTTCTTCCAGGTACATGACCCCACCACGCTGAACCGGCAGGGCAACGACGACGGCTTGAGTTACCGGTCGGCCATCTTCCATCTCGATGATGAGCAGCGGCGCGTCGCAGACGCCACGATCGCCGAGGTCGACGCCTCCGGCCTGTGGCCGGGGAAGGTCGTCACGGAGGTGACGCCCGCCGGCGCCTTCTGGGAGGCCGAGCCAGAGCACCAGGACTATCTGCAGCGCTATCCGTACGGGTACACCTGCCACCGCATCCGCCCGGAATGGCGGCTGCCCAAGGTCCCTTAAGACCGATGACGCGGGTGCCTCGACGGCGCGTCGCCTCGAGCGCCGGCAGGGTCTCGCTGCGCATCGAGTCTCATGCGCGTCGGATGACCAGCACGGCCACGTCGTCGAGGTGGTCCACCGCGGCCACCGCGTCGAGTATCCGATCTGCAGTCGCCTCGACGCCGAGCCGATCCTGGAGGGCTCGACCGGCCAGCGCTCCCGCTCGCTCCAGTCCGGCTTCCAGGGTCAGGCACGGCCCTTCGACCACACCATCGGTGACCATGACCAGCGCGGTGCCCTCTTCCAAAGTGAAGGTCTCCTCGGGGTACTCGGCGCCAGGCACGATTCCGAGGACCGGCCCGGCGGGAAGTGTGCGGATGGTGTGGCTGCCGTCGTCGCGTGCGTGGAGCAGTGGCACGTGGCCTGCGCTGGTGCCGATGACCTGTCCGTCATGCGGATCGAGGTGCAGCATGGTGCAGCTTGCGAAGCGTGGCGCGTCCATCGCGACGAGCAACTCGTTGGTACGCGTCAGCACCGTACCCGGCTCTGGCTCGTGGGCGGCGATCGCGCGCATGGACGAGCGCACCTGGCCCATGAAAACCGCAGCATCGACGTCGTGCCCTTGAGCGTCGCCGATTTCGAGTGCGACCGCACCGTCGGGTAGGAAGAACGCGTCATACCAGTCTCCGCCGATATCCAGCCCATCCCGGCTGGGCTGATAGCGGGCGGCGATCTCCAGGCCTGGGAGGTGCTCCGGCAGCGTCGGGAGCATGCTCTGTTGGAGCGCCGTGGACAGCTCGACGTGGGCTTGTTGCAACCTGATGCGCCTCAGTGCCTGGCCTGCCAATTCGGCCAGAGCCGTCATGAAGGCGAGCTTCTCCGGGGACGGGGGCTTGTCACTGTCGTACGTCACCACCCAGGCCCCGAGTGGCCGGTCGCCCACCGGGCTGAGGGGGGTGATCGACAAGGCGGTGCCGGGGACGGGGCGCGGCAAGGGCAGACTGTCATCATGCAGCCAACGGCGAACAAGCTCCTCGTGGTTGGGGAAGAACTGCGCCTGACCAGTACGGATCACGCAGGGCAACGGCCGGTCCTCATCCAGCGACAGGCCGTGCAGAGCATCAGCCTCCCACGTGGGGATCCCGGCATCCGAGGAGACCCGCAAGCGCCCCTCGTCGACGACGGCGAAGAGGGCGCCGGTACCTCCGACGGCCGCGGCGAGCCGGGCCAGCACAACCTGCTGCAGTTCCTGCTCGGTGGCGGCGGTGAACAGGGCGGAGGAGAACGCGGTGATCCCGTCGGCACGCTCTCGCTCCGCGCTCACCTCGGCCAGCATCTCTTGGCGGTGCGCCTCCGACTGGGTGTCGTCACGGATCACCGCGAAGATTCGTTCGGGCCCGCCGTATCCCAACTGGATCCGGCGGGTCTGGCCTGCGAGGACACGCCAGCCATCGTGCTCGGTGAGGAACCGTGACCTGATCCACGGGGACTGGGCGGCGGACGAGCGCACAAGCCGCTGCACGTCCTTCCGGTCATCGGGGTGCACTCGCTTGATCATCTTGGACAGGGGCACCGAACCCTGCGGGAAGAGCGTGGCCAGGGCGGGTGCGCCACCCAGCCACTCCATCTGGTGCTCATCGGGGGAACACATCCAGAGGCCGAGGCCGGCAGCCTTAGCCGCAAGCTGGAATGGGATCAGCAGACCGCCGAGGTCATGTTTCGCGTCCAATGAATGCACCCACACAAGGCGCTCGCCGCTCAGGGGATCCGTCACCGGTTGCGCCTCGACGAGGCAGACCACAGATGCGGTGCTCGTGCCGGGGAATTCCAGCACACGCATCGCAAGCATCATCGGCGTGGCCCCGTGCGTCAGCAGGCTCTCAGCCGAGATGCGCTGCTCCTCGGAGAATAGATCAACAAAGCCATGACCTACGCACTGTTCCCACGGCCTGCCCAGTGCGGTGGCCATCGCGGCGTTGAGGGAGCGGATGACACCGTCCAGGGTCAAAAGAGCGGACGGTGTAGCCTTCTGAAGAAGTTCATCCGAGGTGTCCATTTGCCGCTCCCTGACCATCGTCGAGCGATATGACCTCGTCGTCCTGCAACAACAGTATCTGGCCCGCCACGCCGGCGAGGACCTCGCGGCTCAGCACGACACCTGCGTCGTCGAGGCGAATAGGGGAGGGATGACGTACGGGCGTAGACCGACTGAAGTCGCTCATTGATCGAGATGGATTCGAGCAGGCTGTTCGCAGCGGCGCGGGCGTACTCGGTGTAGGCGCCGGCCTCTCGTGCGAACTGCGTCACCATTGACCCGACAGCGCCGGCCGCACCGTGCACGAGGACGCTCTTCCCCGCCTGAAGGCGGCCGTGCTCGAACAGCCCCTGCCACGCGGTCAGGCCCGGCATCGGCAGGGCCGCACCCACCGTATAGTCGACGTCGGCCGGCAGCGGCGCGAGGTTACGCACCTCGATCGCCACATACTCCGCCAGGGTGCCGCCCCGAAATCCGTCCTCGAGGCCGAACACCCGCTGGCTCACCGACAGCCCCGTCGTGCCATAGCCGAGAGCGCTGACGACTCCGGCTGGCTCTTGCCCGGGAATCGACGGCGTCCGGTCGCGGCCGAAGCGATCGGTCCAGGTCGAGAACCACGTCAGCTCACCCGGCATGAATCCCGACGCATGAACCTGAACAACGACATCGTTCAGCGCTGCCTGCGGCTCGGGCCGCTCCACCAGCGTCATCCCGGCCGTTTCCGCGGCCTGGTCCGTCACCACAATCGCCTTCATCCGGCGCCTCTGATCGATAGGGGTGGGGCGCGAGGGCGTCGGGGAACAAGCGCAACAGCGACATCTCGGTAAGACGACGCGAAGGATCGACGCTCATCCCATAGGTGCAGGCGCAATCCGGTAGACCTTCTCGCTCGTCGGAGTTGCGTCATGTCCAACGGGGCGTGGGAGAGGCAATCCCACACACCGCGTTGAAAGGAATCCTCATGCATGACAGCTGGGCTTGTTGGCAGGACCGCACTGATCACCGGCTCTGGCCACGGAATTGGCGCAGCGATCGCGACCGGACTTGCCAGGGCCGGACTCGATGTCATCCTTCTCGCCCGCACCGCCGACCAACTCGACGAAACCGCCAGCGCTATCAGAGCAAGTGCGTCGAGTGTTGAGGTTCGCATCGTGACTACCGATCTGACCAAGGACAACCAGCGCACCACGGCCATCGACGACCTTCTGTCCGGCCGCCAGGTCGATGTTCCGATCAACAACGCGGCCACCGTCGAGCCCCTCGGCGCCCGCACCACGATCAGTCCAGCGCAGCTATGGCAGGTCTTTGAGAATGATTTGATACGAGCTGGACGAGGTGTGCGCCGTGCGCTGGCCGAAGCCGTGCGCGATGCTGTCCGCACCGGCCGCCTGGCCCCGGGGACCCGGCTGCCCTCCTCCCGCCAGCTCGCCGCCGACCTCGGCCTTGCCCGCAACACCGTGGCTGACGCCTATGCCGACCTCGTCGCCGAGGGATGGCTTACCGCCCGCAGAGGCTCGGGCACACTCGTCGCAGACAGGATGATCACTCGGCCGATCCTGGCGCGCTCGGCCGCCGAGCCGTCCGGTAACCCTTGCTACGACCTGATCCCAGGTAACCCCGACCTCACCGCCTTTCCTCGTGCAGCTTGGCTGAAGGCCACACGCCGCGCCCTGGCCGCGGCCCCCGACGACGCGCTCGGCTACGGCGACCCCCGCGGTCGGCCGGAGCTACGGGCCGCACTCGCAGGCCATCTCGCTCGAGCCCGGGGCGTGTACGTGAGTCCGGAGCACATACTGATCTGCGCCGGCGTCTCCCACGGCCTGCAGATCCTGAGCGGAGTCCTGGCCGGGCGAGGGGCGAGGAACGTAGCCGTCGAGTCCTACGGCCTGGACAGGTACTGCGGCCTGCTGGCGGCTGCTGGGCTGAAGACCCTCCCGCTTCCCTTTGACACCCACGGGACCGACCCGGTGCCGCCCCTCGGCACCGAAGCGGTCCTACTCACACCGGCTCACCAGTTCCCTGTGGGCACGGCGCTGCAGCGCGATCGCCGGACGGCCGTCGTGGACTGGGCCAGACGGACCGGCGGGCTGGTCCTGGAGGATGACTATGACGGTGAGTTCCGGTTCGACCGCCAGTCTGTCGGAGCGCTCCAAGGACTCGACCCGGATTGCGTGGTCTACCTGGGTACCGCCAGCCAGACCCTTGCTCCTGGCCTGCGGCTGGCCTGGATGGCGCTGCCTCCCACGCTGGCTGGGGAAGCCGTGGCGGCCAAGGGGCAGATCGACTCGTGCGAGGTATTCAGCCAGCTGACGATGGCGGAATTCATCACCTCCGGCGCCTACAGCCGTCACATACGTGCTGCCCGTCGGCGCTACCGCGATCGACGAGACGCTCTCGTCACAGCCCTGGCCCAGCACGCCCCAAAGGTACGCGTCATCGGGACGGCGGCCGGCCTGCACACCGCGCTCGGTTTGCCGCCCGGGACCGAGCAGCAGGTCCTTCAGTCGGCAACCCGGCACTGCCTCAAAGTGGCTGGCCTGTCTCGATACCGCCATGAACGGTCCCTGAACGCCATGGCCGATGCCCTCGTCGTTGGATACGGGGTGCCCTCCGACGCTGCGTGGCCTCAAGCGCTCTCCGCACTCGTGCGGATCCTTTCCTGACGCGCCCAAGTAGCCGGGCACTCGAACTGATCTCTTCGCGGGTACGCCGTCACCTCACGCCTGCCTGGACTGCACCGTCAAGAAGGCAGGCGCGGATTCATGACACGCATAACACGCGGATGGCCCTGGCGGCGGTGGAATGGACGTGCCTGCACCGCCCCGACGTCGTGGACGCGTTCACCGACGCGCTCTTCGCGGCCCACTTGGCGCTGGGCGAGGACCTGTGCGACCGGGCCACGGCGGACCGTCACGTCGCCGGGGCTGGCATCGATCCCGACGCCCTGGACAGGGTGTTCGCGGACGGCAGCGCTCTGCGGGACCTGCACCGGGTGGAGGCGCGGGGTGCCGAGTAAGGGGTCCGGGCGAAGCCCACCTGACTGGTCGCCGGGCGCTGGTCGCGGGCCGGCTACCCCTTCCCGGTTCGAGGAGATGACGGAGGACGCGATACGGCACGAACGATGCGCCGCCCGGCGACATCCCCGTGGTGGAGGGATGCCGCCTGCTCGTGCTGGACGGGCCGATGTATCAACGCAGTTGGAACGCCGACCGATTCTTCCCGCTGCTCCCGAGTAGGGCCGAACTGACCCACGTCCTACAGCCGACGAGGCGCGGGCATGGTTCGCCCGTAACCGTTCGGCAACGGGACCTGTCGGGCTTCCTGACTCGGCGGACCCGGCCGTCACCGCGCGGCCGCCCGGAGTCGCAGCTCGAACCTGGGCCCCTCTGTCGGACAAGGAGTGCCCCAGGGTGCTGTCCGCACTCCCGAACATCTTTCTGGTGATCACGGAGTTGCACCGCTCCGTGATCACTGGGGACCATCGGCGACTCGGATGATCGCCCTGCCGGTGACGCGCCGCTCAGGCGCGAAGGCGGCGGCTGCCTCGGCCAACGGGCGGACCGCGCCACCGACCCGCACGGCCCGGACCCGCTGCGCAAGGTGCGCGAGACAGCGTATGTCCGCGCTCCAGCCACACAAACACGGTGCGCACGAGTCGACGGTCTTCTTGGGGCACAGGCACTGGCCTCCCAACGCTTGAGCTGGGCGGGTAAGTGGTTTCACGCACTGGCTGGCAGTCGCTGATCAGCCCAAATGATTTTGCCGTCCGAAATGTCCCGGGTTCCCCATCGGCGGGACAGTCGAGTGACGAGGAAGAGGCCGCGGCCGTGTTCGTCGGTGGAGCGGGGGTGTCGCACAAGCGGGTGGCTGTGGCTGGCGTCGGAGACTTCGCAGGTCAGCATCTCGTGCCGGATGAGGCGTAGGCCGATCGTGCGGTCGCTGCTGCCGTTGCCGTTGCCGTTGCCGTTGCCGTTGCCGTTGCCGTTGCCGTTGCCGTTGCCGTTGCCGTTGATGATGGCGTTGGTGACCAGTTCGCTGACAATCAGCTCTGTGGACTCGGCTAGGTCTTCCAGTCCCCACTGGGTCAGCTGCCGGGCAGCGAGAGTTCGGGCACGGCTGACGACGGCAGGGTCGCTGGGGAACTGCCAAGAGGCAACCTGGTCTGCGCTCAGCGAGCGGGTCCGTGCGAGGAGCAGAGTGACATCGTCGCTCGGCGGCTTGGCCCGCAGTGTGTCCACCGTCGACGAGCACAGATCGTCCAATGTGAGGTCGGGCCGTGCTAGGGCCGTGCGCAGACGGTTCATGCCGGCGCTGATGTCCTGGTCGCGGGCCTCGATCAGACCGTCGGTGTAGAGGGCGAGCACGCTTCCTTCGGCGAGTTCCAAAGTTACGGACTCGAAGGGGACCAGTCCGAGGCCGAGCGGTGCTCCGGCGGGCAGGTCGGGGAAGGTGACGTGGCCGTACGGGTCGATGATCGCGGGTGGGGGGTGGCCGGCCCGTGCCATGGTGCAGGTACGGGTGACCGGGTCGTAGACGGCATACAGGCACGTGGCGGCCATCGTAGTGGTGGCCGGGTGCCGGGGGTCTTCCGCCTCGGTGAGGCGGATGACCTGCTCGTCGAGGCGGGACAGTACTTCGTCGGGAGGCATGTCCATGTCCGCGAGGGTGTGCATGGCGGTGCGGAGTTGGCCCATCTTCGCCGCCGCGTTGATGCCGTGTCCCACCACGTCACCGACGACCAGGGCGACGCGCGCGCCGGAGAGGGGTATCACGTCGAACCAGTCACCCCCGATGCCGTGGTGACTGTCGGCCGGCAGGTATCGCCAGGCCACATCCGCGGCGGAGCCGCCCGTGGGGTGGTGGGGGTGCAGCAGGCGCTGCAGGGCGAGAACCGCGGAGCGTTCGCGCACGTATTGGCGGGCGTTGTCCAGGGCCAGTGCTGCCCAGCTGGCGAGTTCCTCGGCCAAGAGCAGGTCGTCCTCCTCGAACGGCCTGGGGTCCTCCGTCCGCGTGAAGACCGCCATGCCCAGCACCGCGCCCCGGGCGTGGATCGGGACGACCATCAACGAGTGCACGGCGTGCTCGCGGATCTTCTCCGCCCGCGCCGGGTCGTGGTCGAGCCATGTGCCCGGGGATGTGTCCAGCATCGGCTCGAAGTGGGATTTCCCGGAACGCAGGACACCGGTGAAGGGCGAAGTGGGCGGGATGAAGACCGGCTCTCCGGGAGCGAACAGGGACTCTGGCGTTCCCGGGCGGATCGAGGCCAGGCCTGCACGGCGGAAGACCGGGATGTGCTCGTCTTGTGGGCCGAGATGCGCCAAGGGCTCCTCGCCGTGTTGGACAGGCTCCGCCAGGTCGACGGTGGCGTAGTCCGCTAGGAACGGCACGGTGAGGGCGGCCAGTTCCTGTGCGGTCTGCATGACGTCCAAAGTCGTGCCGATGCGCCTGCTGGCCTCGCCGAGGATTGCCAGACGCTCTCGCGCCCGGCGGCTGTCGGTGACGTCCACGCTCACGACGCACACGCCCAGCGCGCGCCCCTGCGCATCGTCGAGGCGGACGTAGGACGCTGTCAATATGCGGTTGTTTGGCACATTAGCCGGCAGGAAGGCCTGGTAGTCCACGTTGATCGCCGGGTCGCCGCTCTCCAACACCTGGTGCATCACTGCCTCCAGCGTTTCGGCCTCCGTCCCTGGCGCTGCCTCCGTCAGCCTGCGGCCCAGCCGCTTGGGGAGAGGGATGCCGTCCTTGGAGCCCTGGGTGTCGTTCACCCGGATGCAGCGCAGGTGCCTGTCCCGTACGACGACACCGATCGGCAGGCAGCGCGGCAGCGTAGCGAGGAGCGGCTCCGCCACTGTGGCCTCGGCCTGCTGCGCGAGAAGCAAGGCCTTGTCGGTCGCGCAGACCACCCACCAGTCCCGGCCGTCATGCCCCGACAGCGATGACACGCACAGGCGCACATTGATGCTGCGGCCGTCGCGGTGGCGCACCTGCGCGAGGTCGGACCAGCAGCCCCGGCGAGTGCTCTCTTGTGTGGCTTGTGAAGCCTTTGCCCGGTCGTCAGCGGCCACCAACAGGACACCGGCGGACCGCCCCACCACCTCCGCGGCCGAGTAGCCCACGAGCCGCTGAGCGGCCTGCGACCATCCGACCACCGTCCCCTGCGCGTCGAGGACAGCTATCGCTGGGCAGACTGTCTCGATGGCCGTCTGAGCCTCGGAGACCGATGTCTCTGCGGAACTGCCCATTGCTCTTCCCTTCTATGTCCCCCCGGCGATGCGGTCCCCCAACTGCTTGGCTGTCTGGTGGATGGATGGGTCCAGGGCAGGAGTGATCGAGCTACCAGGCACGGCAGGCCACAGCCCATCGGGCCGTCGGCAGAGACCGACGGCAGCAAGACGGCCGTTCGGTGACTCCCCGCTTGCTCTCACCCGCACCTCACGCGTCAGTCGGCGACTGCTGAGAAGGTGGTGCAGCCAGGCCCCGAGGGCCGCCCCAGGAACGGAGCCGCCAGGCAGATCTGCAGATCGGTGGCCTGCCCAGCGAATGCGGCAGGACCGAACTGGCGGGCGGGGTTGATCGAGCCCCCGCTGCGGGCCCCCAGAAAAGCGATCACCAGCGCAACGGGCAGTCCGATGACGTACGGCACCAGGCGCACACAGCGGGCATGAGCCATGTAAAACCCGGCCGCCAGCATGATGACCGTCATGCCGCCGGCCTCGGCGAGAAAGACTGACGCGGGCTGCAGCAGGGCACGATCGCCGCGTAGCCGATCGACGCGAAGGAGACCGCAGGCCCCACAGGCGCTGCGGACTTCCGTGTGCTTCGTTCGTACTCATGCGCACAAAGGTACGCACCCAGTGGCACAGGAGTATGGTCCATTTCTATGACAAATTCCCAGACCAATTCTGCGGACTAAGCAAGATCGCGATGTACGAAGCTGGGACACCAACCCGCTCCCGACCGTGGCGCTCCGAGCATGCGACGTGGCGCTCCGGCTTCGCGGTGTAAACGGTCTGGCTGACGGCACCTAGGGGCCTGCCTGGCCGTTCGACGCGAAGTGGCCCGGTCTTTTTGCGCGCATACGGTCCAGTCATGACCGCAACAGCGCCCACGGCGATTGAACATCGGTAGGTCGCGCCGACTCCGGCACGGGCGGCGTGGCACTTGAGGCCGCCAGCCCCAGCACCTCGAGTCTCGGCAGGGACGCTCCCGAACCGGACAGAGGCGCGTCCGCCCCGCCCTCGGACCCCTTCTAGGGCAGCACCCTGCACAGTGCTTCCAGTGCGCCTGCCCACGCACTGTCTGAGGGCGCCGCGTAGTTGACCACCAGGGCGTCCCGTTCGGGCAACTGCCATCCGCAGTCCGCCACTTCGTAGCGGAACTGCGTCAACCCCCTGATCACCAGACCTTGCCGGGCCGCGGCCTGGACCACCGAGCTTTCGGTTCCACGCGGGAGTTCGAGGACCGTCTGCAGTCCTGCAGCCATCCCGGTCACACGAATGCCGGGAGCCGTCTGGCGCAGGACCTCGACCAGCTGATCGCGGCGACGCCGGTAGCGCAGCCGCATCGAGCGCACATGACGGTCGTACGCACCCGAGGCGATGAATTCCGCCAGTGTCAGCTGCTCCAGGGCGCTCGTCATGTAGTCGCCGTGTCCTTTGGCCGTCACGATCTCCGGGATGAGTTCCTCCGGCAGCACCATCCATCCGAGCCGTACCCCCGGCGCCAGGGACTTGCTCACGGAACCGAAGTACACCACCCGCTCCGGATCGAGGCCTTGCAGGGCCCCCACCGGCTGACGGTCGTATCGGAACTCCCCGTCATAGTCGTCTTCCAGGATCAGGCCGCCCGTGGCACGTGCCCACTCGACGGCCGCCGTGCGCCGGTCCGGGCGGAGCGCGACCCCCGTCGGGTACTGGTGCGCCGGGGTCATCAGCACCGCCCCGACTTCGCGCAGTTGCGCGAGGTCGTCGATGCGTGCGCCATGGTCGTCGACGTAGAGGGGCGGGGTGTGCAGACCGGCGTTCGCCAGCAGGTCGCGAAACAGGTCGAGTCCGTAGGCCTCGACGGCCACTCCTCGGACCCGCCGTACCCCGAGCGCCTGCGCCGTCAGCGCCAGGCCGTGGTGGAAACCGGAACAGATGACGATCCGCTCCGGCTCGGCGTACACCCCGCGGGCCCGCGCCAGGTAGTCCGCGAGTGCGGTGCGCAGCTCCATCCGGCCGCGGGCGTCGCCGTAGCCGAAGGCGTCGTGTGGCGCGGCGGTCAAAGCCCGGCGGGCTGCGGTGAGCCACTGCGAGCGCGGAAAGTTCGCGAGGTCCGGTGCTCCGGTCCACAGGCCATACCCGGGACGGGGCTCGTCCGGCCTCGCGCGGGAAGCGTCGGGCGCGGCCCTGTGCGGCTTGGCCCGGGGGGCCACCCGGGTCCCGGAGCCCTGCTGGGCGGTGAGCCAGCCCTCGGCGACCAGCTCGGCGTAGGCCTCGACCACGGTGTGACGCGAAACACCGAGATCCGCGGCAAGTGAGCGGGAGGCCGGCAGCCGACTGCCTGGCGTCAGACGCCCCGTGCGCACAGCCTCCCTCAAGGCGTCCGTGAGCCCTGCGCGCAGCCCGGGTCCGCGCAGCTCCAGATGCAGGTCCGCACCGAACGCGGGGGGCGGACCCGCCGCGGAATTGGTCCGGGAATCTGCCATATAAATGAACCCTACTCCCATACCATCGGCTGGCGAGTCATCCCAGAGCGGTGGTCGGCCGGCTGGTGCGCGGGCGGAAGGCGTTCACGGTAGGGCGTGGTGGTCGGCGTGAGAATGACATGGCCCTTCGTCAGTCATGCCAGCAACGAGTGAGCACTACCCGTCAGCGTCAACGACCAGGTCACCGCTTGGAGGCGGCCATCGAGGGCGTCGGCGGCGGCAGGTTCACACGTGGCCGGGACCGCCGCTGCCAAACGCGCCGCTGGAACCAGGCGACCACCGCTTGCGCTGCTGGTTCCCGCACCGCTTGGACGCGCAGTGGCGGAGCTGGTGCGGCATCAGACGCTCGCTCTCCTGTATCGCGCGTGGTACCTCCTCGGGCTCCCGGATCTCCCGCTCCTCATACACCGGTCCGCCGTCGGGCAGGTGGGGGTGCTCCTCGGGGCGGGGCGGTTCCGGTTCCCGGTCGCGTACGGCCATGCCGAGCCGGACGGCCCAGATCAGTGCGCCGGCAACCACCATGCCACCGATGAAAGCCCAGAACACGTTGAGTTGTTGCTGGGAAACAGCCAGTGTTTCGAGGCTCACCACATTCATGCCATAGAGATACCCCTTTCAACCGGAACTGCCTCCGGAGAAAAACGCTGCGTCCGTCCCGGGAATCGTCGTTTTCGGTGCTCTCCGGCAACGGGGCGCCATAGTAGGGGACGGTTGAATCCGGTACGTACGCAGGGCGAGGGCAGCACCAGGGCTGCAGCGACGGACACGCGGAGCGTAAAGACTTCCACCAGGGTCCCAGGCCACTGCACACCCCACCATCCGCCAAGTCTGAGGTGGTCGGCGGCTACCGCCAGCACCTCGTCGAGCATGCCGCCCCCATCGACATGCATGGAAATCGCCCAAGGCTCCCGACTCCTGGCGCACCCCCCGGTAATCACAGACCAATTCCGGGATGAAACACCGGCAGAATACGATCTCTAAGGCAGAAGATGCTGGGCAGCCAACCCCGTGATTGCCTGGTGCTGACGGCCTGTGCACGGCCTTTGGGCCTCAGGACCGGCATGCAGCGCCACAAGGACATGAATCATGACGCCCTACACACCGGACTACCCGGAAATGATTGTCCCGGTCGGCCATGTCGAGCCGGTACCGCGCCGCATCCGCGGCTATGCGGCCAACCTCCCCGTCTTCGACACCCTGCGGGCACGATACGTGTGGCTATGGCCGGGCTACCCGCAGTACTGCATCCCCCGGGAGGATGTCCGCAGCGGAATTCTCCTCGACGAGGGCCGGACCATGGCCCTGCGGATCGGCACAGCACGCCGCCACACCCTCCGCCTGGGCCAGCTCACCCGCTCGGGCGCGGCATGGGAATGGGCTGACGACACCCCGCCCGGTATCTCCGGTACTGTCAGCTTCCGCTGGGAGGCCATTGACGCATGGTTCGAGGAGGACGAGCAGGTGTTCGTCCACCCCCGCAGCCCCTACACCCGCGTCGATGCACTGCGGTCGAGCCGCAGTGTCCGCGTCATGCTCGACGAAGCCGTGCTCGCAGAAGCGCCGTCCTCGGTGATGGTGCTGGAGACGGGCCTCCCGACGCGCTACTACATCGACCGCGTGCACATCGACTGGACACGCATGCAGCCCACCGACACCGTCACCAGCTGCCCGTACAAAGGCAAAACAAGCGGTTACTGGTCTGTCACCACCGACACGGACACCTACCCCGACCTCGCCTGGGCATACGACTTCCCGACCCGGCAGGTAACACCCATCGCCGGCCTGGTCGCCTTCTACAACGAGCGCGTAGACCTCTATCTCGACGGGCACCTGCAGCCACGCCCCGCCGCCGTCACCAGAGCCATATGGGAGCACGAGCACCCCGCGTGACCTTCGCACACGACTGCGCGCAACGGCCCCCACGCCACCCAGCCGGAGCTTCTCTGTTAAGCCTCTTCCAGGGCTTCCCCGAACTCGCGGAGCACCTTGCTGTGCCTGTTGCGGGCTATTTCATGCCCGATGGCGATGGTCAGCCCGACCGGCCATTCGATGATCTCGAGTGCAGCGAGGAGGCCAAGCCCCGCGAAGAAGGCGAGCTGCTCCGTTGGTGGCAGTTCCACGCGCCGACCCGCCACGTGGATAGTTACTGAATTGCGCGAGCAGACGAGGTCGGCTGCGGCGCGCGGCGTGCGGCCGTTGGGTTCCGTCATCTCGACTGGCGCTGATGCGGATTGGTTTCCGGGAGCATTTCGCTTGCTGATTGTGGTCATGGTTCGATCCGTTCGTCGGCCTCTACCGGAATTCCGCTCGACGGTCCTGATCCCACGCTAACCCACCTTCTCCGGCGCGTGTCCACCGCTGACCATCCGCCCGAGTTGGACAACTGCGAGTGTCCGACCATCGAAGCAGTTTCAGAGGAGATGCCCTTACGCCGCCGAGAAGATCGGCGAGGACGGCGAGGCGCTCATCCTCGATGAACCACCTCCGCGCGCGTGCAGCGCCAGTACTCCGGCACCGCCGACCGTACCGGCAACTGACGGATCGATGTCTTCGCCGCCTACGCCACCGCCGTCAGCCGGGCCTGCCGCGGGGAGCCTGCCGGAGAGTTGAGCTCTCCTTGCGGTCGGCCTGCCAATCCGGTGGCTTGGACCTTGACTGTCAGTGGCCGATTGCCGTTCCCCGCTGGCCGCCACCTGACGGGCAGTCATCTGTCCGGCAGCGGTGACGCTTCTACGCCGGCACCGCCCTTCTTCTGCCCCGCCCCGTCATCTGCCCCGTCTGATCAAGGGCCGCACCTGCGGGCCGGTGTTCGTCACCCACCGCAAGCCGGGCCCCGGCAAGGTCGTCAGCCCGCGCGACGTCTGCCCGGACACCGGACTCGCGCGACTGTCGTACGGGCGGGCTCGCGCCATGCTCGACGCTCATACGGCACTCGCCGGCGTGCAGGGCGCGGGCTGGGACCTGCACGAATGGCGCCACTCCGGGCTCACTCACAGAGTCGCTCAACTTGACTGCCGCTGACGAGGTCAGCGCCGGCTGTCTCGAGGGGCAAGCAATGGCCATGGCCCACCACGCGCCGGAGGTGCTGGACGAGCACTTCCTGGTCGACGGGCGCGGCAGGTTCCGGCCGCGCACCGAGCGCGATGGCCGGCCGCCGTTGCGGGTGCGGATCGAGGCCGCCCGCGCCAGTCGCCCATGTCCATAAACTATGAATATAAAAATGCTATGCTTCAAGCATGAGTCGTCGAGACACCGCTCCTGGCGCGTCCGCCGCCATCGGGGCAGCCCTCTACGGCCTGGCCACCACGGCCGCGAGACGCCTGCCCCGGGACATGAGCCTGACGTCCGCCGCCACCCTGGCCACCCTGGACCGGACCGGCCCGCGGCGCATCACCGATCTGGCCGCGGTCGAGGGCGTCACCCAGCCCGCGATGACCGCCCTGGTCCGGGTGATGGAGGAGTCCGGCCTGGTCGAGCGGCGGGGCGACGCGTCCGACAAGCGGGTCACGCTGGTGTGCCTGACCGAGGCCGGCGCCTCCTATGTCCGGACGCGGCGCCAGGCGGGCGTCCACGCGTTCGAGCGGTTGATCGGCGAGCTCACCGGCGACGAGGTCGAGGCGCTGGTGGCGGCCCTTCCGGCGCTGGAGCATCTGGCAGAGCTCGAAAGCCAGGACCGCGAAAGGCCGAAGCAGTGACCGGGCAGCCGGTCGGCGGGGTCGCGGTGAAGGCGTTCCCGGTGGCGCGTTCCGAGGCGCGCCTGCTGGTCCCCGCCCTGATGTTCATCGCTCTGGTCGTGGCGGCGGTCGCCAGCCTCGGGACGCCGCTCATCACCAGCGTGGCGACCTCGTTCCACGTCTCGCTCGGCAGCGCGCAGTGGACGCTGACCGTCGCGCTGCTCAGCGGCGCCGTCGCCACGCCGGTCCTGGGCCGGCTCGGAGCCGGCCCGCACCGGCGGGCCACGATCCTCGCCACGCTGGCGGTCGTCGTCGCCGGCAGCGCGCTCACCGTGCTGCCGCTACCGTTCGCGTGGCTGCTGGCCGGCAGGGCCGCCCAGGGCGTCGGGCTCGGGCTGACGGCGCTGATGATGGGCGTGGCCCGGGACCACCTCCCCGAGGAGCGCAGCGCGGCCGTGATCGCCCTGATCTCGGTGGTCTCGATCATCGGGGCCGGCGTCGGCTACCCGCTGGCCGCACTGCTCGCCGAGCTCGGCGGGGTACGGGCCGCCTACGGCCTCGGCCTGGTCGTCACCGCCGCCGCCCTCCTGACCGCGTGGCGCTCCATGCCCGAAGCCCCCGAAGGCCGCTCCGCCCACGTGGACGTGGCAGGCGCGGTCGTCCTGGCCGCTGCGCTTCTCCTGGTGCTGTTCCTCGCCGGCGAACGGAATCTGTGGAGCCGGCACCTCGCCGTGGCGGCGGGCCTCGCCGTCGTCGCGGGGGTGCTGCTCTGCGTCTGGGCCGTCGTCGAGCTGCGCAGCACGACGCCCCTGGTCGATGTGCGGGCGGTGCGGCACCCGGCGGTCGCCGGGGCGAACCTCGCCATGTTCGTCGGCGGGATCGGCATGTACCTCCTGCTCACGCTCATCACCCGGTACGCGCAGACGCCGCACGGCGCCGGCTACGGCTTCGGGCTGACGACCTTCGTCGCCGGGCTGGTCCTCATCCCGTTCTCGGTGCTGGGGTTCGTCGCCGGCAAGCTCACGCCGCGGGTCCGGACGCGGATCACCGACCCCCTGCTCCTGGCCGGCAGCGCCGTCGTAGTCGGCGGCGGGTTCGCCCTGTTCGCGGCGACCCGGTCGGACCTGGCCGAACTGTTCGCGGCGATGGGCGTGCTCGGCTTCGGCGTCGGCGGCTTCTCGGCCGCGATGCCCGGCGTCATCCTCGCCGTCACCCCCAAGAGCGAGACGTCGAGCGCCATGAGCTTCAACTACGTCGTCCGCAGCGTCGGGTACTCCCTGGGCAGCGCCATCGGCGGCCTGATCCTCGCCGCGGGCACCGGCCCCGGCCACCTCTTCCCCGACGACAGCGCCTACACCACCGCGGCGCTGGTCGGCATCGGCGCCATGGCGATCACGACGCTGACAAGCCTCGCTCTCGCCCGCCGACGCTCGTCCGAGACCAACCCGTAAGTCAGATGCACTCATCCCAACACTGGAGGTTCCATGCCCAAGGGCTACTGGGTCAGCGTCTACCGCACCATTTCAGACCCTGAGAAGCTGGCTGCTTACAACAAGCTGGCCGGTCCGGCCGTTAAGGCCGGGGGCGGTCGGACCCTCGTCCGTGGCGGTCGGGTCGTGGCGCATGACGCCGGAATCGCCGAGCGCACCGTCCTGATCGAGTTCGACAGCTTCGAGCAGGCCGTCGCGGCGCACAAGAGTGCGGCCTACCAGGAGGCGCTGGTCGTCCTCTCCGACGGCGTCGAGCGCGACTTCCGCATCGTCGAAGGCATCGACTGAACGAGGTCCAGTCGGATCTTCACTGAAGCGCTGCGCTGCCTCCTCATCCTGGCGGTGGCCGCCGGTATCGCACTGACGGCGCCGGCCTTGTGGATCCTGGTCATGGTGGCGCTCTTCTTCGGCGCCGTCGACGCGCTGTTCGTACCCGCTGTCGGTGCCCTCCCGCCCCGGATCACCACCCCTGACCTGCTGGCCCGGATCACCGGCATGCGCACGCTGTCGACGCGCCTCAGCCAGATCGCGGGCCCGCCGATCGGCGGCCTGGCCATGGGACTCGGCCCGGTTCGCTGAACGGGTCGGAGGGTCACGCTTCTACGGCGGCGCGCTGTACGCCTCCAGCCTTCCACACAAGGTGCGGGCGCAACGGTCAGGGCCATCTTCGAGTCCATGGTCGACCTCTCCGACCACGGCAAGCTGTTCGAGCGGTTCCTCGCACCCCCCGCGCCGAAGATGTTCATGTACGGGCAGCAGAACAACACGCTGTCCTACCTCCCCGCCCTGGCCGAAGCCGGGGTCGAACTCTCCGAGATCGAGCACTGTGCCCACTTCCCCATGTACTCCAACCCGCCGCAGATGTGGGCCCGCATCACCGACCTCGTCACACGCGCCGACGCCGGCACCTGAGGGCTCGACGCGGGACGACCTTGGCTGTGCCGTTGGGCCCCACGATGTGTTGCACGCGGTGGTAGCGCTGATCACGGTGTCTCTGCCATGGCGGCGTCGTCGGTTGAACGGTGGTCGACGGACTTCACCGGGGTGGCGAACTATCGTGAGGTATGGGGTTCTTGACACGCGGTCGCGCCGTGCTGAGCACGGCGCCCGGCCGTTGGTGCCCGGGCACCGGGCGGAGGAAGAGTTCCCCAGCACGGGGACGAACTCCTCGCGCAAGTAGCGCAGCAGCCGGAAGATGCTGATCCGGAGCGCGATGGTGACCGCGCCGAGCCCGACGATCACGAAGAACGCCGATGTGCCGTAGAAGAGCCCGATGAGCCGGCCGAGGCCGGTCAGGGTCGAGATGCCGTACCTACCGATGGTGAAGGCCATGGCGCCGAACGCACCCACGGGGGCCGCCAGCATGACGTAGTGCAGGATCTTGAACACGACCGTGCTGAGGCGCCGGATGCCGTCCACGAGAGGCTCGCCCACCGGGCCGACGGCCTTGAGCTGCCGACTGGCGGCGTGGATAGTGGCTGGCAGACGGGCTGCGATGGCAGTTGAAGGCGTCGGTGCGCGACTACTGGACACCCGCCCATCACGCGGTCGAGCCCGAGGATGCGGAGCCTCTGGCCCGGTTGCTGGCCGACGGGGCCGATCCCGATGAGGTCTTCAGCAACATGACGCTGCTGACGCACGCGATCGACGTCGAGGGCGACGGCTCCCCGCAAAGCGGTCAGGCGTTGACTGTGCATACCACCGCTGTGCTGCTGGCCTTCGGGGCTGACCCGCAGCTCGCGGATCCCGACGGTCGCACCCCCATGGACATGGCCAATCACTACGGCCACGACCTGGCGGTGAAGCTCCTGCAAGCCCACATCAGCGGGCGAGCCGCCGATAACAGATGAGGGTGCAGGCGATGCTTGTGAAGGCGAGGACGTGCTCGGCCTTGTGCTTGTAGCGACGGTGGAGGGGGCGGCAGCCGGCCAGCCAGGACATGCTGCGTTCAATGGTCCAACGGTGGCGCCCCAGACGCTGTGACGTCTCTACTCCCTTGCGGGCGATGCGGTGTCGGATGCCTCGGCTGCTTAACCATCGCCGCAGGTGGGCGTCATCGTAGCCCTTGTCGGCGTGGAGCTTGCCGGGCTTGCGACGCCTGGGGCCTCGGCGGGACCGGACCGGCGGGATGCCCTTCACGAGGGGGATCAGGGCCTGGCTGTCGTGGACGTTGGCCCCGGAGATGCCGACGGACAGGGGCAGACCGGTCCGCTCGGTGATCAGATGGATCTTTGAGCCGCACTTGCCCCGGTCGACAGGATTCGGACCTGCCAGCTCCCCCTTTTCAGGGCACGCATCTTCACCGAGTCGATCGCGCATCGCGACCAGCCCAGGTCGCCGCGGGAGCCGAGTTCATCGAGGACCAGGCGGTGGAGCTTGGCCCACACCCTGGCCTTCGTCAACTCCGCGAAGCGGCCGTGAGCCGTCGCGCCGGACGGCCCGAACGAGGCGGCGGGCAGCTGCTGCCAGGTACAGCCTGAGGTCGTCTCTACGTAGAGCCGTACTGCCTCACCGTACTGTTGTCACGGTCCGCACTGGCCACGGTCGAGGGGTTTGCACTCTCCGACATATGGGACTTCGCAGCGATCGCTCATGGAGCGAGGTGTCTACCGTCCTGGAGCCACTGCCCGATCGTCCTGATGACGGCGCTCACGCCTTTCGCCTGCCGACTGCGCGGCGATCCTGCCCCGGCTGGCGGCGATCGCCGATGAGTGGGTGCAGGACAGCGACGCCCCGCTCCTCCGCCAGCACATCGAGGAAGTCCGCCGGCTGGCCGGCGTCCTGAGACTTTGCATCGAGATGCACGTCCCGCTGCTCTTCCTCTGACACCCGCGCTTACAGCCACTTACCGGACAGCCCTTGGGCGCCTTGATTCTCCGAGATCTCGCTCTATTCAGGTCCGGCAAACCGGTCAAGCGTAGGTTCAGCATGACGTCTCGTCACACGAGAACCGCGCGCGTCTGCCGAACAGGCCCTCGATCTCCTCGATGATCCGGTCGAGGATGGGTTGGAACGTCAACAGCATGATCAGATGCTGCCGTGCGGGGTGGCGGCGCACGGGCGGCCACCCCGCACGGCACGGGCTGTCCGGCCTACGCCTGGCCCGTGCCCCAGCCAAGGTCCACCGGC
>NZ_JBIWIM010000026.1:0-34911 GCF_044764595.1 Streptomyces sp. NPDC093984 | reverse complement strand
CGTGCACACAGTCTCCAAACCAAGCGCCGGGAAGCAGCGAACGAAGAAGTCAACGAACCCACGACCCCGCCGCACAGGTTAAAGATCAAGCTAGGTGCGGGTGTTGGAGCCGGTGCGGCCATGTGGGGCGCACAGCGGGCAGCCCGCGTGAGTCAGGAAGCGCAGGCGGTGCAGATCCGCAAGGAAGACGAGCGCTGGAAACGCGATCAGCGGCACACGGCCTATCAGGCGATGATCCGCGCCGACATGATGCAGACGTCTGCCGCCGAGGCAGTGCTCGGAGAGATTCACACGCCCTCCGACAGCCTGACCCGAGAGCAGGAGGCGCGGTGCGCCAAGGCACACGAGGAGGCGTTTGCCGCCCTGTCCCTCATCGAACTGTGCGGGCCACAGTCAGCACTTACTACAGCCCGGGAACTCGATGCGGCTGGATACGAAATGATGCAGGTTTACGCGTTCCCGAGGTCACAGGACAACTTCATGGACGCGGGAGCTGCGGCTTACGGGCGGCATCGGGATGCGCTGCGGGCGTTCCGTGATGCCGCCAGAGCAGCTCTGGGCTACGGCGATGCAGATGACTGGACTCCGTCCCGTCAAGGCGCTGCCTGAGGCCGTTGCCGCTGAACGGCCCGCCGGGCGTCCTGCTCGGCCTGCCAGACCCGGAACGTGCGCCCGCCCATGCGGCGCTGGAAGTGCGGGATGCGGTTGGAGGGGATGCCGACCGGGGCAGGGCCGAGGACGGCCAGGAGGTCGGTGGAGTCCTGGGAGTGCCATCCGTCCGCGCGGATGGCGGCCTCGTCCGGGTACACGTCGGCGACGCGGTCCCTGCTCGGGTCCAGCAGGTGGTCCTCTCGGCCGCCGTAGCTGTAGACCCAGCGGAAGTTACGGGGCGGATTGGGCTCCACCAGGCGGCGGAAGCGGCTGACCTCCTTGGTGTAGGCGTAGAAGTTCACGCCCGGCAGGAAGATCATGATGCGGAGCCAGGCGGCCAGGTAGTGGTCACTGAAGAAGTCGCCGGCGTCGTGCACGCGCACCCACCCGCCCTGGTGGCGTGGGTGGGCGAGCTCAGCCGGGGTAGTCCTGTCAGTTGTCAGTGGCTCCCATCAGAATGTCGCGGACAGAGATGGGGATGCAGGAGTGACGTATGGGTACCTGGGATGTCGGCCCCTTTGACAACGACGCCGCGGCGGATTTCTGCGGGGACCTTGATGAGGCAGCCGTAGGCGAACGCGAGGACATTGTCCGCAGCACTCTCATTCGCGCGATCGACACCGTGGGCTACCTGGAAGCATCCGAGTCCGAAGAAGCCGTAGCTGCGGCCGCTCTTGTCGCCGCGCAGTGCCCTGGGGGTGAGCCTGCCGATCTCGTTCATGGGACCGAAGAGCCTCTTCCTGATCTCACCGGCCTGCGCGATCTCGCTCTCCAGGCCCTCGACCGCGTCATGACCGAGCCCTCCGAGCTGATGGACCTGTGGGCCGAGTCGGATGGCGGCCCCTGGCGCGCGAACATCCGCCGCCTGCAGATCCTGCTCCTGCCACCGCCGCCCACAGAACAGCCAGCCTGATCTGACTGACCGCATCCGCTCCTCAGCTCTTACCGGGAAGACCTCCAAGACTGGGACGTACTCCTCCTCCGTCTGCCCGACGACTTCGCCTCCATGCAGGAGATCCCCGCCGATCACACCTCGGACTCGCTCAGCCGACGAAACAAGATCGACTTGCCGTCTTGGCTTGCGCGCACATCCCGGGTCGCGCGAAAGTGCGGTTGACGCGGAGCTTGAAGCTCATGGGACGGACCGGGGGATAGACAGGTGTGCGGGATGGACCTGGCCTCAAAGGAGGCGGCGATCGCTCGGTTTCTCCACGAGTACCCGCAGGCAGCTGATGCGGACTATGGGCATCCTGCCCTCCACGGGTGTCAGGAGGTCCGCTGGTCCGAGTTTCCGGGGTGCCCCTCCGCGGTCCCGGTGCTGCTGCATGCCCTTCTCGATCGGGCTGCCGCACTCGAGGCTCAGCGTGTGCTCACCAACGCCATGTTCAGCATCGCCGACATGAACGCGGCCATGGCGGAAGTCCTGCCGTTTCTGCTTCGTCTCGCAGGTGACCCGCAGGTTCCTGAGCGGGCGGCGTTGCTCGAGCGTCTGGTCCTAGTTGCCGAGTTCTCTGAGCCGATCGAGGTCGGCAACGAGGCCATGGTGTCGTGGTTCGGCAGCGATAGCGATCACCCTGAGCGTGAGCAGTGCAGGGCTGTGTTCGCGGAATACGCGAGTGTGGTGGCGATGCTGCCGGAGGGCCTGATCGACGCTGCCGGTCAGGCGAAGCTCCGGCAGGCCGCCGGACTCGTATGAGGATTCCGCGTCACCTGCACGACCGCAGAGGCTGAGACCGGAAAGGCTACGGCCTCATCGAAGGGGCGGCCGTGCTGAGAAGGCAGTGGCAGAGCTGGCCCGAGCAGGGGTTGGAGAGGTTGTGCTGGGCCGCCGCGCGCCATTCCCCCGTGGTCGTCGCGACGGCGCCGGTAGTGGGCCTTGGCGCCGGCGTTGCGGGTGGCGCGGCCTGCCTGACGGCCCAGGACCCTGTGGCCGCCGCTGGCCGTCGAGCAGCGGAAAAGGCCCATGTCGATGGTCATCGCCGCCGGGCAGCGAGGGGACTCGGTTGCGGAGCCACCCCGCCACCTTGATGCCGTCCGCGTCCTCCATGGCCACACTGCCAACGGGGCCGCTTCCTAATGAGGTTGAACTCGTGATGTCGCTGGGTTGCTCAGGTAGGGCTGATGGTGAGGCCGGTCTCGGCGAGGCAGCCGTCTATGAGGTGGCTGCGGTACTGGATGTGCCGTAGCCCGCGTCGGGTGCGCTGGACAAGGTGTTCGGGGCTGCTGAAGGCGGCGTTGGAGAGCCAGCCGCGCCGCAGGAGGGACCAGATCCCTTCGACTGGGTTGAGGTCGGGTGCGTAGGGCGGCAGGTAGTAGATGGTCAGCCAGTCCCGGGTTGCCGCCCATTCCTGCAGGTCGGAGGCTTTGTGGACGTTGAGGTTGTCCCAGACGAGCACGATCGGACCGCCGAGCTGCTGATGTGCGGCGATCAGCAGGTCCCGGTAGTCGCGCCAGGAGAAGCTCTTGCGGCCGTCGCGTCGGCCGTCGTCCCGGCGGGGCCGGTAGAGCAGCCGCGACCTGTGGCCGGGCTTGTAGCAGGTCAGCGCGGCGATCGACATCCGTCTGCGGGAACGGCCCCGCACCCTCACCACCGGGGTCCGGCCGCGCTGGGACCAGGTCTTGGCCTGCGGCGGCGTCATGGAGAATCCGGCTTCGTCCTCGAAGACGAGCCAGGCTCCACGGGCCGCCGCAGCCTTCCGCGCACGGCCACACCTCCTCGATCCACCCGGCCACCGCCTCGTCGTCCCGCTCCATCGCGCGCCGGGCCGGGACCTGGCAGGACCAGCCATTGCGCACCAGCAGTTTCCGAACACCCTGAATCGTGTAGGTCAGGTGGAAGCGTCGGCCGATCACCGTCTTCACACGGCTCAGGGGTCCAGCGTTGGTCTTCCCAGCCGTGCGCGGCGGCCCCTTGGCCAGCTCCGCCTCCAGCTGGGCGAACTGCTTCTCGCTCAGCCGCGGGAGCGACGCCGGCCCCTGCGACCGCAGAGCCCGCGGACCGCCCTCGTTCCACGCCTGCCGCCATCGCTGGACCGAGCGGACGCTGACCCGCAGGTCCTTGGCGATCGTCGAGCTCGCCTCGCCCCGGGCGAACCTCTCGACCGCCTTGAGCCGTAACTCCTCGCGGAACTATTGCCGTTCGGCGATCAGCCCGCCCCCTCGTGGATACCGCATGCCCCGGTGATACCGCACAGGCCACGAACCGTCAGCTCCCACGACACCACGAGTTCAACCTCAGTAACGACTCAGTACGCGATTGAGGTCGGGGCGTGCTGGCCTGGCCGATCGGCTGGTGAGTGATCAGCAGGTGGTCCAGCGGGCGAGCACGAGTTCGGTGCTCGTGCGCGGCCGGGAGGCCCTGCGCGCGCTGCGGTCGGAGACCAGTCCGGCGATGGCGGCGTGAGTTTCGGCGTAGGACTCCCGGCGGCCGAGGTACCGCTGGAGCGGCCGCCACTTCTTCTCCTCGCCGATCGTGTGTTCCACGCAGATCCGTGCCGAGGACTGCCGTCGGCGCGCCTCACGCCAGGCGTACTGCTCGCCCAGTGGCGCGTCGTCGTTCGGCTTGCGCGGCGGTGCTTGCACATGCTGGGGGAAGTCATTGGCCAGGCCTTGGTAGCCCTCGTCGACCTTCGCCGTCACTTGTGGATGCAGCCGCAGCTGCTCGGCGATGCCCTCGGTCCGCATGGCGGTCTGGTCATGCATCCGGCCGGGCCGGTCGGCTCCGGACCATAGCAAACGCCCGGAGCTGTCGCCGATGGCCGTGGTCTTCGCGGTGTTCTGCTTCTTGCCGGAGACGAACGCCTTGCGGCCGGGGCGCCCGGCCTTGTGGCGGCGCACCTGGGTCTCGGTGCCGTCGATCCGCAGCTCGACGCCTTCGGCTTCGGCATAAGCGAAGACATCGGCCAGGGTGCGCAGGCGGATGCCGAGTCGGCCGGGCACGGCGAAGCCGCGGGCGGCGAGCAGCGGGGGGATCTCGTGGATGGCGGGGGTGACGGTGGGTCGGGTCACGCCGTAAAGCTCGGCGAGCGCCGCGTGTGGCAGATGCAGGCGCAGGTAGACCACGGTAACCAGGACCCGGTCGCTGAAGACCAGTTTGTGGTCCGGCCCTGCGCCCGCCACCCGCTTGCGTTCTCCGCCTCTACGCTCGCGCAGTGCGGACTCGCACCGCGCCGTCCACGGACCGGCCAACTCCTCGATCAAACCGCCGAGATGTGCACGTTCAAGGCCGCCGCAGAAGGCAGGATGGGACAAGGCCGCACGGGCTCGGTAATGCGTCACAACATCACCAACCCGTGCGGTCCGCCTCATGTCACGTTGCGCCGGCGGCCCCGAGCGCGTAGGACTTCGCGACCAGTTCCTCCACCAGAGCGCCCTTCGCCGCCGAGTAGGACGCCCTGCCCTCGCTGTCGGCAGGGAACCGCTGCGCCAGGGCCACCTTCAAGGCGCTGTAGCGCTGGACCTCATCGGGCCGCTGACGCAGGTAATCACGGAGTAGGACGTGATCAAGGTGGGGCTTTGAGCCCGCGACCACGGCGTACACATGATGTTCGGGAGCCGCAGGAGGGGCCTGGAATGCATCCCGCCCCCGAATCCCCAGATCGCCTTCGTGCCGGTAGCCCTGCCCGGCGAGCCGGGAGATCAATTCGGGCATGACGGCCTCCTCGGACACCACGATGTCGAGGTCGATGACTGGCTTGGCGGCACACTCGGGCACGGCCGTACTGCCGACATGCTCGATGGACACAGCCAGATCCGCGACGTGAGGTGCCAGCCGCTGCCGCAGATCCTCGAACCGCTCGGGCCATCGGGGGTCGTAGTCACTGACCACGATCATGTCAGTCATGTCGGCAGTCTCGCAGTATCTCCATGGCCCATCGCATCCCTCGGGGGTCCCTGGCTATCGCGTACCGAGTCGTAAGGCGTTGTCCCGTAAATGATCTCCGGCATGCTGGATGACCTACATGGTTCCCGTCACCCGGCGAGGGCGAGGTTGTGCAGGCGGGCGATGCCGAGCATGGCGTGGTGGACGCCATCGCCTTTGAGGGCTCTTCGCAGTTTGAGGGTGTAGCGCCGAGAACATAGAGCTGTTGGACGGTTGGATGTGAGTCGTCAGGAGGTGCGAGCGTCGTATTTCTCGCGGTTTGCGACGACCTCGGCCATGTGTGTCTGCGCCCAGTTTCTGAGCCCGCGCGTCATGTGGTGGAGCGAGAGGCCGAGGTCGGTCAGCTCGTAGGAGACGGTGACAGGGACGGTTGGCGTCACGGTACGGGTGAGCAGACCATCGTG
Source organism: Streptomyces sp. NPDC093984 (assembly GCF_044764595.1). Classification (NCBI taxonomy): domain Bacteria; kingdom Bacillati; phylum Actinomycetota; class Actinomycetes; order Kitasatosporales; family Streptomycetaceae; genus Streptomyces; species Streptomyces sp. NPDC093984. The sequence continues at coordinate 28,974 of NZ_JBIWIM010000026.1, read as the reverse complement.
CTCCAGCGACCGTAGCGTCTGGGTCAGCATCTTCTGGGTGACCCCGGCCAGAAGACGAGAGATCTCGGAGTAACGCATCGCCTTCGGAGCGTCTGCGTGTGCTGCACCGGGCCGGCCAGGGCTGCTGTCGCCGCCCAGCGCACACAGGATCAGGACGACCCACTTGTCCGAGATTCGGTCGAGCAGCTGCCGGCTGGGGCACCCTGCCAGGAACGCGTTGTACTCCACCTTGGCCTGAGCCCTCTTCTGGGCCGCCTTCATCGTCGTCACTGATCGCACCTCTCACCGATGGGTGGGTTACGCACTTCAAAGTGCCTACTTCCCGACAGGAAGTTTCTCTCCAATGCTGATGCAGGGAGGCAGCAGGCGCCACCCCGCAAGTGCACGACGAAAGGCAACAGGATGAGCACACCCTCCCTCTCTCTTCCCGGCGGCACCTGGACTCTGGGTGACCTGACCGTCACCCGGTTCGGCTACGGCGCCATGCAACTGGCCGGCCCGTGGGTCATGGGGCCGCCCACCGATCGCGAGGGGGCCCTGGCCGTTCTGCGTGAAGCGGTCGACCTGGGTATCACCCACATCGACACAAGCGACGCCTACGGGCCGCGCATCACCAACGAGTTGATCCGCGAGGCACTGCACCCCTATCCCGAGTCGCTGCACATCGTGACCAAGGTGGGCGCGACCCGCGACGAACAGGGTGGCTGGCCCACGGCCCGGCGACCCGAAGATCTGCGCCGCCAGGTCCACGACAACCTCAAGTCCCTCCGGCTCGACGTACTCGACCTGGTCAACCTCCGACTCGGCAACGCCGAAGGCCCCCAGCCCGGCTCGCTCGCCGAGGCGTTCGAGACGCTCGTGGAACTCCAGCAGCAGGGCCTGATCCGCCACCTCGGGGTCAGCAACGCCACCGAGGAGCAGGTCACCGAGGCACAGAGCATCGCGCCGATCGTGTGCGTGCAGAACATGTACAACCTCGCCCACCGCCACGACGACAAGCTCATCGACCGGCTCGCCACCGAAGGCGTCGCGTACGTGCCCTTCTTCCCCCTCGGGGGCTTTACCCCCATTCAGTCCTCGGCGCTCTCGGCGGTCGCCGCTCGATTGAAGGCGACACAGATGTCCGTCGCGCTTGCCTGGCTGCTGCAGCGATCACCGAACATCCTGCTCATCCCCGGCACGTCATCGACAGCGCACCTGCGCGAGAACATCGCCGGCGCGGGACTCTCCCTCTCGCATGAGGACTTGACCGAGCTGGGCGACATCGGCCGCTGAATGCCCCGTAGCTGAACGGCCCACAAGCCACGACCGAAGCCACCGTTCATGTTTCGGTCCCGGTCGCCATCGCGCGACCGGGGCGGGAGCAGGACGATTCGCCCTCACCTGGTTGACTTCAGATCGTCAACCGTCAGGAACCTGTGTCCACCGGTGGTGGCAGCTAACCCCGCGTCGGTGACGGGGTAGGCGTCGAGGTCTCCCGAGGAAGGGGGTTCCTACACCAAGCCCATCCGGAAGACCTCGACGTTGCACGACGCTACCCCTGAGGCGAGCTTCGCCGAGATCATCACGCTCGGCCGGACACTGAAGAAGCGAGCCACGGACGTGCTGGCCTACTTCGAACGCCCGGGCACGTCCAACGGACCGACCGAGGCCATCAACGGACGGCTCGAACACTTCCGCGGCTCCGCCCTCGGATTCCGCAACCTCACCAACTACATCGCCAGATCCCTGCTGGAAACCGGCGGCTTCAGGCCACGACTACACCCCGGATCGTGAAGAGCCCGTTTCTCTTGGGCTTGAGGCTGCCAGGGGCCGGGATCGCCTTGGTGACCCCGGGTCAACGGCGTGCGTCGATCTGGCGCGGGTGCGTGACAGACCTGCGGACCAAGTTGCTGAGGATGCGGCTGCGGCGTCGCACGCCGCGCGGATCTGTGAATGCGTCGTCCGGCGACAGTGATCGTACGAGCGGAACGGAAGCCGTCTTGGGTCTCCGGCGGATGAGAAATATTGGCCGGTGCGCTGTCGGGTGACGCCGATAGCCTGCGCGGATGAAGCGTATGGAGCGGGCCATCGCGACGGTCGTCGGCTCAGCGGTGGGCGACGCGCTGGGAGCCCCTTTCGAGTTTGGTCCTCCGGGTGCCTTCTCTGCTCGGTTCCCAGAAGCAGGGTGCGGTGGCGAGATGTGCGGAGGCGGCGGTTGGGATCCGGGCGAAGCCACGGACGACACGCAGATGGCCGTTCTTGTCGCGGAGTCGCTACTGCAGCGGGGAGGACTGGACTTGCCGGACGTCTTCGCCCGCTTCCAGCGGTGGGCGGCAGCTGACCCCAAAGACATCGGCCTGCAGACCGAGGATGTGCTGACGAACGGTATGCCGTGGGATCTGGCCGCCGCGATTCATTTCCAGGTCAACCAGCGAGCAGCTGGTAACGGCTCCTTGATGAGGGCGTCGACATCTGCGGTCTACTTTGCACGTGCTGGCCAGTCGGTCACGATGGATGCCGCCCGGCGCATTGCTGCCCTTACTCACGGCGACCGCGCCGCCTGGGAAGGCACCGCCATATTCCACGAACTCATTCGCCTCAGCCTGGCAGGCACCGACCCCCTCTGCGCCCTTCCTGATGTTCTGGGTCTCGTCCATCCCGACCACCGTCGGCGATACGCCACGGTCCTTGCTGCTGACTGGCATCCCGACGAGGCAACCGAGTTCAACGGCGCAGTCTGGCCCTGCCTGGGGTCGGCGGTCTGGGCTCTGCGCAGTACAACCAGCTTCGAGGACGCCATTCGCGCGGCGATTGACGTGGGCGGTGATACAGACACGGTCGCCGCGGTCACCGGAGCTCTCGCCGGCGCGTATCACGGATTGGACGCGATCCCTGCCCGCTGGACCGAGCCCTTGCATGTCCCCCTGCCAGGGTTCGGCGGACGGGTGCTGCGTCTGGCCGATCTGATCGATCTCGCGCACCGCCTCGGGGCTGACGCGGAATGACACGGTCAGGGGTTGAGCTGTGCCATCAGCTCACGGTTGGACGCGCGTGCTGCGGCAAGTTCTTCATAATTTCCCGAGCAATGCTCAAGACCTGTGGATCAGTCCCGGGAGGGACGTGGAGGGCGTACGTTCCCGAATGATCCTGTGATGGTCACCGAGTAGGCCCGCGTTCGCAGCGCGGGTCGGGAAGGCACGCCCGTGCTCAGCGTAGTGAACCCCGATGGCTCCACCGAATCCGGCTCTCTGATCGACGAGATCGTGCGCGAGGGCGCCCGGCGGATGCTCGCCGCCGCCTTGGAAGCTGAAGTCAACCAGTACATAGCCGAGACATAGCCGAGTTGGCGGCCGAGACGGACGGAGCCGACCGCCGCCTGGTGGTCCGCAACGGATACCACCAGCCGCGGACCGTGGTCACCGCGGCCGGACCGGTGCAGGTGAAGGCACCGCGGGTGAACGACCGGCGGGTGGACGAGGCCACCGGGGAGCGCAAGCGGTTCTCCTCCAAGATCCTGCCGCCCTGGTGCCGTAAGTCGCCGAAGATCTCCGAGGTGCTGCCGCTGCTGTATCTGCACGGGCTGTCTACCGGCGACTTCGTTCCGGCTCTGGAGCAGTTCCTCGGCGGAGCGGCGGGGCTGTCCGCGGCGACCGTGACCCGGCTGACGAAGCAGTGGCAGGACGACCACACCGCATTCCAGGACCGTGACCTGTGGGACCGCGACTTTGTGTACGTGTGGGCCGATGGCGTGCACCCAAAGGTCCGGCTCGGGCAGGCGCACTCGTGCGTGCTGGTCCTGCTCGGCGTCCGGTTGGACGGCACCAAGGAGCTGATCGCGCTGGCCGAGGGCCTGCGCGAGTCCACCGAGTCGTGGGCCGACCTGCTGCGCGACTGCCGCAGGCGCGGCATGCGCGATCCGGAGCTGGTCGTCGGTGACGGTGCGATGGGGCTGTGGAAGGCGCTGGCCGAGGTGTTCCCGGCTGCCCGGCATCAGCGGTGCTGGGTCCACAAGGTCCGCAATGTCACGAACTCTCTTCCGAAGTCCGCTCAGCCGGGCGCGACGAAGGCGATGCAGGAGATCTACAACGCCGAGGACCGCTCTCACGCCGAGAAGGCGATCGAGGCATTCGCGAAGACCTACGGCACGAAGTGGCCCAAGGCCGTCGCGAAGATCGCCGACGACCGGGAGGAACTGCTGGCGTTCTACGACTTCCCTGCCGAGCACTGGATCCACCTGCGGACCACGAACCCGATCGAGTCGACCTTCTCCACGGTCAGGCTCCGCACCAAGGTCACCCGCGGCGCGGGCAGCCCGGCCGCAGCCCTCGCGATGGTGTTCAAGCTGGTCGAGTCCGCCTAGGCCCGCTGGCGGGCGATCACCGGAGCCCACCTGGTGCGCCTGGTCCGTGCAGGCGCCCGATTCGAGAACGGCGTCCTGGTCGAGCGCCCTGAGCCTGCGGTGGCATGACCGTCGAAGTGTCAGAAACTCACTGGCCCAGCTGATTTCTGCACCGTGATACTCGATGTTTATGACACGCGATGACCTCACCGGAGACATCCCGGTCAACCCGGCGTTGCGTCGGGTTCTGGCACGGGCCGACGGCCCGGAACTGTTGGAACTGCTGGCCAGCGGGATGTCGGGCGCGGATCTGACCACGCTGCTGCTGGAGGTGTTCCGGCGCCGGGCGGAGCAGCTCTCGCCGGCGGAGGTGATGCGGCGCTATCGCAGCGATCGGTTCGTGGCCCCAGCGCCGGTACAGTTCGCCGCACTGCGCCGTACCGAGGACGCGTTGGTGTCGGCGTTGCCCGACGGCTTCGAGGTCCTCGTGCTCGCCCCGGTCGTGCCGCTGGCCGCGCATTCGGCCGTGGCGACCGTCGATCCGCGCAAGGTGATCGCGACTGTTCGAGGCAGCGAGGTGGCGGCCGATCCGACGAACGCACTGGCGCTGGAGGCATCGCACCGGCGCTCCCTGGCCCTGGCCGCCGATCCGCGTTCGAACGCGCCGATCCGGCTGGCGGCCAGCCAGCGAGTGGCTCGCGCCCAGAACTTCAACGGTCCGAGGAACCTCGCGCACTTCCAGCTCTTCGGTCTGGTGACCGCCGGCCGAGATACCGGCAACCGACTCTTTGAGCACCGTCACTTGGCCGAGCACCTGCAGTTCGCCGCCCGGGTCATGGCCGACATCGGGGCACAGGACACACAGATCAGGCTGACCTTTCTGGAGGACGCGACTGGTCCGACCCTCGAGCGGATGCGCCACGACCTCGCCGGGCTGCCAGGAATACAGGTATGCGAGGACCCCGACCGGGCTACCGGACGCGGCTACTACACCGGCATCTGCTTCAAGATCTACACCAACATCGGAGGCCACCAGCTAGAAGTCGGCGACGGCGGCTTCGTTCAATGGAGCCAACTGCTCACCGGTAACCGCAAAGAACGCCTACTGATCAGCGGTTTTGGCGTCGACCGCCTTGCCGAGGCCCTGACGTCACAGCCGGGGCCGGGCGAGTCCTCATCGCAATAGACAGGTCGAGCAATCCACAGGTCTTGACAATTACTCCGGAACTCCTGGGCCTGAGCCGCGACTCGTGCCTTCAGTTCGACGGCGCCGACCCGGTGTTCCTCGGAGCCGTATGAACCGGCTCACGCGCCCAGACGCCGATAGCAGATGAGCGCGGCGGCGATACCGGCGAAGGCGAGGAAGTGTTCGGCCTTGCGCTCGTAGCGGCGGTGCAGGCGGCGGCACCCGGCAAGCCACCACGGTCCAGCGGTGGCGGCCCAGGCGCTGGGACGACTCGACGCCCTCGTGCGATGCGCGGGGGGATGTTCAGCGAGCACAGCCATCGGCGCAGGGGGTCGTAGTCGTACCCTTTGTCTCCGTGGAGCTTTGCGGGCCGCCGTCGCCGCGGCCCGCGCCGGGAGCGGATGGGCGGGATGCCGCGCGCCAGGGGTTCGAATCCCTGGCTGTCGTGGGTGTTCGCGGCAGAGATCCCGATGGAGAGGGGCAGACCGGTCCGCTCGGTGATCAAGTGGATCTTTTGATCCCTTCTTGCCGCGATCTACGGGATTCGGACCCCTAAGGTCCCCCCTTTCAGGGCCCGCATGTTCACGGAGTCGATGGCGCACCGGGACCAGTCCAACTCGCCGCGCGCGCCGAGTTCGTCCAGGGCCAGGCGGTGGAGCTTGCCCCAGACGCGGGCCCGGCTCCACTCGGTGAACCGCCGGTGCGCGGTGGGGCCGGACGGGCCGAAGTCCGGCGGCAGTTGCCGCCAGGTACAGCCGGTCGTGGCCACGAACAAGATCGCCGCCAGCACTTCGCGATCACCGTAGCGGCGTCGGCCACCGCCCTGTGGGCGCACCGGCGCGGCCGGGACCACCCGTTGGAACAACTCCCACAGCCCGTCCGGCACCAGACGCCCCACCATCGCCATCACGGCCGCCAGCCTAGTGATCAAGCCAGTTGAGACGATCTCTTAGCGACCCGCCGGACAAGGAACTGGGCGGAGCAGGTCGAGCCCGTCGATAAATACCTCGACATCGGGCGCGGTGATCGGCGACGCTTCGCGTGATGACCAGAATCGATGACACGCCGCCTGCCTGGGACGAGCGCACTCAGCTCACCACGTTTCTCGACTACGCGCGTGACACCGCGCGCGCCAAGTGCGATGGCGTCTCTGCGGAGAACGCACGCAAGGCGCTCCTGCCGGGCTCACCGCTGATGACGATGAGCGGAGTGATCAACCACCTCCGCTGGGTCGAGTACTACTGGTTCCAGGTGGTCTTCCTCGGCGAGGAAGACCGGGGCCCCTGGACCGAGGAGGACCCCGACCGCGAGATGCGTATCGCCGTCGACTTCCCGCTCACGCAGTTGCTCGACGAATACGCCGAACAGAGCGCCCGCTATCGCGAACTGGTAGCCGGGAACGGTCTGGACAAGCAGGCCCAGCGAGCCATCCGCAACGGCCTCCACGTCGACCTGCGCTGGATCCTCCTTCACCTCACCGAGGAGACGGCCCGCCACAACGGCCATCTGGACATCCTGCGCGAGATGCTCGACGGCACGACCGGCGATTAGATCCGGAGGAGATCACGGGCGGAGCCAGAGTCGGATCGAGGCGACGGTGACGGTGCCGTGGAAGGTGTAGCCGCGCTTGTCGAACCTCGTGGCCACGGCCCGGGAGTTCTTCAACGCGTTGATCGTCCACTCGACTTCGTTCCTTCGCTTGTAGATCGTCTTGTCGAAGCCTGCGGGTCGGCCGCCCTTGCTGCCCCTTCGTTGGCGGTTGGCCCGCTGGTTCTTCGGTTCGGGGATGGTGTGCTTGATCTGGCGTCGTCGCAGGTAGCGGCGGTTGCGGCGGGAGGAATACGCCTTGTCACCGCCGAGGTGGTGGCGCCGCGTGCGCGGGTGTCCGCCACCGAGGCGGCCAACACGGATGCGTTCCCCGACCGGAATGAGCTGCGGAGCGTCGCCCCACTGCCCCGGAGTGATCAGCAGGGCCAGGGGGCGGCGTCCACCCTCACCGACGAAGTGGATCTTGCAGGTCAGGCCGCCCCGGGAGCGTCCGATTCCCTCGTCGGGGCGATGCTGCCGGGGCGTGCGTCTTTTCCCGGCACTCGTGGCGGTTTCCTACGAGCCCCGGCGGCGTGCTGATGGGCCCGGCAGGAGGTCGAATCGACGCTGACCATCGACCAGTCGATCCGGCCCTCCGTGTCGGCGTCGGCCAGGACGGCCGCGAAGATCCCGTCCCAGGTGCCGTCCGCCGACCAACGTCTGTGCCGTTCGTACACGGTCTTCCACGGACCGAAACGCGCAGGTAGATCCCGCCGTGGCACCCCAGTGCGCAGTCGGTACAGATCCCGTTGATGACCCTGCGGTGGCTGGCTCAACGGCCGCCCCGCTTCCCGGATTTCGGCAGATGCGGCGCCGCGCAATCGGTCATGCGCGCCGGCTGCGCAGGCGTGATCGGTCGGCCGTTCAACGCGAACCCGAGCACGGGCGGGATCGGCCGCGCCCGGCAGAGTTCCTCGGACGGGCGCTGGCGATGCCGCCACGACGGATCCTACGAAGCGGGTTCTGCGGACATCCGGACCTGGACCGCACCGTCATGCACGAAACCCGCTCCCTGCTGAATGCCCGCCGCACGGGCACCTTCGACATCGCGCAGGACGGATCCCACTGCGAACCCGGCTTGAGCGACCGCACAAAGGCCCGCCTCCAACCAGGCCCGGGCCAGACGGAGCGAGCGCACCCCGGCAGACTGAGCCCATCACGAGCTCCTGGCGCCACCTCGCTCAGTTCACCCGGTGGGCCTGAGACGAAAGGCGGGGCCGGGGATGCTCTCGATGTCTTCCGGCTGTACGGCGTGGCCCCGGTCGCAGCGGACCTGGGCGTCGACGTGCGCGCCGCATCCACGGTGCCGGGGCAGCATGGCCGGGCCCTCCGGGTCGGCGCGGTAGCGGTCGCCCCACTGCACGAGCCCCATCACGGCCGGGACCAGATCCATGCCCTTGGGCGTGATCACGTACTTCGGCCGGCTCCGCGAGCCCGGCTCCTTGTAGGTCTCGGTGGCCAGGATCCCTTCCTCCACGAGCATCCGGAGTCGCGCCGCGAGGAGGTTGCGAGGACAGCCGAGGACGCGTTCGAACTCGTTGAAACGGGACGAGCCGTACCAGACCTCACGCAGGATCAGGATCGTCCACTTCTCGCCCACGACCGCCCGAGGACGCGGGTGGGAGTACGGAGCCGGGCGAGAGCGACGGCGGTGTTGGCGGGGCCGCCCCCGGGCAGGACCCGCAGGGCGAGTTCGCCCGCGCCGGATGTGGCGGGGTCGGTGAAAGCGTCGGCGACGCACTCACCGAGGACGGTGATGGTGCCGGGGGTCTCAAGTCGGGCCATGGTGGTCTGCCTTTCTGGGTAAACGCGCGCGGCTGCCGCGGCATGCGTGTGCTGGTTCGGACGATGCGGGGCGCCCGGCGCGTTCGTGCCGGGGAAGGGCGCCGGGCCGATGGCCTGATGTGTCCCCGCGCGGGTATTGACATGCGGCGCGAAACGGTCGTAACTTCCTCGCAACCTCCTACTAACGCGCGTTATTAAAGCGCGAAACCGAGGGCCTGGCGCGCCTCCGTCCACCAACGGGGATAAAAAACTTGCCAAGCGTCAGGCCCCTCGGACGGCCAAGAGCGACGTGGCACGTCATCGCGGATGCCTCGCAGGCCACCGTCCTCTTCGTCCTCGGAAAGGGACACGAACATGGACTACCGCCATCTGGGCGGCAGCGGCATGCTGGTCAGCGCCATCGCCTACGGCAACTGGGTCACCCACGGGTCGCAGGTGGACCAAGACGCGGCCACGGCATGTGTACGCGCTGCTCTCGATGCCGGGATCACCACCTTCGACACGGCCGACGCGTACGCGGAGACCCGGGCGGAGGAGGCACTGGGCGCCGCCCTGAAGGGCGTGCGCCGCGAGGGCGTGGAGATCTGCACGAAGGTGTACTTTCCGACCGGCCCGGGGAAGAACGACCGCGGCCTGTCGCGCAAGCACATCATGGAGTCGATCAACGGCTCGTTGCGCCGCCTCGGCACGGACTACGTGGATCTGTACCAGGCCCACCGCTACGACTACGCCACCCCGCTCGAGGAGACGATGGAGGCCCTCGCCGATGTCGTCCACGCGGGCAAGGCGCACTACATCGGTGTCTCGGAGTGGAAGCCGCAGGAGATCAGGGCCGCGGCGCAGCTGGCGCGGGAGCTGAGAATCCGCCTGGTGTCCAACCAGCCGCAGTACTCCCTGCTGTGGCGCGTGATCGAGCCCGAGATCGTCCCGGTCTGCCAGGAGCTGGGCATCGGGCAGATCGTGTGGTCCCCGCTCGCCCAAGGCGTGCTCACCGGCAAGTACAAGCCGGGAGCGCAACCGCCGTCCGGTTCCCGTGCCACCGACACCAACGGTGGCAACGACGCCGTGGCCGGATGGCTGCGCGACGAGGTCCTGGCCCGGGTCCAGGAACTGGCTTCTCTCGCTGCCGAGGCGGGCATGTCGCCGGCGACCCTGAGCCTGGCGTGGGTGCTGCGCAATCCGAATGTCTCCGCGGCGATCGTCGGAGCGTCCCGGCCCGAGCAGATCGCGGAGAACGCCAAGGCGGCGGACGTCACGCTGGACGACGAGCTGGTCGAGCGGGTCGACGAGATCCTCGATCCGGTCGTCGAGCGCGACCCCGAGCGTATCGACGTGTTCCCGAAGCGCCCTTGAGAGCCGTGCCATCGGCATCACGCCACCCGACGGGTAGCGCAGCGACGAGGCGTCTCATTGCCGACGCTGTTCGGTCCCGACGATGTATTGACATGCCGCATAAGACAGCCGTAACTTCCCCGCAACACCGAACTAACGCGCGTTACTAAAGCGCGAAACCGGAGGCCCGCCGAGCGCCTCCCTCGACCGAAGGGGACCAAAAGTGGCCACGAACGAGGCGCGCCGCGTGACCATGAGTGACGTGGCCCGCCATGCCGGTGTCTCGCGGACCACGGTCTCCTTCGTCCTCAACGACAAGCCCGGCGCCGTCATCCCCGACGAGACCCGTCGGCGGATCCTCGCGGCGATCGACGAGCTCGGCTACCGGCCCAACGCCGGGGCGCGGGCCCTGGCCGCGAAGCGCAGCGGCTGGTTCGGTCTGATCACCGAGATCGTGACCGGCCCCTTCGCCGCCGAAGTGATCACGGGGGCGCAGAAGCGCGCCTGGAGCGACCAGAGGTGCCTGCTGATCGCCGCGAGCGAGGGCGACCCCGCCCAGGAGGCCGCCGCGCTCGACCAGATGCTGGACCACCGCGTGGAAGGGCTGCTCTACGCCACGACCTGGCACCGGGCCGTCACCCTGCCGAAGGCCGCCCGCGAGGTGCCGACGGTGCTCGTCAACTGCTACGACGCCGAAGGGGAGCTGCCGTGCATCCTGCCCGACGAGGTGTCGGGCGGCTACCGGGCGACCCGCCGTCTCCTGGACGCCGGGCACACATGCATCGGGTTGATCAACCTCGACCCGGCGATCCCGGCCGCCATCGGCCGGCGCGAAGGGTACGAGCGTGCACTGCGCGAGGCCGGGATCACGCCCGACCCCACCCTCGTCATCCCCGGCTGGGCCACCGCCGACGGCGCCTACACCGCTGCCTGCGAGCTGCTGGACCGCCCGGCCGCCGACCGGCCGACCGCGTTGTTCTGCGGCAATGATCGGATGGCGATGGGCGCGTACGACGCGATCAAGGAACGCGGACTGCGCATCCCGCACGACGTGGCCGTGGTGGGGTTCGACAACCAGGAACTCATCGCCGCCTATCTGCGGCCCAAGCTGACGACGCTCGCCCTGCCTTTCGAAGCCATGGGCACCAAGGGCGTCGAGATGCTCACCGCTCTCGCAGCAGGGCAGCCGCTCGACACCCATCGGGTGACGATCGACTGCCCGCTGCTCGAACGCTCATCGGTCTGACCGCGAATCAGCCCGCTGAGTAGTCCCGTCCCGTCTTCGTCCTGTGTTGAAGAGAGAAGAGAGTCTTCATTATGGCAGCCTCCACATCCCCACGGCGGTTTCGGACCGCCCTGAGAGCGGTCACCGCGACCGCCGCCGCAGCCCTGGTCCTGTCCGCCTGCACGGGCGGCTCGGGTACTGCCGCCGCCGGTGACACCTCCGGCAACCAGCTGCTCACCATCCCGCGCGAGGACCTGGCGACCTTCACGCGCAACTTCAACCCGCTCTCCCCGCAGGCCGCCCCGATGACCCTGCAGGCGATCTACGAGCCGCTGGTCGTGCACAGCATGTCGGACGCCAAGGACACGCCGTGGCTCGCCACCAAGTGGACGCAGGCCAAGGACGCCCGCTCGATCACGTTCACGCTGCGCGACGGCGTCAAGTGGTCGGACGGCCAGCCGTTCACCGCCGACGACGTCGTCTACACCTTCCAGCTCCAGAAGAAAGTGCTGGGCGGCTTCGACTACCTCGACAAGGTCACCGCGGTCGACGCCCACACGGTCAAGTTCTCCTTCAACAAGCCCTTCTCACCCGCCTTCTACGAGATCGGCGGCCACTGGATCCTGCCGAAGCACATCTGGTCCAAGGTGAAGGACCCGGCGAAGTTCACCAACCCCAACCCGGTCGCCACCGGCCCCTACACCGAGGTGGAGAAGTTCCAGAGCCAGTCGTACCAGCTGCGTAAGAACCCCGACTACTGGCAGCCGGCCAAGCAGCGGATCGCCGGCATCCAGATGCTCGCCTTCTCCGGCAACGACAGCGCCAACCTCGCCTTCACCAGCGGTGAGGCCGACTGGGCGCAGACGTTCATCCCGGACATCGAGAAGTCCTTCGTCGCCAAGGACGAGAAGCACAACCACTACTGGTTCCCGGCCACCGGCGCCATGATCAACTGGCAGCTGAACACCACCAAGGCCCCCTTGAACGACGTGGCTGTGCGCAAGGCGCTCAGCATGGCCGTCGACCGCGACCAGATCACCAAGGTCGCGATGAACGGCTACGCCCAGCCCGCCGACTGCACGGGCCTGGCCCGCACGTACGACACGTGGCGCGACGCCTCTCTCGCGGCCTCCTGCACGTGGACGAAGTACAACACCGATGCCGCCGCCAGGGCCCTGGACGCCGCCGGCTACAAGGAGAGCGGCGGGAAGCGGCTGCTGAAGAACGGCAAGCCGTTCACGCTCGACATCTCCGTCGGCTCAGCCTCCTCCGACTGGATCTCGGTCGCCAACATCATCAAGCAGGACCTCGCGAAGGTCGGCATCACCGCCACGGTGAAGACGCCCGACTGGTCGGCCGTCTCTTCCTCGTACAACGACGGCACGTTCGACACCGGCATCGTGTGGTCCAACAACGGCGCCACCCCGTACGAGTACTACCGCGGCGTGATGTCGACGAAGATGCTCGTGCCGGTCGGCAAGCAGGCCACCGAGAACTACCACCGCTTCGGTGACAAGAAGGCCGACAAACTCATCGACGCCTTCGCCGCCGCCACCGACGAGAAGGCGCAGCACGAGCAGATCGACAGTCTGCAGGAGCTGTACAACCAGGACGCGCCCGTGGTGCCGCTGTTCACCGGCCCCGAGTGGGGCGAGTACACCGACGCCCGCTTCACCGGCTGGCCCACCGAACACGACCCGTACGCCACCCTCGGCAACCGCAACGGCAGCACGATCCTCGTGCTCACCTCGCTGAAGCCCGTCAAGGGCTGACGCCCGCGCGGACCGGCGGCCGTCCCCCTCCCCGGACGGCCGCCCCAGCCCCCGACCTCGCCGCCCCCACCGACAGGAGCACGAACCGTGCGTCTCATCCTGCGCAACCTGGGGTTCTATCTGCTCGCCTTCTGGGCCTCCATCACCCTGAACTTCGTTCTCCCGCGCTTCATGCCGGGCGACCCGGTCTCCCGGATGTTCGCGCAGGCCCAGGGAACGATGCAGCCCGACCAGATAGCCCAGCTGCGCAAACTCTTCGGCCTCGACAACCGCCCCCTGTGGGAGCAGTACGTCTCCTACGTCCAGGACGTCTTCACCGGCAACCTCGGCATCTCCATCACCCGCTTCCCGACCCCGGTCTCCGACGTGATCGGCTCCCAGATCGGCTGGACCCTGCTGCTCGGCGGCGTCTCGCTCGTCATCGCCGCCGTCCTCGGCAACCTGCTCGGCATCGTCGCCGCCTGGCGGCGCGGCGGCGTCCTCGACTCCGCCTTCCCGCCCCTGCTGATCTTCGTCGGCTCCTTCCCGTACTTCTGGCTGGCGATGGGCGCGCTGTATCTGTTCGGAGTGAGCCTGGGCTGGTTCCCGCTGCGGCACGCCTACGACGTCGGCCTGACCCCGGGCTTCAACGGCGAGTTCCTCGCCAACGTCGCCACCCACCTGGTGCTGCCGGCGCTGACCATCGTGCTGGTCTCCATCGGCGGCTGGATGCTCGGCATGCGCAACACCATGATCGCCACGGCGGCGGAGGACTACATCACGATGGCCGAGGCGAAGGGGCTCAGCCCCACACGGATCATGTTCCGCTACGCCGCCCGCAACGCGCTGCTGCCCTCCGTCACCAACTTCGGCATGGCGCTCGGCTTCGTCGTCGGCGGCGCGCTGCTCACCGAGGTCGTGTTCGCCTACCCCGGCATCGGCTACCAGCTGCTGATGGCCGTCCAGGGCCTGGACTACCCGCTGATGCAGGGCATCTTCCTCACGATCACGGCGGCGGTACTCCTCGCGAACTTCCTCGTCGACCTCCTCTACGTCCGCCTCGACCCGCGCGTCCGCGTCCGCTGAGGAGGTAGCCGACATGACCGCCATCGAGATCGCCACGGCCACCACCCCGACAACCCCGGCACGCACGGCTCGCCGGAGCGGGCTGCTGCGCCAACTCCTGAACAGCAAGAAGGCACTGACCGGGCTGGCCCTGCTCGCCCTCTTCGCGCTGCTCGCCCTGCTCGCTCCCGTCCTCACCCCCGGCGATCCGTCCCTGATCAACTCCACGGGCAGCCAGGCCCCCTCGGCCGCGCACTGGCTCGGCACGACCGCCAAGGGCCAGGATGTGCTCGCCCTCACCCTGTGGGGCGCGCGCAGCTCCCTGTTCGTCGGGTTCACCGTCGGGCTCGCGGCGACCGCGGTCGCCATCGTCGTCGGCCTGGCGTCCGCGTACTTCGGCCGCATCGTGGACGACGCGCTGACCCTGGTCACCAACCTCTTCCTGCTGCTGCCCGGGCTGCCGCTGCTCATCATCCTCGCCGCGTTCCTGCCCCCCGGGACCTCCACCGTGATCCTGGTGCTCGTCGTCACCGGCTGGGCCGGCTCGGCCCGGGTGCTGCGCGCGCAGGCCAAATCGATCCGCGGCAAGGACTTCGTGGCCGCCGCCGTCGTCACCGGCGAACGCCCGCTGCGGATCATGTTCCGGGAGATCCTGCCCAACATGGCGTCCGTGGTGATGACCACGCTGCTCGGCTGCGTGATCTTCGGCATCGGCGCCCAGGCCGGCCTGGAGTTCCTCGGCCTCGGCGACACCAGCATCGTCAGCTGGGGCACCAACCTGTACTGGGCGAGCAACGACGGCGCGCTCATGACCGGCACCTGGTGGGCCTTCGTGCCCTCCGGGCTCTGCATCGCGCTCGTCGCCTTCGCGCTCGCGCTGGTCAACTACGCGGTCGACGAGATCACCAACCCCCGGCTGCGCAGCAGCCGGGCCCGGCGTGAGAGGAGGGGCTGAGCCATGGAACCCGTACTCGAGGTGAGCGACCTGCGCGTCGAATACCGCGGCGACGGACGCACCGTCGTGGGCGCCGACGACGTCTCCTTCTCCATCGGAGCGGGGGAGATCTTCGGCCTCGCCGGTGAGTCCGGCTGCGGCAAGTCGACCATCGCCAACGCGGTGATGCGACTGCTCAAGCCCCCCGCACAGATCACCGCGGGCAGCATCCGCTTCCAGGGCCGCGACGTCCTCGCGCTGAACGAGCGGGAGCTGCGCGCCTTCCGCTGGCGGGAGATCGCCATGGTCTTCCAGTCGGCGATGAACTCGCTCAACCCCGTCCTCACCATCGGCGAGCAGATCGGCGACATCTTCACCACCCACGAGAAGCTGAAGAAGCGGGCCGCGCGAGAGCGGGCGGGCGAGCTGCTTCAGCTGGTGGGCATCGACCCGGGACGGCTCACGGCATACCCGCACCAGCTCTCCGGCGGCATGCGCCAGCGCGTGGTCATCGCCATGGCCGTGGCCCTGAAGCCCCGGTTGCTGATCATGGACGAGCCGACCACCGCGCTCGACGTGGTCGTGCAGCAGGAGATCATGGCGCAGATCCGCGACCTCCAGCGGGAGCTGGGCTTCTCCATCCTCTTCATCACCCACGACATGTCCCTGATGGTCGAGCTGTCGGACCGCATGGGCGTGATGTACGGCGGCCGGATCGTCGAGCTCGCCAGCGCCAAGGAGCTGTTCGCGAAGCCCCTCCACCCCTACACCGAGGCGCTGATGAACGCCTTCCCGCCGCTGACCGGCCCGCGCCGGGAACTGACCGGCCTCTTCGACGCCCCGCGCACCGCCGACAGTTGCGGCTTCCACCTGCGCTGCCCCGAGGACCGCTCGGACTGCTCGATGAACATCCCCGACCTGCGCGAGGTCGCGCCAGGCCGCTGGGTGGCCCGCAGTGCCGAAGGAGGCGCCCGATGACCGAACCCCTGCTGTCCGTACGCGGCCTGACCAAGGACTTCCAGGTCGGCACCGTCTTCTCCCGGCGCCGTGTCCGCGCCGTCAACGACGTCTCCTTCGACCTGCCCGCCGGCCGGATCACCGCCCTGGTCGGCGAGTCCGGCAGTGGCAAGTCCACCATCGCCCGCTGCCTCGCCCGCCTCGAACAGCCCACCTCCGGACAGGTGCTGCTCGACGGGGAAGACGTCCTGCGCACCGAGCGGCGCCGGGCGTCACGGGCGTACCGCCGCAAGGTCCAGATGGTGTTCCAGGACCCCTTCGGCTCGCTCAACCCCGTGCACCGCATCGAGCACTTCCTCACCCGAGCCGTCGTCCTGCACGGCCACCCTGCCACCCGCAAGGCGCTGCGCGAACTGATGACGACGGTCGGCCTGACCGAGGACATGCTGCAGTCCTACCCGCACGAGCTCTCCGGCGGCCAGCGCCAGCGCGTCGCCATCGCCCGTGCCCTGGCCGTCGAGCCCCGGCTGATCCTCGCCGACGAACCGACCTCCATGCTGGACGTCTCCGTGCGCGTCGGCGTGCTCAACCTGATGCGGCGCCTGCGCGACGAGCGGAACATCGCCATGCTCTACATCACGCACGACCTGGGCTCCGCCCGCTACCTCGCGGACACCACGATGGTGATGTTCGCCGGCGAACTCGTCGAGGGCGGCGACGCACTGGCCGTCATGGACGCCCCCGCCCACCCCTACACCCGGCTGCTGCTGTCCGCCGTACCCGACCCCGAACGGGCCGGGAGCTACGACCCCGTCGAGCGCGCCCGGCTGCGCGAAGCGATCCTCAACCCCACCTCCTGCCCGTACGACGACGGCACGTGCAGCCGCACCGAGCCCGTACGCCACATCATCGGCGAGGACCAGGGGCAGCCCCACTGGGTGCGCTGCCATCTGCGCGCACCCGCCTCCGACATCGCCCGCCGCGTGCTCAAGGCCACCGACAGTCCCACCGACGAGGCCACCGACGACACCGAGAAAGCGGAGACCACCGCCGCATGACCCACGACCTCACCCTCCCCTCCGGCCGTACTACAGCCGAGGGGCTGGCCGAGCGCGCCCTGCGCGACCCCCACCGCCCCCGCTTCCACTTCACCTCGCCCGGCGGCTGGCTCAACGACCCCAACGGCCTGACCCACTGGAGGGGCGTCTACCACCTCTTCTACCAATACAACCCGCTCGCCCCCGCCCACCACCGCATCCACTGGGGCCACGCCACCAGCACCGACCTCGTCCACTGGACCGACGAACCGGTCGCCCTCGTCCCCGGCACCGACGGCCCCGACCGCGACGGCTGCTGGTCCGGCGTCCTCGTCAACGACGGAGGAGTGCCCACGATCGTCTACTCCGGTCGGCACGGTGAGCATGAACTCCCTTGCGTGGCGAGGGGATCGGCAGACCTGAGGTACTGGTCCAAGGACCCGGCGAACCCGGTCATCACCGCCCCGCCCGACGGCGTCGACATCACCGCCTTCCGCGACCACTGCGTGTGGCGGGAAGGCCAGGTCTGGCGGCAGCTGATCGGCTCGGGAATCCGCGGCGTCGGAGGTACGGCCTTCCTGTACGAGTCGGACGACCTGCGCAGCTGGCGGTACGTCGGTCCCTTGCTGACCGGCGACGCCTCGCACAACCGGGGCCAGCTCGACTGGACCGGCACGATGTGGGAGTGCGTCGACCTGTTCGGGCTGGACGGGACGGACCTGCTGGTCTTCTCCACCTGGGACGAGGGCACTACGCACCACCCCCTGTACTGGACCGGCCGCTACGAGGGCGATACCTTCACCCCGGCCGCCGTCCACCGCCTCGACTACGGCGGACGCTACTTCTACGCCCCCCAGTCCACCCGCGACGAGCACGGCCGCCGCATCATGTTCGGCTGGCTCCAGGAGGGCCGCACGGACGAGGCGAACGCCGAGGCCGGCTGGTGCGGTGTGATGTCCCTGCCGAGGATCGTCACGCTCGGCGCGGACGGCCGGCTGGACCAGGCCCCGGTGCCGGAACTGCGCCTGCTGCGGGGGGAGCACCTACGGATTCCCGCCGGCCCGCTGGAGACCGCGTACACCCGGCTGCACACCGTACGCGGAGACCAGCTGGACATCGAGACGACCCTGTGCCTCGCCCCCGGAGCGACCGCCCGGCTCGTGGTCCGCGAGACACCGGACGGCGCCGAGCGCACGGTCGTGGAGGTGAGCAGGGCGCACGACGGATCGGGCGGCACGCTCCGTCTGCACCGCGAGAGCAGCAGCCTCGATCCGACGGTCGACACCGAACCCCGTCACGGTGAGCTGCCGTTGAACGCCGACGGCCGTGTGGACCTGCGCGTCCTCGTCGACCACTCCGCCCTGGAGATCTTCGCGAACGGGCGCCCCCTCACCGCCCGCGTCTACCCAACCCGGCCCGACGAGGCGGTCGGCGTCGGCATCGGTGCCGACGGCGCCGTGACCCTGGAGCGTTTCGACGCCTGGCAGATGGCGTCGGCCTTCACCGACGGACCCCGGCCGCTGTGGCCGTGACCGTCTTACATCCGGCCACGGCCCGCGGGGTGGACATCCCCCCGGGCCGTGGCCCACCCTCCCCTGCCTTTCCCCAGGAGCCGCCATGGGCGTGTTCCAGCTACTGGCCGGAACCGCTCGGCCTTGAGGCCCTCACCCGCACTGACTCGGGCCAGCCCCTCCCCTATCTGGCGCTGAGTCCGCACGCCTGCGAAGGAGCACCATGCCCAGAAAGACTCGTCCGAGCCACAGACTGCTCGCAGCACTCGCTGTCCTGTCCGGGCTCGGCCTGGTGGCCGCCTCTCCCGCCATGGCCGACACGCTCTACCAGGAGCAGTACAGGCCCCAGTTCCACTTCACCCCGGCCCAGAACTGGATGAACGACCCCAACGGCCTGATCTACTACAAGGGGCAGTACCACCTGTTCTTCCAGTACAACCCGGAAGGCAACACCTGGGGCAACATGTCCTGGGGCCACGCCGTCAGCACCGACCTGGTGCACTGGAAGCAGCTCCCGCTGGCCATCCCGCAGGACGACCAGGAGATGATCTTCTCCGGCAGCGTGGTGCTGGACAAGAACAACTCCACCGGCTTCGGCACCAAGGCCAACCCGCCGATGGTGGCCGTCTACACCAGCCAGCAGAAGGCCACCGGCAAGCAAGAGCAGGCCCTCGCCTACAGCACCGACGGCGGCACCACCTGGAAGAAGTACTCCGGCAACCCGGTCCTGGACATCGACTCGACCAACTTCCGTGATCCGAAGGTCTTCTGGTACGCCCCCACGCACAGCTGGCTGATGGCCGTCGCCCTCTCCGACCAGCGCAAGGTGTCCTTCTACTCCTCACCCGACCTCAAGAAGTGGACCCATCTCAGCGACTTCGGCCCCGCGGGCGCCACCGGCGGCGTGTGGGAGTGCCCCGACCTGTTCCCCCTGCCGGTCGACGGCAACCCGAAGAAGACCAAGTGGGTCCTGGTCGTCGGCACCCAGTCCATCGCCGGTGGCACCGGCACCCAGTACTTCACCGGCGACTTCGACGGCAAGAAGTTCACCTCCGACGACCCCGCCACCTACACCCCGCCCAGCGGCACCGTGCTGCAGGACTTCGACTCCGGCTCCTACGGCGACTGGACCGCGACCGGCGACGCGTTCGGCTCCGCTCCTGCCACCGGCACCCTGCCCAACCAGCAGACCGTATCCGGCTACCGGGGCAGCGGCCTGGTCAACAGCTTCAACGGCGGCGACGGCGCCACCGGCACCCTCACCTCACCGGACTTCACCGTCAGCCAGCGCTATTTGAACTTCCTGGTCGGCGGCGGCAACCACCCCCACGTCGACGGCGCCGGCGACGGAGCAGCACCTCCCGGACAGGTCTTCGCCGACTTCTCCGGCGACACCTACGGCGACGGCTGGACCGCCACCGGCTCCTTCGCGAACTCCGGGCCCACCACCGAGAGCCTCCC
Organism: Streptomyces sp. NPDC093984; assembly: GCF_044764595.1. Classification (NCBI taxonomy): domain Bacteria; kingdom Bacillati; phylum Actinomycetota; class Actinomycetes; order Kitasatosporales; family Streptomycetaceae; genus Streptomyces; species Streptomyces sp. NPDC093984. The sequence goes on along the minus strand of NZ_JBIWIM010000026.1, from coordinate 8,822 downwards.
CGGCCAGCTCGGCCCCAAGACCCTCGACACCTACACCCCCGACGGCGACCCCGGCACCGGCACCATCAGCTCGCCCACGTTCACCATCACCAGCAAGTACATCGACCTGCAGACCGCCATGGGCTACCACCCGTACGACATGCCGAACCCGACCGCCGTCAACCTCATCGTGGACGGCAAGGCGGTCGCCACCGCCACCGGCTCCAACAGCGCCAATCTCAACTGGAACTCCTGGGACACCAGCGCCTACCTCGGCAAGCAGGCGCAGATCCAGGTGGTCGACCAGAACACCGGCGCCAGCGGCTGGGGCCACATCGCCGTCGGCGACATCGTCTTCTCCGACCAGCCCGCGGCGCCCCGCGACGACCAGACCGCCGTCAACCTCCTCGTCGACGGCAAGGTGGTCCGCACCGCCACCGGCTCCAACAGCGAAACGCTCGACTGGACCTCCTGGGACCTGAAGGACCTGATCGGCAAGAAGGTGCAGATCCAGATCGTCGACCACAACAAGGACGGCTGGGGCCACATCCTCGCCGACGACTTCACTCTTGCCGACACGTCCGCGCTCAGCACCCTGCAGCGCGCCCACTGGGTCGACTACGGCGAGGACTTCTACGCCGCCGGCACCTACAACGACGCCCCCGGCGGCCGACGCATCATGCTCGCCTGGATGAACAACTGGAATTACGGGCAGGTGATCCCCACCAGCCCATGGCGCAGCGCGGACACGTTTCCCCGCCAGCTGTCCCTGCGGACGGTGAACGGCAAGACCGAGCTGGTCCAGCAGCCGGTCGGCGAACTGAAATCCCTGCGCACCAGCGGCACCACCGCCCCGCCCACCACCGTCACCAACGGCACCAAGCCGCTCGGTGTCCACGGCAGCACCCTGGAACTCGAGGCCGAGCTCACCCCGGGCAGCGCCGACCGGTTCGGCCTCGACGTCCGCACCGGCTCCGGCCAGCGCACCCGCATCGGCTACGACACCGCGACCGGCGAGGTCTACGTGGACCGCACCGCCTCCGGCCTGGTCGACTTCGACCCGACCTTCCCCGGCGTCCAGCGGGCCCCGCTCGCCCTCGACGGAAAACCCCTCAGCCTGCACATCCTCGTCGACGCCTCCTCCGTCGAGGTGTACGCCCAGAACGCTGCCGGCCAGCAGGTCGTCCTCACCGACCAGATCTTCCCCGACCCCTCCAGCACCGGCGTCGACGTCTTCGCCGACAACGGCACCGCCGAACTCACCCGCCTGCAAGCGTGGCAACTGGCATCCATATGGAAGTGACCCATCTTTAGCTAAGGTCACACTGTGGTGATGGGGTCCACCGCCGCCAGGTCGGCAGCGCCACCTGGCGGCGCCGGGAAGACGCCCTCGGCGTGCCCAAAGGCCGTCGGAAGACAGCCCCCGTGGTCGTCTACCCCGAGACCATCGCGCTCGCCGAGCTATGTGGGCCTGGAGCAGCGCCGTCACCACCCCGGCGCCGACGCGCAGGACTGGCTTGAGCAGGTCGGCGAGGATCTCCAGGTTCCCGGAATCGCCATGGGGCTTGGGCCTCGACGCGAGGGTGTGCCGCTCGCCTACTGGCTTGCCCGCCACACCGCAGCAGCGCCCGGGCGCGGCACTTCCGCGGCTGGGATCGGGAAGGGCGGCGGCGCGAGAACTCGCTGGGCGGCTGCCCGACGGCCCTGCTGGAGACGTCGTCGTGGTCGGCACGGCGACCGTACGTCATGAGCTGCCCATGTCCCCCATCGTTCCCGCGCTGCCCCCGCACCGGGTCCAACTCGGCTTCGACTACATCCTGGCGGTGGAGATCGGAGACGACGCCCAGACCGCGCGGCTCGCACCCGAGGTGGAGCAGCTGCCGGGGCTGCTGCCGGGCATCGCGGAACTGATCGTCTCCCCCGTTACCGCGTTGTCCGACGACACCGACCCTTGCGCCGACTCCTCGTCCTGGACGAGGTCGGCGTCATCTACCTGATGGCGATCCGCGAGTGGGCCACGCACGCTCCCACGGCTGCCGCGCCGGGGATCGCCCGCACCATCGCGCACTTCGTCGGCCGAGCGGCGGCCGGCCTTCGCCCAGTCGACCGGCTGGCGGGGCGCGGCCGCGCCGGGTGCCGAGGCGCGCAGACGGCGGCGGGAGCGGGGGCGGGGGTGCTCACACGAGCCTTCCAATCGTCGCGGAAACGGTGACGGATTACCGGCCGCCGCGTGGTTGTCGCGGCGGCCGTAGCCAGTGAGCCGAAGCCCAGTAGTTGTCACCGGCGAAGCCGGATGAGTTGGCCAACAGGAGGAGGCGAGGCAGCCTCGTTGGCACCAACGAGGCATTCGGCTTGTCCCAGATGCTCATTCGGCAGCCATTCCGTCACCAGTACGGGAGATGGAGAGTCGTTGGATCTTGGGTGGGCTTGGAGCCACAGGGGCTTGGACGAACAGGCGGGGCGCTACGCCTGAAGCGTCCATACACCTTCGGTAGTCGGCTCGTGGTTGCCCCTTGCGTGATCAGCGACAAGCCTTCATTATCAGGATTCCTGATACTTTAAGTTTGTAGCGATGGGGGCTAGTCATGTCATTCAGGCCCAGAAGCCAGGCCAGAGGGGTTCAGCTGTTGCTCGGCCGAATGATGAGCCGCGTGCACAAGGATCTGCGCTTCACCGACGTCCCGAAGCGCACGGAATCCATCCGGGTGGAGACCGGCGCCGGACCGGTGACCTGCACCGTCTACCGCCCGTCGGCCGCCGCCGCAGCCCCTGCCCCCGTGTACGTCAACTTCCACGGCGGCGGGTTCGTGATCGCCCGCCCCCAGCAGGACGATCACATCTGCCGCTACATAGCCGCCACGGCCGGCTGCGTGGTGATCAACGTGGACTACGCCGTCGCCCCGCAGCGGCCGTACCCCGTACCCGTCACCCAGGCGTACGACGTCACCGCCTGGGTGGCTGAGAACGGCGCCGCCAACAACTGGGACGGTTCGCGACTCGCCGTGGGCGGACACAGCGCCGGGGCCAACCTGACCGCCGCAGTCTGCCGCATCGCTCGGGACCGCGGCACCTTCACGCCCCGCCTCCAGATCATCGACTCGGCACCGCTCGACCAGCTCGCCGACCCAGCCACCAAGCAGTCAGCCATCGCCAAGCCCCTGCTCACCCCTCAGCTCATGCGGGTCTTCACCGCCGCCTACGTCCCTGATCCCGCCGACCTCGCCCATCCGCTTGTGTCGCCCGGACTGGCCGACGACCTCGCCGGGCTGCCGCCCGCCCTGGTCATCACCGCGGAGAACGACCGCCTGCGCGACGAGGGGGATGCCTACGCCAAGGCCTTGGAGGCTGCTGGCGTTCCGGTCACCCACCGTTGCTTCCAGGATGTCGACCACTACTTCACCCACACCGGCCCGGTACCGGCCGGGAAGGAAGCCATCGATCTGATGGCCACCACCCTGCGCACGGCACTCACCGCCTGACTGCTGACAGGGGCCGACAGTCCTTGTGACAACACGCTGCCTTGGTGACACCTATCGTGCTTCGGCTCAGCCAGGTTTTATCGCAGCCGTTAATTCCGTGCAGCTAAAACGTCCCGGTGGAAGTTCATCCACTACCACCGCAGGGGTCCCGGCGGCATCGGCAACCACAGGCCGTGGCAGGGGAGGTGGTAGGCGTGCAGGAAACCGGCAGTCGGCCCACCTGGCCGGTCATCCTTATCGACGATGACCAGTGGCTCACCGTCTGCGAGTCCGACCGTGATATCCAACTGGCAGTCGAACCGGACTTCGTCGACAACATCGTGGTCGCCTACGACGGACTCGCACGCCAGCTCGAACTGCTGGAGGTGGGGAACCAGGTGACCCTCCGAGTCTCCGGCCCACCACAGCCCGAGCAACTCCACCGACGGGTCCAGGAGTACCGCACGGTTGAGGGGGAGATCGACCCGGCGATGGACCGGGCGATCACCTCACGAGCCAGTTCCGGGCACGACCAGCGCGACCGTCTCGGCGGGTAACTGGCAAACCGGCGCCTTGACCTCGGCGACCTGCAGCGGGGTGAACGAGGACGGCCTGCCCGAGCGCCTACGGTCGGACAGGGTGGGCAGGCCGCCGGCCGCGAACCGGCCCCGCCAGGTGCGCACCGTATACACATGCATCCGCGTCTGCACGGCTATCCGGGCATTGGGGCGCCCCCGGGCCGCCAACAGCACGATGGTTGCCCGCTGCCGGGCCTGATGTGGGGTCTTGTGGCCGTAGGCCATCTTCTTCAGACGGTGGCGCTCGGCGGCGGTCAGCACCACGGGCACGGCAGAACAGGCAGGCATCGCAGAAGGGCGACCGAATCTTCCAGAGCGGGTGCGCGGTGATGGGGCTCCCGCGCCTATGGCGGGCGCGGGCTCAGGTGGCGGGCGGGACTGTCGCGTGGCGCGTCTGCTGGATCAGGACGGTGGTGGCGCGTTCCAGAAGTTCGCAGAGTGCGGCGTGTTCGGAGGGCGTGAACGCGTCGGTGAGCGCGCGCTCAAGGATGATCACCTCCTGGTAGGCGCGGTCCAGCAGTGCCTGGCCCTCATCGGTGAGGGTGGCGATCTGCACCTTGGCGTGCACCGGGGACGTCTCGCGGCGGATGAGTTCCTTGGTCTCCATATTGGTCAGCACGCTGCTCATGCTCTGCTGCGTCACCCCGCAGGAGCGGGCCAGTTGGGCGCCGGACATGCCGCCTTCGCGCCAGAGGATCAACAGCACGGTGTACTGCGTCATGGTCAGCCCGTAGGTGCGCAGCACTGCCTCGTGGTGCGCCATCAGCGCCTGCTCTGACCGCCTGATCCGGGTGCAGAGGTCATCCTCGATCGGGGCTTCCATCGCACGCTCCCACTCGGTTGACAGGTTCATGGGTTGACTCAGGAACCTTATATACCTACCGTTCTCGACTGTAAGGATACTGAGTCAACACAAGGGGCTGTAATCATGAAGGCTGTCGTTCTCGACACCGATGACCACTACCAGGTCGCCGAACTCGATGAGCCCACCCCCGGCCCCGGCCAAGTGGCGATCCGCGTCGCCTACGCCGGGATCCAGTGGGGCGACACCATGGTCCGGGACGGCCACTTCCCCGTGCCGCGCCCCTTCGTCCCAGGCTTCGAGGCATCCGGGCACATCGCCGCAGTCGGCGCCGGCGTCGACGCAAGCCGTGTCGGTGAGCCCGTCACCGCGCTGACCACGGCAGGCGCCTACGCCGAGGCGGCCCTGGCACCCGCCGAGCTCACATTGAGCATCGGCGACATGCCGCTGCGGACGGCCGCAGGTCTCGGGTGGGGCGCACCGACCGCCTACGACCTGATCAACACCGCCACGCATGTGCGGCCCGGCGAAAGCGTGTTGATCCACGCAGCCGCCGGCGGGGTCGGCACGCTCGCCGCCCAGTTCGCCCGACTGGCCGGGGCCGACCGGATCGTCGGCGTGGTCGGCAATGACAGCAGAGCCGACTACGCCGCCCAGTTCGGCTATGACCAGCTCCTGCTGCGGGAGGAATTCCCGACCAAGCTCGGCGACGAGAAGTTCGACGTGATCCTCGACCCGGTCGGCGGCCTGACCCGCCACGCCAGCCTCGAGCAGCTCGCAGCGCACGGCCGACTGGTGGCATACGGCAACCTCAGCACGTACGAACCCGTCCTGGCCAACACCAACGACCTGCTCATGCACGGCAAATCACTCGTGACCTACAACAGCAACCTGCTCAGCCAGACCCACCCCGAGCGGCTCGTCGACAGTGCCCGCCGCGCACTCGGCCTCGTCGCCGACGGCCAGGTGCGCGTGGACATCACCGCCGAGTACGACCTGGCAGACCTGGCCATCGCCGTGCAGCGCCTCGCCGAGGGCGCAACCCATGGCAAGAGCATCCTCCGCGTCGCCTGACAACACCCAGAAGGCACCGACCATGAGGCGGCTCCCGCGACGAGCCCCGCCAGGACGGGAAGGGACCACCCCGGATACGGGAAGCGACCCCATATGCCCCCTCATCAGCACTGGGCAGCGGCCAGGGCCGCTACCCAGCCTGCCGCGCCCCACACAGCCACCCACACCAATCCCGTCAAGCCCCGAAGGACTTTCGGAGTTGACCACTAAGGATCGTGCCGACGCGTGATCCCGTGGGGTCACAGCGGGTCTCCGAGCGGCCCGTACTCCTCTTCCAGGACATTGGCCCAATGAGCGGGCCAGTCCGGTTGCGTGCCGTCGGCGTCGGTGAACCCGTACTCCTTGTATAGGCCCCAGGTGGCCAATGCCCGCCCGGTCTTGGTCATGATGTCGGGATCGGCGGCCAGCGCGGCGACCGCCCGTCCCAGATAGGCGGGGGATTCGGAGCGGGCGAAGTTCGGGTCTTTGGCCGCGCCGTCCCGCCAGTTGGCCTCGGTGACGCCGAAGCCCTCCAGCATGGCCTCCGAGCGCAGGAAGCCGGGCGTGATCGCCACGGCCGCGATGCCGTGCGCCTTCAGCTCGGCGGCCTGGCCGACGGCGAGACGGATCACCGCGGACTTGGCGAGGTCGTAGAAGAACGAGCCTCGATAGCGGGCGGTGTTGCCATCGGTGACCTCCACAACCAGACCGCTGCCGCGGGCGACCATCAGCGGAAGCGCGAACCGGCTGGTGATCACATGGGTCTCCACTGCCTGCCGTATCAGCCGAAGGCCAGTATCAAGGTCCTGCTCCCACAGCGGATGCTCCCAGTCGGTCAGCGGATCTCCACCCCATACGGAGTTGACCAGGATGTCGAGCTGCCCATCCTGTTCAGCCGCGATCCGGTCGACCAAGACACAGACCTCGTCCGGGCAGCTGTGGTCGGTGCGGACAGGGATGCCGAGGCCGCCAGCGGCGGTGACCTTCTCAGCGGTCTCCTCGATGGTTTCCGGGCGGTCCAGGTCGGAGCGTCCGGCAGTGCTGCTGCGGCCGGTGACGTACACCGTCGCGCCAGCGGCCCCGACTTCGACGGCAATGCCCCGCCCGCCGCCTCGGGTGCCGCCGGCGACCAGGGCCACCTTCCCGGCCAGCGGCCGTGCGTCGTTCGTCATGATTCCTCCAGGTCGTGGCCGTGGCGGGGCGGGAAGTGAGGGGACAACACCTTGTTGAGTTCTTGCCGGAGCCGCTGTACGAGGGTGCCTTGGCGGTCGAGGGCCCATACCAGGCCCGCACCGGAGGTGATCGCCTGCACGGACTTGGCCAGGGCGGCAATGTCCGTCCCAGTGCGGAGCTCGCCCGTGCGCAGGGCCTCTGTGAGCAGTGCCTCGATGGCTCGGCCCTGGGCCTGGTGGATGGTCAAGGCATGCTGGCGGAACTGCGGATCCGTGAGATCGATGCACAAGAACGCCAGATGGTTGGCGAAGGTCTCGGGCGTGGCCATCGAAGCCATCGGCTCCACGATCAGCGCCGCAAGCGCCTCAAGGGGCGATTCGTGCTCCTCCCGTACTCGCCCGGGCAGCGCTTGTGCGTTTTTCGCGGACTGCTCGGCGAGTGCCAGAAGCAGCCCGCGCTTGGACCCAAACCGCTGTACGAGCGTGCCGGGTACCAACCCCACCTCACGAGCCACGACAGCCAGAGTCAGCCCCACAGGACCCACCCGGCCGATCACCTCGGCCGCCGCACGCAAGATCACCGCATCCTCGACCCCTCGGGGGCGTCCCGCCACCACGGCTCCCATCCATTAATAAATGCCCGTTCATTCATTAAAGCGTTGCATCGGCTTCACGGCAAACCGGTATCAGTGGCGACCGACCCGGGGACGCCTGCCACCAGACCCGAGTGTCGGCAGCTCGCCATCGTTTGACGACAGGCCAGGAGTGCCGGCGGCAACAGGGGCGTAATCGGCCGCGGTACCCGGCAGATGACGCCGACGACGTCCCGGCCGCCACCCTAGGGGTCGATGGCGACAGCGATCTTCTGCGGCTCCACCTGGGTGGTGGTATCCCGCAGCATCCGCAGCAGTTCCTCGGACACGAGCACTCCTTCCGCAGGCCGCGGGTCTCCTTGGGCGAGGGCGTGCCACCGGAGGTGCTCGCGAAACGCCCGTCGCTCCGCGGTCAGCCCGCTCTACCTTCTTGATCGGGTTGGTCCCCCCATTCGTAGGGTGGGGACGCCCAGGGGCGACGGGTGTGGCTATCAGCCCGCTGCCGTCTCATGGCTCACGAGGCTTTGCCGCCCGGGACCCCACGACGACTCGGCCGCCGATTAGGAAATGCGAATGTGTCGCTGTGTAGAGCAATGCCGGCGAGGTCGTCCGTGGCACGCACAACACGAACAAACACGTCAGGAGCGCGATGAGCCGGATATCGGCGGGGATCGACAGTGGCAAGGGCCATCACCACGGCCTCGCACTGGACGCCGACGGCAAAACGCTGCTGTCGCGGCGGGTCGCCAACGACGAGCCCGAGCTGCTGAAGCTGATCGGTGACGTCCTGGACCTGGCCGACGGCTGCGAGGTCACCTGGGCCATCGACATGACCGGCGGGGAACCCGCGCTGCTGCTGGCCCTACTGCTCAACCACGGCCAAGAGGTCCTCTACATCCCCGGCCGCCTGGTCAACCGGGCCTCCGACGGCTACCGCGGCGACGGCAAGACCGACGCCCGCGACGCCTACGTCATCGCCGACCAGGCCAGGATGCGCCGCGACCTGCGCCCCATCCGCCCCGGCGACGAGACAGCCATCGAGCTCAAGCTGCTGACCGGACGCCGGTCTGACCTGGTCGAGGACCGCACCCACGTCGTCAACCGCCTGCGCGGCACCCTGCTGAACATCTTCCCCGCCCTCGAGCGGGCCCTGGACGTGACCAACATCGGCCCGCTCAAGCTGCTGA
>NZ_JBIWIM010000025.1:0-37040 GCF_044764595.1 Streptomyces sp. NPDC093984 | reverse complement strand
CTCCAATACCGGCCCGACACCCTCGACGGCTTCATAGCGGGCACCGGCCTGACCCTCGACGATCCAACGTCACCTTGACGAGCCGAAGTCAGTAAGCAGATGAAGCTGGGACACGGGCCGCCGCCCCTGGGCCGACGCCGTGTCGCACGCCCTCGCCGAGCAGTACGGCCGCTGGACCGTGGGCTGGCGCTGGGCGCACGGCGAAGGGACTTCGACGGGGACCAGTCGGGAACTGGTGCTGCCCCAGGGACTCGATCACTACCGCGGAGACCCTCGCCCGTGTCGCCGCGCGCTTTGCGAGTGGCACGAGTGGCTGGAGAGCCTCATCTGACAGTTATGGGCCACTCGCATGGACGATCTTGACCGGTGGCGAGTGGCGGGCGCGAGTTGAAAGCCCCTAAGTGATCACCATTCGCTTCCGATTGACCGCCCAGGTGTCGCGAACAGCCGCCGCTACGCCTCAGGCATGGGAATGTGAGACATCCGCACAACGAGCCGAGGCTTAGGGGAGTGGCGACAAGGTGACGGCGGCAGGGAACGGCGTACAACCGGTACTCACCCGGGCGCACCGGATCCTGATCGGGACAGTCGTGACCGGCGTCGTGATCATCGCCGGTATCGGCTTCGCCGGCTCGTACACGGCGGTCCGGGAGCTGGCGGTCAAGAAAGGCTTCGGCACCTTCGCCTACGTCTTCCCGATCGGCATCGACGCCGGTATCTGTGTCCTCCTGGCCCTGGACCTCCTGCTGACCTGGATCCGCATCCCCTTCCCGCTGCTCCGGCAGACGGCCTGGCTCCTGACGGCCGCCACCATCGCCTTCAACGGGGCGGCCGCCTGGCCCGACCCGCTGGGCGTGGGCATGCACGCGGTGATCCCGGTCCTGTTCGTCGTCGCGGTCGAGGCCGCCCGGCACGCGATCGGCCGGATCGCCGACATCACCGCCGACAAGCACATGGAAGGCGTCCGCCTCACCCGCTGGCTCCTCTCGCCAATCCCCACGTTCCTGCTCTGGCGCCGTATGAAGCTGTGGGAGCTCCGCTCCTACGACCAGGTCATCAAGCTCGAACAGGAACGCCTCGTCTACCAGGCCAGTCTCCGCTCCCGTTTCGGCCGCGCCTGGCGCCGCAAGGCCCCAGTGGAGTCGCTGATGCCGCTCCGCCTCGCCCGCTACGGCGTCCCCCTGGCCGAGACGGCCCCGGCCAGCCTTGCCGCCGCGGGCATTGACGAGCTTCCGATTCAGTTCACCGTCGAGCGGACCCCGGTTCCCGCCCAGCGGCAGAGCCCCGAACTCGAGGCCGCCGTCGACCAGGAGAAGGAACTGGCGCCGGTGCCTGGCACCCAACCCCAGCCGGTGGAGCAGCCGCGAACCGCATCCCCGGAGCCGTCGCACGGCCTGGCAGACGAACGGAACACCCAACACCTCGCCAACGCCTACCAGGACTGGATCGTCGCCTTCGGATTCGAGCCCACGAGCGCGCAGTTCGCTCTGTGGCTCCAAGACCAGTACGGCATCGCCACCGCGGCCGGCGGGCCACTGTCCGACGAGCAGCTCGAACCCCTGCTGCAGCTCCTCAAACAGCGCCACAGGCCCGCAGCAGACAGCGGGACCGAACCCCAAGCTCCGAACGAAGCGGACGACGGATGGGGTGACTACTTCTACAACGCCTGGCTCGCGTACGCGCAGGAGCATGGGGCGTACCCCGATGCGGCCGCCCTCGCCGCGTACGTCTACGAACGGGACCAGATCACCGGCGGCAACGGCCAGCCCATCACGGGCGCAGACCTGGAGTACTTCGTCTCCGCCTTCCGGCAGCGCGAGTTCGACGAGACAGAGCCGCCCGCCGACGGGGAAGTCACCGAGCCCGCCGCGCAGGCACCCACCGGCGAGCCCCTCCCGAACCAGGACGAACCTGAGGAGACACCGGTCGGCGCGGGCGCGCACCCTGCCAAGGAGACGCGCAGCCCCCGGGTGAGCGCCCCAATCGACGAGCCGCCGGGCGAGGACGACGCGACCGGGGAGCCGGCCGCGCTCACCACCGTCGACCGCTACTACCTCGCCTGGACCGAGTACCAGACCGAGCACGGCGAGGAGCCCAAGGCCGAGCAGCTCTCCGCCTACCTCGCCAGCGAGAAGGGCATGACCGGCCGCGGTGGAAAGCCGGTCAGTCCCTCTACTCTGCGCCGCTACCTCCTGCCGTTCCGTGTCTACAATTTCTGGGCGGAACAGCGGGTGCGCAACGAAGTCCCGTCGCTCGACGCCATTGCGCAGGAGTGCGCAGCCCACGGGATCACCGCGCAGCACAACCGGCCCCTCACAGCCGACTACATCGCCGAGCAGGCCGTCGACTTCGAACGGCGCTGGCAGGCGCTGACCCGCCACCACGCGCAGCCACAGCAGTAAGAAGCCGCGCCCTGCTCGTCACTGCGCACCAGCAAGCTAGTCAGCGCCAACGACTGCGCAATCAAGAAAATCCGCAGTTCAGGCCAGCATTGCGCAGGCGCGATGCCCATTGCGCAGCCAGGTCGCACAACGGTCTGCGCACTGGGCACCCGCCACCGAGACAGGAGGAAAGCATGCGCGCCCTGAGCATCGCCCCCGACACCACCGTCACGGAACTCGACCTGCCAGAGGCCGACGCGCACTCCGCGATCCAAGACCACTTCGGAACGACCGCCACGACCGCCGGGATTGATCAAGGCGTCTATCACCGACGGGCCCTCCTGCACATCCAGGGGGACGGACGCGCGATCGGGCTCGCGCAGAACATCACCGCATGGGCCCTGGCGAGCGCCTGGCGAGGCATCGCCCTGTACCCGATCCACGGGCCGGTCATCGTCACCGGACGTGCTCAGGACGGGAGAGTCGTCGGCCTGGACGACGACCTGGCCCAGCACGTGCACGCGGTTGCGCAGACCGTACGGGAAACACTGGGGGAGTGGCGCACACGGCCGCCCGCGTCCAACGAGGCGGCCCTCAGCGAACTGCTCGCCTACGCGGCCCGGGACGTTGCCCCCAACCAGTAGCGCGCACCGTGCGGCCCTGCGCACCCACGGCTACAGAGCTTTGCGCACCGCCGTGCCCGAGCCATTGAGGAGCTCGTTGATGAGCTGTGTAGTCTCCATCTCCAGCGAGCAGTCGAGCGCCTGGTTGACCTGCTGGACGCGGGAGATGGCCATGTGCAGCCCTTGCCGGTTCCCGGCCGCATACTCGATCCTGAGCCAGTCCCGATAAAGGAGCTCAGCGGTGTCGTCTACGTCGAGACCGGTCGCGACGGCCTGGCGGGCCACGCTGAGGTCGTGGTGCGGGCCCGCAGGCGTGCGGTAGGTGGCCACCGTGTGTGCCACGTCGATGATGCGCGTGACCATTTCCTGCTGGTAGGGCACAGCCCAGGGCAGGGCCTTGCCCCCGAACGGCCGGCCGCGCACCAACGTGAGCGCCTTCTCCAGATCAGTGAGGCCGGAGGGACCCAACGGGAGAGCGCGTTCGACGAGCTGCAGGAAGCGGCTCCAGTCACAGCGCACCCCGGGGGCGAGCTGGTACGGGTCCTCACCGGAACTGCGGCGCGGCACGTAGGGGTTGCCAGCGGGGTCGTTGCCCAGTGAGCGACGCAGACCCTGCAAGCGGGCGTTGAGAGTGCTCGAGGACCAGGGGCTGACGGGATCCATGTCGGAGCACAGCACGTCTGCACTCCGGCCGGGCCGGAAGAAGAGCAATGCTGCGAGCTGCGCCATCCGCGGACCGTGGCCGGTGCTGTCCACGCCGGTCACCTCAACCGGGCCCAACACCCTGATCTCCGGCGCGTGCAGGTCATGCGCCTCGCACTCCTCCGCCTCCGGCGCTTCGCGTTCCTCGAGCGAGGCCTCAGCGGCGTCGGCCTCCGGGGCCTCGTCGCCAACGGCAGTCTCCGCAGCGGCAGGGGGTACGGGAGCCGGGGATGGGGGCACTGCCTCGGTGCCCGGGCCGGGATCGTCGCCTGCCGCCGTGGCGGTGGGCAGGAGCCGCAGTCCGGACGGATCGGCGCTAGCGGCCAGCAGCGCCGGGAACACGCCGCTGCCCGCGTCGGATGCCGCCGTCAGCGACACGCCCGGGACGGCGGCGGCCGCGGCCGCCGCCGGCTCCTCCGGCGCGGTCCGCTCGGGCTGCTGCATGTGGTCGGGCTCGTCCGGGACGTCTTGCCAGGGTCCCTCGGCCGGATGGGACGCCTGCCCGGACACCTTCAGTGCCGTGGTGATCTGCAGGTAAGCGGCGTGTTCCAGGCGCTGCACCGTGATGTCGACGCCGGCGTAGTCGAGGTTCTGCGGTTCATGGAGAGAGGCGTTCAGGATTTCTGCCTCGGGGAGGTGCGCGGCCGCCGTACTCGCGGGGGCGATCAGCGTGACGGGCACCGCCCCCGCCCGAGAGATCACATCGGCGAACTGCCAGGCCGTGTCCTCGTCCAGGGCGGAGGCGCACAGCAGCAGATACGGCTGATGCTGGGTTTCGGGCATCTGGTGGGCTTCCAGCAGGCGTTCGCTCAGATCGCGCAGCGCGTGCGCGGCCTGGCGCATGTGGGCGATCCGCGCGGTGGGCAGCAGCTGCGGCAGGTCCTCGCCGAACCCCACGGTGACGACCTCGACTTCGCTGGCCCACGGGCTCATTCCGAGTTCCAGTGCGAGCGAGGTGCACACCTCGGTGATGTGAACGGGGTTGCCGTCCAGCAGCAGCGCGGGCAGACCGGCGAGGTTGAGCAGCAGGAGATCGCCCGTCTCCGTGCTGCCGATCGTGACCAGACCCGGATACGGTGCCGGTACCTCGCGGGCGTCGTCCTCGTCCAGGACGATGGCGTCGGCGGGCAGGGCCCACCATCCGCCCTGCCCGGAGACGAAGGGCGCCGTAGGGGCCGCGGTGAGATCCTCGGGCAACACCTCCACCGTGCGGGTGCCGATCCGGGCAGCCCGCAGCGGCGGCAGGATCGCGTCCTCCTCCTGGGCCGCCTGGTGGGCCAGCGTCCGCAGCGCCACGTCCAGGCGGGCAGCGCCGCCCGGCTCGGCGGCCGCCGCCAACTGGGCCTCGGCCGGGGATGTCTCCGACGCGATGGCGATCGTCTCGCCGGGCTTGCGGCGGCGGCGTTGCAGCGTACGGCGCAGGGCAAGAGCACCCGTGACGGCGGCCGCCAGCAGCGCGCCGGCACCGAGAACGGTGCGCAGGTTCAGCGGGCTGCTGGCCGGAGCCGTCGCCGGGGTCTCGGACGCCGTGGCGGCGGGGGAGGAGACAGCAGCGGAGCCGGACGCTTCCGCTGACGCCGGCGGCGAGGCGGCAGAGGGCGACGCGCTGACGCTGGGCTGCGGGGTCGCAGAGGCCGGTGCTGACGGAGATGCCTGATCCTGGCCGGGCTGCTCGGCAGGGCGGCTGGCCGCTGCGGTGGGCGCCGACGACTGGGGGGCGGGCGTGGTGGTCTGGCTCGGCGCGGGCGTCTGGTCGGTGCCCGCGCCCGGCTTCTGGCTGGTCGGGGGAGTGGTCTCCTGGCCGCCCGCCTCATCACCCGGGTCACGGTCCTGGGGCGGCTGGTCGGGCTGGGCGCCGGGCACGGTGACTCGCTGCCCCGCGTAGATGACGTCGGGGTTGGTGATCTCGGGCAGGCCGTGCGGCTGCGGCTTGCCCCGGCTGGCCTCGAACAACTTGGGCCACTGGTCGCCGTCGCCGAGCTCCCTTTCTGCGATCTTCGACAGGTAGTCGCCGGAGTGGACGGTGACGACGTGCCCGTCCTTCGCGTCGGCAACTGGCGTGCTGCCGGCCAGCTGGGTACGGACGCCTCCCGCAGCCGTGGCGGTCTCGGGCATCTGAAGCTGCCAGCCGGGCTGTAGAAAGCTGTTCGCGCGGAAGACAGTGCCGTCGGCCATGGTCCGTCCCTCGTTCAGGTCGGCGATCTCCCGCCACCGCTCGCCGTCCCCCAACTCCCGCTCCGCGATGCCCCACAAGCTCTCCGCCGGCCGCGTCTCACGCACCGTGTACGTACGTGACGCAGGCGTGCTTGCGGAGGATGCGGGTGCGGCCTGGTCGGCTTGGGCGGCTGTCTGCGGGGCTTGGACCGTCTGACCCGCCACGCGTCCCGCCGTGGGGGCCGGTGCGGCCTGGGCATCGGAGGCCAGGGCTGAGCTGGTGGGCAGCAGCACCAGGATGCTGCCGATCAGCAGGGCCGCGGCGCGCTGCGAGGCGCCCATCCCGCGCGGGGCGTGCCAGGTGCGGCCCCGCAGCTGTGCGATCAGCTCGCGTACCGTGCAGAAGCTGAACTGCGCCCACCCGATCCAGCCCGTGCAGACGAGCAGCAGCAGGAACACGCTGCCGGTGTCCTGCCGGTCCAGCAGGTGCAGGACGTCGTCGTGGCTGGCAGCCCAGATGACCGGGGTGGCCCACGCCAGCAGCAGCGGCAGCCCGGCGACCGCGGCGACCAGGACCAGCAGACTGAGGCCGGCCTTGAGAACCCGCACCTGGGTCCGGCCGGCGGTTGCGGCGGGGGAGGGGTTGGTGCGCATCAGTTTCCTTCGTCGGGTGCGGTGACGCCGTGCAGGAGGGTGGCCTTGCCGTGGCCGGTCACCGACAGAGAGCCGATCCCGACCACCGACAGGAACTTGGTGTCGTAGGTGCCGGTGACAGTGACGTTGAGGGTCTTGCCGTCGCCGGACACGCTGACCGTGCCGGTGGCGCCGGCGGAGCTCAGGTAGGACTGGGCTGCGGCGGTCGCCGCTTGGGGATCGACGTCGATCGCTCTCCCGCTGATCGCGTCGGCGGGGTCGATGGCCTGCCCGCCTGCCCGGGCGGCTTCGCCGGCGATGTAGTCCGCGCGTTCCGTGGCGCGCATCTTGCTGCCGCCGTCGACGGCGACGCCGATGATCCCGATCAGCGCGAGCACGCACACGGCGACGAACACGGTGACGCCGCCACGGTCGTCGAACCGGGCCCGGCGCATCCGGTGCGAGATCATTAGTACCCCCGTGTCGGAAGATTGGCAGGTTCGGTAGCGGCCGTCACTGCAGGTCGCCGTTCCCGTTCCTCCAGGTCGTCCGGCCCAACCGCGTTGGAGCCTTCCCCTGGCAGCCCGGTTGAGAAGATCCCTTGGGCCGCCACCCCAGTTCTCGCTGCGCCCCGATGGACACCCCGTCGGGGTCTGGACGCAAGATCTGTGAGTAGGCGACCGCGACGCCATCGCGGACAATGTCGCTATGACGCGCTGGTTCCGCAGCTACTGGGCCAAGGAAGACATCTGGTTCTACTTCGAGGCCGACGCCGACGGCTGGGTCACCCGCCAGGTTGAACTCCAAGGACCACTCCAAAAGCCCATCGCCGCAGCCTCGTTGGCCGAATGGGAAGCCGCCCAGCAGGCCGGAGCCCTCGCAGAGTACGAAGCGACGTTCGGCGCCACGGCGGAGGTGCCCGTCCACGAGTGGGACGCCCACGACCCGCAGGACCTCACCGCCGCAGAGTTCGAGACCGTCTGGCGCACCGCACGAGCAGCCTGCCAAGCAAGAGCACGAGTACGCTCGACGCACGGAACGTAAACCCACGTGCCCTCGCGCGCTCACTGCTCGGCCCCCATACTTCGGTTCGTACTCCACGGCACTTCAGAATTCGCGAACCCAAGAGCTCTCTGCCGGTACTGGTCGACCACGGAGGTGGCGGTCGAGGTGAGGGTGCGGGCCCCCGGCACGCCGGGGAGGAGAAGGTCGGACAGATTGACGGTGCAGGTCACGGTCGCGGTGACCGTGCCGACCTGCCCCACCGGCACGCTCAGACCGCCGGTGTTGACGCGGACGGATGTCGACGCGCATGTGATGCCCTGGTCGTTGAGGGACTCCGCGGCTGCTGACTGTGCGGCGCTCTGCGCGGACCCCGCGGTGCGGTGAATGGAGGCCTCCCGTGCCGCGTCCTCGGCTGCCGCATCGATCTTCGCGCCGGAGGTGACGATGCGTCCGCCGGCGATGGCCATACAGATGAACATGATCAGCGACGGGAGGATGATGGCCGCCTCGATCGCGGCACTGCCCTCATCGCTGCGAAGCCTGTGAGCCAGGCGGGCCATGTCTCGCACGTGATTCACTCCCCCGGGACAGTCCAGCGCTCCACCGGGCCGGACGCCGACTGCGTGACCCGCAGGCCCGACAGACCCGGGATCATCGACAGGGCCGTGCCGGATACCTGGACCCGCACACGCTGCCCGTCGCTGCTGGCCGTGACGCTGTAGCCGCGCAGGCTGTCACCCGCAGTGCGCCCCAGCACGGCCCGCGCCTGGGCCGCGCCGTCGGCCGGACTCGACTGGTAGGCACGGGCCGCGGTGGCGCCTTCGCGGGCAGCGGTCAGGGCGATCTGCCGTGCGTAGTACCACATGGAGGCCTGGATGACGGCGACCGTGGCGAGCAGCACGAACGGGAAGATGATCGCCATCTGGATGGATGTGTCACCGCGGTCGTCGCGCCATCTTCGCCCCTGCCACCAGTCCTTCAGCCGCTCGGGATGAGCCATCACAGCCCGTTGAGCTTGCCGTTGTACTTGGCGATCACGACGGCGATGGTGCCCGCGATCAGCACGGCGCCGGTGACGGCGGCGACCCAGATGATGACGGTGGTGGTGCTGATGTCGCCGCGGTCCGGACGGCGGGTGGCCTCCTCCAGCCCCTCCTGCAGACGCGTGCTTAGTCGGATCGCTGCACGGTTGGCGCGTCCGATGACGCGGGAACCTCGGCCGCCGTGGGCGGGCCAGCGGGAGGCTGTGTCCGGGCCGGCGTGCGGGTGGGTGATCAGCCGGATCACAGCACGGCGCGTGCGAGCTGCGGTGTACCTCATGTTCTTTACCTCTCTGGAGCGTTGTACGAGTCGTGGTGGTCTCAGACGGTCAGCATGCGGATCACCGCGGGGAAGGCCATCAAGAGCATGACCAAGACGGCGAGCAGGGCTCCGGGCGCGGTCATCTTCTCGCTGGCCGTGTTTGCTTCTGCGGCCTGATCGGCCAGCAACTCGGCATTGAGCGCCGCGGTGCGGGCCCGCAGCGCCTTGTAGACGGCGGCGCCGTCGGTAGCTGAGCCGCGCATGATGTCGGCGACGTCGTCCAGGACGGGCAGGTCGTACTCGTGGGCGAGTTCCGTGAGCGCTTGATAGGGCGGGATCTTCTCCAGCCGGGCCCGGCGCAGTGCTCCTTGGAGATAGAGGAAGGGCCAGCCCTCGCCGACCTCGGCGGCCTTTTCGAGGGCCTCGGCGGGGCCGGCGTCGGCGGCTCGCTTGAGCGCGACCAGGTCGAGGTAGGCGGACAGGGCGTGCGCGAACTCCTCTCGTGCCCGCTTGGCCTGGTCCCGCACGGCGAGATCGGGTGTGATGAACAGCAGGGCTGCGACGATGAGTCCGACGCCGGCGGGCACGTAGAACGGCAGGCCGACGCCCGCGATGATCCACGGGATTGTCGCAATCACCGGGCAGAGCAGACCCAGCGCGGCGAACGCGGTCTTCTTGAGCATGAACTGGCCCGGGCCCTGTCCGAGCAGGGCCAGGTTCGTAGTGGGGACCTTCACGCCCGGGAGCCGCTCGAGGCGGGCCAGCAGCCACCGGCCCCACACCTCCTCGCGGTCCAGCTCCGGCTCGGGCATCGTCAAGGACGCCGGGGCACTGCGCTTGAGGGCCGGCCCCAACGCGGGCTGGGGCTGCAGGAGTTCCCGGATCAGCAAGGCGACGCCGGCGCCGACGGTGCCGCCGGTCACGACAACGGGGAGCAGGTTCACGAGGCGGCTCCTTCCGGTTCCCGTGCGGTGATCGGCGGGTCCGGCTCCGGGGCGGGCGCGGGCAGCCGGACGGTGCTGGCTGGGTCGGTGACCAGGAAGCGCGGGACGCGCCGGAAGGAGCCCAGCTGCCGCATCAGGGCGAGTACGCCGATGAACCCGGCCGTCAGGAAGGCCAGCACGAGCTGTCCCAGCAGCGTGGAGTACGGCTTGGTGTAGGAGGGCACGAAGAACCCGGCCACCACGACGCCAACGGTGATGATGGTCATCCACCGCACGGTGGTGCGGGGCTTGGCGCGGTCCGCCTCGATGGCGCGCTTCTTGGCGACCTCTTCGCGGACGGTGCCCGAGAGGTCCTCCAGTGCCTGAGCCAGGCCGGGGCCGCGGTCGTTGACCGACAGGATGAGCGCGGCGACCACCTTGTCCGCGGTGACATCGTCCAGTTCCTCGGCGAATGCGCGGAGCGCTCCGTCCGGCCGCCACCCCAGGCGCAGCCGGTCGGACAGGTTGATGATCTGGGGTGCGAGTTCGTCGGGCGCCCCTTGACGGCTGGTGATCATCGCCTGTTCCAGGCCCATGCCCAGCCGGAGCAGGCCGGCCAGCCGCTGCGTCCACTCGCTTAAGCCCTCCAGCTGGCCGATGCGGTCCTGCGCTATCTGCGCCGGGGTGATCAGCCAGGGCACGCCGATGACGGCCGCGCCGAGTAGCGCACCGCCGACGAAGTTGCCCGAGACCAGCCACACGGCGACGAAGACCACGACGGCCGCGACCATGAGAGTGCGCCGCCGCATCCGGGCGTCCTCGCTCTGGTTCTTTCCACCGCGCAGGCTTGCCTGCCAGCGCTTGAGCAGGGGGGCCCGGCGTGGCGCAGTCGTGCCCACGACACCCGCTACGACACCGATCAGCCCGCCGACCACGGCCATGCCGCTGAGCAGCCCGAACAGAAGCGTCATCGGCCCGCCCCCACCTTGAGCGGCAGCGGCGCCGGCCAAGCTCCATACGACTCTTGGAGCAGGCTCGAGTCGAAGCCGACGCGGCGCAGGTCATCGATGCAGCCCGGGTCCATCCTCGGCACCGCCCGCAGCTCTCCCCACTCAGCTCCGGGGGCGAAGATTTCATTGGTGGCGGGCCGGCCGTTCTCGCCGATCCCGGTCAGTTCCAGGACGTGGGAGACGTAGCGGTGGCGGCGGCCGCCGATCTGCGTCTCGTCCGTCATGTCGACGTAGACGATGAAGTCCAGGCCGTTGGCGGTCTGCCGGTAGGCGAGCTGCTCGGAGAGGTTCTCCTGGGCGAGCGCGTACAGCTCGGCGATTCGGTCGAAGATGATGTCCGGGCGGCGCGCGTGGATGGTGCACAGGTTGCCGCCGGAGCCGTTGGTCAACGCCTGCATCATGGCGACGACTTCGGGGCCGCGGACCTCGCCGACCACGATCCGCTCCAGCGACATCCGCAGCGCGGGGTGCATCAGGTCCAGGAGCGTGACCTCACCGGCGCCGCGCCCGGTGACGTCCTTCTCCCCGTTGGACTCGCGGCCCACCAGGGACACGACCTGCTTGTGGTAGCCGTTGGCGTGGGCGAACAGCTCATCCTCGGTCTGGATGGTCGCGAACCGGCACTCAGGGTCGAATTCCTTGAGCATCGCTCGCATCAGTGTGGTCTTACCGGCCTTCTGCTTCCCCGCGATCATGATGTTCTTCTCGGCGCGTACGGCGGCGCCGAGGAACTCGCGCAGGATCGGGTCGATGGTGCCCAGCCGGACCAGGTCGTCGAGGTCGGCGTGGGAGACGCGGTGCCGGCGGATGACCGCATACGTCATCGGCCCGAGCCCGGTGATGGCCTGCAGGCGCGAGCCGTCTTGCAGGGACAGGGCGAGGGTGGGGTTCGCGGTGGAGATGGTCCGCTCGCTGTGCCCGGATCCCCGGGCCAACTCCCGCAGCAGCTCCAGCAGCTCCTCTTCGGAATCCGCGATCGGCCCGACCCGGCGGCGTTCCCCGTCGCCGTAATCGAGCCACACCTCGTTGGGGCCCTGGATGATGATGTCCTCGACCCGGTCATCGTCCAGGTACGGCTGAAGCCGGCCGGCCCGAAAGAGAAGGTCATACACGGCGCGCCGCAGCGCCTCGTCCTCCTGCGGCGTCATCGCCTGGGCATCCGACCACAGCGCGACGGCCTCGGCGATCCAGTTCAGGCAACGCTGCTCCTCGCTGGCCCGGTCCATATCGGGCTTGGTCTTGAGCAGCTCCTCGCGCTGCTTGGCGACCTGGGACGCAATCTCCCTAGCCACCCGGTAGTCGACAGTGACTTGAGGAGCCGCCGCCCCGAGCGCCTGGGTGCTCGAGGCAGCGCCAGCCGGTGCTGGCGCACCGTTGCTCTCGTGCACCCACTGCTGGGGCAGCGGTGCCACCGTGGGGTCGGGGTGCAGGGGCTTAGCGCGCATGGGTCACCTCCCCGCCTGCCGCGTGCAGGCCGCGTGGATCGAGGCGGGCCCGGCGCATGGCGGCCCGCTGAACAAGCAGCGTGCTGCCCATGCGGGCGGCCTTCATCAGCGGCGACCTGGTGAAGTGGCGCGGCTGTTCGGCACCGTCCGACAGCACCCGGGCGTCCTTCGGCGCATACGGCAGGGTGGCGATCACCGGAACCTGCAGCACGCGCTGCACCTCGCCAGCGGGGTACGGGCCTTCGCTGATCATCAGCACGCTGACATCGCCGACGCGCTCTTCCAATGCACGCACCCGGCCCTCCGCTGCCTGCAGGCAGCGCAGGGTGTTGCGGACCACCACGAACGTGGCGTCGGCCTGCTCGGCCAGGACCCCGGAGGGCCCGTACGCCCCGCGGCGGCCGAGGTCGATGAGAACGTCATGGCCGCTCTCGGCCTCGATGCCACGGAACATCTGCGCGAGGATCTTCCAGACCTGGTCGAGGCTCGCCGACTGTGAGGGGTCGGTGATGCCGGGCAGCAGCAGCCGGTCGCGCGGGGAGTCCTGCTTGCCGTCCTCGCTGCTCAGGTCGATCAGCTGCCGCCAGAAGGCGTCGCTGAACTCGCCTTTTCGGGCGGCGACCGAGAGGTTGCGCAGCCCGTACCGGTCGCCGAGCGTGCCCTGCAGTAGGCCGTGCAGCACGGCCCCGCCGTCCGGGTCGCACTCGGCCAGGATCATCCGCCGGCCCGCCTCCAGCGGCCACGACAGCAGCAGGGCGAGAGCGCTCGTGGTCACGCCGGGCGCACCGCTGCAACCAGCGAGCGCGATCACAGCCATCAGGCGCCGTCCGGGGCAGCGAGGACCAGGCGCAGGGTGCCGGCCGCCTCCCATGCGGCGGCCGTGGGCCCGTCAGTGGCAGAGGTGGCCACGTCGACGACCACGATTCCCGTACCCGGGGCGGCGCTGGATGCCTTCACGACCCGGCCGTCGATGGTCTGCGGCGCGGCGTCGGACGTCTTGCCGGTGTCCGTCGTTCCCTGAGCAGGGACGTGCACCAGCTCGACCTTCTGGCCCGGCACCAGCGCGGTGGCCGGGATCTGCTTGGGTTCCAGGCCGATCGGCACCAGCTGCTCGCCGGCCTTCACCAGCGAGTCCTTCGTCACCTGCGAAGGGGCGAGCAAGGAGCCGGGCATGAGCTCGACGGCGGCTCGCTTGCCCACCACCGACTTCAGGTCCACGGCGCGCACCGCCTTGACGGCCGGGTCCAGGGCGACAGACGCCTTGCCCAAGTCGTCCTCGGTGAGGACCTGGCCGACCTGGACATCGCGGACCACGGTCACCACGTCCGTGCGGTTGCCGACCTGGAGCAGCAGGACGGCAACACCAGCGCCCCCGGCGGCGATCAGCGCCAGCGACAGTGCGATGACACCGGGCCGACGCCTGCGAGCCGAGACCCGCGGCGGCACCACCGGTCCCGCCACGCGTCCCTGCCGGGGGAATCCGTTCGGGGCTGTGTCTACACGTTCTTGGGTCTTGCTCACCGTTCTGTCCTTCCGGCGGCGCTACCTGATGACCTGCAGTTCGCCGACCGCCACCTGCATTTGGGACTGCCGGGTCTCGGCGAGCTGGCCGCCCTGCCCACCGCCTTGCCAGTTGATCGTCCACGTCGACGTCGCGGTGACCTGGTACTTGCCGCTCGGCTTGCCTGCTGACGTCTTCGAATAGACGTGACCGCACGTCGGGGACTGAGCCATGCCGGCGGAAGCGCTGTAGGGCGTGCCGGGACCCGCGCACGTCACGGTGGCGCCATCATCCATCCGCCACTCGATCTTCGACACCTTGGCGGTTGCGGTCACCGTGACGCCGCCCGCGGAGGCCGACGCCGTGTTGGGCCCGTAGGTCGTGGCGCTCTGATTCACCCACAACCACATCGGCACGCCCACGGTGTACTTCCCGGCCGGGCGCGGACTGGCGATGTCAGGGCCGAGGAGGGTCATCTTGTCTACGGCCTGCTGCGCCAAGACAGCCGGGTCGACAGCGTCTTGCTGGGGCGGGTCGGCTAGCCACACCATCCGGACGATGGTGAGGTTTCCTCCGTCTCTCGTGCAGCGCTGCTCGTACACAGCTCCGTCGCCGGGCTTGTGGCCTTCCCAGTCCAGGCTGCCGGCGGGTGGCTGTGGGTCTGCGAGGTTGTAGGTGCAGACATTCTTGAAGGGGTCGTCAACACTGTCCGATGAGCCGCCTTCGCCCGTCTCGCCCGTGCTGCTGAGGCCCCCCTCTTGGCTACCGGCCTGACCTGGGACGTCGGCCTCAACCTGACAGGTGTACAGACCGCATTCGGCCCTGCCACTACCTTTGGGGTCTCCGTCCGCATAGCTAGTGGAGGGCGCGGTTAGCAAGGGCAGAAGCGTCGCCGCCGTGACGGCAACGCGGCGAGTCAGCATGACTTCCCCTGGGGCTCATCGCGGATGACCCGCCATCCTTGCGACCTCTTCTCAACCACGCTGACGATCAGGTACTTCGTCAGTCGGTTACTCGGGAGGGACACCGGCTTCTTGGTTTCCGCATCGACGGTCTGCCACTTTGAGACATCGAGGCAGCTGGAGATGGTGGCGTTCGGCATCCCTCCCTCGGCATCGAACTTGGTGACCGTAGGTGCGATGACGGTGACAGCGCCGATGTTGATGCGTCCACGCTCATGGGCATGCTTGGCGTCAGCCTCCGCATTCTTCAAGGCAGCTGAGGCCGCGTACTTACCAAGGTCCGCACCGGCACCGCTTCGGTCGGCGTAGAGCCTCTCCATCTGCCGCCAGTAGCCCTGGTAGGCCGCAATCGCCTCCTTCTTGGCGACTTCTGTCGGGTCCTCGGAGGCAGAGGACGTCGGTGAAGCCGACGATGTCTGGGGTACCGCTTCACCATTGCTGTCGGAGGAACTGCACGCGGACAAGGCGAGTGCGGCACACAGCATGACGGAGGCGGCGGCAAGATTTCGGAAGCGAACAGTGGAGCGGACAGTGCGGTGTGTGCGTCGTGTCACGATGCCTCCCCGTTCGGCGCGCCTTGGGTGGTCGTCTGGCGAGGACGCGCCCCCGTAGCTCGCCTGATGAAACCTGGTCGAGCTGCGCTAATGTGCGTTGTGTGGTCGCAAGGTTACGCATGTGCCGGTCAACTTCCCAGCCTCATGGTCGAGTTCACTCTCGTAGCGGCGATCACTTTTGGTCACTTTCGGAACTTGGGAATCGGTTTGCAGTTCTACCTCTTCGCTGATCGCGTGCGCTAACGAGCCCCCGGGCAGGTATGTTGAAACGACGGGGGACACATCAGGTCACGCCCGATCACGGGGAGGGATACAAAAAGCGCCACCCCTGGGATCCCTGAGGAATTGGCCGATTGTGCTCACAGTTCCGTCCATGAGCGGCGCTCGCCGCCGGTGAGCGGTGCCCATACGTGTCCGGTGGGTTGGTGGTTTTCGAGGTCGTCGAGGATGGTGGCTCCCAGCGGCACCTCGCGAGCCAGGTCGGCCACGAGGGGATGATGGGTGACCATGGCCTTGAGGTCGCTGATTCGGTTGTCCATCGTCTGCTGGGAAGCGCCGGTCAGCACGAACAGGACTCGTGGGAACACCGGATAGCAGCGCAGCCAGCCGGGCCCGCCTGCCTGCTGGCGCTGGCCGACGGGCTGCGGCTCGTACGCCTACAACCCAGCTTGGACGCTAGGCGTTCGCTGCTCATGGTGGTCCGGTCAATCTCGATGAATGCCCCCAGTTTCCGCCGCTGTTGGCCGTCGATGAGTGCGTAGCGCATGACGGCGTCGGCTACGACCCTCTCTCCGTCGCCGATCGAGTGGAACACCTCGGGGGTCCAGTCCAGGTGACCGCGCTCGTCGCCGCGGCGGGGGCATCGGCGACGAAGGCCAGATGCGTACCCAGGACGGTAAGGGTGTGCGGGGTCTTGAGCGAGGCGACCGTTGCCGAGGTGATCGGATACGGCGGACGGCCCCGCAGCGTGGGCCGGTCCCGGGTGAGGCGGGCGCCCTTCGGCGTGAGGTACCAGACCCAGGTGCGATGGGATTGCGGCAGCACGGCGAAGTCGATCAGGCGCTGGCCGAGCAGGTCGTTCAGCTGTTCCGAGACCGACTGGCGGCAGCGGTCGGGCCGCAACAGGACATGCAGCTGATGGGGGGATGCCATGCGGTGCTGGGCGCGCGTGGCCAGGAGCTGATGTTTGAGAGGCTCGGTGGGGGTGGGCGTGAAGCCCGCAGCCGCACGGTCCTCCGGCTGGGCGGTGATCACTCGTATTCCTCCTTCGTCAGAGGGACGGGGGTGGCGGTGGCGGGGGAGTGCTCCGCGAGGAAGGCGGCGACACGGCTGATCTGCTGGGCTGAGTGGTCGGTGAGTTGATCCAGGGGGAGTGCTCCGGCGTTCGCGAGGGCGGCCTGCTCCAGCGCGGGAACCTGCCGCGGGCGGGCCTGAGCGGCGAAGATCGCGTCGAGATGGGGCCCGCGCAGCTGCACCGGTCCCACCCGGCGGCCGTGGACGTTCATGGACACGTAGTGCTCGAACCGCTCCATGGTGGCCACTCGGTCCGGGCTGGGGTCCTCGCCCCACTCGGCGGTGATTGGTGCGATCGCGGACTTCGATCCGGCGGTGGTGGCGAGTGTGGAGGCGTTCTGTACCAGGGACAGCCGCACCGGCGAGGGAAGGCGTGCCAGCAGTTGGGTCATGCCGTGGACTTGGCACTTGTACTTGCGGAAGTCCTCGAACATGGCGGCGATGGTCTCCGGCGCCGCGCCGGTCAGCGTGATCAGCTCGTCGAAGTACGGGCGGAACGGCACCCGCTTGGCTTCCGGGGTGTCACGCCGGGAGCGTACGGCCCGCAGCAGATCGCGGGCCAGTAGCGCGGTCACCAGCCGGTCGGTGGGCCCGTTGCCGCCTGGGCACACCCACACGACCATCCGGGAGTCCATCGCGGCGCGGATGTTGTAGACGCCGACCGGCTGGCCGAGGAAGGCACGCGTGATGGGGTTTGCGGCCAGGCGGGCGATCGGGTTGAGGACCACGGCGAATGCGTCGGGCGGCAGGGTCGGGAAGACCACCTGCCACCAGGACCGGGTCTCCTCATGTAGGCGGTCGGCCACCGCGGCGAGCGCTGCCTTGCGGAAGGCGGGATCGGTGAGTAGTGCCCGCACGTGGAAGATCGTGGCCTGGTCCTCGGGGCGGCCGGCCTGGCAGGCGGCCTCGTTGACGGCGACCAGGACGGCCAGCGCGGCGGTGAGGATGGTGATCGCGCGGGGTGCGGTTGCATCGTCCCAGGCCAGTGCGGAGGCGTAGGCGTCGGTGATCGCTTCGACGACCTCGTGTGCCGTTTGGCCCTGGTGCATGCCGAGTGGATTCCATGAGCTCACCTGCGGGTTGGCGCCGAGGCCGTTGAGGTCGACGAGGGCGATCCGCGGCATGAGGTCCTGGTGCGCGAGGAAGGTGGTGGCTCGGGGCCAGGAGTCACGGTGAGGGTCGACGAACAGCAGCCCGCCCCCGGCATGGGCCCAGCCGATCGCCTGTGCCAAAGCCCGCTCGGTTTTGCCGCCGCCGGCCTTGCCCACACCAACCTCGAACAGGGTTTCCTCGGCGTAGGTGGCGACCAGGCGCTCGCGGCCGTCCGGGCTCCGGTAGATGCCCTGCAGTAGCAGCTCGGGATCGCCGAACTTGAACGTTGGCAGTTCCCCGGCGAGCACTGGCAGACGGCAGTGCATGGTGGGCGGCTTGAGCAGACCCGTCAGCTCTTCCAGCCTCACCCAGTTCGCGCGGGGCGGCTGGCAGTGCGCCAGGGTCCAGCGGCGCTCGAACCCACGCTTGGTGGGCCAGTGGTCGGCGCCGATCCGCCACGGTCCCAGCCGCCATCCGCGCATGGCCCACCTGGAGCGGCCGCCGAACACGTCGAGGGCGGCCTGGAGTTGCGCGAGCCGGGCCTGGGCGCGGCCCTCGGTGTTCGAGGCGCACATCACCAGCAGCTGAACCCGGACGAGGTGGTCGTCGTCGGCGAGCTTGCCCAGCGCCTCGGCCGGCTCCACTCGGCGGGGCACCGGCGGCATGACAAGCCGCCGTCCGGCGCTCGCAGCGGGCTTGTCGCTGAGCAGCTGCTGCATCTGCCAGGTGAGGGAGTCCTCGATGCCGCTGGCGTCCTGCCGCAGCCAGCGCGCGGCCCGCTGGGCCTCGCGGCGTTCGGAGCGGCGCGCGGCGCCCATCAGTTGCAGGCGGCGCGCCCGCAGTGCCCATTTGGGGGCGCGCTGGATGTCGAGCCGGATTTCGGCGAGGTCGCCGAGCTCGGCGCGCAGGTCGGACACGGCGTCGACGAGCGGCTGCAGCGGGTCGGGGGTGAGGGGCACCTCGCGCAGCGGGGCAGTGGGTTTGCCGCGCAGGATGAATTCCGCGCGCACGGTGTGCGTCCGTGGCTCATCGGCGATCGGGCGGGCCCGGTTGACGGTGACGTCCGGCCCGAAGGGGGTGATGGACAAAAGCCGCTGGCCGCCGGCCGGGCCCTCGATGCGGTAGCGCAGCGGGCTGGAGCCGTCCGCGCGCAGCCTGATCTGCACGGTCTTCGCCCGGCGGGGCGCCCACCAGGGCATGGCCGTGGAAGCGCGAGCGAGCTGGACGCCGCGGCGGAAGATCTCCTCCGGGCTCGGGGCGAAGTGCCTGTTGGACACTAGCTCCAGGGCCATCCGCTCGGCCGAGGCGCGCGCCGCGAGCCGACGTACAACCAGCTCGCCCACGCCCCAGCACACGGCGATGGCCAGGGCGAGCAGGTACCAGTGGTCGTAGAGCCAGTCGGCGGCGTCGACCAGACCGGTGATCAGGTCGAGTACCTGACCAGCGGCCGTGTCGTCGGCCCGGTCCGTCAGGTACGGGGCTGCGGAGTCCACGTCGCTGCTCCCTTCTTGATAGTGCGGGTGAAGAACCAGTCGGTGATGCGCAGGTCGGTGAAGGTGCCGCCGCGGTCCATGCCGGCCCACACCAGGTGGACCACCGCCCTGTTCGGGCTGCCGTCGCGGCGGGCGATCGAGGCCTGGATGCGGAAGCGAGCGGTGGCGAACGCCGGGGCCACCACTTGGCCTGAGTCGCCAAAGACGCCTGGCCACTTCTCGCGGCCGACTCCGGTGGCGTCCGCGCGCAGCAGCGCACGACCGGCGGTGAGCAACTCCCGCTCGTCGGCGGCGGGAAGGTCAGCGGGCCAGGCTGCCTCCAGGTTCCGCTGGATGGCCCGGTCGCCGGCCACACCCTCGCCGTGCGGCGGCAGAGCGGACTCCACGGCCGACGGCGTCGATGCAGCGGGTTTCGCGGAGGGAGCCGTGCCGACGGTCGGATCGCTGGCGGTAAGCGGAGCAGCCGCCGACGACGGATCCGTGGCCGCATGCGCGGTCGAGGCCGTCGCTGGAGCCGCCGGCTCCTGACCATGCGGCATACCCAACAGAGCGACGCCTGCGACGGCGAGCAGGGCGGTGCTCAGCAACAGCAGGCGCGGTGAGCGCGGGGTGGTGGTCACAGCAGGCGTGCTCCCCCCGCATAGCCGGACATCGCGTTGACGGCGTCCAGGCGCACTACGGTGCCCGGGCGGGCGGCGTTGACCATCTGTCCGCTGCCCACGTAGATCCCGACGTGGTAGATCGTGGAATCGCGTCCGGGAGCGGTGGCGTAGAAGACGAGGTCACCTGGCTTGAGCGCGCTCGTGCCGAGTCCGGCTGGGATCCGCTTGCCGACACCGGCCTGGGCGGCCGCGGTGCGGGGCAGGCTGATGCCGGCCCTCGCGTACGCGTACTGGGTCAGCCCGGAGCAGTCGAAGCCCTTGATGTTCGCGCCGCTCTTGCCGCTGGGCGAGCAGCAGAGCCCGTACGACTTGCCGTTGGCGTTGCCCCCGCCCCACGAGTAGGGGACACCGCGCTGGGAGAGCGCGGCCTCGATGACGGTGCGGACCTTGCCCGTGACGTTCTTCAGGTCCGGGTCCTTGGCGGCCGCCGTGTACTGGTCGATCCATCCCAGCACGTTGGCGACGTATTCGCTCGAGTGGTTGTACTGCAGGATCGCGGCTTTCAGCTGCGACCGCTTGGTCAGATCACGGCCGCCTCCGCACAGGTAGATCGCGGCGCCGAGCGCGGCGTCGTCGGCGTTGTGCGGGTCGGCGATCTTGTCGCCGCCTGCGTCCTTGCCGATTCCCTCCCATGTGGAGGGCAGGAACTGGAAGGGGCCGACGGCGCGCTCCCCGTTCGCCGTGCCGTCCCACTTGCCGCCGTCCGTGTCAGGGAAAACGGTGGTGTTGCCGCCCTGGCCGGAGCCGTTGAGGAGCACCCCGTAGATCTTCGGGCGGATGTCGCCGCCTGCGGCGATGTTCCTGCCGATGGCGTGGTTGGACTCGACCTTCGCGATCCCGGCCAGGATCGGCCAGCGCATGCCCTGGCACTTCGGCACGTATTTTCCGACCTGCTGGACGGCCTTCTTGTAGGCGGCCAGCATCCGGGCAGGGATGTCGGCGGCGCTGCCCCCTTCGGCGATTCCGCCGTCGTCCTGTGCACCCGTCTTCAGCGCGACGTACGCGCTGATTGCGTTCCCGACCGGCGCGGCACAGCACACGGCAGCGAACATCAGCAGCGCCACCATGCATCCCCACCGCCGGACGCGGCGTCCCGGCGGCTTCACTCGTCGTCACCGTCCTCGTCCCGCTGCCGGGCCCGCTCCCGGCGCAGACGTTCGGCCTCGGGCGCCGTGCGCCGCATCAGCTCCTGCATCCGGGCCCGCGCCTCGTCACGCGTCCGGTTGCGGGCGCTCCCGCCTCCGGGGAGAACGGGCCCGCCGAGATCGGACCGAGGCTGCGGGGTAGGGCCGTCCCGGCGCGGGAGCGGTGCCGGCGCCGGAGTTGCCGCGGGACTACCCGCCGACGGAGCGGGCCGCGCGGGGGCAGGTGCCGGACGGCCACCCGAGGGACGGCCGGACGGTGCGGGACGCGCAGGCGTTGCCGGGCGAGGGGGCGGCGCCGGCGTGGCTGCAGTCGGCAGGCGGCGGCTGGCGAATGGACCAGGTCCGCCGCTGTCGCTGTTCTCCCGCAGGACACGGGCCACGTGACGCCCCGTGTCGCCCCAGGCCCGGCCGTCCTCGCGGACGGTGTTGCCCCATACCCGCACTTGCTGGCGGGCGTCCTGGGAGTAGCGCGAGCCCCCCGACCGCGCCCGGCGGACGTTCGCCGGCAGACCGACCGTCGCCCCGTACGCGGCCCGGCCGCCCCGGTTGAGAATGCGGTACCCGCGGAAACGGACCAGCCGGTTGTGGGCCCGGGTCGACAGCAGCGTGCGGTCGCTGTTCTGGTCGTGCAGCACTTGGCCGGTGTTGCGGTCGACGACCTGGCCCTGCTCGTTGCGGTACCGGTCGGGCGGCCCTGAAGGCCGACGCGGACCTACGCCGCCGCCTGAGCCACCGTCCCCGCCGCCCGAAAGCCCGCCCGCGCCCGGGTCGCCATCTGCGGTGGGCTTGCGCCACTTGGCCAACTGCTCCTTGTCCGGACGGCGGCCGACCAGCAACCAGTGCGCGCCCTTGGCGCCGAGCCGTGCGCCCAGCCCACCCACGGCCGCCGCCGCAGTCAGCGGGGCGAGCCCCCGCCCGGCTTCGGCGGTGGCATCGGCGAGGAGCCCGCCAGTGTCC
This sequence comes from Streptomyces sp. NPDC093984, assembly GCF_044764595.1. NCBI lineage: Bacteria > Bacillati > Actinomycetota > Actinomycetes > Kitasatosporales > Streptomycetaceae > Streptomyces > Streptomyces sp. NPDC093984. The sequence continues at coordinate 15,203 of NZ_JBIWIM010000025.1, read as the reverse complement.
ACCGGCATGCCCGCGCCGTCGAACAGGGAGGTGAGCGCGCCCATCAGCCGCTGCCGGGTGCCGAGCATCCCGAACCTGCCGCCGCCCCCGCCGGCGAAGGCGCGCAGCCCGCCGCCGTATCCGCCCATTGCTGCGGGGGAGTTCATGGCGAGCGCGGCGCCGAGCTCGGAGGTGTCGCCCGGCATGTGGGTGCCGCCGACCTTGGCGTAGCGCATCCGCATGGCCATGCGCCGGCCGAAGGAGGTAATGCCGGTCAACAGGCGGCGGTGCCCCGCCGCGCCTGCGATGGCGAGGACGTCGATGAGCAGGATCCGCTCCACCATCAGCTGCGGGCCGTTGGTGATGGTGGCGTCGACGGCGATCCCGAAGAACGGGATGAACGCGCAGATCCCGACCACGGCCAGGACCGCGATGCCCCACAGGGACAGCCACTTCCACACGCTCTGCCGCGGGGGTCCTGGCAGCATGGCGGCGATGAAGGTGACGCCGCCGGCGGCCGCGGCGGCCGCGCAGATGCCCTGGGTGCCGAGCAGCACGATGGCGCTGGACAGCAGCATGCCGCAGATGAACAGGGCGGCGATCAGCAGCAGGAACGCGCCACCGAGCCGCCACCAGGTGGGCTTCTCGGCGTAGGCGGCGCACGACTTGCCGACCGGGCTGGCCTTCTTCATGTCGGCGAGGAATGCGGCGAACGCCTGGTCCTCGTCGGTGACGATCGCGTTGGAGGCGTCGAGGAGTTCGCCTCCGGGCGTGAACTCCGGGAGATCGGTGCCGCCGCTCGGTGTGCCGCCGTCGACGTCGCGCTCGCAGTACTTCTTGGCCGGGCCGATGATCTTGCTGCAGGCGTCCTTCGCCCTGTCCGAGGAGCCTGAGCGGGGCATGTACCCGCCGGTGATCCACTTGAGGTGGACGGCGTAGGCCTTGCGGTCGGCAGTCTTAGCCGGGTCGAGGATGCGCCCGTACTGAAGGAGCATGAACGGCTTGACGATCAAGGCGTTGGTGATCGAATCCTGGATGGGGCGGGCCACCTCGGTTGAGGAAACCGCTCCTTCGCCTTCTCGCTCCTCGCACTTGAGCTCGGCGTTGCCGGCCATGCCGGCGCACGGGTCATAGCTGGCGAGCTTGCCGCCCCAGTCGTAGGAATTGACGCTCTCCTGTGCGACCTCGGCAGCCACCTGCTGGGACTGGCCCAAAGGGCCGTCCGTGCCGAGCAGGGTGTCGGGGCGGATGAGTGCCGAGGCGGCAATCGCCCCGATGAGCAGGGTGAGGAAGATTTCGCCCAGACCGCGGCCGACCCGCCCGCGCACGATCATGAATCCGGCGAAGACAAACGCCCAGGCCAGCAGCAGACCTTTCAGCCCCAGGGTGTCGACCACCACGGTGTCGTAGGTGTCGGCGACCTTCTGCGCCGGGCGGGCAAGGATCTTCAGCAGCGGGAACCGGAAGGCGACCTCGATTGCCCAACCCGCCAGCCCCACCAGCAGCCGGATCAGGGTGAACAGGCCGCTGAGCGCGAAGGCGAGGGCCTGCGTCTTGAAGGCGACGATGGATCCGCCTGAAGCGTTCAGGTCGTACCCGTCGATCGGCACGCCCTCGGAGGAGGTGATGTTCAGCGGAGCGAGCAGGTCTCCGGTCTCGCTGTTGCTGCTGGCCGCGTACACGACCTGGGTGTTCACCATGAGGAACACTCCGGTGAGCAGCACGACGAAGCCGGCCGAACGCCAGGTCGCGCGGTCTGGACGGAACACTTCAGCGCCGCCTTTGCCCAGCGGCCCGCAGCCGCCACACCACCAGGGCAGCCGCACCCGCACCGGCGGTCCCCAGCCTCCACGCTGCACCCGCCACGTCCCGCCGTTCTGCGGTGCCGGTGGTGGCGCCCCGCTCGCAGTACGCCTTGGCCGGGCCGACGATCAAGGCACAGGGATCGTGGTGCGCGGTGCGCGTGTCAGCGGCGAAGGCCTGCCCGGTATGCGGCCACCACGCGTCCGGCACGCCCACCCCAAAGGTGAGGATGACCGTGCCGATGACGATGGCGATCACGGTGAGCATGCTCGCGGCCGCGGAGATGCGCCGGGCGCGGTCCCAGGAAGAAGTGGTCATCGCACGTGCTCCTTCGGACGGGCATCCACAGCCTCAGAGGGCGGGGCAGCGCTTGTGCGGCGTCCGGGCGTGGTGGTGATGGAGGTGGTGATGCGCGGGATGCGGGGGATGGAGACCTTGATGCGGCCGGTGTTCTGCCGGGGGCAGGTCAGCAGGAACTCGCCCTCCCGGCCCTTCTGGCCCACGGGGGACAGGCCGGTGGTCACTAGACGCACCAACGCGTCGTCGTTCGGGTCGAGCCCGACGAACTCCAGGCCGCGGCGGGCACGTTCGCGGTCGGTGGTGCGGGCGAGCGCCCGGTAGGCCATGAGGCCGCGGTCGGGGCCGAGTTCCTCGGCGTCGTGCGAGCCGGCCAGGAGCCCGGCGCCGTGCTTGCGGCCGTCGTGGAGGATCTCGTGGACCAGGGCGGTGCCCTCGGCAGAGGAGGTCAGCCAGTACAGCTCGTCCAGGACCACCTGGGTGAAGCGTTCGGGGTCCTCGAACGCGGTCTGCCTGGCGATCGCGGCGATCAGGTAGAGGACCGCGCGGCCGATCAGGGCCTCCAGCGGCTGCTGGTGCAGCACTTCGGGCTTGTCGAACGCTGCCTTGGGAGGCAGCTTGAGACCGGTCGTGGTGATCACGATCATGTCGGTGGTGCTGGAGGCGTCCAGCCGCACCGGCGGCAGCGTCGGGTCGAAGACCATCCGGGCCAGGGAGTTGGTGGCGACGACGCGGATGAGGCCGGCGAGGGTGGAGGCCGCGTCCTTCCGCTTGCCCACCTCGCTTCCGGCCATCTCCTCGAGGACTTCCAAGACGCGGTGCATGGACGGCTCCGGGCCGGCGACGGCCTGCTCGACGGCATGGTGGAGGACCTCGCCGCTGGTGCTCATCGGGCCGATACCGAGCTGCAGGGTGAGGTAGGACAGGGCGTAGTGCCGTCCCTCCGGCCCGTCGAACATGCGCAGCGGGTCGATGGAGACTTCGGCCTGGGCGGCGTCGATGATCTGGGCGCGGCCCTTGGCCGCGGTGCGAGCGAAGGTGGCCCACTCACGGACGGGGGTGCGGTCGATGCAGATCGCGCAGCCGCCGCGCGCCCACACCGCCTCCGCGATCAGCTTCTGCAGCACGCTCTTGCCCGCACCGAGATCCCCGACGATCCCCATCGAGGCGGACGCGTCGACCTTGGGCGCGTCCGCCACGTTGATCATCACCGGGCGGGTTGTGCCGCTGTCCAGGTCGATGCCGAGGAACATGCCGTTGGGGTCGCCGACCTCGCCCACGGTGAAGGCACCGCCCAGCGCCCAGTCCTCGCTGATCTGATGCTGGGTGAACTCCCGCACCACACCCGGCCGTACCGTGCCGGGCAGGCCCAGGGCGAACAGGGCCTCCTGCAGGCCGGCCGGGCGCACAGCGCGGTAGTCGGCGCCGCCGAGCAGCGCCGACAGGGCGCGGGCCCGGGCATCACAGACGGCCGCTGTCGGCCCCCACACCGTCAGTGCGGTGACGGACTGCACCTCCACCTCGACCGACGTGCGGGACAGGCGGGCATCCAGCTCGCCCAGGTCGCGGGCGGCCTCGGTGAGCGAGGCGGGCATGCCGGTGGGGCGGACGTCGTACTGGTCAGCCTGGTCGATCAGCTCGTTCTTCTTGCGCCGCACCTGCTCGCGGGCCTTCTCCGCAGGCACGAGCGTCAGGTCGACGGTGTAGTCGACCGGAAAGTCGAGCATCTCCAGCTGGGCGAACAGACCAGCGGCATCCTGGCTGACCGCGGGCGGGCACTCGGCCAGCGCCAACTGCGCCTGGTAGCCGACTCCGGCGTCGGACTCGACCTGCAACCAGCGCCGCCCCAGCGGCGAGCCGGTATTCACCCGCCACCAGGCTTTGCGGCCCGACCGCGTGATCCGGGCCGCAGTCTTGAGTTCATCGACGTCGTCGAGGTCGGGGTCGATGCCCCCTTCCTGCAGGCGGACCTGGCCCAGGTCGGCGTAGCTCGGGGAGCGCAGCACGCCGTCCCGGATCTGCCCGCCGTACAACTCGCTGGTCTCGGCTTCGGCGAGCAGGGGCTCGGCGAGGCCTCGGTGCAGGGCGTGCTGGATCATCCACACGATCTCCGCCGGGCGGGCCGGGCGGAAGGCGATGCCGCCGGCGAGCGCGGCCTCTACCCGGGAGGCCTGCTCGCGGTAGGCGCTCACCTCACGCCGCGCCACCGGCGCCGGGCGCATGCCCAGCATCGGCGCGATCTCGGCCCACGCCGCGCCGAGAGACGCCGCCACCTGCAGTCCGCTGGTCTCGGTCTGCAGGGGCACGGCCAGCCACAGGGTGCGGCGGTGCATCTCCTGGTCGTCCAGCAGCTCCAGGGTGGCTTCGACGTTCTCCACCCACGGGTGCCGGCCCGCACCAGGTGCCTGCTCGGCCGGCTCGATGCCCTCGATCATCTTCAGGGCGATCTCACCCGGATCGACCTGCGCGCACAGGCCGAACAGCCGCGGGGCCCCGGACAGGGAGCGCACCAGATGCGTGATCTTGGCGAGCTGTTCGTCGCGGACCGCGGCGGGCACGTACGTGCCCTGGACGGTCTCCTCACGCTGGCCCTGCGCGTCCGGCCCCGGGTGAAGGCGGTAGACGGCCCACACGCTGCCCTGCGTCGACCACACCAGGTGCCCGGCGATGTGACGGATCGGAACCCTCACCGCGCACCCCCCTGCTGGGCGAGCGCGAGCAGCTGCTGCACACCAGAGACCGGCCCAGCCGGCAGTGCGGGAGCAGCCGGTTCCATGTGGCGGCGGACCGACCAGGGACCAGCGGCCGGGCGCACAAGCGGCGCGCGAGGGGCACTCTGCCGAGCCGCAGGGGACGGTGAGGCCTCCACAGCGGGGCCCGGCGCGGGCGCGCCCTCGATGGTGAAGCCGCCGAGCAGCGGTCGGGGCGCGCGGTCGCGGGCGGCCCGCCCACCGATCCGACCTCCCCTGGGCTGCCAGCCGAGCAGCACCCAGCCCAACGCGGCCTGCAGCGGCGCACGGCCCCGGATCTTCGGCCGGCGTACCGCCCAAATCGCCAGCCCCCACGCGACGATGGGGACCGGCCCCATCCACGACCACCAGCTGACGGTCTTGATCAGAAGGAAGCCGCCGCCGACGGCCACCGCGATCTGCGCGGGGGTGTAGGGACCGAGCGGGATCTTCCAGTCGGCGACCTTGCCCAGCACCCAGGGATGGCGCCGGGCGGCGGTGTAGAAGCGGCCCACCCGCGCCGCTGCCGCGGTCACAGCCAGCCTCCGACACCCGGCGAGTGGTCACGAGAGGACGGGAGTTCGGACTGGACGACGCCGGTGACGGCTGGTGCGCCCTTGGCCGGGTTCTTCACCTCGTCCTCGAACATGTTCGCGAGGCTGTCGCGGGAGTTGTACAGCCCGAGCGCGATGATCATCAGCAGCAAGGCGCCGATACCGGCCTTGAGGCTGAACTTCTGGATCATGATGACGACGACGAGGCAGACGAGACCGGCCTGCAGACCCTTGGTCGCCCACTCCTTGAACATGTTGATCCAGGAGTCGCCGAGGTCGTTAAGCTGCCCGGCGAGCACCAGGCTGTGCACCGTGTTCACTGGACAGCCCCGTCCTGAGCGGTACCGGACTCAAGCGCGGCGACTTCCCACCGGCCGGAGCGGGCCTTGAGCGTGAGCTCGTACGCCAGCGGCCACCGGCCCCGGGCGTCCCGGGCTTCCACCCGGACCAGGACCCGCACCGCCGTGCCGTCGGCCGGAACTTTCTCGGCGGCCGCGGCCTCCTCGACCGCGGACACCTGCTCGACGGAGACCGCCGTGTACGGGGCGGGGGAGACCGCCGACATCTGCACACCGGGCGCGAGGTAGCGGGCAACCTCTCCGGCACCGGTCAGGTAGGCGGCGAGGAACTCCCCGACCGCGGAGGAAAGATCACCCTCCGGGACACTCACGCTGTACGGCGACTTCGGCACCTCGGCCCGCCGCGGGCCGGCCACCACTCCGGGCGCACCGGTCACCGTGAACGAAGCGCCCGAGGCGTCGGCGGCCACCGGGACGGCGTAATAGCGCACCGATCCGTCGGCGTACTGCGCAGCCACCGTCACCGACCACGCACCGCCCGCGCGCTGCGCACTGCGAACCGCCGTCACAGACGCAGGCCGCGACTGCGCACCCGCTGCCGGGCTGGGCAACTCGACGTCCGGCGCGATCGACTGTGCAAGCCGCGCCTGCGCAGTCGTCGCATCAACGGCGCTGCTGCGCAGCCACGCGCTGACGAACAACTGCGCATAGCCGGCCGGGTCGGCGGCGGCCGCCGCGGTGCGCACGGCGGTGGGCTTGGCCGGAGTAGCCGCCTCGACCGTGGTCGGGGTGGAGGCGACAGTGACGGCCAGGGCGACGGGGCCGGCCGCGATGAGGGTCCAGACCGCCAGGCGCGAGAGCCGGACGCGGCGCCGCATCGCCTCCAGCCGGGCGCCACCCGCCATCGGAGCAGCAGCCTCGCTCGATGAGGCCTGCTTGCCAGGAGACATGGTCAAACTCCCAGGTCAGAACGTGTAATTGCTGACCTTGAGAAAACCCGCCGGCCCCGACCCGACCACCAACCACGAGACCCCGACCACGGTCACGATGGGGACACGAAGCCCGTGGTCGGGGCCATGGTCGGCCCGACCACAGACCCGACCATGGGCCCGACGTGGGTCTGCTGGCGCTCACCGCGTCATCTGCCGGCACCCCGCCGACGGATGCGCGAACACCCGTCTGCTGCACCCCGGCAGACGTGGTCCGCGGGTGCGCAGAAGGACACCGCCAGACCCGCGGGGGCGGCCTGCGCATCGGCACACCCGGCCCTGCGCAAGAAGACATCGGGCTCCACGGGCCGCACTGCGCACCCGCTGCACGCAACCCGACTGCGCACGACCCTCGATCGGTTGCGCAGGCCGATTGCGCAACGCCCACGGAGGCTGCGCAATCGGGGCTGCGCAACGAGTGCGCACCGTGCTGGCAAGGCGTGGTCGGCCCGACCACGACCCCGACCACGGCAGCTAGAAGGCCGCGTTGCCGGATCGTGACCGATGGTCGGGGCTCATGGCCGTCAGCCTGGTCGGGGTCGGCGGATGAGCTGACGGCATGGAACGCACGTACGCTTCCGCCTTCGCGCCCACCGGCCGCCCCACCCCGGCGGGCACGGTGTGCTGCCGTGGCCACCGCACGCGGCCTGCATACCGGACGGCGCGATGAGCGGCTTCGGATCCGGGGTCCGCCGCGGCGTGATGGCGGCCGATCAGTTCACGCAGATCGCCAACGGGTTGTTCCGCGACAGCCGCATCTCGTACCGGGCGAAGGGACTCTTCGGCTACATCAGCACCCACCGCAACGGATGGCTGGTGACCATCGCCGCCCTCGTCGCCCTAGGTCCCGACGGGCGAGACGCGGTGCGGGCAGGACTGAACGAGCTGGAGAAGTTCGGCTATCTGGTCCGCGATCGCGTGCGCCGCCCCAACGGCACCCTCGGAGAGATCGTCTACAGCATCACCGACCGTCCCGCCGCCCCGGACGTTCCCCCGATCGACCCAGCATCCACCTTCCGGGAACCCGGCAGCGACACCGACTTCGGCGCGGGCATCCGCCGCGGGGTGATGGCAGGGGACCAGTTCACGCAGATCGCCAACGCGCTGTTTAGGGACAGCCGGATCTCCTTCAAGGCGAAGGGACTGTTTGGCTACATCAGCACCCACCGGGACGGCTGGCAGATCACCGTCGCCAACCTGGCCCGACACGGCCGCGAACGCGTCGACGCCGTGACCACCGGCCTGGAGGAACTGGAGCACCACGGATTCCTGCTGCGCGACCGGGGCCGCAACCCCGACGGCACGCTCGGGCAGGCCCTGTACTTCATCACCGACCTGCCCGCCCTGCAAAACCCCAGCTCACAACCAGAGTCGGGTTATCCAGGATTGGCTGAGCCAGTGTTGGCTGATCCCGGCACTAAGAACACCATCGTTAAGAAGACCAACAAGCAGAAGACCAACCCCGTCCGTCCGTGCGACCGTGGCGACGCCGCGCGCACGAACGCACGGACGGCCCCCTCGCACGCGACGACGTCGCCGAAGCCGCCGCCTTCGGCAGACGAGATGCACGCGGGTATCCAGCTGCTTCTGGACATCGGGGCGAGCCGTCCCGAACTGCTGCTGACCGGGCCGGCACTGACCGATCAAGGCCGCGTGGCGACCGTGATGCTGGAGGCCGGCTGGAGTTCCGAGCAGCTGCGCCACGTCATCACCGGCCGACCGTTGCCGAATCCGGTGCGCACCTCCATCGGTGCGATCATCGCCGCCCGGCTCCGCGCCGCCCAGGCCTACCCGCCGCCCGCCACCGCCACCCGCCCCGGCGCGGCCCCGCCGGACGAACCCTTCGCGGAGGCGACCAGGGAGCGGTCATCGACAGCGGCCGCCGCCCGCTCCGTGACCCAAGCCCTCACCTACCGGGCCCTCGTCGAGTGCGCCGGCTGCGGCGTGCCCGCCACCGCCCCCGGCGAAGACCTCTGCCCCACCTGCCTCGGCTGGCCGCTGTGCCGCACCTGCCCCGGACCAACTCGCAAGCGAGCCCACCCCGACGGCGACGGCCGCTGCACGACGTGCGCCTCCGCCTGACCGACCAACCGAAAGGAAGCAACCCGTGACCGACACCCGCCGCACACCACCGCCAAGCGGCTTCACCCAGCACCTGCACCCGTTCGCGGCTGACCTGGGCCGGTGGGAGGCGGAACACGCACGCGCCCTGCGAACCGGCCACGTCCGCGATCAAACGTGCACAGCCGAGTGCGAACCTGTGCTCGTCTACGAGCGCACCCTGTGGGGCTGGCTCGCCTGGACTGTCCCAGGCGACGGCTCCCGGCCTGAGTTCCCCCTCGAGATCGGAGTCCTCACCCCATCGGCCACACCCACGCAGCGTTTGGCCCTGCGCTGGCTGACCAGACGCCCCGCCCGGCGTATCGGCCTGGCCCCTGGCATCCCCGGCTCGCTGCGCTTCGTCACCGTCGCGGTCGCGTTCTTCAGCCTGGTCGCCGGCCTGTTCGCCATGGCCGATGGCATCCCCGCCGACGTCGCCCTGCCAGCGATCGTGCTCGCGCCGCTGCTTGCCGAAGACCTGCCGACCACGCTGGACGCCCGGGCCCGCGAACACGTCCGCAGCGTCGAAGGCGCCAGCGCCTGCCGTTACCTCCAGCGCCTCGCAGCCCTGCACACCTGCCTCATCCAGGCCGCCGCCGGCAGTGAGCGCTACGAGCTGCGCCGGTGGCTGAGATCGGCCAGCAACTGCTGTGGGACGCCGCCGACCTGCTCCAAACGCACGACACCCGCTCGGCCTCATGCGAACTGATCGCCCGCGAACGGCTGATGCTCCAGCTCGCCGACCAGGTCGCCCAGATCCACAAGCAGGCACCCGCCGAGGCTGGCCCGGACAACGCGGACCAGGCCCGTAAGCCGGGGCGGCCGCCTGGCGTCCGGTCGACGACACGGCAAGCACCTCAGCACATGCCCGGCACATCACCACTGGAGGGAGCACTCGTCATGCCCGAGCCCGACACCGCTGCCCGCACCTCAGCCGTCTACCTGCTCTTCGCACACGAGCCCTACTTCCCCGGCCCCGGAACCCAGGAGATCAACACCACGCTCGTGGCCGCCGACACCCTGCTCCACCCGCGGGTACTCCAGCCTGACGGCACCCGGATCCACGACCTCCTCACCCGAGGAAGGAAGCCGGGCGAGATCATCCCGCTGGCCACCCTCACCCACGAACTGAACGGCGGCGCCGACTGGCCGACGGTCGGCGACTGGGAGCGCGCCACCGTCGACCTGGTGCACCTTGTGCGCACCCAGATGTGCGACGCCCTTAGCCTCGGACTCCCCGAAGTCGCCCGGGCCCTGATCTGCACCGGCCCCGAGAGCCAGGTGCGCGCCTTCGACGCTGCAGCAGGGGAGTTCACCGTCTACGGACCGGACGACCGCACCAAGGTCCTGACCGAGGTCGGCGTGTTCCTCACCGGCCTTGCGGCCGAGCAACCCTTCTGGCCGGGCGACGGACTCCTGCCGCCGCTGTGCCAGAGCGCCTGACAGCAGCGTGGGAGCAGAACGCTGATCAAGCGGCCACGACGGTTCAGACAAACGTCTGCCGCCCCAGGACCGGCGTCCTGGGGCGGCAGACTGATCAACACTTAACGCTCGCGCCGGCGACTGTGCTCGCTGTGCGGCGCCGCCGCCGAGCTTGACCCGATCTTGGAGGGCTTCGACCACGGGTTCGGGTAATGGTGCGCGAGGGTCAGCCAGCGGTCCGGGACGCAATGAGCCGGTTGGTGAGCTCCACCGTTCCGAGGTACCACCAGAAGATCCAGTCCAGGAACGCTTCGTCGTAGTCGCCGCGCTGGTCTGCCTTGCGGTGGCGCAGGTCGTAGCGGTTGGCGATCTCGAACAGTGCCCCCTCGTCCTTGCCGAGCTTGTCCTTGAGCAGGGCGCGGCGTTCCTCGAGGATGCCCGCGAGGGTGACGATCGCCGACCGCTTGCTCTCCACCGTCGTGTCCCGGCCGCGGAACAGGGCGATCGCGTGGCGGACCCGGGCCCTGATGTCCGGGGCGCTGTCGTTGAGCACCCGGTGCACCAGCGCGCTGCGGGCATCGTCGGTGACGGCGACCAGGCGCCCGAGGTCCTCGCCTTCGGCAGCCAGCTCGTACTCGATGCCGGCCTCGCGCAGCAGCTCGTTGACCTTGCCCCGGTACAGGATGCGGGCGGGACCGTTGTGGAACTCCGAGTGGTGCCACCCGCAGCTGTTCCAGGAGTGGAAGCGGCGCGTGCGGGGCCGGCTGACCAGGTCGTGGAAGACCTCGATCAGACCGAAGAAGGTGTCCTCGTCCCATGTCTCAGGGGTCAGAGGCCACAGGTCCGGGATGCCCAGTCGCCGCTCGATCACTCGCGAGGCGTCCGGCAGCTCGGTGGGGTCGTCGACGCATTCCTCGCCGAAGACCTCCACCAGGTAGCCGTTGTCGGCGAAGTCGCTGATGATCCGGGCGAAGTCACGGCGGGTGTCGCGCGCTGTGCTGCCGTCGTGCGAGAGGCCGCGGCCTTGCCGCTGTGGCCAGTACGGTCGCGGCTCGGCCGCATGCCGCAGTTCAGCTGCGCGGCTGACCAGCTCTGTCAGCCAGTCCCGCTTGTCCATCCCGCCCCGCTTCCCCCAGCCGGGGGTGGTGCTGGACCACGGGTCGTCCGAAGGTGCGGGGCGATTGGACAGGTCCTCGAAGTCGGCCACCGCTGTGGTGCCGGCCAGGGCCTCCGTCAGCAGCCATATCGCCTGCTCCTCCCACGAGGTGCTCGACGACCGAAGGACACGCTCACCTTCGGACGCGAACAGCGACGTCGGCCAGCGGAGTTCGTAGTTGCTCAGATCCAGACTCACCGCGTCATCATCACCCACCCAGGCAGGCGCCAACTGGCCAATGGAGCATGAGCATTCGGCCGGGAAATAGTCCTTGAACGGCCTTCACGCTGGACAGCATCCCTCATGTCAGCGTCGTCCCAGTTCATGCCGACCCCAGGGGGCTGTCCGTGGCCAAGCGCACCGCAAAGAAGGGGAGCAGCAGACCAGTGCGGCTGTCCGCCGACCGGCTGCGGAAGGGCTGGCCCGGCCCCGCCGGCACCCGGGTGCGGCTCGCCACGGCAGCGGACACGGACACCGTCGATGCGCTGCTGGACACGGCTGGTGCCCGGCTCATCCCGGCTCTGCGGTCCTCCATTGAGCAGGGCACGGCAGGCGCCGCCCTCCTGGACGGCCTGGACGGCACCACCAAGACGTTCTTCGAGGACTTCGCGCGCCGGGCCATGGGGCAGGTGATGGCCGACTCGATGGCCAGCGTCAGCCTGACTCTCGTGGCCGCCGACGAGCAGGACCGGCCGATCGGCGCTCTGTCCGTCACCGCCCCCGGAACCATCATCGAGCGGGCTTTGGAGCACGGGTACAGCAACGTGCAGGCTGTGACCCTGAGCGTGGCCATCGGCAAAGTACACGGCCTGGCGGTAGCCGGGCAGGCCCGCGGCCAGGGCCTCGCCAGCTTCCTGCTGAAGCGGGCCTGGCAGGTCTACGACCAGCTCGATTACTTCCTGCTGTACGGGTCCTTCGAGACCGAGCGGGACCTGGACGCCTTCTATAAGGGCTGCGGATACACCGTGCACGCCCCCGGCGAAGGATTCCTTCTCGACCGGATCGACCTGCCCTTCGGCATCCACGCCGGCCCCGACCAATGCGTGTTCACCCGCTGGCGGCCTCCCCGCTGAGCGACCGCCGGCCGTTCACCTCACAGGTCCGTCCACGGGCGAGGATTACCGCCGACCAGAGGCATCCACACGTCCTGCGCGGGACCGTGCTGCTCCAGGTCTTCCAGCACGGCGGCTCCCAGCCGGACCTCCCGAGCGAGACCCGCCACGAGCGGGTGCTGAGCCACCATCGCCTGCAGATCGCTCATCCGATTCTCCAGCCTGGCCCGGGAGGCACCGGTGAGCACGAAGAGCACACGGGGAAAAACCGGATACCAGCGCAGCCACGCAGGACCTACGGACGCTTGCCTCCGCCGGCCGACGGGCTGGGCCTCGTACTGGAACAGGCGGGCGTACTCGATCAGCTTCACGGCCAGCCGCTCACTGCTCATGGTGCTGCGATCGACTTCCACGAACGCGCGCAGCTTTCGCCGGTGTTCGCTCTCGACGACCGTGTAGTACATCACCGCGTCGGCCACGATCCGCTCACCCTCGCCGATGGAGTGGGACACCTCAGGGGTCCAGTCCCAGGGGCCGTGCTCGTGCCCGAGCCGGCGGGCGTCTGCGGCGAAAGCAAGGTGAGCGCGAACGACGGCGAGCGTGTGCGGGGTCTTCAGCGACGCTGCCGTAGTCGAGGTGATGGGGTAGGGCGGCCGCCCCCGCAGGACGGGCAGGTCCCGGGTCAGCCGCGCGCCTTCCTGCGTGAGGTACCAGGCGTTGGTACGGGTCCGGTTCGCGTCCGGCAGCACCGTGCAGTCGACGAAGCCGTCGGAGCGCAGCCTGTTCAGAACACGGGACATCAACTGCCGCGTGCCGTCCGGGCGCAGCATCCGGCGCAACTGGCTGGTGGTGGCGATGCGGTGCTGGGCGAGTCCCGCCAGCACCTGGTGGGCCAAGGGCTCAGCGGGGCTCGGGGCCAGTTTCGTAGCCGGAGTGCTCCGCGCGGCGCTGCTCATGAGGCGTTTCCTTCCGCGGCCGTGGCGATCTCAGGAGGAGACCTTCGGTTGCTGCTGAGGAAACCGGCGGGCCCCGACCAGACCCCCCACCACGAAGCCCCGACCATGGTCACGAAGTCGAAACAGCCTCGCGCTCTGCGTCATTGCTGACATCCATGGCCCCGACCACGGTCGCGCCAGAGCAGCTTGCTCCTGTAGGGGAGTTCACCACCACTACGGCAAGGCGCCGCGGGTGAACCAGGAAACGGACGGCCGGAGAGAAGTTCGGCGATGGCCGGTCCGCAGCAGCCGAGGGCTGCTGCGGGGCGTGGTGGCGAGCCACGCCATGCCGGCCATCGTGCGACACCCGGCCCGCAAGGGACCAACGACCCGTAACCGGATGCCGCGTCTATGGGGCGGTGGGCGAAGGGGCGCTCACCGCCGGTTTCTGCCCCGGGGTTGGGCGGCCTGCTCGAGGATCCGCCGACGCGTCCACCGCCGGCGCCCGCCCTTCTCCGTGAGCGCGTCGGGGGTTTCCAGCAAGGGCAGATTGCCCTGGGACAGGCTGCTGGAGAAGGAGTTGACGCTCTTGAACCCCAGCAGTGCCGCGGCTTGAGTCGCTCCGAGTAGCTCGTCGGGGTCGCCGTCGACGGGCACGCCGGGCAGTGCGGGCGCGGTGCGCTTCGCGCCGGCGTGCTTGCCGCGGCCGGGCCGGGTGGCCATCCAGTCCAGCAGCGTCTGCACGCGCCACATCTGCCGGCGGTAGGGGTTTTCGGCGGTGCCCAGCTCTTCGACGACGTCCGGGTCGGGGAAGTACCCGGGGTGGTCGCGGACGAAGGTGGTGACCTGGTTGGGGTTCTTGTAGCCCAGGAACCTCGAGGCCTCGGCGGCGTTCAGCAGGTCATCAGGGTCACGGGCAGGCGGTTTGTGCTCGCGCAGTCGTGCCGACGGGCGGTTCGCGAACCACTCGCTGACCCTCGCGTGGTCCCACAGGCGGGCGCGGCCGCGCATGTCGGCGATTTCAGGGAAGCCGTTCTCGGCGCGGTCGTTGTAGAGGCCGCTGATCCGCGCGGGCGTCAGGCCCTGCTCAGCCGCGATCTCGGCAGCGTCGGCCAGGCGAGGCTCACGGCGCGAGGTCATGGCAGAACCGTCCGTCCTGTCGGAGGTGAGCCGGCCTGCCCGGCTCACAACTCACATAATGGCAGGAGTTCGGGGCGGGAGTCCAGTACTGCCCAGGGTTTCCCGGCCGGTGCGAGGAAGAAGTCATTCCTCCGGGATCAGGCACACACCGCGGCGAGCCGCGTCCTCGGCCATCTCCGAGTAGGCCAGGGCCGCCGGAGTCATTTCCCACTCGGCCAGGGCGAGCAGCAGGACCAGCTCGTCGCGGTCCTGGGACGCATCGCACGGCACGCCGGCCGCAGTCGCGGCCGCCACCAGATCCCCACCGGCCAGCCCGGCGAAGCGGGCCGCCACCGTGTCGCGCAGGTCTGCAAAACCCTGCTGGTACAGCTCACTCGCTTCGCGCAGGAGCAGCACCAAGTCCTCGTCGTGGCTGGCCGGTGCGGCCGCGGCGAGGTCGAGGAGGCGCTGGGTGGTCGTCGTCATCACCAGCAGTATGCCCTTCAAGAAAGATCAGAGGCTTGCGGGAAATCTCAGAGCGGAGCGGCACAGCCATCGCACGGCGATCGCCGTGTCCGCTGGGCCAGGTCGGGCTCCTTGCGGGGCTCCTCCTCCAGTGCCGCGCGGACCTGCTCCTCGAGGGCGGTGAACTCCGGGCCGTCGTCAACGTTCTTAGACGTCGTCTCATTTGGTGAGTCTGCGGTAGCAGATGAGGCTGCAGGCGATGGCGGTGAAGGCCAGGAAGTGCTCGGCCTTGCGTTCGTAGCGG
>NZ_JBIWIM010000024.1:0-46915 GCF_044764595.1 Streptomyces sp. NPDC093984 | reverse complement strand
TCCAATACCGGCCCGACACCCTCGACGGCTTCATAGCGGGCACCGGCCTGACCCTCGACGATCCAACGTCACCTTGACGAGCCGAAGTCAGTAACTCGAAGGTCTCGCAGCTGTGCTGGTCCGCGTCGAGATCTGGCTGAAGGTAGGCATACCGAGGTGGATCACCTTGCACTGCCGTTCTCGTTCCGAGTCGAGCTGGGTGAGCTTCTCCTCTGCGCTGGCGAGGCTGACTTGGAGTCCTTCGATCTCACCGAGCCATCCCTCCTGTTCTGCTTCGGTGATTCGGGCGATCAGGTTGTCGCGGATCTCGATGAGGCGGTGTCTCTGAGCCGGGTCCGGTCGGAGCATGGAGCATCGAATACACGCGTGTTCGTGGATGCAGGGAGTTCCGAATGCGCGAGCGCAGATTCCGATGGAGAGTTTGCGTCGCTCGAAGTGTCCAAGGAAGGCATCCCATTCCTCGTGGGTGGGGGTTCGATACTCCTCGCTGGGCCGAAGTGCTCGGCGCCGGGCGATGAACGCGCGATGAGCTTCGATAGCCTCGTCGGGGTAGATGGCGTTGTATCCCATGGTCGTGTTGATGCTGGTGTGCCCAGCGATGACCTGCGCGATGTGCGGGGGCAGGCCGCTTCGGATGGCGTCGGTGATGAAGATCCGCCGAAAGTCATGGGGTGAGAAGTCCAAGGGCTGTCCGGCTGAGTCGGTCAGATTCGTGGAAGCCAGCACCTCTTGAAGTGCTTCGCGCAGGAGCTTCGGGGAGAGACGGGAGCTCTCGCCACTGCGGCACCACTGGAAAAGCAGTGGCATCTGCGGATTCCAGGTCTTCTCGGCCATGTCATAGCTGGAGACGTAGGGGACGGCACCGGTGCGCGGGTCGCGGACGCGGGCGATGATCGCACTGAGCACATCGGCGAGCTCCGGGCTGACCAGGATGACCCGCTCCTCATCGGTTTTGGAGGGCGCGATCTGTAAAAGGGGGACAATCTCGCCGGTTGTGGGCAGTCTGTACTGGATCAGGCTGTGATGGCTGGCCTCCAGCATCTCCTCAATGCGGACACCAGTGTGCTGAAGAAACTCGACCATCGCCCAGGCCCAGAACGCGCGGCTCTCGGCCAGGGCCAGGTCGACGCGCCGACCGGTAGCGATGTTCACCGCCCAGGTCGTTCCGTCCTTCGTTGCCCGCCTGAAAGTGTCGCCCGCGAAAGCGAACTGACCGCCTGGCGGGGTGTCCATCAGCGCCTGTAGCCGGGCTTTGGCCTCGTTCAGGCATGATGAAGCCGCTCGGGCGACGACAGGCAGAGCCGGGAGCCGTTCCCTCGTCCGGTGGTCCATTCGGGCTTTGCGCCGCTTGTTGTCTTTCACGACAGCGACATCCGCGTCCTTGATCGGACTCGGCACCGCCCAAGGCCCCCAGCGCGCCGGCTCGTCAATGGCCCACTGGGCGATGTCGAGATAGAACGCCCGGACGGAGAGCATGATGCTGGCGACGTTGGCGCGTCCGGTCACTACTTCACGCACGTTGCCGTCTGGCTGACGGCGCCGTTCGATGCGAGTCTGGCATCTCTGCTTCCAGGCCGCGCTCACCTCGGGCGCCAGGTGGAGAGAGTCGATCCCAGGATGATGTTGTTCCAGATCACCCCAGAAGTTGCTGGCCAGGTGCCGGGACAAATTGTTCAGGGACGTGTAGTCGAGACCCGGCTGCCGCTCTTTGAGATAGTCCACCAAGAGATCTCGGACAGGGCGGCAGCGGACACCGAACCGGTCGACGAGCTGCTCCATCGACACCTGCCCACTGGTGTTGGCCAGGTAGCGCAAGGAACTGGGGGCTTCTGCAGGCAGGGTGCCCAACTCGCGCAGCCAGGCGTAGAAGAGGGTGTTGCCGCGCGCTTTGGCGTTCGCGGCTTTGTTCGCCGCTTTCAGTGCGGCGAGATACTCCACCGCGTCGCCGACGGTGATGTCCGCCAAAGTGCCGCCCTTGGCGGCCACGATCTTGACCAGGGAGTGCAGGGCATCACGCCCAACCTTGGAGGACCACGTGGCAGATTCGATCACCGCTTCAAGCTCGGCGAATCCTTCCGGGTCACGGGCAGGGATCAGCCCGATCCGCAGGCTCGTCATGTTGGCCGAGGTCCGTGACAGCAGCCAGGGGAGGGCGGGCCTGACAACGTCGGCGCAGATCAGACTCAGCAGCCCTCCCGACAGCGCCTGCCGTTGCGAGGGACCAGCAGCCGTTCCGATCCAACCGGGTGCCAACCGGGCCCAGTCATTGCCAGGACGCGTGCTCGCGGGACTGCTATTCCAGCGCTGCTGCCAGGTGGCCCCCGGGAAGGTCTCCAGCCACTGCAAGGTCTGGCGAGCTCCGCGGATCCTGGCGCGGTGCTGCTTCACGTCCGCCGGCCGCAGAGGAGGTTGCTCCAGGCGAGCCAGGATGTCGGCCTGCGTGCCTGCCGTGGCCGCCCAGTGATCCTCCGCAGGTCTGGGCGGGAAGCGCAAAGCGACGGCTTTCAATGCCTCCCCGGCCAGGCTCAGGGATGCGGGAGGTGCGACATGCGTCGCGGCGGACAAGGTCTCCGTAGGTGTCACCAGGCGGTCCCGAAAAGGTTGTTGAGGGATTCAGGGTTGTAGCCGGCTGCCGGAGGCGCGGGAGTCCGCTCGGTGGACTTGGCCCGTCGGGCATGGTGTGCTCGAACGTGTTCGATCACCTCGTTCCGGTCGGCCGGAAGATAGAGCTGTGTCGTCGACAGGTGTGCATGGCCGAGCACCCACTGCACGTCGGTCAGCGGCATCTTCGGATCCCTCGCCAGCCGATAGGCGGCGGTGTGGCGGAGATCGTGGCGAGTCCAGTTCGTACCGAGCAAGCCGTTGGCCCGGTTGAACATCGCACGGGCCGCCGGATAGTTCAGAGGGCGCCACGGGCGGCGTAGCGTCCACCACAGCCCCTCGTTCTGTCCGCGGGGCACCCCAGCCCGCCAGGCGCTCTCCTGATAGAGCCGTAGCCAGACGAAAGCGTCCGCTGAGCAGGGGAGTTGTTGATAGGCCCGGCTCCCCTTGCGGACCACCCCCAGGACCTGTTGGCCGGGCAGCGCGTCGCGGTGCCGACTGGTGAGCAGTTCCTCGGCGCGAGCCCCGTTGGAAACCCAGAAAGCCAGCAGAGCTCGATCACGGTCGTGCTTCAGCGCGGCGAAGAGTGCGTTGAACATTGCGTCGGGGATCCGCCGAGGGGCTCGCTTGGGAATGGCCGGCCGGTAGCGGCCTTGCCGTTCGTGGCGAAACCGCTCGTCAGGGTTGTGGTGAGCGTGTGCTCTGCCATGGCGCCGGGAGCGATCCAGTGGAAACGGGTTCAGGATCGGCCCAGTTCCCTCGGAGAGGTGGAAGTCGTAAAAGACCCGCAAGACGGTCTCGCAGTGCGCTCGCGTTGTTGGCGCGTATCTCAGCCCTGGTGACGACTTTCCGGTGATCGGATTGGGGGTTCCGGGCGGCAGCTTCTCTGGTGCTGGCTTTGGTGCTGTCTCCGTCTTGATGTCCCGTCGGTGGCGCCAGTGCAGCGGTGCGGGCTTGTTCGCGATCTTCATCCAGCGGGCGAAGTCCCGAGCGTCCGACCGGGCTGCACGATCCCAAGCGATCCCCCAGCCCCACAGGAAGCGCCACCAACGCAGCAAATCCATTCCGTACGACCGGATTGTGGCTGCTGACTTGTCACAAGCCAGCAGCTCCGCGAAGAAGGCGGCCACGGGTTCGATCTCGACCCCGTCCGCGTCCAGGAGGACAAATGGCCTCCATCGATCTCCCGTCTCCGCTAGCTGTCCGGCCTCGGGCAGCACGAAGCTCGCTAACTCCCTCTCGGGATCACGTCCAAGCATCCACGGAAGCTAGCAGAAAGGCTGCCTGACCTGCGAAAATGATCGAGTTAGTTCAGTCAACGGTTCATCTCCCCCGAGGCGGCCTACGGCTGCGCGTGGACCTGCCCAGGCGGTGAGCCGGGCCGCGATCGCCTTGAGGACGGCGTCCCCACCCGGGTGGCCCATCGTGTCACCAACCCACCCCCACCCCATGGGTCGGCCTGCGGCGGAGTTCCCACTTGCTGCAGTCCGGCACATCGGCGGACAGCCTTCGCGCAGGAGATTCCACGAAAGAGAAGTGGTCGGCCGACGACGTGCCCGGCCAGCAGGGCCGGGTGGCAGTGGTGACCGGCGCCAACACCGGCCTCGAGATCGCGAAGTGCTCGCATCCCGTGGCGCGTCGGTTGTGCTCGCGGTACGCAACGTCGACAAGGCAGGGAGGCTGCCGCACGCATCACCGGCCTGAACCCCGGCACGGAGGCCACGGTCCAGCAGCTCGACCCAGTGCCAGGACGGCCGGGACGATCGCCATGCGGACGACGAACGCGTCGAAGAAGACGGCGATGGCCAGGCCGAAGCCGATCATCTTGACCATCGACTCACTGGAACCGATGAAGCCGGCGAAGACAGCGATCATGATCACGATCGCCGCGGTGACGTCCCTCGCGCCGTGCCTGAACCCGGTCACGATGGACTGCGTCGGCTGCTCACCGTGGACGTACACCTCCCGCATGCGGGTCACGAGGTACACCTCGTAGTCCATGGCCAGACCGAAGACGACACCCACCATGAAGATCGGCATCCTGCAACCATTGCCCAGCCCGATGACCAGCGGGCCTAGCGCCGACGCAAGGGCCGGGCCGGTGGACGTCCGCCGGCCTTCGACAAGGCCCAGTACCGCCGCCGCAGTGCCGTCGAGCGGCGCATCAGCAAGTGGAAGCAGTTCCGCGCTGTCGCAACGCGATACGACAAGCGCGACTACATCTTCAACGGCACCCTGACCGTCACGGCGATCGTCATCTGGCTCCGGGACATCACCCAAGAGCTATCAGAAGCACCCTCACCGACACGAAGCAGACGTAAGACCAGACGTACGACCGGAAAGGCAGTGACCGCGGTGGATGACGCGCCTCCCCTCCTCAGGTGCGCTCAGAAATAACCGCCACGGTGGTGCGACCGCCGTCTACGTCGAGCACGGCACCGTGCACGAAGTCGGCTTCGTCGCTTGCGAGGTAGACCGCAGCGTGTGCGATCGCGCTGGGTGAGCCCATGCCGTCCGCCGGTGTGCCCTTCATCATCAACTCGCCCGGGTGGACCTCGCCCGGAACGGCTTCGTTGACGACACCCGGCGAGATCGCGTTCACCCGCACACCGCGCGGCCCGAACTCCGCCGCCCAGGCGCGGGTCAGCGTTTCCAGGGCGCCCTTGGACGAGGCGTAAAGCGAGGCGACGGGGATGCCGAGGCGGACTATCCAGGAGCCCAGATTGATGACGGCGCCGCCCCCGGCTTCGGCCATGGCGGGAGCGATTGCGGCGGTGAGGAAGAACGGTGCCTTCACGTTCACCCCGTAGACCTCGTCGAAAGTCTTCTCGTCTGTACTGGGGGTGTTCTCGCCGGGGAAGATACCTGCGTTGTTCACGAGGATGTCGATCCCGCCGCCCAGCGCCGCCGTCGCCTTCGCGGCGAGCGTCTGTGACGCCTGGGCGCTGCCGTCCAGCTCTGCCTGCACGAAGTCGGCGCGCCCGCCACGGGAACGGATCCCGTCGACTACTCCGGCGCCGCGCTGCTTGTTGCGTCCCGAAATAATCACGTGGGCACCCTCGGCGCCGAACGCTTCGGCGATGGCCCGTCCAATGTTGCTCGTCGAGCCGGTCACCAGCGCCCGCTTACCCTGCAGCCGTCCGCTCATCTGTCACTCCCGCACACTGGTGATCGCCGACAGGCGGGCAGGACAGCATGTCCTGGGCCCGCATGTTCCGCTCGGAGGGCCCGAGCGGCTTCTCGACTCACTGTGCGCAGAGAAAAATGGACTTACAAGTCCAATCTTGCGGGGAGGCCGACCGGATCCGGTCGGCCTCACGGGTGACCTCGCTCTCGGGTCACAGAGCTGCCAAGCGACTCCCAGCGCTGCCGGCCGCATGATCCAGTGCCGCACGGCGGAGCCCAGCAATGCCCTCGTCGAGCGCCATTCGCAGGTGGTATGCCTGTCCGGTCGCCTGAAGGATGGCGACGCCTCCCTGGATGGCCGCCAGCAGGGCAGCCGACCGCGCTTCGACGTCCAGATCTGCAGGCAGGTGTCCGGCACGCTGGAGCGCGCGGATTCCGCACGCGAGATCTTCCTGCCATGCGCGCATCAGCTCCACCACCACGGCCCGCGCACCTGGAGTGGTCCGGCCCATATGCAGAAAGAGAGCACCAAGCGGGCAGCCGGCGGCCTGCTCCTCGTAACGCTCGACCAGGTGGTCACGCCAGCACTGCCAGGCTTCCCAGGAATCGAGCGACCCGAGGTAGGGCTGCTGTTCAGCCAACACCCGGTCGGCCTCAAACTTTGCCACGGCAAGCAGCAACTCGTCCTTTCCACCCGGGAAGTAGTGGCAAAGCTGACTCTTGCTGGTCTGCGTGCGCGCCATGACGTCGTCCAAGGTGGCCAGCGCGACTCCCCTTTCTCGCAGCACTTCCGAGGCTCCCTGGATGATGCGTCTCTGCGTGGCCTTGCCCTTGGCCGTGAGCTCCCTGGTCATGACGCCCCCCAAAGTGGACCTGTCAGTCCATTCTAGAGCGCCGACCTTCCTGGTACCGCCATCCAGCCAAAGGAAGCGTTCAGGGGTTGGCACATCAGGCGCCCTGACGATCGCCATCCTGCGGCGGAGGCTGGCACCCGCCCCATGGCCCCGGACTCCGATTTAAACCATCCGGTTGCTTTAAACGACTGGGAGCGCTACGTTAAAACCAACCGGATGGATGGAACGGTCTGGACCGTCCGTCGCAACCATCCGTCCCACCAGAACGCGAGCAGTCAGTTGATTCAGCTGGAGGAATGGCTATGAGCACGTGGTTGGTGACCGGGGCGTCGTCCGGCATCGGTCGTGAGGTGGCAGAACAGCTTCTGCGGCGTGGTGACAGGGTCGCCGCCGTGGCCCGGCGCACCGAGCGCCTGAACGACCTGGTCAAGCAATACGGCGACCAGGTCTGGACGGCCCAGCTCGACGTGACCGACACCGCGGCCTTGCGCGCGGTGGTCGACCGTGTCTTCGCCGAACTCGGCCGGGTGGACGTCGTCTTCTCCAACGCCGGCTCCGGCGCCGTCGGTGCCGCCGAGGAGATGGAGGACGCCGCCATCGAGCAGCAGATCGCCCTCAACATGACGGCCCCGATCCAGCTCGCCCGCGCCGTGATCCCTCACCTGCGGGCCCAGGGCGGCGGCCGGTTCATCCAGACCTCCACGATGGGCGGCCAGATCACGACACCGGGCGCGAGCATGTACCACGCTTCGAAGTGGGGCGTCGAGGGCTTCATGGAATCGGTGGCCGCCGAGGTCGCGCCCTTCGGCATCGCGATCACGCTGATCGAACCTGGAGTCGTACGCACCGACTTCGGCGCATCGCTCTCCATCGCACCGGCGCTCGACGCCTATGCCGCGACCCCGGTCGGACGCATACGCCATTACATCGAGGCGACCGGCGGCAATCTGACGGCCGAGGCGACCGGTGACCCCGCGAAGGTGGCGGCCGCGATCATCGACTCCGCGGACATCAACCCGGCCCCCTTGCGCCTCGCCCTCGGCAGCGACTCCTACACGACCATCAAGAGCGCACTGGAGCGCAGGCTCGCCGATCTGGAGAGCACGAAGTCCATCGCCTTCTCCACCGATTACGCCAAGTAGCACACCCCTCCCGGGAGCCCGACGGCACCGCCCGTTCCTCCTCGGGCCATCCCATACGCAACTGCCGTTCTTCTGCCGCCTTTTGCGCCCTCTCGTTCATCAGCTTCAAGGAGATTCCCCCATGAGCCTCACCGACTTCCGCACGCTCGGACGCACCGGCCTTCGCGTCAGCCCCCTCGCGCTCGGCACGATGACCTTCGGCGACCCCTCCTGGGGCGCCGATGAGCAGACCTCGCTCGACATCGTCGCGCGCTACGTCGACGCGGGCGGCAACTTCATCGACACCGCCAACCGGTACATGGAGGGCCGCTCCGAGCAGGTCATCGGCACCTACCTGCGCAAGAACCCCGAGCAGCGCGACCGGCTCGTCATCGCGACCAAGGTCGCCCTGTCGATGGACCCCACCGACCCCAACAACGGCGGCACCAGCCGCAAGGCCATCCGCAAGCACATCGACGCCTCGCTGGGGCGGCTCGGCACCGACTACGTCGACCTGTACTGGCAGCACAACTGGGACCAGCACACCCCACTGGAGGAGACCATGTCCACGCTGGACGACCTCGTCCGCGAGGGAAAGATCCGCTACGTCGGCCTCTCCGACACTCCGGCATGGGCGGTGGCCCGCATGGCGACCCTCGCCGAATGGCGCGGCTGGACGCCGGTCGCCGCGCTCCAGCTGGAGTACTCGCTGCTGGAGCGTACCTCGGAGGGCGAACTGTTCGGCGTCGCGCGGGAACTGGGCCTCGGCGTGATGCCCTGGAGCCCGCTCGCCAACGGTGTGCTGACCGGCAAGTACACCCGCGAGGACCACAACCCCGAAGGCTCCGGCCGCGGTGTCTTCGTCGGCCGCCACCTCAACGAGCAGACCTTCGCACTCCTCGACGTGCTCGCCCGCATCGCCAAGGAACTGGACACCACGGTCGCGGCGGTCTCACTGGCCTGGGTGCGCCAGCAGCCCCTGACCACCGCCACGGTCATCGGCGCCCGCACGGTGGCCCAGCTCGAAGCCAACCTGGCCTCCCTGGACGTCAACCTCTCCGCCGACCATCTCGCCGAGCTCGACGCCCTCACGGCACCTGCCCTGAGCTTCCCCCTGCCCTTCCTCAAGACCCTGGGGGTCCCTGCCCAGCAGGGCACGACGGTCATCAACGGCGTCAAGGCCGGCGTCTGACCTCTCCCTCCCGCATGGTCCCTGCCCTGTGGCGCGTACCCTTCGTGGGCCCGCGCCCCAGGGCCTCGGACTGTGCGAAGGAGAGGCAGGGGCTTGGGAGAAATTTCCATCCAGACGTTTGTATTTTAGGCTGGTCCCATGGGTTATGACTCTTCCGCGACGCGTGCGCGGCTGTTGAAGGCCGCGCACCAGGAGTTCGTCGCATACGGACTCGCCGGGGCGCGCGTGGAGCGCATCGCCAAGAACGCACCCGCCAACAAGCAGGCCATCTACGCTTATTACGGCTCCAAGGACGACCTCTTCGACGCCGTCCTGGAAGCACGCATCCGCGTCCTGGCCGACGTCGTGCCCTTCACCCCGGACGACCTGGCCGCCTATGCCGGTGCCCTGTTCGACGCCTTCATCGAGGACCCCGAGCTCATCCGGCTCACCCAGTGGAAGACGCTGGAGAGACCAGAGGCGTCGGCCGAGGAGTTGGAGGCCCATCTCACCAAGGCGCAGGCCGTGGCCGACGCGCACGGCACCGATCTGGAAACCGGCATGGACGCCCTCATGATCGCTCTCGCCGCCGCCCAGGCCTGGCTGTTCACGCCTCCCGCCATCCGTAACCCCACGGGCGACGACGAGGAAGCGCGGCTGAAGCGGCACCGGGCGGCCGTGATCGCGTCGGTGGAGGCGCTTACCGAGCGGTTGATGCCGGCCAAGTGACGTTCCTCGGCCGGGCTGTTGGTCGTCGCAGTGACCGCCGGTACCCGCCCAGTCCTGGACTCTGCTCGACGGCGTCGCAGGAGTTCCGCACGAGGGCTTCGTCAGGCGCCCTGCGTCGTCGACTGGGTCTCGCCCCGGTGTCGTCCGCGATGCCGTGCCACAGCGTCGTTGTTGGCGCAGCGCACCGAGCAGTAGGTGCGACGGCCGTTGCGGGACGTGTCCACGAAGGCCAGACCGCAGCCCTGGCGCGCGCAGCGGCCCAGCCGGCCGGCGTCCGCGAAGCACACCACGTAGGCGAGTCCGGCGGCCGTGACCGCTCGGATGTGGGCGGCGGCATCCGCGTCGGCGGTGCTGTAGTGCAGATGAGGGCTGCCGTCGTGCAGGGAGATGTAGGGCCTGCTCGAGGAGTCGGCGAGCAGCGCGTTGACCGCCTGGCACCGCTGGTCGAGTTCCTGTGATCCGAAGCAGGCCGCCAGGCGCCGGCTCCACTCCCAGACTTCCTTCGCCTGTCCGGCGGTCAGCGCACGGCGCGCTATTCCGTGTGCGGCGAGCAGCGGTTCGAGGTCAGAGGGGCCCGGTGGATCCGTGAGGTTGGTCAGGTCCGCGGCCAGTCGGGCGGCCTCCCCGCCGTAATGGTTGAAGTACATAAGACTATTACAGCACCGTGGGCGGGGCGACGCGCAGCCCGAACGACGCCGGAGGTGCCCACGGTGAAGAGTCCCCGCCCGGATCGACGGGATGCCGCAGTGGCACGGCCCTGATGCTGGGCCAGATCTTCAGCCTGCAGGTGGGCTCGGCCCTGGCCGAAGAGGCGTATGCGACCGCGGGTCCGACAGCGTTGGCGGGTATGCGGATCGTCTTCTCCCCGGCGTTCCTGTGGCTGTTGGTCCGGCCCCGACTGCGGCAGGTGACGGCCCGGCAGTGGCGAGCGGCCGTCTCCCTCGGGCTGGTGCTCGCGGCCATGAACCTGGCGTACTTCCACGCCATCGGCCATCCGCCGCTCGGGGTGGCCGCCACGTTGGAGTTGCTCGGCCCGCTCGGGCTGTCGATCGTGCTGTCCCGCCGGCCCGAGCACGTCATGGCGGCCCTGCTGGCGCTCGCCGGCGTGCTGCTGGCCGCGCCGGGTAGCGTCCCTTCCCGCGGTCGGGGTCGTGCTCGGTGTCACCGCGGCGGTGCGCCGGGCCGGGTATGTGCTGCTGAATCAGCGGGTCGGGCGTCTGTTCACCGACTGGACTGGCCTCACCCTGGCCCTGGCGTGCGGCGCCTGTGTCCTGGCCCCGGTCACCGTCCTCACCGACGGTCGGGATGTGGCCGCCCACCCTGGCGTACTGGGAACCGGGGCCGCGGTGGCTCTGCTGTCCTCCTTGATGCCGTACTCGCTGGACATGACGCTCCTGCGGCGAATCGACACACGCACCTTCGGGGTACTGCTCGCGCTGAGCCCCGCCGTGGGGGCGGGGATCGGATTCGCCTTGCTGCACGAACAGCTCACGGCGCGCCAGCTGGCCGCCACGGCGCTGATCGTCGCGGCGGGCGTCTGGTCGCTGCGCCGGGCGACTGCGAGCCACACGCCCGCACGCCCCTCCGCTTCCCACATCGGGGAGAGCCGGCGGCCGGTGTAATGGTTGAAGTTCATTAGAGGGTTACCTCACCGTGGTGACATGGCTTCCACGTCCATGGTCACGCTCTCGGATGACGACCACTGCCCCTTCTGCCGGACTCCGGTCTCCGGACGGCTTCGGTGGTGGGCCCTGCTATCGCGGCACCGCACCTCGGAAGGCGAGGTCGAGTACTGCTCCGGCGGGTGCGGCTGCCAAGTCCTCGTGGTCGACGGGGAGATCGTCAAGACCCTCGTCCGCCGACCACGACCGGCCCGCGTCGCCGCACCCTGACCCGCCTCGCCCCCGTCAGTCGGTGGCCGCATCCGGACCGGTGAGGATCTTCAGGTCCGTCATCGTGTACGACAGGGCGCCCCGGAATCCCGCACCCGTGCGGGTCACGGCCAGGTCGGCCAGCTCTTCGCCGGGCACGGGGAAGAAGCTCACGCTTCCGTTGCCGGTCCAGCATGAGGCGACCCGCGGATGTCGAGGATCGACATGGTCAGCTCGTGCACGGCGGGATCGTCGTAGCGGCCGGCCATCAGACGAGGGAAGTGCCGCAGGTTGACGATCGGGCGGGCGAGCGCGGGCAGGGTGTCCGTCGCACGTTGCAGGGTGACCTTCGCCTCCGCCAGCCGTCGGCCCGCCACGAACGCCGCGGCGGCGAACGTGCCTCCCGCACCGACCACCGGAGCGGCCTGGCCGGTCACCGGGAAGGCCCTGGTCTGCTGGATGCTGCCGAGCTTCTTGGGGAAGCCCTGGAACCAGCCACGGGCCAGAGCGGCGTCGTTGTCCACCCAGATGAAGGGACACCACGCCACCGGGGTGCTCTGCCGGCGCGCGTCGAGCAGCACCAGGAACTCGGCGTACTGGCTGCGGACCGGGTCGAGGTACTCCTGGTGCTCGCTGGAGAACTGCCAGTCGATGAACAGTGCGTACCCGTGTCCCGGCGACACGGATCGGGGGTCAGTCCCGCGGGAAGCGCACGTTCCGCGGCCTCGGGAGAGGTCCAGAACTCCACTCCGACAACGTTGCCGACGTAGTGCCACGGAGGCGGCCCTACGATGTTGGCGGTCCCACGAGCGGAGAGCGGAAGGCTGTAGCCCCGCAGCTCGTTCTCCGGCACGACGGTGAGGGCCGCTGGTGCCTGTGTACCGCCGGCCTCGGCCTCCTCCGCCGAGGCGGAGGGCGCCAGTCCCCCCCCACGACGGCGGCCACTCCCCCGGCGATCAGTCCCCGTCTGCCCAGTTCCTGCGCAGCCTCATGCATGGATGTTCCTCCCCGTGTCTGAATCATCGGATACGCGCCACCGTGTGCGAAGGGTGGCGGTGGTGTCGGGCGTGTGCCGCGGGCGGGGCACCGGAGTCGGTGCGCCTCGCCGGTCCGCGGTTACAGCACTACGTCGGCCAGCCTGGCCACCTCGTCGATGTCGTCGCTCGTCGGGTTGAACACAAGCTCGTCGGCGCCGATGTCCTCGAACGCCTGGACGGTCGCACGGACGGCGTCCGCTCCTCCAGAACAGCAGCGGCACCTCTCGGGTGCCCTCGGGTACGACCGGGTTGTCGCAGCCGGGCGGGATCTCGCCGCGCCACAGGCTCTTGTAGACCTCCAGGTCGCGGTCGAGCCGCTTGCCGGTGCCACGCGGACCGAGTCCGTCCACGACGAAGTCGTCGGGCCGTCCTCCGAGGCCGATGCCGAGCATGAAGCGGCCCTCCGAGACCGCGTCGATGCTCGCCGCCTCCTTCGCCAGCAGGACGGGGGGCCACACGGGGCCGAGCAGGACGTTGCTGATGAGCCCGATCCTGCTGGTGGCGCCCGCGGCGGCGGCCAGCGCGATGGTGTCCATCACGCCCGGATAGGCGATGCGGCCGACGCTTCCGAGCGTGGAGAAGCCCGGCTCCTCGGAGCGCCTGGCCCACTCGGAGATGACGGTGGGCCGTACGTTGCGGACCTGGTTGGGCAGACCGATGCCGATCTTCACGAAATGTGCTCCTAGTCGATGTCGAGTAAATCTGTGCCCGCGTCGCTGGGACGGCTCTTCTCAGCGCGTCCGGTTCGGGTGCTGGTCGCTCCCCTGGCGCCTCAGACTGTTGAGGGCGTGGTGCCGGCGGGACTTGACGGTTCCGGCGGGTATGCCGAGGATGCGGGCCGTCTCCTGGGCGGTGCGGTCGTACAGGCAGGTGTGCAGGAGGACTTCGCGATGTTCCGGGGAGAGCAGGCGCAGCAGCGCGGTCGCCTGCACGGAGGTCAGCACGGCGTCGGCGTGGTCGGGCAGGGTGACGTCCCGGTGCTCGGCGCCGACGGTCTCGTGGCGGGCCCAGGCGCTGCGCGTCCGGTCGACCACCAGGTTGCGCGTCACGGTCAGCAGCCAGCTCCTGACGGAACCCTCGGTGCTGTAGGGGCGCTCCGCATGCGACCACGCGCGGATGAGGGCTTCCTGGACGATGTCCTCCGCCGTATGACGGCCTTTCAGCAGCTTCTCGGCATAGCCGAGCAGGCGGAACTCCCGGCGCAGCATGGTGTGGGCCATATACATGTCACGTACATCCGCCATGGGTTCATCGACGGCCAGACTCATCTGGACCTCTTCCTTTGTCATCGTGACTAGGAACCGAGGACGACGCCCGGCGCTTGTCCTGGATCCGCGCCGCGACCAGTGCGCCGCCCCAGTAGGCCCGCAGAACGAGACGCAGGAGGCCTCTGGCCAGGGATTTCTTGAAGTGGCCGTGGCTCGTGGGCTGCGTTCGTTCCGTGTCGTCCATGGATCCGTCCCGGTGGGGTGAATGCTCAGCGGGCGCCCGTGTGGAGGCGCCCGCTCAGTTCTTCAGTGCTGACACGACGCGAGGCGCGTGAGGGGTTCACCGGAAGGGTTCATCGACGCCGGGGCGGGGATGGCGCGCGTTCCTGCCTCCGCACGAACACGTGCGGTTGCTTGAAAGGTCTAGTAGAAAGAGGCGCATGAGCTCCGCCCCCGCGCTTCTGCTCGTCCACGGTGCCTGGCACGGCCCCTGGTGCTGGCAGCCGCTGATCGACGAGCTGCCCGACCTGGACGTGCGGACTGTCGCGCTGCCCAGCAGTGGCCCGGACCCGGCGGCGCTGGGCGACCTCTACGACGACGCCGCGGCGATCGCGGAGGCACTGGAGGCGATCGGCGGCCCGACCGTGGTCGTCGGACACTCCTACGGCGGGTGTCCGGTCAGCCAGGCCGCGGGATCGGCGGGTGACGTGCGCAGGGTCGTCTATCTGTGCGCGCTAATGCAGGACGTGGGTGACACGCTGCTGTCCCTGGTCAACGGGGCCTACCCGCCCGACTGGGATGTGCATGAGCGGCCGGGCGGTGCTGGCCTCGGCCACTTCGACGTCCACGACCCCGTGCGTGCCCTGTACGGCGATGTGGACCCGGACCTGGCCGAGCGGTGCGTGGCCAGGCTCGGCCATCAGTCGCTGTCGGCCGTGCACCAGCCGCTCACCGAGGCGGCGTGGCGCACGGTGCCCAGCACATACGTCCTCTGTGAGGACGACGTCGCCATCCCCCTGCCCCTCCAGGAGGAAATGGCGAAGCACGCCCAACGCGTCCGCCGCCTGCGCTCCTCGCACTCGCCGTTCCTCAGCCGCCCGGCGGAACTGGCTCGACTGCTCCGGGACGAAATCGGGTTGTCATGATCGTTGATGTCGACGGGACTGCCCGGGCACCGCGAACGGCCCGTGCCCACCTGTTGCGAAGGAGTCGTCACCATGACGGACATCGAGATCCCGCCCGCCATCCGCACGTTCATCGACGCGACCAACAACGCCGACTCGGACGCTTTCGTGAACGCGTTCACACCCGACGCCTATCTCAACGACTGGGGGCGGGAGTTTCACGGACGGGACGGCGTGCGCAGCTGGAACACCACCGACAACATCGGTGTACAGGCACACTTCACGTTGAAGGGCGTGGAGAGGCCGGCCGAGGACACCTTCGTAGTGACGCTGACCGTGACGGGGAACGGCTACAACGGCACCGGGCCCATGACCTTCGTCCTGCGGGACGACCTGATCGCCAGCCTGAGGATCAGCTAGGCGCGCGGGCCCGTAACCTCGCCGGGCGATCGCCGGTGCGCGCGGCGGCATCAGTCGTCGCGTCCGAGGCCGCGGTCGGGTGCCGCTCATGTCCCCCGTCCTGGGTATGCCCTCGGCGAGGCCGTAGCGCAGGTAGACCGTGCCCGTTGGACTGGCTGCCGGCGGTTCGAGGAGTGTGACGTTCTTGGGCACCGCGCCGCCCTCGAACACCTTCTTCCCGACGCCGAGCACGATCGGGTGGTCCCACGAGAGGTCGGGCTTGCCGCGGGAGTCCACGTACTTCGGCACGCTGTTGAAGAGTATGGCGATCTCGTGTCCTCGCCGCCCTTCTGGTGCGGCCAGTAAGCGGCGAAGCCAGCTGCCGAACAAGAACCCACCGGGTCCTCGTCGGGGCCGCCGGGCGACTACCCGACGAGGTCGGGGGTTGCGAACAGCTCGATGTGGATCTGGCCCATGTCCTGCTCACGATGAGTCGGTTGTCCCGGTCGGGAGGTGGTACCTGCGGGCACCGGCAGACTCGTCGCTGCGACCGCACCGGGTTTCACACAGGGGCCGGGCCGGCCATGGCCGTCGGATCGACGATCCGGTCGAACTCCTCCCCACTGACGTACCCGGAGGCCAGCGCGGCCGCGCGCAGGGTGGTTCCCTCGTCGTTCGCCCGGTGCGCGATGGCGGACGCCTTGTCGTAGCCGATCACCGGCGAGAGCGCGGTGACCAGCATGAGCGACCGGTCGACGTACTCGTCGATTCGCTTCCGGTCCAGCTCGGCGCCCTCGACGCAGTACTCGCGGAACTTGGCGCAGGCGTCGGCGAGGATGCCGGTCATGTGCAGGAAGTTGTTGATGATGACCGGCCGCATGGCGTTCAGCTCGAAGTTGCCCTGCGAACCGGCGAAGGCGATGGCCTGGTCCTCGGAGAGCACTTGGATGCACACCATGACCATGGCTTCGCACTGGGTCGGGTTCACCTTGCCGGGCATGATCGAGGAGCCCGGTTCATTGGACGGCAGAACCAGTTCGCCGAGCCCGCAGCGCGGCCCGGAGGCCAGCCAGCGGATGTCGTTGGCGATCTTCATCAGCGGCACTGCCAGCGCGCGCAGCCCGGCCGAGGCGCCCACCATGGCATCGAGTCCGCCCTGCGCGGCGAACTTGTTGCGCGGCGTGGTGAAGGAGATCCCGGTCGCCCGCGCGATCTCCTCCGCGACCTGCTCAGCGAAGCCCTCCGGTGCGTTCAGACCGGTGCCGACCGCGGTGCCGCCCATGGCGAGTTCGAGCAACCCCGCGCAGGAGTCGACGACGCGTTCGCACGCCTGCTCCAGCCGGCGGGCGTAGCCCGACCATTCCTGGCCGACGGTGAGCGGGACGGCGTCCTCGAGGTGCGTACGGCCGATCTTCACCACGTCGCGCCACAGCTCCGCCTTGTCGGTGATGGCCTGCTGGAGCGCCCGCACGCTGGGCAGCAGGCGCTCGTGCACCGCCTTGACCGCGGCGATGTGCATGGCGGTGGGGAAGGTGTCGTTGGAGGACTGCCCCATGTTGACGTGGTCATTGGGGTGGACCGGCGTCTTGCTGCCGAGTTCGCCACCGACGAGCTGGATCGCGCGGTTGCTGATCACCTCGTTGGTGTTCATGTTGGACTGGGTGCCCGATCCCGTCTGCCAGACGTAGAGCGGGAAGTGGTCGTCCAGTTCGCCCGCGATGACCTCGTCGGCCACCCGCTCGATCAGGCGGGCCTTCCAGGCGGGCAGCCGCCCGGCGCGCCCGTTGACGATGGCGGCGGCCATCTTGACGTGGCCGTACGCGTGGTAGACCTCCTTCGGCATGTGGTCGTCGCCGATGGAGAAGTGTGTGAGCGACCGCTGGGTCTGTGCGCCCCAGTACCGGTCGGCGGGCACGTCGACGGCACCCATGGAGTCGGTCTCGCGCCGGGTGCCGGTCGCGTGCAGGCCGATGGGTACGTCGTGGATCTCGGGCACGTCGGTGCCGCGTGCGTCTGGCGTGTTCATATGGACCCGACCTCCTGCTTCTCGTAGACCGGCTCCCACATCCGGTCGCGGACGGCCCTGGCGGGGTCGGAGGGACGGTTGCCGGCGATGCCCTCGTCCATGGCCGCTTGGACGACCGCGGTGGCGGTGCGGGCGGACGACTCCCACAGGTCCTCGACCGGCGGCAACAAGGCTGCGCCGGGCTGTGACGGGTCGACCTGGTCGGCGACGGCCTGGGCGGCGGCGCACAGCATGCCGTCGGTCACCCGGGCGGCGTTCGCGACGACGGTGCCGAGCCCGAGCCCGGGGTAGAGCAGGGCGTTGTTGGCCTGGCCGATCCGGTGGGTCACGCCGCCGTACTCGACGGGGTCGACCGGGATGCCGGTGGCGACCAGCGCCTTGCCCTCGGTCCAGGCGAGGACGTCGGCGGGCATGGCCTCGATCTGCGACGTCGGGTTGGACAGCGGAAGGACGATGGGGCGCTCGCTGCTGGCGGCCATGGCTTCGATGACGTCCTGGGTGAAGGCGCCGGGCACGGTCGAAGTGCCGAGCAGGATGGTGGGCCTGACGCGGCGCACGGTCTCCAGCAGGGAGACCCCGTTGTCGCCGTCCGCCCAGCCGTCGACCTCGCCGGGGTCCCGGGCGTCGCGCTGCTGGAAGTCGCGCAGGTTTTCCATGTCGCGGGTGAGGAGGCCCGGCTTGTCGATGAGCCAGACCTGCGCGGTGGCCTGCTCCTCGCTCGCGCCGTCGCGGACCATGGCGTCGCGCAGCTGGTCGGCGATGCCCACGCCCGCGCTGCCGGAGCCGAAGACGACCAGTCGCTGGTCGCGCATGGGGACGCCGCTCACCTTCACCCCGGCGAGAACGGCGCCCAGGGTGATCGCGCCGGTTCCCTGCACGTCGTCGTTGAAGATCCGGTACTGGCACCGGTACGCCTCCAGGATGCGGCGGGCGTTGCTCGGGCCGAAGTCCTCGAAGTGCAGCAGGGCGTCCGGGAACAGGGAGGACGTGGTGCGCAGGTACCTGTCGATGAAGGCGTCGTACGCGGCGCCGCGCACGCGGGGGAAGCGGATGCCCAGGTAGAGCGGGTCCTTCAGCAGCGATCCCGGTCGGTGCCCACGTCCAGGGACACGGCTACGACACGCCTGGGGTCGATTCCGGCGGCTGCGGTGTAGACAGCCAGCTTGCCGAGGGCGATCTCGATACCGCCCACGCCCCAGTCGCCGATGCCGAGAATCTGCTCGGCGTCGGAGCAGACGATCAGGTCCACGTCCCGCGGGCCGAGCCCCAGGCCGGCGAACGCCTCCTCCATGGCGTCCGGCTCGTCGATGGAGAGGAACACTCCCCTCGGGCCGCGGAACTCGTGGGAGTACTGCTCGATGGCCTCGCCCACCGTGGGGTCGTAGACGATGGGCAGCAGCTCCGGCAGGTGGTCGCGGAGCACCTTAAAGTAGAGGGTTTCGTTGCGGTCCCGGAGCTGTTCGAGATACACGTTCTTGGCGAGGCCGCTGCCCTGGGTTTGTAGCTGCCCGTAGGCGCGCTGCGCCTGCTGCTCCAGTGTGAGCACGGCGGCCGGCAGGCGGCCGGTCAGGCCGAGCGCCTTGCGTTCGGCTTGGGTGAAGCCGACGCCGTGGTTGCGCAGCGGGTCCGTCAGTGCGTCGGGGGTCGCGGGGGTGTGCACGTTGTCCTCCGCCATGTCGAACTCCTTGTCCGTGTCGGGGCGGGTCGGAGTACCGCCCGTGGTCGCTCCTCATGTGCCAGCGTGGACGGAAAGGGACACATCGCACATCGGTCATGTGACTGGGCGTGGCATCGAAGGACGACGGCGCTTCCCGCTGCCGCGGGATCCGGGCGCCGTCGATCAGAGCGGGTCGGTGCAGTGGTGACGCCGTGCCGCGAGCGGTACGCAGGCGGCGGCGATCGCGCACAGCAGCAGGACCACGGGGGACAGCGCGGCCCAGGCACGCGCGTGTTGCAGCAGTACGGCGGAGACGGCGGCGCCCGCGATCAGGCCCACGAAGCGCAGCGGCACCCAGACGCCCGGGCGGCCGGTCCCGACACCCTTGACGTCGTTGGTGGCCAGCGTGCCGGTCAGATACGTCGTGGGAGCGGCGGCCCGTCCTGCGGCGACCATGGCGGCGGACTGCGCGCCCATCAGGAACGCGGCCCCGAACTGCATGACGTCCCGGGTCACCCGGTCAGGTGCGCCGTCGATGAGTCCCCAGATCAGCGCACCCACCGCGAGCAGGACCGCCTCGACGCCGAGGACGAGCATGATACGCGGTGCCCAGTGGGTGGCGGCCGGCACGCACCCGCGGGTGTACCGGGCCGCGACCAGCGCACCGGCGCCGAAGCCGGCGAGCGCCAGCACGGCCGCCGTCACATCGACCGACTCGCCGCGGCCCGCGGCCATGCCGAGCAGGGCGAGATTGCTGGTCATGACCCCTGCGAAAACCCGGTCCAGGGCGAGGAAGGAGACGGATTCCAGGGCTCCCGGAGGCCGCCACCAGCAGCACGACGGCGATCCGCAGTGACCGTTCCGGGCCGGCCTTCGGCTGCACCTGCTGCTTCACGGTTCTCCCGCGCCAAGGATCGTCACTGGTGGTGTGCCAGCGTAACGCTGGGCTACGGCTCGCGCCGCGCCCGTGCGGCGGAGGTGCGGGCCCACAGCAGTGCCGCGAGCGCGGTGACGGCGAGGCCGGTGAGACAGACGCCGGTCCAGCCCGCCCTCGACCACATGAAGGACGCGACGGCGGAACCGAGGGCGCCGCCGGCGAAGTAGAACGTCATGTAGATGCTGTTGACCCGGTTGCGGGCGGCCGCGTCGACGTCGTAGATGACGCGCTGGTTGAGTACGTGCAGCCCCTGGACGCCGATGTCCAGGACGAGCACGCCCGCGATGACGCCCCCGAGGCTCTGGCCTGCGAACAGGAGCACGGCGTAGGCGACGGCGATGAGGGCGACAGCGGTGGCCGTGGGCATGGGGTGGGTGTGCCGCCTGACGCGGCCGGTGAGATTGGCGGCCATCGCGCCGACGGCACCGAGGAGTCCGAACAGGCCGATGACGGCGGGCGAGTAGGTGAACGGAGCCCGGCTGAGCTGGAGTGCGGCGGTGGACCAGAAGACGCTGAACGCGGCGAATCCAAGGGCGCCGTAGGTGGAGCGGATGCGGACCGCGGGTTCGGTCCGGTAGATACGGACGGTGGAGCGCAGTACCGCGCGATAGCCGACGCGGCGGTGCGGGACGGCATCGACGCCGTGCAGAGCGCGACGCAGCACCAGGTTCACGAGGATCATCAGCACGGCGGCGCCGAGGAACAAGGGGCGCCAGCCGACGAGTTCGGTCACGACGCCGGCGACGGTCCGGGCCAGCAGCATGCCGGTGAGCAGACCGCTGATCACTGTCGCCACCGTGCGCCCGCGCTGCGCGTCGTCCGCGAGATGCGCCGCTACGGGCACGAGCACCTGCGCCGCGACGTTCGCGAGGCCGAGCACGGCGAAGGCAACCAAGGCGACGGCCAGTCCGGGCGCGACGCCCACCGCGGCCAGCGCGGCGGCGTCAAGGACCAGCAGAACGGTCAGCAGGGACCGCCGCCTGACGATGTCCGCCAGCGGAAGCACGAGCACCAGACCCGCGGCGAAGCCGAGTTGGGTGACGGTGACGATGACACCGGCGGCCTGCGTGGAGGTGCCGAGGGAGCGCGCGATCACGGCCAGCAGGGGCTGGGCGTAGTACATGTTGGCGGCGACCGCGCCGGTGGCCGCCGCCAGCAGCAGAGTCATGGCGCGTGTGATGCCGGGGGGCACGGGATCCGTCGTCGTGGGGGCGGGCCGCGCTGCGGCGGTGTGGGACATGGTGCATCTCCTGGTGAGCCGTGGTCTGGCCCTTCCCAAGCTCCGGGCGCGGCGGCCGGATGTCCAAGACCTCTTTCGGCATCGCTGATGCCTGATTGACATGAGCGGCACCGCGGGGCGTACGGGCAGCGCGCAACCGGCCCCGGTTGATGCACTTCGGGTATCAGAGACGTCGAAAGAGGTCTTGGACGCCGGTCCGCTCCCGGACGCAGGCTGGTCAGCGAAGTCGGCAGCCCACGAAAGACAGGAGCCCCTGACCATGAAGATCTTCCTCACCGGCGGATCCGGATACATCGGCAAGGCCACGATCAGTGCGCTGGTCCGCCACGGGCACACCGTCGAGGCTCTGGCCCGCAACGACCGCGCCGCCGAGACCGTCGCCTCCCTCGGAGCGACGCCGGTACGCGGCGGGCTGGGAGACCTGGGCGTGCTGAACGCGGCCGCGGCCCGCGCGGAGGCGGTCGTCCACCTGGCGCAGGCCGAGACGGGGGACGAGGACCTCGCGGCCGCCACCGCCATGCAGGACGGCATCGGCACCGGCACCTACGTGCACACCGGCGGCACCTGGGTCTACGGCGACACCGACGGAGTCGTGGACGAGACCGCCCCCTGGAACCCGCCGTCCCTGGTCGCCTGGCGCAAGCGCGTCGAGGACGCCGTGCTGCGGCGCGCACAGCAGGGTGGCCGGCCCGTCGTGGTACAGCCCGGCCTGCTGTACGGCGGTGAGAACCGCCTGATCGACATCTTCTACGGCACTCCGGGCAAGGAAGCGGGAGCCGTCCCCTACATCGGCGATGGTGCGAACCGCTGGGCGCTGGTGCACATCGACGACATCGCGGAGCTCTACGCCGCCGCCCTGAAGGCGAAGCCCGGCTCGGTGTACGTGGGCGTGGGCGGAGTGAACCCGACCGCCAAGGAGTGCTCGCTGGCCGTCGCACGAGCCGTCGGCCTCGACGGCAAGGTCGTCTCCCTCACGCTGGAGCAGGCCCGCGAGCAGATGGGCCCGATCGCGGACGCCTTCGCCCTGGACCAGCAGCTCACCCCGGCGCGCGCCGAGGCCGAGCTGGGGTGGATCCCCGCGCACACCGACCCACTGGCCGTACTCGCCGGGGGCGCGTGACGCGGGTAGGGAGCGGGCTGCGTCGGCTGGGACGGCTCGCGAGGGCCAGGCCGGTAGATTTGTGACCAACTGCCCCGCTCGTCCCAGGTGTCGGCAGGGGCGACGAAGTCGGTGAATCGGCGAAAGTGAGCGGTGAGTCCGGGTGGATCTTGACCTGCGAAAGCTCCGGTACTTCGTGGCGGTGGCCGAGGAACTTCACTTCGGACGCGCGGCGGAGCGGTTGCACATCGCGCAGCCGGCGCTGTCCCGGCAGATCCGGAGCCTGGAGGACGACCTGGGCGTCGAGGTCTTCGACCGGGACCGGCGCGGCACGCTGCTCACGCCGGCCGGGAAACAGCTGCTGGAGGACGCGGTCCCGCTGCTCGCCTCGGCCGAGGCGCTGCTGCGGCGGGCGAAGGCGGCAGCGCGGGGCACGCCCACGCTGACCGTCGGCTTCATGCCCGGCATCACGATCACCCCGGCCATGGCCGTCTTCTCCACAGTCCGTCCGGACGTCAACGTACGCCTGCTGCGGACCAGTTGGGACGACCAAGTGGAGGTGCTGCTGGACGGCCGGGCGGACATCGGCGTCGTACGGCTGCCCATCGACCAGCGCGGCCTTCAGGTACGGCCTCTGTTCGAGGAGCCCCGGGTCGTCATGCTGCCGGTGGGGCACCGCCTGGCGGACCGTGCGTCGGTAACCGTCCACGACCTCGCCTCCGAGCATCTGCTCCAGGACCCGGACGCCGTACCCGAATGGCGGGACGTGGCCCTGGAGTTGCGTGACCGGCGGCGCCCCGAAGTGCCGGCGATCCACCAGGTGGAGGAGAAGCTGGAGCTGGTCGCCTCCGGCGCGGGCATCTGCGTACTGCCCTTGTCCACCGCCAACTTCTACATCCGCCCCGATGTGATCCCACTGCCCGTGGAGGACATCGGCCCCAACGAGGTGGCCCTGGCGTGGGTGGTGTCCCGCCGCTCCCCTCTCGTCCACGACTTCGCCGAGGCCGCGGCGGAGACCCTGGGCCGGCCTCGGTCCGAGTAACGCCCCCGGGACCACCGAGGGCGCACACGACAAGCGTCTCTTCGGGGACGACACGAAGTCACGAAGTCCCCACGGGAGGAGAGCCGGTCATGACCACGGACTCGGAGCGCACACCCTTGATCGACGTGCACGCCCATTTCCTCACCCCTCGGTACGTCCGGGCCACGCAGGACGCGGGACACGCGCGGCCCGACGGCATGGCGCGGTTCCCGAGTGGGAGGCGTCCACGCATCTGGAGCTGATGGACCAGTGGGGCGTGGCGACGTCCCTGTTGTCGATCTCCTCTCCTGGCGTCCATTTCGGGGACGACACCGCGGCGCGGGCCCTGAGCCGGCATGTCAACGAGGCCGGTGCCGAGATCAAGCGGCAAAGCCCGCTCGGTTCGGGCACTTCGCCTCGTTGCCGCTCCCCGACGTCGACGGCGCCCTGGCGGAGCTGGCCCACGCCATGGACCAACTCGGCAGCGACGGCGTCACATTCGAGACCAACGCGCACGGCATGTATCTCGGAGACCCGCGCCTGGAACCGCAGACGCACGCCCGTCTTCGTCCACCCCACCTCACCGCCCAACCACCGACAGGTGGCGCTCGGCAGGCCCCGGCCCATGCTGGAGT
The DNA here is from genome assembly GCF_044764595.1 of Streptomyces sp. NPDC093984. NCBI lineage: Bacteria > Bacillati > Actinomycetota > Actinomycetes > Kitasatosporales > Streptomycetaceae > Streptomyces > Streptomyces sp. NPDC093984. The sequence goes on along the minus strand of NZ_JBIWIM010000024.1, from coordinate 23,059 downwards.
TCCTCTTCGACTCCGCACGCACCGTCAGCGACCTGGTCTTCAGCGGTCACCTCGTCAAGTACCCGGACATTCCCTGGATCTTCACCCACGGTGGTGGTGCGCTGCCGCTGCTCAGCGAGCGTATGGAGCTGTTCCGCAGCGTATTCGCCGGTGACAGTGATCCCCCAGGGGACAATCCGCCGATCGGCCCGATCCCGGAACAGGTCGGCCGGCTCTGGTTCGACCTGGCGGGCACGCCGTTTCCGCACCAAGTGCCCGCCCTGACAGCCGCGTTCGGCACCGAGAGAGTGCTGTACGGCAGTGACTACTGCTTCACACCTGCCCTGGGCGCCAGCGCGCAGGTCACCTCCATCGACGCCGCACCGCAGCCCGACAGCGACACCTGGCGCGCCCTCACGACGTGCAACGCGCTGCGTCTGTTTCCGCGCCTGAACGGGAGCTCCGAGCACGACTGAACGCTCGGCCGGGTCCGGTCACTTCCCGTCGAGCAGCTCGCGGACAACGGCGTCCCAGTCGACACCCTCCCGTTCCTCCCCCGGCGGGAACAGTTCGCAGGTACGCGTCAGCCAGTCCTCCAGGTCGAGCCGTGCGTCTCGAGTCGCACTCTCACGAGCGGGCGGCCTCTGTACCGCACCGGCCAGATCCGGACGTCGCCTATGCCGCTGGGCTGCTGCAGACCGTCGCACAGCAGGTCGCGGCTGATCCGCCAGGGCAGGTTCGCTGTCGCGCTCGTGCGTCCGGATGCACTGCCCGAGTACCCACGAAGTCGTACGCCCCTCCGACCCCGCCGTCTCTTCAAGCCGCCGTCGGCCGCGACGGCGAACCCCGCAGAGCCGGACTGTCCACCAGCCTCCGCAGGTCGGGATTGCTGTTCTCCGGGGACCAGCAGAAAGCCAGCGTGGTGGGCGGCAGGTCGGTGACCGGCACGGCGGTCACCTCGGTCGGCAGCCGGTCCACCACCGCGGAGCCGACCACGGGGACCAGCCGTCCGAGCGCGACCCGGTCGGTGATCTCGTCGAGCCCCACCTCGGGGCAGTGCGACCGGTAACCCGGCTCCCCCTGGATGTCGGCGACCGTGAGGGCGGCACGGTCGGCCAGGCGGTGGTCCCGGGGCAGCAGCACCATCGGGTTCTCCTCCCCCACCTCGACGCCCCGCAGGCCGGTCAGGTCGTCGCTCCCCTTGCACAGCAGGGCGGCGTCCGCGACGCCGTCGCGCAGTGCGCCCGCCCGGTCATGTGTGAAGACCAGCTCGGGCTCCGGTCCGGTGTAGTCGCGCAGCACCCGCGACAGCAGCCCGCTGCCGGTCCCGGGCCGCACGGCGATGACCAACCGGGGCGCGTCGGCGGATCGTTGGGTGCGCCGGACGGCGATGTCGAGCAGACGCAGTAGGCGGCGGCACTCATCACTGAAGGTGCGGCCGGCCTCGGTCAGCTCCACCCGCCGGCTCGTGCGATTCAGCAATCGGACGCCCATGCGGCGCTCCAGGCGGGCGATGGCGCGGGAAAGCACCGGCTGGGAGATGCCCAGGTTCTCCGCCGCCCGGCTGAAGTGCAGCTCCTCGGCGATCGCCGCGAAGTACTCCAGCTCTCTGGTCTCCAGTCGATCCATGCCTTCAGGGTATTGCCGCATGCCCCATTGCTCATGGCTCCCCCGTGCGCCTTCTGGTCGACTGAAGCGGAAGGGATCACACAGCACGAGGAGAGCCCCATCATGAGCGATGAGCGCGACGCACGCGCGGTGCGAGAGGTGCTCGCCCGCTACGTCCGGGCGACGGACGCCCGCGACGGCAAGGCGCAGGGCGCCCTGTTCACCGACGACGCGGTGGTGCGGATCCGCACCAGAACCGGCCAGGGCGGCTACGAGCCGTTCGGCGAGCCTCTGATCGGCGGCGCCGCGGTCGCGTACGCGGTCGAGAACTACATGGCACCGCACCCCGAGGGCGGCGCCGGCCACCACATCACCTCGGACCACATCATCGAGGTGGACGGCGACCGTGCCCACATGAACGCGCAGTTCATCGTGTTCCGGATACGCGCCCGACGCCGCCCGGAGACCGGCTGGCCGGCGGACACCTTCGGCACCCAGGGCAGCGTGGAGCCGGTCGAGTCGGGTTACTACGACACCGAGCTGCGCCGGGTCGACCGTGAGTGGAAGATCGTGCGCCACGACGTCCTGCTGGACATGCCCATGGCCGTTCCGGGGGCCTGACATGAAGGCCATGGTCTACGACCGCTACGGCGGCCCCGAGGTGCTGAGGCTCGCCGAGCTGCCGGAGCCGAAGACGCACGTCGACTCCGTTCTCGTACGCGTGCGCGCGGCGGCGCTGAACCCCGCCGACCTCGCTCTCCAGGCCGGCGCGCTGGACGGCGCCGTCGCCACCTACTTCCCGGTGATACCGGGCTGGGACGTCGCCGGAGTGGTGGAGCGGGCCGGTCTCGCGGCCGGTGAGTTCGCGCCCGGCGACGAGGTCGTCGGGTACATCCGCGCCGACGTGCAGCACGCGCACGGCGCGCTGGCCGAGCTGGTCTCGGCGGACGTGCGCACCCTGATGCACAAGCCCCGCTCCATGGACTTCACGGAGGCGGCCGGGCTGCCCCTCGCGGGCCTGACCGCCTACCAGGCCGTCGTGCACGCGCTGGACGTCCGGGCGGGCGAGACGCTGCTGGTGCACGGCGCGGCGGGCGGGGTGGGGTCGCTGGCCGCGCAGATCGGCCGGGCGCGAGGCGCGCGCGTCGTCGGGACCGCCTCGCCCGGCGATCACGACCACCTGCGCTCCCTCGGCATCACTCCCGTCGCCTACGGGGAGGGCGTCACCGAACGCGCCCTTGCCGTGGTGCCCGCCGGTGCGGACGCCGTCCTGGACACCGTCGGCAACGGCATCCTGGCGTCGGCCGCCTCCGCCGCCCGGCCGCGCGCTCGTGCGGCCTCCGTGGCGGAGGTCGGGTTGCCCGGTGTCACCCCGGTCTTCTGCCGGCTGGACGGCGACGACCTGCGGGCGGTGGCCGAGCTGGCCGACTCCGGGCGGCTCGGTGTACGCGTGGGGCGCACCTTCCCGCTGGAGCGCGCCGCCGATGCCCAGCGGGCGCTGGCCGCGGGGCGTACGGGCGGAAGGGTCGTCGTGACCGTCGGAAGCTGAGTCTCTGGAGGTTTCCGGCCGGTCAGCGCAGCAGCGGCAGGCTCCCGGTGAGGCTGTTGACGGCCTTGCGGGTGCCGTAGAGCGCGATCGCGGCCCGCTCCAGTTTCTCGGTGGGGGTCGCGGCGACCAGTTCGGTGAGTTCGTCGTAGCTGTTGGTCGTCTGCGCGACCGCCGGGAACTCGCACAGTCCGAGGCCCCGTTCGACGGCGCGGGCGCAGATCCGGCCGAGTTCGTCGCGGTCGGCGCGCAGCACGGGCAGGCCGGTGGTGTAGGTGCCGGTGTGGGCCTGGCCGTCGGCGTCCTTGAGGTCGGCGCCGAGCAGGTGGGGCATCCTCGCGCCGACGATGAGGCCGGCCACGGCCGCCGCGTTGGCCAGGTGGCCGGGCGGCAGGTCCTGGTCGACGACGATGACGAGCCGTTCGACGGTCTCGGGGGTCTGGTTCATGCTTCTCCTCCGTTCCGGGCCCGCACGGTGCGGGCGAGCCGGTGCAGCAGTTCCGGCATGTCGTCCATGCCGGTGTGGACCTCGACGAGGACCATGCGGTCGGTGGTGCGGCGCGCTGCCTCCAGGGCGGCGGCGAGTTCCGCGGGGGTGGCCGCGCTCAGCACGAGCGCGTCGGGGGCGCCGAGTGCGGCGGGCATTTTCTGCCAGTCCCAGGCGGCGATGTCGTTGTAGGCGGCGCGCCGGCCGTGGATCGCCCGCTCGACGGTGTAGCCGTCGTTGTTGACGAGGACGATCACCGGAGTCAGGCCCTGGCGGGCGAGGGTGCCCACTTCCTGGACGGTCATCTGGGCCGAGCCGTCGCCGATCAGCAGCAGGCCGCGCCGGGTGGGGTCGGCGAGCTGGGCGCCGAGCAGCGCGGGCAGCGTGTAGCCGATCGAGCCCCACAACGGCTGGGCGATGAACCTCGCCCCGCCGACGAGGTGTTGGGTGCACATGCCGAAGAAGGAGGTGCCCTGCTCCGCCACCACGGTGGTGTCCGGGCCGATCCAGGCGGCGAGCGCCGGCCACAGGTGCGCCTGGGTCAGCGGTGCCTCCGGGTCGGCCGGCACGGGGGCCACTGGCACGGCTGGCGTGGGGAGCTCGGTGCGCTGCGGGCCGCCGAACCGGCGCGCGACCAGTTCGGTGAGGACGGGGAGCGCGGCGGCCAGGGGCACCTTCTCGAATTCCTTGCCGTCCACGCGCGCGGAGCCGGGGCCGAGGTCGATGCCGGACTCCGGGTCGAAGCCGTGGGTGAAACCGCCGGTCGTGGTGTCGGCGACGACGACTCCCACCCGGATCAGCAGGTCGGCGCCCTCCACGACCGCACGCGCTTCGGGTGCTGCGAGCGCTCCGCAGTAGACGCCGGCGAATCCCGGGGTGTCCTCCGGCAGCAGGGCCTTGCCCGAGGACAGGGTCGCCCAGGGCAGGTCGCCCGCTTCGATCAGGCCGGCCAGCAGGTGTCGTACGCGAAAGCGGTCGGCCAGGAAGTCGGCGAGCACGGCGGCGCTCCCGGCCTCGTCGATAAGTGTCGCGGCGGCGGCGCAGAAGGCGGCCAGGCTCTCTTGGTCGGTCTCGGCTGCCGCGTCCAGTGTCCCCGTGGGCGCCGCGACCCGAGCGTCCGCGACATCGGAGGGCAGCCGCAGATAGCCGGGGCGGCACTCGCGCAACGCGGTGGTGAGCACCCGGTCGATCTCGCTCGCCGCGGTCTCGGGCCGGAGCACGGCCGAGGCGCAGACCACGGGGGCGTGGGCGCGGGCGAAGCGGTCGTAGTCGCCGTCGGCCGCCGTGCGGTGGACCACCGCTCCGGCTCGCTCGGCCGCCTGGGACGGGCCGACTGTGATATGCACCAAGGGCACGCGTTCGGCGTAGCTGCCGGCGACGCCGTTGACCGCGCTCAGCTCGCCCACGCCGAACGTGGTCAGCAGGGCGCCGAAGCCTCGGGTGCGGGCGTAGCCGTCGGCCGCGTAGGCGGCGCCAAGTTCGCCGGAGGTGCCCACCCAGGTGATGTCCGGGGAGGCCAGAACCGTGTCCAGAAGTGCGAGGTTGTAGTCGCCGGGCACACCGAACACGTGGTGTACGCCCAGCGAGGCGAGGCGGTGCAGCAGGTACTGCGCGACCGTGATGGTCGGGGGTGGCTCGGTCGGGCTCATGTGTTTCAGCTTCGCCGCGCGGCCGCGGTCGTCACCAGAGAGGTATCGGAGAAGCTCGCGGTGCAAAACTGTGGAAAGCACGGAGGAGCGACCGGAGCCCGAGGGCAGAGACGGTTCGGCGAAGGGGTCACGGGTAGAGGTGTCAGCGCGTGAGGAGGGCGGGCAGCGGGTCGTCGCGCTGTGCCGCGCCGTCAACGACGATCTCGATGCCCTGGTCCCGGGCATCGTGGACCGTATCCGCGGCGAGATCCCGGGCTACGCGGTGGTGGGGCGCGCGGAGCACGAGCAGGCGGTGACCGTGCAGTACGAGGGGCTGCTCACCGGTCTGATCACACGCCGGCCTCCCTCGCGCGAGGAGAGCGAGCGGGCGCGGGAACTGGGGCGGCGCCGGGCGCAGCAGGGGCTGGCGCTGGAGTCGATGGTCAGCGCTTATCACGTCGGCTACCGCGAGATGTGGAACATCCTGCTGCAGCGGGCCGGCTCCGACGACCAGGCGATGCGCTCGGAACTGGCGGGCCTGGTCGGCACGGTGTGGATGTGGATCGAGCGGGCGAGCAGCGCGGCGGCCGACGCGTACGGAGAGGCCGTACGCGCGGAGGACGCCGCCCGGCTCGCCCTGACCCACCGCTTCCTGGACGCTTTGACGGCGGGCGGACCGCCCACGGCTGAGCACGCGCACATAGCGCAGGCGCTCGGCTTCGATCCGGCCGGCAGGTTCCAGGCCGTGTGCTCGCCCGGAGTGGAGTGGTCGGAGGAGGACATCGAAGCGCTGCGCAGCCGTATGCGCCGCCACCGCGGAGCGATGCTGTGCGCCAACCGGGACAACGCGCTGATCGCCGTCCTTCAGGGGGTGTCCGCCGACGTGTTCCTCGATGTTCTGCGCGGGCTCGGGCCCCGGCCGGCGGGGGTCGGTCTGGTCAGGGAGGGGCTGACGGGGGCCGGCGTGAGCATCCTTGACGCCAGGGAGGTCCTGCCCGCCGACGGCACGGGAGTGGCGCGGTACGAGGACGACTGGCTGGCCGCGACCGTCCGCCCGCAGTCCGGCAGGCTGACCGCGCTGCTCGGCCCGTGCGCCGCGGCGGCCGGGAAGCACCCGGACCTGGCGGAGACGATCCGCGCGTTCGCCCGGCACGGCTTCTCGCTCACCGGCACCGGCCGGGCCCTGCACATCCACCCCAACACCGTCAGGTACCGGCTGGACCGCTGGCAGGAGGTGACGGGGTTCGACGTGCGCACGTGGGCGGGTCTGAGCGCCAGCATGGTCGGGCTCGACCTGTCCCGCCGCCCGGGTTCCTGAGCGGCGGCCGGCTGGGGGGTCAGCGTGCCGGTGAGCAGTTCTCCACCCGCTGCTTGAGGGCGGCGAGCCAGCCGTACCGCAGGAAGTTCTCCCACTCGGGGTGTGCCTCGCGCATGGTGACCGCGGTGGCGCCGCGCGCCGCCTGCTCGCTGACGACGACCGTCGCTTCGTACCGCGGCTCGAAGGTCCAGCCGTGGTAGAAGTGCAGCCCCGGGCCGAGCCCCGACCAGCCGAGGCGGGTGGCCGGCTGCCACTGCGCGATCAGGCACTCCAGGTCCACCTCGAACAGTCGGTAGCGGAAGGACTCCTGCAGGCTCAGCGCGCCGCCCGACATGGTCGGTCCGGCCTCCGTGACGCCCGGCACCCACAAGGGCCAGCGGTCGAGATCCGCCAGACAGCCGAACACCGCTGCGGGCGAGGCGTTGATCGTGGTGCTCGCCCGGAAGTGGTAGTCGGCTTCGTCCGGAGTGAATCCGGACGGCCAGTGAACCGTCAGGCCCATGTGATCGCTGGGCATGTCATCGTCTTCCCCTCGCCGCCACCCGTCCCCCAAGACTGGCTCGTGCGGCAGGTCGGGGCATCCGTCATCTGACTGCCGTACGGCGGCGGACCCGGCCGGGGACACGTCGGGTACGGCGGTCAGGCGTCCGTCGGGCCCTCGTCGAGGGAGGCCAGCGCGTCGCGCAGTGCCGCGCGCGTGGTGATCCCGAGCTTCGGATAGATCTGGTACAGGTGGGAGCCGACGGTGCGGTGCGAGAGGAAGAGGCGTTCGCCGATCTGCTTGTTGGTCAGACCGGTGGCGGCCAGGGTGGCGATCTCCAGCTCCTGCGGGGTGAGCTGTGCCTTGGGGGCCTCCCCCGCCGCCCTGGGCAGGATCTCGCCGGCCGCCCGCAGTTCGGCGGCCGCCCGGTTCGCCCACGGGGTCGCACCGAGTCGGCGGAAGGCGGCGAGCGCGGACGACAGGTGGGTGCGCGCCTCGCCGGTGTTGCGGGCGCGTCGCAGGTACTCGCCGTACAGCAGCTCCGTACGTGCGTGTTCGAAGGGCCAGCGGCGGGCCTCACCGGCGAGCGCGGCCTCGAAGTGCCGCTCGGCCTCCTTCCCGGTGGCGGTGATCGCCTCGATGACGTCCACCTGCGCGGCCATCCGTGGTGAGAGGGCGGCCATGTTCGAGTTCCTGACCGCCCCGGCGTGATCGCGTGCCTCGTCGGTGCGTCCGGTCCGGATTGCGGACTCGACCAGGTCGAGCGCGTTCCACATGGCGTGCGGCACGAAGGGGGCCAGCTCGCCGGGCGGGGAGACCAGGCAGGACTGGCGGTAGGCCTCCTCCAAGTCACCGGAGCCCATCGCGCACAGGGCCCGCGCCTGCGCGGCCCAGAGCGCGGCCCCGTGGGCGCCACGGGGTGCGGCCCACTGCTTGATCTGGTCGGTCAGTACCCGGCTGGTGTCGGTCTGTCCGCGCGCGGCGGCGGTGAAGGCCTGGCAGTAGCGGAAGTACCAGACGAAGAAGTGGAACTCCTGCTCCTCGCAGATCCTGAGTCCTTCCTCGGCGAAGCCGTCCACCTCGTCCCAGCGCGCGGTCGACAGGTACTCGACGCAGAGGTGCATGAGGGCGCCGAGGTGGCGGCGGGCGGGGCTCTCGCCGCGGCGTCCTTGGCGGATCACTCGCCAGGAGGCCTCTCTGAGGTCGCCGAGCCGGTCGGGATAGACCGACGCGGTGCCCATGCGGATCACGCGGGTGGGGTCGGTCTCGGCCGAGGATTCGCGCAGCACCCGGTCCAGGCGCGGCAGGGCCTGGACACCGGTGCGGGCGGCGTCGCCGAAGGTGTGGGCGGTCAGCCAGAGCAGTTCCGGGACCGCCTCGCCCAACCGGTCCATGGCCTGGAACAGCGGTTTCCACAGTTCGGCGCGGCCTCCGTACCAGCACAGCAGCAGGAGGGTGTGCAGGGCCTCGGCGAGCGCGAAGTCGTCGTACGGCTCCGGGCCGGCCAGATGCGCCTCGACCGCGCCGACGACGAGGGTGTGGGCCGTGTCGACGTCGCCGTCGGTGTTGATCAGCAGGTGGGCGGTGGCCGCGGCGGCCAGGAGCGAGTCGCGCAGGGCCGGGTCGACTCGTCGTGCGCTGTCCAGCAGGACGGAGGCGCTGCGCAGTTCGCCTCCGGCGTCCGCCCCGATGTAGGCGGCCTCCGCCAGCCTGCGGCTCTTGTCCTGGGGCAGTGGGCTCAGCCGCGCGGCACGGGACAGGGCGGCGACGGCACCGGTGGCATCCCCCCGGGCCAGATTGCGCTGGGCCGCGGTCTCCAGCAGTTTGGCGACCTCCTCGTCGGCCGAGAAGGCGGCTTCCCCGAGGTGCCAGGCGCGGCGCTCCGGGTGCGCGGTCAGGGTGTCGGCCAGCGTGCGGTGCGCGTCGCGGCGCTCACCGGAGGTGGCGCTCTCCACCACAGCGGAGGCGAGCAGCGGATGCGTGAAGGCGAGCCGGTACGAGGCGAGGTCCACCGTCACCACGCGGGATCGTTCCGCCGGGCCCAGGTCGTCCACGAAGGAGGCTCCGATCCCTTCTTCGATCACCGAGAGGTCGCCCGTGCCGTCGAGGGCGGCCAGGAGCAGGGCATGACGGCAGCCCGCGGGGAGTTCCGCGACGCGCTCCGCGAACAGGGTCTTCAGGCGTTCGTTGAGCGGCAGCACGGAGGGCATGCTCGCCTCGGCCTGCTGCTGCGGTCCCGACAGCACCGACGGCAGTTCGACCAGGGCGAGTGGGTTGCCGCGGGCCTCCGTGACCAGGCGGCGCCGCACGCTGAAGGCGAGACGAGGGTGAACGGTTTGCAGAAGTTCGTGGGCGGAGTCGTCCCCAAGGGGCTGGAGGACGTGCTCGGGCAGGCCACCGCGTTCGAAGTAGCCGTCGGAGCCCGAGCGGGCGGTGGCGAGAAAGCCGACTCGGCTGCCGATGAGGCGGCGGGCCACGAATCCCAGGACCACGGCCGTGGACCGGTCCAGCCAGGGCACGTCGTCCACGATCAGAAGAACCGGAGCCTCCTCAGCGACCCGGCGCAGCAGGAGCAGGGTCGCCATGGACACCAGGAGCCGGTCCGGAGCGGCCCCGGAGCCGATGCCGGTCGCCACGCGCAGGGCGTCGCGGTGGGCTTCGTCCAGGTGGTCGAGATGGGGCAGCAGCGGAACCAGCAGCTGATTGAGGCCGGAGTAACCGATGTCGGCCTCGAACTGGACGCCGGCCACCCTCAGCACGGTGCATCCGAGTCGCTCGGCGTCCTGTGCGACGGCGTCCAGCAGGGCCGACTTGCCGATACCCGGGTCACCCGTCACGATCAGCGCGCCGCCCTTGACCGATGCCTCGGTGAAGAATCGGCGGATGAAGTCGAGTTCGTCCTGCCGACCGATCAGCGGGCGCGAGTGCACCGGGGTGGTATCCATCGCCGGCCTTTCCTCCGGGGCCAAGGTGCCACGCGCTTTTTCGTCAGCCTCGAAACTCGAGCCCGGAAAATCGGACCGGCCCGCAATGGCATATGAAATTCTTTGACTCGGACTTCCAGGCGAGATCAAGCCTAAGCGGCTGAATCTGTGCTATGCAAGCCCATGTCCGAGGTTGGGGTTTCTTCCTCCGCCGGTGAAGATCCACTCTTGCACGCTGTCCGTCAGTCGCGCCAACTCGGGCCTGGTGCAGGGGCGATGCGGTGCCGCGAGGTCGCGTCGTGGCGGCTCGCTCTCGGCGGTTGCCAGCAGTGCGGCAAGGCTCCGGAGTGGCTCGGCGTACGTATGGTCGCCCTTCTCGGCCTCCCGATGGCGGCGCAGCGCTTCGTCCGCCACCGCGTTCGTGTCCCTGACTACGGCATCCAGTTCGGCGATGCCGTTGCGCACTGCGGGCCGTTCACCGGCGGCGCGCTCGGAGACGAGTGAGAGATGACGAATCCGGCGCGTGAGAATGTCCGCGTTTCGGTCCCCCGGCCCGTCCGGTTCCGGCTCTTCCAGGAGGTCGGCCGCGGCCACGAGGACGGCCCGTACGGCTCGCAGCCGCTGCTCCACCGCCCAGTGGACGGTCACCAGTTGGCCCGCGGCGACGGCGCCGACACAGCCGAGGAGGGTCTGCAGCAACCGTTCTCCCGCCAGTGTCCAGGGCGCGACGGTCACCGGTGACGCGACGGAGGCCAGCACGGTCGCCGTGGGCGTCACGGAGATCATCGCCAGTGCGTAGTTGCGTGCCACGACGCATTCGGTGGCGAAGGCGAAGAAGGCGAGGAGCAGCACTGTCATCGCCGTGCCGGGGTGGAAAGCGAGTACGGCCCCTGCCACGAGGCATCCCACGAGGGTGCCGGTGCCGCGCAGCAGGGCGCGGTCGTTCACGCTGGTCGCGTGGTTGCCCGCGGTCAGGATGGCGGCGGCGGTGGCCATGGCCCAGAAGGGATGCGGGGCGCCGATCGCCAGCGCCAGGACACCGCCGAGCGCCACACCGGCTCCGGTGCGCAGTCCCGCCCAGGTCAGGGTGGGTGCGTAGAGCTGCCAGGTGGGGGGCCGGAGGGGACCGGGGCGCCACGGCTGCCGACGTGGCCGGCCATGGGTTGGGCTTCGGTCGGGTGCCGGGTGCCCGGCGTGTGCCGAGCCCAGGTCTCGCAGGCAGGCGCTCACCCAGACGAGCAGCGTCGCCAGCAGCCCGGTAGCCGCGATCGCCGCGACGAGGGGAAGGGGATCACGCGGTGGCAAGGCGGTGGCGACGGCTCCTACCAGGACGGGCATGACCATCCCGGGTGGCCTGGCCGCGAAGGCACCGCAGACGAGGGTGACCACCGTCGCCCAGGCGCCGGTCACCGCCACCGCGAGCCAGGGCCGGCCCTGCGCCGTACCGCACACCCAGAATCCGACGGCGAGTCCGAGCGTGGCCAGGGCGACCGCGCGGGCGTCACGAGCCGGCGGGCTCGGTCTGCCGTAGAGGGCGGCGAAGGAGCCGAGGCCGCCGATCGCTCCGAGCGCGGGACGGTGCGCGGCAAAGGCCAGCGACATGGGCAGCGCCATGCAGACGGCCGCGATGGTGGCGGTGCGGTAGCGCTGGGGTGCGGGCTGGGTGCGGACGAGCCTGGCCAGCAGGCGGGAGGCGCGGGCCCGGTCGAGCGGGGTGGCGGTCATGTCGGTGGCTCCAGGTCGGGGCGCTGGTCACGGCGGGCCCGGAATCGGCACACGGCTGCCGCATCGACGAGCGCGCCGATACGACAGCCGTCCGCGTCCGGTGCGGCGGGCCAACCGGTCACACCGGATAAGGAGTGTGACGGTCCGTCACGGTCACCCAGCGGGTCTCGGTGAAGAACTCCGCGCCCCACTCGCTGCCGAAGTGGCCGTAGCCGCTGTTCTTCACGCCGCCCACCGGGGCCTGGGGTTCGTCTGCGACCGACTGGTCGTTGACGTGCGTGGCGCCGTGACGCAGGCGGCGTGCCACGTCGAGACCGCGCGAGGCGTTTTCGGTGAACACCGCGCTGGAGAGCCCGTATTCGGTGTCGTTGGCGAGGTCGACGGCCTCATCCACCGTGTCGACCCGGAAGATGGTGGCGACCGGTCCGAACACTTCCTCGTGGTAGATCCGCATGTCGGGCGTCACCTTGTCGAGGATGGTGGCCGGGTAGAACGCGCCGTCGGCGAGGCCACCTCCGAGCAGGACCTCGGCGCCCTTCTCCACCGCGTCGGCCACCAGCCCCGCCACGCGCTCGGCCGCCCGGGCGTTGACGAGCGGGCCGACGAGGGTGTCGGGCCGGGACGGGTCGCCCTGGCCGAGTGCCGCCGCCTTGGCGACGAAGGCCCGCACGAACGCGTCGGCGATGCCGTTCTGCACGATCACCCGGTCCACGCACATGCAGATCTGGCCGGAGTTCATGAACTTCGCCAGGGTGACCCCGGCGGCCGCGTACTCCGGGTCGGCGTCGTCGAGCACCACGATGGGGTTCTTGCCGCCCAACTCCAGGATGACGGGCTTGAGATGCTCGCCCGCCAGGCGGCCGACAATCCGCCCGACCGGAGTCGAGCCGGTGAAGTTGACCCGGCGGACCCGCTCGTCCGCCACGAGTGCCTCCACGACGGCGGGGGCGTCGGCTCGGTCGTTGGTGACGACGTTGACCACGCCGGCGGGCACACCCGCGTCGGCGAGCACGTCGGCGAGGAAGAAGCCGCTGGTGACGGGCGCGTCCTCGCTTGGCCTGATGACCACCGGGTTGCCCGTGGCCAGGGCCACGGCGATGGCACGGGCGCAAAGGATCAGAGGGCCGTTCCACGGCACGAACGCCGCCACGACACCGGCGGGCGCCCGGACGGCCATGGACAACTCCCCCGGCACATCCGTGGCGAGCAGCGCGCCGGCCGGGCGGGTGGCCATGGTCGCGGCCTGTCGCAGCAGGTCAGCGGACATCCGGATGTTGAAGGCCGCCCAGGTCCTGGTGCCGGCGGTCTCGTGGACCATGATCTGAGTGAACCGGTCGACGCGTTCCTCCAGCAGGGACGCGGCCTTCTCGAGCATCGCGCGGCGGGCCGAGGGCGCGGTCCCGGCCCAGGCGGGAAAGGCGGCGTGTGCGGCGGCCACGGCGCGTTCCACGTCGTCGATGCCCGCGGCCGGAACCGTCATATACACCTTTCCGGTCACGGGGTTTAGGTCGTCGGTGGTGCGTCCCGAGGCCGCCGGAACCTCGGTGCCCGCGATGAGCAGGCCGCGGGTGGCGACGGTGCGTTCCTGTACCTGGTCGATCATTACGTCCTCCTGAGCTGGTCACTCAACCGATCGGGGTGTCTGTCACGGGGCAGTGCGGGTGGAGGACGTCCTCCAGGCCGACGCGCGCCAGGAATTCCTCGCGGATGCGGTCGGCGACCCGGCTGACTTCCTCGGCTCCGTCGTTTGCCGGGTCCACATGGACGCGGAAGGGCCGCGAGCCGTGCGGCGTGTCGACGACCCTGGCCACGGCCTCGGCGACCTGGGAGACACCGGCGTCGGCGGGGGCCAGGGCGGCGAGGCGCTTGCTGACCTGCTCCACCAGACCCGGGTAGCGCTCCTCGTACGCCGTGACGGTCCGCTCGTCGGCGGGGCGTCCGCCTGTGGCGAAGTGATTGGTGCCCTTGGTGAAGGACCCGGGAACGACGATCGTGGTCTCGATGTTGAACCGGGCCAGCTCACTGGCGTAGCTGACCGCGAGGGAGTCCATCGCCGCCTTGGCCGCGAAGTAGGGGGCGAGATACGGCGGGGTGCCGCCCCGGGTGCTGGTGGAACCTATCCACAGCAGTAGTGCCTTGCCCTGCTCACGCAGCCGGGGCAGGGCGGCGCGGTTCACACGCTGGGTGCCGAGCACGTTGGTGTCGTAGACCGCGGCGATCTCCTCCGGGGTGAACGCCTCGGTGGGACCGGTCACCATGTGACCGGCGTTGTGGATCACCACATCGAGCCGCCCCGCCTGGTCGAACACCGTGTTGATGGCGGCGTCGGCCGACTCCTGGGAAAGCACGTCGAGTTCGACGGTGCGCAGGTCGGCATCGTTGTCCGCCGCCCACTGGGCGGCGTCGGCGACCCGGCCGGCGTTACGGCCCTGGGTGTCGCGCATCGCGGCGTAGACGGTGTGGCCCGCCTTGGCCAGAGCGCGGGCGCTGAGCGCGCCGAAGCCTGAGCCGGCGCCGGTGATGAGGATGGTCTTGCTCATGGGGGTGCCTCCTGAAGCGAGTTGAGGATGGTCGAGGGGACGCCTGCGTGTGCGGGTGCTGTCTGGTGGGAGATCCGGTCGTGGTCCCAGGGACCGTCAGAGGAAGGAGATGACCGACCGGCCCGAGCTGCGGCCGGCCGCCATGGCGTCAAGGGCAGCGGGCGCCTCATCGAGGCCGATGGGGGTGACCTTGGGGAAGATGCCGTGGGAGGCGGAGAAGGCGAGGGTGTCGCGCAGGTCGTGCGGCGAACCGGAGGGCGAGGCGATCACGTGCAGCCGGTTGAGCACCATCGGCTGGATGGGCAGCTGGAGCGGTTCGGTGCCGTATCCGCAGAAGACGAGCGTTCCGTCGGGGGCCAGGCCGCCGAGGGCCGCGGCACCGGCCGAGGTGGAGGGGGCCGCGTTCAGGACGACGTTCGCCCCGCCCTCCCACTCTTTGAGTGCCTGCGCGGGGTCGGTGTCCTGCGTCGCCACGAACAGCTCGGCGCCCAGTTCCTTCGCCGCGTCGGCACTCTTCTGGGAACGGCCCACGACGGCCACTCGGGCGCCCATGGCGACGGCGTAGCTGATGGCGAGTGCGCCGATGCCGCCGGCACCGACGATCGCCACACGTGACCCGGCGGTGACGCCTCCCTGGCGCAGTCCGTTGAACGCGGTGATGCCCGCGCACATCAGCGGGGCCGCCGCGACGGGATCCATGCCGGTGGGCAGTTCGGTGACGAATCCGGCCTTGAGGATCACGTACTCGGCGTATCCGCCGTCCGCGACGATGCCGGTGATCCGCTTGGCGGAGCACAGTATCTGCTCGCCGCGCACGCAGTAGTCGCAGTGGCCGCAGGAGTCGTAGAGGAACTGACCGCCGACAGCCGTGCCGACGGTGGGTGAAGTGACTCCGGGACCGGTGGCCGCGACCACGCCGGTGATCTCGTGGCCGGGGGTGATGGGGAAGCGGGCGAAGGGGTAGTGGCCGCGCAGGAGGTTGAGGTCGGAGAAGCAGACCCCGCAGGCGGTCACACGGACGAGCACCTCGCCGAAGCCTGGCTGGGGAACGTCGAGTTCGGTCAGGGACAGCGGTGCGTCAACCGCGGTGGCGATGGCTGCGTGCATGAGTCGGACCTCGGGTTCCTTGAGCTTTCGCGACCAGGCCGGCCGCGTCTGTCGCCGATGAGTCTTCGCCCCGGCTCGACGCGGACGGATGCGTCAAATGACTGCCGGTGCTTCGGTGCCTGCCGGGGAGTCGCCGGCGCGGTGATCGCTGAGCGACGCGAGGCGCGTAACGCGCACGATCCGACGACTGCCGGATCGACGATCCGACGACCTGCGGGGAACTCAGTCGACGGGCAAACGGGCCACATCGGCCCCGCCTGGGCCCGATGACGGCCCAGACCTCCGATGCGGCACCCGGACCGCGGTATCGGAGCCAGTCAGATGACCGATGTACCGCCGTGCCGCTGCTCCGAGCATGGAAATGGCGGCGCGCGCCCTGCCCGCTCGCCGACTCTCACCAATGGAAAGGAGCAGTTCCATGGCCCACGTCTTCATCACGGGCACGACCGACGGTCTCGGTCTGGCGGCGGCACGCCTGCTCATCGAGCAGGGCCACACGGTGACCGGGCACGCCAGGAACGAGCGCAGGGCGGAGCAGCTCCGCGAGCGGTGCCCCGAGATGGACACGGTTCTGGTGGCCGACCTGTCGAGCCGCAAGCAGACGGTCGACCTGGCGGAACAGGCGAACGCCGGCGCGCCGTTCGACGCCGTGATCCACAACGCCGGCATCGGCTACCGGGAGCGCGCCAAAATCACGACCGAGGACGGACACGCGCATGTCCTGGCCGTCAATGTGCTCGCCCCGTACATCCTCACCTGTCTGATGCGCCGGCCCGAGCGCCTGGTCTACCTCAGCAGCGGTATGCACCAGGGCGGGCGCGGCGACACACGCGACCTCGACTGGGAGCGTCGTCCCTGGAACGGCGCCCAGGCGTATTCGGACAGCAAGCTGTACGACGCCACGCTCGCCTTCGCCGTGGCGCGGCTGTGGCCCGATGTGCTGAGCAACTCCCTGGAGCCGGGCTGGGTGCCCACCAAGATGGGCGGCCCCGGCGCTCCCGACGACATCACTCAGGCGCACATCACCCAGGCATGGCTCGCGGTCAGCGAGGACCCGGAGGCGAAGGTGAGCGGCCGCTACTTCTACCACCGGCAAGAGGTACCGCCCTCACCCGCCGCGCTCGACGTCGGTTTCCAGGACGATCTGCTGGCGACCTTGGAGGAGCTCACCTCGGTGCCGTTCCCTCGTTCGTGAGGACGACCGCCGCAACGCCTGTGACTTCCCCGAAGGGGGGCCGACGGATGTTTCGGTTTCCTCGCTCCTTTCCGGGGACCCGGCCGAGCAGGCTGGGGGCGTCCTCATCAGGCGCAGGAGAACAGATGACGATCTACGTTCCCACCAGTACTCCGGTCGGCGAGGGTCCGTACCGTCTGCGCGGCCGACTGTCCGTCGAGCACATGGTCATCGGCGTCGACGAGAAACTCAGCGCGGAGACGATGCTGAACGCCGCCGCCATCGTCAGCGTGACCGCGGGCGCCCGGATGCCCGGCGTGCGAGGGCTCGACCTGCCGGACGCCGACCACAGCGTCCACACCGGGACGCCAACCTCCTGCGTCGCCGTGCTCCCCACCTCGCAGGCCGACATGGTGGCGCTGCGGGAGGCGGCCGTCCGGGCCGACCTGGGAGTCTGCGAGTGCCCCGTCCGCCCCGGCACCGCTTTCGGTGACGTGGAGCCGACACAGCTCTTGCGGAGCACGCCGACGCGCGAGCCGGCGTACGCCGCTCTCGCTCTCTACGGGCCGCGCAAGGTCGTCGAGGCTGTGACCTCGGTGCTCACAGCGGCCGGCGGACACAACGGCACCGTCTGACGGGCGGCGACAGTCGTCCAGGCCAGTCACTTGACCGATGCCCGGGCTCGTCGATCCCGCCAGGCTTGCGTCCCTCGGACTCCCCGTTTCCCACGATCTACCGCCCTTGCTCAGGAGCGATGCGATGCCGAACGAGACCCTCACCCCAGAAGTGACCGTGACCTTGCAGATCAATGGGACGGCGACGCAGGTGACCTGCGACGTACGCACGACTCTGCTCGATCTCCTGCGCGAGCGGCTTCGGCTGACCGGCACCAAGAAGGGCTGCAACCGGGGAGAGTGCGGCGCCTGCACGGTCCACCTCGACGGGCGCCGCGTCAACGCCTGCATGGTGTTGGCCGCGAGCGCCGACGGCTGTGCCGTGACGACGATCGAAGGGCTCGCGCGGAACGGCGCGCTGCACCCCGTCCAGCAAGCCTTCATCGACGCGGACGCCTTCCAGTGCGGCTTCTGCACCCCCGGCCAGATCATGTCGGCGGTCGGCTGCATCAGGGAGGGGCACACCGGGTCGAACGACGAGATCCGGGAGTGGATGAGCGGGAACATCTGCCGCTGCTCCGCGTATCCGCAGATCGCCGCCGCTGTCGAGGCGGCCGCCGGAGAGGAGCGGTGACATGCGGCCCTTCACCTACGTCCGCGCCGAATCCGTGCCCGACGCCCTGAACGGTGCGCATACCGCGGACACCCTGTTCCTCGCCGGTGGCACCGAGCTGCTCAACTGGGCGCGGATCGGCATCGAGTCGCCGCGCCGGCTGGTCGACATCGGCCGGCTGCCCGGGCTGGACGAGATCGTCTCCCACGGCGACGGCCTCCGCATCGGTGCGCTGGCCCGGCTCAACGACGTGGCACAGGACCCGCGCGTCGAGACGTCGTACCCGGTGCTCGCCCAGGCCATCCTCAAGGCGGCTTCCGCGCAGCTGCGCAACCTGGCCACCATCGGCGGCAATCCGGTGCAGCGCACCCGCTGTCCCTACTTCCGCTCCCACGACCCGGTCGCCTGCAACAAGCGCGAACCCGGCTCCGGTTGCGCGGCCCTGCACGGCGCCAACGAGCGGCTGGCCATCTTCGGGTGGACCGAGGGCTGCGTGGCCGTACAGCCCTCGGACCCCGCGGTCGCCCTCGCCTGCCTGGACGCGGTGATCATCACCGAGCATGTGGAGGGCGGGCGCAGGATTCCGGCGGCGGAGTTCCACACCCTGCCCGCCGACGACCCGGCCGCGCACAACGTGCTGCGCCCCGGTGAGCTGATCACCGGCATCGAACTGGGGGCGCCGGCGCCCAAGTCGGCCTACGTCAAGGTGCGCGAGCGCCAGAGCTACGAGTTCGCCCTCGTCTCGGCCGCTGCCGCGGTCGAGGTCCAGGACGGCTTGATCGCCCGTGCGCGT
Source organism: Streptomyces sp. NPDC093984 (assembly GCF_044764595.1). Classification (NCBI taxonomy): domain Bacteria; kingdom Bacillati; phylum Actinomycetota; class Actinomycetes; order Kitasatosporales; family Streptomycetaceae; genus Streptomyces; species Streptomyces sp. NPDC093984. Next base: position 4,522 of record NZ_JBIWIM010000024.1, on the reverse strand, counting down.
CTGGCCCTCGGCTCCGTGGCGCCGCGCCCGTGGCGTCTGTACGAGGCGGAACAGGCGCTGGTGGGGCTGCGGCCCGGCAGCCCCGATCTGCTGGACGCCGTGACCTCGGGCTTCGCCGACAGCCGCCCGCTCTCCTCGAACGCGTACAAGATCCCGCTCGCCCGCAACACGGCGCTGCGGGCCCTCGAACTGGCCCTGGAGGCGTGATGACCAGCATGCGTGGCGCGACGAGGCAGGACGGTCCCGCCAAGGTCACCGGGGCGGCCGCGTACGCCGCCGACCACACGGTGGACGGGCAGTTGTACGCGGTCCTGGTCGGGGCGACCATCCCCGCCGGCCGGGTCTGCGGCTACGACCTCGACGAAGCGCGCGGGGAGCCAGGGGTCGTCCACGTGCTGACCGGGCTTCCGGCCGTCGACGAGGCGTTCGCCGCACTGCCGAGCCCTCCGCTCGCGACCCGCTTCCTGCCCCTGCAGTCGGACGTGGTGCACTACTGGGGCCAGCCCGTGGCCATGGTCCTGGCCGAGTCCCTGGAAGCGGCCGAGGGCGCCGCGATGCGCGTATGCGTGCACTACACGCGTGAGCCCTTCATCAACCCGGACACGGCGGTGGCCGTATCGCCGTCACCGGAGAGCGGCTACGGCGTGCTCACCGATCTGGAGTTCCGCAAGGGCGACGCGGTCGCGGCCCTCGCGGCGGCGCCCGTGCGCGCGGAGGGCACCTACACTCAGCCGTCCCGGCACGGCAATCCCATGGAACCGAGCGCGATCGTCGCCGAGTGGCAGGACGGCCGGCTGACCGTGCACGACTCCGTGCAACACATCTACGCGGTGCGGGACATCCTGGCGGCGGCCTTCGGCATCGCCTCCGACAGCGTGCGGGTGATCGCCCGTCACACCGGCGGCGGCTTCGGTACCAAGGCGTTCGTCTGGCCGCACGAGATCCTCGCCGCCCAGGCCGCCAAGGCCGTCGGCCGTCCGGTGAAGCTGGTGCTCAGCCGCCAGGACATGTACAGCGTCGTCGGCTACCAGCCGCTGACGGAACAGCGCGTGTCCCTGGGCGCCGACGAGAGCGGCGCATTGCGGGCCGTGGTCCACGAGGTCGACAACATCACCGCCGTCACCGACGACTACGTGGAATTCGCCGGCGTGCCCTCCAGGTCCCTGTACGCCTCCCCGAACATCTCCACGAGCCAGCGGGTGCGGCGCGGCCACGTCAACCTGTCGTCGTTCATGCGCTCGCCCATCGACGGTCCCGGCACCTGGGCGCTGGGTTCCGCCATGGACGAACTGGCTCACACGCTCTCGATGGATCCGCTGACGCTGCGCCTGGTCAACTACGCGGAGACCGATCCCGCCGACGGCGCTCCCTGGTCCTCGAAGAAGCTGAAGAAGGCGTACGAGGAGGGCGCCCGGCGGTTCGGCTGGTGGGACCGGCCCAAGGGCGGCACCCGGGACGGGCACTGGCTCATCGGCTGCGGCATGGCCGACTGCACCCAGGGCCAGTTCCGGTTCACCTCCAAGGCCCGGGTCCGGCTGCGGGCCGACGGCACCGCGCGGATTGAGGCCGGCTACACCGACATCGGCGCGGGGGCCACCACGATCTTCCCGCAGATCGTTGCGGAGATCCTCGGCCTCGACATCCGCTCCGTCCAGGGGGTGGCCGGCGACACCGACCTGCCGTACGCGGGTCCCCACTACGGATCGGGCACGACCCTCGCCATGGGCACCGCGGTGCACGGGGCCGCGCACGACGTCCTGCGCCGGCTCGCGAAGGCTGTGTCGTGGCCGGCCGAGGAGGTGCGCGCCGACTCCGGCGCCCTCGTCCGGCGCGGCGAACGTCGGCCGTACGGTGACATCCTGCGCGCCGCCGGCCTGGACGAGGTGGTCGGCCACGGGGAGATGGTGCTGCCCGGAGGCGGCTCCGCCGACGCGGGGGCGCCGGGTGTCTCGTCGCGCACCTTCGGCGCCATGTTCGTGGAGGTCGGCGTCGACCCCGATCTCGGGCTGCTGCGGCTGCGCCGGGCGACGGGCGTCTACAGCGTCGGCGCGGTCGTGAACGAGCGCACCGCCCGCTCCCAGATGATCGGCGGACTCGTGTGGGGCTGGGGCATGGCCGCCATGGAGGCCAGCCATTTCGAGCCGCGGCTCGGCCGCTGGCTGTCCCAGGACCTCGCGGGCGTGGCCCTGCCGGTGAACGCCGACATCCCGCCCCACATCGACATCTCCTTCGTCGAAGAGTTCGACCCGCACGCCGGGCCGCTCGGCGCCAAGGGGATCGGGGAACTGTCCGCCACCGGCATCGCGGCAGCGGTCGCCAACGCGGTGTTCGACGCGACGGGACGGCGCGTGCGGAACCTCCCGATCACGCCCGACAAACTCCTTGACCCCCGCATGTGACCACCGGACCCGGCCCGGACAAGACCCATGCCCCTGGAGGAGAAGGTGCTGGACATAGCAGCCGAGGCGCTGCACAGCTGGAGCGTGCGCGCCGAACCCTTCGCGGTCGCCACCGTGGTGTCGACCAGCGGCAGCGCACCCCGCCCGGCGGGCGCGGCCATGGCGGTCGACGCGGCGGGCCAGGCGGTCGGCAGCGTCTCGGGCGGCTGCGTCGAAGGAGCCGTGTACGAGCTGTGCCGGGAGGTGCTGGCCGGGCGCGGACCCGTCCTCGAGCACTTCGGGTACAGCCGGGACGACGCTTTCGCCGTAGGGCTCACCTGCGGTGGCGCCCTCGATGTGTTCGTGCAGCGCGTCGTACCCGCCGAGCAGCCGGAGATCGCGGCGGCCCTGGCGGCGACGGCCGCGTGCGAGCCCGTCGCCCTCACCCGGGTGGTGTCCGGCCCCGGGCATCTGCTCGGTCGGGCCATGCTGGTACGGCCGGACAGGGAGGCGGTGGGGACCCTGGACGGTGGCGACCTCGACCGCTGGGCCGCGAACGAGGCGGGTGCCCTGCTGAGCGCCGGCGTCACGGGGCTCGTCCACCACCTGTGCGGCGACGAGACGGTGACGCTGCTGGTCGAGTCGCAGACGACGGCGCCCCGACTGCTCGTCTTCGGCGCCGTCGACTTCGCCGCCGCGCTCACGCGCGCGGGCGCGCTGCTGGGCTACCGGGTGACCGTGTGCGACGCCCGCCCGGTCTTCGCCACGCCGGCGCGGTTCCCCGCGGCCCACGAGGTGGTGGTGGACTGGCCGCACCGCTACCTCGCCTCGACACCGACCGACGCCAGAACCGTGGTCTGTGTGCTCACTCACGACGAAAAGTTCGACATACCCCTGCTGACCCGGGCCCTGCGGATGCCACTGGCCTACGTCGGCGCCATGGGGTCGCGCCGCACCCACGAGCAGCGGCTGCGCCTGCTCGCCGACGCGGGACTCCCCCCCGAGCAGCTCGACCGGCTGCACTCACCCATCGGCCTCGACCTCGGCGCCCGCACCCCCGAGGAGACCGCCCTGTCGATCATGGCCGAGGTGATCGCGTGGCGGAACGGAGCCAGCGGCTTGCCGTTGCGGCAGCTCGAGGGTCCGGTGCACCGTCCCCTCATGTCCGTCGTGTGAGTGTCGTCAGCGCCCCCTGGATGCCTGCCGTAACGATCGTCCCGGCGGATACCGTGCGGTCATGTCCGTGTTCCTGCCGCTGCCGGCCGAGGCGACCACCGGCCGGGATCCCTCGGTTACTACACGGCGGTGCGGGAGGACCTCGGCCTCCCGCCGGGCCACTCGGCGCGCCGGCCACTGTCCGCGGACCCCGCCCCGCCTCAGCGGTAGCCGTTGGGGTCCACCTACACCTCCCCCGACAAGGGGCCCCTGTTCGACCAGGGAAACCAGCAGCGCGTCTACTCCACCGTCTTCATGGACCTCAGCGTCGCCTCACCCAACGTGGCCCCCTACACCGACGGCGTTGACGCCTACCACTCCAACGTCCGCTACGACTACGCCGGCAAGATCGCCGGCAAGTACCTGGGCACCGTCTTCACCCAGGCCCACGTTGAGCTCGCCATGAGCCAGAAAGATGCGGCAGTCAAGGAAAGCGCTCTGCACATCTACGACGCCCAAAAGCACCCCGAACGCACCTTCCCCTCCTGGCCCGGCAAGACCGTCCCGGGAGAGAAGGAACCCCTGCACCGGCTCGTCAGCCCGGACAAGATCGAAGCAAATCGTAAGAAGTCCATCGGCGAGTGCAAAAAGGTCTGGGGTGACTACACGGGCAGCGGGCAGGACTGTCCTGCGAACGGCCCAGCAGGGGCGAACGAGCGCACGAGTGAGCGTACAGATCTTCGTAGGCGGCTCGCCGGTTCGGGTGGTTCATGCGCGGCGGACCACCGGCGGGAGAAGGGTCAAGCGTCCCTCGGCCCGGGCGGGGTGTGGAAGCCCCTATGTTTCGTCAAGCCGCAGAAGGGACCTGGTTGGTGGCTCGGGGCTGGATGTGCTGGTAGAGCTCGCGGGCGACGTACCGCTTGAGGCATCGGATGATCTCGCGCTTGGACATGCCCTCGGCGGTGCGTCGCCGCAGGTACTCCTGGGTG
>NZ_JBIWIM010000023.1:0-51027 GCF_044764595.1 Streptomyces sp. NPDC093984 | reverse complement strand
AACGTGCTCATCCAACTGGTCCAGAAGAACACCGAGGCCCCCACCGGCCTCCAGCAGGCGGTGCGTACGGGGCAGCTCTCCGCACTCGGACTGCAGATGGCGGTCATGGTCCTCGCCCTGATCCCCGTCGCGGTCGCTTCTCCGTTTGTCCAGCGGCATTTCAAAAAGGGCATGCTCACCGGAGCCATCAAGGGCTGACGCCCTTGCCCCGGCCCGCGGCGTGAAGCCGTCGGTCGCCTATCCGTGGCTTCGTTGTGGCTGGTCGCGCCCACGCGGCGGAGCCGCACATCGATACCGCCCCGCGCCCCTGAGGGCGTCACCTTCCCCTCTGTCCCGCGCAAGACGAGGAAAGTCATGCACGCATTCCACATCAGCGGAAGAGCTGTACTCGCCGGGACCGCTGCCACCGCCACGGTCGTCACCCTGCCGGTCCTGCAGGGACGTGCGCAGGCCGCCGGTAGCGGCGCCGAGACTGCGGCCCCCGTCTACCGCTGGCGCAACGCCGTCCAGGGCGGCACCGGATTCGTCACCGGCGTCCTCTTCCACCCTTCCTGCCGCGGCCTCGCCTACGCTCGCACGGACATCGGTGGCGCCTACCGCTGGGACGACCGGACCGACCGCTGGATCCCGCTGACCGATCACCTCGGCTGGGACGACTGGAACCTGCTCGGCGTCGAGGCCGTGGCCGTCGACCCGGCCCACCCGAACCGGCTGTACCTCGCCCTCGGCGCGTACACGCAGTCGTGGGCCGGCAACGGGGCCGTGCTGCGGTCCGAGGACCGCGGTACCACCTGGAAGCGCACCGACCTCACCGTGAAGCTGGGCGGCAACGAGGACGGGCGGGGTGCGGGGGAGCGGCTTCTCGTCGATCCGCGGGACAGCGACACGCTGTGGCTGGGAACCCGGCACGACGGGCTGCTCAGGTCGACCGACCGGGGCGGCAGTTGGCAGGCCGTGAGCTTACCGGCCACACCGGCCGCCACCGGCCAGGGCGTCATGCTCCTGGTCGCCGCGGGCCGTACGGTCTACGCCGGCTGGGGCGACTCCGACGGCACCGCCGGCAATCCCAACCTGTACCGCACCCCCGACGGCACGACCTGGGAGGCCGTCCCCGGACAGCCCACCGGCACCGCGGCCAAGGTGCCGATCCGCGCCGCGTACGACAGACACACACGCGAGCTGTACGTCACGTACGCCAACGCGCCCGGCCCCAACGGCCGGTCCGACGGCAGCGTGCACAAGCTGCGCAGCACCAACGGCAAGTGGACCGAGGTCACCCCCGCCAAGCCGGGCGGCACCGCGAGTGACGGTTCGGCCGACACCTTCGGCTACGGCGGGGTCGCCGTCGACGCCCAGCGCCCCGTCACCGTCGTCGTCTCCACCAACAACCGCTGGGCCGAGGTCGACACCCTGTACCGGACCACCGACGGCGGCCGCACCTGGACGTCCCTGAAGGACAAGGCCGTCCTCGACGTCTCCGAGACCCCGTTCCTCACGTTCGGCGCTGGCAAGCCGAAGTTCGGCTGGTGGATCCAGGCGCTCGCTCTCGACCCGTACGACTCCCGGCACGTCGTGTACGGCACGGGCGCGACCCTCTACGGCACGCGCGACCTGAAGAACTGGGCCCCGCAGATCCGCGGCCTGGAGGAGGCGTCCATCCGCCAGCTGGTCTCGCCGCCGACCTGTGAGGCGCACATGCTCAGCGGGTCCGGGGACATCGGTGTGATGTACCACGAGCGGCTCACGGCGTCGCCGTCGCGCGGCATGGCGTCGAACCCGGTGTTCGGCACCTCCACCGGCCTGTCGCTGGCCGCGGCCAAGCCGTCGTACGTGGTCCGGGCGGGCTGGGGCAACGACGGCAACAGCGCCTACTCGGGCGACGGCGGCAGGACCTGGGCCCCCTTCGGGGCGCAGCCCGCCATCGCCAAGGACGCGCCGGGACCGATCGCAACCAACGCCGACAGCAGCGTGCTGCTGTCATCCTTCGGCACGGCGAACCCCGGATACGCTCGGCCGACAACGGCGCCACCTGGTCCGCGGTCGCCTCCTTCCCGAAGGGGTGCCGCCCCGATCGCGGACCCCGTCGACCCGACCCGCTTCTACGCCTTCGACACCACGACCGGCACGGTGTTCGCCAGCACCGACAGCGGCCGGACCTTCACCGCGCGGGCCACCGGCCTGAGCACGGGCGACAGCGAGTTCCAGCTGACGGCTGCTCCGGGGCCGCACTGGCGACCTGTGGCTCAGCCTCAAGGGGAACGGCCTCTACCGCTCGACCGAGGCAGGCGCGACCTTCGCCAAGGTCAGCAGCTGCCACGCCGCACACACCCTGGGCTTCGGCAAGGCCGCCAGGGGTGCTTCCTACCCGGCGATCTACATGGTCGGTGCCGTCGAGAGCTTCAACGCCGTCCACCGCTCCGACGACGAGGCGAAGACCTGGACGCGGATCAACGACGACCAGCACCAGTGGGGCTGGACCGGAGCCGCCATCACCGGTGACCCGCGCGTGTACGGCCGGGTCTACGTCTCCACCAACGGACGCGGAGTGCAGTACGGGGAGCCCGCCTGATACCCGACCTGGTCGAAGCTCGAACCTCACCCAGGCGCACGGGAGTTCGGCTGGCTGGGCAGGCTCCCGGAGCTGATGCAGGCAGGCGGCATCGGCGTGGTCCTCGCCAACCCACCTCGATCGCCCCGCCCTGGATGGGCCGGCTGCACGTGTTCGGAGAGCCGGATGCCGAGAGGGGCGTCGTCACGCATCACACCCTGGTACGGCCGGGCGGCGATCAGCCCCGCTGATTGAGCAATCACTCGCAGAACAGAGGAAACTGCATGAGAAAGTCTTGGATTCTACCCCTGATCACGCTTGTCGCTGTCGCGCTCGGGGTGACGGCCACAGGTGTGGCCCCTGCCTCCGCCGCCTCCAACACGCCCCTGCGGGTCATGCCGTTGGGCGACTCGATAACCTGGGGCGTGGGAAGCAGTACGGGCAACGGCTACCGCGCGCCGTTGTGGAACCGGCTCGCGGCGGACGGCCATCCGCTGGACTTCGTGGGCACGGTGCGGAACGGTTCGATGTCCGATCCGGACAACGAAGGCCACTCCGGGTACCGCATCGACCAGATCGCCGCGCTCGCCGACACCTCGCTGACCCGCTACCGGCCCAACGTCGTGACGCTGCACATCGGCACCAACGACCTCCAAGGAGCCTCCGAGGTCGACAGCGCCATCGCCCGGCTGAGGTCGCTGGTCAACCAGATCACCGCCGACGTCCCCGACGCCACCGTCCTCGTCGCCTCCCTGGTCGTGTCCACCAGCAGCTCGGAGGAGCGGTTCCGGGGCACCTACAACCAGGCCACCCGGCAAATCGTCAGCGACGCGCAGGCCGCGGGTAAACGCGTCGCGTTCGTCGACATGAGCAGTCTGACCACGGCCGACCTGGCCGACCCCCTGCATCCCAACGACTCGGGCTACCAGAAGATGGCCGACGCCTTCCACCGTGGTGTCCAGTCCGCGGACAGCGCCGGGTGGCTGAAGAACCCCGCCCCCGCGCCCGCCCACGTGCAGTCCGGCGTGGCCGGCAAGTGCATGGACGTCAACGGTGCCAACAGCGCCGACGGGACCGCCGTCCAGACGTGGAGCTGCGGCGACAGCGCCAACCAGTACTGGTCCGCCTACACCGACGGCACCCTGCGCTCCCTGGGCAAGTGCCTCGACGCCGCCGGCGGGGCCACCGCCAACGGCACCAAGGTGCAGCTCTGGGCCTGCCACAGTGGTGCCAACCAGGTCTGGCAGCCTTACAACGGCGGTTACCGCAACCCCGCCTCCGGCCGCTGCCTCGATGTTCCGGGCTCCTCCGCGGCCGACGGCACACAGCTCGTGCTGTGGGACTGCAACGGCGGCTCCAACCAGAAGTGGACCATTCTGACCGCCGGATGAACCCCGAGCCCGGGATCTGAGCCCTCTCCGGGCTCAGATCCCGGGAGGACACCGGTGCCGGGTCCCGCTGGGGACAGCACCGGCTGCGGTCGGCTCATGCATGGCAGGACAGCGAGGATAAGCATCGTACGACTGTGCGCAGAGTCGATCTCGGCGCGCTTGACCAGGTAGGCGTCGACTCTCTTCCAGGCGCAGTCGGCCCGGGGACCTCGACGGTCAAGGCGGTGTTGAGCGGAACGTCTCCAGGCCGTTCGCGACGCGGGGCCCGTCCGAGTTGCTCCCCGACGGCTCGCCATGAGTGTCGTTCCGCTTCGGGCCCACCGTCCTCGCGGCCCAGGGCGGCCTACAACAACCTGGTCGAACTCTGCCTGGTCGGCGTCCACCAACTCGCCAGGCACCGGGCTCCTCCTGGGCGGACCAGGCGCATATCGGCACTGGCCGTCACGGTCGTGGGAGCAGGCGCAGGCCTCGGGAAAGTGAGGTCGAGTACCTGTGTGCAGCGCCGGTCGGCAGGGGGCCGGCCGCATGGTGCGGCGTCGGCGAGGGGGGTGGAGGCGCTACTGGGAGAACGAGAAGTACAGGGTTCGACCGTAGTCGCCCGTCGCCGTGGTGGGGCCGCCGCTGGGGCCGAGCGCGGACGGTGCGTCGAACTTGGTGCCGATCGCCGGGATGGCGTCGAGGAACGACAGGTCTCCCTTCGGGAAGGGCGGCGCGGTATGGCGCGGGTCGGGTCCGAATCGGGGTGTGAAGAGGCGCAGGTAGAGGTTCTCGTCCTCGGAGACCATGGTGAGACGTCCGGCGGTGGTGTGCAGGGACGCCCAGCGGACGCCTGCGTGGTAGCCCTTGAACTCCGGGTACACCCAGCCGTCGGCACCGGTCGCGGTGTCGTTGTACTGCTTCGTCCAGACGTCCGTTGCGACGCCGCGCAGCCGGTTCTTCCACACCCTGTGGGGTCCGTGGCCGAGCCATGTCACGCCGGTCACCTGCGATTCGGGATGGTCGAAGCCGACGCCGAAGAGGTCGTGCTCGCCGGTGAGGTGGTAGCGGTAGTCCATCTGCAGCCAGCCGCTGGGGTGCAGATGCCACCGGACGTGCCGCAGCACGCCGGAGTACTCGGCCTCCACCGTGTAGCCGTTGCCGTCGGGCCCGTGCGTCAGGCCGGTGAGGTCGGCCGTTCCGGTGGTGGGCAGCGGGCCGCGAGACAGCGCGAAGTCCCTCCCTCGGTGGGTGACGCCGGCCAGCATGCCCGTCGTGGCGTCGAGCGTGACCGTGGTGTGGCGGGATGCGAGGGTGAGCCTGTCGTCCGCGAGCCGGCCGCGTACGGCTGGTCCCGGGCCCGTCCGTATCAGTCGTCGGGCCTGGTCGGCGGCGGATGTGATGGTCCAGGTCCAGCTGCGGATCTCGCGGCCGTCGGCATCGGTGACGGTGAGCGCCAGGGCGTCGGCGCGTCGCCAGCCGTACGGCAGGGGAAGGTGCAGTACTCCTTGCGCGCCGGGCTCGATGTCCGGCGCGGAGGCGGTGCCCTGAGCGCGTACCGTGTGGCCGTCCCGCCGCTGCGACGGGGTGCGGAAGTCCAGCAGCCGCCAAGTGAACTGGCAGGTACGGGTGTTGGTGAAGGCGTAGTGGTTGGTGAGGTGGATCCGTCCGTCGAAGTCGTCCGGCAGGCCGGAGGTGAACCGCTCCGGCTCGGCGAGTTGTACGGGAGACCAGATGTCCTTGATCGTGTAGAAGCTGGCCTCCTTCTCGCGGAAGGGGCCGAGGATGCCGTCGGGTGCGGCGTTGCCCGCCACGTCGATGGCGCCGCCGAGGTCGTCCCGCACGATGCCCTCGTCGACCAGTGACCACAGGAAGCCCCCGGCGGAGAGCCGTTCGCGGCCCATCAGCTTCCAGTAGTCGTCGAGCCCCGCGCCGGCGCCGCCGTCGTAGAGGCCGTGGAGGAACTCGGTGGGCATGAAGACGTCGTTGCCTTCCTGGAGGATGCGGCGCGTGCTGTCGTACGTCTCGTAGTGGTCGGTGTTGATGCCGCCGAAGTTCGCCCAGGGGTGGAGAACGGTGCGCTGCTGGGGGTCGTGGCGGGCGTAGTCGCCGTCGAGGGCGGTGTTCCAGCCGCCTTCGTTTCCGTTGTCCCAGAACAGGATCGACGGGTGGTTGACGTCACGGGTGACCATCTCGGCGACGAGGGGCCTGCCTGCCGCTTCGTCGTAGGACTTCTGCCAGCCGGCGAGTTCGTCGAGCACGTACAGCCCGAGTTCGTCGGCCAGGTCGAGGAAGTGCGTGTCCGGCGGGTAGTGGGACATCCGGACCGCGTTCATGTTCATCTCCCGCATCAGGAGGATGTCCTTGCGGCTGATGCGGGCGCTGGTCGCCCGGCCTGACGTGGGCCAGATGGTGTGCCGGTTGGCTCCCTTGAGGAGGATCTTGACGCCGTTGACGTACACGCCGTCGCCGGGGCGCACCTCGACGGTGCGGAAGCCGAATCTCTCGTCGACGCGGTGGACGGTGCGGTCGTCGCCGGCGCGGAGCGCGACCTCGACGCGGTAGAGGTGCGGTGTCTCCGCCGTCCACTGCCGGGGGGAGTCGACAGTGGTCCTGAGGGTCACCGTCGTGTCGCCGGGAGCGACGGCCGCGGTGAACGGGGCGCCGACCGGGCGCCCGGAGAGGTCGATGATCCGGGCGACGAGACGGTCGGCGGAACCGGTACCCGACAGATGGGCGTCGATCCGCAGCGTGCCGTCGGCGCGGGCGTCGACGGCGATGCGTTCGATGTGCTGGAGCGGGAACGCCTCGAGATGGACGGGGCGGTAGATGCCGCCGAAGTTCCAGTAGTCCCCGAGGCGTTCGGCCCGGTTGACGGAGTCGTCGGTGGACTCCTTGCTGACGGTCACCTCCAGGAGGTTGTCCTGCCCCGGATGCAGCTTTCCGGTCACCTCGTGCCGGAACCGGTAGAAGCCGCCGCGGTGGACGGGCCCGGCCGACTCGCCGTTGATCCACGCCTCGGTCTCGGTCATCGACCCCTCGAAGACGAGGAAGACGCGTCTGTCACGCCAGTGGGCGGGCGGCGTGAAGGTGTGCCGGTAGCGGCCTTTCTCCTCCGGGCGCAGATTCCACCCGTAGTTGTACGTGCCGTATCCGTGGAACTCCCAGTTGGACGGAACCGGGATGCTGCCCCAACTGCCGCTGCGCCGCCCGCTGGTGCACAGGAAGTCCCAGTCGACCGGGTTGTCGGCGTCCTCGCCGGACAGATACAGGCGCTCGGTGCGCGTGGAAGCGTCCGTTCCGTCGGCCGTCTCGACCTCGGCGGCCCGGGCCGAGCCCGTGGGAAGGCCTCCGGCAAGGGCCGCGCCGGCTGCGCCCAGGATCAGAACGCCACGGCGTGACAATTGCATGACATCTCCAGCCTTCAGAAACCATCAGGAGGGAACGGCGGGGACGTGCGCGTAGTCGACGGGTCCGGGTCGGCACACGGTCGTCGAAGCGCTTGCGTCGGCAATCCCGGAGATCAGAGCACATCCGCAGGGGCGATGACGACATTAGGAGTCGAATGAATCGAACACAAGGTGGCAGCAGCCGGCAGGTGCCTCGGAATCACATGGTAAGCGTCGGCACTGCAAGCCTTGGCGCGGCGAGCTTCAAGGGCGGCCCCGTGCCATCGACTCCAAGGTCAAGCAGGTCTACGGACCGGCCAAGCAGGGTCTCGACGACAGCCGAATGGTGACCCTCTGACGGCGGAGCAAAGTGACCCACCAGCTTCCTGCCCGGACGGCACTTCACCGGCCCGGACGACTTCAACCGCCAGCTTGCCGCCTGGCTGGCCGTCGCCAACCGCCGCGTTCACCGTGTGGGCACCCGTCCGGTCGACCGGTGGGAGGACCTGCATTGAAGCCCTGGTGTCGACCCCCGCCGGGGCCGGGGGGCGTGCCGTCCGGAGATTTGCGGGAGGGGGTGACGGCCGGCCGAGGGGCGGATTCGGTTCGCGAAGTGGCGCAGGGGCAGATGGTGTGCTGGGGCGGGCTGTCACGGTCTGGTACGGGTCGCTCGTCTGCCCGCGGTGCGCGGGCGGGAAGGAGAGCAGTATCGGGGGTGTGAGCTTGGAGGGCTTCTCGAAACCGAGGGTGGTTTCGAGAAGCCCTCTCAGCCCTGGGCGGTGGTGTCAGCCGAGGCGCCACTGCTGGTTGCTGCCCCCGTTGCAGTCCCACAGTTCGACCAGTGCGCCGCTGGCGGTGGAGGCACCGGTCACATCCAGGCACAGGCCTGACTGGACGCTGGTGATGGTGCCGTTGGAGTTGAGGTTCCATTGCTGGTTGGTGCCGCCGTTGCAGTCCCATATCGCGACTTTGGCGCCGGCCGTGGTGCCGGTCGCGTCGAGGCACTTCGCACCGCCGTAGACGGTGAGCTGCTTGGTCGACGTGCTCGTCCAGGTCTGGTTGGTGCCGTCGTTGCAGTCCCAGATCTGCGTCTGGGTGCCGTTGGTCTGCGAAGAGCCGGGCACGTCCAGGCACTTGCCGGAGCCGGTGGCGTGGACCGGACCTGTGGCGGTCCCGCCGGTACCGCCGGAGCCATCGAGTCCGAAGAAGGCGATGGCCCGGGCCGCCATACCACTGGCGGGCAGGACATGCTTGGCGCCCTGGATGCTGATCGCCTCGACCGGTGCCTGCGTGGTGGCGGAGCCGTAGCGGGTGCGGGTCCAGCCGGACTGCGGGGAGTCGGTGAAGACCGGAGTCTGGCTCACTCCGAGCACATTGGTCCACTGCTTGATCTCTTCACCGAAGTTCACGTAGTTCAGCGCTTCGTCCTCGGTACCGTGCCACAGCTGCATCCGCGGCCGGGCGCCGATGTACCCCGGGTAGGCGCCCCGGACGAGGTCGCCCCACGCCTGCGGGGTCTTGGTGATCTGGCCGGTGGCGCAGTCGCTGTTCCAGCCGGAGCCGTCGGTGGTGGCGAAGCAGCCGAACGGCACGCCCATGAACGCCGCACCGGCCTTGAACAGGTCGGGGTAGTCGCCGAGCAGGACATTGGTCGTCATCGCGCCGGACGAGGCGCCGGTGACGTAGACCCGGCCGGCGTCGGCGTTCATGTTCTGCACGGTGTATCGGACCATCGAGGCGATGCTCGTGGGGTCACTGCCCCCGTCATGCTTGAGCGCCTGGGGCGAGGAGACGTCGAAGCACTGCCCGCTGACGTTCGCGTCCGGGTAGACGACGATGAACCCGTACTGGTCGGCCAGGTGGGCGAACTCCGTGTTGGTGTAGAAGGTGGGCGCCGTGCCGGTGCAGTAGTGCACTGCCACCAGCACGGCCGGGCGTGCCGGAGCGTTGTCGGGCCTGTAGACGTACATCCGCAGGTTTCCGGGGTTGCTACCGAAGTTGGTCACCTCGGTCAGTGACGCGGCCGACGCGGTGGTGGCCGAGGCGCCGGTCAGTACGAGCGCCGCGATCAGCGGCGAGATCGCCATCAGCAGGGCTACCAGTACATCTGTGACGCTTCTCTTTTTGGACTTCCGGGACATGACGGTGTCCTTTCTGGAATCCGGCGCGGCCGGGGAATGGCCGGGTGGTGAAGCGCTTCGACGCTTCGACGCTTCCATTGTCCTGGGCTGTCAATGCCCGGCGGGAAGCAAGGCCGCGTCGCCTCCTCCTCTGTTTCAGCAAGGAATTCTCATTGACTCGAGTTATCAAGTGAAGCGCTTCGACACTCGCTGAATGCTACCGGCCGACCTTGATCGCTTTTTCAGGTGTGGACCATGACCGTGTTCGGGAACGCTGCGGTGAGCCGATCCGCCGCCGTCTGACCGCGACGGGAAGAGCCGTTGTCCTCAGCCATGGCGGGGCCGCCGGCCGTTGTGGCTGCGGCCCCGCTCGGGTGTGTGGGTCAGGACGGGTCGCCGTACTGGAGGCCGCGTCCGTTGGTGCCGACGTAGACGCGGCCGTAGGTGTCGGGGTCGCCGGTGATGACGCCGACGCCGCCGATGGCGCCCCACTGGTGGGCGTCGTCGTTGACGCGGAGCCAGGTGGCACCCTTGTCGGTGGAGCGGAAGACTCCGGTGACGTCCTTGACGGTGCCGATCAGGTACAGGGCCTGGTAGCTGGTGCCCGGCTTGGCCTTGCCGAAGCCGAGGGCGGAGGCGGACTGCACCGACCTGAGCGTGGTGAAGGTACGGCCGCCGTCGGTGGAGTGCAGCAGCCCCTTGCCGCCGCCGGCGATCCACAGGTCCCCGGCGACGCCGGGGACGGCCGCGAGCCGGCCGGCGGGCAGGTTGCCGGCGCGGGCGGTGAAGGTCGCGCCGCCGTCGGTGCTGGCGTAGAGGGTGCCGCCGGACAGCGAGTAGAACGTCCTGGCCGAGGAGCGGTCGGCGACGACCACGGCGCCGGTGCCCAGACCGCTGACCTTCGACCAGCTCGCGCCCTTGTCGGTCGAGCGGTACGGGGCCTGGCCGGCCTGGGTCCAGACGATGGTGGAGCCGTCCGCCGCGAGCGCGACATGGCCGCTGTCGGCGCTGCCCACCGGCTCCGTCTTGAAGCCGTTCCAGGTGCTGCCGCCGTCGGTGGAGTAGGCGCCGTCCTGCTCGCCGCCCCGGCCGACGCGGACCATCATCGAGGGCTTGGACTGGGCGAAGTCGATATCGGTGCTGTTGGTCATCATCGGGTTGTTCAGCCGGCCGGAGGGCACCTTGGTCAGGGAGTCGTGCCGGAAGCCGCCCTGGTCGCCCATGGCGGTGATGACGGAGGCGCCGCCGGGAGGGGCGATCGCGTCCAGCAGCGAGGTCTCCTCCAGCCCTCGGGCGCCCATGCTCCAGTGGCTGGTGCCGCCGCTGTCGGAGGCGTTGGCGTCCTTGCTGCGCAGGATGCCGTTGCCGGTGCCGTACAGCACGTGCCCGGAGTTGAAGGGATCGATGGCCAGGGCGGTCATCCAGTGCCCGGTGTGGGTGCCGACGTAAGGAGCGGCGGAGGCGCTGCGCACGGACTTGTCGGCCAGGGCCTTCCAGGTGGTGCCGCCGTCGGTGCTGCGGTAGATCTCGTCCTCGGGCCACCAGCGGCCGAGGGTGGTGACCATCACCGTGGAGGGCTTGCGCGGGTCGACGGCCAGACCGGAAAAGCCGTAGTTGCCCTGGGACGGGGAGATGTTCTTCCACGCCCCGCTGCCCGGCGCGTACTTCCACACCGAACCCGCCGTCACCCCGTTGGGTCCGAGGTTGTTGGTGTACGTCAGGTACAGCGAGCCGTCACCGGAGAGCACGCCGTGCTGCGGCAGCTGTCCGGTGGGCTGCCCGGCGACGGCATGCCAGGTGCTGCCGCCGTCGGTGGAGCGGTAGAGGGAGGTGGACTTGTCGGCGACGCCGACGTAGATCGTCTCGCTGCCGGCCGGGCCGTACGTCACGAAGGAGATGCCGGCGCCGCTGCTCGCCCCGTCCTTGACGGGGAACGAGGAGAGCTGGCGCCAGGTCTTGCCGTAGTCGGTGCTGCGCCACAGACCGTTCTTGCGGGTGCCCAGCAGCAGGGTGCCGTTGTCCGCGGGGTCGATCACCAGCCGTTCGCCCGCCCCGCGGCCGTCCTCGTTGCCGCCCAGCTTGAAGGGCAGATCGGTGCGCTGGAAGGTGCGGCCCCGGTCGGTGGAGCGCAGGATCGCGCCGTTGCCGGCCCACTCGTTGGTGTAGGTGCCCGCCCCGAGGTAGAGCCGGCGCGGGTCGACGGGGTCGGTGGCCACCGAATCGATGCCCAGCAGGTTCCAGTCCTTCTCGCCGATCCAGTCGGTCAGCGGGATCCACTGCTCGGCTGCGGTGTCCCAGCGGTAGGCGCCGCCCATGTCGGTGCGCGCGTACAGCAGGCCCTTCTCGCGCGGGTTGAACACCAGCCCGGTGACGTAACCGCCGCCCACCACCTGGGCGTTCTTCCACACGTACGGTCCGGCCGCGGCCGTGGTCTGCCCGCTGCCGGTCCGGGCCGCCGTGGTCGCGGCCGTCTTCACCAGCTTCCACTGCTGGTTGGTGGTGCCCCTGTTCGGATACTGGATGACTGCCGCGCCGTCGGCCGTGGAGCCCCCGGAGATGTCCAGGACCTGGCCGCTCCTGCGGGAGGTGAAGGTGACGGCGTCGGAACCGCTCACCTCGTCGATCCGCCACTCCTGGGAGGGGGAGGAACTGTCGGTCTGCTGCTCGGCGGCGGCCGCCTGAGCCGTCGAATTACCCGCTATGCCCAGCACTTTGCCGCTGTTGCGGTTCACCAGCTCGTAGTAGCCGTCCCCGGTGGGCTTCAGCTTCCACTGCTGGTTGGCGGTGTGCTGGTCGGTCCACTGCTGGATACGGGTGCCGTCGGCGGTGGAGAAGCCGTTGACGTCCAGCACCTTGCCGCTGCGTATGGAAACCAGCTGGTAGTAGGCATTGCCGTCGACCGTCGCGGCCTGCGAGTCCTCCTGGGCGAACAGGAAGTACGGCACGACGATGGCGGGCACGCCGACCAGCAGACCGGTGGCGGTCCAGCGACGACGATGACGCCCGCGGCGCCCGCCGTGCGTGGGGTGGTTCATGAGGGGGTGTTCTCCTTGCATGCCGTTCACCAGAGGAAAGCCGGATCCGGCCACCGGAGCTGGCCGGATCCGCTTCCTTGTGGTCACAGGAGCCCCACAAGGTTGCCGCGAGCCGGGAACTTTTTCAGATCACCTCGTGGCGCGGTAGGCGCTGATCAGCGTCTGGGTGACGCTTTTCCGGGAGTTGGCGGTGTGCCCCTCTTGGCCCACGCCGCCTCCTTCTGATCAGCTGGCCGGAGGAAGGCTCTCGCCCCTGATCCGGTGCCGGAACCGCGCCCGAGCGGCCCCGGATCAGTAGCCGTAGATCACCTTGCAGGCGACCTCCGGGAGGAACTGGCCGGCCGAGGAGCCGGCTCCCACGCCGCAGTTGCCGTCGGACTCGCCCGGAACCTTGATCCACAAGAGCATCTCGACGCCTCCGCCCAGCTGGCTGGGGGTGCCGATACGGCGGCCTGAAGGGTTGCACCACTGGCCGTTGGAGGGGTCTGTACGGTGAGCGGTGTAACTCCCGGGGTGGAAGCGACAGTTGATGACTGACGTGACGAGTGACACCGAGGCCGGGGAGGCCGCTGTGGGTGCGACGAGCGCCGTGGATGACGGGCTGGTCGCCGAGCTGGTGGCCTCTCGCCGAGGTGTACGGCGCGGAGATCTACATGACGGTGAGGACCAGGAACAGGGGGGCCAGGCGGCTGGTGCCGCGGCTGCGGTGGTGCGAGGGTTGCCGTAGGTCCTGCATGTGTGGGCCCTTTCGGTTGGTCGTGCCCTTCGGTCGGTTCAGTCTTCGAGGGGCTTGTCGTCGAACCAGTCGAAGTGGACGGTGCCTGCAGCCGCGTACATGCCGATGACGCGGCCGGTGAAGCCGCCGGCGACCTCGATCGACAGGTAACGGCCGTCGAGGGCCGCGAGTTCGGTGAACGCGCCGTCGGGTTGCTCGATGCCGAGGGAGACGATGTCGGGTCCGGTGCACGGCCCGTTCGGAGGCGGTGGGTCCGAGATGGTGAGGGCGAGGACCAGCGGCCCGGCGGGTACGGCTTGTTCGGCCACGACCGTGCGCAGGGAGCCGACGCGCGCGATCACCAGTACCTCCGTCCCGGACGCCTCGATCGCGTAGTGGTGCCGCTCGTCGAGGCGGACAGCGAGGCCGCCGCGACCTTGCTCCGGGTCGACCAGGGTGCGGGCCCGGCAGGTGAGGTGCTGCTGGCGGCGGCCGGTGAACACCGCGTCGGGCTCGTCCAGGGAGCCGCCCCGCGCGTGGAGCGTCAGCCATCCGGGACGCTCCTTGGTGGTGCAGAGCTCGGTGGGGCGGTCCCGCACGGAGATCCAGGTCGGCCCGAGTGCGCTGAGCTCGAAGTCGTCGCGCCCTTCCTCGACGGGGGCGGGGGAGAGCGGCCACGGGAGCGTGGAGAGGTCCGTGGTGACCTCGCCGACGACGGGCCAGTCGTCCTCCCAGGTCACGGGTGTCAGAAAGGTCTCCCGACCGAGCACGTGCCAGCCGGGGGGTGCCGCCGCACGGCCGTACGCCGAGGAAGACCATCCACCACGAGCCGTCAGGCCCCTGTACCAAGTCGGCGTGGCCGGTGTTCTGGATGGGGTGGTCGGTGCCGCGGTGGGTGAGGACGGGGTTGGCCGGGCACGGCTGGAAGGGGCCGGTCGGCGTGCGGCCGCGGGCGATGGACACGCCGTGGCCGCGTTCGGTGCCGCCCTCGGCGCTTGAAGATGACGGGCAGATGCCGGTGGTCGGCGTGTGGGCGGCGGGCGGTGCGGCGGTAGCGGGTCAGCGCGGCGAACGCGGCGTCGGGTTCCAGGGGCTGGCGCCAGCCGTGGTGGGCGTCGGTGGGCCCGAACAGTGCCGCGTAGGCCGCCCGGTCGTGTTCTTGGCACTCCCAGCGCCAGCCCCCTCCGTTGTGCTCGATCTGCCACACCCAGGTGCGGCCGGTACGCCGGTCCGTCAGTCCGCCCAGGGGCAGGTGTCCGCAACTGGACCAGGAGCCCTGGCCGTTCAGGGCGAAGCCGGACTTGCCGTGCCCGTATTTCACGCGTCCGTTGACGCCGGGTGTGGTCCGGCGCATCGGCTGCCGCTGCCAGCGGCACTCGGCGAGCCAGTCGTTGTCCGCCCATAGCAGGTCGGCGGCGTCGACGGCCGCCGGGTCCTGCGGGGTGAGGCAGCCCACCGTGAGTGAGCTGACCGACTCCAGGTGCAGTGTGGTCTGCCCTTCGTTGCACAGGATCACTTCGCTGCGGAGCACGGGGATGCCGTCCGGCGACCGGTAGGTCACCTCCGCGGCCAACCCGGTTTCCGGGTCGTGGAGATGCACGGTCAGCGTGTGCCAGTCGCCGTCGCGGGCCGCGCGGTGGGCCCGGTGGCGCAGCCGCCCGCCGAGAGCGGTCCCGATCAGACGGCTGGCCGACCAGTCACGGCCGTGACCCGCGGCCGTCATCTCAACCAGCGGCAGGGACGCACCGGGGTCGCTGCCCGCTTCGCCGGCAGTCCGAGATGCGTCAGGCGGGCGCCGCCGTCGTCGCCGAGGACGAACTCGAGATGCAGGGCGTCATGACCCCAGCGGAAGCTCCGCTGTTCGTTCTCCATGATGTCCTTTCCAGGTCAGTGGCCGCACGCGACCGCGCAGCCACCGGGCGGCAGTTCGTGGGCTGTGGGGCCGGTGTCTCGGTTCAGGACGTGCTCGCCGACGAACTCGACGGCGAGCACGGTGGTGTCGGCGCGGTGACGCACAAGGGCAGCGCGGCGTCAGAAGCCCACGGCGCCCCAGGAGTGAGCCGTATAGTCGCCCGGCCCGAATTCCCAGCCGGCCATGACGCTGTTGAGGTAGTGGTCGTTGGTGTAGAAGCCCCTGTTCAGGCCGTAGTTGAAGAACGGGGTGAGGCTGCCGGACCACCAGCCGGACTTGCTCCTGTCCAGGAAGCTGAGGGTGTGGCCGCCATTGCTCCAGGTGTACTCGTAGATGTCCCAGGTGCGGCCGCCCAGGCTGACGTTGGTCGCGGCCGGGATCGCGTTGCCGTTCGCGTCGTAATGGTCGGCCAGCGGCTTGGTGTTGTACCAGTTGAGCCAGATCATCAGCTCGGTCTTGGAGTTGCGGTCGGTCGGCGCGGGGGTCGGGTCGATGAAGATGTCGTACGTGGCGTCGTAGTACGAGCCGGACTTCGGGTATGCCGACTGGCTGAACCACGTAGTGTGGTTGGGGCTTATGTCGCGGATCTTCTTGGGGAGTGTGGTCACCGGGGAAGTCCAGCCCCAGTCCTTGCCGTTGACCATGGCGACGAAGCCGGTGCCTGTCGAGGAGTTCACACCCCAGGAGTTGTCGTTGCTGTACCACGTCGAGGCGTTGCCGCCGGTCGCGTAGTGCTTGAACCAGTACGTCTGTGACGCTGCCACTGCCGAGTTCGGCAGGGTGAAGACGAGAGCCAGAGCCGTGAGAAGCGCGGCCCAGCCGATACGGAATTTCATCAGCCCTCCGGAATGTGTGCTGAGTGGGGGGATCACACTGGAGAGGAGAAGTCGGTCGTCCTGCCCTGGCGGCAGGGCCATGTCGGTCTCCCCTTCGGGACGGCGGGTGCGGAGCGGGGCGGCCGGGGGCCGAACCTCACTTCGGGTCGCCGTAGATGACTCCGCGTCCGTTCGTCCCGAAGTAGACGCGACCGTAGATCCGGGGGTCTCCGGTCATGGTGTTGCCGGTCCAGGCGTACTGGTGCCGGTCGTCGTTGATGCGGATCCAGGTCCGGCCCGCGTCGTCGGACCGGAAGATGCCGCGCACGCCGTGGATCTTGGAGCTGGTGTAGACGGCGGGGTACGGGGCGCCGGGTGCGGCCTTGCCGAATCCGACGACGTCGCCCTGGTCCACCATTTCGAACCTGGTGAAGGACGATCCGGAGTCGGTCGACCGCCACAGCCCGTAGGGTGTGGGGGTGGTGGGCTTGGTGGTGCCGCCGGCCAGCCAGATGTCGCCTTCATGGCCCGGTACCGGCTTGAACCGGACGTTCCCCGCGGTGGGCAGACCGGTCGCCGCCGTGGCCGTGAAGCTCTTGCCGCCGTCCGTGCTGAGGTAGAAGACGCCGGAGTCGTAGGCGTAGAACTTCGCGGGGTTCACCCGGTCGGAGCGCACGGGGGCCCCGGCCGGCAGCCCCTTCGAAGCCGTCCAGGTCGCTCCGTGGTCGTCGGACCAGCTGACCGGAGCTCCGGCCGGTGACCAGACGATGCGCCTGCCGTCGGCGCTGATGGCGACGGCCTGGTCTTCGGCTCCGGGCCCGGTGACGCCGGCCGGCTCACTGCCCGACGGCGTCCAGGTGTCGCCGCTGTCGGTGGAGATGGCGAAGTGCTGGGTCCAGCCGCTGGTGGGGTTGCCGACCCGCACGATCGTGTGGGGCGCCAGCTCCGCGTAGTCCAGGGCCGAGGTGATGCCGAAGGTCGGGCTGTCGTACATCTTCGGCGCCTTGTGGAAGTCCGTGTGGCGGAAGCCGCTGACATCGCCCACGCCGGAGAAGAGGTGCGCGCGGCCGACGGGCGGGCTGATCACACAGAGGACAGAGGTTTCCTCCAGGCCCTGGGCCCGCACGGACAGGTGTACGGTGCCGCCGCTGTCCCAGTCGGTCAGGTTGTCGGAGCCGTAGATCGTCGCGCCGGTTCCGTACATGAAGTGGTCGGAGTCGAAGGGGTCGATCTGGACGGACTCCATCATCCAGCCCAGCTTCGGTGCGATCTCGGGCAGCGACGGCGAGGCGTTCCAGGTCAGCCAGGGGGCGGCGGAGATGTCGATGTCGTAGCGCAGGGTGCGCTCGGAGTTCGGGCCCAGGTCCCACGCGCGGGTCCAGCTCGCGCCGCCGTCGGTGGAGCGGAAGAGGATGCAGTCGGGGTACCACTTGACCTGGGTGGACACCATCAGGGTGTCCGGGTTCTGCCGGTCGATGGTCAGGCCGCTGTAACCGTACTGGTTGTCGTCGCTGGTGGACGGGACCGGGCTGATGCGGGTCCAGGTGCCGGTGGCGGTGTCCAGCTTCCACACGTCGCCCTTGGACCCGTCGTAGGGGCCGGCGGTGTTGCTGGTCGCCAGGTACAGGTAGCCCCCGACGTGGTCGAAGACCGCGTGGTGCGGGATGAAGCCGGTGGGCTGCCCGGGTACCCGTTCCCAGGTCGCTCCCGCGTCGGTCGACCGGTACAGGATGTTGTCCTTGTCGGCGACGGTGACGTAGAGGGTCCGGGTGGCCCTGCCCGCTCTGCCGGTGCGCTTGTCGAAGACGACCTGCAGCACGCCCAGGTTGTCGCCGTTGTAGCCGTCGGGGTCGGTGGGGTCGGGCACGAAGTTGCCGACGTTGGGGAAGTTGGTCACCTTCGCGAAGGTCTTGCCGTGGTCGGTGCTGCGCCACAGCCCGTGGCCCCCGCGCACTCCCAGGTAGAGGATCCTGTTGCGGTTGGGGTCGATCACCAGCCGCTCGCCGATGCCCCGGCCGGGCATGTTGCCGCCCAGCCGGAACGGCAGAGGGGTGGTCTTCCAGGTGCGGCCGCGGTCGGTCGAGCGCAGGATCGCCGCCATGCTCGGGTCCCAGTCGGGGAGGGTGTAGGTGCCCGCCGCCAGGTAGACGCGGTCGGGGTCGACCTCGTCGGTGGCGATGCTGATGATGCCGGTGTGTCCGTACTCGTCCCAGCCGATCCAGTCGGTGAGGGGTATCCACCGCCGGGACGCCGTGTCGAGGCGGTAGGCGCCGCCGATGTCGGTGCGCGCGTACACCAGTCCGGGCTCGCGCTGGTTGAAGACGATGCCGGTGACGAAGCCGCCGCCGACTATCTCGGCGTTGCGGAAGGTGTAGGGCGTGTGCCGGACCTTCTTGGACACGCGGGCGGATGTGGCGGATGTGACGGGTGCGGCGGAGGCACCGGAGGGGGCGAGCAGGGGGAGTGCGGCCGTGGCCGCGCCTGCGGTCAGCAGGCCTCGGCGGGAGAGGTGCGGGGCATGGGTCATGACGGGTCCTTGCCTTTCGGGTGCGGGTCCGTACGGGGCCTGCGCACAGGCCGCGGTCCGGCCGGCCGGCTCCAGGGGGCGATTCCGTAGGCCTCGTCCGGCGCGTCGAGGGAGCCGGACGTGCCGTAGGTGTTCCCGCTGGCGGGCTGCATGTTGATCGTGGTGCCCAGCGCCCGGGACACGGCCTGGTAGTCCTCGTTGCCGGCGGGCGGCAGCGGTGAGAGGGAGACGGCGCCCGCCACGCCGGCGGCTGTTCGCAGGACGACTCGGCGGTTCATCTCACTGCTCATGTCGTTGCGGCCCTTCGTTTGCGTCGAATCCGACCGGCGGGCGGGCAGACGCTGCGTCGTCCGGTGGTCTCATGTCCGGAGGGCGGCAGCCAACCGAGTCGACGCGCTTCGACATTTCGGTGAGACTAAGGCCGTGTTTCCGGCGGCGACAACGGGCCGCCAAGGTCACTTTTCGATAACAGGCACGGTCGGGCGTGAGAGCACGCACTGCCCTCCATGCGGCTTTGCCCCTGTGAGCTGGGCTTCTAGGTGAACTCTCCAAGAGGAACGCCGACGCCGGGAGAACGGCTTCCGACGGCTGGGCGACCTGTGATTGACACACGACTCAGCGTCATGTCAACGTCGAAGCGCTTCGACTCCACGACATGCGATCGACAAAAGCCGTACGCCGCCCGGCTCCGCAGTCGCCCACGCTTCCCACGCCTTCTCCCGTCGACCTCCTGCAAGGGACTTCTCAGGTGAGTACCGCCGCCACATCCCCCGAGCCGCCCACCACCGACCTGCCGTTCCGTGACCCCGCGCTACCCCTCGCCCGGCGGGTCGACGACCTGATCTCCCGGCTGACGCTCGACGAGCGCATCGGGCTGCTCTACCACTACTCACCAGGAGTCCCGCGCCTCGGACTGGCCCCCTTCAGGACCGGTACCGAAGGGCTGCACGGCGTGGCCGGGCTGGGGCAGGCCACCGTGTTCCCGCAGGCGGTAGGCCTGGGAGCCACCTGGAACGAGGAGCTGCTGCACGAGGTCGCCACGGCCGTCGGCACCGAGGCCCGCGCCATCCACCAGCGCCCCGCCGCCGACGGCCACCGGCACAGCCTCCAGATCTGGTCCCCCGTGGTGAACCTGCTGCGTGACCCCCGCTGGGGCCGCAACGAGGAGGGATACGCGGAGGATCCGCTGCTCACCGGCCGGCTCTCCGTCAGCTTCTGCCGCGGGCTGGCCGGGGACCACCCGGTCTATCTGCGCACTGCACCGCTCCTGAAGCACTTCCTCGCCTACAACAACGAGGACGAGCGCGACACCACCTCCTCCGTGGTGCCGCCCAGGGTGCTGCACGAATACGACCTCGCCGCCTTCCGCCCGGCGATCGCGTCCGGCGCCGCCACCGGCGTCATGCCGGCCTACAACCTCTTCAACGGCCGCCCCTGCCACGTCAGTCCACTGATCGAGACCGAGGTACGGCGCTGGGCCGAGCCCACCGGCCACGAGCTGTTCGTCTGCAGCGACGCCGGAGCGGTGACCAACCTCGCCGAATCGGAGCACTACTTCGACGACCACCCCACCTCCCACGCGGCGGCGGTACGCGCCGGCGTCGACAGCATCACCGAACTGGACGAGGACGGCAGCATCACCCTCGACCGGCTCCGCACGGCGGTCGACCGCGGGCTGCTCACCGAGGACGACATCGACCGCGCCGCGCGACGCCACCTGTCGATACGCTTCCGCCTCGGCGAGTTCGATCCGGACCTCGACCCCTACGCCGGCATCCGCGACGACGTCGTGGACAGCCCCGCCCACCGGGCGCTCGCCTTGCGCGCCGCCACGGAGTCGGTGGTGCTGCTGAAGAACGACGGCGCACTGCCGCTGTCACCGGCCCCCGGCGGGCGCGTCGCGCTCGTCGGTCCGTTGGCGGACACCCTCTTCGAGGACTGGTACAGCGGCACCATGCCGTACCGGATCACCATTGCCACCGGCCTGGAGGCGGCCCTTAAGGAGCGCGGCGTCGAAGCGGTCCGCGCGGAGGGGGTCGACCGGATCACGCTGCGCGCCGCCTCCACCGGAGGCCTCCTGCGCGTGCCGGCGCTCGACCCCGGCGGGCCCATGGTGGCCGGTGCTCACTCGGGCGAGCAGGAAGCGGGCGACAGCGCCTGCCACGACCTGTTCGACTGGGGTGAAGGTGTGCTGACCCTCCGCAACGCCTGCACGGAACGCTACGTCACCCTCAAGGACGGCGACCTCACTCTCGCCGCCGACCAGACGCAGCCGAACGGCTGGTTCGTCCACGAGACCTTCCTGCTGGAACCCCAGCCGGACGGCACGGAACTGTTGCGCAACATCAGCAACGGCCGCTACGCCGCCGTGGACCCCGCCACCGGCCGCGTCACCCTCTCTGCCCAAGCCCCCGAGCAGGCGGAACGCTGGACCCGAACTGTCGTCAGGGACGGAATCGCCGAAGCCGTCGCGGCCGCCGCCTCGGCGGACGTCGCCGTCGTCGTCCTCGGAAACGACCCGCACATCAACGGCCGCGAGACCGAGGACCGTGCGGGCATCTCGCTGCCGCCCGCGCAGGAGGCCCTGCTGCGCGCCGTCGCCGCCGAGCGTCCCGAGTCGGTACTGGTCGTGATGAGCAGCTACCCGTACGCCGTCGACTGGGCGGACGAGCACCTGCCCGCCGTGGTGTGGACCTCCCACGGCGGGCAGGAGACGGGCCGGGCGCTCGCCGCGATCCTGCTCGGCGAGGCCGACCCCTCCGGACGGCTCCCGCAGACCTGGTACCGCGGCGACGACCCGCTGCCCGGCCGCCTCGACTACGACATCATCAGCGCCGGCTGGACCTACCAGTACCACAAGGCCGCACCGCTGTACCCCTTCGGACACGGCCTGTCCTACACCAGCTTCGCCTACTCCGGCCTGCGGCTGTCCGCCCGGGAAGCGGCGCAGGACGACACCCTGACCGTGAGCGTCGAGCTCACCAACACCGGGGCGCGCACGGGCACCGAGACCGTGCAGCTCTACACCCGCGCGCTCGCCGCCCGCCACCGCGCGCCCAGACGCAGACTGACGGACTTCCGCAAGGTCTCCCTCACCCCCGGTGAACGGCGGCGGCTGGAGTTCGACCTGCCCGTCGC
Source organism: Streptomyces sp. NPDC093984 (assembly GCF_044764595.1). Lineage (NCBI taxonomy): Bacteria > Bacillati > Actinomycetota > Actinomycetes > Kitasatosporales > Streptomycetaceae > Streptomyces > Streptomyces sp. NPDC093984. The sequence goes on along the minus strand of NZ_JBIWIM010000023.1, from coordinate 29,461 downwards.
GGCCCTGGCCCACTGGTCCGTCGCAGCCGGCGCCCTCGTCGTGGACCCGGGGCCGTACGAGATCCTGATCGGGCACTCGGCCGAAGCCATCGCCCTGACAGCGCCCCTCACGGTGACGGGGCCGGCCCTCCCCGCCCGCGCTCTCCTCGGCGGACGACTGGAGGCCGTCGACTTCGACGAGTGCGAGGGCGGCACGCTCGTCGACGCCACCCGGGAGAAGGGGGAGGCGGTCACCCCGGCGACCGGTGACATCCACTGCGCTCTGCGCTACGACTCAGTCGACCTGGGCACCCCGGCAGACGGGCCGCGGGTCATCACGGCCGAGGTGTCGTGCGCGACGGGGGAGGACGCGACCGTCGAGATCTACGCCGACGGCGCTCCCGGTGCCGGAACCTTGCTCGCCGCCCTCCGTGTCACCGCCGGCACCGGCGGCCGGTACGACTGGCGCGCGGTCAGCGCGCGGATGCCGGAGGAGGTGACCGGGGTGCACGATCTGCACCTCGTTCTGCGGGGCGGTGTCCACCTGGCAGCGATCGCCGGCGGGACGTGGTGAGGAGCGGCGGGACGCGGTAAGGAGCGGTGGGACGCGGCAAGAAGACAGTCCGCCGCCGCGTTCCACACTCTCCGACCATTGACGCACGCGGCCCGCGCGGATCTATCCTCTGCCTGAACAGGGGGCGCCCGGGCTCCGGCCGCGTCGTCGTACCGCCGGACGGTGTGGAGGATCGGGGTCCGTACCGGAGGAGGGCCGGGGCGGGTATGCGACAGACCGCACGCCATGACGTCGTCTTCGTCGCCGGCACCGCCGGAGAGCATGAACTGACCTGGTCGCAGAAGGCCCATGAACGCGAAGGATGCCACCCCCATCTCCACGGACCCCGCAACAGGAACGTACGGATGGGGCGGGCACTGGACGGCCGGCCCGACATGTCCGCGGTGCTGCATGCCTTCGCCGCGGTCATGGCTCACTTCGAGGCGCTGCGCACGCTCTATCCACGTGACGCGGACGGGCACCCGCGCGCGGTCGTCGTGGCTTCCGGCGTGCTCCAGATCGACGAGTACGCCTCCGACGCCCCGCCGACCCACGACGAGCTGAGCGCCTTCACGCTCCGACTGGCCGAGCCCGGATTCGCCCCGGACGACCTGCCGTTGCGGGCCGCCGTCATCACCGTGGACGGCAGACCCATCCACATCGCGCTGTCCTTGCACCACTTCTCGGCGGACACGACGGGCGCTCGGATCGCGGCCGAACACATAGCCCGACTGGCCGCCGATCCGGGCGCCGACCTCGGCTCGGGGTGGCAGCCGCGGCAGATCGCGAGCTTCGAAGCCAGTCCCTCGGGGCTGCGGCACGCCCATCGTGTCGACACCCATGACCGGGCCATGCTCCGTCGGTCCGCCATGCCCGAACTCCGGACTCCCCAGAGCCACAGGGACGCCGTCTACAACTTCGTATGCCTCGACTCGGCGGCGGTCGCCCTCGCGGCAGCCCGTCTGGCGAAGCAGTACCGCACATCCGTGGCCGCCGTCCTGCAAGCCGCGTACGCGCGCACGCTCGCCGAGCACCTCGGCATCGGCACCTGCGTGTTCAACACCGTGATGCCCAACCGGCAAACCACCTTCGCCCGCGAGGCGGTGGCCCATATCGCCGGCAGGGCCCTCATCCCGGTCGACACGTCCCTGGGCAGCGACCGGTTCCCGGCGCTGTGCCGAGCCGTCGACGCGGCACTCGTCAGATCCTCCTCCGTCAGCCTGCGAGAGCCCGACCGCTACGCCAGATCCCTGGACGAGGTCTCCGCCGAACTGGGCCGCTCCGCACACAACCCGTACGTGGTCAACATCCGCCCCATAGCGCCACGCACGCTGATCCGGGCTCGCGCGGAAAGGGCACCGCAGGACCTCGACCGAGCCATGGCATCCAGCCGTTACCGACGATTCCCCAAACCCGTCGACGCGTACTCCGGAAACCTCTCCTTCGATGTGTGGGGCATGTTCGAGACGGCCGGAATCAGTCTCGGGACGGATGCGACGTCGTTCGACGCGACGGACCTCGAACAGATACTGCGGTCCTTCGAGAGCCGTCTGGTCGGAGCCGCGATCGGCGGTCACGCCGCAAGGAGCGGCTCCTTCGCCGGCGCATAGAGCGCGGCGGAGCGCGGATGATCGGCGTCGAGATCACTCACGACGCCGGGTGTGCTGCCTGATGCTAGCGGCCTGCCTCTCTGACTGAGCATGTGGTGCGGTTTTCCGGGCAACGGTGCCGTCGCCGGTGCAACGCGTCCCACTTTCGGATGGTCGGAGTCCGGCCTGTCGGCGGGGGTGGTCCCGCTGGTCGGGGGAGTGAGCGGCTTCGGGCGCCGCGATTCGCTCTGCGCCCACGAGTGTAGACGGGCTTGAGCAGCCTGGTGATCTTGTCCTAGTTCTGGCGGGCGGCATCATGGAAGGAGTTCCGCAGCAGGTGGACCACGCAGGTCTGCGCGATCGTCTTCGGCCAGACGGTCTCCACCGCCTCGGGCAGGCCCTTGAGCCCGTCGCAGACGAGCATGAGGACGTCGTTCACGCCGCGGTTCTTGATCTCGGTGAGGATGTGCAGCCAGTGCTTGGCGCCCTCGCAACCGTCCCCGGCCCACAGGCCGAGGATCTCCCGTCGGCCCTCGGCCGTGACGGCCAGCGCCACGTAGATGGGCCGGTTGGCGACTGAGCCGCCACGGATCTTCACGTGTATGGCGTCGATGAAGATCACCGGATAGACGGCATCCAGCGGCCGGCTCTGCCATTCGGCCATGCCCTCGAAAATATTTTCGGTGATGGTGGAGATCGTCTGCCGGGAGACCTCGGCGCCATAGACTTCGGCGAGGTGGGCCTGGACCTCGCCGGTGGTCAGGCAGTGGTCGGTGATCTCGCCCTCGAGGGCAGACTCCAGCAGCCGCTCGGTCAACTGCTGCAGCAGCCCGCCCTCGCCGGTCAGTTGCAGACGGCCTGAGCCCGGCCTACCAGCTCGTCGATCAACTGGTCGTCCACTGACTTCGCCGGCACTGCCTCCGTCGGCTCGACAGCCTCACGCTCGGCCACGTTCTCACTGGCCATCGATGCATCTTCCATGATCGGGAGTTACACCGAACGATTTACAGTCCCGAGGCGCCGGCGTCCCTGTCGGTGCGGGTCAGTTCGTCACGCGGAAGGTGGCGTCGCTGCGTCCTGTCGCGGTGGTGATCGGGTCGAGGCGGAGTTGGTAGGCGTAGTGGCGGATATAACGGTCGGGGTGGTTGTACGACTGGAAGGACGACCAGCTCGCGTCGGCGAGCCCCGCGACCTGCCGGAAGGTGGCGTCCGCGGCGAACTGGGCGGTGCCGTCGTTGCGGACCAGCTGGAAGTCGTATCCGGAGTGCCGCAGGAAGTACCCGCGGTAGTTCACCGATTCGAAGGAGACGGTGCCGGAGCCCGCCAGGCCGGGCCGCAGCCGGAACTGGGCGTCCGGGCCGGTGATGTTCTGGTCGATGCGCACGTCGAAGTTGGCGTGCCGCACGTACCGGTCCTGGAAGTTGTACGACTGGAGCCGGTTGGCCGGGATGTCGCTCCAGCGTGCGAGCACGCGGGACTCCTCGGCGGCCGTGAGGTTCAGGATCGAGCCGTGGCGCTTCTTCGTGACGCCCATGGAGTAGGTTCCCGACGCCGGAATCCGGTAGGTGCCGGGGGCGGAGGGGTTGGTCGTCGTGACCGGCATGTACCCGCGTCCGGAGGAGTACTGGTCGAGGTAGAGCGCCCACTCGTTGCGGTCGCGGAACTTCATCCACATCGGGCCCTCGACCTGGGCACCGGTCAGGCCGATGCCGGAGAGGTTGCCGAGATTGGTCCAGGTTCCGAGGATCGAGTTGCTGCCTTCGAGGGTGATCTGCCCGTCGCCGGAGGCCCGCACATAGCGGTAGTTGCCGACGCCGGAGGGCATCTCGACGATCTGGGTGTCGATGATCTCCTGGGTGCCGGGGCGGTCGATGTAGAGCTGCGGGGTGGTGATGGAACGGAAGTCGCTGGTGTGGGCGTAGTAGATGCGGTGCTTCTTTACGCCGTCGACCGGCTTGTTCGTCGCCCAGTACAGGACGTAGTCGTTGGAGGCCGGGTCCCAGATCGCTTCCGGCGCCCAGGCGTTGCGTCCGTCGGGGATCGCGCCGGCCACGTTGAGCAGCCACGGCTCCGACCAGTTGATCAGGTCCGTCGACTCCCACACCACGAGGTTGCGGCTGCCGTTGTACACGGCGGCCTCCCAGTTCTGCCCGCAGCTGATGCACAGGTCGGTGGCGATGATCCAGTACTTGCTGCCGTCGGGGGATCTCACCAGTGCGGGGTCGCGCACCCCCTTCGTGCCGACCGTGGAGCGAAGGGCAATTCCGCCGCCGTTGAGCTCAGTCCAGTTCAGGCCGTCCGTGCTGTACGAGAAGTAGATCTGCTGACCGTTCGACCCCTCCCCGACGAAGTGCGTCATCAGGTAGCCCGGGTCGGCGGCGGCCGCCCGGTCCGGTGTGATCAAGGCTTGGCCTGTGAAGAGCAGGCACGCGGCGAGCAGTATCGCCGACAGCCGGGCGCGAAGCGCGGACATGTATGTCTCCTGTCGTTCTGCAAAGGCCACCACCGGGCGCGTGGAAGGGGCCGACTGATTCCGGGTGACGCATGTCTCCCGTGTGCGGTGTGCTTCGCCGTGGTGACGGCTCGCTTGTCACCCGAGTGGGGCGGTCGGGGTGCGGGGGCCGACCGAGCGGTTGTCGATGCGAGCGGGGTCTCGGTCTCCACTGCCGGGGAGGTGGAGCCTCCGTATCCGACTCCCTGTCCGCCGAGGTGAGTTGTCCGATAAATCGAACGGCGTTCGTAAGGTCGGGCAGACGCTAAGTGCGAGGAGCGGGATGCGTCAATACCTCCGGCAGCAGTAGCCCGTGGGACCTGAAAAGGTGTCGCAGTCGGTCAGCATGGCGTTCCGCCGGAGCAGGCCTGGCTGACGCCCAGCGTGCCCCGGCTGCCGAAGCCCCGCTCGATGAAGTTCACGTCGGCCGGCCGCCCACCCGGTGGTGACCGCGCCACCAAGGTGGCCGAATGGCCCGCCGGTAGCGTGGGGTTCGTACGGATCCGGGCCAACGCGGCCACCGGCGGGGTACGCCAACATGGGCGGCGTCAGGATCGGAGGCCGGACGGCCGAGCCGGCCCCACCACGCTGCCCGGCGACGGCACCGTCTAGCGACCTTCACCAACACCGGCGATGGCTACTACAAGAGCAAGGGTGTGGGCAGCGGCAAGCTGCTGGAGGTCGCAGTGCAGACCGTGGAGATGCCCGCTTCCTCCACGGTCTGCCGTTCGCGCTCGAAGTCCCGGTCACCGGTGCAGGAGGGGCAGTCCCCGCAGCTTGGTCCGCTGTCGTGGGACTGCCCTCTTCCGGCCGGACGTCTGCCTGTTACGGGAGCGTGGTCCACTTCTGGTTGTTCTGGCCGTTGCAGGTCCACAGGATGACCGGGGTCCCGTTGGCGGTCCCGGCCCCGTTGACGTCGAGGCACAGCCCGGCATGGACGTTGCGGATCGACCCGTCGGAACCGACGGTCCACTTCTGGTTGTTCTGGCCGTTGCAGGGCCAGATGATGACCGGCGTGCCGTTGGTGGTGCCCTGGTTGGAGGCGTCCAGGCACTTGTCGCCGTAGACGCGGATCTCGCCGCCGGCCCAGGTGGTCCACAGCTGGTCGGCGGCCGTGTGGCAGTCCCAGATCAGCGTCTTGGTCCCGGCCGCCGTGGCGGCGCCGTCCACGTCCAGGCAGCGGCTGGACCCGGTACCGCGCAGGCGTGCGGTGGTGGAGGCCAGGGGGCTGCCGCCGGTCACCTTGAACACGGCGACACCGTGCGCGGGGACGCTGGCCGAGATCTGCCCGGAGGTAGTCGACGTGCCGCCGGTCCACAGGTCAGTGAGGGTGAACGAGCCGCCGGACAGGCCGACTTGTGCGGCCGTGGTGGTGACGGTCGCGGTGTTGCTGCCTCGGTTGAACAGGCCGACCGCGACGGAGCCGTCGGACAGGGGCTTGGCGAACACCTCGGTGTCGCCGTCGTCGCGGACTCGGCGTCCGCCCGCGCCCAGCGAGTCCTGGTTGACCGCGAGCAGGCGCGGGTTGCGCAGGATGGCGCTCACGTCGGCGGACATGGTGCGGATGTCGTTGCCGGCCATGAGCGGGGCACTCATGAGTGCCCACAGGGCGAAGTGGGAGCGGGACTCGGTCAGGGACAGGCCGGGGCGGCCGACGACCAGCATGTCGGGGTCGTTCCAGTGTCCGGGACCCGACTGCGCGGCGAGCGGGGCGGTGACGTCGAGGACGTTGCCGACGCCCATCGGGTAGCTGTTGGTGTTGTTGTTCTGCCAGATGTCGAGCAGGTCCTCGGTCGTCCGCCACAGGTCGGCGACCTCGCCCCAGTTGTACTTGTCGCCGGTGGGGGAGTGGAAGCTGTTGGGGTTGATGCTGTAGACGATCGGACGGCCGGTGGCGCGCAGGGCGTCACGCATGATGGTGAACTGTGCGATCTGCTCGCTGAGGGTGCCGCTGCCGGAGCACCAGTCGTACTTGAGGTAGTCCACGCCCCAGGAGGCGAACGTGGTGGCGTCCTGGGCCTCGTGTCCCTTGCTGCCCGTGGAGCCGGGGTAGGTGCCCACGCCCTGGGCGCACGTTTTCTCGTTGGGGGCCTGGTAGATGCCGAACTTCAGGCCCTTGCTGTGGATGTAGTCACCGAGCGCCTTCATGCCGCTGGGGAACTTGGTGGGATTGGCCCGCAGGTTGCCGGCCGCGTCACGCTGCGGGTCGAACCAGCAGTCGTCGACCACCACGTACCGGTATCCGGCGTCCCGCATACCCGAGGACACCATCGCGTCGGCGGCCTCGCGGACCTGCGCCTCGGTAATCCCGCACCCGAAGCTGTTCCAGCTGTTCCACCCCAGCGGAGGGGTGAGCGCGGGGCTGCCCGGTGCGGCCTCGGCGGTCGTGCCGACGGAGGCGGTGACGGTGGCGGTGAGCGTCAGTGCGGTGGCTGTGAGGAGACGCAGCAGTCGTCTGTGTATGGGAACCATGGGAGGTCCTTCCCGGGAGGCAAAGCGGAAGCCGCTTTGCCTCCCTCAAGCGGCAAGGTCACGAGCGTGTGATCATGTGCGCGCAGGTCAGCGCTGAAGGGTGAGCAGGCCCGGCCGGTACGGCAGCTTCAGGTAGTCGGTGCTGGTCGCGTTGGGATCCCTGCCCTGGTAGAGGAACTGCAGGTTGCAGGGGTCGATGGTCATGGTCTGGTCGGGGTTGTTGCGGACCAGGTCACCGTGGCTGATGTCGTTGGTCCAGGTCTGGTTGGTGTTGGCCTTGCCCGCGAAGGGGTTGCTCTCGCTGCCGGCCTGGACGGTCCACGGACCGTTCAGGCTGGAGGCGGTGAACGAGCGGAAGTAGCGGCCGCCCGCACCCTTCGCCTCGACAATCATGAGGTACTGGTTCTGGCCCTGGACCTTGTAGACCTCCGGCGCCTCGAACAGCTTGTCCTCCGTGTCGCTCATGACCGTCGTGTACGACGAGCCGAAGCTGCTCGGGAAGTTCCCGATCGGCATGGTCGACTTGAAGATGGTGCCCTTGTCATTGGCGAAGAACAGGTACATGTTCTGGTCGTCGGCGATCATGGTCGGGTCGATCGGGCCGCCTGTGGGGAGGCTGCCGGTGAACAGCTCCTGCGGCGCGGACCAGCCGTTGGGGTTGGTGGGGTCGCTGGACGTGCGGTAGGTGAAGGGCCAGGCGGTGCCCCACCCATTCGAGACCAGCACCCATATCTTCTTGGGCGCGAAGTAGAAGAGTTTGGGCGCCACCGCGGACCCGCTGATCCCGGTCTGGCCGGCCGAGGCCATGTCCGACCAGTTCGTGAAGGGCCGGAACGTCATCGCGCCCCACGACGATCCGTCAGAGGTGGTCGCGTAGACCAGGTGCTGGCCGTTGTACGTCACGGTGGTGAAGTCCTTGAGCGCCACCCAGCCGTTCGCCGGCTGCGCCAGCGGACCGGTCGACGACCACCGGTATGTCGACGGAAGAGAACACGAGTTGGGCGTCCCGGACAGGCCGGTCCACTTCTGGTTGCTGCCGCCGTTGCAGTTCCAGAGCTGCACCGCCGTGCCGTTGGCCGTAGCGCCGCCGCTGACGTCCAGACACAGCCCGGACTCCACGGCGACGATCGTGCCGTCGGCGTTCACCCGCCACTGCTGGTTCGTACCGCCGTTGCAGGACCAGATCACCGGCCGGGTACCGGCCGTGGTCGCGTGGCCCGGGACATCCAGGCACTTGTTGCCGTACACGGTCAGCTGGTTGTTGTCCGTCAGCGTCCACTGCTGGTTGGTCCCGCCGTGGCAGTCCCAGATCTGCAGGTTCGTGCCGTCGGTCTGGGCGGCACCCGGTACATCGAGACACCGGTTGGAACCGACACCGCGCACGGCGCCGGTGGTGGCCGCCTGAGCCGGATTGGCGACGAGCGTCGCCGCCGACGCGACCAGGGCCGCGAGCACCACGGACAGATGTCTGCGGCTGAAACGTAGTCTGCGCAATGCGGGCCTCATTCGTTGAGTGAGCGTTTCCGGTTCGGCCCCGTCAGAGGCTGTCCGGACTGTCGATGTGCTGCGCCTCGACCTCTTTTGTTCTCGATATCGAACGAAGGTCGAAAGGTCGAGCGCGGTGGAGGATGGAGACCGACCAGGATGTGCTTCCGCGGCGGCCTAGTTCCTCACGATGCGCCACCGGTTGTCGGCAGTGCCGTCGTCCGAGTCCTGGACTGCGAACGCACCCACAGCGGTGGAGTTGTTCGCGATGGCGAGCAACTTGCCGCTGTTCTCGTTACGGATCTTGTAGGTTCCGTCTCCCTGGTCGAGCAGCGTCCATCGGTGGTCGGCGGTGCCGTTGTCCGACCACTGCAGGACGGTCGCGTCGTCTGCCGTGGACATGCCCTGGACCCCGAGCACCTTGCCGCTGTGGGTGTTGCGGAAGCGGAACGCGGTTCCATCGGCGATCATGTGCCAGTCGTGGTCGGCGGTGCCGTTGTCCACCCACTGCAGAGCGCGGCCGCCGTCGGCCGTGGACATGTTCTGGATGCCCAGCAGGAGACCGCTGCCCACGTTGACCAGACGGAAGGTGCCGCCGGCGTTCCAGTAGACGGTGTAGTTGTGGCCGTGCGCGTCGTAGAACGGGCCCAGGTTGACGGTGGAGCCGTTGGCGGTGGCGGTGAAGGCGAGCGAACTGCTGCTGGTCCGTGTGATCGAGGACGTGTTCAGCGTCGGGAGGGAGCTGAGCGAGGAGTCACCGTAGTTGCCGGACAGGACCACCGGGCCGTAGGTGATCGCGGAGACGTTCCTGTTGTCGTTGGCCGCTCGCATGACGATCCGCATGGGCAGGCGGACGGTGACCGTGTCGCCGGAGACCCACGAGCGGCTCAGGGTGGCGTAGCTGCCGGGGTCGGTGGCGATGTTCTGCGTGACGCCGTTGACGCTGATGGTGGCCCCGCTGGTCCAGCTCGGGATGCGGATGCGCATGGCCCAGGTTCCGCTGACGTTGCCGGTGACCTGCAGGGTCGTGGTGTCGCTGACGGGGTACGTCGTGGTCTGGGTGACCGTGATTCCGCGCTCCGACCAGTTGAGCACCGAGGGCACGAACAGGTTCACGATCAGCGTGTCGTCACTGCGGAAGTAGATGGAGTCCATCAGCCTGGTGTGCATCTCCAGGCCCGTGCCCTGGCAGCACCAGAAGGTGCCGTAGTCGGTGCTCCAGGTGCCGCCGCCCCACGCCGGGCCCACACCGCGTCGGCCTCCCGGGTTGAGCGGGGTGAAGTAGGTGACGTGGCCGTGGTCGTCGGCCGGGTTCTGCTGGCCGATCATCTGGTTGAGCCACGCCTGCTCGTAGTAGTCGAACAGCGCGACCCGGTTCGGGTCCAGCGCGAACAGCTCCCGGGTGAGGCTGAGCATGTTGAAGGTGTTGCAGCTTTCGCACGTGTCCTTGTTCAGGTAGCCGGCGATGGCGTTCGGGGCGCGGAAGTGCTCCGCCTGGCTGTTGCCGCCGATGGCGTAGGTGTGCGCGTTGACGGTGAAGTTCCAGGCGTTGGTGGCGATGTCCCGGTAGCGGGTCGTGCCGGTGGCCTTGTACTCCCGGGCGGCCCCGATCCACTTGGGCACCTGGGTGTTGGCGTGCAGTCCGCTGAGCTGGTCCTGGCCGGACGCCAGGGGGTCGAACACCGCGGCGTGGTCGAACCGCTGGGCGACGGTGAGCCACCGCGCGTCGCCTGTCTGCTGGTAGAGGTCGGTCAGCACGGTGTTCATGCCGCCGAACTCGGTCTGCAGCATGGCCTGCATCTGCTGGCTGCTCAGCCTGCCTGTGCGCCAGTCGACCCATCCGGCCAGGGCGAGCAGCACGTCACGGGCCTGTGTGCTGCCGATGTGGCGCCATACGTCCAGCAGGCCGGCGAGGGTCTTGTGGATGGTGTAGTACGGCACATTGCCGTTGCTCAGGGTCCGCTGTTCGAGAGCGGTGAAGTCGGACTCGGGGTAGCCGGAGAGGTACCCGGCGTTGAAACCGGCGGCGCTGTTGTTGGCCTGGCACTTGGCCAACTCCGCGACCATGTGGGTTGCCCTGTCCCGGCAGGTGGTGTCCCCCGTCACGGCGTACAGCTGTGCCCAGGCCGTGAGGAAGTGCCCTTGGACGTGGGTGCGGAAGGGGAAGTTCGGTGCGTCCCAGCCGCCGGGGGCGGCGGCGCCGTTGGTGGAGAGCCGGTGGTTGGCGCGGAAGTTGTACAGCAGCCGGTCGACATCGACGAACCGCAGATAGTTCTGCGTTCGGTTCTGGTTGTCCAGCCACCGGCTTGCGGTGAGCCGGACCTGGCCGAGTTCGAAGGGGTGCGCCAAGACCCCTATGTCGGCCCTTGCGGGAGGAACGGCCGCCTGCGCGGGAGATGCGCCCATGAAGGATCCCGTGGCAGATGCGGCGACCGTGGCCCCGGCTACTTGCAGCAGGCGCCGTCTGCTGACGAAGGAAGACATCTTGCACCTTTCGCTGACGAGAGTGCGATTGCTTGGTCGTTGACACCCGGCGAGACTTCCGCCTCCACCCCTCAGGGTCCCTAGGCGGTGACACGATGGAAGGTCCATCGCTGGTTGAACTGCCGACGTCGCGGTACTGGATCAGCGCGACACCGTCGGCCGTACTGCCTCCCTTGACGTCGAGCACCTTGCCGCTGTCGCGGTTGACCACGACGAACTCGCCCCCGGTCTGCGGGCGCAGCTGCCACTGCCGGCTCGTCCGGCCGTCGGCGGTCATCTGCACGACCGCCGCGCCGTCCGCCGTCGAGGACCCCGCCACGTCGAGCACCTTGCCGCTGCGGACACAGGCGATGGTGTGGTAGCCGTCCCCCGTGGACTGGAAGGCCCACTGCTGGTTCGATGCGCCGGTGTCGGGGCACTGGATGACGGCGGCGCCGTCCGCGTTCGACGCACGGTAGACGTCGGCGACCTTGCCGCTGCGCACGCTGACGCACGTGTAGACCCTGGTGGGCGCGATGGCGTACTGCACCGAGTCGACGTCGGCGTAGCCGGTGCCGTTCGGGTTGTAGGTGTAGAGGCCGACCCGGTCACCGCGGTATCCGCCCCAGGTGAGCTGGTAGGTGCCGCCGAACGAGGAAAATACGTTTCCGTCGAGGCTGTAGGAGAACCGGCTGACTCCGTTGACGTCCCAGGTCGTGCGCAGCCACACGGCGTTCTGCGTGATCGCCGGACCGTAGGTCAGAGTGCCGCCGGCGTTGTGCGCGATCGTGGTGGTGGTCCCGGAGCGCCGGACGCCCAACCCGGCGTAGGTGGCGGCGTAGTGGCACAGCCCGGCGTGCTGGCCGTCGGCGACGCCGGCCAGTTCGAGGCGGACGGTCACCGTCGCGCCGCCCGCCGTGCGCAGCACCCGCTGGGTGAGGGTGTTCCCCACCTTGGTCAGGTTGTCGGCCACCAGCGGGGCTAACGCCTGCAAGCGCAGGCAGCCGGGGCGTTCGGTCAACGACCAGTGGTTCGCGCGCGGCTGGTGGTTCCACTCCCACTGCGGCGCCAGGCGGGTGTCGGTGAACAGGTCGCTGGTCACCACGGGGGGCAGCGCGTCGACCGGCATACCGGGCGTGCCGCCGGCGGGCACCCGGCCGGTCCACACCATGGTGCCGATGCCGTCCGCGCCCACCTCGCCCAGGATCGGCCAGCCGTCCACCCAGGTCACCGGCAGCAGGGAGAGCACGCGCCCCGCCCAGCGTCCGATGCCGTGGTGGGTGATCCAGTACCAGGCGCCGTCCGGAGCCTGCACCAGCCCGCCCTGGTTGGGCTCGCGGTCCACCGAGGGGGAGACGTGCTGCAACTGCCGGGTCCCGAACGGGCCGTAGAGGCTGGAGCCGCGGTTCATCATGACCACCCGGCCTTCGGACTTCACCTCGCTGAACAGGTGGTGGTGGACACCGCTGATCTTGTACAGCTTGTTGGCCTCGCTGCCCCGCGACTGGTGGATGACCGTGGACGGGCCGACCAGCGACTTGCCGTCCTCGGACAGCTTGAACAGGTGCACCTTGTAGCTGTCCGCGTAGTGCGTGGTGACCAGGTAGCCCTGACCGTCGTCGTCCCAGAACGGGCACACGTCGTTCCAGCCGGAGATTCGCCACAGTGAGTGCAACGGCTCCCACGGCCCGGTCGGCGACGAGGCCGACGTCATGAAGAAGCCCTCGTCCGGCGTGTTGAAGTACAGCCAGTACCGCCCCGCGTGGAAGCGGAGGGCGCCGGCCCACACGCCACGGCCGTAGCGGTTCATCCGGTCCCAGTTCAACTCCGGTCCGACCCGGGTGACATCGTCGACCGCGCCGCCGAGCGTGCGCCAGTTGACCAGGTCCTTCGAGTGCAGGACGGCCATGCCGGGCGAGTACCCGAACGTGCTGGTGATGCCGTAGTAGTCGGAGCCGACCCTGATGCAGTCCCAGTCGCTGAAGTCGCCCGGGAGGATGGGATTGACGTAGGTGCCGTCGCCCTGGGCGCCCCACGTGCCGGCCGGAGGTATGGCCGCCGCCGCTCTGCTCCGGGGCAGCAGGCCCGGCAGCACGAGCGCCCCGGCGCCGACCGCGGCGAGCTGGCCGAGCTGTCGTCTGGTGATGTCCAAGAACCCTCCCTTTCCAGAAGTCATCGCGTGGACGGGCGGTTTTCCCACGCGAAACACCGCCTGGACCTCGAGGGCGTCGAAGTCCGGAGTCCAGGCGGCGGGGTTGGGGAAGGGATCGTGCCTAAAAAGCGCACGGTTCGGGGCATGGGGGGTGGGTTCCTTCCGGAGGCGGGACCGCTCTCGCACCGCGAATGACCGATATTCCGAACGTAGGTCGAATTGCCGGACGGGGTCGGCGCCGAACGTAAAGGGTGTCCCGTACGGAAGTCAACGTCTGTGACAGTGCGGCTTCTTCGATATCCGGGCGGCGCGAAATGCACCGAACGGTACTCGTCGGAAACATTGACGGAACCACGGCCCAAACCTATCTTCTGCTCGAAGTTCCGCACGCCGGTCGTTATTTCGAACAACCGCATCCCTCGTCACGGCGATCGGCCCAGCGGACTGGCCGAGCCCGGAGGAAGAGTTGAACAGAACCGTAAGAAGGCTGCTCGCCCTGCTGGGCCCGCTGCTGCTGGTCCTGCTGGGTGGCGCCGTCTTCGAGGGCACCGCCTCCGCCGCCGCCCCACCGGCCGGGCAGGCCACGCGGTACACGATGACCGCGTTCACCAACAGCAGTGAGTCGAACCTGTATGTGTACGACTCGCCGGACGCCACCGGATTCACCCTGCAGAGAGGCCCCGCCTACACCCCGCCGTCCGGGCTGATCCGGGACCCCAGCATCTTCAAGCACACCGACCGCTACTACTACCTCACTTACACCACCGACTGGACGGGGAACACGATCGGTTTCGCCCGGAGCACCGACCGGGTGAACTGGACGTTCCTGTACAACTACACGATCCCGATCAGCGGGCTGACCCGCACCTGGGCACCTGAGTGGTTCATCGACACCGACGGCAGCGTCAACGTCATCGTGTCCCTGACGGCGGCGAGCACCGCCACCCACTTCACCGCCTACAAGATCACGGCGACCAACGCAGCGCTGACCACCTGGTCCGCGCCCACCCAGCTGTCCGGTATAGGCCCGAACCACATCGACACCTTCATCGTCAAGGTCGGCTCCACCTACCACGCGTTCACCAAGAACGAGACGACGAAGTACATCGAGTACGCCACGGCCTCCAGCCTCACCGGCCCCTACACCCTGCTTAGGACGGGCGACTGGGCCGGCTTCGGCGACTGGGTCGAGGGTCCGGCCCTGGTCCAGCTCGACAACGGCGGCTGGCGGATCTACTACGACGGCTACCGCGCCGGGAAGTACTGGTACAGCGACAGCTACGACAACTTCGCCACCTGGTCCGCGCCCACCGAGGTGCCCGGGCTGTCCGGCTTCATCCGCCACGCCACCGTGCTGAAGGAGACAGTCCCCGGCGGTGTCACCCTGCCCACCAACGCCACCAGGTCGCTGCGGTCGGTCAACTACCCCGACCGGTACGCCGTGGTACGCTCCGACAGCCTCGGCTACATCGACCCGGTGAGCACCTCCAGCAGCACCGCCGTCAAGCAGAACGCCACCTTCACCGTCGTACCCGGCCTCGCCGACGCCAACTGCTACTCCTTCCGCGACTCCTCCGGCCGCTATCTCCGCCACTGGGACTTCCGGGTCCGCTTCGACAGCAGCAATGGCACCGACACCTTCAAGAAGGACGCCACCTACTGCGCCCGCCCGGGCAGCGCCTCCGGCTCCGTCCGCCTGGAGTCGTACAACTACCCCGGCCGCTACATCCGCCACTACAACTACGCCCTGCGCGTGGAGCCCTACCAGAACACCGACACGTTCCGCGCCGACAGCTCCTTCACGGTGGTCAGCCCCTGGGCCTGACCTGTCCGCGATGTTCTCCAGGGATCTGAGCGAGGGCGGCGTCCTCACCGCGGTAGTGAACGGTGGTGGCGGGCACGGGCAGGTGCCGGCGCAGGGCCTGTGAGCCTGTCCGCTCCCGTTCGACGAGCAGGCGGCCGCGGCCGAACTTGACCACCACGAGGCCGGCATCGTCGGTGCGGGCGGTGAACACCGGGGTGCTGCTCCGGCGCAGCTGCTCCAGCCGCCCGTCCGCGGACCGGAAGCTGGAATCCGAAGCGCTCACACTGATGCGGGCTGGCGCCACCGTGAAGGCGACTGGCCCGATCCACACCGCCAGCTACATGCGGCAGATGCTGCAAGAAGTGATCGGGCGGGGCTGGGAAGACTGGCTGGCCAAGCGGTTGGCCGTAGAGCAGGACAGCGCGGCCGACGCCGATGCCTCGTCAGCGATGCTCGGGAAGCTCCAGAAGCGGTGGGCGGAGCTGCTGGGGCCGGTTGGCGAGTACACCACTCCAGTCGGCTACGACAGTCACGACCTGGTGCTCGAGGTTGAGTGCCAGCCCGGTGGCTGGTCCCTCCAGATGAAACTCCTCGCCGATCAGGTGATCCCCATCCTGAACTCGGACCTCGGGTTCGACGCGATCCAGAGGCTGTCCATCACCCCAGACCCGGATCGCTGACGGCGTGCGCCGGCCGCGAGCCCTTGAAAGGGGCAGGCGTACCGGGCGGCCGTACACCGCCCGCGCCGGGGTGGGGGGTGCCCGATACTGTCTCACAGGCCGCCATGTGTGCCGAGGTAGAAGAGCACCAGGAGCGTGATCCCGAAGAAGGCGAGCCAGAACAGGGCGAGCTTGTCTGAGTTCTTCTGCTGGTAGGCCCAACGGGGACCGAAGTCGCGCTTGTACTTCTGCTCATGCCCCTTGCGCACGACACGCTCGTACTCGGTCTCTTCTCGGTTCTCGTCCATGGCGTCCCCTCTCCCCTCGCCACTATGACGAGAAGAGAGAGAGTGGACAAATGTCCTTGCTACGCGGGCAAGAACGGCTTCTGAAGGCTTGCGAGCAGGGGCAGACCCGTCACGGGGGCAAACGAGCCTGCCCCTGCACGCTGGCGCCCGCGTACCTCCCCCAAGAGGACAGGCGCCGACCCCACTGGGGTCACTCTGTCCAGCGCCCCGTGCAGCGAGAGTGTCACAGGCAACAGCTCACGGTTGCTAGATCAACACCTCTGTGTAGAGCAGCACTTACATGCATCACGTCCACGTCGCAGCCACTCCACGGTAGGTGAGGAGTCCTCCCAAGGGGCATCCGTACCCATGCGCCCAAGAGAGGGCGCAGCCCGGCCTCCCACCGAAGATCGACGTCACCCCACAGGCTTGAACGTCCCGCACTCGTTCTTGAACAACTCCCCAGGCCGCAGAGTGACCGTAAGCGTCGTCGCCTGTGTCACGAACTTGTTCTCGATGATGTCCCCTGACCGCGACGTCCGCTCCCAATAGCACTCCGAGAAATGCCCGGTCGCACGGTATGTACCCGGGGCGATCTCCTGTACGTCCGAATCGGACGACGGGTGTACGGCTTCGGGTTGGCCGTCACCTCGTACTCGCCCCCCGACAGCCACCGCTCGTAATGCCCGGACGCCGCCTGCTTCACCGTGGACGTCCACTTGGGGCACAGCTTCGGCACCCCGAACTCGAGGATTTTGACCCCGTCGCCGTCCATGTTCCCGCTCTCCGCTAGCCACTGTGGACGCGACGCGCCATCCTTGGCCGACACCGGCAGCGAGTCGCAGATGTCCTGTACGTACTCCGAGGCCGAGCTGTATGTGGAGTCGTCATACACCCAACCCTCTTCGTCGGCTTTCTTATCGATGTCCCCTTCCGAGGTGGGCGGATACTCCGTCGCCGTGTCCTCCGTCGGCACTGCATCCGACTCAACTGCCGAAGCCGACGTGGCCGGCGCGCTCGCCTTCGCGTCCTCTGTCCCCGAGCTGCCCCCGCAGCCCCCAACCAACAGCACCGCGGCCACCGCAGCAGCCGCAGCCCCCACCCTGCGCATCTCACTCATGCCGCGCATCGTCCACCCCAACACAGGCCAGGGGAACCCGAATGCGAATATCAGCGAACAGTTGTGGAGCGGACCGGCACCACAAGCGGAGCGGTAGAACCCGGCCGGCCCAGGGACAGCCCAGGGCTGCAGTGGCTACATCAGTCACAGATGAGACACGAAGCGTGCATGGAGGCTACACAGGTTTCTAGGGCACCTCCACAATGGCCCCTCCGTGCAACAACCTTGGGGGCAAACCATGGCCTACAACCAGAACCCGTACATCAACGCGCCCATCACCCCGACCCGGCCGCGCATGTTTGGATCGACCGTCGCACGCGTCATCTGGACGATCGTGCCCGTGGTCAGCATGACCCTGCTCGCCGCGCTGCCCTTCGTCGTGGCCGCCGTAAAGGGCGTCATCAAGCCCTGGCTGGCAGCGGTGTATGTGATCGCCGAGGTCGCCGTCCTCGTCTTCTCCACGGCTGTATCCGGCAACGACCCGCAGAACTGGACTGGGCTCCTGCTCATCCTGCTGATGGTCGTGTCGGCCACTCACACCGCCCTGCTCGACAGCGAGAAGATCCGGATCGGTAAGTAGTCAGGAGTGATCGGCGCCATGCCGACCTACGGATGACGAACGCGCTCAACCGCAAAGCCGAGGCAGCGCGCCAGGAAGTCTTCGGCGACTCGTAACGCGACTGACCGAAAGGACACACCGTGCGGCTGCGCTGGCGCATCCCCCTTCCGGGTCCGTTCTCCATCGGCGGCAGCATTCCCCTGACCGGCGGACGAGGACGCCGCGGCGGTGGCGGGGGCGGCTGCATCACTGCACCGTTCCTGCTGCTGTGGTGGTGTCTCGTCTTCGAGGTGTGGGTGTGCTGGTGGATGCTCAAGCCGTTCTACATCGTCGGTGTGCTGGCGCACCGCAGAGCCACAGGGCGGCACACGCCGATCTGGCGCAGCCGCAGCGGCTGGTGGTGACCGACAGGCATGGGCGTACGCTGACGTGAAGCCCTTGAAAGGGGCAGGCGTACCGGGCGGCCGTACACCGCCCGCGTCGGGGCGGGCCGCAACATCCACAAGGACCGCCGACTGCGGGAGTTCATCGACACCCACGACTGGATCACCTGCTACTTCCTCCCGGCCTACGCACCCGACCTCAACCCCGTCGAGGGCATCTGGTCCCTGCTGCGGCGCAGCAGCCAGGTCAACACCGCCTTCACCGACCCCGACCACCTCATCAGCACGCTCCGACACGGCCTCCGCCAGATCCAGTACCGCAGCAACCTCATCAACGGATGCCTCGCCGAAACCGGCCTCACCTTGACGACATCACGGCGACAACGTCAGTAGTTCCCGATAGGGATGTGACGTTTCGCCCAGCCCGTCGACCTGTCGCAGCACACCGTGACGGCCCCATACTCCAGGACCTGACGAACCGACGGGTGAACGAGCACGGTGAGCGCAGCAGCGGCAGCAGGGACCTGGAAGCTCGGGCACCGGCCGGAACCAACACCGCGCAAGGCGCCGCTGGTGGCCGCCTGAGCCGGGTTGGCGACGAGCAACGCCGCCAACGAGACCAGGCCGCAACCGCGGCGGCAGCCCCGCAGACAGGTGTCTGCGGCTGCACTTTCGCCTGTGCATGGGAACCTCGTAATCCTCGAGTGAGCGGTGCTGGTTGGCCCCGTCGGAGGCTATGCAGACTGTCGAATGCGATGGCGGCCGGCACGTTCGTTATGCCGAACAAAGGTCGAATTATCGAGCAAGCTGGATCATAGAGAACCGCTGAGCGGCGTCAATACCTCTCGCATGATTCGCGAGCCGGAATTTTCGCAGGGCTTGCGCCGTAGACGGGTCAACCTCCGGGCTCTCTGGTGAGCCGAGAGACAGGACTGGCACAGGCAGTTGGTGGCCGCCGCCTGCGGATGGGGTCCGTCGTTTCCACCCGTCTGGAACGAACGGTTCGAGGTCTTGACGCCCCTCTGGAGTTCGCCGATAGTCATGCCTTGATCCGAACGGCCGAGTGACAGCCGATGCGCCGCCGAATTGTTAGCGCTAACAATTCGGCGGCGACCCGTCGGCAGATCCGTAGTCCCGGACGTGTCCGCCCGCCCTCAGGCCCCATCAGCCCACCCTCGGCCCACCGCGAACCCCGTCGGGGCGCGGCTTGCCGTCCCCACATCGACGCACAAGGGAGTTCATGGTGCCTGTGTTGCACACTTTCCGACGACTGCGCCAGAGGCTCGTTGTCTCCTTGGCCGCGGTGGCGCTCGCCTTCGCCGGCCTTATCGCCTTCAGTGGAGCCTCGCACGCCGCTACACAAGGGCCCTGCGACACTTACGCGGCGGGCGGCACGCCGTGTGCCGCGGCGCACAGCACCACCCGCGCGCTGTTCGCGTCCTACAGCGGCCCGCTTTACCAGGTGCAGCGGGCCTCGGACGGTACCTTGCACGACATCGGGGTACTGACCGCCGGGGGTGTCGCCAACGCCGCGGCGCAGGACTCGTTCTGCGCGGGCACCACCTGCACCATCACCCGCGTCTACGACCAGGCCGGCGGCGGCAACACCCTGGTCTACCAGGGACCCGGCGGGACCGGCGGCGCCGACACGGCGGCCACCGCGAACACCGAAGCGCTCAGCGTGGGCGGCCAGAAGGCTTACGCGCTTTACATCAACCCGGGCAACAGCTACTTCGCCTACAACTCCTCTGGTGGGGTGCCGACCGGCAGCTCACCGGAGGGCGAGTACATGGTCACCAGCGGCACCCACGTCAACAGCGGCTGCTGCTTCGACTACGGAAACACGGAGATCGACCACAAGGCCGACGGCAACGGCGCCATGGACGCGATCAACTTCAGCACGGAATGCTGGTTCGGCGGCTGCAGCGGCACCGGGCCGTGGGTGCAGGCGGACCTGGAGAACGGCCTGTTCTCCGGCGGCAGCAAGACGTGGAACCCCAACCAGGTCTCCGAGACCAGCCACTTCGTCACCGCGATGCTCAAGAACAACGGCACCACCCAGATGGCGCTCAAGGGCGCAAGCGCCCAGTCCGGGAGCCTGACCCAGCTCTACAGCGGCGCACTGCCCACCGGGTACAACCCCATGCACAAGCAGGGCGCCATCATCCTCGGCAGCGGCGGCGACTGCTGCCAGACCAACCGCAACGCGAGCGCGGGCACCTTCTACGAGGGCGCCATGGTCAAGGGCTACCCCTCCGACGCCACCGACGCCGCGGTCCAGGCCAACATCGCCGCGGCCGGCTACAGCACCAACACCACCAACCCCTTCACCCCGGGCGCGAAGGTCTCGCTGCAGGCCACCACCCCATGCTGCACCACCGACTACCTGCAGCACGACACCAGCGACGACAACGTCGTGATCGCGCCGGTGACCTCCAGCAGTTCCGCCACCGACAAGGGCAACGCCACCTGGATCGTCCGCGTCGGCCTGGCCAACAGCAACTGCGTCTCCTTCGAGTCGGCCAACACACCTGGCAGTTACATCAGGCACTACGCGTTCCGGCTCCACCTTCAGCCCAATGACGGCACCAGCCAGTTCGCCGCCGACGCCACCTTCTGCGCCAAGCCGGGAAACAGCGGTACGGGCTACTCACTGCAGTCCTTCAACTACCCGACGAAGTACATCCGCCACTACGACTTCGCCGCCTACATCGCAAGCAACGGCGGTACCAACGCCTGGGACAACCCCACGTCGTGGGCCCAGGACACCAGCTGGCTCGCCGCCTCCCCCTGGAGCTGACGAGCAACCAGCCCCGGGTCCGGCGCGCAAGACGGCCGAAGCCGCACCGGACCCGGAGGCGTCGACCCAACCCGCGCCGTCCGCACGGCCGGACACCCGGGGTTCGTCGGCGCGCACCTCACACCCCACCCTGTGAAGGAGTTGTTCATGCCCAAACCACCGTGGATCCGCCGCGTCAGGCGCGCGCTTCTCGCGGCCGGTGCCACCGCCGCGCTCGCCGCCGGCCTGCTCACCGCCACGGCCACCACCTCGCAGGCCGCCACCCAGGGGCCGTGCGACATCTACGCCGCAGGGGGCACCCCCTGCGTCGCCGCGCACAGCACCACCCGCGCCCTGTACGCGGCGTACAACGGCCCGCTGTACCAGGTCAGGCGCGCCTCCGACAACACCACCCTGAACATCGGCCTGCTGAGCGCCGGCGGATACGCCAACGCCGCCGCGCAGGACTCCTTCTGCGCGGGCACCAGCTGCGTCATCACCGTCATCTACGACCAGTCCGGCAAGGGCAACAATCTCACCCAGGCACCCGCGGGCGGAGCCGCCGGCGGGCCGGACAACCTCGCCAACGCCTTCGAGGCGCCGGTCACCGTCGGCGGGCACGAGGCCTACGGCGTCTACGTCGCCCCCGGCACCGGCTACCGCAACAACAACACCAACGGCATCGCCACCGGAGACCAGCCCGAGGGCATGTACGCGATCTTCGACGGCACGCACTTCAACGGCGGCTGCTGCTTCGACTACGGCAACGCCGAGACCAGCAGCACCGACACCGGCAACGGCCACATGGAGGCCATCTACTTCGGCAACAGCAAGACGTGGGGCTACGGCAGCGGCAACGGCCCCTGGGTCATGGCCGACCTGGAGAACGGCCTGTTCTCCGGGGTCAACCGCGGGTTCAACGCGGGCGACCCCACCGTCAACAACCGGTTCCTGACCGCCATGCTCAAGGGCGGCCCGAACCAGTGGGCCATCCGCGGCGGCAACGCCCAGTCGGGCAGCCTGTCCACCTACTACAGCGGCGTGCGCCCCAACGTCTCCGGCTACAACCCGATGCACAAGGAGGGCGCCATCATCCTCGGCATCGGCGGCGACAACAGCAAGGGCGCCCAAGGCACCTTCTACGAAGGCGTCATGACCTCGGGCTACCCCTCGGACACCACTGAGAACGCCGTACAGGCAAACATCACCGCCGCCGGCTACAACAGCGGCTCGACCAGCACCGGCTCGCTGACGCCCGGCTCCCGGATCTCCCTGCAGGCCACCACCGCCCCCTGCTGCACCTCGGACTACCTCCGCCACGACGACGCCGACACCAAGGTCGTCATCTCCAACATCAACTCCTCCAGCTCGGCCACCGACAAGGCCGACGCGACGTGGATCGTCCGCGCCGGCCTGGCCAACAGCTCCTGCCTGTCCTTCGAGTCCGCCAACAACCCCGGCCAATTCCTGCGGCACTACAACTTCGAGCTCTACCTGAATACGGACAACGGCGCCAGCACGTTCGCGCAGGACGCCACCTTCTGCCCCACCACGGGCAACAGCGGGGTCGGCCACTCCTTCCAGTCCGTCAACTACCCGACGAAATACATCCGCCACTACAACTTCACGGCCTACATAGCCAGCAATGGCGGCTCCAACGTCTGGGACTCCACGTCGTCGTGGGCCCAGGACACCAGTTGGCTCACCGCATCTCCCTGGAGCTGACGAGCAACCGACCTCTCTGAGCGCCTCCAGCGCATGATGACCCACTCGACGAGGGCGTGGGGCAGGTCGAGTGCGGCAGGATAGGCGCCCAACGAAGCTCCTGTGCCGGTGGGTTGACAGTTGGAACACGTCTCTCAACGGCACGGGAGCCTCGTGCGTCGCGCACCCTGCCTGCATCACCCGATCAGTGACCAAGCTGAAAAGCTGAATGCGAGCTATTGCACCACCCTGGGGGCCGCCCACCACGAGGACTATTCGGATGCCGGCCTCCAGAACCTTCCCCTCGACGCGCTGGCCAGCCTCAGTCACGGTCATCTCGGTCGTCCGACGGTCGACGGATTCCTTGGCTCGTACCTGGAAACGGTCACCATTCGTTCCTGCAATCCGCGAACATCCACAGCGGTGGTCGACTTGTATGTCACGGTTCGTCGGTTCGGGGCGGCAGGGGAGGCGGTTACGGGGTGGAGGACTGAGTAGTTCGGCGAGTCGCACGAGCGCATCGCGGGAGCGGTGCTGGCTGATGGCAGCGAGCACAAGCCGGTGGACTCGGACGTCGGCAGCGGCTCCGCCGGGCACGAGACCAGCGAGTCCTGCGCCCTTGACCCGCGGGCCCCGGCGTACACGGAAAACCGGGTGGGATCACTGAGGCGAGGACGGCTATGGTCTGGGGACCGGGATCGCGCGGTCCCGGCAGGCTGCGGCGCCGTGGCAGAGCGGTCCATTGCAATCGTCGTGCGGAAGGCCCTCCGCGCGACGACTGATGAGGCCCGGGCGGGCCCTGTCCGTCCTCGTCCGCGGGTTCGAATCCCGTCGGCGTCTGCAGCCGGCCCTTCCAACTTCGGCTGCGCCTTGAGGAAGTCAGGAGGGCGGCGCGTGAGGCTCCCCGTCGACCAAGACATGGTCCAAGTGGGCTGCTCAGGGAGAGGACCAGCAGTAGCCCCCAGCGTCCTACGGTCGGACGTTGCCTGTTGCGGCACTAACTTGTCGGCCAGTCCAGGTACGGGGCTTCCGACCTGGAGCTTTGACCTCGACGGCTAATAGGACTCCGTTAGGTCTTCCGGTTCGGGCTGCTCCTGGGCATGGTGGATGTGTGGCTGCACACGAAGTGAACCGTGTACGGGCCAGGTTGGCGCTATACGTGGCTGATGTGTTCGCCTCGGTGCCGCGCAAGAACCAACGGGCCAAGGGCGACTGCTACCTGCGGGGACTGATGTCGGACGGCCGCCGCAAGTCGATCCAGGCCATGGCCGCTCGGCTGCCGGACGGCAACGAGCAGAACCAGGGGAGCACCGCCGACCGGACAGAGGCGCTGCGGCTGATGACCAAGACGTACATGGACTACATGCATCTGAACGCGCCCGCGCACACATGGGACGTGGACTGACACCCGCTCAGTGCCAGCCCTCAGCGCTATGCGGCCCGGCGGGCGTCGGCGTCCCTCCACTGCGCGGCGGCCGTCAGCGGAACGGCGACGGGCGGCTCCGCCGAGGTGGTCAGCTCGATGCGCCGTCCCTCGGCCGACGAACGCAGGAGGGCGCTCATCGTCTCCAGCACATGCAGGGCGAGGTCACCGTTCGCGCGGGGTGCCCGCCGCTCGCCCGCGGCGACGAAGTCGAGCAGGCCGAGGCCGCGTGCGCCGTCCACGTAGCCCGCGGACGGGGGGAGCGGGTGCCACTGGGTGCCGCCGAGTTCGAAGAGCCGTACCTCACCGTCGAAGTGGTTCGGATCCGGGACCGCCAGGGTTCCCGCGTCGCCGTGCACCTCGATCGGCGCGGCTGTGGCGGCCACCCCGTCGAAGCTCGTCGTGATCGTCGTCAGCGTCCCGTTCACATGCTCGAGCACACCGGAGACATGACTGTCCACCTCCACCGGTATCCGCTCGCCCGCGCGCGGGCCGGAACCGATGACGCGCTCGGTACGCAGCCGGCTGGCCGCCCCGATCACGGCCCGCACCGGGCCCAGGAGGTGGACCAGGGACGTCAGGTAGTACGGCCCCATGTCCAGCAGCGGGCCACCCCCGGCGGCGTAGTAGAAGTCGGGGTGAGGATGCCAGCGTTCATGCCCCGCGGTGACCATCACGGCGGACGCGAACTGGGGACGCCCGATGCTTCCCGCCGCCACCGCCGCGCGCGCCGTCTGGATTCCGGTGCCCAGCACGGTGTCCGGCGCGCACCCCACCCCCACACCGGCCTGCGCGGCGGCCTCCACCACGGCGTACGCGGCAGGCAGGTCGGCAGCCAGCGGCTTCTCCCCGTAGACGTGCTTCCCGTGGCCGATCGCGCCGAGGGCGATCTCGGAGTGGGCCGCGGGGACGGTGAGGTTCAGCACCGTGTCCACATCCGGGCTGCTCAGCAACTCCTCAACGGACACGGCCCGCACGCCGGGCAGTTCGGCGGCGACCGCTGCCGACCGGGAGGCGTCGAGATCGGCGACCGCGGTGACGCGTACCGCGGGATGGCCGACGAGCGTGTCCAGGTACGCGCGGGAGATGACGCCGAGACCTACGACGCCGATGCGGTGCGCGTCGCCCACAGCATGCCCCTTTCGATGATGGTGCGGACGTTCGGGTTCTCCAGCACGTCGAGACTGTGCCCCGGTGTCGTCACCACGATCCGCCCGGCACCCCACCGCCGGGTCCAGACCGCAGGCGAGGTCACCGGCCGGTGCCAGGGCTGCCACGGCCGGGCGGGATGGGTGGTGGTGGCCAGGACGTCGATCAGGTCGTCGTGGAGCACCCAGTACTGCTCGGTGTGCAGCTCGAAGTCCTCGATGCCCGCGGTGACGGGGTGCTCGCGGCCGAGGTCCGTGATGTTGACGACGTACGGCAGGTAGTTGTCCTCCTGAACGCCCCGGCGTTCACACGGCTCCTTGCCCGGGTGGGTCGCGAACTGCCCTCCCACCAGATGGAGATAGTCGGACGAGGCGCGGAACGAGTCGGCGATGCCGCCGTGCCAGCCGGTGAAGCCCGTGCCGGCCTCGACCGCCGCGCTCAGTCCCGCCAGCTGCTCGGCGCTGATCTCCGACATCGTGACGCACTGCACGACGAGATCGGTGCGGGCCATCTCGGCGGCGTCGGCGTAGACGTCGGTCGACTCCTCGACCCGGACGTCGTATCCGTTGCCGCGCAGGAAGGGCAGGAACAGCTCCGTGGCCCGGACCGGCTGGTGCCCCTCCCAACCGCCTCTGACCACTAGGGCCTTCTTCCGCGTCATCTCGTGCCTACTCGTCCCTTCTCGTCTCTCCTCGAGCCGCAGACTTGAGACTTGAGGCCGAAGAACCGCGCCCTCACTATGCGTCAGGCGCTCGCCCGCAGGGAAGAGAGTCACCGGATTCCGCGACACTTTCACTCAAGGGCGACTTCGGGCGTGGCCTCCGTCTCATATTCAGCCTTGTTCCCAGGCACGGTGGGCGGCCGCATGGCGGGTCGGGACGCCGAGCTTGGACATGGCCGCGGAGAGGTAGTTGCGCACCGTGCCGGGCGCCAGGTGCACATCGGCCGCGATCTCGGCGATCGACGCGCCCGTGCGGGCGGCGCGCAGGACCTACGGTTCCCGGTCGGTGAGGGGACAGTCGTCCTCGGTCAGCGCGGAGGCGGCGATGTCCGGGTCCACATAGCGGCGGCCGGCGGCGATGTCGCGGATGATCTCCGCCAGCCGGGCCGCCGGCGTCGTCTTGGGGACGAAACCGCGCACCCCGGCGGCCAGGGCCCGGCGCAGCACGGCCGGCCGGGCGTGCCGCGTCACCAGGACGACATGGGTGGGCAGTTCGGCCCGGATCTCGTCGGCGGCGCGCAGCCCGTCGGTCGGCGGCATCTCCAGGTCGAGGACGGCGATGTCGGGACGGTGTTCGCGGGCCAGCCGCACCGCCTCGGTGGAGGTGGCCGCCTCGGCGACGAGGGTGAGATCCGTCTCCAGCGCGAGCAGCGCGGCCAGGGCGCTTCCAGGAGTTCCGCCTGGTCCTGCGGCGACCACTCGACGTCGTCCGAGCGCAGGGACGTCACCGCGGCCTTGATGCCGGCGAGCGGGGTGCGCAGGTCGTGGCTGACGGCGGCCAGCAGGGCGGTGCGGATGCGGTTGCCCTCGGCCAGTTCCTTGGCTTGGTCGGCCTCCTGCTGAAGGCGCCGGCGGTCCGGGACGACGGCGGCTTGGGCCGCGAAGGCACCAAGGACCCTGCGGTCCTCGGCCGGCAGGACCCGGCCGGTGAGCGCCAGTGTCATGTGGTCGCCGGCCGGAACGTCCACGTCGGCCTCCTCGGGTGAGGCGCAGGGGCGGGGGCCCACGCTGCCGGCGCAGGTCCAGGGCGCAACGTCGCTCTCGCGTTCGAGCAATGCCACGGATTCCATACCGAAGGTCTCCCGGACCCGGTCAAGGAGGGCCTCCAGGCTGGTCTCGCCGCGCAGGACGTTGCCGGCGAGGAAGGAGAGGATCTCCGACTCGGCTCTCAGTCGTGCCGCCTGGTGGGTGCGGCGGGCGGCCAGGTCCACCACGGATGCCACGGACAGGGCGACTCCGAAGAACACCGCGATGGCGACGATGTTCTTGGGATCGGCGATCGTCCAGGTGCGGACCGGGGGAGTGAATTACCAGGTAACCCATGCCGGGTTCGGTGATGAGAGCCGTACCTGCCCCGGACTTCAGTGTGTGCGCCCGGCGAGGAACGCATCCTCGGCTGCATACTCGAAGAACCTGCTGAAGTACGGGTCCTCCGTCTTCGGCAGGATCCCCGCCCGGTCGCCGGCCCGGGCGGCGTCGAGCAACCAGTCGATCTCAGCAGCGACTGTCGTCGCGTAATCGCCGGCTGGCCGGTACCCGAGAGCTTCCGCGGCGGAGGTGTCGAGCACCACCGGGTGGGGCGAGTCCCATGGGGTTCGACCCAGGGTGTCCGGAGCCGTGTCGTCGAGGAGAACTTCTTCCCAGGTGTGCTTCAGGTGCCGGGCGATGGTGCGGAAGATCTCGAGTGCGCTCGGCGCGTCGGGGTCCGCGCAGTTGAGGATGCGCGCGCCGGGCTTGTCGGCGGCCGTTTCGATGAGAGCGGCGATGTTGGCCGCCGCCGTCGGGTGGACGACCCCGTTGCCCCGGTTGGCGAGCAGCACAACACCGCGACGGTCCAGGGCGCGTTTGACGACCACCTATTCCCTGGGGCGGGCCGCGCCCACACGGTGGATGCGGGAAGGGCGCACGACAGTGATGGGCAAGCCGCTGTCCAGGGCGACATGCTCGGCCGCGACCTTGTTGGGGCCATATCCCTCCCGTGACTGGTAGTCCATGTCACCGGGGGGCAGGGTGGGCTGGGGTTTCGCGGACAGGGCCGTCGTAGCGGGGCGGGGCGTCGGAGTTGGAGTGGTTGCCGTCGGCATCGACGTACACGGCCTTGCTGGAGATCAACACCGTGGAGGTGGCGTTCCTGGCCAGTGGCAGCAGGAGCCGGGCGTCGAAAGTGGTGTAGCAGATGCAGTCGACCAGTAGGTCGGTACTCCCTCCCAGGGCAGCGTGGAGCCTGCTGTCGTCAGACCGGTCCGGTGCGACGAAGCGGGCTCCTGCGGCAGCGAGTTCAGACGGCATGTGGGCAGGGTTCCGGCCGGTGAGGTCCACCTGCCATCCGGCAGCGAGCAACCGCAGGGCGGCAGCGCGACCGATCAGGCCGGTACCACCGAGGATCAGGGCACGGGTGCATAAGACGATCTTATGCACCCGTGCCCTGGGCCCTCTCCCCGCCGATCCACAGGTTTTGACCATTACTCGCAAGAAGAAGAGCTGGAGTTCATCTGATCAGTCATGGCTTCTTCCTCGTGGAGGCGCGTGGGTCGATCCGCCGAAGGGCTCTCTGCCCCCCCGACGCCATCAAAACATATACCCCCAAGGGGTATCTCCGGAGGGGTGCGGGCGTGTTGGCTCGATGTCCGCAGGTCCGTGCCGGGTTTCCCGTCGCCCCCGATTGCCGGCCAGACGGGAACGTGCACGGGGGCGTGGGGGCCGATGCGCTGCGCCACCATCTGCCGGAAGTGCGTGCATTGGGTGAAGTCCTCGTGATCGCAGCCGAGCGCGCACTCGATGAGTTCCAGGGACGCCTGAGCGGCCAGAGGACGGGCTGCGCGGCGTGACGATGTCCCGGATCGCCGAACAGAGCGGCATCGGCCGGGCCACGCTGTACAAGTACTTCCCGGACGTCGAATCGATCGTCATGGCCTGGCACGAGCGTCAGATCGCCGGACACCTTGATCAACTCGCCGAACTCCGTGACCGCGCCGGCACCCCTGGAGAACGACTCGCCTCGGTGCTGGAGGCCTTCGCGTTCATCCAGCAGCAGCAGCGGCGGCACGGCCACGGGGGAGAGCTCTCGACGCTCCTGCACCAGGGCGGCCATGTGGCGCATGCGGAGCAGCATCTCCGTCACTTCGTTCGAGACCTGCTGGTCGAAGCCGCGCAGGCTGGTGAGGTCCGGGACGACGTCAGTCCGGACGAGCTGACCGGATTCTGTCTGCATGCGCTGGCAGGGGCCGGTGCCCTGCCGTCCAAGGCCGCGGTCAAGCGGCTCGTGACCGTCACCCTGGCCGGACTGCGCCCGCAGAGTTGATATGCCCCCGGTGACACATAAGCGGGGGCGACCGGCCTCGGCTCAGTCCGCCTGATCGGCGAGCCGCCCGGGTCTGTCACCACCGGGGACCCGACGGCCGGTCATCCGGCCTTGACCATCCTCCTGCCGCAGCAACACGTTGGGGCTTGCTGCCCCTGGCAGCTCGCCGGGGCAGCCTTGGTCACCGTCAGCTTGCAGCCGCAGTTCTCGTCCCGGCGGCGACAGACCTCTTTTTGATGCTCGTCGCCACCGTGCTGCTCATCGCCTTCCTTTTTCCTCGGCTCGGTGTATCTCTAGTAGGACTCCGTTAGGTCTGTGTGTCGACCTTGTTCTGGGGCACGGTGAGTATGTGGATGCACATGAAGTGAACCGTGTTCGGGCGACGTTG
>NZ_JBIWIM010000022.1:0-58297 GCF_044764595.1 Streptomyces sp. NPDC093984 | reverse complement strand
TGCACACAGTCTCCAAACCAAGCGCCGGGAAGCAGCGAACGAAGAAGTCAACGAACCCACGACCCCGCCGCACAGGTTAAAGATCAAGCTAGCCGCCGTCATCCGTCAGGACGCGCCCGCCTTCCAGCGCTGTTCGTCGCCGCCCTGATCCCACATCAGGAACACCGTGTCGCCGCCGTACGGCGTCACCGCGTGGTCCGGGGCGATCGCCGGGCGGATCACTCCGCGGGAGTCCACCGTGAAGCGCAGGTTCCGGCCGTTGGAGCCGTCGACCGAGGAGCACTCCCAGATGCCGACGCCCCGGTAGGTGGAGCCGCGGCTGTCCAGGCAGAAGGCGGGGTCGGCCTCCGACTGCAGGACGCCGCGCGAGGTGTCGACGCGCCAGCGCTGCGTCGGGGACGACGTGCACGGGGCGGTGATGACGTCCGTGCCCAGGTCCATCACCCCGTCGCGGATGTCCAGGCACAGACCCGAGGCCACGTTCACGACCTGGGCGTACGTGCCGTTCGGCGGGTGCGGGGCCGGACGCTTCGGTTTCGGGGACGCCGGGTGCGTGGTCGCCGTGCGCGAGGGTGTCGGCGTCGGGCTCGGTGAGGTCGTCGCCGGAGTGGGGGAGGGGGACGGGGAGGGCGAGGACGACGGTGTCACCGAGACCGTCGCCGTCACCGTCACCGCGGGCGGCGGCGTCGGCCTGCGGATCTCGCTCGCGGCCCGCGCCGGCTGCGAACCGCCCGAGGTCATCAGGTAGACCAGCAGCGGAGCCAGCGCCACGCCCACGGCCGTCGCCGCCAGCGCGAACCGCCGCGACGGCCACCAGTCGGCGAGCCGGGCCCCGGCGACCGCGCTCTGCTCCTCCCCGTCGCTCCTCACGTACGCGGCGCCGCCCCACGGCAGCAGCCCCTCCGCCAGTGCCGTGCGCGGGGCGTCCCGCAGGTGCGACAGCTCCTCGTACGCGGTGGCACAGTGCACGCAGTACGCCATGTGGGCGTGCAGATCAGCGCTGTAGCGCGGCTTGTCGGGGCGCAGCGACTCCTCGATGAGCCGCCGGAAGTCCTGGCAGCGGGGGTTGCCCGAGCCGGCGAGCCGGGTCTTCAGGACCGACTCGCGCAGCGCCTTGAACGCCGGTTCGATGTCGTACGCCACGTCCTGCGGGGACAGGCCGAGCAGGACCGCCGTGCGCTCCGGCGGCTCCTGGTCGACGACGCCGTACCAGACCAGCCCCTGCACCCGGACCGGCAGCGCCTGGAACGCCGCCAGCATCGCCGGAGCCACGCCCTCGGGTCCGATCGCGCGCAGATGCGCGAGCAGCCCCGGATCGAGCCGGGCGGCGCGCTCGTCCGTCGCCCACGACTGGGTCACCCGGCCCGCGAGCAGCAGGAGTCGGTGGCGCCAGGGGCCGCGCGGGTCGGTGCCGCGGGCGGTGTCCCGGGCAGCGAGCGCGAACGCCTGCGCGGTCAGCTGCCGGGCCGCCGTCTCGTCGACCGTGCACAGCCGTGCGTAGCCGAGGACAGCGGTGCGGTGGCGGATGCGTAGTTCGCGCAGAGCTGGATACGCGGTCGGGGTGTCCGTCCTCAGCAGTTCGGTGAGGCGGGCGTCGGGCACCGTACCGTGCATGCCGACGCCGGCCTCGACGTCATCGTCGTCGTCCCGCTCCGCCCGGGTCATCCCGCTGCCTCCTCGCAGCCCGCGTGTGTCGGCGGGCACGCCTGGGACCCAGACGTACCGGCCGGTATGGGGTGACCATAGTGAGGGAAGTCACTCTGCGGGGAAAGGGGTTCCCGCGGGTAACCGGGGAACCCGTTGCGAGCAGGTGATGAACGGCCGGGGAACGGCCTGTGAGGCGGCTGGGGAACGCAAGTCGCCCGGTGCCCGGTCGAGTTCTGGGGTTCGGCCGGACACCGGGCGGCTGGTACCACTCGGCAGGTGCCACATGGCGGGCGTCACTCACCGCGCATCGCGGCGGCCCGCACTCGCCGCCCACCGCGGCGGGGCTCACTCCTCGACGGTGAGTCCCTTCCGCAGGCGCCCCAGGGTGCGGGACAGCAGCCGTGACACGTGCATCTGCGAGATGCCCAGCTCCTCGCCTATCTCCGACTGCGTCATGTTGGCCACGAAGCGCAGCGAGAGGATCTTCCGGTCACGCTGCGGAAGTTCGGCGATCAGCGGCTTCAGGGACTCGACGTACTCGATGCCCTCGAGCCCGTGGTCCTCGTAGCCGATGCGGTCCGCGAGCGCGCCCTCGGAGTCGTCCTCCTCGGGCTGGGCGTCGAGGGAGCTGGCCGTATACGCGTTCGACGCGGCCATGCCCTCGACGACCTCCTCGTTGGAGATGCCGAGGCGCTCGGCCAGCTCGGCGACGGTGGGTGCGCGGTCGAGCTTCTGGGCCAGTTCGTCGCCGGCCTTGGCCAGGTCGAGGCGGAGTTCCTGCAGCCGGCGTGGGACACGGACCGACCAGGACGTGTCGCGGAAGAAGCGCTTGATCTCACCGACGATCGTCGGCATCGCGAAGGTGGGGAACTCGACGCCTCTGCTGAGTTCGAACCGGTCGATGGCCTTGATCAGGCCGATCGTGCCCACCTGGATGATGTCCTCCATCGGCTCGCTGCGCGAGCGGAAGCGGGAGGCGGCGAACTTCACCAGGGCCAGGTTCAGTTCGACGAGCGTGTTGCGCACGTACGAATATTCGTGCGTGCCTTCTTCGAGTGACTCGAGCCTCTCGAAGAGAGTCTTGGAAAGGGCCCGGGCGTCGACCGGTCCCACTTCGTCGTACGGGGGAATCTCCGGTAGGTCGGCGAGGCCGTCGGGCCCGGTGGGGCCTTCGTGGTCGGCCAGGCCGTAGCCGTGGTCCGGTCGTTCCAGGGGGGTTGTCGACGTCGCCCTCTGGGTCTGCGATGCGTCGAGCCGGGGTGACATGATGTCCTCCATGGTTGTCGGCATATGGCCGCCGATGCCCATATGTGCACTGCGGTGTGCGGCGCCCTCCAAAGCCGGCCGTGTTGAATAGGTGTCTGTACTAGGCCTACCCGCTTTCGTTGACCGTTCGCAAGTGCGTACTGTGTCGAAATGTCCGAATTGGTAGGGTTGTTCGGGTGTCGAGAGGCGCACAGAGGGCGTAATGTTCGAGGGCGTCCAGCATCAACCACGACGGTCGGGAGAGAGACGGCATGGACCGCGGGACGGTCGGCAGCGCACAGTCGGGCCGGCTTCTGGTCGAGGTGCGACAAGAAGGCACGAGTGCCGTCGTGACCCCGGCGGGTGAGTTGGATCACCACACCGCCGATCTGCTGCGCGAACCTCTCGAGGACTGCCTCGAGAAGGGGTTCTCGCGCCTGGTCGTCGACTGCTCGAGGCTGGAGTTCTGTGACTCCACCGGGCTGAACGTCCTGCTCTCCGCGCGGCTGAAGGCCGAGTCCGCGGGTGGTGGGGTCCATCTCGTGGGGATGCAGCCGGTGGTGGCCCGGGTCTTCGAGATCACCGGGGCGGACGCCGTCTTCACCGTCCACGACACGCTGGACGCGGCGCTGGCCGAATGACGTCGCCGATGCTTCGCGTCCCGGATTCCTCCGCGTTATCGGCACGTTACGCGCGTCACAGATCCCCGGCCGAATCCGTGGGTGTTCCAGCGGTCCGGTCGGGCAGGAGACATGCTGACCATGTCGGCAGTGAGGGCGAAAGCCGCAAGAAGAGGGTCCCGAACGCACGGCAAGAGCAACATCCGACGGATACCACGTCGACCCCGTACTGAGTCTTGAATCGTGAACTGGTGAATCGGTGAGGTGAAGCGCTGATGAGCACCACCCGGCCCTACTCGCCGGGCGACCGCGGCCCCGAGCCCAGCGGCGCTTCCGGAACGCCCGCGCAGGGCCCGTCGGGCGAGGGTGCCTCGTCCGGTGCGCCCGCGGGGGAGGCGGCGCCCTCCTCCGGCCGGCAGGTCCGCAGGATGAGCTTCGCGGGCGAGAGCGGTGTCGTTCCGCTCGCCCGCGACTTCACCCGCCAGGCGCTGTACGCATGGGGCTGGCTGCCCGCCGCCACCGCCGACCAGCGGGCCGCGGCCGAGGACGTGCTGCTCGTCGTCTCCGAACTGGTCACCAACGCGTGCCTGCACGCCGAGGGTCCCGAAGAGCTGTGGATCGCGTGCGACAACAAGGTGCTGCGCATCGAGGTCTCGGACCGGGGCTCCGGCCAGCCCGCCCCGCGCACCCCGCACCGCGCCGGACGCCCCGGAGGCCACGGGATGTTCATCGTGCAGCGCCTCTGCCTGGACTGGGGCGTCATCAGGACCCCCGGCGTCGCCGGCAAGACGGTGTGGGCGGAGCTCGGCGCGCCCGCGTGACACGGCTAGGTCACCTCGCGGGTGGCTGACCTCCGGTTACCCGCGGTTCGAACCCTTCTTCGTACGACACGCCTCGCGCGCCCGATCGCCACGGATCCCGCGCGCATTGTGTCT
The DNA here is from genome assembly GCF_044764595.1 of Streptomyces sp. NPDC093984. Taxonomy (NCBI): domain Bacteria; kingdom Bacillati; phylum Actinomycetota; class Actinomycetes; order Kitasatosporales; family Streptomycetaceae; genus Streptomyces; species Streptomyces sp. NPDC093984. Next base: position 53,850 of record NZ_JBIWIM010000022.1, on the reverse strand, counting down.
TCCCTCCCCACGGCCCCGGGCGTACCTTGACGGCCCATCTGATGTGCCGTCAGGAATGAGGGGACCGTGTCGTACCACAAACGAAGCGCGGCGCTCGCGGCCGCCGCTGTCCTGGCCGGCTCGGCGGTCCTGACGGCCGCTCCCGTGGCCCGGGCCGACGTCGTCGACGTCAACTACCAGTGCAAGACGCCGATCGGCGACAAGAGCGCCGTCTCGCCCATCGACATCAAGGGCGTCCGGAGCGGCAGCGGCTACAGGATCACCATGTCCTGGCAGAAGGGCGTCTCCTCCAGCCCGGTCGAACTGGGCAAGGGCGCGATGAGCCCGAGCGCCACGATCGTCCTGGGCGGCGCCGACAGCGGCACCCTGACGGTCAGGGGCCCGGCCAACCAGGCGGCGATCCCCGCCGACACCCCCATCAAGATCAGCGACTTGAGCGGCACGTACACGCCCAGGAAGACCGGCAAGGTCACCTTCACCGCGGGTGTGCTCACCATCAAGGCGCTCGGTACGACGACCACGTGCACGCCCGCCAACCGCCCGAGCCCGTCCCTGACCCTCGACGTCACGGCGGCCGGCGGCGGCACCTCCGGCTCCGCCTCGAGCGGCTCCGCCCCCAGCGGGCAGCTGCCGCAGACCGGACCCGAGGACTCCGTGGTCGCCCTCGGCACCCTCGGCGGCACCGTCCTGCTCGCCGGCGCGGCCGGGGTGCTGTGGCTGACCCGCCGCAACCAGGCGGTACGCCACTGAGCCGACCCTCGTACCAGCAGGAGCCGCCATGCCGTACGTCCGCCCCGCCTCCGCCTGTGCCCTCGCTCTCGCCGTCGCCTGTGCGAGCCCGCTGGTCGCTGCGCCCGCCGTCGCCGACGCCGGCTGGTCCCTCGGCGGTGCGGGCGGGCGGCCGTACGTGTACGCGGAGGGCGAGCCCGGGACGGTCCTCGAGGACGCGGTGTCGGTGCGCAACCCGGGCGGGCGGCCGCTGACCGTCCGGCTGAGCGGAGCCCACGAGGCACGGGGGGCACCGGGGGACTGCGGCCCCTGGATCGCCTTCGCACGCACGACGGGAGGGCGCCGGATCCCGGTGCGCACCGTCTCGGTGACCGTGCCCGCCCGTACCCGCGCCGACGTGCCGTTCACCGTGGCGGTGCCCGCGGGAGCGGCACCCGGCGACCACCCGGGCGTGGTCGTGGCGAGCAGGGGCGGCCGCTCCACCGCCGTACGCCTCCGAGTCCGCGTCGTCGGACCGGCGTTGCCCGCGCTGACCGTGGAGCACGTGGCGGTGCGCGGCGGACGGATCTCCTACGAGCTGGTCAACCGCGGTACGACCGTGCTGACCCCGAGGCTCGCCGTGCGCGCGAACGGTGTCCTCGGCCGGGTCCTGGACCGCCCCGAGCGCACCCTGCCCCTCGACCTGCCGCCCGGCCGCCGGGTCCGGCTCACCGAGCCGTGGCCGCACCACCCGGTGCTCGACGCGGTGCACGTCCGGGTGACGGTCACGGCGGCGGGCGGGGCGCACGCTTCCGGGGCGGCGTCAGCACGGTTCGTGCCGTGGGGCGTGGTGGCGGACAGCGGGACGGGGCTGCTCGCGGCTGCGGTCGCCGGTGTCGTCGTAGGGCGGCGCAGGCACCGGCCGCCGGACCGGCAGACCGGCGAACGGCCGTGCACGGGCGTCGAGTTGACGGGCGCGCCGAGGTGAAGAGGCGTATCTCCGCACTGGTGGCGGTGCTGGCGCCCGTGGCGGTGCTCGCGCTCGTCCTGGCGCCCCTGGCGGCGCCCGCCTCGGGCGCCGGCAAACCGGCCGTCGAGCTGTCCGCGTCCCAGGCGGGTACCGGCGGTTCGATCACCGTGTCCGGCGGCGGCTGGCGGGCGAAGACGCTGCTGATGATCCTCATCTGCGGGCAGGCCACGCCGTCCCGGGGAGTGATCGGCGGCACCAACTCCTGCGCCAACGCGGACGGACGGGCCGTCACGACCGACGCGCGGGGCCACTTCAGCAGGAAGCTGCCGGTGGCCGAACCGCCCGCGCCATGCCCCTGCGTGGTGCACGTCGCCACCGTCACCGGGACCGGGGCGACCGCCGACGCAGCCTTCCAGGTCGCCGGGCACGCCGTCCAGCCGCTGCCCGCGGAGTCCGGCGCCGGGCGTCTGTCGGTGCTGACGGACACCCGTCTCGACGGCTCCAGTGGGCTGCTGACCTGGTTCGGGGCGCCGCCGCAGCGCACGCTCGTGTTCACGGTCGGCAACGTCGGCTCGTCACCGGTGAGGGATCCCGTCTTCCGGGTCGGCACCTCGCACGGCGTGTTCGCGCCGCAGTGGGACGAGCGGCAGTGGCACGGCACGGTCGCGCCCGGCAGGAAGGCGGAGATCAGGCTGCCGGTGGAGCTCACGGCGGGCGCCCACGGCGACTACACGGTCTCCCTCCAGTACGGCGGCAAGGTCCTCGCCGAGCAGCCGTGGGGCGTGGGCCGGCCCTGGGGCGTGACCGTCTTCTGGGTCCTGGCCTGCCTGGTCGTGCCGACGGCCACCTTCCGCGCCGGCATGGCGGTCGTGGATCGGGTCCGGCCGCGCGCCGCGGTGGTACGCCACCGGGGGCTTCGGCTGCCCGGCGTCGCCCCGCGCCCGCCGAAGCCGCCCGCTCCCGCGAGGACCGGCAGCACTTCGGCCCTGCCGTGGTTCACCCCGGACACGGATCCGGGGACCGCGGCGAGCGGCCGGCTCTCCGCACCGCACGAGGACAGTCCGGCGACCCCGACGAAGGGAAACACGTGAGAACGCAACGCAGAGTGTCCAAGGCGGCGGGCGGAACCAGCGCGGCCGGTCACAGTGGCAGAAGGGCGGCCGCGGCAGGAGCGGCAATGATGCTGGGCGGTGCGGGCCTTCTGCTCGGCGTCGCCGCGGCACCGGCCCAGGCGGCCGAGGTGTCGTACGCCACCGAGTGCATCCCGCCCCCGATCTCCGGGCTGCCCCCGGTCGAGGGCACCACGAAGGTGGAGATCACGGCACCGGCCGAGGCCAAGATCGGCGACGAGGTCAAGGTCACCTGGAAGTTCCTGCAGGCCGCTTCCAAGAACCCCGACGTGCTCGACCTGGACAAGGACACGGTCAAGCCGACCGGCACGCTGAAGGCGGGCGGCGCGCAGACCGCCGACATCGCCATGGAGGGGCCGCGGTCGAACCCGCCGATCCCCAAGAACAGCGACATGAAGCTGTCCGACATGACGGGCACCGTGAAGCTGACGACGGCGGGCGAGGTGACGCTGACCCCGGACGCGTACACCATCAACGTCAACAAGCCGATCTCCACGGACACCAAGTGCACCCCGAAGGAAAGGGTGGGACCGGCGGCGACCATCAAGGTGACCGGCGGGAGCGGGGGAGTGGGCGGTACGACGGGCGGGCTGCCGACGGTGGTGCCGACCAGCCCCCCGACGGGCCTGCCGACCGCGTCCTCGACCGCGACGCCCCCGACGGCCACCTCCTCCGCGACGTCCCCGACGGCGAGCGCGAGTGCGACCGGCGGCGACGGCGGGCAGACGGACTTCACGGGCAAGGAGGTCCAGGTCCCGTACGCCTGCAAGACGCCCATCGGCGACAAGAGCGCCACGTCGCCGGTGCAGATCGACGCGAAGAAGGACGGCGGGAACTTCGATCTCACCGTGCGGTTGAGGAAGTCGGTGATGAACAGCCCGGCGGACATCCCCAAAGGCTCGGTGAAACCGTCGATGGAGGTCGTGGTGGGCGGCGCGGACAAGGGCACGGTCCATGTCGAGGGCCCGGCGAACGCGCAGGACATCAAGTCGGGCGATCCGATCGAGATCCCGGACCTGACGGGAACGTACAGACCGGGCGCGAGCGGGGAGTCGACGCTGTCGCCGGGCGTGCTGACCATCAAGGCCCTCGGCACGACCACGACGTGCACCCCGACGAAGACGGAGGTGTCGCTGACGCTGGACACCGCGCGGCAGCCGGGCGGGACGTCCGGAGGCACGTCGTCGGGCGGTACGACGGGCGGCGGCCTGGCCCAGACGGGCACGGACGACCACGGCACCCTCAAGGCCCTCGGCCTGGTGGCGGGTACGGCGATCCTGCTGGGCGGCGCGGTCTTCACGTTCCTGCCCCGCCGCGTTCGCTGACCCCGCAGAACGGCGGAGGGCCGCCGCATCCACGTGGGTGCGGCGGCCCTCCGAGAGCCGGGAGCGACGTCAGTGCACGTCGCCCATGAGCTCCTTGACCTTGCTGCGGTACATCCACACCGCCAGACCGGCGACCACGGCGAGCGCGGCCTGCAGGGCCACGATGCCCGTCTTGTTCAGGTCGACGCCCGCGATCGACAGCAGGCCGGTCGTGGCGTCACCGGCGGTGACGGCCAGGAACCAGACACCCATCATCTGGGAGGCGTACTTCGCCGGCGCCATCTTCGTGGTGACCGACAGACCCACCGGCGACAGCGTCAGCTCACCGATCGTCTGCACGAAGTAGATCGCCACCAGCCACATCGCGGCAGCCTTGTGACCGCCGTCGGCGATCCCCAGCGGGGCGAGGAAGAGGAAGAAGGACGCGCCGATCAGGACCAGGCCCATCGCGAACTTCACCGCGGTGCTCGGCTCCTTGCCGCGCCGGGCCAGCGCCAGCCACGCCCAGGCGAAGACCGGGGCCAGCGCCATGATCATGACCGGGTTGACCGACTGGTACCAGGAGACCGGGAAGTTCCAGCCGAAGATCGTGTTCTTCGCCGAGGAGTCGGCGAACAGCGACACCGTCGAGCCGCCCTGGTCGTAGATCATCCAGAACACGGCCGCGGCGACGAAGAACCAGATGTACGCCGTCATCTTCGACTGCTCGGTGCGGTCCAGCTCCTTGTCCCGCTTGATGCGGGCGATGACCAGGACCGGGATGATCAGGCCGGCGAGGGTGATCGGGACCAGCAGCCAGTTCAGCGTGTAGACGCCGGAGAAACCGACGATCGCGTAGAAGACGACCGCGACGCCCGCCCACAGGGCGGCCTTGGTCAGGGTGGCCTTCTTCTGCTCGGCCGTCAGCGGGGTCGGGACGACCTGCGAGCGGGAGCTGAGGTGACGGCCGCCGAGCAGGAACTGGCCGAGGCCGAGCGCCATGCCGAGCGCGGCGAGCGCGAAGCCCAGGTGCCAGTTGACGTTCTGGCCGACGGTGCCGATGACCAGCGGCGCGGCGAAGGCACCGAGGTTGATGCCGATGTAGAAGAGGGTGAAGCCACCGTCGCGGCGCGGGTCGTCCGGGCCCTCGTAGAGGTGGCCGACCATCGTGGAGATGTTCGCCTTCAGCAGGCCCGAGCCGATCGCGACGAGGCCGAGACCGGCGAAGAAGGTACCGGCGGTGGGCAGGGCCAGCGTGAGGTGGCCCAGCATGATGACGAAGCCCGCCACGGCGACCGTCTTGCGCGGACCGAGGACCCGGTCGGCGAACCAGCCGCCCGGCAGGGCGAGCAGGTACACGAGCGACAGGTACACCGAGTAGATCGCGGTCGCGGTGGCCGCGCTCATGTGCAGGCCGCCCGGTGCCACCAGGTACAGCGGGAGGAGTGCCTTCATGCCGTAGTAGGAGAACCGCTCCCACATCTCCGTCATGAAGAGTGTGGCCAGTCCGCGGGGGTGGCCGAAGAAGGTCTTCTCGGATCCGGGGGTGCCCGGGCGGACCGAGTCCTTCGTCAGGCTGGACGCCATGGTCGTTCCTTGCTGGTCGGGACGCGCTGCACGAGCGGCAGGCGCCCGTGGGGGGACGGCCGGCACCGGCGGGATCGGACGTCCGCCCCACGCCCACGGGGTGTCCGCCCCGGATCACGGAGCGATGGACGACGACCACCGGGATCCACGCCTCTACGCGCGTTGAGCGCTCAAGGCCCGGCCACAGGTCATTCCTTCAAGGCTGGGAGGAGGCCAGCCCGCACACAAAAGAGACCTTCAGCGTCGAACTACCGCCAAAGGTCCCTGCTGGTGCTACAGGCGTTCTCTTCACCATACGGCACGGCACAGCCGGATATGGAAGGACTTGAGACACGGATCACAGGTAGTTACGGAACTATGGTCGCCCATTCCAAGGTCTACACCCAAATGGCCCCCAAGAGGTGCAGGCGCGACCACACAGCGTGACGTACGGTGTCGCCGCCGCATCGTCCCAGGTCCAGGTAAGAATTCGCATCTTCATCACACCCGCGCTCACACCTTTGCTCTCGTCCTCGGCGGACTACCATCACCCCATGACCCGTGTACTGCTCGCCGAGGACGACGCGTCCATCTCGGAGCCGCTGGCCCGTGCCCTGCGCCGGGAGGGTTACGAGGTCGAGGTGCGCGAGGACGGACCCACCGCGCTCGACGCCGGAATGCAGGGTGGCGTCGACTTGGTCGTGCTGGACCTCGGGCTGCCCGGCATGGACGGTCTGGAGGTGGCCCGCCGGCTGCGCGCCGAGGGCCACACCGTCCCGATCCTGATCCTGACCGCACGGGCCGACGAGGTGGACACCGTCGTCGGCCTCGACGCGGGCGCCGACGACTACGTCACCAAGCCGTTCCGGCTGGCCGAACTGCTCGCCCGGGTCCGCGCCCTGCTGCGGCGCGGCGCCACCGAGCCCGCGCAACCGCCCGCCACGCACGGCGTGCGCATCGACGTGGAGTCGCACCGGGCCTGGATGGGCGACGAGGAGCTGCAGCTCACCGCGAAGGAGTTCGACCTCCTCCGGGTCCTGGTCCGGGACGCGGGCCGGGTCGTCACGCGCGACCAGCTGATGCGCGAGGTCTGGGACACGACGTGGTGGTCGTCCACGAAGACCCTGGACATGCACATCTCCTGGCTCCGCAAGAAGCTGGGCGACGACGCGGCGAACCCGCGGTACATCGCGACGGTACGGGGCGTGGGCTTCCGGTTCGAGAAGAACTGACGGCTTCGGTCGGCCGACGTCGCTGCAGCTGCGGGCAGTCGTGCCGCAGGGGCGATGGGGGTCTTCCCTGCTCGAGCGAAGTCGAGAGCTTGGGGGAGGGTGCGCGCAGCGGCACCGGCGAGCGCCGAGGAGCGAAACCCACCCCCGCCCAGCCCCGGCACAGGGGGCCACGCCAACCAGAGGCACACTGGTCGTCGTACCTGTTCCCCGCCGGAGGCCTCCGTGCGTCGTCGTCTCATCCAGTCCACCCTCGCCGTCGTCCTCGTGGTGATCGCGGTCTTCGGCGTCTCCCTCGTGATCGTCGAGACCCGGACGATCAGCAACAGCGCCCAGGAGCGCGTCGACTCCGAGGCGCTGCGCCTTGCCAGCATCGTGGACAGCCGGATCCTCGGCGACGAGAAGGTCAGCGCCGCGGTCTTCAAGGACCAGGTCACCGGCGACAGGTACGCGGTGATCGACATCCCCGGCCAGCCCACCATCCGGGTCGGCAATCAGCCCACCGGTGACGTCATCCACTCCACGACCAAGGGCGAGGAGGGGGAGACGGTCCGCGTCGAGGAACCCCGCTCCGCCGTCACGCGTGAAGTCGGCCGTACGCTGCTGATCATCGCCCTGGTGGCGCTGCTCGCGATCATCGCGGCGGTGCTGCTCGCGGTGCGCCAGGCCAACCGTCTGGCCTCCCCGCTCACCGACCTCGCCGAGACCGCCGAGCGCCTCGGCTCCGGCGACCCGCGGCCGCGCCACAAGCGGTACGGCGTCCCGGAGCTGGACCGGGTCGCCGATGTCCTGGACGCCTCCGCCGAGCGGATCGCCCGCATGCTGACCGCCGAGCGGCGCCTGGCGGCCGACGCCTCGCACCAGCTGCGCACGCCCCTGACGGCGCTCTCCATGCGGCTGGAGGAGATCACGCTCACCGACGACCCGGACACGGTGAAGGAGGAGGCGACGATCGCGCTGACGCAGGTGGAACGGCTCACGGATGTCGTGGAGCGGCTGCTGACGAACGCCCGTGACCCGCGCACCGGCTCCGCCGTCTCCTTCGACCTGGACGAGGTCATCCAGCAGCAGCTCGCCGAGTGGCGGCCCGCCTACCGCAGCGCGGGGCGTGCGATCGTCAGCTCCGGCAAACGGCATCTGCGGGCCGTGGGGACGCCGGGGGCGGTCGCCCAGGTGCTGGCGGCGCTGATCGAGAACTCGCTCATGCACGGGGGCGGCACGGTCGCCCTGCGCACCCGGGTCACCGGCAACCAGGCGGTCGTCGAGGTCACGGACGAGGGGCCGGGGGTGCCGCCGGAACTGGGCTCCCGCATCTTCGAGCGCACCATCAGCGGGCGTAACTCCACGGGCATCGGGCTCGCGGTGGCGCGTGACCTCGCGGAGGCCGACGGCGGCCGTCTGGAGATGCTCCAGGCCAAGCCCCCGGTCTTCGGCCTGTTCCTGTCCCGGACCCCGCTGAAGGTGCCCGCCGAACCGGAGGAACCGGAACCCACAGTGAGGTGAACCGGGGAGCGGGGGACCCGGTGAAGCGGCGGTCGGTCAGGACTTACTTCGCCGCACCAGGCCGGGCGATGTCCTTCGCCTGACCACGCAGGGTGATGTGCCGCTCAGGCGCCGGCTGGGCGATGCCTCCGGTCAGCGGTTCACGTGCTCGTCGTGGCGGCGCTGCTGCATCTCCGCCTCCTGGAGAATCGACTCGGCGCCCGCCACCGCCGACGCCGCCGGGATGGCCTTGAACACCCAGGTGCGGTAGGACCAGAAACGGAACAGCGTCCCGAGGCCGATGCCGAGGAACTTGAACACGTTGCTCTGCAGCGGGCTGTCCCAGCCGAACCCGTACGTCGCCAGGAACAGCACGCCGTTCTCGATCACCAGCCCGGCCGCGCTGAACACCAGGAACAGGGTCATCTCGCGGGTGCGCCCGCTCTTGTCCCGGTCCCGGTAGGTGAAGTAGCGGAAGCCGATGTAGTTGAAGGCGATCGCGACGACCGTGGCGATGATGCTCGCCCGGACCACCTGGAGCCCCGTGACATTCCGCACGAGGTTGAACACCAGGAGGTTGACCAGCAGTCCCGCCCCGCCGACCGCGCCGAATTTGGCGATCTCGCGCAGCAGCCGGTCGAACTTCCGGCGCACTGCGGCCTGGGGCCTGTCCTGCAGACTTGTGGAACCACTGCCCATCGTGTCGCCAGCCCCCGTCGGGTCGGTCGTACTCGGTTGCATCCGTCGTCTCGTTCGTGTCGATCGGTCCTACCGGCCCCTCGGCCGCAAGCGCCGAACGGCTCCGTCAACCCGGCCATGCTAACGAGCGCCGGTGAACGATGTCCGGGGACCATACATGAGGACGGAAAGAAAGCAGTCCGGGCCCCGTTCCGGAAACTCCTCGTCGTTTTCCTTCGGGTACCCCTTCGGAAGTCCCTCGGAAACGGCCCGCCAAACGGCCTCCGCGGGCACGTAAACCGGCCTCCCCGGCCAGGCCGATACCCTAGGTGCGTGACGTTCCCGGTAGTAGGCATGGTCGGCGGTGGCCAGCTCGCTCGTATGACCCACGAGGCAGGCATCCCGCTGGGCATCAGGTTCAAGCTCCTCAGTGACACACCCCAGGACTCCGCGGCACAGGTCGTCGGCGACGTCGTCGTCGGCGACTACCGCGACCTGGAGACGCTGCGTGCCTTCGCGCAGGGCTGTGACGTGATCACCTTCGATCACGAGCACGTGCCCACCGAGCACCTGCGGGCCCTGGAGGCGGACGGCATCGCCGTGCGTCCCGGCCCGGACGCGCTCGTGCACGCCCAGGACAAGGGCGTGATGCGCGCCAAACTCGACGCGATCGGTGTGCCGTGCCCGCGGCACCGGATCGTCAGCGACCCCGAGGACGTCGCCGCGTTCGCCGCCGAGGGAGACGGCTTCCCGGTCGTCCTCAAGACCGTCCGCGGCGGCTACGACGGCAAGGGCGTGTGGGTGGTGGACTCCGTCGAGGAGGCCGCCGACCCGTTCCGCGCCGGCGTCCCGGTCCTCGCCGAGGAGAAGGTCGACTTCGTCCGGGAGCTGGCCGCCAACGTCGTGCGGTCGCCGCACGGGCAGGCAGTCGCCTACCCGGTCGTGGAGTCCCAGCAGGTGAACGGCGTCTGCGACACCGTGATAGCGCCGGCCCCCGACCTGGACGAGGGCCTGGCCCTCCAGGCCGAGCAGCTCGCGCTCACCATCGCCAAGGAACTGGGTGTCGTCGGTCACCTCGCCGTGGAGCTGTTCCAGACCCGCGACGGCCGCATCCTCGTCAACGAGCTGGCGATGCGCCCGCACAACTCGGGCCACTGGTCGATGGACGGCGCGATCACCTCGCAGTTCGCCAACCACGTGCGGGCCGTCCTCGACCTGCCGCTCGGCGACCCGCGCCCGCGCGCCAAGTGGACGGTCATGGTCAACGTCCTCGGCGGCGACTACCCCGACATGTACTCGGCGTACCTGCACTGCATGGCGCGCGACCCGCAGCTCAAGATCCACATGTATGGCAAGGACGTGAAGCCCGGCCGCAAGGTGGGCCATGTCAACACCTACGGCGACGACCTCGACGACGTGCTGGAGCGCGCCCGTCACGCAGCCGGCTACCTGAGAGGCACGATCACCGAATGAGCCCTGTTGTTGGCATCGTCATGGGGTCGGACTCCGACTGGCCCGTCATGGAGGCCGCCGCCAAGGCCCTCGACGAGTTCGAGATCGCGTACGAGGTCGACGTCGTCTCCGCGCACCGTATGCCGCGCGAGATGATCACGTATGGCGAGCAGGCGGCGGACCGTGGTCTGAAGGTGATCATCGCGGGCGCCGGGGGCGCCGCCCACCTGCCCGGCATGCTCGCCTCGGTCACCCCGCTGCCCGTCATCGGCGTCCCGGTCCCGCTGAAGTACCTGGACGGCATGGACTCGCTGCTGTCGATCGTGCAGATGCCGGCCGGTGTCCCCGTGGCCACCGTGTCCGTCGCCGGGGCCCGCAACGCCGGGCTGCTCGCGGCGCGCATCCTCGCCGCGCACGACGAGGACCTCCTGCAGCGGATGCGCGAGTTCCAGCAGGACCTCAACGACCAGGCCACCGAGAAGGGCAAGCGCCTGCGCTCCAAGGTCGAGGGAGCGGCGGCGGGCTTCGGCTTCAACTCGGGGAAGTGACGCGATGACCTCGCCGTCCCTTGAGGCAGCCCGGGAACTGCTGCGGGAGTTCCCGGTCGTCGACGGGCACAACGACCTGCCCTGGGCGCTGCGCAAACAGGTCCGCTACGACCTCGACGCCCTGGACATCGCCCGGCATCAGAGCGCCCGCCTGCACACCGACCTGCCCCGCCTGCGCGAGGGCGGGGTCGGCGCCCAGTACTGGTCGGTGTACGTGCCCTGCGACCTGCCCGACCCGGTGGCCGCGACGCTGGAACAGATCGACTGCGTACACCAGCTGCTCGCCCGCTACCCGGCGGACCTGGCCCCCGCCCTGACCGCCGCCGACATGGAGACGGCGCGCAAGGACGGCCGGATCGCCTCCCTCATGGGCGCCGAGGGCGGCCACTCCATCGCGAACTCGCTCGGCACGCTGCGCGGCCTGTACGGGCTCGGCGTGCGCTACATGACCCTCACCCACAACGACAACGTGGCGTGGGCGGACTCCGCGACGGACGAACCGGGCGTCGGCGGCCTCTCGGACTTCGGCCGTGAGGTGGTCCGGGAGATGAACCGCCTCGGCATGCTCGTCGACCTCTCGCACGTGGCGGCGACCACGATGCGCGACGCGCTGGACACCACCGAAGCGCCGGTGATCTTCTCCCACTCCTCCGCCCGCGCGGTGTGCGACCACCCGCGCAACATCCCCGACGACGTCCTCGAACGCCTGCCCGCCAACGGCGGAGTGGCCATGGTGACGTTCGTGCCGAAGTTCGTCCTCCAGGCGGCCGTCGACTGGACGGCCGCGGCGGACGAGAACATGCGCGCGCACGGCCTGCACCCCCTCGACACCACCCCCGAGGCGATGAAGGTCCACCGCGCCTTCGAGGAGCGCACCCCGCGCCCGGTCGCCACGGTCGCGACGGTCGCCGACCACCTCGACCACATGCGTGAGGTGGCGGGCATCGACCACGTCGGCATCGGCGGCGACTACGACGGCACCGCCTTCACCCCGGACGGCCTGGGCGACGTCTCCGGCTACCCGAACCTGATCGCGGAGCTGCTGGTCCGCGGCTGGTCGAGGGCCGACCTGGCCAAGCTGACCTGGCAGAACGCGGTACGGGTGCTGGGCGCGGCCGAGGACGTGGCGCGCGACCTGCAGACCACACGCGCGCCGTCCCACGCGACCATCGAGGACCTCGACGGCTGACGTCCTGGAGGGTCGGGCGGGTCCGGAAGCCCGGCGCACCCGCCCGACCCTCCCGGCTCCGCCGGGACCGCGCACGCGCCCGAGCGGTTGTCCTGCCGGGTGGGAGACGCGAACGGCGCATTGCCGCCCGCCCGACTGTGCGGGGAGCGGCGCACGCGCCCGAGTCGCCGCCCGCCCGGTTCCGCGGCGGCGGACGCACCCAGCCGCCGCCCGCCCGCTTCTGCGGGGACCCGCGTACGCGCCCGAGTAGCCACCTGTACGGCCCCGCTGTCGACTGCGGGGCCGGACAGGACCCAGCCGGTTCAGGTGTGCTCGATCCGGCACAGGCAGAAGGGGTGTCCCGCCGGGTCGGCGTACACCATGAAGTCCTTCTTCTCCCGGTCCTCCACGTCCAGCGGCCGTGCGCCCAGTGCCAGCACCTTCTCGTGCGCCGCGTCCACCTCCTCCCAGGTGGAACCCGCGTCGAAGTCGAGGTGGAACTGCTGCGGGTTGCGGTCCGCGCGCGGCCATTCCGGCGGGGTGTATCCCTCCACCCGCTGGAAGCCGATCCGCGGCCCGTCGGGGATCCGCAGCACGACCCACTCCTCGTCCTCGGCCTTGGGTGTGCCGCCGCCCACGCGCGCGTAGAACTCGGCGAGCGCGCGCGGGTCCGGACAGTCGATCACCACGTTGCGGAAACGTGCCACAGCGGGCATGAGGGGCCTCCTTCGGCGTCAGCAGGCGCAGAGACAGAACGGGTGCCCGGCCGGGTCCGCGTAAACGCGGAAGCTGCGCGAGCGGTCCTCCGCGTCGAGCGGCTTCGCGCCCAGCTCCAGCACCCCCTTCTCCGCCGCGTCCAGGTCCTCCACCACCAGGTCCAGGTGGAACTGCTGCGAGTGGTCGGGCGCGGGCCACTTCGGCGGTACGAATCCGGGCGCCGCCTGGAAGGCCAGCGCCTGCCCACCGGGCACCCGCAGGTCCACCCAGTCCCCCTCGCCCTCGACGCTGCCGCCGAGCACCTCGGCGTAGAAGGCGGCGAGCGCGCCGGGGTCCGGGCAGTCCAGGACGACGGGGCCGAGCTTGGCGAGAGCCATGACTTCCTCCTCCAGATCGCAGTTACTGACAGAGCCCTGTTACCGATAGAAGCGCCTAACAGGTAACAGCTGCCGCGTGCTCATGCTCCCGGTCGTGAGGTGACAGCGCAAGAGGTACACGCCGACCGGCCACGGTTACCGCATCAGTGCGTGCTGGAGGTAACGTCGCGGGCATGAGTGAGAGATCGCCCGCGCCCGGAGGCCTGGAACTCGTCCAGGCCCTGGTGAACACGCTGGACATCGAGTCGGGGACAGACTCGCTGGACACCGTGGAGGGCCGGGCCCGTTTCGCTCTCACCGAGGACGAGCTGCCGCGCGCCCGCGAACTGCGCGAGTCGTTGCGGGCCGCGCTGCTCGCCCACGCGGGCCACCCGCCGCACCGCGAGGTGACCCCGCTGACCCGGCTGCTGGCGCGGGCCCCGCTGTATGTGGCCGTCGACGAGCGGGACGGCTCGGCCCGACTGACCCCCGCCGACGAGGACTCCCTGCACGCGCGCGTGGCGGTCGCCGTCGCGGAGGCGCTGACAGCGGGCACCTGGGACCGTCTGAAGGCCTGTGAGGCCGTGACCTGCCACTGGGCGTACTACGACCGCAGTCCGGCCGGACGCGGCCGCTGGTGCTCGATGTCGGTCTGCGGGGCGCGCGCGAAGATGCGGCGGTACCGGGCGAAGGAGGCGTGATCCACAGGGAGTTCACCGGTCGGACGGTGACCCGGTGGTGCAGAATGCAACAGGACGCCGGTCCGGCCGACTGAGCCTCGGCCGGACCGGCGTCACCCGTCCGTCTACGCGGTGGGGCGGCCCATCGCCCGGTACGTCCACCCGGCCCGGCGCCAGACCTCCGGGTCGAGCGCGTTGCGGCCGTCGAGGACGATGCGGGACGCCACCGCCTCGCCCAGCTCCGCCGGGTCCAGCTCGCGGAACTCACGCCACTCGGTGAGGTGCAGGACGACATCGGCGCCCCGCACCGCCTCCAGCGCCGCATCGGCGTAACCCAGCGTCGGGAAGAGCCGTCGGGCGTTGTCCATGCCCTTGGGGTCGTAGACCGTGACCTGGCCGCCCTGGAGGTGGATCTGCCCGGCGACGTTCAGCGCGGGCGAGTCACGGACGTCGTCGGAGTCCGGCTTGAAGGTGGCGCCCAGCACCGCGACCCGCTTGCCGAGGAACGAACCGCCGCCCAGCGCCTCCCGCGCCATCTCCACCATCTGGCCACGCCGGCGCATGTTGATGGAGTCGATCTCGCGCAGGAAGGTCAGCGCCTGGTCGGCGCCCAGCTCGCCGGCGCGCGCCATGAAGGCCCGGATGTCCTTCGGCAGACAACCGCCGCCGAAGCCGATGCCCGCCCGCAGGAACTTCTTGCCGATCCGGTCGTCGTAGCCGATGGCCTCCGCCAGCTTGACCACATCGCCGCCCGCGGCCTCGCACACCTCCGCCATCGCGTTGATGAAGGAGATCTTGGTGGCGAGGAAGGAGTTCGCGGCGGTCTTCACCAGCTCGGCGGTCGGGAAGTCGGTCACCACGAACGGCGTGCCCTCGGCGACCGGCGTCGCGTACACCTCGCGCAGCAGCTTCTCGGCGCGCTCGCTGCGCACGCCGACCACGATCCGGTCCGGGTGCAGCGTGTCCTGAACGGCGAAGCCCTCGCGCAGGAACTCCGGGTTCCAGGCCAGTTCGGCGTCCCCGCCTGCGGGCGCGTGCTCGGCGAGGTACGTGGCGAGGCGGTCCGCGGAGCCGACGGGCACGGTCGACTTGCCGACGACGAGCGCGGGGCCCTTCAGATGCGGCGCGAGGGAGGCGATCGCGGCGTCGACGTACGACATGTCGCAGGCGTACTCGCCGTGCTTCTGAGGGGTGTTGACACACAGGAAGTGGACGTCACCGAACTCGGCCAGCTCGGCCCAGTCCATCGTGAAGCGCAGCCGCCCGCTGGAGCCCTCGATCCCCGCGACGTGCTTGCGCAGCAACTCCTCCAGACCGGGCTCGTACATCGGGGCCTCGCCCCGCTCGAGCCTCTCGATCTTCTCGGGTGCGACGTCCAGCCCCAGCACCTCGAAGCCCAGCTCGGCCATGGCCGCGGCGTGCGTCGCGCCGAGATAGCCGGTGCCGATCACGGTGATCTTGAGGCTCATGGGTGCTCCAGAACGGGTAGGGCGGTGAATCGGTGCCCGAGCATAGCCGGGCCCTTCGCGGGGCAATTTCCCAGCTGTCGCCAAGCTCACGTACCCGTCCCGTGGGCGGGCCCCTAAAATTCCAGTTACTTAACGGTAATTAGCGTCACCGACACTGTTTCTTCTGGAGCGTGAGAGACCTTGGCCGGATCGGCTGACTTCGACCTGTACCGCCCGTCCGAGGAGCACGACATGCTCCGTGACGCCATCCGCTCGCTGGCCGAGGCGAAGATCGCGCCGCACGCCGCGGCGGTGGACGAGGAGGCCCGCTTCCCGCAGGAGGCGCTCGAGGCCCTGGTCGCCAACGACCTGCACGCGGTGCACGTACCGGAGGAGTACGGCGGCGCGGGCGCGGACGCGCTCGCCACCGTCATCGTGATCGAGGAGGTGGCCCGCGTCTGCGTGTCCTCCTCCCTCATCCCGGCCGTGAACAAGCTCGGCTCGCTGCCGGTGATCCTCTCCGGCTCCGAGGAGCTGAAGAAGAAGTACCTCGCGCCGCTGGCCAAGGGTGACGCGATGTTCTCGTACTGCCTCTCCGAGCCGGAGGCGGGCTCGGACGCGGCCGGCATGAAGACGCGGGCCGTGCGCGACGGCGACCACTGGGTGCTCAACGGCGTCAAGCGCTGGATCACCAACGCGGGCGTCTCCGAGTACTACACGGTCATGGCGGTGACCGACCCGGAGAAGCGCTCCAAGGGCATATCCGCCTTCGTCGTCGAGAAGTCGGACCCGGGCGTGTCCTTCGGCGCCCCGGAGAAGAAGCTCGGCATCAAGGGCTCGCCCACCCGCGAGGTCTACTTCGACAACGTCCGCATCCCCGCCGACCGCATGATCGGCGAGGAGGGCACCGGCTTCGCCACGGCGATGAAGACCCTCGACCACACCCGCATCACCATCGCCGCCCAGGCCCTCGGTGTCGCGCAGGGCGCCTTCGACTACGCCAAGAACTACGTCAAGGAGCGCAAGCAGTTCGGCAAGCCGATCGCCGACTTCCAGGGCATCCAGTTCATGCTCGCCGACATGGCGATGAAGATCGAGGCCGCCCGCCAGCTGACCTACGCGGCCGCCGCCAAGTCCGAGCGCGGCGACTCGGACCTCACCTTCCAGGGCGCGGCCGCCAAGTGCTTCGCCTCGGACGTGGCCATGGAGGTCACCACGGACGCCGTCCAGCTGCTCGGCGGCTACGGCTACACCCGGGACTACCCGGTCGAGCGCATGATGCGCGACGCGAAGATCACCCAGATTTACGAAGGCACGAACCAGGTCCAGCGGATCGTGATGGCCAGGAACCTTCCCTAGCGGGAACCGCCTTCGTCTGCGGAAACACCTCGGCCCCCGGCATCTCCGGGGGCCGTTCGCATGGGGTGGCCAGGCCGGGAGGCGTCCAGGTGGCCGGTGGGGACCGGACGGCGCCGACGGGGAATGAAGCCGACGGGGAATGAAGGAGATGTCAGGGAAGGGGGCGACGCATCTCATACGCGGCCGCCCCCAGGGCGCGCCGGGCATCGGCCGGCTGAAGGGCGTTCCTCATGCCTGAGCTGCCAGACGTCGAGGGGTTCCGGAAGGTGCTCGAGTCCTGCGCGAAGGGCCGGGTCGTTCAACGCGTCGACGTGCGCGACGCAGGCGTCCTGCGCGGGGTGAGCGTGCGGCGGCTGCGCGACGCGCTGGAAGGCCGGCGGTTCACCGAGCCGCAGCGGCACGGGAAGTGGCTGCTCGCCTCCACCGGCGACGGTCCCACGCTCCTGCTGCACTTCGGCATGACGGGCCGGCTGGTCTGCGGTCACCCCGACGATGCGGTCCAGGCCCACGACCGCGTCCTGTTCACCGTGGGCGGCGACCGCCAGCTCCGCTACCGCGACCAGCGCAAGCTCCAAGGGCTCTGGCTGGCCGAAGACGACTGCGACGTCGCCCGGTTGCTGGGCCGCCAGGGCCCCGACGCCATGGCGGTGGACGGCAAGGAGTTCGAGGCCGCGCTCTCCTCCCGCCGCGGCCGTGTCAAGAGCGTCCTCATGGACCAGTCCGTCCTGGCCGGACTGGGCAACCTGCTCGCCGACGAGATCCTGTGGCGCGC
This sequence comes from Streptomyces sp. NPDC093984, assembly GCF_044764595.1. Classification (NCBI taxonomy): domain Bacteria; kingdom Bacillati; phylum Actinomycetota; class Actinomycetes; order Kitasatosporales; family Streptomycetaceae; genus Streptomyces; species Streptomyces sp. NPDC093984. The sequence continues at coordinate 36,283 of NZ_JBIWIM010000022.1, read as the reverse complement.
CGGGCTTCGTCCCACCCGCCGGGCGAGCGATCTCACCCAGGCAGAACTCCGGCGCCTGTACACACACATGCGCCGCACCCTGCGCTCCGCGGTCGCCGCGGGCTGCGTGCCCCCGCGCGACTCCTGGCTCACCGGCCACCGCGACGACCCGTACCCGGTCTGCCCGCGCTGCGGCGAGACCTTGCGTCGTTCGCGGGTCGCGGGGCGCGGGACGGTGTGGTGCCCGCGGTGCCAGCCGGACGGGTCCTGACACGCCCCGGCCCGCTCGGCCGGGGCGGTGGGGAAGGGCGCCAGTCCTCCCGCGCGGTGCTGCACGCCGCCGCGACGGCCTGGTCGCCGCGTGACGGGCTAGTTGCCGGAGACCGTCACCGTCTGGTCGTTCTTCAGCTCGTCGACCAGCGTCTTGACCTTGGCCTTGTCCCACAGCAGGTTGCCGCCGGTCGAGCCGGAGATCGGCATGTTCATGGACTTGCCGTCGCCGCCGTTGACGCCCTTCATCGCCCAGAACATGGAGGCCAGGTCCCACAGGGACATGTCCTTGTCCACGGTCAGCGCGTCCAGGCCGGAGCCCATCGTCGGGTAGAGCTTGAACGGGTTGAGGACCGTCGACGGGGTCGCGACCTGGTGGGCGAGCGCGGCCAGGAACTTCTGCTGGTTCTTGGTGCGCTGCAGGTCGCTCTGCGCGAAGGCGTGCCGGGTGCGGACGAAGGCGAGGGCCTGCTCGCCGTTCAGTTTCTGCGTGCCCGCCTTGAAGTCGGCGCCCGAGTACTTGTCCTTGAAGCCCTTGTCGATCGTGATCGTGACACCGCCGACCGCGTCCACGATGTTCGCGAAGCCGTCGAAGCCGATCTCCGCGTAGTGGTCGATGCGCAGCCCGGTGTTGTACTCGATCGTGCGGACCAGCAGTTCCGGGCCGTCCTCCGCGTAGGCCGCATTCAGCTTCACATGGCGTCCGGTGCCCTGGTAGACCTTGCCGGACGTGGAGCCCTTGTACGTGGGTATCTCCACGTCCGAGTCGCGCGGCAGCGAGATCAGCGTGTCGCCGTTGTCGCCGACGTGCAGGATCATCATGGTGTCCGTGCGCTTGCCCTCGGCGGACCCGGTGTGCAGCTTCTTCTTGTCCGCGTCCGACATGCCGGCGCGGCTGTCGGAGCCGACGATCAGGTAGTTGGTGCCCTTGCCCGTCGCGGGCCGGTCGATGACCTTGGAGAGGTCGACGTCGCGGTGGAGCTTGGAGTCGGCCCAGAAGTAGGTGGCGACCGAGGTCACCGCGAAGGCGGTGACCAGCGTGATCGCGGTCCACTTGATCCGGCGGCGCCAGTTGGGCGCGGTGCGCGCCCCGCCGGGTCCGCCGCCGCCCGGTCCGTGGGGTCTGCCGGCCGGGCTGCCGTAGACGTGACCGGTGTTGTAACCGCTGTCATAGCCGTTGTCGTAGCCGCCGTACCCCTGGTCGTCGTACGTCGGCTGCTGCGGCACCCCGCCGTACGGCGGCGCGGCCTGGGGGCCGCCCGGTCCGCCGGGCGTGCGCCGGACCTGCCGCATCACGCGCGCGCCCTCGGGCTGAGCGCTGGTGCTGCCGCGTCCGTAGCGGTTGCCGCGGCTGTCGTCGGACCATCCCTCGGGCCAATCGTTCATGCGCCCCAGTGTGCAGGGTCGGGCCGTGGGCCGTACAAGAGCCGAGGAAAAACAGGGTCAGGGCTGTTGCGAAGCCGACACAAAGTCTCCGGATCGTGGCGCGGCATAAGGTGGAGGCCATGACAGACCAGGCCCCCGCCACGGAATCAGAAATTCTGGGCGAAACAGAGGCTGCACTCCCCGGGAAGCCCACCTCCGCCTCCCGGACCACGCTCAGCCACATCATGACCCACAACGACACCAACCTGCTGGGCACGGTGCACGGCGGCGTGATCATGAAACTCGTCGACGACGCGGCGGGCGCGGTGGCCGGCCGGCACAGCGGCGGACCGGCGGTGACGGCGTCGATGGACGAGATGGTGTTCCTGGAGCCCGTCCGGGTCGGCGACCTGGTCCATGTGAAGGCGCAGGTCAACTGGACGGGCCGGACGTCGATGGAGGTCGGCGTACGGGTCCTGGCCGAACGCTGGAACGAGTCCACCCCGCCCACCCAGGTCGGCTCCGCGTACCTGGTCTTCGCCGCGGTCGACGCAGACGGCAAGCCCCGCCGGGTCCCGCCGGTGATCCCGGAGACGGACCGGGACAGGCGCCGCTACCAGGAGGCCCAGATCCGCCGCACCCACCGCCTGGCCCGCCGCCGAGCGATCAAGGAGCTGAGGGAGAAGAGGGCGGCGGAGGGTTTCGAGGACTGACGCACGGTAGTTCCGTTTCCACGCCCGGCGCCCCCTACGCCGGGCACACCACCTGATCCCCGGTCACCACCGCCTGCTGCGGCGTCGGCGAAGCCTTCGGTCCCGGCGTCCGCACCCTCACCGGCCGCACCTCCTTGAAGTCCGCCCCCACGATCACCCGCAGCGTCGCGCCCTGCCCCGGCACCGCCCGCAGCTCGCTCCCCGGCAACGCCGCCTCCAGGACCTTCGCCGAGCGGTCCCAGCGCGGGTCGTAGATCACGACCGTGCGCCGCACTCCGCGCTCCGGCGCGTTCGCCGGCTGCCGCGTCGTCCGGAACCCGGCGGCCGCGAGCCCGTCGTCCGCCCGCCTGCCGAGCCCCTCCGTCGGCGTGCCGTTCTCCACCCGCACCTGGATCTGCTGCGGAGGCACCTCCACCTCCGCCGCCGCGGTCCCCCGGGCAGGAGCCTCCGGTTGCGCCTGCCCCTTCGGCCGCGGCTCCCGAGGAGCGAGCGGCCGGTCCTCCCGCAGTGAGTCGAACAACGCCTTCGCCTTCGCGTCGTCCCACTTCACCGTCGACCCCAGCCCCTTGACCTCGTACTCCATCCGCCCGATCGGAACGGTCGTGAACTCCGACGACCGCGGCGAGAAGTTGCGCATCGCCCGCCCCAGGTCCAGCAACTGGTCCGCCCCGAACCCCTGATCCGCCCGCATCGCCCCGAGCGCCGCCTGTGCCACCTCCCGGAGCTTCATCGGGTTCAGCAGCACACCCGACGACGTCGCCCGGTCGATCAGCGCCGCCAGGAACCTCTGCTGCCGCTGCATCCGCCCCAGGTCGGACGCCCCGTCCACATGCCGGGACCGCACGTACTGCAACGCCTGCCCGCCGCTCAGCACATGCGTGCCCGCGGCCAGATCGAGCCCGGTGAAGGAGTCCTTCAGCGGTTGCGTGGTGCACACCCGTACCCCGCCGAGGGCGTCCACCGTCTTCATGAAGCTGATGAAGTCGACCTCCAGGTAGTGGTCGATCTTCAGATGGGTCATGTCCTCGACCGTCCGCACGGTCAGGTTCGGCCCGCCTTCCGCGTACGCCGCGTTCAGCCGGACCGGATGGGTGGCGCGCCGTTGCCCTGTCGCCTCGTCGGTGTGCTCCGGCACCTCCGCGTAGGAGTCGCGCGGGAGGCTGACCACGGTCGCCCGCTCCCGGTCCGCCGAGATGTGCACGATCATGACCGTGTCGGTGCAGTGGCAGGGCTCCCCGCCCAGGTGGAACGCCCGCCGCTCCCTCTCCGTGATCCTGTCGCGCCCGTCGGTGCCGACCAGCAGGACGTTCATGCCGTTCCCCGCCGCGGGACGGTTCTTCATGTCCCTGAAAGGGTCGATGCGGGAGATCCCGCCGTCGAGGCTGGTGATCACCGCGTGCCCGAGGCCCGCCGCGACCAGGACCACCACCGACAGGGTTGTGGTCATCCGCACGGGCCAGCCGCGCTTCCGCGACCGGACGGGCGGCCGCCTGGCGGGGGAGCGGCGGACCGGCTCGCGGCGCGCGGGCGAGCGGGTGGGCGTGGGCACGGGGGAGACCTCCGCGGGGCTGGGCATGGGTCCGCGAGCACCGTAGGCCCCCGTGATCTTCTGCCTTCGGCGGCGCCCGGGTGGCGCGCACCGGTGTCCCCCGTTCGCGGTAACGTGAGGCTCCTATGAACGCCAAGCCCGACGTGCAACTGCCTGCCGTGTCCGTGATCATGCCCGTGCTCAACGAGGAGCGGCATCTGCGCGGAGCCGTCCGAGCGATCCTCGCGCAGGAGTACGGCGGCGAGATGGAAGTCGTGATCGCGCTCGGCCCGTCCACGGACCGCACGGACGAGATCGCCGCCGAGCTGGTCCGGGAGGACCCCCGCGTGCACACGGTCCCGAACCCGACCGGCCGCACGCCCGCCGCGCTCAACGCCGCGATCAAGGCTTCCCGGCACCCGATCGTGGTCCGCGTCGACGGCCACGGCATGCTCTCGCCGAACTACATCGCGACCGCCGTACGCCTCCTTGAGGAGACCGGCGCGCAGAACGTCGGCGGCATCATGCACGCCGAGGGCGAGAACGACTGGGAGCACGCGGTCGCCGCCGCCATGACCTCGAAGATCGGGGTCGGGAACGCCGCCTTCCACACCGGCGGCGAGGCGGGCCCCGCGGAGACGGTCTACCTCGGCGTCTTCCGCCGGGAGGCCCTCGAGCAGCAGGGCGGCTACAACGAGGAGTTCATCAGGGCCCAGGACTGGGAGCTGAACTTCCGCATCCGCGAGGCGGGCGGCCTGATCTGGTTCTCACCGGAGCTGAAGGTGTCCTACCGGCCGCGGCCGTCGGTGCGCGCGCTCGCCAAGCAGTACAAGGACTACGGCCGCTGGCGCCATGTAGTCGCCCGCTACCACGAGGGCTCCATCAACCTGCGCTACCTCGCCCCGCCGGCCGCCGTGTGCGCGATCGCTGCGGGCGTCGTCGTGGGCGCCGTGATCACCCCGTGGGGCTTCGTGATCCCCGGCGGCTATCTCGCGGCGATCGCTCTGGGCTCGATCCCGGCGGGCAGGGGCCTGCCGCTGAAGGCGCGTCTGCAGATCCCCGTCGCCCTCGCCACGATGCACATGTCGTGGGGCTGGGGCTTCCTGACGAGCCCCAGGTCCCTGGCGAGGAGGGTCATCGCGTCCCGGCGGCCGGCAGTGGTCAGCCAGGCCTGACCGGTCTGATTGCCGGGAGCCGCCGGCAGACACGCATCAGCCCCGGAAACCCAGCGTTCCCGGGGCTGATGCACGAGCTGTGGGGCTCACCGTGAAGCACGGTGAGCCCCTCGACTCGTCACCGGAGCCGGCCCCTCGGACCGGCTCCGGTCGTTCACCACCGGTAGGGCGCGTACACGTCCATGCACTGGCCGGTGTCCGAGCCGTTGATGGCGTCGGAGTTGCTGGGGAGGTCCCCGGGCTTCGGTGTGGACTGCTTCGGGTAGCTCGTGCCGGTACGCCAGTCGGAGCCCACGATGACCGTGACGCCCGACACGTCGGTCGACTTCTTCACGGCACTCATGGGAATGCCCAGTGCCGTGGCGACGCTCCGGGCGTCACCCTCCAGGTCCGCGCTCGGGTAGCGCACGACCGTCTGGTTCTCGGACAGTCCCGCGGTGGAGTCGAACACCGCCCTGCTGAAGCCCTTCCCCACGAGCACCTGGCTGATGTCGCGCGCCCGCCGGGGCACCGGGGCCTGCGTGGACGTCCTGGTGGCGTTCTGTACCACCACGCCCAACCGGTCGGCCGCGACCGTGGCCGAGGGAGCCTTGCTCGCCTGGCTCGTGCTCGCCGTCTTCTTCGGCGCCGGCGTCGTGCCCTTGTCGTCGAACGGCACGTCGTCGCGGATCATCTCCCAGATCTTGTCCGCGTTGGCACCGTCGGGGACCACGTGGTCGTCGTTCTGCGGGTCGGCGACGTTGGGCATCGTGGTCATGGTGATGCGGTTCGTCGGGACCGTCTTGAGCTGCATGGCCAGGTCGTACAGCTTCCTGACCGAGCCGATCTCCTCGGAGACCTGCAGAGACTTCGTGGCCGCCTCGGCCAGGTTCATCAGCCGGCCGGTGTCGGTGAAGACGTTCTGGCTCTTCAGCGTGCGGATCATCGAGTTCATGTACATGTGCTGAGCCCTGGCCCGCAGCAGGTCACTGCCCCAGGCGTGCCGGGTGCGCAGCCACTGCAGGGCCTGCTTGCCCGTGACCTTCTTCGTGCCCGCCGTCATCTTCAGGCCGGAACCACCGGGTGCCTTGGGCAGTGGGCGGTCCCACACGTTCTGGTTCACGCAGACGTCGACGCCGCCGATGGCGTCCGCCATCTTCACCACGCCCGCGAAGTCGATCATCATCCAGTGGTCGATGTAGACCTTGGTCAGGTTCTGCCAGGTGGCCAGCGTGCAGCCGGGGCCGCCGCGGGCCAGCGACTCGTTGATGATGGCGTTGGTCGGCGGGTACTCGTGGCCGGTCGCCGGATCCGTGCACTTGGGGATCTCGACCCGGGTGTCGCGCGGGATGCTCACCACGGCGGCGCTCTTGCGGTCGGCGGACAGGTGGATGAGCATCTCCACGTCGGCCAGCGGCGGGTTGCCACGGTTGTCCCTGCTGCCGCCGAGCGCCACGTTCGCGTCGGAGTTACGGCTGTCGGAACCGATCAGCAGGATGTTCACCGGCGTCTGGCCGGCCGCGTTCGGCTGGGTCTTCTGTGCCTTGGAGTCGCCGCTGCTGCGCTCACCCTTGCGGATGTTGCCGTTCAGGTGCTGGTAGTAGAGGTATCCGACGCCGGCCGTGCCGAGTATCACGACCGAGAGAACGGTCGCCGACCACCGCAGCGCACGTCTTCTGCGGCGTCTGCTGCCGCCGCTGTGTCCGCCGTTGCCGGGCCCTCGCCCCCCGCTCGAGCCATGGTCGTCCGTCGTGTGCCGTCCCCGAGGTGAGAGGGACCTGGCCTCTTCGACCGCAGATGCTTCCCCGCGCAGACCGTACTGCGTCAACTACCCATCCTCCCCACCCTTGCGACACCTGACGGGCCTGTCAGGCGTCCTGTTAGACGCACGACAGGCCCGTAAGGTGGCGCGGTGCGCTCAACTGGCGCACTGAACCTTGTCCGCTGTGGACCTGTTGGGGACGTCCGGTGCCTTGGTCGGAGCGGTGAGCGGTGTGCCCGGGCCCTGGAAGTCCTGTCCGAGGGTCAACACGATGGCGGGCAGCCCCTGGTCGTTCTTCTCGCTCTTGCCCGGCTTCAGCGCCGAAGCGGGCAAGCCCATGATGTCCGCCAGCTTCCGCGCCTGGTCGGCCTGGTCGGGAGAGTACTCGAGCGTCGTCTTGCTGAGCGTCTTGCCCGCGTTGCCGAGCTGGCTGGACTTGGTCACGCCCTCGTCGTTCTGCAGCCAGCTCAGAGTCGCCTGTGCGCTGCCGGCGGGGGCGCCGCCGTTGTAGATGTCGACGCGGACGTCGGAGGCGGCGGAGCGGGAGCCCTTGAGGGGGTCGCTCGCGGCAGTCTTCGCCGCCTTCTCCTTCTTCTTCACCGTGGTGAAGGACACGTCGTTCTTGATCGCGTCGAAGACCTCGGGAGCCATGTTCGGGTCCACGATGACCGTCTTGTGCACCGGGCCGTCCGCGGGATTGTCGACCACCGGCACGGTCAGGAAGGTGATGTTCTTCGTCGGCACCTTCTTGAGCTCCAGGGCCACGTCCTTGAGCGTGCTCACCTTGTGCAGGCCCGTGTCGACGGTCAGCGCCTTGGTGGCGGCCTCGGCGAGGTCGAGCAGCTTCGACGGGTTGGTCAGCGTGTCGCTCGAGGCCATCTTGCGCATCAGCGACGCCATGAACTGCTGCTGCACCTTGATCCGGTCCAGGTCGCCCTGGTTGCCCCAGGCGTGCCGCGTGCGCACGAACGCGAGGGCCTGCTCGCCCTCGATCTTGGACGGACCGGCGGGCAGCTTGAGGTGCGACTTCGGGTCGTTGACCGCGTGCTTGAGACACACGTCGACGCCGCCCACCGCCGTCGTCAGCGTCTTCACCGCGTTGAAGTCGAGCATCATGAAGTGGTCGGGCTCTATGCCTCCGGTGATCTCCTTCACCGTGCGCATGGTGCAGCCCGGGTCGCGGCCGTCCTGCCCGAGGCTCGTGTTGAAGCGGACGTTCTGCGTGCCGGGGATGACCTTGGTGGTGCCGTCGGGCTGCTTGGTCGGGCAGTCCGGGACGTTGACGATCAGGTCGCGGGGGATGCTCAGCGCGGTCGCGTTCGTCCGGTCCTTGGAGACGTGCAGCAGGATGTTGGTGTCGGCGTGGCCGACGCTGCCCGCGTCGCCGTAGCCCTCGTTGCCCTTACCGGTGCGCTTGTCGGTACCGATGATCAGGATGTTGAAGGCCTCGTCCTTGCTGAAGCCGTTCTTCGCGGCGTCACCCACGTCCGTCGTCGAGACGTTGCCCTCGAGGTGCTGCAGGTAGAAGTAACCGGCCGCCGTGACCGCGACGAGCACGAACGCCATGCTGCCGCCGGTCCACAACAGTATCTTCTTCGCTCTGCCCTTCTTGGGCTTGGTACGGCCCCGGCGGCGCCCCGGCGGCTCGGGTGGCGCCCCCCGGCGACGGCGCTGACCGGGGAGGACGTCAGGGGCCGGTTCCCCGCGGCCGGGTGCCGTGCGGGTGCCCCCCTGCGCGCTGCCGGCGGGGGTCCCCCTGCGCGGTCTCGGCACTGACGACTGCGCTCCGGGAGCGGCCAGTCGCAGTTCGTATTCGCCGGTGTTCGGGTTGAGTACCCACTGGTCTGCGGGGTCGATGTTGTCCGCCCGCCCACGGCCTTGCGCGTCCACGGTTGTCCGAATCCTCCGTCGGGGCCACGCGGCGCCTTCCCCCTAAAGGCGCTCGGGTCTCTTCAGCCAGTGCGTGTGCCCGGGACGGACCTCGGGGCGTGGCACCGGATCGCTCACACTATCCGCCCAGTTCAGCCTCGAGCGACGGCGGTGACAAATTCCACTTCCCTACAACCGGGCAATCCGTCCTATTTCTCAGACACTTCTTAGCTCACGCGTTCCCCGTCATGGGGTGGGCTTTACCCGCAGGCGTCCTGGGCGGCCGTGTTGCCGGTGAAAGTGGGTGTGGGTCCAGGGGGTGTCTTCCCCCGCGATCCGGGTCCGGAACCGGGCGACGTATTGCTCGTTTTTGCGGCTGAATTACCCGGAACTTCCTTGGTGACCTCGACCGGCTGGTCCGCGCGCAGGCGCCCGAAGAGTCTGTCCGCCTCCGGCTGCACGAGTTGGTCACGATTGAGGTCGCCCGGGTACGGGGTGCGCGGGGCCGTCAGGAACCGCACATGTTCGGCGGAGAGGTTCCCGAGCCCGCGCACGAGTGCATAGAGTCCGCGCAGACTCGCCAGACCCGGGTCCGTGGTGAGGGCCGAGGTGGCCGCGTCCAGCACGGGATAGAGCTTCACCGGGTTGAGCAGGACGCCGTTGCTGCGCACCTTGGCCACCAGCGCGCCGAGGAAACGCTGCTGGCGCTCCATCCGCTCGGTGTCGCTGCCGTCGCCGAGGCTCTTGCGGGCCCGTACGTAGCCGAGCGCCTGCTCGCCGTCGAGCGTCACCTTGCCCGCGGGCAGTCTGAGCCTGGCGGCCGTGTCGTCGATCGGCTGCCTCAGACACACCTGGACGCCGCCGAGCGCGTCGATCATCTTCTTGAAGCCGTTGAAGTCGACGACCATGTGGTGGTCGATCCGGATGTTCGTCAGCTTCTCGACGGTACGGATCGTGCAGGCCGAACCCCCGGTCGCGAAGGCGTGGTTGAACATGGTGAACTGCGCCTCGCTGCGGCTGCCGTCCGGCCGGCCGCAGCTCGGCACGTTCACCATGAGGTCACGGGGCAGGGAGACGGCGGTGGCACTGCGCCGGTCGGCCGCGAGGTGCAGCAGGATCGTGGTGTCGGACCGCTCAGTCCCGGAATCCCGTCCGTACCGGCCGTTACCGGCGCCCGCACGCGAGTCGGACCCGATGAGCAGGATGTTCCGCGCGCCGGCCACGAGCGAAGTGGGCCGCTCCTTCTCGTACCGGGCGAGCTCGGCGGCGGCGGCCTCGTCCGCGGTGATGTTCGAGTCCAGCTTCTCGTACGCGACCCACCCGGCCCCGGCGGCACTCAGCAGGAGCGCGGCCAGTCCGACCGCACACCATCGCACCCAGCGCCACCGTCGATGACGTGCTCTCACTGCCGGGTCCACCGCCTTGCGTCGTATGAGCGTGAGCTGCTGTTACGACCATGGCCCGGGGCCGGGTTGCGGGGCGTCCGATACTGGTCCGGATGGACGCCGACCGCGCCTCTATAGGGGCGCGGGGCTGGGACAATCGTGCGGCTCCTCGGCGTGGCGTCATCAGCCGCGAGGGACCCGCGGTCGAACAACGAGCGGGAGCCGCACGGCGCTGATCAGCTGACAGCCGTCGCCGTCACCTTCTCGCTCTCGATCCGCTTGGCCAGCCCTTCCTCTCCCAGCCGCTCGAGATGCCGGCACAACACGACCGAGCCCCCCGCGGCCAAGGGCGCGTACAACCCGGCGCTCAACCCCGCCCACGTGTCGTACGGCAACCCCGACAGCAACCGTGCCCCGGGCCCCGTCAGCCCGAGGGGCAGCGCCTCCGCCCGGGCCCGCTCCACGACCTCCGCCGCCGTGTACTCGGCCCCGGCGACGATCAGCGCCGGCTCGTCCGGGTCGACGGGGGCGTACGGCTGGAAGCGGTCGCCCTGGCTCGGCACTTCGACGGCGTAGTCGACGAAGCCGTCCGGGGCCTGCGGGAAGCGGCCGCCGAGGGGGCGCAGGGCGAGGGCCACGCGCTCCCCGGAACAGGCGCGCGCCGAATCCAGTGTGTCGGGACCGCTGACCACGAGGTCGGCGGCGGCCGGATCGCCGCCGACGTCCGCGAGGACGCCCACGGACGAGCAGGCGAGCAGCCACACCGCCGTCTGCCAGTGCGCGGGCAGCAGCAGCGCGACCCGGTCGCCGGGCTCGGCGGCGAGGTCACCCTGAAGGAGGTTGGCGGTCTTGGCCACCCAATTGGCGAAGGTGGCCACGGAGAGTTCGACGCGTTCGCCCGTGGCGTCGTCGTAGAAGGTCACCAGGGGGCGCGCGGGGTCCGCGGCGAGCGCGGATCGCAGCAGGTCGGCGGGGGTGCGATCGGTGGCGTTCACGGCGCAAGAGTACGCGGGGGCGGGCGTGCGCGCGTCGGTGGCGGGGTGTCGGGCGCCACCGGATCGGCCGAGTGTGGTCGACGGGTCGTCAGATTCCAAATGGACATATATGTCTGACTATGTTCAAGATCGTGTGCATGCGTGGATATCTTGCTTCCTCGATCGGCGCCACCTGCGCGGCGGTACTGACCCTCCCGCTCGCGATCCCGGCCGCGGTGGCCGGAACGGGTGTGCGGGGTCCGTCGGCTTCGGCAGCCGTCCCCGGCAGTACCCAGTCCCTCCCCCTCGTGCCCTTCACCCGTGCCGCCGGGGCGGTGGTCGAAGCGGGTCTGACCCCGCAGGCGGTGCGCTCCTTCTCCCTCGTCGGCGTCGTCTGGGACGACCCGGGCATCGAACTCCACGGTCACGTCGAGGTCCGTACCCGCGCGAGCGGGACGCACCAGTGGTCCGAGTGGCAGGAGCTCGAGACGCACCACCGCGGCCACGGCCCCGACCCCGGCACCGCAGAGGGGCGGTCCAGCAAGGCGCGCGGGGCGACCGCGCCGCTGTGGGTCGGTGACTCGGACGCGGTGGCGGTACGGGTGAGCGCCGAGGGGGACGACACCGGAACGACACGATCACCGGCGCTCCCCAACGGACTCCGTGTCGAACTGGTCGACCCCGGCGTGGATTCGAAGGCGGGCGCCCCCGGCCCCACCGCCCACGCCGCCGCGCCGGAACCGTCGAACGGGGGCGCACCCGACACCGCGGCCGGCGCGGGCTCCAACGCGTTCGGCCGGGACGCCGGTCGCGCGTCCCTGGATGACAGCCCGGCCCCGTCACCGTCCCGCGAGGGGCAGGAGCCGCAGGGGGCAAGGGAAACGCGGGGACCGCAGGGGACGGTGAAGGAACCGCCGGACACGGCGGAGGAGACCGTCGACCCTGCGCAGGGGACGGCGAACCCCGCGAAGGAGACCCCGAACCCCGCCAAGCAGACCCCGAACCCGACGAAGGGTACTGCGAATCCTGTACAGGGGACCGCAAACCCGGCAAAGGAGACCGCGAGCCCCGCGGAGACCGCCGGCCCCGCGAAGGAGGCCACCCACACCGCCCCGCGCCCGAAAATCGTCACCCGCAGCGGCTGGGGCGCCGACGAGACCCTGCGCGAGGCGGGCTTCGTCTACACCGGCAGCGTGAAGGTGGCGTTCGTGCACCACACGGCGTCGGGCAACAACTACACCTGCGCCCAGGCGCCTTCCGTCATCCGCAGTATCTACCGCTACCACGTGGTGAGTAACGGCTGGCGGGACATCGGCTACAACTTCCTCGTCGACAAGTGCGGGACCGTCTACGAGGGCCGCGCCGGAGGCATCGACCAGCCCGTGCTCGGCGCCCACACCCTCGGGTTCAACAGCGACAGCACGGGCATCGCCGTCATCGGCACCTACTCCGGCAGCACCAAGCCGCCGGCCCAGACGCTGGACGGCGTGGGCGCACTGGCCGCGTGGAAACTCGGTCTGTACGGCATGGATCCGCGCGGCACGACATACCTGGTGTCCGGGGGTGGCAATCTGTACCCAAAGGGTCAGAAGGCGCGACTGAATGTGCTCTCCGGCCATCGCGACGGGTACGCAACGGACTGTCCTGGTGCGCAGCTCTACGGCAAACTCGCCACAATCCGCTCCACCGCGGCCCGCCTGCAGGGCCGCTGAGGACGGAGGCCGTCGCATGACGAAGGTGCCCGAGGGGGACCTCTCTCACGGTCCTCATAACGCCCCTTGCGGTCCTCGCAACACGGTCTGCATACACTGGTCGGCCGATTCACAGTTTGGCCGGTCCCGGCAGGAAGCAGAGACGACAGGTGACAGAAGCGATCCTCCTGGTCGGCGGTAGAGGCACCCGACTTCGCCCGCTCACGGTGAACACCCCCAAGCCGATGGTTCCGGCGGCCGGGGTCCCGTTCCTCACACACCAGCTGGCGCGGGCGAAGGCGGCGGGCGTGGAGCACATCGTGCTCGCCACCTCCTATCTGGCAGAGGTCTTCGAGCCGTACTTCGGTGACGGCTCGTCCCTCGGCCTCCGCCTCGAGTACGTCACGGAGGAGGAGCCCCTCGGCACGGGCGGCGCCATCCGCAACGTGGCAAGCCGCCTCCAGTCCGGTCCCGAAGACCCGGTACTGGTCTTCAACGGGGACATTCTCACGGGCCTCGACATCAGCGCCCTGGTCCACACCCACCAGTCGACGGGCGCGGACGTGTCGCTGCACCTGACGAAGGTCACGGACCCGAGGGCGTTCGGCCTGGTCCCGACCGACGAGACGGGCCGGGTGACGGCGTTCCTGGAGAAGCCGCAGACCCCCGAGGAGATCGTCACCGACCAGATCAACGCCGGCGCGTACGTCTTCCGCCGCTCGGTGATCGACACGATTCCCGTGGGCCGCCCGGTGTCGGTGGAACGCGAGACGTTCCCGGACCTGCTGGCGGCGGGAGCCCATCTGCAGGGCATGGTCGACTCCACGTACTGGCTGGACCTGGGCACCCCGGCGGCCTTCGTGCGCGGCTCGGCGGACCTGGTCCTCGGGCGGGCGCCGTCCCCGGCCGTGCCCGGCCGCTGCGGCGACCGCCTGGTCCTGCCGACGGCCTCGGTCGCGTCGGACGCGAAGCTGACGGACGGCACGGTGGTGGGCGAGGGCGCGTTCGTCGGAGAGGGCGCCCGGATCTCGGGCAGCACGGTGCTCTCCGGCGCCGTCGTGGAGCCCGGGGCGGTCATCACCGACTCCCTGATCGGCGCCCGGTCCCGCATCGGCGAGCGCTCGATCGTCACGGGCGCGGTCATCGGTGACGGCGCGGTGGTCGGCGCGGACAACGAACTCCGAGAAGGAGTACGGGTCTGGTGCGACGCGCGGATCCCGGCGGGCGCGGTGCGCTTCTCCTCGGACCAGCAGTAGCGCCTTTCGGCGACGCCGGGTGCCCTGTCTCACGTGGGCACCCGGCGTCGCGCTACAACCGCCCGATGTCGCCCCGCCGCATCCGCGGGGCGCGCCGCGGCGGCGCACACCCGCTCAACAGGATCAGCCGTGCCGCCCGGTGCCGCTGGCCGGCGTACAGCTGAAGCAGCGACAGCATCACGGAGTCGTCCGCGTCCCGGTCCCCGGCCAGCGCGTATCCGACGATCCCGGGCAGATGCAGGTCCCCCACGGTCACCGAGTCCGCCGCCCCGTGACTGCGCTGCACGGTCTCCGCCGAGGTCCACGGGCCGATCCCGGGCACCATCTCGAGCCGCGTCTGCGCCTCGGCCGGCTCCATCCCCACCGCCTGCTCCAGCCGGGCGGCGACCCGCACGGCCCGCAGGATCGTCGACGCCCGCTTGTTGTCGACCCCGGCCCGATGCCACTCCCAGGACGGAATGAGCGCCCACGTCCGCGGCGCCGGCATCACATGCATCCGACCCGGCGCGGGTCCCGGCGCCGGTTCCCCGAACTTCCGTACGAGCAGCCGCCAGGCCCGGTACGCCTCGTCCGTCGTGACCTTCTGCTCCAGGATTGACGGAATCAGCGACTCCAGTACCAGGCCGGTCCGGGTGAGCCGCAGTCCCGGCCGGCGGTGCCGTGCCAGCGCGACCAGTCGGTGCCGTGGCTCGAAGGCGTCGGGATCGTCCAACGCGCCGAGCAATTCCGGCAGTTGGTGCAGCAGCCACTCCGCCCCGGGCCCCCAGGCCTCCGCCTCGGCGACCCCGCCCCGGAGCGCGACCCGCAGCGTGCCCGGACCGAGCGGCGTACGGCTGGCCCGCCACACCGATCCGTCGGGCGTCGCCCGGAAGGTGGGATCGGCGGGCCCGCGCCGCAGCGGCCCGAGCACCAGGCCCAGGTCCAGTGGCCCGGGCGGCGTCCAGGTCCGCCGCCGTCCGGGTGCGGCGGCCGGCCGCGGAACGCCCGCGGGCACGACGACATGCCCACCACGCGCGGTCGTGGGGGTGGGGCGGGGAGCGAATCGTCCGGCCACGGATGAGGTCCTGGTGATGGGTGTCGTGGTGTTCTGGGTGTCGTCCTACGAGGGTAGAGGCGCGTGCCCGGCTCCATGCGCCTTGCGGCGGCGCTCCCCGGCTCACCGCACCTCGATGAACGCCCCCGCATCCCGCTCCGGCCGCGGCTTCGGTTCCTCAGCCGGATGCCCCACCGCCACGGCGCCCATCGGCTCCCAGCTCTCCGGCAGTTCCAGCACCTCGCGGACGACGTCCCGGCAGAACATCGTCGAGGACACCCACGCCGAGCCCAGCCGCTCCCCGGCGAGCGCGACGAGGAGGTTCTGCACGCCCGCGCCCGTCGCGACCACGAACATCTCCCGCTCGGCCGCGTCCCGGCGCGCGTCGCCGTAGGTGTGGGAACCGTCCATGACCATGCACGGCACGACGA
The DNA here is from genome assembly GCF_044764595.1 of Streptomyces sp. NPDC093984. Classification (NCBI taxonomy): domain Bacteria; kingdom Bacillati; phylum Actinomycetota; class Actinomycetes; order Kitasatosporales; family Streptomycetaceae; genus Streptomyces; species Streptomyces sp. NPDC093984. Next base: position 20,873 of record NZ_JBIWIM010000022.1, on the reverse strand, counting down.
GATACGGCGCGTTGCGCAGCACGTCCCCGCGCCGGACGCGCTTGGCGATGGACTCCTCGGTCTTCCCGTCCCGTCGCAGGTCCGCGATCCACGCGTCCCGCATCGCGTCGAGCAGCCGCGTCCGCGACTCCTCGGACTCCAGCAGCACGAACCGCCACGGCGTGGTGTGGTGCGGCGCAGGAGCCGTCACGGCGGCGGCCACCGCACGGCGTACGGCACCGGGGTCGACGGGCTCGTCGGTGAACGCGCGCACCGTACGCCGCTGGGTCACCGCCTCCCGTACCGCCTCGGACGTGCCCAGCCGGAACATGTCGTCGCGCGCACCGCGCACCATCGCCCGCGCGCCGTCGCCGTGGTCGCCGGTCACCACGTGCGGCAGCCCGCGGACCACCGCGACGGGCAGCCCGGCGGCCTTGCCCTTGACCAGGTCGCCCGCGGCCGCCAGCTCGTCGGCGGTGGCGACGACGGTCGCGCTCAACGGGTTGCCGTGCGCGTCCGTGCCGCCGCGCAGGTCGTCGAGGACCCGTACGCCCGCCGCCCCGATGGCGACGTCGGTGAGCCCGGTGCGCCAGGGCCGCCCGAAGGTGTCCGTGACGATCACGCCGACCTCCACGCCGAGCGTGTCCCGCAGCCCCTCGCGGATGGCGCGCGCGGACGCGTCGGGGTCCTCGGGCAGCAACAGCACCGTGCCCGCGGGGGTGTTGGAGGCGTCGACACCGGCGGCGGCCATCACCAGGCCCTGCCGGTTCTCCACGATCCTGAGCGGACCGCGCCGGGCCACGACCCGCACGGTCTCGGCGTCGATGGCGGCCTCGCGGTCGTCCGCCCGGACGACACGTCCCTCCGCCTTCGAGACGATCTTGGAGGTGACGAGCAGGACGTCGCCGTCGACGAGCCCCGGCTCGGCCGCGGCGATCACCTTGGCGAGGTCGTCGCCCTCACGGATCTCCGGCAGCCCCGCAAGCGCCCAGACCCGGTAGGCGGGCGCCGCCACGGGAGCCCCGCCGCCGGCCCCGGCATCCATGGAAAGCCCGCCGCTCAAACCCCCCGCACCTCCTCCGCCAGCGCGAGGGCCTCCCGGGCCATCAGCGCCGTCGCCTCCAGGTCCGTCATCATCAGCGGTACCGCGCGGCAGCGGATGCCGGCGGCCTCCACGCGCTCCACGGCGGCCGCGTCCACCGTGTCGACGAGCCAGCCGTCCAGCAGCCCCGAGCCGTAGTGCTCGGCCACCGCCGCGGCCGTGGACTCCACGCCGACCGCCGCGAGCACCTTGTCGGCCATCCCGCGCACGGGAGCGTCACCGATGATGGGGGACAGGCCCACCACCGGGACCCCGGCGTCCGCGATGGCCTCCCGGATGCCGGGGACCGCGAGGATCGTGCCGATGGAGACGACGGGGTTGGACGGCGGGAAGAGGATCACGTCCGCCTCGGCGATCGCCTCCAGGACACCCGGTGCGGGCTTCGCCTGCTCGGCGCCGACCGGCACGACCGCCTCGGCCGGGACGGAGGCGCGCAGCCGCACCCAGTACTCCTGGAAGTGGATCGCCTTGCGCTCGCCCGGGCCCGCGCCGGAGCCGCTGTCGGGCAGGGTGACGGCGACATGGGTCTCGACGCGGTCGTCCGACATGGGGATGAGCCGGACCCCCGGCTTCCAGCGGTCGCACAGGGCCTCCGTCACCGCGCTCAGCGGGTAGCCCGCGCCCAGCATCTGGGTCCGCACGATGTGTGTGGCGAAGTCGCGGTCGCCCAGCCCGAACCACTCCGGTCCGACGCCGTACGCCGCGAGTTCCTCCTTGAGGTGGAAGGTCTCGTCGGCCCGGCCCCAGCCCTGTTCCTCGTTGATGCCGCCGCCGAGCGTGTACATCACCGTGTCGAGGTCCGGGCAGACCTTCAGCCCGAAGAGGTGGATGTCGTCGCCGGTGTTGCCGATGACGGTGATCTCCGCGTCGGGCGCGGCCCGCTTCAGACCCCGCAGAAACCGGGCACCGCCGATGCCGCCTGCCAGAACCACAATGCGCATGGGTGCAGTCTTGCAGGCGCCTAGGACAACGCGTGACCCGGCGGTGACACCCGCGACGCCGCCCGGCACGCGGCCGGTCCCGACCCGCCGCCGGCGGGCTCCCCTTCTGTCCGGGGCTCCTCTTCTTCCGGGGCTCTCAGGCCGTGACCGTGTCCACCGTGCCGCGCTCCGCCGCGCACGCCCTGGTGTGCATCGGCATCTCCGTCAGCCCGGGGAAGTAGACGTGCAGGCTGACCGCCGGTTCCAGTGCGTCGTTCACCACTTCGTGTACGTAGCCGGGCGCGAACACGCGCTGCGCCCCCGTGCGCAGTGCGCGCGTGCCGCGCTCCGTGCGCTCCGTGAGTGCGCCGTGCAGGACGGTCAGTACGCCCGACGAGCGCCCGTGGTCGTGCAGCCCGCTGCCCTGCCCGGGCACCCAGGACAGCAGCCACACCTCGTAGCCGGGTCCGGTCTGCAGCCGGTGGTACCAGCGGGAGGTCGCGTCGTACCGGACCAGGTGCTCCCACCGGGAGCGGTCGGCGGCGACGGAGCGGGCGAGCCCGGCGAACTCGGCCACGGTGACGGGGTGCTCGCGCGGCGGCTGAAGCAGGTGCGGTACTTCCAGGATGTCGCCGGCGATCTGCAGGTCGCTGTCGCTGTTCATGGATGCAGTGGTTCCTCGGCGGGAGAGTGCGGGGGGTGGGGTGTCGCGTGTCGTCCGCCCGGGTCACGGGCATGGCGCGAGCCCTGGTGCGGGCGGAGGGAACTACGGCCGGGCCGTGTGGACCCGGGAGCGGCCGGAGCGCGGGGGAAGGCTCAACAGCCGGAACAGCAACAGCTACAGCGAGCGCGGGCAGCACCGTGGGACCCGGCGGTGCGGGTCTGGGTGAGTGCCGAGTTCGCGAGCATGCCCACTAGCACATCGGTTCACACCTTTCCCTGTCAACTTGACGTCCGCCATGTGGGAGCTGTTTCACCTCATCCGGTTCATCCTGCAGAGGAAAGGTTTGTTCAGTGCAGTCGGGGGGACACATGGCGCACCGCCGGGCGCGTGGACGTCGTTGCGATCTCGTGATCCGAATGTGATCCGGTTCGCTTCGGCGCGCGTGTCGGAACGAGATCGAACTGCTGGGCGTCCTTCTCGGTGAGGGGTGACAGGGCCACCTGGGCCCCCACAGGCTGTCAGGGTTTATGCCGATTTGAACACTTTCCGCATAGCCTTGGTTCCGCAGAGTGAATAAGGGGCCCAATAGCAGATCTCGGCTTGACTGGCCCGGATCGGCACACTTGTAATTTCACTCGTGTCGTTCAGCCGGATTCGGTAACGGCTACATCACGGGGACGCGAAAGACAGACGAGGGGCGCACATGACCGAGCTGGTGCAGCAACTGCTGGTCGACGACGCGGACGAGGAACTCGGCTGGCAGGAGCGCGCGCTGTGCGCCCAGACCGACCCCGAGTCCTTCTTTCCCGAGAAGGGCGGCTCCACCCGCGAGGCCAAGAAGGTCTGCCTCGCCTGCGAGGTCCGCTCCGAGTGCCTCGAGTACGCGCTCGCCAACGACGAGCGGTTCGGCATCTGGGGCGGCCTGTCCGAGCGTGAGCGCCGCCGCCTGAAGAAGGCCGCCGTCTGACGTCACTGTGGTCACCGTCCACACCGTCCGAAAAGAGTCCTTCAGGACGTCGTAAAGCAGTCGCACGCGGTGTGGCGGGCCGGTCCGCCCGGCGAGCGGCGAAAAGCCGCACATCCTTTCGTAACGAATGGCCCGTCGCAGGTGGGTTGTCCACAGGCGGCGGGCCGTGATCTTGTCCAGCCGTTAGTGTGGGCCTCCGTCCGAGACGTCCCGCTGCCCCCTCGGGGCACAGGCGTCCACCGCAGTCCAACGAACCGGGGCCCGTACCTCGATGTCCGTGCACAGCCATACGGCGGTCCAACACGACCCGTCCCCACCAGAGTTCCCGCGTCACGTGGTCACCGCGGTGCTCGTCGCCCACGACGGCGCCCGCTGGCTGCCCGACGCGCTCGCCGGGCTGCTCGGCCAGGAGCGCCCCGTGCAGAACGCCGTGGCGGCCGACACCGGCAGCGCGGACGACTCCGCCCAGCTGCTCACCGACGCCCTCGGCCCCGACCGCGTCCTGCACCTGGCCCGGCGCACCGGTTTCGGCCAGGCCGTCGAGGAGGCGAGCCGCTCCGCGCCCGTACCGACCCCCGACGACCTGCCGTACCTCAAGCGCCCCAGCGGCTGGGACCCCGTGACCCGCACCTGGCGGGACGACGCCTACGACATGCCCGAGCTGCCGTACGGGGAGCCGGTGCAGTGGCTGTGGCTCCTGCACGACGACTGCGCCCCCGAACCGGGCGCACTGGCCGAGCTGTTGCGCGTCGTGGAGCACGAGGCCGAGCTGGGTCGCGAGGTCGCCGTCGTCGGCCCCAAGCTCCGCGGCTGGTACGACCGCCGGCAGCTGCTCGAGGTCGGCGTCACCATCGCCAACTCCGGCCGTCGCTGGACCGGCCTGGACCGCCGTGAACAGGACCAGGGCCAGCACGACCACGTCCGGCCGGTGCTGTCCGTGTCCACCGCCGGCATGCTGATCCGGCGTGACGTCTACGAGCAGCTCGGCGGATTCGACCGGAACCTGCCGCTGATGCGTGACGACGTCGACCTGTGCTGGCGCGCCCAGGCCGCCGGCCACCGCGTCCTCGTCGCCCCCGACGCGGTCGTACGGCACGCCGAGGCGGCCTCCCGCGAGCGACGCACCGTCGACTGCGTGGGCCGCACCGCGGCCTCCCCGCACAAGGTCGACAAGGCGGGCGCCGTCTACACCCTCCTTGTCAACGCCCGATCCGCACAGCTGCCCTGGGTCCTGCTCCGTCTGGTGCTCGGCAGCCTGCTGCGCACGGTGGCGTACCTCGTCGGCAAGGTGCCCCGGCAGGCCGTCGACGAGATCCGCGGCCTGCTGGGGACGCTGTTGCGGCCCGAGCGGATCATCGCCGGACGCCGCAGGCGCGGCCGCCCGCAGGTCGACAAGGGCGAGCTGCGCGCCCTCTTCCCACCGCCCGGAGCGACCGTCCGGGCCACCGTCGAACAGGTCGCGAGCAACCTGGTGGGCCGCTCCGACCCGGAGGTCTCCTCGGCCGGCCGGCACGGCGGCGGCCTGGAATCCGGACCCGGAGGTGACGACGCCGACTTCCTGGAGGTCGAACAGTTCGCCCGCCTCAAGCGCATCGCCCGCAAGCCCGGACCGGTGCTCTTCGGCGTCCTCCTGCTCGTCTCGCTCGTCGCCTGCCGCGCGCTGCTCGGCGGTGGCGCGCTCGCGGGCGGCGCGCTGCTGCCCGCGCCCGCCGACTCCTCCGAGCTGTGGTCGCGCTATCTCGACGCCTGGCATCCGGTGGGCGCCGGCGGTACGCATTCCGCGCCGCCCTATCTCGCGCTAGTCGCCCTGCTCGCCTCGATGTTGCTGGGCTCCACCGGTCTCGCGGTCACGGTGCTGCTCGTCTGCTCGGTGCCGCTCGCCGGGTTCACCGCGTACTTCGCCTCACGCCCCCTCGTCGAGTCGCGGCTGCTGCGCGCGTGGGCGTCCGTCGCCTACGCCTTCCTGCCCGCAGCCACCGGCGCCCTCGCCGGCGGCCGCATCGGCACCGCGGTCCTCGCGGTCCTGCTGCCGCTCATCGCGCGCGCGGGCATCGCGGCCAGTGGCCTCGCCCACGCCTCCGGCGCGCGTGGCAGCTGGCGCGCCACCTGGGCCTACGCACTCCTGCTGACGACCACCACCGCGTTCACCCCGATCGTGTGGCCGATCGCCCTGGTCCTGGGCGTCGCGCTGCTCGTCGTGCGCCGCAACGACATCGTCGCCTACGGTCTGCGCTTCCTCGCCCAGGTCGGCACCCCGCTGCTGGTGCTCGCCCCGTGGTCGCTGTCACTGCTGCCGTTCGGCTTCTTCAAGGAGGCCGGTCTGGCGTACGGCGCGAGCGCGGCCTCCGCCTCCGACCTGCTCGGCGCCAGCCCGGGCGGACCGGGCACGGTCAGCGGGCTGATGCTCATCGGCGTCGTCCTCGCCGCGCTGGCCGCCCTGATGCGCGGCGAGCGCCAGGCCGCCGTCTGGACGGCCTGGGCGGCCGCCCTGGTGGCGCTCGTCTTCGCGGTCCTGTCCAACCGCTCCGCCTGGGCCGGCCCCGCCACCCTCGTCTACGGCCTCGCGCTGCTGGCCGCCGCGGCGGTCGGTGCGGACGGCGCACGCGCGCGCGTGGCCGAGCAGAGCTTCGGCTGGCGCCAGCCGGTCGCCGCGCTCATCGCGTTCGCGTCCGCGGCCGGGCCCCTGCTCATCGCCGCCGGGTGGATGATCCGCGGCGCGGACGGGCCGCTGGAGCGGCGCGACCCCGTGCAGGTGCCCGCGTTCGTCGCCGAGGAGAGCGGCACCAGTGACCAGGCCCGCACTCTCGTCCTCGACGGCGAATCCACCGCACGCGTGGGCTACACCCTGGTCCGTGGCTCCGGCGCCCGCCTGGGCGACGGCGAACTCGCCGCCGAGGACGGCGAGAACAAGCAGCTCGACAAGGTCGTCGCCAACCTCGTCGCGGGTTCCGGCGCCGACCAGGCCGACGAACTCGGCGGCTTCGCCGTGCGCTACGTCCTCGTCCGCAAGGGCGCGCCCCGAGACATCAGCCGCATCCTGGACGCCACGCCCGGCCTGAGCCGGCTCAGCCAGCAGGACGGCAGCGCCCTGTGGCGGGTCGACCACGAGGTCTCCCGCGCCGCGATCGTCGGCGGCACGGACGCGCCGCAGCCCGTCGCGGCCGGACCCGTGGAGATCCACACCACGATCCCCTCGGGCGGCGAGGGCCGCGTCCTGCGGATCGCCGACACCGCCGACCCGGACTGGACCGCCACCCTGGACGGCAAGCCGCTCACCGCCACCACCGTGGACGGCTGGGCCCAGGGCTTCCGACTGCCCGCCTCCGGCGGCACGTTGGACGTCACCTATGACACTCCGTTCGGCCACACCGCCTGGCTGTGGGCGCAGGGCGCGCTCGCCGTCGTCCTGGTGGTGCTCGCCCTGCCCGGACGCCGCCGTGACGTCGACGACGATCTCCCCGAGGAGCGGGTGGTGCCCGCCCAGGACACCACCGGCGAGGGCCGCCGCGCCCGCCGGCTGCGTGCGCAGGCCGAGGCGGAAGAGGCCGCCCAGGACGCCGACACCCCGCCCGCCCCTCCGCAGGAGCCCCCCGCCGCCGTCCCGCACCAGCCGGCGTACGGGGAGTGGGACACGACGGGCTACGCGGACACCGAGTACGACTCCTACGGCGGCGAGCACTACCAGGGCGTCCCCCAGCAGTACGCGCCGGGCGCCTACGAGCAGCAGCAGTACCAGGCCGACCCTTATCAGGGCGCCCAGTACGACCCGTACGCGTACGGCAACACGGCGCCGTACGACCCGACGTACACCCAGGGCTACGCCACGCCGTACGACCCGGCGCACGGCACCGACAGTGAGCGCCCCGACGGGAGCCAGCAGTGAACCGTACGACCCTGTCCCTGATCGTCGGCGCGACCGCGCTCGCCGCCGTCACCGGATTCGCGGCACTCGGCGCGCCGGCCGCCTCCGGCAACGACACCCCGAAGCCGGCCGCACGGCTGCCGGTGGAGCAGACCCGGCTGCTGTGCCCCCAGCCGAGCAACTCGGACATAGCCGACACCTCGTACACGTCCTTCACGCCGGTCGCGCAGGGCACCGGCGGCAGCGGCAAGGCCCAACTGACCGCGGCGGCCGAGCAGTCGGCGGACAGCACGGACACCGGCAAGAGCGGCAAGGCGGGCAAGAGCAAGGGCAAGAAGCAGTCCGACGCGCCGCCACTGACCCCCAAGCAGCCCGGCACCCCGGCCACCGGGGACGGCTCGGGCGCCGACACGCCCGCGCTGATCGGCACCGCCACAGGCAGGTTCGCGCCCGGCTGGACGGTCCAGGAGACCACCGCGGTGGCCGTCGGCTCCGGGCGCGGCTTGCTCGGCGTCAACTGCACCGCCCCCGACACCGAGTTCTGGTTCCCGGGCGCCAGCACCGCCGCCTCGCGCACCGACTACGTGCACCTGACCAACCCCGACGACTCCGCCGCGGTCGTGGACATCGAGCTGTACGGCAAGGACGGCAACCTGAAGTCGGCGGTCGGCGAGGGCATCACCGTCCAGCCGCACTCCAGCGAACCGGTCCTGCTGTCCACGCTCACCGCAGCGAAGGAGAGCGACCTCACGGTCCACGTCAGCGTCCGCAGCGGCCGGGTCGGCGCCGCCGTGCAGGCCCTGGACGACAAGACGGGCGGCGACTGGCTGTCCGCCTCCACGGACCCGGCGGGATCCCTGGTGCTGCCCGGCATCCCCAAGGACGCCACCGACGTGCGTCTGGTCGCCTTCGCGCCCGGCGACTCCGACGCCGACCTCAAGGTGCGCCTCGCCTCGCCCTCCGGGGAGATCACCCCGGCCGGGAACGAGACGGTGCACGTGAAGGCCGGCATGACCACCGCCGTGGACCTCGGCGACATCACGCGCGGCGAGGCCGGCTCCCTGGTGCTGACGCCCGCCGACACCCCGGTCCCGGTGGTCGCCGCGCTGCGCGTGGTGCGGGGCAAGGGCGGCGGGCAGGAGTCGGCGTTCATCCCGGCCACCGCGCCGGTCGGCACGCGCGCGTCGGTCGCCGACAACAGCGCCAAGGACACCACGCTCGCGCTGGTCGCACCGGGCGCCACGGCCACCGTCAAGGTCACCGCGTCCGCGGGCAGCGAGGGCGGCACGCCCGTGACGAAGCAGTACACGATCAAGGGCGGCACGACACAGGACGTGGACGTGCCCGTGCCGAGCGGCCTGAAGGGCACCTACGCGCTCACCGTGGAGACGCTCTCCGGCGGCCCCGTCTACGCCTCCCGCACCCTCCGGACGACCATCGAGGGGCTGTCGGCGTTCACCGTGCAGACCCTGCCGGACGACCGGGGCACGGTGGCCGTGCCGGAGGCGCGACAAGATCTGTCGGTGCTGCTGAAGAAGTGACGGAAGGCTCCGTGAGCGTGCGAAGGATCCGTGAGCGTGCGAAGGATCCGTGAGCCTGCGGAATTCCGTGAGTAGGCGGAAGGGTCCGTGAGCGTGCGGGCTCAGTCCTCGCCGTAGCGCGGATCCACCGTCTCCGGTGTCAGCCCCAGCAGCTCCGCCACCTGCTCCACGACCACCTCGTGGACCAGGGCGGCACGCTCGTCGCGGCCCTTGGTGCGGATCTCGACCGGGCGCCGGTAGACCACCACGCGAGCGCGGCGGCCGTCGCGGGCCGGGACGGTGCCTCCCAGGGGTACGGCCTCGTCGCTCCAGCCCGCGCCGGGGCCGTCCAGGCGCGGCACCTCCAGAACCAGGAAGTCGATGTCGGCGAGCTGCGGCCAGCGCCGCTCCAGGCGCTCCACGGAGTCCTGCACCAGATCCGCGAACACCTCGGCGCGGCTCGCGGAGAGCGGCACCTGGGGCGGTGCGACGGGGCCGCGCATGCCTCGGCCGTGGCGGTCACGGCGGCGGGGCCCGGGTGCGGCGGCGCGGGGCGGTACGGGGGTGTCCATCACTGAAAGAAGCGTAGTCCCCGCCCGGGCGTCACGCCCGGCCCCACGCGAACCGACGCCGCTTCGGCCGCGCCGCTTCGGCCACGCCCCTCCGTCCGGGCTCGCCCCGGACGGTCCGGCCCCGGGGGGCGGAGGTCACACGGCATGTCGCCGGATGACCATTCCAGCCAAGCTTGGGCTCGATTCCGTATGCCTCCGAGACCGCCGAGCTCATGAACTTTGACGCGGTTTGTACCAAGTGGTGACCGCTTTGAGAGCCGTCCTGCATCTCGTCATGGGCTGTCCACGCAGGTCAGCCAGGCGACCCCGAAAGGGGGTGTGGGGTGTTTCACAGCACGACACGGTGGAGTGACCTGGGGGAGAGTCGTCGCGGCCCGCTCAAGAGTGCGGTACCGTCCAACGTCGTGAGCCCTGTACGTCGCTGTTCGCGCACCGCTTGCGGCCGACCCGCCGTCGCGACGCTGACGTACGTCTACGCCGACTCGACCGCGGTCCTCGGCCCGCTCGCCACCTACGCCGAACCCCACTGCTACGACCTGTGCGCCGAGCACTCCGAGCGGCTGACCGCCCCGCGCGGCTGGGAGGTCGTCCGGCTGCTGGACGGCTCGGCCCCCGCGCGCCCGAGCGGCGACGACCTCGAGGCGCTGGCCAACGCGGTCCGCGAGGCGGCTCGCCCGCAGCAGCGCGCGGCCGAGGCGGGAGGCGGCAGCGCCCGTACGGCCGACCCGATGGAGGTCGCACGCCGCGGCCATCTGCGAGTCCTGCGCTCACCCGACAACTGAGCGTCCACCCTCCTCGTCACCCCTCCTTTCCACCCCCCTGATCGCACGCCCTGCCCCTGTCAGGCGCGGTCCCGCGGACCCGTGTGCCGGTGATATCCGGTATGAACTCCGTTCGAACTGTTCGTCGGATCCCGGGGCCCCCGGTTGGGCACCGGCCCCAGCAGGTAATTTGGGGGCATCGTTGAGAACTCAGGAGGGTTGGCCGTGGCTGCTGATCTGTCGCAGATCGTGAAGGCGTACGACGTACGCGGGGTGGTCCCGGACCAGTGGGACGAGACGCTGGCCGAGCTGTTCGGCGCGGCTTTCGCCCAGGTGACCGGTGCGGACGCGATCGTGATCGGCCATGACATGCGGCCCTCGTCCCCGGGCCTGGCGGACGCCTTCGCGCGTGGAGCCGCCGGACGCGGTGCCGACGTCACCGAGATCGGCCTGTGCTCGACGGACCAGCTGTACTACGCGTCGGGCGCGCTGAACCTGCCGGGCGCCATGTTCACCGCCTCGCACAACCCGGCGAAGTACAACGGCATCAAGATGTGCCGCGCGGGCGCCGCGCCCGTCGGCCAGGACACGGGTCTCGCCGAGATCCGCGCCCTGGTCGAGGAGTGGCTGGACGGGGAGGCGCCGCAGCCCGTGGAGACGCCGGGCACGATCACCCAGCGCGACACGCTCGACGACTACGCGGCCTACCTGCGCTCGCTCGCCGACCTGACCTCCATCCGCCGGCTGAAGGTCGTCGTCGACGCCGGCAACGGCATGGGCGGCCACACCGTGCCGACCGTCCTCGCCGGACTGCCCGTCGACCTGGTCCCGATGTACTTCGAGCTGGACGGCACGTTCCCGAACCACGAGGCCAACCCGCTCGACCCGAAGAACATCGTCGACCTGCAGAAGCGGGTGCGTGAAGAGGGCGCCGACATCGGCATCGCCTTCGACGGCGATGCGGACCGCTGCTTCGTCGTCGACGAGCACGGCGACCCGGTCACCCCGTCCGCGATCACCGCGCTGGTCGCCGCCCGGGAACTGGCCAAGCACGGCGGCAAGGGCACGATCATCCACAACCTGATCACGTCCTGGTCGGTGCCCGAGGTCGTCCGGGAGAACGGCGGCTCGCCGGCCCGCACCCGCGTCGGCCACTCCTTCATCAAGGCCGAGATGGCCCGCACCGGCGCCATCTTCGGTGGCGAGCACTCCGCGCACTACTACTTCAAGGACTTCTGGAACGCCGACACGGGCATGCTGGCCGCGCTCCACGTCCTCGCGGCCCTCGGCGGCCAGGAGGGCCCGCTCTCCCAGCTCGTGGCCGAGTACGACCGCTATGTGGGCTCCGGCGAGATCAACTCCACGGTCGACGACCAGAAGGGCCGCCTCGCCGCCATCAAGGCCGCCTACGAGGGCCGCGAGGGCATCGAACTGGACGAGCTGGACGGCCTGACGGTCTCCTCCGCCGACTGGTGGTTCAACGTCCGCCCGTCCAACACCGAACCGCTCCTGCGCCTGAACGCCGAGGCGAGGGACGAGGCGACCATGGCGAAGGTCCGGGACGAGGTCCTGGAGATCATCCGGGCCTGACGCCCCGCCACACGCCGCGCCAGGCGGGGCGGGGCGCACGGCAGCGCCCGCCCCGCCCAACCCCCGCATGCCGCCGCCCGCAGCGGTAGTCTGACCAGGCCAAGCGCACCAGCCCGAAGGGACCCGTCATGCCGCTCGAAGCCGGCCTCCTCGAGATCCTCGCCTGCCCGGCGTGCCACGCACCGCTCAAGGAGGAGGAGAGCGAGCTGGTCTGCACCGGCCAGGACTGCGGCCTCGCGTACCCCGTCCGTGACGGCATCCCGGTCCTGCTCGTCGACGAAGTCCGCCGCCCCGCCTGACGCACCCGGCGATCGGAGGCTGGAGCCCATGCTCGACGAATCGCTGCTCGACGACCCCGAGGCGCTGGCGCGCGCCGACCGACGCGGACTGCTCCGGGGCGCCGCCGAGGCAGGCGCCCGGGTCCGCACGGCCGTGCGGTTCGCCGCCGAGGCGGGGGTCAACGACCTGAGGCCCGACGGCCGGCCGCGAGCCGTGCTCATCGCGGGCCCCGGCACCGCCTCCGTGGGCGTCGCCGAACTGCTCGGCACCCTCGCCGGCGCCGCCTGCCCGGTCGTCCGCATCCACCCCACCGGCGTCGCCCCCGCCGCCGGCGCCCTGCGCTGGGAGCTGCCCGGCTGGGCCGGGCCCGTCGACCTGCTGCTCATCGCCACCCCCGACGGCTCCGAACCCGGCCTCGGCATCCTGGTCGAGCAGGCCTACCGCCGCAACTGCACCGTCGTCGCCGTGGCCCCCGCCCGCTCCCCGATCACGGAGGCGGTGACCGCCGCCCACGGCCTGTTCGTGCCCATGGCGACCGCCCCGTACGAGCCGGAGGAACCCCTCGCCGCCTCCGCGCCCGGCGTCCTGTGGGCCCTGCTCACCCCGCTGCTCGCCCTCCTGGACCGCACCGGCCTGCTCTCCGCGCCGCCCGACGTCCTGGAGAAGGTCGCCGACCGCCTCGACCAGGTCGCCGAACGCTGCGGCCCGGCCATCGCCACCTACAGCAACCCCGCCAAGAGCCTCGCCGCCGAACTCGCCGAAGCGCTCCCGGTGATCTGGACGGAAGGCGTCTCCGCCGCACCCGCCGGCCGCCGCTTCGCCGCCGCGCTCGCCGAGCTGGCCGGCCGTCCCGCGCTCACCGCGCAGCTGCCCGAGGCACTCGCCGCGCACGGCGTGCTGCTCTCCGGCCCACTCGCCGCGGGCGCCGACCCCGACGACTTCTTCCGCGACCGGGTCGAGGAGGCACAAGCCCTGCACGCGCGCGTGGTGCTCCTGCGCGACCGCCCCATCGGCGGCCTGAGCGCCGCCCCCACCGCCCGAGACCTGGCCCTCAGCCACGACACGGCGATCAGCGAACTCGAACCCGAGGACGGCGACGAGCTGGAGACCCTCGCGGAACTGATCGCCATCACGGATTTCGCCGCCGTTTACGTGGCGCTCGCTTTCGCGGCCTGACGTGGCTCTGTCACCGGAAAGGTCCGCCGCGGACCTTTCCGGCCACAGCACTAGGCTCACACCATCTGACCAGCGCGCACCGGTCGACCCGTCCAGAGCGGCGCCGACCGGGAGCGTACGTACGGAGACGAAGAAAACTCATGGATCGCCTCGACAACACCATCCGCCCCTACGCCTGGGGTTCGACCACCGCCATCCCCCGGCTCCTCGGCGTGGAGCCGACCGGTGAGCCGCAGGCGGAGATGTGGATGGGCGCCCACCCCGGCGCACCCTCGCGCACCCCGCGCGGCCCCCTGAACGAGGTGATCGACAAGGCTCCGGAACACGAACTGGGGGAGCGGACGGTCGCCCGGTTCGGCCCCCGGCTGCCGTTCCTGCTGAAGATCCTCGCAGCCGGCGCCCCGCTCTCCCTCCAGGTCCACCCCGACCTGGAGCAGGCGAAGGAGGGCTACGCCGACGAGGAGCGCCGCGGCATCCCCGTCGACGCGCCCCACCGCAACTACAAGGACGCCAACCACAAGCCCGAACTGATCTGCGCCCTCACCGAGTTCGACGGCCTGTGCGGCTTCCGCGCCACCGACGCCGCCGCCGACCTGCTCGCCGGCCTCGACGTCGACTCCCTCAAGCCCTACGTCGACGTGCTGCACGCCCACCCCGAAGACGCCGCCCTGCGCGAGGTCCTCACCGCCGTGCTGAGCGCCGACCCCGAGGAGATGACCCACACGGTCACCGAGGCGGCGGCCGCCTGCGCCCGCCTCGGCGGCGCCTACGCCCCGTACGCCGACATCGCCCACCACTACCCCGGTGACCCGGGTGTGATCGCCGCGATGCTGCTCAACCACGTCCGGCTGCAGCCCGGCGAGGCCCTCTACCTCGGAGCCGGCGTCCCGCACGCCTACCTGAGCGGCCTCGGCGTCGAGATCATGGCCAACTCCGACAACGTCCTGCGCTGCGGCCTGACCCCCAAGCACGTCGACGTCCCCGAACTGCTGCGGATCGTCCGCTTCGAGGCGGGCGACCCCGGTGTCCTGCGCCCCGAGGCCTCCGCGGACGGCGAGGAGGTCTACGAGACCCCGATCGACGAGTTCCGCCTGTCCCGGTACGTGGTGACCCAGGGCGCCGCCCCGCACGACCTCACGCGCGCGACCCCGCAGATCCTGCTGTGCACGGCCGGTTCCGTCCGCGCGGGCGACCAGGTCCTCGCGCCCGGCGAGTCGGTGTTCGTACCGGCGGAGGACAAGGCCGAGGTGTCCGGGGCCGGTACGGTCTTCCGGGCCACGGTCGCCGCCTGACACCGTCGCCCGGCCCCCGGGCCGGGCGCCGTCGCGGTCCCGGCCCGGCGCACCGCTGTCGGAGCCTGCTGCAACAATGGCCCACCGGCAAAGGACGGGCAAAGCCCCGGACGGCGTACGGTACGTACGGACGTCCCGGGCGCGACGGCTAGGAAGGGACAACGCGAACACATGAGCGCGTCAGGCGGCACCAGGGCGATCGTGGCGGCACTCGGCGCCAACCTCGCGATCGCGGCATCGAAGTTCGTCGCGTTCGCCTTCAGCGGCTCGTCGTCGATGCTCGCGGAGGGCGTCCACTCGCTCGCCGACTCCGGCAACCAGTTCCTGCTGCTGATCGGCGGCAGGCGCGCCCGCCGCGAGGCGACCCCGCAGCACCCGTTCGGCTACGGCCGCGAGCGGTTCATCTACGCCTTCCTCGTCTCGATCGTCCTCTTCTCCATCGGCGGCATGTTCGCCATCTACGAGGGCTACGAGAAGATCCGGCACCCGCACGCCCTCGAGAACTGGTACTGGCCGGTGGGCGTCCTCATCTTCGCGATCATCGCCGAGGGCTTCTCCTTCCGCACGGCGATAAAGGAGTCCAACGAACTGCGCGGCAAGCTCTCCTGGGCGCAGTTCATCCGCCGGGCGAAGGCCCCGGAGCTGCCGGTCGTCCTCCTGGAGGACTTCGGCGCGCTCATCGGTCTGGTCCTCGCCCTCGGCGGCGTCGGCCTCGCCCTGCTCACCGGCGACGGCATCTGGGACGGCATCGGCACCGTCTGCATCGGTGTCCTCCTCGTCCTGATCGCCCTGGTCCTCGCCGCCGAGACCAAGTCCCTGCTCCTCGGCGAGGCCGCGGGCGTCGACGTGGTCAAGCAGATCGAGGCGGCGATCGTCGACGGCGAGACGGTCACCGGCCTCATCCACATGCGCACACTCCACCTGGGCCCCGAGGAACTGCTCATCGCCGCCAAGATCGCCGTGCAGCACGACGACACGGCCGCCCAGGTCGCCTCCGCGATCAACGCCGCCGAGGCCCGTATCCGCGACGCCGTCCCCATCGCCCGCGTCATCTACCTGGAACCGGACATCTACAGCGAGGCCGAGGCCGCTAAGGGCCCGGACCCCGAGGCGACGCCCGGCGGCCCGGGACCGAGCACCGGTCACTGATCACACCGCCGAGCCGTGACGGACCATGTGAGGGCCTCGATCACACGGCCCGCGACCGGGATGCCGTCCGCAGGCAATCGGGCGTCTTCCGAGGCGGACTGGGGACGGCTGGGTCCTCCGGTGTAGCTTGGAACGGAGCCAGACGTCGCTGCTGATGGCGGTCGGGCGGTCCAGGACGGGCCGGCCGAGGGAGAGAGGGCCTCCGACGGACTGCGCTGCGCGCACGTGGGCATGCCTGTGTCCTCTTTCGGGCACCCCTGTGCCCGCCGCCGCGCAGACCAGCCGTACCCACCTCGACCCAACCCCGAGGAGCAGCTCGCAATGACGACTGTCGAGAACCGACAGGACTTCAAGGTCGCCGACCTCTCGCTGGCCGAGTTCGGCCGCAAGGAGATCACCCTCGCCGAGCACGAGATGCCCGGCCTGATGGCGATCCGCAAGGAGTACGCCGAGGCGCAGCCCCTGGCCGGCGCCCGCATCACCGGCTCCCTGCACATGACCGTCCAGACCGCCGTCCTCATCGAGACCCTCGCCGCCCTCGGCGCGCAGGTCCGCTGGGCGTCCTGCAACATCTTCTCCACCCAGGACCACGCGGCCGCCGCCATCGCCGTCGGCCCGAACGGCACGCCCGACAACCCGCAGGGCATCCCCGTCTTCGCCTGGAAGGGCGAGACGCTCGAGGAGTACTGGTGGTGCACGGAGCAGGCGCTGACCTGGCCGGACAGCCCCACCGGCGGCCCGAACATGATCCTCGACGACGGCGGTGACGCCACCCTCCTCGTCCACAAGGGCGTCGAGTACGAGAAGGACGGCAAGGTCCCCTCGCCCGACACCGCCGAGTCCGACGAGCACCGCGTCATCCTCCAGCTGCTGACCCGCACCCTGGCGGAGAACCCCCAGAAGTGGACCCAGCTGGCGTCCGAGATCCGCGGCGTGACCGAGGAGACCACGACCGGCGTCCACCGCCTGTACGAGATGCAGCGCGAGGGCACCCTCCTGTTCCCGGCGATCAACGTCAACGACGCCGTCACCAAGTCGAAGTTCGACAACAAGTACGGCTGCCGCCACTCCCTGATCGACGGCATCAACCGCGCCACCGACACCCTCATCGGCGGCAAGACCGCGGTCGTCTGCGGCTACGGCGACGTGGGCAAGGGCTGCGCGGAGTCCCTGCGCGGACAGGGCGCCCGCGTGATCGTCACCGAGATCGACCCGATCTGCGCGCTGCAGGCCGCCATGGACGGCTACCAGGTCACGACCCTGGACGAGGTCATCGACAAGGCCGACATCTTCGTCACCACGACCGGCAACCGGGACATCATCATGGCCAGTGACATGGCCAAGATGAAGCACCAAGCGATCGTCGGCAACATCGGCCACTTCGACAACGAGATCGACATGGCCGGCCTGGCCAAGGTCCCCGGCATCGTCAAGGACGAGGTCAAGCCGCAGGTCCACACCTGGACCTTCCCCGACGGCAAGAAGATCATCGTCCTCTCCGAGGGCCGCCTGCTGAACCTGGGCAACGCCACCGGTCACCCGTCGTTCGTGATGTCCAACTCCTTCGCGGACCAGACGCTGGCCCAGATCGAGCTGTTCACCAAGCCCGACGCGTACCCGACCGGCGTCTACGTGCTGCCCAAGCACCTCGACGAGAAGGTCGCCCGCCTCCACCTGGACGCGCTCGGAGTGAAGCTCACCAAGCTCCGCCCCGAGCAGGCCGCGTACATCGGCGTCGAGGTCGAGGGCCCGTACAAGCCGGACCACTACCGATACTGACCGACCCCCGGTCCGAAGGCAGGCCCCCGCACCCCCGTGCCGGGGGCCTGCCTCCTTTCCAGACCACTGGGCCTTTCCAGACCACCGGGCCCATCCAGGCCACTGGGCGGACCGGCCCCGTCAAGCTCCAGGACCCTCATGCCCCGCGGCCGCTATTCGCTTCACGACCCGCACGACCAGACCCTCCTCGCCGAAGAACACTTCCAGTGCGCGCCGGGCCCCACCGGCTGGCGCTATGTCTCCCAACTGACCACCCCCTCCGGCGATCACGCAGGCTCCGTCGACCTAGCCCTCGACGAGCTCGGCCGCCCCATCCGCCTCGAACTCCACGCCTCGAGCTGGCAGGTACGGGGCGCCGCCCTCGACGGCGTCACCTGGGTCCGCACCGACCCCACCGGCACCCATGCCACCGAAGGCAATGTCCGCGCCCACGCCTTCACCGGCACATCCCCCGCTTTCCTCGTCGCCACCGCCCGTCTGCTGCGCCTCACCCCCTCTTCCTCCGAGACGCGCGTACGCCTCGTCGCCTTCACCGATCCGGTCCTCGCCCCCCGCACCGTGGACCAGTCCTGGGCCCTGATCGCAAGAGAAGCACACACCACTGACAACGCCCCCCTCATCGTGGACGAATACCAGGTCACAGCCCTGGACACGGGTGAGCGGCACACCGTTCACATCGCGGGAGACGTGGTGCTGACGGCACCGGGCATCGAGCTGGAGGACCTCCAGTCGCCGCCGTCGGTGTTTCCATGACAGCCACCCGGCGGTGACCGCGACAGCCACCGGCGGCGACCGCGGTTACGCGGGCGGCGCGAAGCCGGTGGAGGGCCGAGCCGGCGGTTCGGGGTGTGTGGGCTGCATGGGCGGCGTCGGTGCCGGCTGCGGGTCCTGCGAGTCCTGCGGGTCCTGCGAGGCGACGGGCACCGGGGCCCGGGGCGGGGCGTAGGGCTGCTGCTGAACTGCGGCGCCGGTCTGCGGACCACCCTCGACGGCCTCGACAACCCCCCAGCCACCGGATGCCCGCCGGGCCTCCCGTGCCTGCCGCTCCTGCACCACCGCCGCCAGGTAGGCCGCCGGCGGCACCCCGGGCGGTGTCGGCACGCCCGTACGAGCCGCGAGGTCCGCGGCGAGACGTTCCGCCATCGTCCAGCCCACCTGCGGATCCAGCTGGTGCATCCGGGTCAGGTACTGCCGGATCGCCAGCCACAGCCCGTCCGGAACGGCCGAGAGGTCGAGCGCGGAGAACCGCCCGGCCAGCCACGGTGGCGGCGGAGGCACGAGGGACGCACGACCGGCGGGCACCCGCTCGCGCACGACGAGCGTGCCCGCGAACACGTCACCGAGCCGCCGCCCCCGTGCCGACACGAGCGAGGCGATGCACGCCACCACCCCGAAAGTCATGAGGATCTCGACCACACCGACCGCGCCCCGTGCCAATGCGTGCCGGAACCGGATCGGCCCCCCGTCGTCCCGCACCACCCGCAGCCCGCACGCCAGCTTGCCCAGCGAACGCCCATGGCTCAGCGTCTCCACCGCGATCGGCCCGCCCACCAGCACGAGGACGAAGGCGGCGATCGACACCGCAGTCTGCGCGGCCTCGTCAAGGCCGGACGTGGACGCCACCAGGGCGATCACCACAAGGACGTAGGCGACCACGGCCACCACCAGGTCGAGCAACACGGCCAGCGCCCGGCTCGGCAGCTTCGCGGGGCGCAGCTCCAGCGCCACCGCCTCACCCGTCACTAGCTCACTCACGCCGACCGTCCTTCCCCTGACCCGCCCCGGAGTACGACAGTCTGCCAAGCTGAGGGCACATCGCGCCGCAGTACGAGGAGCAGCCCATCCATGGACCTCGACGTGTTCGTGTCCGCCCACCGCGCCGAGTGGGACCGCCTCGAGGCCCTGCTGCGCCGCCGGCGCCGCCTCACCGGAGCCGAGGCGGACGAACTCGTCGCCCTCTACCAGCGCACCGCCACCCATCTCTCGCTGATCCAGTCCAGCGCACCCGACCCCCAGCTCACCGGCCAGCTCAGTCAACTCGTGGCACGCGCGCGCAGCGCCGTGACGGGCACGCGCCGTGCCTCGTGGCGCGACGTCACGCGCTTCCTCACGCACGGTTTCCCCGCCGCCGTCTACCGTTCGCGCCGCTGGTGGATACCCACGGCACTGCTCTCCACGGTGGTGGCGGTGCTCCTGGGGTGGTGGATCGGCACCCACCCGGACGTCCAGGCATCGATCGCGGCCCCCGGCGAACTACGCGACCTGACACGCCCCGGCGGCGAGTACGAGACGTACTACTCCAGCCATCCCGCCGCCGCGTTCGCCGCCCAGGTGTGGACGAACAACGCCCGAGCCGCTGCGATGTGCCTGGTCCTGGGCATTTTCCTGGGGCTCCCGGTGCTGTGGATCCTCTTCGAGAACATGCTGAACCTGGGGGTCGGCA
This sequence comes from Streptomyces sp. NPDC093984, assembly GCF_044764595.1. NCBI lineage: Bacteria > Bacillati > Actinomycetota > Actinomycetes > Kitasatosporales > Streptomycetaceae > Streptomyces > Streptomyces sp. NPDC093984. The sequence goes on along the minus strand of NZ_JBIWIM010000022.1, from coordinate 818 downwards.
TCGGCCTGATGTCCTCGGCCGGCCGCCTCGACACCTTCCTCGGCCTGATCCTCCCGCACGGGCTGCTGGAACTGACGGCCGTCTTCGTGGCCGCCGGAACAGGGCTGCGACTCGGCTGGACCCTCATCGACCCGGGTCCTCGCACCCGCCGCACCGCCCTCGCCGAGGAGGGCAGGGCTGCCTTGGGCATGGCCATCGGGCTCACCCTGGTCCTGTTCGTCTCGGGCGCCATCGAGGGGTTCGTGACCCCCTCCGGCCTTCCCACCTGGGCCCGGATCGCGATCGGCATCGCCGCTGAGCTGGCCTTTCTCGCGTACGTCTATGTCCTCGGCGGACGAGCGGTGCAGGCCGGGGACACGGGGGACGTCGATGCGGACGAGCGCAGCGCGACCGTTCCGACGGCAGCGTGACCGCAGCGTGACCGGAACGGCCCCTCCGGATGTGCGTGATCCGGTGTCGGCCTGCTAATCTCCTCTTCGCCCCACGGGACCTGTTGACACGGGTGGCGTGGGGAGGTAGATTCAGACAGTTGCCTGGAGGTGGAGGTATCCACCCACAACAGGAACAGCGAGCATCTGCCGGCTCTCGGGGCGATCAGTTCCGAAGAGCCTCCCCGATTGATTCAGAAGTGGTCGGCGGTAAGTCCGCCCCAAAAGCTCTGATAAAGTCGGAACCGCCGGAAAGGGAAACGCGAGAGCGAGAACCTGGAAAGCACCGAGGAAATCGGATCGGAAAGATCTGATAGAGTCGGAAACACCGAAGGGAAGCGCCCGGAGGAAAGCCGAGAGAGTGATTCTCTCCGGTGAGTACAAAGGAAG
>NZ_JBIWIM010000021.1:0-60105 GCF_044764595.1 Streptomyces sp. NPDC093984 | reverse complement strand
TCGATCTGCGGCAGCGCGTACTTGTGCCAGGCCGCGGAGTACGTGCCGCCCGAGGCACCGACGGAGCCGCTGTTCTCGTCGGTGCGCCAGATGCGGGTCAGGTCGAAGACGGCGAGGCCGCCGGCGTTGGAGACGTAGAGGTACTTGCCGTACCAGGTCACGGAGTCGGCGTGGCCGGGCAGGGCGGTGTAGCCGGTGGCGGTCGGGGTGACAAGGAGGACATGGCGGTAGCGCACCACCGGGTCGGTCACGTCGGCGAAGGTGACCCGCATCAGGTTGTCCTTGCCGGCCGGGTTGTCCTTGTCGCTGTGCCAGCTTGCGACCACGACGCGGCGCCCGCCGGTGAGGAGTTCGTTGCCGCGGGCCGCGCCGGAGCCGGTCACGCCCTGCGGCACGTACGTCATGCCGCTGTCGTCGCCCCAGGTGTCATCCCAGCAGAAGCCCTGAGCACCGGCGGCGTTGGTGTCGTGGCACAGCGCCCGGCCGGTAGCGTTGAGGTCGGCGAGGACAGTGGAGAGGCCGGTCTTGGGGATGCCGCCGTTCTCCACGGCCGTGGCGTACTGCCCGAATCGGGTCTCCTGCCCGGCCGCCACGGGGCCGGTTTCGGTGGAGGCGAGCCGCCAGGTATCGGCGGGGGTGATGCGGGTGACCGAGGCCGGCACGACCGAGCCGTTCGGCGCGCTCACGGCGGCCGCTGGCTGCGCGGGCAGGGCGACGGCCAACATGGCCGCCGTCGCCACCGCCGCGGCGCCGGTGCGGCGTATCCATCTCAGCATGGGTGATGAAGCTCCCTTTTCATGAATCACTTCCGGGCCACGTAGTCTGGCATCCGGCCGCGAAGCGACTGATCACCGGAAGCGGACTCGACGTATGCGCCTTCATGGCACCCGGCAAGGCGTCCGGTCGGCGGCTTCAGATACCTTGATCATCCAGTGCTGCGCTCTGTTTCGCTAAGCTCGACAATCAGTCAAATTGAGGATGTCGTCTCAATGTCTCGCCATACGAGAACGTGCGCCCTGGCGCCGGGCCGATCCTGATGTGACGATCCCGGTGTGGCTGGGTGATCACGGCTTCGGAGCCCTCCTGGATATCGCCGATTACCGGACTGAGTCCGCGCCGGTTCGCGAAGCTGGTGGCCGTACTGCGGCGCAACGAGGCCGACACTGTCCGCCGGGACCGGCCATGGGCTCTGCCTCTGGAGGAACGGCTGTTGCTGATGCGACGTACTGGCGCACGAGCTTGACGCTCCGCCAGCTTGCTCCACTGCTCGGCCTGTCCAAGTCGGCTGCGAACCGCGTCCTCTTCGGACTGGGGCTCGTGACTAAGCCTTGTCCCGTAAATGATCTACGGGGTGCTGGCTGACCTGCTCGACTTCCTAGTCACCTGGCGAGGGCGAGGTTGTGCAGGCGGGCGATGCCGAGCACGGCGTGGTGTACGCCGTCGCCCTTGAGGCGGCAGTCGCGCAGGATCGGCGACGATTGATCACGCGAGCCCACCAGTACCAACCCCCAGCTCGGCGGATGCCCGGCCGACGGCGGCGCTCCGGGAGGTGAAGTACCCGGCGCGTCCGCTCAGGCCGAGGTCCGCGTACCGTCGTCTTGCCTAGGGCGCGAAGTAGATCATGGCGTGGACGGGTTCGAGGCGGCGCCAGGCCGCGCGTGCTGTCTTCACGGGGTCACCGCTTCGGGGAGTCGACGAATGGGGTGTTGGCTGCGGTTCCGTACTCGCCGTGCGCCCGCAGGTGTTCGAGCAGCAGGCGGCTCAGCGTCTCGGGTGCCTCCTCGGGGACCCAGTGGCTGACGCCCTGGAGGGTCTCGAACCGGTACGGCCCGTTGACCCACCGTGCGGTCTCCTGTGCGGCAGCCGGGCCGAACGCGCCGTCCTGCGTGCTCCATACGTACAGCGTGGGTACGTCGATGACGCCGATCGCACCGTCGGGACGGTCGGCCCGGTACCAGTTCAGCGCCGCGGTGAGAGCGCCCGGCTGGGACAGGTGCCGTACGTAGGCCTCGGCGCTGCCCTGCGGGACCTTTCCGGCGAAGACGGCGCGAAGCTCTTGGGCGTCGTGCGCGAGCATGCGTTCTTCGGTCGCGGGTGTTTCGCGCCAGTCGATCATGTAGCGCGAGCGTGCGCGCTGGTCCTGGTCGGTGCGCAGGGTGGTGGCCAGAGCGCCGGGGTGCGGGGTCGAGACGACCGTCAGCGTGCGTACGCGGCCGGGGTGGGCGTGCGCGGTCCACCAGGCCACCGCGCCGCCCCAGTCGTGGCCGACCAGGTCGAACGTCGCCCAGCCCAGTTCCTCGCTGATCGCGACCACGTCGTCGACGAGGAGATCGACGCGATAGTCCTCGGGCCGCCGGGGGCGGGCGCCGGGGGAGTACCCGCGTTGGTCGGGTGCCACCACCCGGTAGCCGTGCGCGGCCAACGCCGCGATCTGCCGCCGCCACACCAGCCCCGTCTGCGGGAAGCCGTGCAGCAGCAGCACCGGGCGGCCCTCGGGCGGACCGGCCGCGATCGCGTCGAACACGCCCGCAGCCGTGGAGATGCCGAGCTCGGTCACGGTTCACCTTTCCATACCGACTGGTCGGTCTGTTGCGCGGCGGCTCGGTTGAACATGACGCCGAATTCAACTATAACCGATCCGGAGGCCGGCTCCCGTCACCCCCGTGGCCATGGCGCATGTCGTCGGACAACGGTGAAGGCGGTCAATGAGCAAGCCAAGCGCCGCAGTTGGCGTTCGGTCCCGCCCACCGGCATCGAGCCCGGCTCACGGAGCTCGGAATTCCGGTCCCGAAGCACCCGGACGAACCGGGCCAAAAGGAAGCAGGGAGTCGACATGAGGGAAGCAGTCATCGTTTCGACGGCACGGACGCCGATCGGAAAGGCCTACCGCGGCGCGTTCAACGACACCCAGGCGCAGGAACTCGCCGCCCATGCCCTTTCGCACGCGGTGCGGCGCGCTGGGCTCGAAGGAAGCGAGGTCGAGGACGTCATCTTCGGCTGCGCCGCGCAGCAGGGGTCGGCCGGCTTCAACGTCGCGCGCCAGGCCGTGCTCCGTGCCGGACTCCCGGACGCCGTGTCGGGGATGACGATCGACCGGCAGTGCTCGTCCGGTCTGATGGCCATCGCGACGGCCGCCAAGCAGATCGTCGCGGACGGCATGCAGATCGCTGTCGGCGCCGGTGTCGAGTCGATCTCCCTGGTGCAGAACGACCACATGAACACCCACCGCGCGGCGGACCCCTGGCTGGTCGAGCACAAGCCGAGCATCTACATGCCGATGCTGCAGACGGCGGAGATCGTCGCCGAACGCTACGGCGTGAGCCGCGAACGCCAGGACGAGTTCGCGCTGGTGTCGCAGCAGCGCACCGCGGCTGCGCAGGAGGCCGGCCGGTTCGACCCCGAGATCGTCCCGCTCACCAGTGTGAAGAAGGTCCTCGACAAGCAGTCCGGGGAGGTGCGGGAGGAAGAGATCACCCTGACCCGGGACGAGGGCAACCGCGCGTCCACGACGCTCGAAGGCCTGGCCGGGCTGGCGCCGGTGCTGCCCGACGGTCAGGTGAGCGCGCATTCCAGCGTGACGGCGGGCAATTCCTCGCAGTTGTCGGACGGAGCGTCGGCGTCGGTGCTGATGGAGGCGAAGGAGGCCGAGCGCCGGGGACTTCAACCGCTGGGCGTCTACCGGGGTATGACCGTCGCCGGTTGCGGGCCGGACGAGATGGGCATCGGCCCGGTGTTCGCCATTCCGAAACTCCTGAAGCAGCACAACCTCACCATCGACGACATCGGCCTGTGGGAACTCAACGAGGCGTTCGCCTCCCAGGCGTTGTACTGCCGCGACGAACTGCACATCGACCCGGAGCGGTTCAACGTCAACGGCGGCGCGATCTCGGTCGGCCATCCGTACGGAATGACCGGTGCCCGCCTGGTGGGTCACGCCCTCATCGAGGGCAAGCGGCGCGGTGTCCGGTATGTGGTGATCTCGATGTGTGTCGGCGGCGGAATGGGCGCGGCCGGGCTGTTCGAGGTCGCCTGATGGCAAAGGACCGAACCGCCGTCCTGGTGGACTTCGGCGGGGTCATCACCTCCAGTGTGCTGCGGGCCTTCACCGACTTCGGCGCCTCGCTCGGCGGCGACCCGCGCCTGCCGCTGGACCTCCTCGCCCGGGACCAGCCGTCACGCACCCTCCTGACCGACCACGAGTGCGGCCGTATCGACGCCGAGGCCTTCGAGCGGGGATTCGCCGAGCGTCTGCGGGTCCACGGCGTCGACGTGGCGGCGGAGGGGCTCACGGCCCGGATGCAGGCGGGAATGTCGATCGACCAGGACATGCTCGCGCTGCTCGGTGATCTCCGGGCTGCCGGCTATCCCGTTGCGCTGGTGTCGAATTCGTTCGGAACCGGAACCTACGAGGGCGTCGACCTCGCCGCTGTCGCCGATGTCGTCGTCATCTCCGCCGAGGTCGGGATCCGCAAGCCTTCCCGGCGGATCTACGCGATCGCCTGCGAACGCCTCGGCGTCGACCCCGAGGAGGCGGTCATGATCGACGATCTGCAGCAGAACCTCGACGGAGCGGCGCGGATCGGCATCGGGGGCGTGCTGCACACCAGTGCCGCCGACACCCGCCGCCGGCTCACCGAATGCTTCGGCATCACCGGCTGACCGATCGGCGCGCCTTCGGCCACGTCGGCGGCGGACTTCATGCCGAGGGCGGGCCAGGTCGACTGATCGGCGAGACGGACCCCGCACCGCCACCCGCTCACATCCCCGGAAGGCACCGCCCATGACCAGCGTCTTCGATCCCGTGTGCCGCCACGCGGCCGCCACTCCGGACAGCATCGCGCTGCGCGGTGCTGCGGATGAGTGGACCTACCTTCAGTTGCGTGGCGCGAGCGTACGGTACGCGGGCGCCTTGGCCGCCGCCGAAGCGGGACATCGAACCGTCGTTGGGCGCCCCTTGGGGGTTTGTGACTATGGCGTCGGTTTCAAGTAAAGTCCCGGGAATGGACACCACCGCGCCCGAGGAGATCGACAGCGAGACCGCACCGCCCATGGCGCCGCTCTCCCATCTTCGCGAGCCGCCCACGACGAAGCGCGGGGCGCGGACACGGGCGGCTCTGGTGAAGGCCGCGCGGAAGGTCTTCGAACGGGACGGCTACCTCGACACACGCCTGACCGACATCACCAAAGAGGCGCAGTGCGCGGCGGGGTCCTTCTACACCTACTTCGCCAACAAGGAAGAGGTGCTAGCCGCGGTCCTCCTGGAGGCGCAGGAGGACATGATGCACCCCGGCATGGGCCGGGTGCAGGACACTGACGATCCCTATGCGGTGCTCGAGGCGAGCAATCGCGCCTATCTCGAGGCGTACAGACGCAATGCGAAGCTGATGGCGCTGCTCGAGCAGGTCGCCCAGGTGGAGCCCGAGTTCCGGGACTTCCGCAGGCGGCGCGGGGACGCGTTCATCCGCCGCAATGCCCGCGGCATCGCCGAGCTGCAGGCGCGGGGGGTCGCAGACCGTGAGGTCGATCCGATGATGGCCTCCCGTGCGCTGTCGGGCATGGTCAGCGTCATGGCGTACAACGCATTCGTGGTCTGTGAAGAGCACGAAGAGGGTGCGCCGCCGGACTTCGAGGAGCTGGTGTCCACGGTCACCCGGCTCTGGGCGAACGCCCTGCGGTTCCCCGGTCACCGCTGAATCCGGGCCGCTTTGACCGCCTGCCTCCGCACGCCCGATACCCCGGGCGCCTTCACTCTGACGCTCGATCACTCCTGACGCTCGATCCCGTGAGCCGCTCACGCCCCTGGGTGTGGGCGGCTTCTCCGTGTGGGGCCGCACACCCATCTATTGAACCTGACGCCAGATTCAACTATACAGAGTGGGTCCCCCTACCTGTCAGGAGTCCGGATGTCCCTGTTCGACACGTCGGAGCGCGCCAAGAAGTACCAGGCGGATCTGCTCGAGTTCATGGATGCGCACGTCTACCCCGCTGAGGCGGTGTACCACGAGCAGATGCGCGCGTCGGGTGACCCGCACTTCCAGCCGCCGATCATCGAGGAACTCAAGGCGGAGGCGCGTCGGCGCGGGCTGTGGAACCTCTTCCACCCGCACCCGGAGTGGGGCCCCGGGCTGACGAACCTGGAGTACGCGCCGCTGGCGGAGATCATGGGGCGCAGTCACATCGCCTCGGAAGCCTGCAACTGCAACGCCCCCGACACCGGCAACATGGAGGTGCTCACGCTGTTCGGCAGCGACGAGCACAAGGAGAAGTACCTCAAGCCCCTGCTCGACGGGACGATGGCCTCGGCCTTCGCGATGACCGAGCCGCGGGTCGCCAGTTCCGACGCCACCAACATCGAGCTGCGGATGGAGCGCGACGGCGACGACTACGTGCTCAACGGCCGCAAGTGGTTCGCGTCCAACGCCCTGCACCGCAACTGCAAGGTGCTCATCGTCATGGGGAAGACGGACCCCACCGCCGCCCCGCACCGGCAGCAGTCGATGATGGTCGTCCCGATCGACGCCCCCGGGATCACGGTGCTGCGCGGCCTGCCGGTGTTCGGCTACCAGGACCGCGAGGGGCACGCCGAGATCGACTTCCGCGACGTACGGGTGCCGGCCAAGGACCTCCTCAAGGGTGAGGGAGAGGGGTTCGCGATCAGTCAGGCCCGGCTCGGTCCCGGTCGTATCCACCACTGCATGCGGGCCATCGGCGCGGCCGAACGGGCGCTGGAGCTGATGTGCCGGCGCGCGCAGTCACGCGTGACCTTCGGCAGTCCGCTCGCCGAGCGGTCCAACATCCAGGACTGGATCGCGGAAGCGCGGATCGACATCGAGATGGTCCGCCTGCTCACACTCAAGGCGGCGCACATGATGGACACGGTCGGGAACAAGGAAGCGCGCACCGAGATCGCCGCCATCAAGGTTGCCGCCCCGAACATCGCGTTGAAGATCGTCGACCGCGCGATCCAGGTGCACGGGGGAGCGGGAGTGACCGACGACTTCCCACTGGCCATGATGTACGCGGGGCTGCGGACGCTGCGGCTGGCGGACGGTCCCGACGAGGTCCACAAGCGGGCCATCGCCAAGCAGGAACTGCGGCAGTACCGCGACCAGGCCGCTGCGGCGGTGAGCTGAGATGGCGGGACTCGATCTCACCGGCCGAACCGCCGTGGTCACCGGAGCCTCACGCGGCATCGGGCTGGCCATCGCCCAGTCCATCGCCGCCGCCGGCGGAAACGTCGTCCTCACCTCCCGGTCCCAGGAGGCGGCGGAGGCCGCCGCGGCCCAGGTCGGGGGCACAGCGATCGGCATCGGTGCGCACGCGGTCGACGAAGAGGCGGCCCGGCGCTGCGTGGAATTGACGCTCGAACGCTTCGGAAGCCTGGACATCCTCGTCAACAACGCGGGCACCAACCCGGCCTTCGGACCCGTCATCGACCAGGACCACGGCCGGTTCGCCAAGATCTTCGACGTGAACCTGTGGGCTCCCGTCCTGTGGACGGGTCTGGCCACGCGGGCCTGGATGGGCGAACACGGCGGCGCGGTCGTGAACACCGCATCGGTCGGCGGCATGGCCTTCGAGGCGAACATCGGTTTGTACAACGCGTCCAAGGCCGCGCTCATCCACCTCACGAAGCAACTGGCCCTCGAGCTCTCGCCGACGGTCCGGGTGAACGCGGTGGCACCGGGTGTGGTGCGCACAAAGCTCGCCGAGGCTCTGTGGAAGGAGCACGAACAGGCCGTGTCCGCCGCGACGGCCCTGGGGCGCATAGGGGAGCCGGCCGACATCGCCTCGGCGGTCACCTTTCTCGTCTCGGACGCCGCGAGCTGGATCACCGGCGAGACGATGGTGATCGACGGCGGTCAACTGCTCGGTGACGCGCTCCCGTTCAGACAAGGAGCCGGTGCCGGCCTGTAGGGCGGACACCGTAGGAGTGACGCCGGAGCGGTGATCCGCTGGTCGAGACCCCGGCGTCGACTCGGCCCTTCCAGGCGCAGAAATCGGGGCGTGCGGAGTCGAGGGGGCCCGGACATGCGGCGCCCCGCCGGGGCATGCGCCGGGCGTTTCAGCCGGGCGGTGTCGACAGATGGATCAGGATGCCGCAGACCTCGTCCACGATCTCCCGGGCCTCCGCCTGGTCCTCGCAGTCCCCCAGCTCGCGCGCCGCCCCTCCGATGACGGTGGTCAGCACGCTCACCCGGACCCGGCCGGCGCGTCGCTGTTCGTCCACTTCCAGCAACCGGGCGTTGCGCCGTACCCAGGCGCGGTCCCACTGGCGGCGCAGCGCGTCGAAGCCGGCCGGGCCGTCGTCTTCCGCCAGGAGTCTGGCGAGCCGCCGGTTGTCCCAAGCTCCCCCCAGATAGGACCTGGCTCCGGCCACGAAGAGGGCGACGGGGTCGTCCACGCCACGGCTGCGCTCGGCGGTCAGCGTGGCCGCGGTCCGGCGCTCCTGCTCCTCCCGGAACTCCTCCCACAGGGCGAGGTAGAGCCCGCGCTTTCCGCCGTAGTGCTGGAAGAGGGTGCCCGCCGGGATACCGGAGCGCGCCGCGATCTCGGTGAGGCCGGCGTCGGTGTAACCGCGCTCGGTGAACACCTCCAGCGCGGCGTCCAGTAGCTCACGGCGGACGGTTCGGTCCTGCCCGGCGCGCCCCTCCGTCAGGCCCATGTTCCCCTGCCCGTACGGCAGTTGAGGTGCCGCCTCGGTCCCGGCGGACTCCACGATGCCGCTCATTGGTGATCCTCACCTTCTCCAGCCCCGTCGCGGATGGCCAGGGCGACCAGCAGTTCCAGGAGGTCGGCGATCCGGCGCGGATTGCGGCCGGTGCGTTCCTCGATCCGGCGCAACCGGTAGTGCGCCGTGTTGTGATGCACCCTCAACCGGTCGGCGGCCAGCCGCAGATTGAGGTCCGCCCCCGCGAACGCCCGTATGGTGGCGGCCAGCGTGTCGCCGCGTCTGCGGTCCTCCTCCAGCAGCACCCGCACACGGGGATCGACCAGCTGCCGGGCGAGGTCGTCGGCGCGCAGCGCCAGGTAGTCGAACGGCGACAGCCGCGGCAGCGCCGCCACCCCGCCCCCGCTCGGCACCAGGTCCAGGACGGCCCGCGCCTCCTCGTAGGCGCGCGGCAGTTCGGACGCGCCTTGCGCGACCGTGCTGATCCCCATGGAGAGCAGGGTGCCCTCCCGCGCGAGTCGCCGCTGCACGGCCTCGAAGTGGGCGCAGATGTCCTCGGCGTTCATGCCGGCCCGGACCACGGGCACGGCCACCACCTCGCCGTGGCGTACGACGACCAGGGTTCTGCCGGCCCATGGCCCGGCCACGATGATCGACGCGCTGGTCGCGTACCCGTTTTCGGCCGAGGTGACGTCCCCGGTGCGGGTGTCGCCGACGCACACCGCCACGACCGCCATCATCGGCGAGCGCGGTCCGATGCCGTACGCCTGCGCCGCGGCGGACAGCGGACCGTGCGTCGGTGCCACCCCGGCCAGGAGCCGGTCCAGGAGATCCCGTCGCTCCCGGTCCGCGTCCGCCACGACGTGCTGCTGGTACTCGACGTATGCCTGCGCGGCATGGGTGCTGGCGTAGTCGACGTACCGCATCAGCGGGGTGACGAGGGACAGCGCGGCCTGCTGGGCCTCGGCGGACGTGCCGGCGCACTCCAGCAGCGCGTCCCACATCACCTGCCGGCCGACCCGAAAGGCACTGATCCAGTCCTCCAGCGCGAATCCCGCGCGTGCCCGGCGCATGGCTGCCGCGCGACTGAAGAAGAGGTCCTCGGGAGCGATGTCACGGTCGCCGGCCAGCGCCGCCAACTGCATCCGGTAGTGCTCGAGCACCTGCTCCCGTACCTCGGCGAAGAACCGCTCGTCCTGCAGCGCGTACGACGGGATCTCGGCGCGCATCACCTCTACGGCGGTCCCCGCCACCTCCTCGACCCGGTCGTGGACGGCGTGCAGGATCCGCCGCCGCTCCCGGCGGAGCGGTTCGGAGAGTGGGGGAGTGCCCGGAGCGGGACCGCGAGGCATGGCGCCGATCGTCGCCGTCCGCCTCGTGTTCCGTCAACAGGCCCGGAGTGAGACATCCCGCCGTACCTGTGCGCGGCGCACAGTCCGGCGACCGGGAAGTTGGGTGCTCGCACCCAATGTGCGCCTCGAACGCCCCCACCTACTGTGACGCTCGCCCACCCCCCAGCACGTCGGAAAGGGCGTCACTCATGCTCACGGTCGACGGTATCACCGTGCGTTTCGGCGGGATCACGGCCTTGGACGGTGTCGCGTTCACCGTAGAGCCCGGCACCGCCGTAGGGCTCATCGGTCCGAACGGAGCCGGCAAGACCACCTTGTTCAACTGCCTCACCAGGCGCTGCACCCCGGATGCGGGAACGGTGCGGTTCGACGGCGAGGACCTGCTCGCCCTTCCGCCGCACGCCGTGGCCGGGCGTGGCATCGCCCGCACCTTCCAGAACCTCGGACTGTTCGCGCGGCTCACGGTCCGGGAGAACGTCATGGTCGGCGCCCACAGCCGGGGACGCACCGGCCACCTCGCCGCGGCCCTGCGGCTGCCCCGCGTCCGGCGAGAGGAGAGGGAACTACGTGACCAGGCGGACGACCTGCTACGACGGCTCGGCCTCGCGGACGTCGCCGACCACCCCGCCGCCGGGCTGCCGTTCGGCACCCTCAAACGTGTCGAACTCGCCCGGGCGCTCGCGGTACGGCCCCGGCTGTTGCTGCTCGACGAACCCGTCAACGGGCTCAGTCACGGAGAGGTCGACGAATTCGCGGATCTGGTCCGCTCGGTGCGCCAGGGCTTCGATCTCACGCTCGTGGTGGTCGAACACCACATGGGGTTCGTGATGGGCCTGTGCGACAAGGTGGTCTGCCTCGACTTCGGCCGCAAGATCGCCGAGGGCTCTCCGGCGGACATCCAGCGCGATCCCGCGGTCGTCGAGGCGTACCTGGGGGTGGCCGCATGAGCGAGTCCACCACCGACCGCAGGGAGCCGGACTTCCTCAAGGTCTCCGGCCTGCACGCCGGATACGGCCAGGCCCGCGTGCTCCAGGGCCTCGACTTCTCCGTCGCCCGCGGCGAGGTGTGCGCGATCCTCGGACCCAACGGCGCGGGCAAGACCACGACGCTGCGGGCGCTGTGCGGCATGGTCCGCGGCCGTGGCTCGGTCACCCTGAACGGCACGGAGCTGTTGGGCCGCTCGCCCGAGCAGGCCGCCCGGCTCGGCGTGGCCCATGTGCCCGAGGGCCGGGGCACCTTCAACGACCTGACCGTCGAGGAGAACCTGCGCATCGGCGCCCACCTGCGCACCGGTCTGCTGCCGCGGCGCCGTGCCGAGCGCGCGGCCGTGGCGGCCGACCTGGAGCGGATCCACGGCTACTTCCCCAAGCTGCGCCAGCGGTCGCGGCAGGCCGCCGGCAGCCTCAGCGGCGGGGAGCAGCAGATGCTCGCCATCGGCAGGGCGCTGATGCTGCGGCCCTCGCTGCTGCTCCTGGACGAGCCGTCCCTGGGGCTCGCGCCGCTGGTCACCCGCGAGCTGTTCGAGATCGTCCGTGCCGTCAACGAGGAGGAACGCACCACCGTGGTCGTCGTCGAGCAGAACGCCCAGCTCGCGCTGGACATCGCGCACCGGGCGCACGTACTGGAGGCCGGCCGCCTGGTGCTGTCCGGACCGGCCCAGCAGATCCGAGAGGACGGTCAGGTCGCCGAGGTGTACCTCGGTGTCTCCGTCCGCTCCCGGAAGGCCGGGTGAGCGCCGTGACCGATCTTCTCCAGCAAGTGGTGGAAGGACTGGGGGCCGGCGCGGTGTACGCCAGCCTGGCGCTGGCCCTGGTGCTGATCCACCGGTTCACCGGGATCGTCAACTTCGCGCAGGGCGAGCTGGCCATGCTCTCTACGTACGTCGCCTGGCAGCTGGTGGCGTCCGGGATGCCGTTCTGGCTGGCGCTGCCGGTCACCCTCGCGGTGTCCTTCGCCGGCGGCATGCTGGTCGAGCGGATCGTCATCCGCCCCGTGCGGGGCGCGCCCGAGCTGACGGTGGTCATCGTCACGGTCGGACTGTTCATCCTCGTCAACGCGCTGGCAGGCCTCATCTGGTCGTTCACCGTGAAGGACTTCCCGCAGCCGTTCCCCGACGGTGGGCTTGACCTGGCCGGGGTGCGCGTGGACTGGTCGACGCTCGGGATCCTCGGCGCCGTGGCCGTCGTGATGGGCCTGCTGTATCTGCTGTTCCAGCACACCCCCATCGGCCTGGTGATGCGGGCGGCCGCCTGCAACCCGGCCTCCGCCCGCCTGTCGGGCATCCGGGTGAGCCGGGTGCTGATGCTCGGCTGGGGGCTGGCGGCGACGGTCGGTGCGGTGTCGGGCGTGCTCGTCGCCCCGCTGCTGTTCCTGGAGCCCAACATGATGGGCGGAGTGCTGATCTACGCGTTCGCCGCGGCCACCCTCGGGGGCTTCGACAGCCCGGTCGGCGCGGTCGTCGGCGGCCTGTTCGTGGGCGTCGCCGAGACGCTGACCGGGGCGTACGTGGACGTCATCGGTGAGGACCTGAAGGTGGGCGTCCCCCTGGTGATCATCCTGGCGGTGCTGCTGGTGCGGCCCCAGGGCCTCTTCGGACGGGCGGCGGTGGAGCGCGCATGAGCACCGTCACAGCGGCACTCGGTACCGGCCGGGCCCGGCGCGTGCGGGCCGCACTCACCGCGCTGCTCGCGGCCGCAGTCGCCGGCTGCATACCGTTCTACTTCGCCCCCTTCCAGGTCTTCCAGCTGACCATGGTGCTCCTGTACGCCGTGGCGCTGGCCGGACTGAACCTGCTGGTCGGTTTCGGCGGGCAGATCTCGCTCGGGCACGGCGCGTTCTTCGCGGCGGGCGCCTATACGACGGCGGTCATGCTCGACCGGTACGACACCGGCCACCTGGCCACGCTGCCGGTCGCGGCCGCAGGATGCTTCCTCCTCGGCCTGGGGTTCGGAGTGCCCGCGCTGCGACTGCGCGGGCTGTACCTGGCCCTGGTCACCCTCTCGTTCGCGGTGTTCCTGCCGCCCCTGCTCAAGCGGCTCGAACCGGTGACGGGCGGCTCCATGGGCCTGACCGTGGACAAGCTGCAGCCGCCCGCATGGAGCGGGCTGGCCGAGGACCAGTGGATGTACTTCGTCGTCCTCGCCGTCACCGCGGTGGCGCTGCTGCTCGTCCGCAACCTGCTGCGGTCCCGGGTCGGCCGGGCCCTGCTCGCCGTGCGGGACAACGAGAGCGCCGCCGAGGTGATGGGCGTACGGCTGTCGCTGCACAAGACCCTCGCCTTCGCGTGGAGCGCGATGTTCGCGGGTGTCGCCGGGTGTCTGTACACCTGGGTGATCGGCTTCGTCTCGCCCGACTCCTTCAGCTTCGTGCTGTCCATCACGCTGCTGGCCGGCCTGGTGGTCGGGGGGCTGGCCTCGCTGTACGGCCCCCTGCTGGGGGCGGCGTTCGTGATGTACGTGCCGAGCGTGTCCCAGGACCTCAGCGAGGCGGCACCGGGCGTGGTGTTCGGCCTGCTGATCATCGCGGTGATGTTCGTGGCCCCGACGGGACTCGCCGGCCTGCCGGACCGTGTCCGGGCCGCTGTCGCCCGTCGCCGGCCCCACACCGCCGCGACCCTCGTCCGGACGCCCGAGGCCGTATCCGAGCCCGAGGCGGAGCCGAAGTCACCAGCCGGCTCCGCACCGGATGCGGAGCCGAAGTCCCAGGCCCCATCCGCACCCTCCGCGCCTCTCGACCCCGCGAACCCCGCCGTTGCCGACGCCGAACCCGTGGGCGCACCGCCCCGCACGGAAAAGGAATGACTCACATGCGCAAGACCACCGCTCTGCGGGCGGCCGCGGCCGCCACCGCCGCCCTGCTCACCGTCACCGCCTGCAGCAGCCGGCGAGGACAGGACGCCCAGGACACCGTCGCCGGTGGCGCGTGCAAGGGGCAGCAGACCACCGGCATCACCGACAAGACCATCAAGCTCGGCGGCATCTACCCGCTGTCGGGACCGGCCTCCGCGTACGGCACGATCAGCAAGGGCGTGGCCGCCTACTTCAAGTACGTCAACGACCAAGGCGGCATAGACGGCCGCAAGGTGCAGTTCATCGTCCGCGACGACGGCTACCAGCCGCCCAAGGCGGTCGAGGAGGCCCGCAGACTGGTCGAGCACGACAAGGTCTTCGCCGTGTTCCAGACCCTGGGCACGCCGTCCACCGCAGCGGTGTGGGACTACCTCGACAAGCAGAAGGTGCCGCAGCCCTTCGTCGCCACGGGCGCCTCCCTCTGGGGCACGGACCACAAGCACCCGTGGACCATCGGGTGGCAGCCCAACTACGTGGCAGAGGCACGGGTGTACGCCAAGTACCTCAAGGACGCGAGACCGAAGGCCAGGGTCGGGGTCCTCTACCAGAACGACGACTTCGGCAAGGACCTGCTCGGCGGGTTCGAGAAGGCCGTCGCCGGCAGCGGCGTCAAGGTGGTCGCCAAGGAGAGCTACGAGGTCACCGACCCCTCCGTCTCGGCGCAGATGGCGAACCTCGCCCGCTCCAAGGCGGACGTGCTGCTGGACGTCACCACCCCCAAGTTCGGCAGCCAGGCCCTCGCCGCCGATGCCAGGAACACCAGGTGGAACCCGCTGCACATCGTGAACAACGTGGCCTCGTCCGCCGCCGTGCTCCAGCCCGTCGGGTTCAAGAACGTCCAGGGCGTGGTCTCGGCGACGTACTTCAAGGACCCCGCCGACCCGCAGTGGGCGAACGACCCCGAGATGAAGACCTACACCAGCGCCCTGCACAAGTACGCCCCCGACGCCGACCCGGCCAACCAGTTCAACGCCTACGGCTGGGCCGTCGCCTCCAGCCTGCACAAGGCGCTGGACGCGATGAAGTGCCCGACCAGAGAAGGGCTGCGTGACGCGGTGCGCAATCTGAAGAATGTGAAGGTGGGCCTGCTGCTGCCCGGGGTCACCATGTCCACGGGGCCCGGCGACGCCTTCCCGCTCGAGACGATGCAGCTGATGCGGTTCAAGGGCCAGCGGTGGCAGCTGTTCGGCAAGCCGGTGGACACCCGGAAGGAGTTCGGCCCACTGGCGGAGTGAGCAGGCGGGGGCGGTCCCGGTCGATGCCCTGACCCCTCGGACCGCCCTTGCCCGTCACCGGCGCCGGCGAGGCCGTCGGCCGCTGAGGAGCGGCCGACGTGACTGCCGTACCCCCTCGTGCCCGCCACGCCGTGCCACGCGGCGGGCGGGATCGCGGCCCCCCGGTTCAATAGGCTTACATGGTCTGAGCAGGTCAGCGCGCATTGGGGAACGTCGAGCCACCGCCACGGACGCGGCCACGCCGGTCACCGGCCGGGGCCGGGGCCGTGGCAGAGCTTCGGTGACCGAGCACGAGGTGGTGTCCAGCGGTGGAGAAGCGGAAGACGGAGCTCAGCGAAAGCCACGACGATCCGTTCGCTCTGCACCTCGCCGCCCTGGCGGTGCTCGACGACCGGGGAACCGTGACCGGATGGAGCCGGCGGGCCGGGGAACTGCTCGGCTACCCGGACACAGCCGTGATCGGTCGTCAGGCGTACGAGGTCCTTGTCGATCCCCGCGATCTGCCGGCTGTCCGGGAGGCCGTGGCGAGCTGCAGGAGAACCGGCTGCTGGTTCGGGGCGTTGAAGGTGCGGCACCGCGACGGACGGCTCCTGGAGATGGGGGTCAGGGCCCACGCGGTCGCACGCGATGCCCGGGTCCGTGAGTGGTTGCTGGCCGGGGCACTCGCGGTTGACGTACTGGAGTGGCAAAGGGACCGGGCGGTGCTCGACGGGCTGTACCGCCGGTGCCCCATCGGCCTGGTCGTCCACGGCCCCGACCTGAGGCTTCTCCGGGTCAACCGGGCCATCGAACGCTTCAGCGGCGTCCCGGCAGCAGACTTCCGGGGGCTGCCCACCGGCTGTTTCCTCCTCCCCGACGACGCACGCAGGGCCGTGGACCGGGTGCGCCAGGTGATGGAGACCGGAAGGCCGACGGTCTACTCCGAGCAGCTCGTTCGCCTGGAGTGGGAACCGGCACGAGAGCGGGTCGCGATGGTCTCCTCCTTCCCGATGGAGGACCCCTCCGGCCGCATCCTGGGGGTGGCCGAGATGATCGAGGACATCACCGACCGCCATCGGGCCCAGCGTCGGCTCGCGCTCCTCGACCAGGCCGGCAGCCGTATCGGAACCACCCTCGACGTGGCGGAGACCGCCCGCGAACTCGCCGAGGTGATGGTGCCGCACCTCGCCGACCACTCCTCGGTGGATCTGCTGCAGTCGGTGACCCGCGGTGAGGAACCGGCACACGCCCTGGGCGGGCCCGTGGTGCGCGTGGGGGCCTGCGGCGTCGGTGCCCAGCAAGCCGGCCCGCCCCACCCCCAGGGCGAGCCCGTGCAGTTCGCGCCGGACACACCCCAGGCCGCCTGCCTGGCCGAGGGACGGCCCGTCCTGGAACCGGTGCTTCCGCCCGACTGGTTCTCGGCGGAAGGCCACCAGGGGACCCACGCTCCGGACCTGGGCGCCCACTCGCTGATCGTGGTACCCCTGGCCGCCCGTGGCCTGGTGCTGGGGGTGCTGACCCTGTGGCGCTCGCGCCGCCCCGATCCCTTCGAGGCGGACGATCTCACCCTCGCCCAGGAACTCGCCTCACGCGCCGCCGTCGCCATCGACAACGCCCGGCGCTTTACCCAGCAACAGCAGACCGCGTTCACCCTGCAGAGCAGCCTGCTGCCCCGGACGGTCCCGGACCAGTCGGCCGTCGAGGTGGCTCTGCGGTACCTGCCGGCCAGCGCGGCCCCCGGCCTGGGCGGCGACTGGTTCGACGTCATTCCCCTGTCCGGGGCCCGGGTCGCCCTCGTCGTCGGCGACGTGGTGGGACGTGGCATCCACGCTGCCGCCACCATGGGCCGGCTGCGCACCGCCGTACACACGCTCGCCAGCCTCGACCTGGAACCGGACGAGGTCCTTTCCCGGCTGGACGATCTGGTCCTGCTGCTGGCGGCCGAACAGGAAGCGGCCGGCGAGCGGCCCGTGGGCGAGCAGGTCGTCGGCGCCACCTGCCTGTACGCCGTGTACGACCCGGTCTCCGGGCGGTGCACCGCGGCCCGCGCCGGCCATCCGCCGCCGGTGGTGACCGCTCCCGGCGGACAGGTGGCGCTGCTCGACCTGCCCGCCGGCCCACCGCTCGGCCTGGGCGGCCTGCCGTTCGAGGCCCGGGACATCGAACTGACCGAGGGCAGCCTGCTCTGCCTGTACACCAACGGACTGATCGGCGAACGCCATATCGATGCCGACATCGGCCTGACCATGCTGTGCGCAGCGCTCACCCGCCCTGCGAACGCGCTGGAACAGACATGCCAAGCGGTCGTCGACTCACTCGTGCCCACGCGCCCCGCCGACGACGTCGCGTTGCTGATCGCCCGCACCCGCATGCTGTCACCGGCCGATGTCGCCTCCTGGCGTCTGCCGCCGGAGCCTGCCAGCGCGGCCCGAGCCCGGGCGCTGACCTCGGCCAAGCTGGCCGAATGGGGTCTGGAGCACTTGGCGTTCACCACCGAGTTGATCGCCAGTGAACTGGTCACCAACGTCTACCGGTACGCCAGCGGCCCCGCGACCCTGCGGCTGATCCGTGAACGGTCTCTGGTGTGCGAGGTCAGCGACAGCAGTCACACCTCACCACATCTGCGCCGCGCCCGTACCACCGACGAGGGCGGGCGCGGTCTGTTCCTGGTGGCCCAGATGGCCGAGCGCTGGGGCACCCGCTACAGCCGTGAGGGCAAGACCGTGTGGACCGAACAACCACTGGCAGGCGCGTTCACCTGACGCCGGCCCGGGTGGGCCGGCGGGCGGACCACAGCGGCGGCGAGGCCGCTCGCGCGGTCCGCCCGCGCAGCTGCTGTCACTCCGCTGCGGCGAGCAGCCGTGCCTCGCTCTCCTCGTACAGTCGCCGGGCCTCCGAGCTGTCCGCGGCGCGGCGCCGTTGGTCCAGACGGCTGCCGAGCCAGCCCGCAACGTAGCCGAACGGGACGGAGACCAGTCCGGTGGACTGCATGGGGAACAGATGGAAGTCGGTGTGCGGGAAGACGGCCGACGGCGTGCCGGACACGGCCTTGGAGAAGACCATCAGCAACAGCGCGCAGGCCGCGCCGCCGTAGAGGGTGGCGAGCAGGCCGGTGCGGGTGAACCCGCGCCAGAACAGCGAGTAGGTGAGCGCGGGGGCCACCGCCGATGCGCCGATGCAGATGGCCAGAGTGGTCAGCACGCCGACGTTCCACTCCTGGACCAGGGTGGCGAGCCCGATCGCGACGGTGCCCACGGCCACGCTCATCCACACCGCCACCGTCATCTCCGTACGCGGCTCCGGCTGCCCCCGCCGCGATGCATGGGCGAACAGGTCGTGGGCGAGTGACGAGGCTGCGGCCAGGGTCATACCGGCGACCGACGACAGCAGGGTGATGAACACCATGCCCGCGACGGCCGAGTAGAGAATCGTCGTGCCCGCGAAACCGCGTGCCCCGCCGAGCACCTGCGACAGCATCAGCACCGACGTCCTGCCCTGCGGGTCGGCCGCGGTGATGTACCGCGATCCGACCAGCGCCGCCGCGCCCGTGCCCATGATGATCACGAGCAGGCAGAACGTGGTGACCGTGGCGACCGCCCACGACATGGAGCGACGCACGGCCGGCACGTCCTGGGCCGAGTACAGACGCATCGTGATGTGGGGCAGGCAGGCCACGCCGAGGACCACGGTGATCTGGAGACCGGCGAAGTCCAGCCGGTCGACGGGCGAGGTGCCCAGCTCCAGGCCCTGTTGCAGGAAGGCCGGGCCGGCGCCGCTGCCTTGCTGGGCGGCCCTGAGCACGTTGCCGAGGCTCCAGCCGAAGCGGTTCAGCACCAAGGCGGCGATGAGGGCGCTGGTGCCCAGCAGGATGACGATCTTGATCATCTGGATGAGCGCGGTGCCCCTCATTCCGCCGAGCGCCGCGTAGATGATCATCAGGCTGCCGACGATGACGATGCACGCCGTCCTGGCGCCCGCCACGTGCGGGAGGTTCAGGATGAAGATGAGCAGCGAGCCGGCCCCGGAGAGCTGGACGACCAGGAAGGGGAGGGTCGCAGAAAGCGTCACCACGCAGGCGGCGACACGCACCGCCCGCCCGGGCATGTTGCGGGCCAGGACGTCGCCCATGGTGAACCTGCCGGCGTTGCGCAGCGGTTCGGCCAGCAGGAACATCAGCAGCACCAGAGACAAGGCGGTGCTGACCGCGAGGACGTAGCCGTCGTATCCGGTGAGCGCCACGATGCCGGTGGTGCTCAGCACCGTGGCCGCGGAGATGTAGTCGCCGGCGATGGCCAGACCGTTCTTGAGCGGGGTGAGCGAGAGGTAGCCGGTGTAGAAGTTCGTCAGGTCGTCGCGGTCCGGTCCGGCCATCACGCAGATCAGCAGCGTGAGGGTGACCAGGGCGGTGAACAGAACGAGGACGGTGGCCTGCGTCCCGGAGCTGAAGTCGTTCATCTCGCCGCCCTCGCGTCCCGGGCCGTGGGAACCGCCCGCTCCTTGACGGCGCGGGCCAGCGGATCCACCGAGCGTCGTGCGCTGCGGCCGTACCAGAAGACCGCCGCGAAGGTGACGACGAGTTGGAGGACCCCCAGGGCCATTCCCAGGCTCAGCTCCCCGGCGATCTTGGACCCCATCAGGCCCGGCGCCCAGCACGACAGCAGGACGTACACCACGAAGGAACCGAGCGCGGCGAGCGCGGAGGTTCGGCGGAGCAGCCGGTAGGCCGAGCGGAGGGCGGTGAGGTCGGCACCATGTCGATGAGCGTCGCGCGGGTAGGGCTCGGCCCAAGGGGCTTGCCCGTACGTGTCGTACCGAGGGGCTTGCCCGAACGCGTCGTACCGAGGGGCGTCGTGTCCGTACGACCGGGCATCGGTGTGCGGCTGGGGCCGTCCCGGGGGTGCTGAGGGCGGAAACCGGTTCTGGTCGGGGTATGTCATCGCCTGGCCTTCCACTGCGGCTCGGATCGTGGAGTGAACGTGGAGGAGTGGTTCAGGCGACGCACCATACCGACTGGTTGGGATGGCTGTACGCCTGCTGTGGGTCACGTTTCGGGGGCGATACGGCTCCCTGGGGGAGAACCACGTCGCGATCAACGGGTGGGGTCGAGAAGGATCTTGCGGACACCGGCGGCGCGGCTGTGGAACAGTTCGTACGCCGCGGGGCCCTGGGAGAGGGCGAAGCGGTGGGAGACCACGGCCTCCGGCGTGATCCGGCCGGCCTGGGCGAGGGGGATCAGGGCGGGAAGTTCGTAATGGATCGAGCACAGCCCGATGGCGAACTCCAGCTCCTTGATCTGGGCCAGCCCCATGTGGAAGGGGAAGGCCTTGCTCTGGCTGACGCCGATGACACTGGCCCGTCCTGCCTGCCGGACGGCTTTGAGGGCCAGATCGATCGTGGCGTCCGAGCCGACGGCCTCCACCACGGCGTCCGGTCCACGTCCTGCGGTCATCTCCCGTACGGCCTTTCGCGCGTCCTCGCCCTCGACCGGCTCGACGCCCAGGGTGGCGGCGAAGGCACGGCGCTCCGCGACCAGGTCCGCGCCCAGCACGCGCGCGGCACCCATGACGAAGGCGGACTGCGCGGCCATGAGGCCGACCGGGCCCAGGCCGATGACAAGTACCGTCTCGCCGGGCTGGATGCGGGCTCGGCGGCAGCCGTACCAGGCCGTGGGGGCGTTGTCCGTCAGGACGATGGCGGCCTCGTCGGAGATGCCTTCGGGCAGGCGTACCAGGTTGATGTCGGCATGAGGCACGGCCAGCGCCTGGGCCTGACTGCCCGGAAGGTGCGGGCTCACGCCGTAGCAGAGATCCGTCGGAGCCTTCGCTCGCTCGCACCTGGCGGTGAGTCCCTTCGCGCAGGTACCGCACCGGGTGCAGCCGACCGAGGCGGGAACCAGGACGCGGTCACCGGGCTTGAAGCGGGTGACCTGGGCGCCGGTGTCGGCGACCACGCCGACGCACTCGTGTCCCGGGGTGTAACCAGTCTCTGGGCTGAACCCGTTGCCGCCGTAGATGTGCAGGTCACTGCCGCAGATGCCGGCCGTGGTGACCTGGATGACCGCGTCGGTGGGGCTGGTGACGGCCGGGTCGGGGACATCCTCGTAGCGAATGTCATGGGGGCCGTGGTAGGTCAGTGCCTTCACTGGATCGCCTCCCGCAGCGCACCAAGGCGCTTTTATCAGTAATTAATGCAGCTGTATTACTCCGGGCGTCGCGACGCTAGCATGGGCGTCCGTGACAGCACATGAGACGCAGGCCACATCGCCGCGGAGCCGGAAGGCCGGCGACACGCGCGCCACACTCATCCGGGCCGCCGAGCGGTTGTTCGCGGCCAAGGGCGTCGACGGCGCGTCGCTCAACGAGATCAAGCGGGCCGCCGGCCAGCGCAACGCGATGGCCCTGCAGTACCACTTCGGTGACCGGACGGGCCTGCTGCGAGCCGTACTCGACAAGCACCTTCCTGCGGTGGACGCCCGCCGGGAGGTGCTGCTGCAGCAGTACGAGGACAGCGGTGCGGCCGATCTCCGGTCCCTCGCCGGCGCACTGGTGCTGCCCGCGGCCGCGAAACTCGCCGACCCCGACGGCGGCCGCGAGTTCCTGCAGATCGTGGCCGAACTGCTCAACCGCCCCGAACCCCTCGTCGAGG
Organism: Streptomyces sp. NPDC093984; assembly: GCF_044764595.1. Lineage (NCBI taxonomy): Bacteria > Bacillati > Actinomycetota > Actinomycetes > Kitasatosporales > Streptomycetaceae > Streptomyces > Streptomyces sp. NPDC093984. Next base: position 38,375 of record NZ_JBIWIM010000021.1, on the reverse strand, counting down.
TCGTCGTGACGAAGGGGTCGAGCATCTATCCCTGGCGGCGCCTGGTGGAACCGCTGCTGACCCCCGAGTCGACCGCGGTGTTCCACACCCGCTTCACCGCCATGCGCTTCTGCCACGCCGAACTCGCCGCCCGGGCCGCCGGCCGCCCCCGCAGGGACGACCGGTTGTTCATCAGCCGACTGGTCGACCTGGTCACGGCGCTATTGGCCGCGCCGGTGTCCGAGCAGACCGCACGTCTGCTGCAGGAGCGAGACCGCAAGGGCCGGTCCGGGCGGCAGGCCTCGACCGGCTGACCGGCCCGGCCCCGCAGTCAAGTACGTCCGGGCATACTCCACCTCCAGTCCGGGCTGCCAGACCTGGGACGCGTTCAGATAAGGGCCGGGTTGCCTGAACGCCCACTCGAAACGGGCGAGCGCGTCAGCAACTGTGCCAGGCCACATCCGCTCATCCTCGACACGGCGGACAGCTGCACGAGTCCTCGCGGAAACGCCGCGGATCCGCCGAACTACAACGTGTCTGCGAGGCCGCCACCGCTCCGCACGGACGGCCTCCGGGCGCCTACGCGACATCGCCCTTTCTGATCAACATGCCGTCATCCTGCCGCGAACGGGGCTGGCTACGCACGCATGATCGAGCTCCCCGTGGGCGGTGCTGGAGTCGATACTGCCGGTGAACAACAGCCGGTGCGGGCGGTGGCGGGATCACCGGCAGGTGATCAACGGGATCATTCATCGGCTCAGTACCGGCTGCCAGTGGCGCAACCTGCCGGAGCGGTTCGGTCCGCGGCAGACCGTCCACAAGCGGCACCGGCTGTGGTCGGCAGACGGCACTGGGAGAGGCTGCTGCAGCACGTCCAGGCCGTCGCCGATGCCACGGGTGACATCGACTGGCACATCAACGTCGACTCCACGTCGGTACGTGTCCACCAGCACGCCGCCGGCGCTCCGCATGTCCCGCAGCCTGTCTCTTCAAAAGGGGCCGCCGGAAGATCAGTTCAGGTGCGGGCGCACCTCCTGTGGCGGCTGTTGGAGGAGGCGGTGCGGCAGGCGAGGCCATGGGCTGTTCCCGTGGCGGGCTGACGACCAAGCTGCACCTGGCGGCGGACGGAAGGTGCCGCCAGCTTGCGCTGGTCGTCACGGCGGGGCAGCGGGCTGACTGCACCCGGTTCGTGCTTGTCATGGACAGGATCCGGGTGCCCCGCCTCGGGCAGGGGCGGCCGCGCCGACGCCCGGATAGCGTCAGCGCGGACCGCGCCTACAGCAACGGCGTCATCCGCACCTATCTGCGGCGGCGCGGTATCCGGCACGTGATCCCGGAGAAGCGCGACAGCCGGGCCGCCCGCCGCCGCAAGGGCGCCCGCGGCGGACGGCCTCCGGGCTTGGATGCCGCCCGGTACAAGCAGCGCAACACCGTCGAGCGCGCGGTGAACAAACTCAAGCAGTTCCGCGCAGTGGCCACCCGCTACGACTAGCGTCGCTACGTCTACCTCGGAACCGTCACCGCCGCGGCCCTGCTGATCTGGGTCAGAGCATGACAGCGGGGAGGCAGGCCACGGCCGGCCACGGCGCCTGAGGGTTTAATTGGTGTGGGCGATCTGGATCAGGTTGCCGCAGGTGTCGTCCAGCACCGCGGTGGTGACCGGCCCCATCTCGGTCGGCTCCTGCGTGAACTGCACCCCCAGTTCGCGCAGGCGAGCGTACTCCGCGTGCACGTCTTCGACGGCGAAGGAGGTGACCGGGATACCGTCCTTGACCAGCGCCTCCTTGTACGGCTTCACCGCGGGGTGGCTGTCCGGCTCCAGCACCAGTTCGGTGCCCTCGGGGTCCTCGGGCGAGACCACGGTCAGCCACCGGTGCTCGCCGAGGGGGACCTCGTGCTTCTTCAGGAACCCCAGCGCCTCCGTGTAGAAGCGCAGGGCCTTGTCCTGGTCGTCGACGCAGACGCTCAACAGGTGGATCTTCATTTTCCGGTCTCCGGTGCATCGGGCTTGAGCCACCGTGCAACGATCTGCTCAAGCGGTTCGGTGGTGAGGTCGTGGAACTTGTAGCGGCCCTGGCGCCGGGTCTGGACCAGGCCCGCGGATTCCAGCACGGCGAGGTGCTGGCTGATCGCCTGGCGGGACGATCCCAGACCGTGCTTGGTCGTAAGACGCGCGCAGATCTCGAACAGGGTCTGACCGTTCCGCTTCGTCAGTTCGTCGAGGATCTTTCTGCGGGTGGGGTCGGCCAGGGCCTTGAAGACATCGTCCGGCACGACCCCACCATAGGCAAGCGGCGACTTGCCTATCAAGCCGGATGCCTTACGTGTGCCAGCCAAACCTGATCGAAGAGACAGGACCAAGTACCCGCGTCTCGGCATCGACTCCGCACCGTCGGGTCCCCCTGCCTGGCGCGAACTGCCCACGCACTACCTTGTCGCCGCCGACGACCGCGCCCTCCCCGCCGCCACTCAGAGGGAACTCGCCGCCCGCGCCGGCGCGACGACCACAGAGTGGGCGACCGGGCACGGACCCATGTACGCCCGCCCCAAGGAACTCGCCGCCTACCTGGCCAGTCGTGGTCCTCGCACCCCGACCGGAGGTGGTCGCGGCAGGCGCCCTCGGGTCCGCCGACTCGGCGCGGGCGACCAGCTTGTAGACCATCGATCAGCTCGTAGTGGTCGGTGAAGAGCGCCGTCGGGGGAACGTCCACCGGCAGCCCAAGGTCCGCTACGCCCACCAAAGCTCTCCGAGCCGACGACCGTCGGCCAGGCATGAGCGGACCCGGGAGAGCCCGTGCCCGCTCGCTCCATCAATCCGGGGGGATCGAGACGATCCGCGGCCGACGAGAGGCCCGGGTCGGCATGGAGAAAGGCGCACCACACATGACCTCAGCGCAGGTCGAGACCGGGTGGCCACCACGTGGCGGTACCCGGCGGGGGCCTGCCCGATCAGCTCGGTGATCGCGGCGGCCACATGGGCACCCCCGGCCACCGCGAGGCTGCCACCCTCACAGAAGTCGTTCTGCACCCGCGGCGTCTTCACGGTCGTTGGTTACGACGTTGAGCACGCCGTCGGGCAGCCTGGCCTCCCGCAAGGCTCCTGTGTGTCGGGGCCACGAACGCCTTCGGTGTCGCAGACATTCGTCGATCCGGACGATCACGGGAGAAGACTGGATCGCGGGTAACACCGAAGCCCTGACAGCCGCGCCGGACGGACCCCAGCGCTGGCGCATCTCGATCCTGCACCATCAGGACGAGCACGACCGCACAGAGCAGATCCGCCGCAGCGAGACCCACAGCCTGCAGCCGGGAACCTCCGCCTGGTCCGGGTTCACGACTCCGTGATCCGCCCTGGGCTCAGCCGGCACCATCGGCAGGACCGTCCTGACAGCCGGGCAACGCCAGCTCGTCGTCGCGAAGCGACCACACCGGCCGCTGCCCGGACGGCGGTCCGGCCAGGACCCGCAACTGCTGGGGGCGGTATCCGTCGCGCGCGTCCTCGACGCTGAAGCCCGCCGAGGCCAAGACCTGGGGGATTTCCTGCATCATCGCGGCCCCGACCACGCTGGAATGCCGCAGGACCGGCTCGTCCAGCTGCTTCAGCCGAAACGCGCGGCTCGCGCAGGCCCGCAGCCGCGGGCTTGCCTGCCAGGCCACGAACACACCGCCCGCTGCGTCGGCTCCGTCATCGATGTCCACCTCGGCGCCACCGGCCAGGACCGGGTCGAGTCCCGGCGCGACCACGGGCAGGCCCGCAGCCGCCAGCTCGCCGCGGACCTTCCACGCGAGCACCTCCAGGGCCGCGGACTCTTCAGCACCCACTCGTTCGAACACCCGCTCAATCCAGCCAACCGCACCGCAGGATCTCTTGGTGACCGACACCGCAACCGCCCGGCCCAGGCTCGCTGCCCCGGCCTCCGCCGTCGCAGCCACGACCGGCGCCACATTCGACGAGGCGATCGCCCTGAACGCGGCGCCTGAAGCTGCCTCACATCCGCCGGGGGAGAGGCGAGGAGTGCTGGGCCCCGTTCACCCAGGTTGCCTGCGACCTGCATCTGCCCTGGCCGACCGTGATGGGCGCCTTCCGTGCGCACACTCGTGAGGTCGTCGACGCGCCGCTGACTGAGACCCGTGCCGCTCGTAAACCGATCGGTGTACCCGGGCATCCCGCCACCGGCCGGGGCGGGATGCCCGGGGGCTGACCCTGCGGGTCAGCCTCCGTGCACGGCGCTGACGAGGTCGGGCAGGAGCTTCGCCGCGTTCGGTGTGCCCAGTCCGGTGACGGGGTCCCATCCTGGGGTGGCCGAGTAGCCCGGGACCGACGCCTCGGCGGCGTTGTTGCCCACAGTCACGTCGTTGAAGTCCGCCGAGTACGTGGCCGGGGCCGACGCGAGCTTGTACAGAGCCGGGTTGATCAGTCCGAGTCCGCCGTGATTGATCTGGTCGGCGATGGCAACCAGGCCCGCCCACTGCGGACACGCGAGCGACGTGCCGCCGATGTCGTACCAGCCCGTGCTGCACGGCGTGCTGCCGCACTTCAGCCCGCTCTGGCCGTCGGGCGGGAGAGACAGGTACACCAGTGCTCCGGTCGACGGGCTCGCCTGCAGGGAGACGTCCGGAACGCCGCGCATGGCGCCGATGGCCGTGCTGCCGGCCGGCAACGCGCCTGACTGGTAGCCCGGCTTGGCGAAGACACTGCTGAAGCCGCCGCCGGAACCGGTCCAGCCGATCTCCGACTGGCTGGGGGTGTTCTGGCAGGCCACTGGCGGGGAGGCGCTGTCGACGGCCCTGCCGCTGGTGGCGCCCGGGTCGGTGCAGAGGTCCGTGCCCCCGACTCCGGTGACCAGCGGGTCCGACGCGGGCCACTCGACGGCGGGGCCGGGGAGCGTCGATCCGCCCTGACCCACAGGTGTCTTGGCCGAGCCGGCGCTTCCGTCGTCACCCGACGAGCCGAGAACGGTGACGCCGTTCTGCGCCGCCGACTTGAACGCGTAGCGCAGGTTCTCCAACGACTGGGCGCTGCCGAAGGCGCCTTCCGCGGAGGCGAAGGACTGGGAGATGACGGTCGCGAGGTGATGCTCGACGACGTACTGCTCGGCAGCCATCATCTGAGGGAGGCCCTGCACCCCGAGGGTCTCGGCGGTCGGCGTGGTGACCAGCAGGATGTTGGCGCCGGGTGCCATGGCGTGGGCGGTCTCGACGTCGAGTGCCACCTCCAGGGCCCACGCGCTCCTGTCCTCCTGTCCTGGGCTGTTGCTCGTGGACGGCGGCGCCTTGGTGGCAGGGGACCCCTGCAGATGAAGCTCACCGAAGGTCGGCATGCCGGGCGCACAGCTCACGCCCTCTTCGCCGCACATGGGTGCGATGCCGAATGCCTGGTCGAAGACGTGCAGATCGTGGGCCATGGTGTCGCTCCCGTAGGAGTCGACGATTGCGATCGTCTGGCCGCGGCCATCCTCCCCGGCCGAGTGCAACGGGCCCACGTTGTATGCCGCCTGGATGGCCTGTGGAGTGAAGCAGCGGCGTCCCGCTGACGCGCATTGGGACTGGGTCGGCGGGGTCCGACCGGTCGTCAACTGCGTGAAGTCGGCCACGCTCGGTCGTACTTGCGGAAAGGCGGCCTGGTGGGCTGCGCTTGTCGCGGGGACGGCGCCCGCCGCTGCGAGGCTGAGGGTGCTCACCCCTGCGAGAAACCACCGTCTGATGGTGCGTGCCATACGAGTCCTCTCTTGGGTTCGAAAGGGGACTTGCGCGTCCGCCCCCTCAGGGTCTCGGGGGGTGGCAAAGGGGGATGCGGATGTGGGGAGGCTATCCCTCGGGGTTGTTCTCCGACAGGCTTGATCTGTCAACAGTGATCAAAGAAATGTGCTGCTGGACGGAACGTGAACTCCCGTGCGCAGGACGGCGCCTGGGTCCCGGTGGCCGGTGTCCGCGGTGACTCCCACTCCGTACAGACGGACGGACTCCCGGCAGCCCGTCGACCGCTCTTTACCGGGTCGTTCCGCTCATTTGACCGGGCAGGCGCTTACGGTGTCGTCCGCAGGGGAGTCGACCGCGTTCCGGAGTGCTCCGCGCGAAAAACAAGGGCTACGGCACAGGGAAAACCCTCTCCGGAGATTCCCGTTTCGCGACGAGCCTTTTACGGGTCATTTGCAACGGCGTCCGGGGCCTGACCCCCCTGCAGCGACGCGCTGGAAAAGGGTCGTTGAAGCCTTGAAGATCTGTTCTTGACCGCGATCCATCAAGCTCGCTACTTTCCTCTCGGCAGGTTGCATCCCAACCCCTATTCCCGCCGGGCAAGCCATTCCGTATTCCTGAAACGCTGCCGTCATATACAGAGGCATCGTTCCGGCCGGCGGGCCGCCCTGTCCCAGTCGGTTGACCACCTCTCATCGGAGGACCCATGATGCTGCGCAGATCGACCCTCGGCCGGGTCGCTGTCACCGCCGCGGCGCTCACCGCCGCCGCACTCCTCGGCTCCTCGCCCGCCGGTGCCCAGACACCCGAGACCTCTGGTCACGCCAAGCAGATGGCAGCGCGCGACGCGCGTCCCGCCGCGGCGGCCTCCACCAACCTCCTGTCGTACGGCGGAGGCGCAGTCGTCACCAGCCCCAAGGTCTACGTCGTCTACTGGGGCTCCCAGTGGGGCACCGGATCGACCGTCACCAACGACCCCTCCGGTGAGGCAGCTCTGCAACTGTCGTTCTTCCAGCACGCCTATGGCAGTGGTGACACCTGGTCCGCCTCGCAGACGCAGTACTGCGAGGGCGTCGTAGTCGGTACCACGCAGTGCAACGGCGCCGGAACTCCCGTCGGACACCCGGCGTCGAACCCGGTGGGCGGCACCTGGCTGGACAGTTCCGTCTCCGCGCCCAGCAAGCCGTCCAATGCCCAGATAGCGGCGGAAGCGGTGAAGGCCGCGGCGCACTTCGGCGTCTCCGGCGACAACGTGCAGATCATCGTGGACGCCCCGCACGGGGCCGTCCCCACCGGCTTCAAGACCCAGTACTGCGCCTGGCACGACCAGACGACGACCGGCAGCGGCGCCCCGCTGCCGTACACCAACTTCCCTTACATCACCGACGCCGGCAGTGCCTGCGGCGCCAACTTCGTGAGCACCGGTAGCACGGGAGTGAACGGGACCACCGAGGGCGTGACCATCGTGGGCGGGCATGAGTACGCCGAGACGCTCACCGACCCGACCGCGAGCACGGGGTGGCTCGACTCGACCGGCTACGAGACCGGTGACAAGTGCGCCTGGATCTCCAGCGGGCAGGGCGCTTCGACGATCGTCGCCATGAACGGCTCCGACTACGCCATCCAGTCACTGTGGAGCAACAACTTCAACAACGACGGCGGCGGCTGCGTCGTCTCCTACACCAGCCCCACCAACCAGCACTGACCTCGACGCCCTGGGGTCGCCCGGCCGCCAGCCGGACGGCCCCGGGGCTCCCGGTCGGCCCGTTCGAGAGGAAGCACATGGCTACGGCCCGCCGCACACCGCCACCGCGGCACTTCGCCGCGGGGCTCAGCGCCGCACTGGTGGCGACGGCACTCCTCACCGGATGTACCTCCGCCGCCGCCACCTCGGCCCCGCCCTCCGCGCCGCCGACCTCCTCCTCGCCGACGGGCGTGGCGGTGCGGTGCCACCAACTCCACCCCGCGACTCTGCCGCGTTCCGCGGGATCCCTCACTCAGGCGGACTCCGGGGCCTTCTGTCTGCGCATCGGCCAGCGGGTGGACGTGTTCCTCGCCGCCCCCGAGGGCGCCGTGCAGGGCATGAGTTGGCGCGCCATCGGCAGCTCCAACCCTCATGTTCTCGCGCCTGTCGGCACCGGGGTGATGACCGCCCCGCTGGGCGTCACACCGGGACTGTTCGTCGCGCGGTCGCCCGGTGCCTCCACACTGACCAGCACGCGCCCCGACGGTACATCGTGGCGGGTGACGCTGGTCGTCAGCTGAAGTGGTGAGCGGCCTGCCGGTCGCCGGGTCCCGGGACGTCTCCAGGCATCGGCGCGACGGACGGGCAGAGACTCTGCCTCGGTCAAGACGGACCAGGGCCCAGACCTGAAGGCCGGCACGGATGAGCGGCCCAAGTACCACCCGAACACGCTCACCTACCCCCATTCACCCAGGGCTCCGGAAGGTCCAACTGCCCGGGGACGGAAGAGCAGCCGTGGGGTGGAGCGCCGATCCTCATCAGCCTTCCAGCACACCGTTGAACAACGCCGGCGCTCGCAAGATTCCTCCTCGCAGACGAACCTCCGCACCCGCACGACACCCCGACGAACTTGCCCCCGTGTCGGCAGAGCACGAGGAAATCGCAGGTAGGAGCCGTGAGTCAGCCCCGACCAGCACCCGCACCCCCGGACAGGGCGCCTGTCCTGCGGTCGTACGGGCCTCGACCCGGACGACCGTGTCGATCACCTCGACCTAAAGACAGCAACACGTGCACCCGCGGGAGCACTTCCTCCACGGCGAATGACTGTCGACCACACCACCGTCCAGCCAGGCGGCTTCAGGGCGGACTTCAGTGGTCGTGGGCGGTCAGTGCGCGCATGACCGGCCGGCCGCGTATGAACCTGGCTCCACTCGTCAGGCCGGCCCCCTTGGGATCGATCATCTAGGGAACCGGGAGGCGGTCTACCGGCGGACCGCCGAGATCAGTCCGCCGGGCCGTTCCTCGCGCTGGGGCGGGGTGCTGACAGGGCGGCCGTAGGCGGCGGCGCGTTCGCGCAGGGTGTGGCAGCTGGCCTCCCAGCCGTGCCCGGCCAGCCAGCTCACCGGGTCGTCGGGTATCTCCGAGATCCACATGGACGCCGCCGATCCCGGCACGGCGTCCGCGCCGAAGCGCTCGATCACGCCGCGCGAGCCCAACGTCAGCCCCATCCGACTGCCGGCCGCCGACTGCGCGCTGATCCGGGCCAGCAGCAGCTCCACCGCGTCCTCGGGCAGATAGATCAGCAGTCCTTCGGCGATCCACACGGTCGGCAGCGCCGGGTCGTGCCCTGCGGCGGCCAGCGCGCTCGGCCAGTCCTCACGCAGATCCACCGCGACGGTGATCCGCTCGCAGCGTGGGACGGCACGGTCCTGGCGCAGCACCGAAGCCTTGAAGTCCAGTGGCGCGGCGGTGTCGACCTCGAACAGCCGGGTGCCCTCGGGCCAGTTGATCCGGAAGGCCCGGCTGTCCATGCCGGCGCCGAGGTGGCTCTGTCCACGAGAACGGACAGCACATGTTCACCACTTCGGGAGGCGTCGGCCTTCGGCTCTGTTCGATGTTCATGGCCGGGGGCGGGGCTGCCGGAGTGAGGCAGCCGCGATGGGCTGTCAGCCCTTTCTGTCAGCATGCTGCTGTGACAGACATACGTGATCAGCGTCCCGCCGAGGCCACTCTCGACTTCCTGCGCTCCGTCTTCCCGCCGGAGTGGCGCGAGCCGGCGCTCGGGCATGAAGCCGTCGCGGAGTGGGAGGAGGAGAACGGGGTGGTCCTGCCGGAGCCGTACAGGACCTTCATCGCGGAAGTCAGCAACGGGTCGAGCCTGGGCCCCGCCGGCGACGGTGGTCTCCAACCGCTCGGCTGGCTGCCCGACACCTGGCCCGACCTCGGCCCGCGTAGGCCAGGGGAACCGTTCCCCCTGGAGGCAGCTTGGGGCTGGGAGGACGATGAGAATGTCAGCCCCGAGGACCCGCGGATCGACGCCGTGTTCAACAAGGGGTCCGTTGTTCTCGGGTCCGAGGACGGGCAGTCGTTCTGGCTTCTGCTGACGACCGGCTCCCGTCGCGGAGAGGTGTGGATGGTCGCCGATGTCGGCGCCGTCCCGGCGCCCGGCGACCAGGCATGGGGCTTCGAGGAATGGGTGCGGCGTTGGCACACCGGCGACGACTGGTGGGACTGATCACTCCGTCCTGCAGAGCCGTAGGTCGCGGACTGTTCGAATCCTTGGTGCCTCCGGAAGTGGTGAACATGTGCTGTCCGTTCTCGTGGACAGGGCCAACCCCCAGCACCCGCGGGGCACGGTCCGACACCGATGGCGCCTTCAACAGCCTTGAGCAGTCGGGTCCGGGCCCGCGGCCAGCCGCAGGCGTTGGCACAGCCGGGCGGCCGGACGGCCGCCGAGCTCGATTGCGATCGACCGCAGCCAGCCCGTCAGCCGGGTGCCGGAGCGGCGGTGTCGCTCGGACAGGCCCGGCACCTGCTCGACGAACGTCTTGCGGGAACAGCTCTTCCGGTCGCAGAAGTACCGGCGGACCCGGAGCCGGGCTATGACCCGGCGCGGGCCCAACGGCTGCTCGTCAAGGGTGCGTTGGTACGTGCTGTGTACGCGCCTCGCCTGCTTCCGGCAGTTCGGGCACCGGCCTGGACGGGCCGTCGACACCACCTCCACCATCAGGATGTCGGAGGCGTCGCTCACCCGCTCCACCCGCACATCGATCCCGGGAAACAGCACGTCCTCAACCGTCTTGCTCGCCACGACAGAGGACACCCTGCCGAAACGATCCCTCGTTCCCGCCGCTGACCTGGGGTTCACGGAACTGCGGCCAGAGCCTTGAAAACGGCCACCACCGCTCGCCGTCCGCGCTTGGTACGGGCTCAACCAGGGGGCGTGTCCATCTGACAGCCAGCTGATCTGCGGTGTCGGTGCCATGTCGGAGCACTGTCGGGTGCTGTCGGTCGGATGTCGGTGGTTCGTAGGCGGGGGCTGGCACCTTTCCAGAGACGGCCGGCCGGAGCTCACCGGGCGGCCCGATCTCGAAGGAGCCACCATGCACACCCCAGTCACGATCATCGGCGCCGGACTCGGCGGACTCACGCTGGCCCGCGTCCTGCACGTCCACGGAATCCCGGTGACGGTCTACGAGGCGGAGTCCTCCGCCTCGGCGCGCGCGCAGGGCGGATTGCTCGACATCCACGACTACAACGGGCAGCTCGCCCTCAAGGCGGCCGGGCTGATGGACGAGTTCCACGCCATCATCCTGGAGGGCCGTCAGGCGCTGCGGGTCCTCGACCGGGACGGGACCGTCCTGCTGGACCAAGCCGACGACGGTACGGGCGGACGTCCCGAGGTGCAGCGCGGCGACCTGCGGCAGGTTCTGCTCGACTCACTCCCGGCCGGCACCGTGCGGTGGGGGCACAAGGTCAGCGGCACCCGTGCCCTCGGCGAGGGCCGCCATGAGGTGACGTTCGCCGACGGCGGCACCGTCGTCACCAGCCTGCTGGTCGGCGCGGACGGCGCGTGGTCACGGGTCCGGCCGCTGCTGTCCACTGCCACACCCGAGTACATCGGTAAATCGGTCGTCGAGACCTACCTGTTCGACGCCGATACCCGGCACCCGGCCGCCGCGAAAGCGGTCGGCGGCGGGATGCTGATCGCTCCTTCACCGGGCAGGGAGATCTTCGCTCACCGGGAAAAGGACGACACTCTGCACGCCTACGTGGGGCTGTCCGAGCCGCAGGACTGGTTCGCCGCCATCGATCTCACCGATCCCGACACGGCCACCGCGCGGATCGCGCAGGAATTCGACGGCTGGGCACCGGAGCTCACCGCGCTGATCACCGACAGCGACGTCGCGCCGGTCCTGCGCCCCCTCTACGCTCTGCCGACCGGGCACCGGTGGGACCGGGTGCCGGGGGTGACCCTGCTCGGCGACGCCGCCCACCTCGCGGCCCCCAACGGCGAGGGCGCCAACCTGGCCATGCTCGACGGCGCCGAACTCGGTGAAGCCCTCGCCGCGCACCCCGACGACATCGAGACGGCGCTCACTGAGTACGAGCAGGCCATGTTCCCCCGCAGCGCCGAGACCGTCACCGACGAGATGCCCGGGATCGACTCCCCCCACAACACAGCCCACGGCCTGATCAACTGGTTCACCGAGAAGGGCCAATGAGCCACTCAAGCCGCGAAACCGATGCCCTTCTTGCGGGTGCCGGTATCAGCAGCAACGGCAGACGATCGTTTGCGGACACTGAAGATCGGTCTGGTACATGACCGGATCAGCCTGGGCGTGTTCGGTGGTTGCTCAACTGTTCGTGTGTCGAGCGGGTGCTGCCTGTGGTGTTGGTGCTTGCGCCGGACGTGAGGCGGTCGTGTCGTCTCCTTCCTGGTGGGCCGGACGCCGGGGCAGCCGCGACGCGGGCAGCAGGCCGAGAGCGGCGAGTGCGGCCAGGATCAGCAGTCGCGCAGCCTCGGTTGGTCCGATGCCTGCGGCGCGCCGTCGAGCAGGTCGTGCCGGAACATCAGCTCGAACGTGCTGCTTTCCAGGACAACAGCGAGAAGATCCTGAACGCCTCACACACCGTCATCCTCACCACCAGGGCGGAGGGTTCGACCCGACCAGCGTCGACAAGGCATTCAAGATCCGCGAAACCGGACACACCACGACAGTGCTGCTGGCCCTCGGCTACCCCGACCCCACGAAGGCGTACAGCAGCCCGATTTCGCGCTTCGAAGCCGGCCGGCTGTTCACCTTCGGCTAGAGATCTCCGGCATCGGGAACGACTGCGGCCGAAGTCCGCAGGCCGCGGACACCTCAGTCCTCGATGTCGGCCCACCCCGGACAACCAGAGCGGCGGCAGGGGCCGCCGGTCATCACGGCCCGCGCGATGTCGGTGGCGGGTCGCCGGCCGGCGACCCAATCGTTGGTGGCCCGGATGACCCAACGGCGTCGGCGGACCTCTCACTCGCCCGGCATCTGGTTCTCGACCTGCACCGCGGGTTCGCCGAACGGGCTCGGCGAGGAACTGTTGGTGGTAGGCGTCGACGAGATCCAGACCGCGCCAAAGCGGGCCTCGATCTCGTCGACGCCGACCGGGTCGGGCAACACCTCTCGCAGCGCCTGGACGTCCACGGCCTACCGTTCGTCGAGCGCCGCGGCCTCCGTGGCACGCCCTTGACCACAACAGGTTCAAACAGGTGGTGGCGAGAGTGAAGGAGGCGCGGACTGATGGCGACCTGCCGTCGGCGGCAAGGCTGCTGTCCGAGGCACTGGGGATGTGGAACCTGTCGGTCGGACTGAGTGAGAGGACAAAGATCTACTGTGAAGGCGTGCGGAGTGTCCAGGTCGACACTGCTGCCTGCTTTGGGTTTCCGGCCCGTACCTCCTGGTCGGCCGGACTGAACGAGAGGACAAAGATCTGCTGTGAAGGCGTGCGGAGTGTCCGGGGTCGAGAACGAAGTCGTCCTGCTGGAGTTGCCCGAACCGTCATCTCCCGGGCCCGGTCAGATCCTGGTGGCGGTTGAGGCGGCCGGGGTCGGCCCGTGGGACCAACTGCTGAACGGCGCCGGCTGGGACGTGGGGCTGCGCCCCCCGGCGGCGCTGGGGATGGAGGGCGCGGGCGAGGTGCTGGCCGTCGGCGCGGGTGTCACCGGGTTTGCCGTAGGTGACCGGGTGCTCGCACACGAGGCCCCGCTGCCCGGGGGAAGCGGCTTCTGGGCCGAACGCGTTCTGATCAACGCGGATCACGCGGCAGCGTGCCCACCCGGGCTGGACGCCGTGCACGCGGCGGCGCTGCCGGTCAACGGGCTCACGGCGTTGCAGGCCCTGGAGAAGCTGGACCTCAGCCGAGGTCAGCGGCTTCTGATCACCAACGGAGGCGGGGCCACCGGAGCCCTGGCCATCCAGCTCGCTGCGGCCAAGGGCATCGAGGTGACCGCCACCGCCTCCGCTGCAGCTGCCGAGCGCCTGCTCGGTCTGGGAGCGACGGAGGTCGTCGACTACCACGACCCGAACTGGTCGGCCAAGGTACGCGGCGGGTTCGACGCCGCCCTCATCATCGCCACCGGCACGGCGGACGCCGCCCTGCCTTTGGTGCGGGACGGCGGCCGACTGTGCTCCCTGACCTCGGACGCGCCTCCGGAGGAACGAGGCATCACAAGTTGGGACCTCTACGTGGAACCCAATGCCGCGCAGCTTGTCCAGCTGGCGGAGCAGGTCGCCGCGGGCATCTTGAAGCTCGCCCCGGAACCCCTGCCGCTGAGCGAGGGACCGGCTGCGTTCGACCGGGTGGTTACCGGCCGGGCCGGCGGTAAGAAGATCGTGCTCGCCGGAGCATGACCTAACCGGGCACCGCCCGATCCCGATGCTGGGCCACGGTGCCCGCCAGGCGTGATCGAGAAGTCGTCCGGCTGAGATTTGCCCATCCCGCAGACAGAGCCGGGTCAGGCACCGGTGGCAGCGAGCATCGCCTCCGGCAGCTTCTACGTCACAGCGCCATGCCCTCCACGATCCCGGCAGCATCCTGGACGACGACCAGTGGATCGAGTGGCGCGGCGGAGGCGCCCACCAGTGGAGCGTTGCCTGACGCCGCTCTTGGCCGGACGGCCGGTGAGGCGGTCGGCTCCCTGGCCGCTGCCCGGCCCGAGACCACAGGGAGCAGTGGTCCTGTGCACCCCAACATGCGCCGCCCACGGCGCTACTGCCGTCGCCTTATGCGGGTCTTCTACATGGTCGCCGCCCGCTCCTGCCCCGTCTCCCAAGCGTCCCATGAACGCAAAAGAGCTGAGGGAAAGAGCCACAGACAGGCAATCATCGCGCTCGCGCGACGCCGTCTGAACGTCCTGTGGGCCCTGATACGCGACGGTCGAACCTTCGAGGCCACCGCACCGCCGCCTCCGGCTGCACTCGGCTGAGACGCTCACAGAGCCTGTCACCGACACCAGTTGACAACCCCATTGGGAATCAGTAGGTGGGCGGATGGCACTCGTCTGGCACGTCAGGGCGGGTGCCGCGGTGACCGGATACTTGTGGCCGAGCGCCACCAACCGGTGTAGCGTCGTGATCAGCAGTCGTGGTTCCGAAGTCCCGTTCGCCCGTGATCGCAATCGCGGGCGTTTTTGCTTTTCAACGCCTCTCCGGACCAGGGCGATCACCTCCGGATCCCGCACGGTGCGGGACCCGATACAAGTCCCCTAGAAGGAGACAGGAACATGGCTCAAGGCACTGTGAAGTGGTTCAACGCGGAAAAGGGCTTCGGCTTCATCGAGCAGGAAGGCGGCGGCCCGGACGTCTTTGCCCACTACTCGAACATCGCCGCCCAGGGCTACCGCGAGCTCCACGAGGGTCAGAAGGTCGAGTTCGACGTCACGCAGGGCCAGAAGGGCCCGCAGGCGGAGAACATTCGCCCCCTGTAACGCCGAACAAGAGAGCCCCGACCGGGCATCGGCTACCGGTCGGGGCTCTCTGTCCGTCCGCCCTTCGAGGGGTGGTAGCGCAGGGTGGCCGCCGTGACACCCACCGTCGCGGCCACCCTTCCCGGCGAGCCGGGCGAGCAGGCCGACACGTCGGGGGCCTATCCGCGGACGGCGCGCCCCGCCGGATCGACCGCATCATTCGCATCGCCGCCCTCGTCGAGGCCGCTCGATGCGCGCCATCGGGCCGGGTGACTGCCACCGTCAGCGATGCGGCGACCGCTGCCCCCCACCGCCCAGCGAGAGACCGCACATATGGGGACGCGACGTTATAGGGGTGCACCCACTGCGACCCCGGATATGCCTTGCGGGAGAGCGGTGGGGGCCTGCTTGCGGGACTCTCTGCGGTAGCTGCCCGGTGCAGTGCCGAGCTCGCGTTTGAAGGCGAGCGCGAACGCCGCCTCGGATCCGTAGCCGACGGCATCGGCGATGGTGGCGACGGTCTGGTCGGTCGCGGTCAGTCGATGTGCTCCCAGTTCCAGGCGCCACCGCCTGAGGTACTCCAGGGGACCTTGGCCGACGACGGTCTTGAAGCGTGCGGCGAGTGTCGAACGAGAGACGTGCGCGACGTCCGCCAGCAGCCGTACCGTCCAGCGTCGGGCCGGATCGGCATGGATGGCATGGAGGGCGGCGGAGACCACGGGGTCGCTCAGGCCTTGCAGCCAACCGGTTCTGTCCGGCTGATGGCTGAGGTGGTAGCGGACGACGTCGATGAGCAGGACGACGGCGAGGTGCTCGGTGATCACGTTCGAGGCGAGGCCGCCTGTGCGGGCCTCTTGGTCGATCCTGCTCAACAAATGCGGGAGCATTGCCGCGCCCTGCGCATGGGCGGGGAGATGAATCAATGGCGGAAGAGCGTCGAGCAGGAGTTGGCGGGCGCGCCGGCCGAAGGTGAAGCTGCCGCCGACCAGGCGGGCGGTCACCGGCTCGTCAAGGGGTCCGGCCTCTGCACTGGCCCCGCCTGTCGCACGAAAGAGGGGGGAGGCCGGCTGCACGCTGCTGTGTGGTGAGCTGCCGAGGACGAACTCCTGAGGCCGGGTGAGGAGGAAGGAATCCCCCGCGAGGAGCGTGACCGGGTGGTGCAGTCCGTCCGTGTCGATCATCCGCCGAGGCCGACGTGCTGCGCGACGAGGGCGAGGCCTATGCCGCCCGGCTGCGCCAGGCCGGCGTCGCCGCCACCAACGCCCGCTTCGGCGGCATCGTCCACGACTTCGTCATGGTCAACGCCTTGCACGACACCGAAGCCGCCAAGCACGCCGTCCTCCTGGCCGTCGCCAGCCTGAAGGAAGCCCTCGCCACCACCGCCTGACCCCCCCGACGGCGGCCGCCCACCCCCCCCAAGCGGCCGCCCGGAAACAACAACCCCACAGCACACCCGCAAGGCCAGGACCCAACACCCCGGGAGCGGACCAGATGAGCGACGCGCAAACGCCTACTGTGCAGATCGTCGACAACGCGGCAGCGAACAGGTACGAGGCCATCATCGGCAGTGAATTGGCGGGCTTCGCCGAGTACATCCGTACGAAGCAACTCATCGCCTTCGTGCACACCGAGGTCAACCCCGGCTACGAGGGGCAGGGGATCGGCGCAGCCCTTGTCCGCTCCTCGCTGAACGAGGCGCGCGCTGCCGGTCTCGCCGTCCTGCCCGTCTGCCCGTTCTACGCAGGTTGGATCGCACGCCATCCCGAGTACCAGGCGCTCGTCTACTCGGGCAAGAGCAAGGTCAGTGACTGATGACCACGACACCTCCCGCTGGTGGGGACCGCACGATGCGGCCCGGCGTCAAACGCTACGAGGGTGCTGACATCACTGTCAGCTACGAATCCCGGATCTGCCTCCATCAGGTGGAATGCCTGCGAGGGCTGCCAAGGGTCTTCGACGTCGATCGCAGGCCGTGGATCGACGCCGGCGCCGAGCCCGCCCGTGCAATAGCCGAAGTAGTAAGGCGTTGCCCGAGTGGCGCCTTCAGTATCACATGCGGGCAGAGCGCGATGAAGAACCGCAGCGGCCCACGCAACTGCAGCGGCATTGGGATGGAACACTGCATATCCGTGGGGATCTGCACATAGAGACAGCAGCAGGAATTCGCCACGAAACGCGAGTCATGCTGTGCGGATGCGGCCGATCCGGGAATCAGCCATTCTGTGACCATTCCGGACCCTGCGGGCATCAGGTTTGAAAATCTCCGACTAGCGGGGCCGTGTGGAACCGTCGTCTCGTATGGTGGACACATGGAAAATAGACCGCCTTCGCTGTCAGCGACTGAAATGCGGGCGTGATGTGGCCTGTTGCAAATGAGCGCACTTCTGGTCAGTCGAACGGCACGGCCTGTCCAGGTCGAATTCGGTCTCTCCGAAGCCGATTGCGCCGTCTTGACGGAGCTGTCGCAGACTGCGGCAGCCGACGGCTGGATACGCATCTCGGAGTTGGTCGCCTGCCTGGGCTGGGAGAAGAGCCGACTGTCTCACCATTTGAGCCGCATGGAGAAACGAGGTTTGGTCGTCAGAAAGGAGTACGCCGATGACAGACGCACGGCTCTCGTTGCCGCCACCCGTGAAGGCCGATCGGCCATTGTCGAAGCAAGCCCTCGGCAGGCCGAGGAAATTCGACGACTCTTCTTCGATCATCTATCTTCTGTTCAAATAGTTTGGTTCACAGAGATTGCGGAGCGCATCATAGAGAAAGTGCGTGCCGCTCCCGAAGCTCCTTGAGTGCTTTGCCTGAATATTTGGGGGACACGTGCCACAGAACACCGAGACGGCGCGGACCATCATCATGACCGTGGACGATGACCCGGGAGTATCCCGGGCCATCGCACGGGATCTGCGGCGACGCTATTGCGCCTCGCACCTGATCGCGGAATCTGGGGAATCGGTGCTCGAAGCGCTTAACGAGTTGAAGCTGCGCGGCGACCAGTAGCCGTGATTCTTGCCGACTACCGCATGCCGAAGATGAACGGCATCGCATTCCTTGAGCAGGCCATGGACGTGTTTCCCGGCGCCCGCCGAGTCCTGCTGACCGCATACGTGGACACCAGCGCGGCGATCGACGCGATCAACGTCGTCGACCTCGACCACTATGTGCTCAAGCCGTGGGACCCGCCGGAAGAGAAGTTCTACCCGGTCTTGGACTCACCCCGCTGGAAGCCGCCGACCGGGAAGACGCGCTCACCGACTGGCTCGATGACCACGCCATCCGGCACAGCTGGCAGATAGCGCCAGCCCTCGTCCAAGCCGGCCTGGGCGACACGTGGCTGGACCGCATCGCCGCAACGGTCGACCAGGCCACCCTGCCAACAGCGATCAGATGGCTCAGCCAGACGGTCGAGAACGAACTGCTGATGAACGAGATCACGGAATCCACCGCACGCATCTCGCACCTGTTGGACGGCGCCAAGCAATACGCGCAGCTGGACCGAGCGCCCTACCGCCCGGTCGATGTGCATGAACTGCTCGACAGCACCCTGCTGATGCTGGCCAGCAAAATCGGCTCACACATCGAGGTGATCAAGCAGTACGACCTCACGCTGCCAGCCATCCCTGCCTACGCAGCCGAGCTCAATCAGGTCTGGACCCACCTGATCGACAATGCGATCGCCGCCATGAGCGACACCGACGCGCGGGGATCGCTGACCATACGCACCGCACGCGCCCAGGACCGGCTGCTCATAGAGATTCGCGACACCGGCACCGGAGTCGACCCGGAGATCCAGGACCGGATCTTCGACCCCTTCTTCACCACCAAACCCGTAATCGAAGGCACCGGGCTCGGCCTCGACATCGCCTGGCGCATCGTGGTCAACAAACACCACGGCAACCTCCAGGTCGAGTCCGCACCCGTCGACACCCGCTTCCAGATACTGCTCCCCCCTCGCCACTCCATCCCCCTGATTCGAAGGAGCCCCGATGACCCGCGACCTCGGCATCGACCCCGCCATCCCACCCAGCGGCACCGGCTGCGTCGAATGCGTGGCGACAAACGGCTGGTGGTTCCACCTCAGGCGTTGCGTCACATGCGGCCACATCGGCTGCTGCGACAGCTCCCCGTCCCAACACGCAACAGCCCACTACCACACCACCGGACACCCCATCGTGCAAAGCTTCGAGCCAGGATCGAGGTCGGACCGGACCTCGCACCGCCTACCAGTCACCCCGAGGAACAGCCAGCCCCGGGACCGGCAGGCCGAGTGCCGCAAGACTGGATCAGCAAGCTGCGACGCTAAGAGGTCGTTTTCATCTGTACTGCTTGTTTTTGAGATGATTCTCGGAGTGCGGGATTGCGGTGCGGAAGTGATGGCAGGTGTGGTTGGGAGCCTGCGGGCCGGACGAGGTGGCAGTTGGGGCGGGAAGTAACTTGCCCCTGTCTCATCCCAGGACGCCCGGCTTCCGCGGTCGTGTGCTTCCGGCGCCGTCGCCGTGCGCCTGGGCGCACTCGGTCAGCGGCGGTACGCCGGAAGCATGACTGCGCGACGTCCGTATCCGAGTGATCTGTCCGATGCCCGCTGGGAGTTGATCGAGCCGGTGCTCTCAGCCTGGCGTTTCGAACGCCGCGGCAGGGCCCTGGACTTCGGCCGGCCTCCCGAGCACGAGCTGCGCGACATCATGGACGCGATCTTGACGTTGACCGGACCGGGGTGCAGTGGCGTTACCTTCCGCACGACTTCCCGCACTGGAACACGGTCTACGGCTACTTCGTGAAGTGGCAGCGGGAAGGTGTGTTTACCCAGCTCAACGGCCTGCTCAGGCAACTCCTGCGGCAGAAGGAAGGCAGGGACGCCGAGCCTTCAGCCTGTGTGATCGACGCGCAGAGCGTCAAGACCTCCACCAGTGTTCACGTCTCCAGCCAGGGTGTCGACGCAGGCAAGAAGATCGTGGGCAGGAAGCGGAACATCGTCAATGACACCATCGGCCTCCTGCTTGCTGTGCTGGTCACCGCGGCGAGCGTGCAGGACTCCGCTGCCGGCAGCCGGCTCATCGACCAGGTCGCCGCCGAACACCCCAGCGTCCGCAAGGTCTGGGTCGACGGCGGCTACCGCCAGCACCTCGTCGATCACGCAGCCACCCTTGGCATTGACATGGAAATCACCGCCCGAAAGCCCGGGGCCAGGGGATTCACCCCGATCCCGAAGCGGTCGGCAGTCGAGCGGACCTACGGCTGGCTCATGCTCCACCGCCGCCTCGCCCGCGACTACGAAACCCTGCCCGCCCGCTCCGAAGCCATGATCCACGTCGCCATGACCGACCTCATGGCCCGCCGCCTCACCGGCGAGAACACCATCTCCTGGCGCGACTCGACATCACAGACCAAACAACAGATTCCGGGATGAAACACTGGGAGAAAACGACCTCTTAGCTGTCCGGCGTCCAGGCCGCCACCAGGTCGAGCAGGCCGGGGAAGCGGGTGTCGAGGTCGTCGACGCGGACGTGGCTGCGGCGTTCCAGGCCGTACTGGCGCTGGCGGATGATGCCGGCCTCGCGCAGCGCCTTGAAGTGGTGCGTCAGCGAGGACTTGGGGCGGTCGAGACCGAACCAGCCGCAGGGGTGGTCGAACTTCTCCGCTTCCAGAAGGAGTTTGCGCACGATGAACAGGCGCAGCGGCTCGCTGAGCGCACCCAGCACCGTCTCCAGGCGAAGCTCCTCCACCGCCGGTTCGGGCAGCGGTTCGGGCAGGTCGGCAGGTTCCGGCAGCACCCTGATGGCCGGCACCGCACGCACCGTAGAAGGCATACGCGACTCTCCATACCCCCGGTCCTATGTACGACTTCAATCGTACTGGATGCTAAGTTCGACTCAACTCGTACTGAGCTCGCTGGAAGGAGCGGCCATGTCGGAGAGTCGAATGGTGCCCGCGAAGGCGGTGGGTGAACAGCACCGTCCCGTGGTGAGTGAGCTGGCCGAGGTGCGCGGCGCGGCGGCGCCCACCTGGTGGGTGTGGCTGGCGGCGTGGCCGGTGACCGCGGTGTTCATTCTGTCCAACGCGGCGACCCCGCTGTACGTGCTGTGGCAGCGCGACATCGGCTTCACCAAGGGCACGCTGACCGTGGTCTTCGCCTTCTACATCGTCGGACTGCTGGGGTCCCTGCTCGTCTCCGGCGTCGCCTCCGACCGCCTCGGCCGCAAGCCGGTCCTGCTGCCCGCGCTGGGCCTGGCTTTGGCCGCCTGCCTGATCTTCGTCACCGCGGGCGACGTGGCTGCGCTGATCGTGGCCCGGCTCTTCACCGGCATTGCCGTCGGCGCCGTGGTCTCCGCCGGCATGGCCGCCGTCACCGACGTGGCTGGCCCCGAGCGCCAGCGACTCGCGGCCCTGCTCGCTTCCTGTGCAATGGTCTTCGGCGCCGGCGTCGGCCCGCTGCTGGCGGGCATCCTGTCCGAGATGCTGCCCGCCCCGACCGTCACGGTCTTCATCGTCGAGATGGCCCTGCTGGTCACGGCGGTGATCGCCGTGCTGCGCATGCCTGTCCAGCGCCCGACCGCCCCGACCCAGGGCGCCTGGATCCGCGTACCCGGCGTCCCGCACGGAAACGGCCTGCAGCTCACCTTGGGCATCGCGGTGTTCGCGCCCGGCATCACCGCCACGTCCTTCGTGCTCTCGCTCGGGCCCTCGCTGCTGGCCGGCCTACTGAACACCACCAGCCGGATCGTCTCCGGAGCCATGGCCTTCGTCATGTTCCTCGCCGCCACTGGCGTGCAGTTCGCGGTCCGGGAGCTGCGTCGGAGCACCATCCTGGCCGCCGGAGCGGCCAGCACCACCCTCAGCATGACCGCGCTCATCACCGCCGTGCACACCTCGTCCGTCCCCGTCCTCATCGCCGCCGCGCTGCTGGCTGGCGCCGGCCAGGGTCTGGGCCAGCTCGGCGGTCTGTCGCTGCTCAACTCCACCGTGCCCCCGCAGCGACTGGCCGAGGCCAACGCGGCACTGAACGTGGGCGGTTACATCCCCGCAGGCCTGCTGCCGGTGTCCGCCGGCTACCTCAGCGACGCCGTGGGCCTGACGACCGGAGCGACCGTCTTCGCCACCACCCTGCTCAGCCTCGCCGTCATCGGCGGGCTCGTGGTCCTTGCCAGTCGTCGCCGACTGCCGACACCTGCGTGAGCGAGTCGGCGACGGAGCCTCCATCCCTGACGGAGCGTCAAGAAGCGCACCACGACATCGGTCGTGGTGCGCCGTCGTACATGAGCACCGGGGCGCCGCGCGGGCACAGCAGGCCCCGGCGGGCGGCGGTGTCAGCGTCCTGCAGCGCGTAGAACAGCAGCTCGCTCACCTCGGCCCAGCGTTCCGCGACATCCGTCCTGCCGTGCAGTACGTCCGAAATGTGCTGGGCCCCGAAGAACGCGGAGACCAGGGACCGTGCCGCCGCCTGGGGCGAGACCTCTCCCGCAGCTCCCCCGTCTCCGGGCCGAGAAGAGCAGGGTCGCCCAGGAGCCCGGTCCAGGGCACGTACGGCGTCGGCAGTTCGGCGTCTATCTGCCGATGTTCCTAGTGATCTTGCTTGCGTGCTTCCAGCGGGTGTCACGTGCGGAGACGCGAGGGCGGGGCGAGTGCCGGAGTCGTGTCAGCGGACGACGTCGAATACGTTTTTCTGCAGGCCGTTGGCGTACGCCTCGTGCTCGACCAGCTTCAGCTTCTGGGTGTCCTTGTCCGTGGCGCTGAACAGACGCTTTCCCGCGCCGAGCAGGAGCGGGAAGACGAGCAGGTGGTAGCGGTCGATCAGGCCGGCGTCCGAGAGGCTCTGGTTCAGGGCGGCGCTGCCGTGGACGATGATCGGGCCGCCCTCGGTCTCCTTCAGCGCGGCGACCTGCTCGAGCGAGCGCAGGATCGTGGTCTTGCCCCAATTCGACACCAGGTCGTCCTCGGTGAGCGTGGTGGAGACGACGTACTTGGGCATCACCTTGTAGTCGGCGAAATCCTCCATGTCCGGCCATACCGGGCTGAACGCCTTGTAGCTGGTCCGGCCCATCAACATCGCGGTGGCTTCCTTCTGCTCCCGGCCCTTGATGTCGAACGCTTCGGGGAGGAACTCGACGTCCTTGAAGGTCCACCCGGCGTTCCGGTAACCGCTCTCGCCGCCCGGGGCCTCCACGACGCCGTCGAGCGAGATGAAGGCAGTGCTGATCAGGGTACGCATCTATGTTCCTCCGAACTTGTGGTTGCTTCACCGGGTCAGACGGGGCATCGCGACGAAACTCATCGCCATCGGACGGAGATTTCCAAAAAAACTTTCGGCGGGCTGCGCAGCAGGCGCTCGCGCAGCCGATGAGTCCCCGCCCGGTCGGCGGTCTGAGCCGGTAGGGAGACTGTGGAGATCACCTTCGGCCCGCTCCCTCCCGGGCTGAGCCGGGCCTCTGCGACCAGCTGTTACTGACGAACTTTCCGGCGCGGCGGTCGTCGTCTGCGACGTCTTTGCCATCCAGCGGCACGCCGGCCGACCTCGACCACCTCGCCCAGCTGCGGCCGGCCGCGCGGAGCCGGCCGGACCTGGTGCCGCACGGCGTCGGGCCTGGGCTGCAGCTGCTGCTGACCGGGCTGGACGAGGTGTTTGGAGGCGAGGCCGGCGAGCCGTCAGGTCTCCGCGGCGTTGGCGGTGAGTCGCATGGGCAGCCCCCATAGCGGGAACAGCCGCTCGGTGTCCATGTGGTTGGTCATGGTGCTGATCCGGCCGTCGGTGATCTCCAGCAGCGTGATGCCCCAGGGGGTCCAGCCGTTGCCGTCCTCGGCCGGCCGGTACTGGGCGAACGCGGGCGTTCCGTTCGCCTTCACGGGGAGCATCCGCGATCCCCGGCAGCCGCAGCCGGCGCCGAGCCACCACTCGCCCAGCTCCACCACTCCCCGCACCCACATCTGGTAGGGAGGCATGTTGAGGACGGCGTCCTGGTGCAGGAGCCTCTTCAGCCCGTCGATGTCCCATGCCTCGAATGCCCTGACATACCTCGCCAATAGGGCCTGCTGTGTCTCGTCCAGCGGTTTGAAGGTGTCGGTGTCCGGTACGCCGCCGTAGTCGGCGAGCGTGGCCCGCGCGCGCTGCAGGGCGCTGTTCACCGAGGCGAGGGAAGTCTCCAGGAGCTCGGCGGTCTCGGCCGCCGACCAGGCCAGCACCTCACGCAGGATCAGAACCGCGCGCTGGCGGGCCGGCAGCTTCTGCAGCGCCGAGATGAAGGCCAGCCGGATCGTCTCCCGGCCCACCGCGACCTCGGCGGGATCCTGCGAGAGCACCCGCTCGTCGGGGATCGGCCCCACCCAGACGCTCCGCTCGAGCTGGGCGAAGTCTGGCGCGGTGGCCGAGCCCGGCGAGAACAGGTCCATCGGCCGGGCCCGGCGCTGGGCGGCCGGGGACATGTCCAGGCAGACGTTGGTGGCGATCCGGTACAGCCAGGTGCGCAGCGCCGCGCGGCCCTCAAAGCCGTCGAATTTCGACCAGGCGCGGACCAGGGTTTCCTGGACGGCGTCCTCGGCCTCGAAAGCCGAGCCGAGCATGCGGTAGCAGAAGGCCGTCAGCTCCCGGCGGAACGGTTCCAGCTGTTCGGCCACGTCGACACGGCCTTTGGTCACAGACATGCCAACACCCTAGCCGTCAGATCCGACCAAGATCTGCACTCCAGTGGCTCGGGGCTACGCCCTGAAGCCGCATGAGCACAACCGCTGCCTGCTGGTGCTGTCCGCACCCGTGAACTTATCGATTCCCGGCGCACGCCGCATACCTCCCTAACCCGTGGACAAGCGCTGTCCGTTCTCGTGAACGGAGCCAGGCACCGGGGGAGATGACGCTGGGCGGCCGTGCGTCAGGCATGCCTGCCGTGTCAGCGCCGTGCTGAGACTGCGCTGGGGGCTCCGAGAAAAGGCGATGGGGTTCGCCGGTCAGATCACGGCAAACCCCATCGCTTGAGCGTCCTGCGCCAACAGCACGCTCACCTCGCATCGCGGTGCATCAAGCACCATCTCGGCCTCGCCGGCCGCAGCGATCAGGCAGGACGACCGGGCTGTCGCACGTCAGCCGAACCCGACATCACCCATTCAAGTTCAGTGGGGGGCAATCTTGGCCTTGTCGAGGTGCCCGTACATCGTGGACCTCGGGACGCTGAACATGTCCGTGATCTACTGGACGCTCCTCTCCCGCCCGGCGTAGAGCCGTTGGGGATCAGAGCCGTTGGGGATCAGGAGCTGGGCTGCTCGTCGCCGTGGCCGTCGTTCTTGTAAGCGTTCACGTGTGCCAGCCGGGCAGTCCACCTCAGCGCCCGCTGGTGTCGAAGAGGCGCGTGTCACCGAGGACCTGGTGCGTGGCGAGGGTGCCTCAGGCGCCGGCCGCTGGGGCCTGAGACACGGCCAGCCTGAGGCCGGGTTCCATCGGGGGTAGTGGCGTGCCGCGTCCGCGGCGGCCGGGCAGGGGGGGCGCTGTAGCGGTGCACGGCGATTCTTTCGGCGTGCTCGATGTTGAGCCGGTGGATCACGTATGCCGCCGCTGTGATGAGGACGATGAAGGCGGCGGCCGTCAGGAAGGCGTTCATGGCGGCCGCCTCACATACCGACGATCAGGCTACTGGCCCGACTGGGCGGACCGGGCTGGTGCGGGACGGCCGCGGACACCGCAGAGGCGCCGCCCTCGTATTCCCATGTCTCGTCCGGGTCCAGTGGCTCGTCGGTCTCGGCGACGCCGTGCCGGGCCTCGTCCGCGGCGATGAGCGCGCTCGCGGTCAGGGGCGGGCCGTCGTAGTCGGACGCCGCAGCCATCAGCCGGGCCGCCGACTCCGCTCCGGTTTCGGGCGGGATGATCAGCAGGTCCCAGCGGCCGGTGCCGTAGGAGAGCAGCAGCAGCTTGTGCGGGTCGATTTCCGGGGTGAACCAGCCGATCTTGACGTTGTGGCCGTCCACGGGAACCTGGCGCGGGATGACCGGCCAGTACTTCGGGTTGACGGCGATACGGGTGATGCGGCCCCACAAGGGGTCCAACACGTCGGCCAGCGCAGGCAGTTCGCTCAGCAGGTCTCGGGAGCGGGGCCACCAGGCACCGTCCAGGAGGCCACGGGAGGTGCCGTCCCTCTTCAGTGCGAGACGCGCGGCCGGGGTTGCGACGGGCTCGGGGTGCGGCAGGGTTGGGTTCAAGGTCGCCGACATGATGCGGACCCGTCTCCGGGCCGCCTCTGCGGCGGCCCGGGTTTCATCTTTCGCCGAGAACGACCCGGCGTGGAAGCCGGTGTGCGAAATGCCCTCGGTACTGTCGACACTACTCCGCGCTCGGCCGCGATGCGGAGTAGTGGCCGCCTAGATGTGGAGCAGTCTCCGGGTGATCTCCCGGTACTGCCTCAGTGCGTGCCGAAGTTCGTCGGAGGGTGCGTCGGGGTTCTGGTCCTGCCAGCCGGCGCGCAGGAGACGCCGTCGTTCCGCGAGGGCGTTCACGAGCTGGGCGGTGGCTTCGTCATAGGCGCTCTCGGCCTCTTCCAGGGCCTCGAGCGGGGTATCGGCGAAGGTGTTGAGGGCGTGCCGGAGGCCGTTCGTCCGACGGGAGCAGCGGCTCCGGGCTCGGGCTGCGGCGTCCGGCCGGGCCCGGAGTCTGGCCGCGGATTGCCGGGCGCGTGTCTGGTCGTACATCATCGGGGGCCGCTTCCGTTCCGCCTGAAGGCGTCCTTGGTCTTCTCGACGGCCTGATTCAGGCTTCCGGAGACGTGGTCGTTCCTGCCTCGGCGTTGCAGTCGCCTGTTGCGGGTGACCCGGCCGAGCTCTTCCGTGATCCTGCCGGGCCTTGACCCTGAATCCTGGACACGGGTTATGCGGCTGGTGCCAGCGTAGTTGATGTTGTTTCGGACGCTGTCTCGAAAGCGATCGGGCTGCGGTGTCCGAGGCGGGAGTGACGGCGTCGGGTGTTGTAGCGGTGCAGCCAGCGGAACGCGTCGAGGCGGGCTTCGCGCTCGCTGGACCAGTGCTTGCGGTCCTGGAGCGTCTCGCGTTTGAACGTCGCGTTGAAGGACTCGGCGAGTGCGTTGTCCGCCGAGCTGCCGATCGCGCTCATGGACTGACGGACGCCGGCTTGGCGGCAGGCGTCGGCGAACGCCCGGCTGGTGTACTGGGCGCCGTGATCGGTGTGCATGACCGCTCCGGCGAGGCTGCCGCGGGTGCGTTCGGCGGCGGCCAGGGCGTCGATGACGAGATCAGTGCGCATGTGATCCGCGATCGCCCAACCGGTAAGGCGGCGTGAGGCGAGTCGATGACGGTGGCCAGGTAGAGGAACTTGCCGCCGTCCACGGGGAGATAGGTGATGTCGCCGACGTACTTCGTGTTCGGCTCGTTCGCGGTGAAGTCGCGGCCGATCAGATCCGGGGTTAAGCCCCGCCCTTCATCGTCTGCGCCTGGTTCCTGATGCTCCGTGCAACGGTCATGGTCGGCCTCGCTGTTGTCCCGTGGGTGGGTTCTCGCGGGACTGGGCGAGGCGGAATGGCAGAATGCTTCGCCGTGTGTTCCGGAGTTGCATGGCCCGGCACCGTGCGGACTTTCCGCGTCCGGCGACGGTCCGTGTCAACGCGGTGGCCACGCGATCCGGGCCGCCTCGTTACGGCTGGGGCGGTGGCGCATAGGGCCGCATCTCCGCCGCCAGCGGGTCGGGCCGTCCGGTGTCGGCGTCGGCCGATGTGGAGGGGGCGTCGACCTGTTCCGCCGTCATGAGAGCGGTCGCGGTCGACTGCGGGGCGGTGCTGGCGCTCGCGGCGGCCATCAGCCGGGCGGCCGACGGGGCGGTGGCCTGCGGAGGTATCACCAGGAGGTCCCAGCGGCCCGACGTTCCGGACAGGAGCAGGATCTTGTGCGGGTCCAGCTCCGTGGTGAACCAACCGACCTTCACCACGTGGCCGTTGACGAAAATCCGTTGCGGGATGATCGGCCAGTAGCGGGGGTTGACGGCGATACGGGTGATCCGTCCCCACAGCGGGTCCAGTACGTCGGCCAGCGCGGGGAGTTCGTCGCTCAGGTCACGGGAGCGGGGCCACCAGGCGCCGTCCAGCTCGACCTGTCCCGGGGAGGGGCTCACGGGTTTGAGGGCGAGGCGTGCGGTCGGGGCCCTGAAGGGCACGGCGCGCGGCGAGGGATGGTCGGTGGTCGCGGACATCGTGCGAACCCGTCTCCGAACCCCTGCGCGTAAGCAGTTGCCCGGTGCCGTTGCTCACCAGGAACGACACCGGTATCGGGGCCGGTGCGCGAAGTGCTCCCAATGGAGTTCACGCTACTCCCCGAAGCGGCCGAACGGACCGCTCCCGGAGATACCCTCACTTCCGGCGGCCGTCCTTGCCCGAGGAGCGGCTGGTCTCCAGCCAGGACCGCGCCGGTTCTGCCGCGCTGGTGGTGTCCACAGTGAGCTCGAGGCGGGTCCCTCCCTCGGCGTCCGCGGGATAGCTGCGCTGTTCTGTGGAGGCGAAGCAGTGACGGAGAACCTCCGCGACCCGACGGGCGACCTCGGGGGAGGCGGCGACGATACGTACGTCGGCGTGTCCGCCGGGGGGAGTTTCCTTGGGCTGCATGACGACCTCGTTGTTCCCGCATGGGCATGGATCCGTGGACTAGATCTTTCACCCTACTCCTGCCCGTGTGACCAGCGAGCTTTCCGACTGCTGCGGGTCGCGGAGTACCGTGAAACGAGTACGTCACTCCATATCTCTCGCAGACAGGCGAGTGTCATGTCCGGCTCCGGCACCTCGCGTGTGACCAGGCTCCTGCCGGACGCCGTCCACCAGGCGGTGAAGCCGGGGACGGCTGTCGTACGGTTACAGACCACGCATGACCGGCGGGGCGTTCTCGACGGGGCGTGGTGGCCGTGCTCCCGTGATATCGCAGCCGAGCTTCCCGCCCTGATCTCCGCACTGACCGAGTACCTCGGGCCGGTCACGCGCGTCGGCCTGGACGCCGGAGCCTGGGACGCGCTGCCGACGCGACTGCTCGTCGACGACCGCGTCGTCCATATCGACTCCTTCCCGGTCGGCGACGACACCGTCCTCGTCACCAGGAGCGATCAGGACTACTTCTCCCTCCTCGTCATCCCGCCGCACGCGACGCCCGAGGCGGCACGCACCGCGATGGCCGAAGCCGTCCGCGCCGACAACATCACGCAAGCCGAACAGATCCTCATCAACACCGGTACCGACCGGGCAGCGCCGAAGACTTGACGCCGGTCAGCCGAGGCGGCCGTCGTGCCAGTCCGGTACCGGCGCCGGGATGACCGTGCTGTCGAAGGCGCCGGAGATGATCTTTGCCGCGAGCTCGGACAGGCGCAGGTGAGCCAAGGCAGTGACCACGGCGGTCACATCCCCACGATGCTCTGCGGTTCCGGGCAGGGACGCATGGGGCTGTTCCGCCGTTGACCGTACGGTCCGTTCGGCCTGCCCGGGAAGTACGCGTTAACTACCGAAGATATTTCGCGCACCGGCTTCCATGCCGTGTCGTTTTCGGCGATCGAATATGCCGGGCCGGTTGCGGCCGGCCCGGGGCAGGGTCCGCGTCATGACCGCGACCATCTCCTCCTCGCCGACGCTCGAAGCCGTTGACCGGTCCTCCTCGTCCTCGCCCCGTCTGTCGCTGGCTCCCGTGGGTTCCGCATCGGCCCTGCTGGACGGCGCATGGTGGCCCCGCTGCCGCGATCTCGAGGCGGAACTCCCCTCCCTGACCGCCGTGCTGGACCCGTTGTGGGGGCGGATCACCCGGGTCACGAATCAATCCCACCCACTGGCCGGTCGTCCCGGGCAAGGTGCCCGTCGCCGGGCACGCGGTGAAGGTGGGCTGGTTCTTGTCCGAGCAGGAGCCGCACGAACTGCTGCTGTCCTACCGCATGGGTCGCTGGAACCTCGTGGTGGTCCCGCCGCAGACCACTCCCGTCACAGCTGCCTGGCTGATGGCCACCGCGAGCGACCCACTGGGTACGTCGACCGCGAGTTGGTTGATGGAGGAGGCGGCGCGTCTGCCGATGGTGTCCGAGACCGACCGGGCCGTGGAAGCGGTCTGGGACTCCGAAGGAGGACATGAAGCCCGCGGGCCGGCCACAGGTCACGGATCCCGGCTGTCACCGCCCCGCTGCCGCATCAGCCGATGGGGTGGTGAGGACCGTGGAGATGTTCGTGATCGTGGTCGTTATCCTGGCGCTGATCGCTCTTGGGGTGCTCCTCATCCACCTGCTCAACGCCCAGCACAGCGATCGCATGGCAGCCTTCCACTACGGCCGCTTCGGAATGCCTGCCCCGGGACCGGCTCGGTCGGTTCCCCGCAGGACGCCATGGCCGGACGGGGACGAGCGGCACCGGCGACGCGGGCGGCTCCGCACCCAGCGCCGCACCCAGCAGGGAGCGGGGTGAGCCATTGCTCCGGCAGGCTTTTTCGGACCGTCACTGAACTGGCCACACGGACCGAACCGACAGCACAGCCCGCAGGCCGAGACGCGGGTCGCAGCACCGCACAGGACAGGACGTGGTTTCCGCGTGTCCTGTGCCCGAATCACCCGGGCTGCTCCGGCCCGGGGACCGCGCCCCTCCAGGACACGATGCCCGCCGGGCACGGGACCTTCCGTCCGATCGCATGGCGCATCCCCGGATCACCGATCACCCACCACCGCGCACCCCGTATCGGCGGAACGCCGCGAAGACCGGGCCCGTCCCTGCCACGCGGCACTCTCCGACAGGCACTCCGAACCGAGGAGCCATGACCCTTCCCCGGCTGAACGTCTACCGGCACGACCACAACACCCGCGCCCTGATCACCCTCGCAGGAGAGATCGACCTGAACACCGCCCCGCTCCTCAGCGCAGCACTGGCCACGTGCGCGCGCGACGGCATCCGCACCGCCGACGTCGATCTCACGGCGGTCACCTTCTGCGACGTCAGCGGACTCAACGCATTCCTCGCGGCGTCCCGGCACGCCACCGAGGCCGGAACGAGCCTCCAACTGCACTATCCGCCGGCGGTCATGGCCCGCATCATCGAGATCACCGGCTCCGGCTTTCTGCTCCACGAACTCCACGCCACTCGGCCACCATCACGTCGGGTCCTCGCCGTCGCGGGCGGTGCGCCGTGACGGCCCCGCTCTCCCAGGAGCCGCCGGGTGAGGGAAGCACCCGGACTCCCGCCCACGCGGTTCGTCTGCCCCGGCTGAACCGCTGGCAGACCGAAACCCTGCGAGAGGACCTGGCAGATCTGTACGTGGAGTCCACTCGGGCACAACCAGGCCAGGAGTACCGAGGCCGGGAGGCGTTTCTGCAGTGGCTCACCCGCGGCATCCGGACGGCCGGCCTGCTCGGCATGGAGCAGGCCCTCGAGCGACTCCACGCTGCCTCTTCGACGTCGGCCTAACCGCTGCCGAGCGTGGAACTGCTGCAGCGGGGCCGG
Organism: Streptomyces sp. NPDC093984; assembly: GCF_044764595.1. NCBI lineage: Bacteria > Bacillati > Actinomycetota > Actinomycetes > Kitasatosporales > Streptomycetaceae > Streptomyces > Streptomyces sp. NPDC093984. Next base: position 6,868 of record NZ_JBIWIM010000021.1, on the reverse strand, counting down.
GCAAGCCTGACCGTGCCCGCTGCCCGCCGGTACGCCGTTACGTTCAGCGCATGCCGATCGCGGACTAGGGTGTTCGAAACGGCCGGAAACTGCTCAAGGTGCTCATGGCGGCGCGTGCCCACCAAGACCGCCCGTGAGGCCCCCGGGTCAGGCAGCAACCCACCGACCGCCACCCAAGAGACCCGCTACAGGGAAAGGCTCTCGCGCGCTTCTTGTGCGGCCCGCTCCGGTCGCCGCGCGCCCTTCCGGCCGCGCCCTGTACGACGACGTCTGTGGCGTACCACTGACGTTGTTCACGTGATGTCGTCAAGGTGAGGCCGGTTTCGGCGAGGCATCCGTTGATGAGGTTGCTGCGGTACTGGATCTGGCGGAGGCCGTGTCGGAGCGTGTTGATGAGGTGGTCGGGGTCGGTGAAGGCGGTGTTGACCTGGCTGCTGCGCCGCAGCAGGGACCAGATGCCCTCGACGGGGTTGAGGTCGGGTGCGTAGGCCGGGAGGAAGTAGCAGGTGATCCAGTCGTGGGTGTCGATGAACTCCCGCAGTCGGCGGTCCTTGTGGACGTTGAGGTTGTCCCACACGAGCACAATGGGTGCGCGGAGCTGCTGGTGCGCGGCGATGAGCAGGTCGCGGTAGTCGGTCCAGGTAAAACTTCGTCTGCCGCCGCGTTTGTGATCGAGATGTCGCTTGGGCCGGTAGATCAGTCGTGAGCGTTCGCCGTGCTTGTAGCAGGCCAGAGCGGCGATGGAGAAGCGGCGCTGGGAGCGTCCCCGGACCCGGATGAGGGGTGTGCGTCCGCGCCGGGCCCAGGTCCGTGCGGTGGGCGGCGTCATCGAGAAGCCGGCTTCGTCTTCGAAGCACAGCCAGGCGTCGAGCGCCGCCATGGACCTTCCACCTGCGGCCAGGTCTCCTTCACCCAGCCCGCCACGGCCTCCTCGTCGCGCTCGATGGCTCGGCGGGCCGGGACCTGGTGGCTGAAGCCGTGCCGGTGCAGCGTCCGGGCGATCGCCGACAGCGTCATGCTCTTGTGGAACAGGCGCCCGATCAGCGTCTTGATCCGCGACGGCGTCCACGTCTGGTCCGGCCAGCCATGCGCGACCGGCCCCTTGGCGAGTTCCTGCTCGAGCACGGTGAACAGGGCCTCACTCAGCTTGGGCCGTGAGACGGGCCCGGCAGACCGCAGTCCCTCGGTCCGGCGTCGTGCCAGGCCCGGCGCCAGCGCCGCACCGAGCGCACACTCACCCGTAAGTCCTTGGCGACCTCGGCGTTGGAGGCACCCGCAGCGAATCGCTGCGCGGCCTCCAGCCGGATCCGCTCGCGAAACGCCTGCCGTTCAGGCGTCAGCCCACCACCCTGCGGATATCTCACACCACAGGCATACCGCGACGATCACACATCGGCAGCCCCCAACGACACCACGCCGCAAAGGTCAGTACCCCACCCACGTCGCAGCCGGGGCCGCCATCGGCCTGGCCAGCGCATGACTCACCCACCGCGCTCCCCGTCTGATCCTGCGGCACTGGCCTGACTAGCACGACGGTTCAGGTGCCGGCCTGTGATGCGCTCAGCCCGGGAGTATCCGCAGCAGCAGGAGGGCCGTGTCGTCGGTCAGGCCGCCGTTCGGCTGCGCCCTGAGGAGAAGCGAGTCTGCGATGTCGTCCAGGGAACGGCCGGTCTGCGACAGTGCGGGGGCCAGGTGCGTGAGCTCGCAGCCGTGGCGGATGCCGGGGGCTTCGGTGAGCCCGTCCGTGTAGAACACCAGGATGGTGTCTGGCGGCAGGGCGACCTCGGTGGTGGGGTAGGCGGCCGAGGGGTCCACGCCCAGCAGTGGTCCCGGCCTGATGGGAAGGAACCCGGTGCTCAGGTCGGGTCGGCGCAGCAGCGGCGGACAGTGGCCGGCGGTGGCCAGGTGGGCGCTGCGGTGGGCGAGGTCGAGGTGTGCGTACAGGCAGCTGGTGAGCAGATCGGAGTCCAGGTGGGTGAGCAGCCGGTTGGTACGGGCGAGGATCTCGCCCGGCGTCGCGCCGGCCACCGCGTAGGCGTGGACGGCCGTGCGTACCTGGCCCATCAGTCCGGCGGCGTGCACGTTGTGGCCCTGGACATCACCGATGACGGCCGCGGCCTGTCCGGCACCGAGCCGGATGAGGTCGTAGAAGTCCCCGCCGATGTCCATGCCCTGGTGGGCGGGAAGGTAGCGGGCGGCCACCTCCAGGCCGGGAATCTTCGGCACGTTGCGCGGCAGCAGGCTGGCCTGGAGGCCACGCGCGAGCCGATGCTCGGCGTCATACAGCCGTGCCCTGTCCAGTGCCTGGGCGATCAGGGCGCTGAAGGAGGTGAGGGTGATGCGCTCCTCGGCGGAGAACGGGTGAGGGCGGTCGTAGGCGAGTACGCACACTCCGACCGGCTGCCCGGAAGCAATCAGCGGGAGGAACGCCCATGCGGCCATGTCCTCATCGAGCCCCGCCCGGTCCGGATAGGCCCGGGTGAATTCCTGGCGCGAGGCGAAGAACGACGGCACTCCGATGGTCAGACCCAGCACGCTGGGCGTGTCCTCGGTCAACGGCATGCGGTCCACCCGGCTGAGCAGGGCGGTGTCAAACCGCCGGTGGCCGAGGACACGCACCCTGCCGTCCTCTGCGACCAACAGGGCGAAGGCCTGCGCCTGGAAGGCGACCAGGAACCGGTCTGCCACCAGCTCCACCACGTCCCGTACGGTCACCGCTTCTGCCAGGGCGCCGGCCAGATGCATCAGGTGGTGGATTGCGCCCAGCCGGATGGGACCGGACGGAAGCTCGGTGAGCACGGGGACCGGGTCGTGGCGTGGGTGCCCGTGTGCGGCCGGGGTGATGAGCACGCTGACACCCGTGGGGTCCGGATAGAGCTGGAACAGCAGGCAGTCGCCACAGGGACGCCGTGCCGTGAAGCAGGTCGGCTGCTGGCTGTACATCGCATCCCGGTGCCGGTGCTCGTAGAGAGGATCGTCCATCCAGGGAGCTGTCTCCCACAGCTTGGCGCCGAAAAGGTCCTGGATGCCACCACCCAGCAACTCGGCTGCGGTGGCATCCAGGAAGGTGATCGTGCCATCCGGGCCGAGGGAGCAGCAGCCCCCCGGGAGGCGAGTGATGAAGTCCGTTGCTCCACGGTGCTCGCTGGAACCGGCCGGGGCATGGCGGTCAAGGGGCAGAGAACGGGCTTCGGGCAGCAGCCGGTGTCCGGTCTGTGCGGCATCCCTGAGCAGGCAACCCAACCGGTCACCCACCGTGTCGATCGTGTGACGCTCGTAGTCACTCAGCTCTGATGCCCTGTCCGGCGGCCAGACCAGCACGACGGCACCCCAGACCGTACAGCCGGTGACCATCGGAGCGACGGCCATGGTGAACGGATAGGGGAAGACCCGGGCGGGGTGCGGATAGCGGCGCGTGTAGTCCTCGCCGGAACTGATCCACACCAGGTGCCGTTCGCGTATCGCCTCCACCACCGGATCCGCGGTCACCGAGGTCAGTTTCAAGCGCAGCAGCGGCCTGGCGTAATCCAGCGGCACTCCGACGCCCACCTCGGCCGCGGCGACCTCGCCGTTCGGGTCTGTCAGGTAGATCGCGCCCACATGCGCACCCAGTTCCACCATGGCCTGGGTGAGCGTTCGGTCCAGCTGGCGTCGTACAGCCACTGACTGCCGCATCTCATCAGTGTGATCCAGCATGGGGACTCCGGCGGATCAAGACGCTTCATACACAGAAGGACAAAGGTAACAGATAGAGAATTGTCAGATCTTATCGATGGCTGACCGAGGCCCCATCCGTCAGGGCCAGGCATGGCCTGGACAGCGGGCGGTCACTTCCACGCTCGGCCGTGGTAGCGGGGAGTGGGCTTGTATACCGCTGGCGGACGCAGGCGCCTGAGGTCGGCGTACACGCATGGTGCTGGGGCGATGCGTAGTGCTGGGACGGCCGAAGAGCATCCGGCCTCCGGGCCGCCCACCCACCGCGGCTGATGACGCCCTACATCTTTCCCGGGTCGATCGAGCCACTCGTAAGGTTCTGCCACCAGGGGTGCCGAGTATGGCTTTGATGACGCTGCCGTTCCTGGGGCTGAAAGAGCTTGGCCGCTTGGTGCCCCGCGACGACTCGACCGCTGATTGGGATGTGCGAGCAGATCGCTGAGTAGGGCCACGACGGCGAGGTCGTCCGCGGGACAACGTACGGAACGAAGCTCGCGGAGGAGCCTGTGCTCAAGATCTGGGCTGTGCTGTGGACGCCGGCAAGACGCACCACCACAAAAAAGGCGCTGCCCGACAGTGCGGCATGACCGGCGAGTACCCGATCGCACTGGATTCACGGACCGCCCATGGCGGCGGTGTGCCCGGAGGGAAGGAAGACGGTTCGGATCGGTCATCGACCTCGTCGCCGGGGGACCACTCCTTCGGCGGCCGGGGTTGGTCGGCCACTGAGCCTTCACCGCCGCCGTGGCACTCACGTGGCCGGCCGCCGACGCAGCGTGCGCGGTGCCGGTCGCCATCGTGGCGCTCGAGCGGGTGCAAAGCGGCGCCCACTCCCCGACCGATGTCGCTGCCGGAGCCGCCCATCGGCCTGGCCGGCGCCTGGCTCACCCGCCGCGCTCCGCGCTTGGTCCTACGCCTTTGGTAGAAAGCAGGTCACCAGTAGTGTCGGCGGCCAGCGACCGCGTGTCCCATGGAGCCCATGATCCACAAGACCGCGCCGATGACCGCCAGGATGATCCCGATCGTCCACAGGATCGATATGCCGAAGATGAAACCGATCACCAGCAGGATGATGCCAAGGAGGAGCATGATGGCCTCCTGTTTGCAGTAGTGCTGCTCTCACTGTGGACCTCATCGGCTCATTGCGGAAGTACCGGTATACGCTGCCCGGTCTCAGTGGGCGGTTCGTGAGTCTTTGAGTTAGCGCGGTCTGGCCGTGGACGTGCTCGGCCTGGTCATCGCGGTCGTCGTCCTCGCCGCGAACACCCACGACAACGCCGCCGGCATCATCCTGCTGGACCAGGTCGCCGAGCACGCGGCGGAAGCGTCCGCAAAGCCCTGGTCGACCAGGGTTTCAGGAACAAGGTCGTCTCGCATGGCGCCGGCCTCGGCATCGACGTCGAGATCGTCCAACGCAACCCGCAGGACAAGGGCTTCGTACCGCAGCCGAAGTGGTGGAGGGTCGAGCAGACCTACGGGGTTCTGATACTGCACCGGCGCCTGGCCCGCGACTACGAGCACCGCCCCTCCTCCTCCGCCTCCCGTGTCTACTGGGCGATGACCCACGTCATGACCCGACGCCTCACCGGCGCGAGCGCCCCCACCTGGCGCGACACGCAGGCGGTGACAGCATGAACATCCAGCCCCTGATCGACGCCCTGGACCTCCAGGAAGACGCCGCCCGGGCCCTGGCCGACGACCTCCGCGCACAGATCGACGACCTGCAGACCCGGCTGCGGGAGGCCGAGACGCACCTGGAGCACCTCGCGATCACCCGCAAGACCGTCACCAGTCTCGCCGACCGGCCTCCCGCCACCACGCCGGACCTGCCAGAACACCCGGACTACCCCCGCATCCTCGCAGCCTTCAACCACGCGACCGGGCGGTGTTGTCGTCCCGGCGATGGGCTTGCGGGGGCGGGTTATGTCCGGTCAGCAGTTCCGCTGCCTGGTGCTGCGTGTGTTCGGCCGCCAGTTGGGCTTCGGCGACGGCGTCACCGCGTTCGCGTACCAGGTCCTCGTAGATGGGCAGGTGATCCATTTCAGTGAAAGTGTGTGTCACAGTCGGCCCTTTCGGCTGCCGTGCCTGTTCCCTGCGCTGGTCCGGCGGAGTCGGAGGGCGCTGGCGGCAGCGGTTTGTGGCGATCGGTAAGAAGCGGGTCCGCTGTCAGGCCCGGTTGATGCGGGCAGCGATCCCGTGGCCGATCAGCAGATACATGACGGCCGGGAGACCATAATTGAGGACCACGCGTAGACCTTCTGTGTCCATCGTGAATATGTCCTGCGACCACCAGGCCAGCCGGTCCGCCGTTCCCCGTACGAAATCGACGAACACATTCGACCGGTTCGCGTCGAGCAGGAACAACAAGATCCACAGGCCGAGCAGACCTGCTGCAATGTCGGCGATGGTGCAGATGGTGAGAGCCGTGCGCCGTGTGGCGGCCTGACGGCGCACGGAGCGGTCCGGGGTCGGGGGCTCGGTGTATGCCTGATATCCGGAACCCGGGTCGATGCTGCTCATGAAGAATCCGATCTGACGTAGTGCCGTGTTGGCGCGCTTGCACCAGGTGCCGAAATTCGGCCAGGGGCGTCGCCCCGCTTCTTCCTGCTTCTGCGTTCAGTTTGCGCTGCCGTGTTACACCGGCGTCCGCGATGCACCAAACATGGCTGCCTATTCGCGCACTTACCCAAATGTCTGCGCGCCAGGGCACTTTTCCGGACGGAATGGAGAGGCTGGACGGGTGCTGTCACGGCTCCCGGCGCCCGGCGTGTGCATGATTCGTGACTAAGTCGCAATTGCAGCGGGCATGCTTCTACATAAGGGTGTCGGTCTCGCGACCATCTCCGTCCACCCGTGACACTCCTGACGTGCGGAACGCTGTTGGTAGTGACCCCGGGCGGGGTCGCGGCGCCCAACCTCCGGGGGGAGGTATGCAGGCGCCGAGAAACAGGGGCAGGCTCGGTTTCCCCCCGTGACCGGGTCTGCCCCTGCTCACAGTTCGCCATCTCACCGCCGAATCGTCCATCTGGCGGCAGGCATCCGCTGCCGGCCGACGCCGACGCATCTGGCGCACCGACGAGAACAGCGGCTCCGTCGGTGCCTCGGGCGGCACGTACTCCGCGGCCTGGCACAAGTACGCGCTGCCGCAGATCGA
>NZ_JBIWIM010000020.1:0-62768 GCF_044764595.1 Streptomyces sp. NPDC093984 | reverse complement strand
GGCGAGGAAACTTCTCCGGCTGGGCCCGGAGGAGGCGGTAGCGGAGTTCGGCGTCATTGCGTCAACCCTTCGTGGCGCACCAGGACACCCGGCGGTGGGGCGTCGGCTGCGGTGGCGTGACTTGAACCAGCTGAGCTGAAAGCGGACATCCCATCACTGTCGAGGCGATTACGTAGTCGAAGCGCTTCGATGTTGCTGTGAGGTTAAGTGAACGCCCATGGGCGCACAAGGGTCGCTTCAAAGATTCCTCCGAGGCACTGGAGGAGGTTCTCCGTGTTCTCTGCCTGACGAACGGTTCGATCTCTTGACGCCCTCCCAGCGCCCTGGGCGTCATCGAAGCGCTTCGAAAGCACTTCTCCGCTCTACCTCTAGGGAATCCCACGTGTCTGCCCACACCTCGCACACACCACCGCCGTTCCGCGCTCACAGCTGGCTTTCGCGAAGCGCATCGACGACCTTCTGTCGCCGCTCACCCTCGACGAAAAGATGGGATGCCTGCATCAGTTCACGCCCGCCGTCGAGCGCCTGCGCACCGCGGCCTTCCACTCCGGCCAGGAGGCCCTGCATCGCGTCGCCTGGATGGGCCAGGCCACCGTTCTTCGGCAGGTGGCCGACGAGGCCCGGCAGCAGCCCCCGGCGCCATGTGAACCACCAGTGACCGCCGCACCGCCCCGCATTCGCTCCTGGTGCGGCGGCACCGATCAGAAGGGGTGAGCCATGGCCCGCCACCGCACCGCGACCTTGTCGGTGATGGTGGAGATGGTCTGGCGCGAGACGTCGGCGCCATAGACCTCGGCCAGGTGGGCCTGGACCTCGCCGGTCGTCAGGCCCTTCGCCGCCAGCGAGATGACCATCTCGTCCACGCCGGTCAGGCGCTTCTGCCGCTTCTTGACGATCTTCGGCTCGAAGGTGCCGTCGCGGTCGCGGGGCACGGCTATCTCCACCGGTCCCACATCGGTGAGCACGCTCTTGCCCCGTTTGCCGTTGCGGGAGTTGCCGCCGTTCTTGCCTGCCGGATCGTGCTTGTCATAGCCGAGGTGGTCGGTGATCTCGCCTTCGAGGGCGGACTCCAGCAGCCGCTTGGTCAGCTGCTGCAGCAGCCCGCCATCACCGGTCAGCTGCAGGCCCTCGGCCTGGGCCCGGCCCACCAGCTCGTCGATCAGCTGGTCGTCCACAGACTTCGCCGGCGCAGCCGCTGTAGCCTCGGCGGTCTTCGGCTCAGTTCACGTTCTCACTGGTCATCGGTGCATCTTCCATGATCGGGAGTTACACCGAACGATTTACAGTCCCGTTGTAGACGGTCTGCCAGGCGCCGAACCGCTCGGGCATCTCCCTGCACCGGCTGCCGGTCCGGAACCGTCAGATCCCCCTCGAACTGCTCACGCAGCCCCTCTGGGTACGGGCCAAACCTGCCGACCGGCAGGAACGGCCGCTGAACTCCTAGTCTGTGTCGGCGAGTTGCGCAAACGCTCACACCACAGTCCTACTGGACCGGCACCCACCCCCGGGCTTGATAACACCAGAGACAGTCCCTAGGCGAGCCGGATCACGTTCCAGGACAGCGGTTCGAGGACGGCGCTGAGGGTGCCGTCGCTCAGGGTGGTCCCGGAGACCTGGTGCGGCATCACGCGTTCCGGACCGGTGAGGGTGTTGCGTGCGTCGGGGTCGGCGTCCGCGAGGGCGCTGTGCTCGACGACCAACGTCAACGCGAGGCCGTTCAGGGTGACTTGCAGGGGAATGGATTGCGTGCGGCTGCGGTTGACGGCGAAGACGGTGACCGAGCCGTCCTCGGCGCGCACTGCGGTGGCGTGCAGCAGGTCGGCCTCGCCGTACTTCTCCGTTGCGTACGTCGGCGAGTCCACCCGCACGTCGAGGACCTGCCCGCGGCCGTACTTCGAGGCCTGCGCGAAGGGGAAGAACGTCGTCTGCCGCCAGGCCGGGCCGCCCGGCTCGGTCATGATCGGCGCGATCACGTTGACGAGCTGGGCGAGGCAGGCGACGGTCACCCGGTCCGCGTGGCGCAGCAGCGCGATCAGCAGCGAACCGACGACGACGGCGTCCAGGACGCTGTAGCTGTTCTCCAGCAGACGGGGTGCCTGCGCCCAGGCCCACGAGTCGGAGTTCTCCGTCCCGGTCAACTCCAAGCCGTAGCAGACGTTCCACTCGTCGAAGGACAGATTGATCTTCTTCTTCGACTTCAGCCTCGCGCCCACGTGGTCGCAGGTGGCGACGACGTTCTCGATGAAGGACTCCATGTCGACGGCGGAGGCGAGGAAGGAGTCGATGTCGCCGTCCCGGGGCTCGTAGTAGGCGTGCAGGGAGATGTAGTCGACCAGGTCGTACGTCTCCTGCAGCACCGTCGCCTCCCACTCGGCGAAGGTGGACATCCACTGGGCGGAGGAGCCGCAGGCGACCAGTTCCACGGACGGGTCGATCTGGCGCATGGCGCGGGCCGTCTCGGCGGCGATGCGACCGTATTCCGCGGCGGTCTTGTGGCCGGTCTGCCAGGGGCCGTCCATCTCGTTGCCGAGGCACCACAGCCGGATGCCGAAGGGGTCCTTGTCGCCGTGCGCTCTGCGCAGGTCCGACAGGGCCGTGCCCTGCGGATGGTTGGCGTACTCCTGGAGTTCCAGGGCCTCGGCGACGCCGCGCGTGCCGAGGTTGATCGCCATCATGGGCTCGGCCTGGGGGCCGATCTTCTTCAGGAAGGCGATGTACTCGGACAGGCCGAAGCGGTTGGTCTCGGTCGACCGCCAGGCGAGGTCGAGGCGGCGCGGGCGGTCCTCGACCGGGCCGACCGAGTCCTCCCACTTGTAGCCGGAGACGAAGTTGCCGCCGGGGTAACGGATCGTGGTGACGCCGAGCTCGCGGATCAACTCCAGTACGTCCGTGCGGATGCCCGCCTCGTCGGCCGAGGGATGGTCCGGCTCGAAGATGCCGGTGTAGACGCAGCGGCCGAGGTGTTCGACGAAGGAGCCGAAGAGGCGGGGGTTGACCTCGCCGACGGTGAAGGAGGGGTCGAGGGTGAACCGGGCCGGGCGGGTGGGAACAGCATCGGCGGTACGGGGGCTCATGGAGGTCCTTTCCACAGAGGTGCTCGAGCGTGGCCAGCCGTTGCGCATCGGTGTGCCCGTGCTGTCAGCGTACGGGCCCGTCACGGACGCGGACCTGCCGACTCTGATCTTGCAGATCGAGCTCACGCCCGGCGCAGGGATGTCGTAGGAGGCGAACAGGTAGGGGTAGGGGCTTGCTTGACTACGTACGCGCCCTCGGCGTACCAGGGCTTCCGGTGGGGAACGTGGGTTACCTGATGCCTGAGGTGGAGATGCCGGCGACGAAGCCGCGCGGCGGTACGCGCCGCCGCCGGCGCGGAAGCCGACCCCCGGCCCACCGTTGCGGCAACTCTGGCGGCCGCCGTCACCGCCCGCGCCTACGCCCTCAACTACCAGAGCGAGCAGGCCCGCGCCGCGCTCGAGGCCGCCGACGCCCTCATGAACCGGCTCCCCGAATCCGAGCGGTCGGACACGTGGCTGACGTACGGCGAGCAGAAACACCACGTCCACCTCAGCCACGCCTACACCACGCTCGGGGACACCCGCCGCGCCCGGGAGAGCCAGCAGCGCGCCTTGGAGCTGTCCGCGCCGACCAGCACCATGACGCGCACCCTGCTGCACATCGACGCAGCCGCCTGCGCCCCTCACGACGGCGACAGCGAACAAGCCTGCCGCCGCACTCACCGGCTCGCTCACGTATGCGATTGTTGCGGGCCATGGCCGGGCAGCGTCGGGGTTCGACCTGGGGTCACTCTTCCGGTGCCGATGAGCACCACCAAGCCCGCATGAGATCCTCCGTGCACGGGTGGCACGAGACCTCGAACCAGCCCGGGGAGAACGACGGCCGGCGAATTTGCGTCCTGCGGTCGTCTTGGTCGGCGCACACATCAGTACACCTGCGTTCCGGTGAGACGTGACCCGGCGCGGACGAAAACGGGTATGCGCTCCAGTGGCGCGGCGACGGTCAGCGTCCTGCCGCCGTCGTGTTCCGTCCCGGTCGCGGTGTCGATCCAACGGGCCCCGTGCGGCAGGTGGACGGCACGCTCGCGTGCGCTCGCCTCGATCACCGGTGCGACGAGCAGGTCGGGGCCGAGCATGTACTGGTCGTCGACGTCCCGGGCGGTCGCGTCGTCGGGGAAGTCGAAGAACAGCGGGCGCATGGGCGGGGCGCCGGTGCGGTGGGCGGTCTCGGCGAGTTCGTGGAGGTAGGGGCGCAGGCGTTCACGCAGGAGGAGGTGGTCGCGCAGGATCGGGTAGGCCTGCTCGCCGTAGGACCAGACCTCGTTGGGGCCGCCGCTCATCCGCGCGCTGAAGGGCTGGTTCGGCTCGCGGTCACCGTGCAGTCGCATGACGGGGCAGAAGGTGCCGTACTGGAACCAGCGGATGAGCAGTTCCCGGTACGCCGGGTCGTCCGGGTTGCCGCCCAGGAAGCCGCCGATGTCGGTGTGCCACCAGGGGATGCCGCTCAGGGCGACGTTCAGGCCCGCGCGGACCTGGGCGGCCAGGGAGTCGAAGGTGGGGAGGATGTCCCCGGACCACAGCGCGACTCCGTGGCGCTGGCTGCCGGCCCAGGCCGAGCGGATCAGGCTCAGCGGCCGGTCGTCGCCGGTTGTGCGCAGTCCTTCGGCGACGGCGCGGGCGTGTTCGTCACCGTATGCGTTGCCGACCTGTGGGCCCGGGCCGGCGTGGTAGACGGCTCGCGGCGCGAGGCTCTGCGGCAGGTCGGGTTCGCAGGCGTCGAGCCAGAAGGCGGTGACGCCCGACCGCAGGTAGTTGGCGCGGAGTTGCTCCCACAGCAGTTGCCGGGCACGGGGGTGCGTCGCGTCGTAGTACGCCATCGGCAGGTAGCGCTGGTCCCCGCCGCGCGCCGGCCAGTGGTGGCGCAGCAGGCCGCCGTGGCTGTCCCGGACCAGGCCGCCGCAGGCGCGCAGGGCATCGTGGTTGGCGCTGTCGTCCTGCAGGGTGGGCCAGACGGACACCACGAGCCGTACCCCGAGGGAGTCCAGCTCCTTGGTCATGGCGGCGGGGTCGGGCCAGTCCTCCGGGTCGAACGACCAGTCACCCATGCGGGTCCAGTGGAAGAAGTCGCAGACGATGACCGACAGCGGCAGGCCGCGGCGGTGGTGCTCACGGGCGACGGCGAGGAGTTCGTCCTGGGTGCGGTAGCGCAACTTGGACTGCCAGAAGCCGCTCGCCCAGTCGGGGAGCAGGGGCGGGTAGCCGGTGGCGTCGGCGTAGGCGGCCATGATCTCGGCGGGGGTGTCGCCCGCGACGATCCAGTAGTCGATCTGGCGGGTCTGCTCGGCGACCCAGCGGGTGGCGTCCGCGGCGAGTTCGACGCGGCCAGTGGCGGGGTTGTTCCACAGCAGTCCGTAGCCGCGGGAGGAGTGCAGGAAGGGGATCGTGACGACGGTGTTGCGCTGGACGAGGTCGATGACGCGGCCCTTGTGGTCCAGGCCGCCGTGCGGCTGCTGGCCCAGGCCGTGGATGCGCTCGCCTTCGTAGCCCTCGAAGGTCTGCTCGGCGGTGTAGGTGCCGTCGCCGCGCGGGGTGTGGACGCGGGGGCCTGGGTAGCCGTGGTGAGGCCGCTTCTCGGCCAGCAGCTCGCGGGCCTCGTGCGCCTCCCCGGTACGCAGGAAGCGCAGTCGCCCGTCCGCGTCGGCCTCCACGGTGATGCGTCCGTTGACCAGGCGGGCCGTACCGTCCTCGCGGACGTGTACGTCGGCCTCGCCCGCGTCCCGCACCGGCAGGTCGAGCGCCCAGCTCCGTTCGTCGTCGATGGTGTCGGCCGCCGCGCGGACCCGGACCGCGTGCGGGCCCCAGGGCTCGACGCGCAGCACCTCCCCCTGGGTGCGGCGCTCGATCCCTGCCTCGACGTGCTGGTACATGGGCATACCGTTCCTTCCGATGCGGGTGGCGATGGCGAGGCGGTGGGGCCTGTGCGCGGCCGATGCCTCGGGAGAGGTCGGGTTCACCGTCGAGTTCCACGGCGAGAACCGTGGCGTGTCGGTCGAGTGCGGACGCGGGCGCTGCGCTGGTCCACGGACTGAACCACGGCTGGAGGGGCAGGACGTCAGTCCTCGAAGGGGAAGTCGGACACCGCGAGCCCCGCGGTGCTGGTGTGCAGGGTGCCGTCATGGCCGCCGATGCGCGCTGCCAGGGATGCGGGCTGTCGGTCCTCACGTGGAGCCGGCCGCCCTCGCGGCGCACGCGGAAGCGGGCCGTGTGGAAGACGCTCAGTGGGATGCCGCGCTCGGCCATGCCGTCGATGAACCGGTTTGGGTCAGCTCGCCGGAGGTGAGTTCCAGCAGCGTGCCGTCCCGGCTGACCTTCCCCACGCCCTCGCCGGCGCCGGGCAGCGCGAACTCGGGGCCGCGGCCGTGCCGCCGCGGCGGGTGACGTGCTTGACGGGGGCGTGGAGAGTCATCCGGCTGACGCCGGCGCGGACGTCCGCGACCTCGGCGGCGAAGCGCGGGGTGCAGCCCCGGCGCATCAGCCAGTAGCCGTCCGTGAACTTCATCGGGTGTCCTTCCTCACGGCACGGTGTGCGCTGATCGGGTCCCGGTAGCAGCGGTAGCTGTCCTTGGGGGTTCGGGTCAGGGTGTCGTCGGCTGCGACGGTGTCGGTCTCGGCGGAGCCGTTCTCGGTGATCCGGACCGGGCCGCTTCCGTGGTGGTCGGCGGCCGTGTCACCGGTGGCTCCGGCGACCGTGCGGCCCGGGCCGTGGCTGAAGGTGTCCCGGTTGGAGGTGCCGCGGCCGTCCTCGTCGTGGGCGCCTCGGTCTGGTGGGCGGCGGTGGCGGCACCGAAGCGGAAGCCGGCGGGCGGCACCGGGATGGCGGGGCTGGTCATGTGGTTCGGTCCTGGCTCTGTCAGACGGCTCCTGGCTCGCCGTGCGGGTCGTCGGCGGGCGAAACGAAGCGGAAGGCGGCGAGGCGGAAGGCACCGTGCAGGGTCAGCCGCAGGTCCTGGACACCGCCACCGGGGGCCGCGGTGTGGGCGGTTGCGGTGGTCCACGTGTAGCGGCTGCCCGTGACCGGTACGGCGATCTCCGTCAGAAGCCGGTCGCCGGCCCGGACCTCGAGGCGTGCCTCACCCGGGCCGGTGGCCTCGCGCGCGACCTCGGCCTCGAAGCGGGCGGCACCGGACAGGTCGACGGCGCGGAACAGCAGGGTCGCGGGGCGTGCGGGATCGGCCGGGGTGACCGCGTCGCCGGCAGTGCGGGTGGCGTCGACGAGGGTGACGTCCGTGTAGTCGTCGAAGTCGACGGCCAGGGTGCGTCGGTCGACGACCGCCCGGGGTGCGGGGGCCGCGCCGGTCACCGTCAGCGGGGCGGTCAGGGTGACGTGTTCCGCGGAACGGGCGACGAGGACCTCGTAGGCGCCGGGGTCCACGGTGAAGGCCCCGGTGACGACGTCCCAGTGAGCGAGCTGTTCGGCGGCGAGGCGGAAGACCAGCTCCCGGCTCTCGCCTGCTTCGAGCCGTACCTTGCGGAAGTCGGCGAGCTTCAGCCGGGGCGCCTCGTAGCGGGCGTCCAGGGCGCGGACGTAGAGCTGGACCACCTCGCTTCCGGACCGCGTTCCGGTGTTGGAGAGCGTCACCGTGACGTCGAGCGTGCCGTCCTGCGCCACCGTCGCCGTGGACAGCCGCAGGTCGTCGTGGGCGAAGGCGGTGTACGACAGGCCGTGGCCGAACGGGTACAGGGAGGCCGTGCGGTGGTACTGGTAGGTCCAGCCCGCCTTGATGACGTCGTAGTCGAGGGGGTGCGGGAGCTCGTCGTCGCCCCGGTACCAGGTCTGCGGCAGCCGGCCCGTGGGGTCGGCCTCGCCGAGCAGTACGGCGGCCAGTGCCCGGCCTGTCTCCTGCCCGCCGTGGGATGTCCACACCACGGCGGGCAGGTGCTCGTCGGCCCAGTCGAGGGCGTAGGGGTAGCTGCTCATGACGACGAGCGCCGTCTCCGGGCGGACCGCGGCGACCGCGCGCAGCAGCGCCTCCTGGGTCCGGGGCAGTGCGATGCCCGTACGGTCCTCGGTCTCGCGGCCGTTGATGAGCGGGTGGTTGCCGAGGACGACGATCGCCACGTCGGCCGCCTCTGCGGCGGCCCGGGCCTCGGCGGAGCCGTCCCGCAGCAGCTCGCGCTGCCAGCGTTCGGCGGCCTGCGGGGTTACGGCGGTGACGCGGACCCGGCCGTCGGCGGGATCGACGACCGCGTAGCGGCCGGTGAAGACGTTGCGCAGGAGCACGGCGTCGGCGTCGCCGGCCGGATCGGGCTCCAGGACGAAGGTTTCGTTGACGAACCAGGTCTTGATGACCTCCTGGTCCGCGACGAGTGAGTCGTCGTCCTTGCGCGTGAGGTAGCGGCCGGTCGCGGTGTCGCGCAGGGTCAGGACGCCGTTTCCCCACTCGGAGACGGCGAACGCGGTCCCGCCCAGCGGGTCGCCCGTGGTGCGGGAACGCAGTGCGATCAGGTCGGCGCCCTCCACGGTGACGACGTCTCCGCCGCCCTCACCGACCGCCGCGCGCAGACCGGAGGCGATGCCGACCTCGTAGGGCAGGGTGCCGCTGTACCAGTCCTCGTACAGGGCGTCGGCGTGCGGGCCGATGACGGCGATCCGCGGTGTGCGGTCCGCGTCGAGGGGCAGCAGGCCGTCGTTCTTGAGCAGCACCACCGATTCGGTCGCGGCGCGCAGGGCGAGGGCGCGGTGCTCGGCGCAGTCGATCACCTCCGGGCCGATGCCGGTGTACGGATCGAGGTCCGGGTCGAACTCGCCGAGCCGGAAGCGCAGTTGCAGCTGGCGCCGTACCGCGCGGTCGACGTCCGCCTCGTCGATCAGGCCGCGCTCCAGAGCCTCGCGCAGTCGTCCGACAACGGTCGAGCTGTCCTCGTTCTGGTCGGTGAAACTGTCGATGCCGGCTTTGAGCGCCGCGGCGTGGCCCGCGGCGTGGTCGTCGAAGTAGTGCTCCTGGTCGACCAGGTTGGACGGCGCCTCGGCGTCGCTGACGACGAACAACTCATGTCCGGTCGGCGGGGACCAGCTGCGCAGCTCGGTCTCGATGAGCGGGCTGACGTGACAGGGACGGCCGTTGACCAGGTTGTACGCGGCCATCGCGCCGGTCGCCGCGCCCGAGGCGACGACGGGTCGGAAGGCGGCCAGGTCGTACTCCTGCAAGACGCGCGGGCGCAGGCCGGAGGAGGTGACGCAGCGGTCGTCCTCGTTGTTGTAGGCGAGGAAGTGCTTGAGCACCGCGGCCGCGCGCAGGTAGGTGGGGTGGCCGCCGGCCAGGCCCGCGCAGTAGGCCGTGCCCAGCCGTGCCGTGTGTACCGGGTCCTCGGAGTAGCCCTCCTCGTTGCGGCCCCAGCGCGGGTCGCGCAGCAGGTTCACCACGGGGGCCCACGCCTGGAGGCTGTTGGTACCGATGCCGTTCGCCGTCGGGCGGTGGTAGTGGAAGGCGCGCAGCTCGATGGAGACGGCCTCGGCGACCTGGTGGACCAGGTCCTCGTCCCAGGTCGCGCCGAGTCCCACGGCCTGTGGGAAGACCGTCGCCTCGCCGAGCCAGGAAACGCCGTGCAGCGCCTCCGTGCCGGTGCGGAACGAGGCGATGCCGAGGCGCTCGACGGCCGGTGCGTACTGGTGCAGCAGCGCGATCCGCTCGTCGAGCGTGAGCCGCCCGAGCAGGTCGTCGACGCGCTTGTCGATCGGCAGCACCGGGTCGCGGAACGGAAGCCGGGCGGCGGGCAGGGACGAAGAACCCACGAGGAAGACCCCTAAGCAGGCTGGTTGCGGGCTGTCGAAGCGCTTCGACGCTCCCACCGCAGCGACAGGCTGTCAACGACCTAGGCCAAAGGAATTTTCTTGATTCCTGCCCTCTTGTCTCGCAAGAAGCGTGTCATTAACGTTCCCGGCCAGGTGAAGCGCTTCGATGATCCGGAGGGAAGGGCCGCCGCCTTGAGTAACGAGCTGAACCGCGGAAGCTTCGTCGGCAAAGCAGGGTCGACTCCGGCTTCGGCTCCGCGCACGCACAGACGGCTCCGCTGTCCCTGCAGAGGGCGGTGGTCGTCCTGACACTCGTACCGCTGCTGATCGTCTGCCCGTTCGGGCAGAAGCACTTCCGCACCGGTGTGCTCTCGGGCGCGATCAAGGGGTGAACCGGCCGCCCGTCTGCGCCCCCGCCCTGTGACCGGGAGCGGCTCCACCCGCCCATTCCCCGCTGCTGGAGCGGAGCCGCTCCCTCACCACCGTCAGGAGGGACGCTCTGACGGTATGTCAGAGCAGTCGCCCAGCAGTTGCCGAGTCCCTTCTTCCCGAGGACCAGTCATGACCACCCGCAGCCTGACCGACCGCCTGGGCGGCCTCGCCTTCGGCGGCGACTACAACCCCGAGCAGTGGGACGAGCCGGTGTGGAAGGAGGACGACGCGCTGATGCGCCGGGCCAGGGTCAACCTGGCCACCGTAGGCGTCTTCTCCTGGGCCCTGCTGGAACCGGACGAGGGCCGCTACGACTTCACCTGGCTCGACGCCCACATCGACCGCCTCCACGCGAACGGCGTGGCCGTCGACCTCGCCACCCCGACGGCCTCCCCGCCGCCCTGGTTCACCCTGGCCCACCCCGACGCGCTGCCGGTCACCCCGGACGGCACCCGCCTCACCCACGGCAGCCGGGACACCTACTGCATCACCGCGCCCGCCTACCGCAGCGCGGCCCGCCGGATCGCCTCCGCCCTGGCCGAACGCTACGGAGACCACCCCGCCGTCGCCCTGTGGCACGTCCACAACGAGTACGGCACGCTCTGCTACTGCGACCACACCGCCGCCGCCTTCCGGGTGTGGCTGCGCACGCGCCACGGCTCGCTGGACGCCCTCAACGAGGCGTGGGGAACAGTCTTCTGGAGCCAGCGCTACACCTCCTGGGAGCAGGTGCTGCCGCCGCGCGTGACGCAGTGGCACAAGAACCCCGGCCAGGCACTGGACTTCCGCCGCTTCTGGTCCGACGAGATCATCGCCGCCTACCGCGAGCAACGCGACGCGATCCGCGCGCACAGCGACCGGCCGGTGACGACCAACCTGATGCTCCCCGCCTACCAGAACATCGACCTGTGGGCCCTGGCCCGCGAACTCGACGTCGTCACGTCCGACCAGTACCCCGGCTCACCCGGTCTGGACGCCGCCGCCGACGCCGCCTTCCACGCCGACCGCGCCCGCTCCCTGGGCGGCGGCCACCCCTGGCTGCTGATGGAACAGGGCACCAGTACCGTCTACGACCGCGACCGGGTCCTAGCCAAGGAGCCCGGGGACATCCTGCGCCACACCCTCGGGCACATCGCGCGCGGTTCGGAGGGGGCCTTGTTCTTCCAGTGGCGGCAGTCCCGGGCCGGCGCCGAG
This sequence comes from Streptomyces sp. NPDC093984, assembly GCF_044764595.1. Classification (NCBI taxonomy): domain Bacteria; kingdom Bacillati; phylum Actinomycetota; class Actinomycetes; order Kitasatosporales; family Streptomycetaceae; genus Streptomyces; species Streptomyces sp. NPDC093984. The sequence continues at coordinate 51,335 of NZ_JBIWIM010000020.1, read as the reverse complement.
ACGTGGCACTCGGCGATGGTCCCGCACGCGGGGCCGGACAGCCGCATCTTCCGTGAGGTCGCGCAGGTCGGCGAGGCGGTCGCCCGGCTCGGCGAGCTGGCGGGATCGACGGTCACCGCTTCGGTGGCGGTCCTGCACGACGCGGACGCCTGGTGGGCGCTCGGCGTGGACGGCCTGCCCTCGGCGGACTTCGACTACCACGCGGCACTCGGCCGGGCGCACCGGGCACTGTGGGACGCCGGCGTCACCGTCGACTTCGCGCACCCCGAGCACGAGTTGAGCCGCTTCCCGCTCGTCATCGCACCGGCCCTGTTCCTCCTGCCCGACGGGGCGGCCGAGAACCTGTGCCGTTACGTCGCCGACGGCGGAACCCTCCTCGTCCAGCACGCGAGCGGATACGTCGACGACCGCATGCACGCCCGCCTCGGCGGCTACCCCGCCGAGCCGCTACGCGAGGCGCTGGGCATCCGCGTCGAGGAGTACCGGCCGCTGCGGCGGGACGAGCGGATCGCCCTGTCGGACGGATCGCACGGCACCGTCTGGAGCGAGTCGCTTCGCGCCGAAGGTGCGGAAACGCTTGCCGCCTACGCCGAGGGCATGCTCGCCGGCAGCCCGGCGCTGACCCGTCACCGCTTCGGCACCGGACAGGGCTGGTACCTCTCCACCCGCCTGGACGACGCCGGCTACGCCGCCCTGGTCGCCCGGCTGCTCGACGAGGCGGGGGTGGGTCCCGAGGTGCCGGGCCTGCCCGCTCAGGTCGAGGCCGTCATCCGACGCGCCCCGGACGGCCGTCGCTGGCGCGTCCTGATCAACCACCGCCCCGAGCCCGTGCCCCTGCCCGAGCCCGCCCACGACCTGCTCACGGGCAGCACATTGTCCGAACTGCCGCCCGGCGGCTGCGCGGTGCTCCGTACCGCCTGACTCCCCGCCCGAGTCCCTCCCTTACCGCTGGGGCCTGCCCCCGCGCGTTCTGACCCCTACCAGAAAGGCCATCATGACCGGCGCACCGCAGACTCTCCGTTGGGGCCACGCGGCCCTGGAGGTCGAGATCGACGTCGGCGAGGACGGCACCGCCCGCCTCACCCGCATCGGCCTCCCCGGCGGGACACCCCCCGAGCGGCGCTCCTGGCCTCCGCTGCCACTGCTGGAGGTGACGGCCGCGGGGCACGGCCGCGCCTGGTCGAGCGGGCGTCTCATCGACTCGTACGTCGGCGGACGGCTGCGCCACCGCGCGCACCGTGTGTCCCGCGACGGTGACTGGCACGTGCTGACCGTCGAACTCCGCGACCCTGAAACCGGGCTCGTCGCGGAGGTGACCTACCGCTCGCCGGACGGGGTGCCCGTACTGCGCAGCGAGGTGGTCCTGCGCAACGGCGGGGAGGCCGCGCTGTACCTGGAATCGGTCTCGTCCCTGGTCGTGGGGTGCCTCGCGGACGGTCCGGAGGCCATCGGGGGCGCGGATCTGCTGTGGGCGGAGAACGACTGGGTCGCCGAATGCCGCTGGCAGCGCCGGCCGATGCGGGTGACCTCGCCGGTGCTGAGCGACCGCGTCGTCGTCTACGACAACGGCAAGGGCGAGTTCACGCAGACCGGCCGGGGCGTGTGGTCCAGTTGCGGCCGCCTGCCCATGGGCGGCCTCACCGACCGTCACTCGGGCCGCACCTGGCTGTGGCAGATCGAGCACAACGGCGGCGGCTGGCACTGGGAGTGCGGTGAACGCGACCGGCTCGCCTACCTGGCCCTGTTCGGCCCCACCGACACCCACCACGGCTGGCGCCATCCCCTGGAGCCCGGCGGCGAGTTCCACACCGTACCCGTCGCCCTCGCCTTCAGCGCCGACGGCGGCCCGGACGACGCGTTCGCCGCGCTGACCCGTTACCGCCGCACCGCCCGCCGCCCGCACGCCGACCACCGGCGTCTGCCCGTCATCTTCAACGACTACATGAACTGCCTGATGGGAGACCCCACCACGGAGAAGCTGCTGCCGCTGATCGACGCGGCGGCCGAGGCCGGCGCGGAGTACTTCGTCATCGACGCCGGCTGGTACGACGACGAGATGGGCGGCTGGTGGGACAACGTCGGCGTCTGGGAGCCGGCCGCCTCCCGTTTCCCCGGAGAGCGCGGGATCCACGAGGTGCTGGACCGCATCCGCGAGCGCGGCATGGTTCCCGGCCTGTGGCTGGAGCCGGAGGTGATCGGCGTACGCAGCCCCATGGCCAAGGCCCTGCCGGACGAGGCGTTCTTCCGCCGCGACGGCGTTCGCGTCACGGAGACCGGCCGCCACCACCTGGACCTGCGTCATCCGGCCGCCCGCGCCCACCTGGACCAGGTCGTGGACCGTCTGGTCGGCGAGTGGGGCGTCGGCTACCTCAAGCTCGACCACAACATCGACCCCGGCTCCGGCACCAGCGCCCACCCCGGCGAGACCCCGGCCGCCGGACTGCTCGGCCACAACCGCGCCCAACTGGACTGGCTCGATGGCATCCTGGACCGCTACCCGCACCTCGTGGTGGAGAACTGCTCCTCCGGAGGCATGCGCTGGGACCACGCACTGCTGTCGCGGCTGCAACTGCAGTCCACCAGCGACCAGCAGAACCTCCAGCTCTACGCGCCCATCGCCGCCTCCGCACCCACCGCCGTCACCCCCGAGCAGGGCGCCGTCTGGGCCTACCCGCTGCCGGAGGACTCCCTCGACGAGGTCGCGTTCACCATGGCGAACGCGCTCCTCGGCCGCATCCACCTCTCCGGCCTGCTTTCGGATCTGCGGCCCGAGGCCCGGGCCCTGGTCCACGAGGCCGTCACCGTGTACAAGGCCATCCGTGCCGACCTGCCTCAGGCCGTCCCCGCGTGGCCGCTCGGCCTGCCGGCCTGGGACGTCCCGTGGCTCGCCCTGGCCCTGCGCACCCCGGCCACCACCTACCTCACCGTGTGGCGCCGCCCCGGCGCCGAGTCCACCATGAGCCTTCCCCTGCCTCACCTCCGCGGCTCCGCCGCTCGCGTCGACGTCCTCTACCCCACCGCGAGCCAGGCCGTCGCCGCCTGGAACCCCGACGCCGCCGACCTCACGCTGACGCTGCCCACAGCTCCGTCCGCCGTGCTGCTCCGCCTCACCCACACGGTGCCGGACGCGCCCTGAACCGCCGGTGCCACATGACAACGATCCGCTGAAGGAAAGGGACTTGGCCCAATGTCAGAAACGCAGCAGGCGGACGCCACCGTGACCAACCCCGTGATCCCCGGCTTCCACCCCGACCCCAGCGTCTGCCGCGTCGGAGACGACTACTACCTCGTCTGCTCCAGCTTCGAGTACTTCCCCGGCATCCCCGTCTTCCACAGCCGCGACCTGGTGCACTGGACGCAGATCGGCAACGCCCTGGACCGGCCGGCCCAACTGCGCCTGCCGGCCTCCATGCCGTCCTCCGGCGGGATCTACGCTCCCACCCTGCGCCACCACGACGGACGTTTCTGGCTGATCGTCACCAACGTGGCGGAGGGCGAGGGCAACATGCTGTTCACCGCCACCGACCCGGCCGGGCCCTGGTCCGACCCGGTCCGACTGCCGGAGGTGAGGGGCATCGACCCGGATCTCGCCTGGGACGAGGACGGCACCTGCTGGTGCACGGTCGCCGGGGGCGCGCAGGTCCGTATCGACCCGTACACCGGCGAGACGTTCGGACCTCCGCACAAGGTGTGGGCCGGCACCCCCGGCGCCCAGGCGCCGGAGGCGCCGCATCTGTACCACATCGGCGCGTACTGGTACCTGCTCATCGCCGAGGGCGGCACCGAGCGCGGCCACGCCGTCTCGATCGCCCGCGGGCGCACGCCCACCGGCCCGTTCGAGCCGTGCCCGGCCAACCCGGTCCTCACCCACCGCGGCACTCACCGCCCGATCCAGAACACCGGTCACGCGGACCTGGTCCAGGGGCCCGACGGTTCGTGGTGGATGGTGCTGCTGGGCGTCCGGCCGCGGGGTGGCACGCCCGGCTGGCACGTGCTGGGCCGCGAGACCTTCCTGGCGCCCGTGGAGTGGGTGGACGGCTGGCCCGTCGTCGGCGAGGTGTCGCCCGAACTGCCCGCGCCCGCCTGGCCGCTCGTCCCCGGCCCCGCCGAGGCCCGCCGGGACGACTTCGACCTCAGCGAGTTGCGGCCGCAGTGGATCTCCGTGCGCGACCGTCCGGAGGAGCACTGCACCACCAAGGAGCGGGCCGGCTGGCTGACGCTGCGCGCCCGCGGCGCCTCGCTGGACAAGCCGGACGTCGTGTTCGTCGGCCGCCGCCAGCAGCATCTGGCATGCCGGGTGCGCACGTGCATCGATCCGGCGGGAGGGCGCGGCGGCCTCGCCGTTCGGCTGGACGAGGAACACCACTACGAGATCGAGGCGTCGGACGGGGAGGTGCGGGTGCTGTGTCGCATCGGCCCGCTGCGCACCGTCATGGGGTCCCGGTCCGTGCCCGCCGGGCCCGTGGTCCTCGGCGTCCGGATCTCCGGCACCCCACCGCGGGACGCCCGCACCGGGCCCGACACCGTCACGCTCGGCATCGAGGAGCCGGACGGCACGTTCACCGTGCTCGGCACGCTCGACGGCCGCTATCTGTCGACGGAGGTGGCCGGCGGATTCACCGGCCGGGTCATCGGCCTGTACGCCGCGGCCGGCACAGTCCACTTCGACTGGTTCGACTACGAGCCGCTCGGCCTCTGAACCGGCGCGGCGAGCCGAGGCACCACGTCGGCTTCCGAAGACGCCCCGCCCCACTTGCTGCCTGCCGCTCCATCCCCCCACGGGCGGAACCCGCTCGGCCAACAGAGAGAGGTCAGAGATGAAGGGAACGCACCACCCCACCAGCCGGCGCAGAGGCGGCCCGGGCCGGGTGCTCGGTCTGCTGCTGGCGCTGGTCGCCGCGATCGGGCTGACCAGCACCACCGCGTTCGCCGTACCGTCCCACAAGGGCGCGTCCGCGGCGACGAAGAACATCGCGCTCAGTCCGATGGGCACGGTGGCCGCGATGCAGCCCAGCTGGAACCTCGGCAACACCCTGGACGCCATCCCCGACGAGACGTCCTGGGGCAACCCACCGGTCACCAAGGCCCTGTTCGACACCATCAAGTCCCAGGGCTTCCGCAGCGTCCGGATCCCGGTGACGTGGACCGACCACCAGTCCTCCACCGCCCCCTACACGATCGACGCGACATGGATGACCCGCGTCAAGCAGGTGGTCGACTGGGCCCTGTCCGACGGTCTCCACGTCGTGATCAACGTCCATCACGACTCGTGGCAGTGGATCGCCGACATGCCCACCAACCATGACGGCGTCCTGGCCCGCTTCAAGGCCACCTGGACCCAGATCGCCGCCACGTTCAGGGACTCCCCGAGCAGCCTGCTCTTCGAGAGCAACAACGAGCCGCAGTTCAACAACACCACCGACGCCCAGGGCATCCAGTACAACGACGAACTGAACACCGCGTTCCACACCGTGGTGCGCCAGTCCGGCGGCAACAACGCGACCCGTCTGCTCGTCCTGCCCAGCCTGCACACCAATTCCGGCCAGGTCTTCCTGGACGCCCTGGTGAGCGAGATGAAGTCGCTGAACGACCCCAACCTGGTGGCCACCGTGCACTACTACGGCTGGTGGCCGTTCAGCGTGAACATCGCCGGCGGCACCCAGTTCGACGCCACCGCGCAGAAGGACATGACCGACAACTTCGCCCGGATCCACGACACCCTCGTCTCCAAGGGAATCCCCGTCTACCTGGGCGAGTACGGCCTGTTGAGCTACCCCGACTACTTCCACCCCGCGCGTGTCGAACGGGGCGAGGCCCTGAAGTACTTCGAGATGCTGGGCTACGAGGCCCGCACCGCGGGGGTGACCACGGCGCTGTGGGACGCCTACAACTTCCTGAACCGCTCCACGCTGCAGTGGCGTGAGCCCGAGCTGATCGACCAGATCAAGTCGAGCTGGACCACCCGCTCGGGCACCGCCTCCTCGGACCGTGTCTTCCTGGCGAAGTCGAGTGCGATCGCCGCCAGGACACTCACCCTGAACCCGAACGGCACCACCTTCCAGGGCGTTTGGCAGGGCAGCACCAAGCTCGTCCAGGGCCGGGACTACACCGTCTCCGGCAACCAGCTCACGCTCACAGCCACCGCGCTGACCCGGCTCGCCGGCAACCGCGCCTACGGGGTCAACGCGACGATCGAGGCCCGTTTCTCCCGGGGCCTGCCCTGGAAGATCTACGTGACCACGTATGACAGGCCGGTGCTCTCCGACGCGACCGGTGACGCCAGCGGTCTCACCATCCCCACCCAATACCGCGGTGACCAGCTGGCCACCATGGAGGCCAAGTACGCCGACGGCAGCAACGCCGGCCCGACCGACTGGACTCCCTACCAGGAGTTCAACGAGGCCTTCTCTCCCGACTACCCGGGCAACGGTCTTCTCCTCACCTCCAAGTTCGTCAACTCACTGCGTGACAACACCCAGGCGACGCTCGTCTTCCACTTCTGGAGCGGAGCCACCGTGACGTACAACGTGACGAAGAACTCAGGCTCGGTGACCGGAACCGTCGCCTGACCCTTCCCCGCCCCGGGTGTCCCCTGGCACCCGGGGCTCTCTTCCTGCCCGGTCAGCCCTTCGGCGGGCCCGTGCTCTCCCGGATGGTGAGCGTGTTCGCGATCTCCGGTGAGCAGTTTTCACCCACTGGCGGAGCAGTGGTAAGCGTGAGCGGCCGAGATCGGTCAGCTGGTCAACGGGAGCCCCGCGCGCCTGCCCTCCCGACGTTGTTCAGGCGGAGCCGAAATTCGAAAGGGGGCGGCTGCAGACGCCGACGGGATTGGAACCCGCGGACGAGGACGGGCAGGGCCCGCCCGGTCCTCATCAGTCGTCGCGCGGAGGGCCTTCCGCGCGACGATCGCAATGGACCGCTCTGCCACGGCGCCGCAACCTGCCGGGCCTGAGCGGGATGGGCGTCGCCGTCCTGGACGACGTGGACGCGGCCCGGGAGCGGGCTGCTCTTGGGGGCGGGGTCGACTATCGGGGCGAGCCGCTGCCACATGCCGGCGCTGACCCGGGCGAGGATGACGGTGGAGAACTGCTCGCGGGCGCCGGGGATGAGGCGACCGCCGACGGTGGCGGGTCCGTCGTAGATGACGTGGATGCGGGCCGCGCGCCCCTCGTACAGAACGGCCTCGAGGGCGGCGATGGCCGGGGACCGCTTCGGGTCGTCCTCCTGCCGGAACGTCTCCCAGTAGCGGGCGAGATGCCGGAGCATGTCGTCGGCCCGGTCGATCACGACCATCAGCCGCGGCACACCGTCAAGGTCGCCGTCGAGGGCGATGCGGCGCTCCAACTCGGAGCCGAAGCCGACCAGGGCGTCGTGGATGCCGGCGACGTCGCCGCGGTGCGTGACCGTCGGCAGGTCCTTCGCCCACAGGTGGGCGATGCGGGTGTAGTCGAGGACCAGGGCGTGGCCGCCCTGGTGGAGGAACTGCGCGGTGGAGGAGGAGGTGGCCCGGGTACGGAAGCGAGGCCGGTTGCGGATCAACGAGGCGCGGGTGGCGGGGGCGCGGGTCGTGCTGGCGATGGGTGAGGCCGGGAAGACGGTGGCCGGGTGCAGCCATCGGTTGGGTGTGGGGGTGGAGCGGGTCAAGGAGCTGCGGCGGCTGGCGCGTGCCGATCTGGCTGCGGAGGGCTCGGAGTTAGCGCCGAGGAAGGTGGAGGCGGACGGCCCGGGGAAGGCGGCGGCTGGGCCGGGTGCGGCGCAGCGGGATGGTGTGCGTGCGCCGGTGTCGTCGGCCGGGGACACGGGGGCCGCGCCGGTCGCTGCTGCGCCGGTGACGGGGGCGCAGTTCGGCATCGACCAGCCCCTCGGTGACGCCGTGGCGATCTTCTCCCACGTCCTGGCGGGCCGTATGGCTCTCGCCGACGACGGTGGTCAGACATCCCACCGGCAACGACGTGACAACGCCCGCCGAGGCGCTGCTCACCCTCGCGAGAAGAACTCGTGCGCCATCGCGATCATGGCACGTTCCGCAGCACCGGGCGTGCGCTCTGATGGAGTGGCCAGGGAAAACGACCATTCCAGGTCGGCGTCGTCGACGGTCAGCGTGGCGACATCCTTTGCCTTGCCGAGGACGGGCCGTGGCAGCAGCGCCACGCCCAGGCCGTTTCGAACGTAGGCCACGCCGGTGGTGGGGTCGGTGATTTCGATGGCGACGCGATGGGGGACGGAGGCGGCGGCGAAGGCTCGGTCGGCGACGGCCCGGTTGCTGTAGCCCACGGGAAAGTCGACGAAGTCCAGACCGGCCAGATCGGTAATCGACACGGTGCGGCGTTTCACGAGCGGATGGTCGGCCGGCACGACTAGGTCCAGCACTGAGGTGGCAAGTTGGATCAGCGTGATGCCTGTCGGGCGCGGTCCGGGCCCCGAGACGAAGGCGAGGTCGAGCCGCCGTTCGAGGAGCGCTTCGAGCAGGCCCTGGGAGCCGGTGGGAGCCGCGCTGGTCTGCAGGAACACACCGGGATGCCGCCGGTGGAACTCGCCGAGGAACACGGGAAGGTCGATGAGCCCGACCGTGGCTATCGCGCCCAGCCGCAGGGTGCCGCGTAGTCCGCTTGAGACCTCGGCCACCGCGTCCTCAGCCTCCCGGGCGGCGTCGAGAGCGGCATGGGCACGAGGGAGCAGGGCAGCACCGGCATTGGTGAGCAGTACGCGTTTGGGAGTGCGTTCCAACAGTGGCGTGCCGAGTTCTCGCTCGAGGTTCTTGATTGTGGTGGAGACCGCGGACTGGACGACGTGCAGCCGTGCGGCGGCACGGGTGAAGTTCCCTTCCTCCGCGACGGCGACGAAGTGTTCGAGCTGGCGCAGTTCCACCCTCCGAGTATCCCTCAGCGAGCCCCTGCGGTATCTCTCAGCGAGATGGCGAGATTCGCTGACTTTCATTGGACATTTCCTGTTGCGTCCGGCGATTGTGTTGGAAGCGACCGAACCGATACAGGAGGCTGGAAGATGACCTACAAGACGCCACCGACATATCTGGGCAGCGGTGACCCTGCGCGGCAGCGCAAGGACTACTACCCTCCTTGGCTGGACAATCTTGCCGACGATGTGACACTGGAGGCCGGGGTCTTGAAAGGGACCATCCACGGGGCCAAGGACGTTCTCGCCATTCTCTCATATGCACGCACTCTGTACGATTTTCAGGACTTCATCTACATCGGTAAGTACGGAGAGAACGGTTTCGTCGAGGACTACGCTGCAACGGTAGACGGTAAGCCGATCGCGAACATCGCCGTTGTCTACTTCAATGAGGAGGGGAAGACGCAACATCTTGTGATGAACCACCGTCCACTGCAGATGCTCAACTACTTCTCCCGAAAATTGGGCGAGCATTTCGCTGTGACCGAGTACGCAAAATATGTCGCCGACTCGTCGGATACCGACCGCGACTGAACGGATTCCCGCTTATTTCTGCTGCGCCACGCAGAAACATGTAGCGGGACCAGCTAATCCCGGATGCTCGCTGGCGCGCATATTCCGAATTCTCGGAGCATGATTCTCGACCCTGGTCACCCTGACGCCCACCTGCCTGTCTCATGGCGGCAAGACCCTGTGCGGATGAAGAAGACCGGCCGCGCCGTAGGCCGGCTGTACGTGGGCATCTTCAAGGGGCGTGACTCGATCAACGGCCTCCAGGTGCACACCTTGGGCGGCCTCCCAAAGGGAGCGGAGCAGTGGGTGTTTGCGTCACGCTGCATCCGTCCGGCGCCAGGAATCTCCGGAGCCGGGCGTGGCGATCCCGAAATGGCCAAGTCATGCTCTCAACTGAGACAGTGCGCTGCGGCGAGCGGGCACCAGCAGCATTGGTGTCAAGAACGGCCGCCGAGTTCGTCGGGCGCTGATATTCGAAAGGTCACTCATGCCTCAATCCATGCGCGCGCTCGTAGCCGAAGAGGCTGGCGAGCCGACCGATGTCCTACTGCTGGAATCCCGGCCTGTTCCCACGCCGGAAGCCGGTCAGGCGTTGATCCGTGTGAACGCGACTCCGATTCACGCCAGTGATCTGCATGTGCTGCGTGGCCGCTACGGCTTCGCTCCCGAGTTTCCCACTGTCGGGGGTCACATGGAATGCGTGGGCCGTGTTGAGGCCCTCGGCCCGGATACCGAGGGGCTGAAGATCGGCGAGCGCGTGGTGGCCGCTGCGGTCCCGGCGGTACCCGGGCCCCCCATGGCCGGCACGTGGCAGGAATACCTTGTCATCGATACACGGCGGCTCCTACCGGTTCCCGATCACTTGAGCGACTCCGACGCCTGTCAACTCGCCGTGAACCCGTTGACCGCGCTGCTCCTTGTGACTCGCGAACTCGACGTGCAGCCGGGTGAATGGTTGTTGCAAACGGCCGCGGGCTCCACCGTCGGCCGGCTCGTCATTCAACTGGCCGGGCATCTCGGTATTCGCACGATCAACGTCGTGCGGCGACGAGATGCCGTCGAGGAGATCAAAGCGTTCGGTGGTGACGAGGTCATCTGCACCGAGGACGAGGACCTGTTGCAGCGTGTGGCCGAGATCGCGGGATCGGCCGGCGTCCGCAAGGCCATCGACTGCGTCGCGGGCCAGGTAGGTGCCCAGGTGTCCCAGGCACTGGCTCCGGGAGGGGAGGTCGTGGTCTACGGCGCGCTCTCCACCCATCGGCAGACCAACCCGGCAGCGCTGACGATCCCGCTGCAGGCACGCTCGGTCATTTACGACACCAAAACGGTCCGAGGCTTCTGGCTGAATCGCTGGTTCGGCACCGCCTCACCCGAGGAGGCGCTGCGCGCGCTGTCCCAGGTGCGCAGTCTCGTCGCCGACGGAGACCTGAGTATCCCCCAGGGCCGGCCGTTCCCGCTCGAACACTTCCCCGAGGCCGTCGCGCTCGCCGAGGCACCCGCGCACGGCACCAAGCCGCTCTTCGTATTCGAAGACAGCCGGAACGGGGACAACGGATAGGAAGAGGCCTGCCGGTGCGTCGGAACGCTTCCAGGTCAGCCACACCACTGCCGCCCTATGAGCCAGCCGCTACTAATGGGACCGGGGTTACGTCCAGTAGCCCAGTTCCGTGGTGGGCACCGCAGGTCGTTGCCCGCTGGACGGAGGAGAGCGTCAAGGCGGCCGTAGCGCTGCGAGGCGCGGATTCGGCCGAGCCGCCGCATCAGGTGCTGGATTACGCCAGCGCCGGATAGGGCGCCGGTGCCGCCCTCAAAGCGTTGATTCGGGTCTCCTTCGGCAGGGCGATCTTCAGTTCGCTGGAAGTGCCCCTCGGTGGGGAACCTTCCCCGCGCGCTCGGTGCCAATTCCGACGCTCCCGCCCGGGACGGATACAACCTGTGATCATCAGGAGGTTTCGGTGATCAGCGGTCCCCGGAATGGGCTGGCAGCGGGCGTAGAATGGGGCCAGCACCGAAAGCAACGCCCGTTGGGCGGTGACGCACATGCAGCCGCACAAGGCCAATCCGCCGAGTTCGAAGCGTCTTGCCACAGCCGTGTCCGACAGGGAGCAGCTGCTGGCCTCGGCGGCTGGGGACGTGGTGCGCGTCTTGAGGGCGTCGGCCGTGACGGTCTTTTTGAAGGTTCCGGGCGCTCCTGAGCTGCATGCCGCGGCGGCGGCACTGACCGCCATGGGCGTGGGGGCTCTCGAACGGATAGCCCTGGACGACCTCAGCTACGCGTCGTCGCGGGCATGGCGGTCGGGACGGGTAGAGGTCGGCAGCAATGTGGAGATTTTGGCCGGCCATCCCAACCTGACCGTCTTCGCCTCCTTCCCACTCGAGGCCGCTGCCGCTCCTCTGTTCTCGCCCAGCCACCGCTTCGGGACGCTCACCGCGTTCTGGCAGCGAGCCGGCGGCGAGGCCACCGAGCCGGAACGGCAGCGTCTGGCGGCCGCGGCCGCGTCACTGGCCCGGGACCTGGACCGGCTGGTCGATCACGGAATCTCGCTGGTCCCGCCCGGCGTCCCGTACGTCGTGGCCGTCGAAGACCTGACAGCGGGAGGCGAGGGCAGGGCCTCGGACTCCATCGCGCTGATCTACCACCTGCACAGACTCGCCATGCTCCTGGCAAGCGCGGTGCATCCGCAAGAGGTGGTGGAAAGGACCATGCAGCGCGTCATGGACGGGCTGGGGGCCCGGGCGGCCCTGGTCTGCCTACTCGATACCGACCGGCTCAGCGTGGCCGGTGCACAGGGCTGTGCGGGCGCATTCATCCGCGCCATCAACGGCTCACCACTCGGGCAGTGCGGGCCAGAGGGGGAGGCGATACGCCTTCAGCAACAACTGGTGTACAGCCCCGCGGATGTGCGGACGGCCGGCCGTCTGCCTGAGCCGCTGTCCGGCCAGGAGTGCTTCTGGGTCGTCCTGCCGCTGCTTGCCGGACACAGGGCGGTCGGCGCGCTGTCGATGGCGTTCGGCAGCGAGCGCCAGGACATCATCGCTGGGCAGGGGCCGCTGACGGCGCTGGCCACGGCAGTCGGCCAAGCCGTCGAACGCACCCGGATGGACGAAGTCCGCCACGCACTGGCCGACGACTTGCAGCACGCGCTGCTGCCCCCGGTGCTGCCCCAGCCGGCCGGGGTGGTGAGTACCAGCAGATACGCCTCGGCGACCAGCGGGATAGACCTCGGCGGAGACTGGTACGACCTCATCACCCTTCCCGAGAACCGCATCATGATGGTGATCGGGGACGTCCAGGGCCACAACACGGCGGCTGCCGTGGTGATGGGCGAGCTTCGTAGCGCGGTGCGGGCCTACGCGGCCGAGGGACACGATCCCGCAGTCGTGCTCAGCCGGGCCAATCAGCTCCTCATCGGCCTGGACACCGGCCTGTTCGCCACGTGCTGCTGTGCCTGGCTGGACCCGGACACCGGCCGAGCCCAGCTCGCCACGGCCGGGCATCCGCCGCCGCTACTGCGCACCGCTGACGGCCGCATGCCACCCGTTCGCGCCGAGGCGGGCATACCGCTCGGGATCGACCTCCAGGCGGCCTACACGGTGACCGACTTGTCCTTGCAACCGGGAACCCTGCTCGCCTTCTATACCGACGGCCTTGGCGGGATGGGAGGCGATGTGGATCCGGCAGCAGTACGTTCGGCCTTCGACGAGCCTGGCAATCTGGAGTCCGTCGGCGACCGACTCATCCGGGGTTTCAGCAGGTCGCCCCCGCGGCACGCTGACGATGCCGCCCTGCTCCTGGTCGGATACGAAGGGCCCTCGGCCGACGCTCAGCGCAATGTCCGCCAGCTGCACATCCACCGGCGCGACCTTCACGGAGCGCAGCACACCCGCAGACTGCTGCGCGAGTGGCTGGATGGGTGGAAGCTGTCCACCATGGCCGACGACGAGGAACTCCTGGTGTCGGAGGTGGTCACCAACGGCTTGGTCCACGGCGACAGCGACGTGTACGTCTACGTCCGCCGGTATCCCGAACGCATCCGGGTGGAGGTCCGCGACAGCGATCCCCATCTCGCGCAGGCCGTGACGATCCCTCGCGAGGAGGACCAGGCCGAGGGCGGGCGCGGACTGGTCATCGTCTCCGCGCTGGCTTCCGCGTGGGGCAACTCACCCAGCGGACGGGGCAAGACGGTGTGGTTTGAAATGCCGACGCCCGATTCCCGCGATGTCGAAGCCTGACCCGCTGACCTCTGTACCCACCGCGGGCCGCATGGCGTCGCCGCCCACCACGGCCCGCGCGGCAGATGTCGGTGACGACGAGGCAGCGGCCCTTAGCCGAGCCGGGTGGCGGTCAGGAGCTTGGGCCGCTTCGGGGCCGTCTGATCATGCCGCCTCCTCGCTCCTTGTGCCAGGGATCGCTCCCTGGGCGCGCAGCTGGGCGATCTCGATGGGGCTGAATCCCAGCTCGGCGAGAATCTGGTCGTTGTGCTCGCCCAAGTCCGGTCCCCGCTTGGCCGGGACCTTCGGCACCCCTCGGAGGGTGACCGGGCTGTTGACGGTGTGTGCTAGCCCGCTGACCCCTTGCAAGGGGACGACGATGTCGTTCGCGCGTAGTTGCGGGTCCTGTGCGGCTTCTTCCGGTGTCTGGATGAGGCTATAGGTGATGCGTTCCCTGGCCAGGGCCTCCCTCCAGTGGGCGAAGGGCCGCGAGCTGAACTTGGCGTCGAGCAGCTCGCTCAGCGCGACGGCGTTCTTGGCGAAGGACTCGATGTCGGTGAAACGCGGATCATCGATCAGTTCGGGGCGCTCGATGGCCCGCGCCAGTTCCGCCCAGTGCAGGGGCGAGGTTGCCAGCATGATCCATCGGCCGTCAGCGGTCTGGTAGGGGTTGGTCAGCGCGTTCACCGGCGTGCTGCGGTCGTGCAGTTCGAACGGTGTACCGTCGGCGAGCGCTCCGGCCACGAGTGTGCCCGTGGCCCAGACGCCCGTGGCGAGCAGCGACGTCCCGACACTGGTGCCTTGTCCGGTCCGCTCGCGGCGGTAGAGGGCGGTCACGATCGCCGCGTAGAGGGCGGTCGCCGACGTGTAGTCGCCGCTGCCCCAGACCGGCACGGTCGGTGGGGCTCCCGCGTCCCGGGTGGAGGCCAGCAGCCCGCTGCGCGACCAGAAGGCGGTCAGGTCGAAGCCCGGTTGCCGGGCGTCGGGGCCGGCGTCCCCGAAGCCGGTGAGGTCGGCGTAGATGACCCGCGGGTTCCAGCCGGAGACCTCGTCGTAGCCAAGGTGCAGCTTCTCGCGCGTTCCATGCGGGAAGTTGGTGATCACCACGTCGGCCCACTGGACGAGGCGTTTGAGGACCTCGGTGGTGGCCGGGGACTTCAGGTCGAGCACCATGCCGCGCTTGTTGCGGTTGGCGAGGTGCCAGCCGTAGTTGGCCTCGGCCCGAGGGCTGGGCGGTACGGAGCTCAGCCTCCGCTGGGGGTCGCCGTGTCCCGGTGGCTCGATTTTGATGACGTCCGCTCCGAAGTCGGAGAGCACAGTGGCCGCGGCGGGTCCTGCGATGAAGGTCGACGCGTCGAGGACCTTCAGGCCGGTGAAGACGGATTCGGTGGTCACGGTCGTCACCCCACGAAGGCGCTGTGGCCGGTGATGGACTTGCCGACGATGAGGGTCTGCATCTGGTGGGTTCCCTCGTAGGAGTAGAGCGCTTCAGCATCGGAGAAGAACCGGGCGACGTCGTATTCGAGGACTATGCCGTTGCCGCCGAAGAGTTCGCGGCTCCAGGCGACGACCTCGCGCATGCGGGCCGCGACGAAGTCCTTGGCAAGTGCGGACTGCTCGTCGCGGAAGACGCCCTGGTCCTGAAGCCGGGCGAGCTGGACCAGCATGCCCCAGGAGGCGGTGATGTTGCCCACGCTCTTGACCAGCAGGTCCTGAACCAGCTGGAACTTGGCGATCGGGCGGCCGAAGGCGATGCGCTGCTTGGCGTAGTCCAGGGCGAGTTCGTAGGCGCCGATCATGACGCCCAGGGCCTGCCAGGCCACGCCGCTGCGCGTCTGGCGCAGGATCTCCGCGACGTCCCGGAAGCCCTTCATGTTCTGCAGCCGGTTCGTCTCCGGGACGCGGACGTCGGTCAGGGTGATCTCGGCGTTCTGCACGATCCGCAGCGCGATCTTGCCCTCGATCTTCACCGGCTCGAAGCCGGGGGTGCCCTTCTCGACGACGAATGCCTTGACCTTGTTGTCTTCGACGTCCCGCGCGAAGACCACGACGTATTCGGCGAAGGTGGCGTTGCCGATCCACTTCTTCGCGCCGTTGAGGACCCAGGTGTCGCCCTCGCGCTTGGCGGTGGTGCGCATGCCGCCCGAAACGTCGGAGCCGCCGAGCGGCTCGGTCAGGGCGAAAGCGGCGATCTTCTCCATCGTGGCCATGGCGGGCAGGAACCTGTCGCGCTGTTCCTGGTCGCCGCCGTAGTAAATGGAGTAGAAGCCGAGCCCGTTGTGGACGCCGAAGAAGGTGGCGCACGAGGCGTCGACCCGGCTCAGCTCCATTGCGAGCATCCCGCCGAGCATGTGGCTGATGGCCGGCTGGTGCTCGCCGTAGCCCTCGTAGCCCAGGGCATTCAGGCCGCTGCCGCGGAACTTCCCGATCATCTCCTGGGGCAGCTCGCCCTTGCCCCAGGCCTCGTTGACCAGCGGCTTGATCTCGTCCCGCAGGAAACTGCGAGCCTTGAGCAGTATCTTGCGCTCCTCATCCGAAAGCAGCGACTCGTACAGGTAGAAGTCGGCGGTCAGCTGGTCGTCGAGCTGCGCGAGGGGGGTGTTGTTGCTGGTCATCTCAGGTCTCCTTCTGGTGCTGGTTGTGGCGGGTGTCTTCGACGGCGGACAGGACAGCGAGTTGCTTGCGGTCGCGGGCTTCGGCGAGGTCGGTGTACGGCGTGGAGGCGTATGCCTTCTCCACCGCTTGGACGACTCGCTCGCGGTCCTGGGGATCATGCGAGGGCTGTCCGAGGGTCAAATGCTGCATGGACTGGCCGATGTGCGCGCTCATGTGGCGGTAGCCGCCGGGGCCTCCGCCCAGGTGGGAGGCGAGGAAGGGCCCGACCGTCGCCCAGCGGATGCCGAGCGAGTGAGTGACGACGGTGTCCAGTTCGTCGGGGGTCACGACGCCCTGCTGGACGAGGTAGACGGCCTCCCGGCTGAGCGCGCTCTGGAGACGGTTGCCCACGAAGCCGGGGATCTCCCGGCGTTCAACGACGGGGGTACGACCGACGGCGGTGTAGAAGTCGACGGCCGCCTGCACGGCCTTCTCCGTGGTGCGTTCGCCCGGCACGACCTCCACGAGCGGCAGCAGGTGCGGGGGGTTGAAGGGGTGTCCGATCAGGATGCGACCGGCGTCTTGGAGTTCCGTGGTGAAGGCGGTCGCCGGGATCGCCGACGAGGAGCTCAGCAAGAGCGCGTGTCCAGGGGCCTCTCCCACTAGTTGGGCGAACAGTTCCTTCTTGAACTCGACGCGCTCGGGCCCGTTCTCCTGGACGATGTCCGCGTCCCGGACGGCTTCGGTGGTGTCGGCCGCGAGGCGGACACGGTCGGCGAGCCCGTCGGTGCCCAGGCCCTGGGCGGCCAGGTGCGGGCCGAATTCCGCCAGCGCCTCGGCAACCGCCTCCTTCAGGTCGGGGCGGGGATCGCTGACACGGACGGTCAGACCGTGTGCGGCGAACAACGCCGTCCAGGACAGTCCGATGGTGCCCGCGCCGATCACGGCGGCGGTGCGGAAGGGGTGCGTCATCGCTCGTCTCCCTTGAGGTAGTCGAAGACCGGCTTGACCGGGGCAAGAGTCAGATCGGTGAGGATGTGGCTGGCGGAGACGATCTCCAGGACGGGAAGGTCGGCCAGCGGGGCGAGGACGTGCTGGAACAGCTGCAGCCTCGCCGGGCCTGTGTAGGCGGCCTTGACGACCACGTCGGTGATCTGGGTACGGACCAGCTCCAGGACGCGCGGGGCGCCGTCGTAGCTGGGCATGGCCTTGAGCATGAAGGTCGGCACTGTGATCTGCTCTTCGGCGTCGCAGGGGTCGAGCGCGTGGTGCTTGTAGCCCATGGTCGCCGTGGCGACCCGCAGCGTGCCGTAGTCGAGGGTGCCCACCAGCACGTCCTGGTCGATGTACAGCCTTGGCGCGCCGAGCACCTTCGGGTAGGCGCTGACCTCGCGTCCGGCCGCGGTTGCGGGGAAGTTGTCGAGGTACATCGCGTGCAGGTACTCGCCCCGCTCGCCGTCGAAGCTGACCTGGATCGCCTGGCCGCCCTCTGTGTAGGGGCCGAACCCGGTGACGTCGTTCATCTTCATGATCTCGAATCGGACCAGCGGCTCCTCGATCCGCAGCGGTTCAGGAACGACAGCCCGCAGCGTTTCCAGGTCGGTGCGGTAGACGATGTTGAGGTACTCGCGGTCGGTGAACCAGGCGGCGGAGTGAGGAAACGCCGGGCGGGTCAGCGGTGTGGTGGCCTGGCGGCGCACGTCTTCGATCCGCATGTCACTTCCCCGTCCACTTGGGGGCGCGGCGCTCGGCGAAGGCGGTCATGCCCTCATGCGCGTCGGTCGAGGACATCAAGGCGCGCATCTGCCTGTCCTGCGCGGGGAAGACCTCGCTCTCCGGGACGCCGTCGGCGGCCTGGAGGAGGCTTTTCACCGCGGTCAAGGCGAGCGGGGCGTTGCGGTGGAGCTGCTCGGCAAGTTGGAGGGCGACGGCCACGGCTTCACCGGGCGCGGTGACCCGATTGACCAGGCCCAGCTCGCCGGCGCGCCTGCCCGTGACCGCCTCGCCGGTGAGCAGCATCTCCATCGCCAGGTGGTACGGGATGCGTTTGGGCAGCCGGATTACGCCGCCGCCGGCAGCGATCAGGCCGCGCTTGACCTCGGGAAGGCCGAGGGTGGCGTTGTCGGCGGCGACCAGCAGGTCACAGGCCAGGGCGAGTTCGAATCCGCCGCCCAGGGCAAAGCCCTCCACGGCGGCGATCAGCGGCTTGGTCCGGTCGGCCTCGGTCAGGCCGCCGAACCCGCGGCCCGGGATGGACGGCGGCTCGCCGTTCAAGGCGGCCTTGAGGTCCATGCTGGCGCTGAAGGTGCCGCCCGCGCCGGTGAGGACACCGGCCCGCAGCCTGGGCTCGGTCTCCAGTTCATCCAGTGCGGCGGCCAGGCCGACGGCGACCGCGGCGTTGACCGCGTTGCGGGCTCTGGGGCGGTCGATCGTGATCAGCAGCGTCGAGCCCAGCCGCTGCACGCGTACGTCATCAGTGCTCATCGCATTCTCCTACGGGTTCTCGGGCGTCTTCAGCGGGTGGCGGCCAGCTAGGCCAGAACATGCGCGGTGTCCAGGGCCGGGCGTGGCGGAACACCGCACCAGAAGCCTGTTCGTCGGCAGCGGGCCCGCGGCGGGCGCGCGACCGGGTCCAGCAGGTAGCCCTCGCG
Source organism: Streptomyces sp. NPDC093984 (assembly GCF_044764595.1). Taxonomy (NCBI): domain Bacteria; kingdom Bacillati; phylum Actinomycetota; class Actinomycetes; order Kitasatosporales; family Streptomycetaceae; genus Streptomyces; species Streptomyces sp. NPDC093984. The sequence goes on along the minus strand of NZ_JBIWIM010000020.1, from coordinate 32,451 downwards.
CGCGGAGGAATCCTCCTGTGTGTGATCCAGTTGAAGCACCGGTCCCGTCGGGATGCTGTGCTTTACGCGCACCTCGGCCCACTCGACCGTGGTCAGCGCCTCATCGACCAGGTCGGACGAATCGTCTACGTCGTCCAAGTCCAAAGCGGAGCCGTCGACGCGTGGATCCGCAGCGAGGTCCGGGCGGCGCGCTGCAGAGAAGACGTGGCGGAAGGACTGCGGGTTGTAAGGGGTTACGGCAGCCAGGCCGTCCGGGGTGCGCCGCGAACCGAGCACCACCGTCGACAGATCAATGACCCGCATGCTTTCAAGCGGCCCTGCCATATGTATCTCCGTCACGGTCGCATTCCTTTCGCCGTCTCGACTGGCTATGACAAGGAACGCTAGCGGCAAAATGCCCGGTGGCGGAATTACCGCCTCGCTCATGCCGGTGTTACCGTGACAGTCACACCAAAACCGGGGGGGGGTGACCGACAGGAAGGAACGGCCGTAAATCGGTGTTTCGGTCTTCCTGATTCTTGGTACCTGGGCGTGCCGCAGGGTGCGGGCATCACAGGTGCAGCGGGACACCGACGATCTCACGGGCGCAAGCCGAGTTCGCAGGTGCCGCCCACCACGGACGTCGGGGAAACGGGCGACCCTCCGAGAGCCTCGTGCGGGAACCCTGTTTTCTACCTGCACCTGCCGACAACTGCGGGTGTCAGAGGTTGATCGGCTCGGCGAAGACCTCACGAGCTACTTGCACGAGTTCATCTAGATCGCCGCCCGAGGCGCGGTCGCGGCGCCAGACCAGAGCGGTCTCCAGCCGCGGCTCGAAATCGGTAAACGACACCACCTTCGTATTCTCCAGCGCATACCCGTGCATGGGACTTTCCGGGTCGAGCATGGCGAAATAGAATGCCGTACCAGTGGAGACCATTTCAGCGATTCCACCATAGCCGGCTTCGATCAGCTTGATGCGTTTCCTGATTCCCCGCTCGAATATTTCCCGGTCGAGCTGGTCGAAATATGTGGACCTGATCTCGTTGGGCGCCACGACGAAACACAGATCGCTGAGGTCGTCCAGCGCCACAGAATTCCGCCCGGCGAACCGGTCGGCCGGCACCACCGCCCCGAGCCGTTCCGACATGACCGGCAGCACATCCAGCGACGCATCGCTGACCGGCAACCGGGCCAGCGCGATCGCCAGCGTGTTCTCCCTCACCCCGGCGATCAGAGCCTTGGACGTGCCCGGCCAGCGCAGCAGCTCGCACCACTGCGCGACACGATCGACGAGCGCGGTGACAAGGTTCCGCAACTTCGGATGCATCCCGGTGGGAATACCCACGAACATGGTGCTGCGCCCCGGCTGGGTCGCCTTACGCACTCGGTACGGAATGGCATTGATCTGCTCCAGCACCTCCCGCGCGAGCGGCAACAACGCCTCCCCCGCGGGCGTGAGCGCGACGCGGTGGGTGTCACGCTCGAACAGCCGGCGATCAAGTTCCCGCTCCAGAGACCTGATCCGCTGACTCAAGGGCGGGGTTGCCATGTGCAGCCGCCGGGCCGCCGCCGAGAAATTCAGCTCCTCAGCAACCGCAACGAAGTACCGCAAATGCAACACATCCACCCGGCCACATTAACCCCGAACCGCCCGCCCTCACCGACCCATCTCGTACGGGAAGCGCCAACAGTGTGGTTGCGATCATCGAACTCCTCGCGGAGGAAAGGAGAAGTCGCTGCGCCTGGTGGTTCACGCACTGCAGTGGGGCGGGGACTTCCTCTTCACCAAGGACGAGGAGCCTTTGCCGCTTGTGGAGAGGAGCACCGGTGAGCGGAAGCGCCCGGCCCAAGCCGGCGCTTCCCAGTGGTCGTGTGCTCACGGCCGATTCCAGGACCTGGAGGATCGCCCTGTGATGATCAGCAGAGACCACCCGTTCCCGAGCTGATCGAGCGACCGTGCCACTGGGCGTGAGGCAGCGGTGAAGGCAGTCCTGGGTGCGTGCAGTTCGGCCAGCGTTGAGCTCAGGCTTATCGGGCGAGGCCGATTGCTTCTGAAGGCTCGGTGAAACGCCTGACGCCTGCTCGAGTGCTGACCGTCATCTGGTTATCGCCCCTCAGCCCGAGGCAGGTCGGGTGCGGGTTTTTCGAGGCTGACCGCGCCGATGACCGAAGGTCGCTCAGCTTTGACTGGCTCGATGGGACGTACTCGCCGTCGCGGACTGCACTGGACCGGACTGGTCCCAGCCGGGCGTGAGCTCCTCCCGATGGATGTCCTCGCCATGGACCTGTTCACCACAGGTCTCGCAAACCGTGTAGGTGACGAGTTCGTGGTCCCGGTGAATGAGCCGGCTGGGCGGCGTGGTGACGGCCCAGCGGTCGCCCCAGCCGATGAGCTCGCGGGTGATGTTTCCCAGATCGCGCCCCGCCTCCGTCAGGTAGTAGCCGCTGTGGCGTACGTCGTCCGGCAGCGGACGCCGTTCGAGGACACCGCTCTCCACCAGCGCCTTCAGACGGGCCGCCAAGCGGTCCGTGGGGGCGCCGGTGTTCCTGGCGATCTGCCGGAACCGGTGATTGCCGAGCATGACCTCGCGGATCGCCGGCAGAGCCCACCGGTCGCCGACGACCTGCAGGGCGGCAGCCAGCGAGCAGGGTCGTCCAGTCATGTCCTTGGGATCGATGCGCGTCGTCACCACCCCATTGTCACTCGACGTGGTTTGATTCCCAAACTGAGCTGTGTTTGGCTTGCCACATGACTGAGATGCTTCGATTTTCAAAGCACTCCCGGACGGCCGCCGCGGTCGTCCTGGTGGCCGTGTTCATGACCAACCTTGATCTGCTGATCGTCAACGTCGCACTTCCGGCGATGGGAGAGACCTTCTCCGGTGGGGGCGGCGGGGGCGCGAGCCTCGGTTCGCTGTCCTGGGTCCTGAACGCCTACGCGATCACCTTCGCCGCGCTGCTGGTGGTGGCCGGGCGCGCCGGTGACCGCATAGGCCAGCGGCCGGTCTTCCTCAACGGAATCGCCGTCTTCACCCTCGCGTCGCTGGGCTGTGCCCTCGCCCCGAACCTACAGACCCTCGTCGTGGCCCGGATCGTGCAAGCTGTCGGGGCGGCCGCCCAGATTCCCACGTCCCTGGCCCTGCTGCTGGCGACGGTGCCGGCCGAGCGACGTACCCAGGCCACCCGGAGCTGGGCTGCGGTCGGCGGACTCGCCGCGGCCACGGGACCCGTCGCCGGCGGTCTCCTGACCGAGGTGGACTGGAGGTGGGTGTTCGCCGTCAATCTGCCCATCGGGATCGCGGCGCTCGCCGCCGGCCGATCGGTCCTGCCGAAGCCGGCCGCCCGGGAGGCCGGCCCGCTGCCCGCCCTCCTCGGCGCCGTGCTGGTCGTCTCCTCGGTCACCGCGCTGTCCGGGGCGCTGGTCCAGGCGCCGGACTGGGGCTGGACGAGCGGCAGGACTGTACTGCTCCTGGCCGTTGCCGTGATCAGCGGCGCCGCGTTCGTCCTCAGGTCCCTGCGGCACCCTCGGCCGCTGTTCGAGCTGGACCTGCTGCGGCTGCCGCGCTTCGGAGCGGCGAACGCGGGCAGCTTCGTGTTCGGTGTCGCCTTCGCGATCATGCTGCTGTCGAATGTGCTGTGGTGCCAGGAACTCTGGCACTGGAGTGCACTGCGCACCGGTCTCGCCCTGGTCCCCGGTCCCGCCCTCGTGCCGATCGTCACCCTTCTGACCGCCCGCGCCGCGCAGCGCTTCGGACACGGTCCGCTGGTCGCCACGGGCGGCTTGCTGTTCGCCGGCGGCATGGTGTGGTTCGCGTACTTCGCGTCCGTCACCCCGGACTATTGGCGTGGGATGCTGCCCAGCCAGTTGTTGACCGGTGCGGGTGTCGGTCTGGCCCTGGGCACTTTGGTGGCCGCCGGTGTGCACGCCGTTCCGGGGCACCGTGCGGCGACCGGGTCGGCGCTGGTCAACTCCGTCCGTCAGATCTCAACCTCGGTCGGCGTCGCGGTCCTGGTCGCTGTGGTCGGCTCCCACGTCGGTGCCGCCTCCCTCCACGACTTCCGGGTCGTCTGGTGCGTAGCCGCCGTACTGGGCCTGGCGACATCCGCGTTCGGTGTACACCTCAGCCGTGGCAACGGCTCAGCCCAGACGGCGCTCGCCGCATCGAAATAGCTCAAGGCGGATGTGCGGACTCCAAGGGACACGTCCACATTGACCGTTTTAGGCGTTAAAAGCCCCAGTGCGGGCAGTACTTCGGCCGCCCGCAACGGTCGCGCTCGCTCGGCCGTGAACAACGGCGCGGAAAGCGGATAAGGCTGACCTCGGTAGCTCCGCCGGGAAAAACGGTGAGTGCGATCGACGATGCCGATGATGGTCACCAAACCCTGGCTGATAACCAACTGCAGGAGACTCACGTGAACGAACTTCTCACATCGGCAATCGAAGCCCACGGCGGAAACGCACGCTGGCGCTCCCTTACCCGGGCGCGAGCCACCCTTGTCAGCGGAGGACACCTGTTCGCCACCAAGGGCCTGCCGCAGGATCCCGAACCCCGCGAGATGACCGTGCTGCTCCACGAAGAGCACGCCTCGGTCAGACCCTTCGGTGCCCCTGACCAGGAGACCGACTTCACGCCCGGACGGGTGAGCATCAACAAGCTCGACGGGCGAGTGGTGGCTGCTCGCGAGGACCCGCGGGCGTCCTTCAGCGGCCACACGCTGGAGACCCCCTGGGACCCGCTGGACCGCGCCTACTTCAACGGCTACGCCCTGTGGACCTACCTCACCACCCCGTTCCTGCTGGCCATGCCCGGCTTCACCGTCACCGAGATCAAGCCGTGGCGGGAAGGAGACGAACTCTGGCGAGGACTGCGCGCCACCTTCCCACCCGGCATCGCCAGCCACAGCACCCGCCAGGACTTCTACTTCGGGCCCGACCGGCTGCTGCGCCGACACGACTATCACGTCGACGTGGCGGGCGGATTCCCGGCCGCGCAGTATGTCTATGACTGTGTGGAAGCGGACGGCATCGTCCTGCCCACCAAGCGCCGGGCCTACCGCCGCGACGCCAACGGCTACCCCATTCTCGATCAGGTCATGGTCTCCATCGACCTCAGCGACATCCACTTCAGCTGACAGTGACAGGTTTCCATCTTGACAAGCGCTGATCAGTGGGCCGCTGTGAGTTGGGTGGTGCTGTGGGAGCACGGCTGAACGTCTCGGGCGGCGGTCAGGAGGCAACGACGCATCGTCGGCGGTCCCGGCTGCGCGGGAGGGGTCCCGGTGTTCGATCCCGAACTTCGGTAGGCACACCACCCGAGGCTGCCCACTTGGTAGGCCCCTGGTGCCAGTGAAGGGACGTAAACCGACAGCGGTCATAGCGACACCGAAGCCGCCCGGACCGTCGTCGGCCCGCCGTGTCGGCGAGAGCGCGTCGGTGCGACCACACCTGCTGGCTCTGTCAGCCCGGGAACCCCGCCACCGCCTTGCCGAGGTGGCGTTCGAGGTCACCAGACGTCTGGAGGCCCCGGTTCGCAAGGTAGTCCAGGCGCTCACGGCTTTCAGGCAAAGCGACCAGGCTCAGGAAAATGGCCGAGTCGGAGCGGACGTTCGCCGGCTGTGGCAGCGTCAGGTCATTGATGGCGCGCTTCTCGGCCCTGACTCCTGCGGGCGGGAATCCGGCGATGCGCTTGGCCAGGCGTTCGACGAAGCCGTCCAGTTGGGCATCGGGCAGGGCGCGGTTGATCCAGCCGTAGCGCTCTGCGAGGTCGGCATCGAAGTCGTCGGCGCCGGTGATGGCCTCGATGGCGCGTGCTCTGCCAAGCCGCCGGGTCAGGTGCTGGATACCGCCGGCGCCGGGAAAGGCGCCGGTGCCGGACTCGAACTGCCCGAAGATCGCGTTCTCGCGCGCGGCGAAGATCATGTCGCAGGCCAGGGCCAGTTCGTTGCCACCGCCGCGGGCCCTGCCGCGCACCTTGGCGACAGTGATCAACGGGACGTGCGCCAGCTTGTACAGGAACATGCCGAGCGAGGCGTCACCAGGGCCGCCAGCCTTGGCGGCCTCCGCGGCGTACTGCGGGATCGCCGTGAGGTCCACGTGCGCCGAGAAGAATTTGGGTGAGGCGCTTTCGATGACTACGACCCGCACGTCACCGGGGGGTCGCTGTACAGCGCGTCGACGAGCGAGACCAGGTCACGGACGAGGTCGACACCGATGAGGTTGAGGGGGCCAGCGTCGAGGGTGGCGAACAGGACGCCCGCCACCTCCCGGGTCCGAATCGACGAGTAGGCGAAGCTCATGGTTTTCCTTTGGAGCGGGGGTGCGGAAGGGGGCTGGGATAGGGCGGAGGCTTTACTGGATCCGGTGGTGCCATGGTGGTCGCAGGCGCCGGTACCGCAGGGTGCCGGTCTGGGGCACGCCGGGGATGGGGCGTTCGCCCGTCAGGCGAGGTGCTCACGGAACCAGGCGCGGGCTGCGCCGCTCGACTGGGCGGAACCGGCTCGTGTACGGGTCGAAGTGGCCGCCCTGGATCATCTGCAGTCGCTTGGGCTCAAGGGCACGTTCGTAGGCGGCGAGCGCCAGGTCGGTCATGGTGACCGCGTCGCCCAGGGCCACCACCATCAGCAGGGTGTGGGCGAGACCCACGTAATCCAGATCCCGGGTTCGTACATGCGCGCAGCGCGGGTTGAACGGACCGTGACCTTGTTCTCCCATGCGCCGTCGGGCGTGGGCTGCAGGTAGAAGTCATGATCAGTTGCGCACTGCCCGTGCCGACCTCAACGATCCCAGAGCAGGGGATCTTCTGGTGGTACCGGGCTCCCGGGATACGGGCCTCCGAGCGGGTCAGCAGGTCGACCACCTTGCTGTGATCGGTCTCGGCGTGTGAGGCCCAGGTGAGCCGATCAGGGCGGGTCGGATGGCCTGTGACCCAGGCGGGTGCGAGGTCGCGGACAGCTCCGATGCCGGGCGGCATCCGGTGCCACCCGGCATCGGGAGGCGGGTCAGGGCAGGGCGATGCCGTCCAGTTTGCCTGCCTTGGCGTCGGCGACGATCGAGGAGAACTGGTCGGCGCTCATCTGGACGCGCTGGCCGAAGTCGTCGGTGAGGATGATCCGGCGGTCGTCCGTGGCGCTGGGGTCGACGAACAGTTGGGGGCAGCCGCAGTTGCAGTTGCCGCAGAACGTGGCGACGGGCTCCAGCCCGCTGGTGTCGGTCATGCTGCTCCACCTCCGTGGACATGGGGTTGCGGTGCTCCGGTGCCAGGGCCGGTGGCCGCGGGGGACTGTCCGGGAGATACCCGGCGCGGATGCGGCGGACGCGCGACCCCGTCGTGTGTGGGGGCGTGTGGGCGGACGGCGTGCGCCTGTGCTCCTTGCTCTGCTTCCGGTGCTTCGATTTCGCCGAGGTGGCCGGGAACTGAACGGCCGCCGCCTCCGACTCGTTAAAGGGGGCGGATTGGCCAGGTGTTCGTGGGCGGTGATGCGATGCATGGGCGAGGAGAGAGATCGTCTTGCTGCGTGGCAGCATCGGGTGTCGTGAGTGTGTCCCTGGCGGTGCGGAGCGTGCGCGCGGCGGTGTTCGCCGTGCTGTGCGTGCTGCTCGGTGCCGGAGGGCATGCCCTGGCGATGGGTGCGGCGCCGCAGGTGAGGGTGCAGGTCGCCGCGTTCGTGCCGGTCTTTGCGGGCGGCTGTCTGCTGGGGGGCCGGGAGCGGTCGCTGGCCGCAATCGGCGTGGGGACTCTGGCTGCCCAGGGTGGGCTGCATCTCCTCTTCCATGCCGTGCAGCCGCATCACACGGCGATGGTCATGCACGGAATGCGGATGGCCCACGCGCATGCGCTGACGCCGCACGCCACTGCCGCCCACGTCGGGGCGGCCCTGGTGCTGACCTGGTGGCTGCGGCGAGGTGAGGCGGCGCTGTGGTCGCTGCTGCGGTGGGCGGTCGCGTTCATGCCGGGGCTTGCCGCCTGGTGGCAGGCTGTCGGCGGGGCGCGGTCGCGGGGCGTACCGGACGCGCACGGGCTCGTAGGTCGGGCTGCCGGTGAGGCGTGGTCGTTGCGGCAGGCACGGCTGAGGCACGCTGTGCACCGGCGGGGGCCGCCGATGGGGATGTCGTACGCGAGCTGACCCCCGACATCCTTTTCTTCCGTACGGAGATCCATCACCTCATGTCCAGGACCCGCACCACCCTGCGCCGCGCCGGCGCCGTCACCGCCCTGACCGCCGCCGGACTCCTCGCTGCCGCCGGCGTCGCTTCCGCGCACGTCACCGTCCACCCCGACAGCTACGCCAAGGGCGCCACCGACGGCGTCCTGACCTTCCGCGTCCCCAACGAGGAGGACAACGCGAGCACCAAGCAGGTCCAGGTGTTCCTGCCCACCGACCACCCCGTCCTCGGGGTGCTCGTCTCCCCGCAGGACGGCTGGACCGCCAAGGTCACCAACACCAAGCTCAAGACGCCGATCAAGACCGACGACGGCACCATCACCGACGCCGTCTCCGAGATCACCTTCACCGGCGGCCAGATCGACCCCGGCCACTACGAGGACTTCAACGTCGCCTTCGGTCAGCTGCCCGACGACACCGACCAGCTCACCTTCAAGACCCTCCAGACGTACTCCGACGGCAAGGTCGTGCGGTGGATCGAGGAGGCCCAGGGCGGTCAGGAGCCGGAGAACCCGGCACCCGTGCTCAAGCTCACCGCCAAGGCGGCAGAGGACGGCGGCAGCGCGACCGCCTCGTCGGCGAGCCCGAAGACCTCCAACAGCTCGAAGTCGACCGCGTCGGCCAGTGACTCGACCGCCCGCGGTCTGGGTGTCGCCGGTCTGGTCGTCGGCGTGCTGGGGCTGGCCGCGGCGGTGTTCGCCGTCCTGCGCGGCCGCTCCGCTGGATCCCGGGCGGAGTAAAAAACTGCGCCTGCCCTGCCGGCTAAGAGGTTGCGCAGATAGGCGCGTTCGGGACGCCTGGCAGCGGCGCAGGCAACTGGGCCTGGCGAGTATGGAGCTGTAACGCTCGGTGATCACCTTGAGTGGCTGTTGTTCTACCGATCTTGATGGTCGCGAGTTCGACGGCGGCGCTTCCGTTCGTCGTCGGTGTCGCCACCCCAGGCAGGCTGAGCGCCTGGGTCGCCGGTAGGGTCGGACGCCATGAGCGACTGGACCGGGGTGCGCGATCGGGTTCTGGCTCTGGCCGCAGCGCCAGGCGGCGACAAGGTGTTCGGGGCGAGGGCGCACGGCTTTGCCCTCGATGCGGCTCTGACCGCCGCCGAGGTGGCGGACCTCGAGGCATGGCTGGACGTTGACCTGCCCGAGGACTATCGCTCGTTCCTATTGCATGTCGGAGCGGGAGGGGCCGGGCCGGCTTACGGCATTCTCCCGGTCATGCGGCGTGAGGGTTCCGCAGGCTGGCACTGGGTCGGAGAGCTCATTGAGGAGGTCGAGCCGGGCATGTTCGCTGAGTTGTTCCCGGGTGGGGCGGATCCAGCGGCGACGGTGGGGATCCTCGCTGAGCGGCCGGTGGAGGAGGAGTTCGACGACCTCGCCGATCTCGCCGCGGCCGTTGAGGAGTGGGAGGAGCGTCTGGGAGAGGTGCAGTACGATCCGCGCCGCACGGCCGGGGCGCTTTGCCTGTGCGATGAGGGCTGCGGGATGGTGGTCTGGCTGGTCGTTACCGGGCCAGAGCGAGGCCGAATGTGGCGTGACGATCGCATCAATGGCACGGATCTTCAGCCGATGCGCGACGCCGACGGCTCTCCTCTGGACTTCGCCAGTTGGTACCTCGGCTGGCTCGCAGACGCCGAAGCTGCCTGCAACCAGGCCCGATAGCAAGAAGTCCGCTGCCGATCACGGCAACGCATGACGCTGCGCTTGTCGCCCGGTTGGGGGATCTGCGGCCCGTGCGCGCATGGAGACAGGGCCTCCTGAACAGCTCGCGGGTGTCGAAGTCCACGTGCAACAGGAGGCCCTGTGCCGCAGTCTTCCGTGTCGCCCTCAAATCCGTCCGACTCGGGTGCCCGACGGTGTGATTGCCTCGCACACGCGTACGGGAACGCGGCCGACCACGGGTCACGTCTGCGACGCTACCCCTCCGACATGACCGACGCCGGCAGGCTGCGGACTCAGATGAGAGACCGCAGCTTCCAGCCGGTTCCTGGGTAGGCGACAGCCGGGCCGACTTCTCCGGAGCCGGCAGACCCGCGGATGCGGCGGGGCCAACCACGGCATCGTCGCCGGGGGCCAGCACCTCACCGACGCGCGAGCGAGCGATGACCCACTCGTTCCACTCACGCTCGGCCACGTCCAGCTCCGCCTGGATGCGGTCGGCCTCCTCCCGCAGGTCATCCACACGACGGCGAGCAGTGAGCTCACGCAGTTCCAGCATCCCCACGACCGACGGCATCCGGGACCTCCACCCGAGCGACGAGACGACACGTCACCACTGCCACAGGCCCGCCGACCCTATTCCTGACCAGCGGAAACAGAGCCATCAAGCCCGGAAAGACAACAACCACTGAGGGCCTGTGCCTGCCCTGTCCTCAGGGCCGATCAAGCCGCTCGTGGGGGGCCGAATGAACTTCCCTGGTGGGCCGATCTGGCCTCAGCGCCAGTGGAAGACCCGCATGGGGGAGCGGCTGCCGCTGGGGCCGATCACGGCGAACCGGTCGCCTGCTCCGCGGAGTAGCCCGGAACCGGAACCGTAGCCGCGCAACCGGCGGCGGGCGATGACACGGCCGTCGCGGGCATCGAGCGCGGAGATCCCGTTACTGAATGAGTGAAGTACGAGAAGCATGCCGCGATGCGGAAGCAAGGTCTGAACGCTGAGCCCCGGGCGCCGCTCCCAGCGGAGCTTGCCCGTGGACAGGTCGAAGCCGCCGATCCGCTCCTCGGCGTCGAGGGAGTCGTCCGGGTGGATCAGCTTGGCCACAAGCATCTCGTTCACGATGGCGGCGGGGAGAGCGACCTTTTTGTACGGAGAGAGAAGGGAGAGCGACGCCGTCACGTTCCCGCTGTCGTCGAAGACGAAGATCCGTCGTTCGCCACGCCTGCCGTGCCCTGTGCTCACGGCGACCACCGGATCGGCGCACATGACCCACGCATCGACCTTCGGGGCTTCGCTCGGCAGCGGACTGCGCCAGAGCGTGGCGCCGTCCTCGGGGGCAGCCGACTCGACGTGCTTGTCCGTCACTGAGACGATGCGCCGGCCGCTCAACGCCGTGTGCGGCGTGGATCGGTAGAAGTAGCCAAGGTCAGGACCGTGATGGTCCCGGGACCTCAGTTGCCTGCCTGTGGCGAGGTCGACGGCCGCGACTCTCGGCCGACCTCCGTCGGTTCGCCCATCGTCGAAATGCAGCACCAGGGCGATGCCATCATCGGCGTCCGGGGAGACAGCCAGGAGCACGTCGCGGTCCGGCACGGGCCAGGTCCAACGGACAGTGCCGGTACCGATGTCGTACGCCCGCAGCCGGTCGAAGTCGGCACGTACGACGAGTTCACCGATCAGCCAGCCGCCCAGCGGTTCATCCTCGTAGGTATCGCCTCGGCTGCTGTCCTCGGCGGCTTTCCACGCGGGCCGCAAAGCCCTCAGCCGTCGAGTGCGCCCCCAAGCAGATACCGGCGCGCTGTCCTCGTACATCCCTGCCCCCGACGGTTCCGATGCGATCAGACGTAGATCGTGAAGATACCCGGAACCCCCGGGCAGGGCTCCGGGTGGCGACGCACCGCCGCAATCCCCCAGCCGGGAGCGGGCCCCGCACGGGCGTCGGCTGTGCATGTCGTCCAGGGCGCCCACCCCACAACCAGCCCCTACAGGGCGCTCCCCCCGATCAGCAGCTGTCACGCCAAGGCACCCCGCAGCAACGCAGGCACAGCGCCTGGCGACCGTGGAGCTGCGACGCTCTGTGATCACTCTGGGGGACCCGTGCCGACCCTGCCACCATGGCTGACCGAACCGCTCTGGGACCAATTCGCAGCCCTGCTGCCGGAGCGTCCGGTGTACCACCCGGACCATCCGCTGGGCTGCCACCGCCCGCGGGTCAGCGACCGGATCATCTTCGACAAGCTCCTGCAACTGCTGCGCTTCGGCTGTTCCTACGAGGCGATCGCCGACTCGACATGCTCGGCCACCACGATCCGCAACCGCCGCGACGAGTGGATCCGACTCGGGGTCTTCGCCCGGCTCAAGCAGATCGCGTTGGAGTCCTACGACCGGATCGTCGGCCTCATCCTCGATCAGATCGCCGTCGACGGCTCCATCACCAAGGCCCCCGGAGGCGGCGAGGTCGCCGGACGCTCACCGGTCGACCGCGGCAAACAGGGCCTGAAACGCTCGGGCATGACGGATGGATACGACATTCCGTTGGGTCGTGTCCTGGCCGGAGCCAACCGCCACGACTCCCCGCTGCTCGCCCCGACCCTGGACCGCCTGGACGACCTGGGACCGCTGCCCAACGACATCACCGTGCACCTGGACGCCGGCTACGACTCGAACACCACCCGCGTCCTGCTCAGCGAGCGCGGCCTGCACGGCCGCATCGCGCACAAGGGCGAGAAGGCACCGATCCAGGCTAGTCGACGCTGGCACGTCGAACGCACTCATGCCTGGCAGAACGCCTTCCACCGGCTCACGCTGTGCTACGAGCGCCGTGCCGCCGTCATCGACGCCTTCTGCGACCTTGCCGACACGATCATCACCGTGCGTAGCCTGATTCGACGCGCATGGAAGACTCACCGCTGGGACGAACGCCCGAATCGCCGACCATGACCGTACTCCTATCTGCGCGGCCACTAAGACCCGTCGGCAGGGCACCCGTCTTTCGGTGTGACGCGCGACGGATGAGAGTCGGTCACGTACGGCCCGCTCCGCCGTCGGGTCAGACGGCGACCTGGTCGGTGACGCCGTACCCCGCCTCGACGATCGCCGCGCGCAGCCGCCCGTCGTCGAGTTCCGTGCCGTGCACGGTGACGGAGTTCGTGGCGACGTCGACCACGACGTCGCTCACCCCGGGCACCTCGGAAACCTCTTCCCTGATGCTCGCCGCGCAGTGCTCGCAGCTCATGCCGGTGACGTTGTACTGCTTCTGGGTCATGGGGGAACTCCTGGGTGGCCGTAAGGGCTTTGGGTGGCGTACGGATCGCGGGTGCGGGTGTTCAGGCGGATGCCGTCACCTCAGAGGTCGGCTGAGCGGAGCACAAAGTTCCGCACAGCGCGCCTGCGCATGCTGCCGGGGCGTTCCGAACCGGTGGGCGGACGCCGGTTCCGATGCCGGGCATGAGGGAAGAGTGCCTCCACAGAATGTGCTTGGACCGCGTCGCGCCTTGGTGCGGATCACTGGCGAGGAGGCCAGCCGGATGGCGGATCTTCGGCACGAATCCCGGGACCAGGCCGATGCGACATGGCCGTGCAAATCGGAGGGAAGGCTCGGCACACCCGAATACGGGTCACGGGTGGAGCCTGGCCGCTGACCGCAGCCACCATGGCCGTCGTCGTTGTTGGGTACGGCTGGCTCGGCTCCGTTGCCGGGGGCGCTCTCGGTGCTCTGGTCGGCTGCGCTGCCGGGCTGGCGTTGAGCGGATTGCTGTACGTGCTGATCGAGCTGACGGTGTCGGGTATGCCGCCGCGTCGCCGCAGGGGGAACCGGCCGCAGGCGAGGCGTTCGGCTCACTGACTTTCCCACTGCAGCGCGGGACCACACAGATCGAGCACTGACGTGACTTGGATCACATGCAAGCTTCGGAACTCCATCCCCTGTGGCTCCGACTCCTGAACCGGTACGGCTCGGACCGAGTGGCGGCCGTACGACGCGACCAGGAGACCTTGTGATCGATGAGTCCCGTCAACCCCCTGCCGGCGCGAGTGCGGTGCTGAGGAAACGGGTGCCGCCACCCGCCTTGTGCGGCTTCCTGCTGCTGCTGGCGCTGATGTTCGCGGCGTCGTATGCCGTCGGCGCCGCCTATGGACCGGTCGCGCCCGGCATGCACGGCACCCGCACCGGTTCCGGCGGTGGAGGCACCGCGCCGCACAGCGACAGTGGTGGCATGAGCGGGATGCACGGTTGACTTCCTCCCCCGCCTAAAGCGGGATTCCAGCGGTCACCCGCTGGGGTTCCTGCTTCACCGACGACCGCCCCGTCCGGGAGGACTCCCGTTGAGGTCTTACACCGTCTCCACAGGCAGACGCCGCCAGCCCGGCGGCCAGGATGTTGCGCGCCGCGTTCACGTCGCGGTCATGCACGGCTCCGCAGTCGCACGTCCACTCGCGGACGTTCAACGGCAACTTCTCGCGGACCGTGCCGCAGGCCCCGCACAGCTTCGAGCTGGGGAACCAGCGGTCGATCGCGACGAATTCACGCCCGTACCAGGCGCACTTGTACTCCAGCATCGACCGGAGTTCCGTCCACGACGCGTCGGAGATGGCGCGCGCGAGCTTGCCGTTCTTCAGCAGGTTGCGGACGGTGAGGTCCTCGATCACGACCGTTTGGTTCTCACGGACGAGACGAGTCGACAGCTTGTGCAGGAAGTCGCGGCGCCGGTCGGCGATCCGCGCGTGGATCTTCGCGACCCGCTTGCGAGCCTGCTCCCGGTTCGCGGAGCCCTTCGCCTTCCGCGACAGCTCCCGCTGCGCCTTCGCCAGGCGGGCGCGGTCTCGGCGCTCATGCCGGGGGTTTGCGACCTTCTCCCCGGTGGACAGGGTCACGAGGCTGGTTATGCCCGCGTCGATACCGACCGCGTTCGCGGTGGTCGGAGCCGGAGCGATGTAGTCGTCGCACAGCATCGACACGAACCAGCGCCCGGCACTGTCACGGGAGACGGTCACCGTCGTCGGTACCGCCCCCTCGGGCAGCGGACGCGACCAACGGATATCCAACGGCTCGGACATCTTCGCCAGCGTCAGACGGCCCTCGCGCCACGTGAAGGCGCTGCGGGTGTACTCCGCCGAAGCACGAGACTTCTTCCGCGACTTGAAGCGCGGGTACTTCGCGCGCTTGGCGAAGAAGTTCCCGAACGCCGTCTGCAGATGCCTGAGCGCCTGCTGGAGCGGGACGCAGGACACCTCGGACAGGAACGCGAGTTCCGCGGTCTTCTTCCACTCTGTCAGCGCGGCCGACGACTGCACGTAGGAGATCCGGCGCTGCTCGCCATACCAAGCGCGAGTGCGTTCCTCCAGCGCCTTGTTGTAGACGAGACGGACGCAGCCGAACGTCCGGGACAGCTCGGCTGCCTGCTCGTCGGTGGGGTAGAAGCGGTACTTGAAGGCCCGCTTGACCTGCTGCGTCATTCCTCACATTGTATCAACTCCCATGTGAGCGGCACTCGTTGCTGGAATGGCGAAGCGATCTCCGCCGCTGCGCGGCTCCGCTCCGGGGATCCGTTTCCTCCCCGCCCTGAAGGACGGGGTTTCCACGCAAGGAGATTCCGATGACGGCCCCGGAGACGGCGGCCACCCTGACGACCACCGATCTGATCGTCGGCGGCATGACCTGCGCAGCCTGCGTACGGCGGGTGGAGAAGCGGCTGGCCAAGCTGGACGGCGTGAGTGCGACGGTCAACCTGGCCACGGGGCGTGCCCGGGTGAACCATCCGCCGGACGTCACCCCGGCCGAACTCGTCGCGGCAGTGGAGCGCGCCGGGTACACGGCTGAACTGCCAGCCCCGCCCGGGCCCGAACTCGAATCCCAGCCGGAAGGCCCGGAGCAGACAGCCGCGTTCGAGGGGCGGGACCGACTGGTCGTCACCGCGCTGCTCTCGCTGCCCGTACTCGTGGTGTCGATGGTGCCCGCCTGGCAGTTCCGGAATTGGCAGTGGCTGTGTTTCGTACTGGCCGCGCCGGTCGCGGTGTGGGGTGCGTGGCCGTTCCACGTGCGGGCCGTGCGAGGGCTGCGGCATGCGGCGGCGACCATGGACACGCTGGTGTCGCTGGGCGTGGTGGCGTCCTTCGGCTGGTCTGCCTATGCCCTCTTTCTCGGTGGCGCGGGCGACCCCGGCGTGCGGATGTCCTTCAGCCTGCTGCCGTCCGCCGAGGCCGGCTACGGCAGCGCGCACATCTATCTGGAAGCTGTCGTCGCCGTACCGCTGTTCGTGCTGACCGGGAGGTTCCTGGAAGCGCGAGCCCGGCACGGCACCGGGCAGGCGCTGCGGTCGCTCGCCGAGCTGGGAGCGAAGGACGTCGCTGTGCGGGAAGGCGAGCATGAACGACGTGTTGCCATAGGTGAGTTGCTGGTCGGGCAGACCTTCGTCGTCCGGCCGGGAGAGCGGGTGGCCACCGACGGCGAGGTGGTGGAAGGCAGTTCCGCAGTAGATGTCTCGCTGGTCACGGGCGAGAGCGAACCGGTCGAGGTCCAGCCGGGCTCGGCGGTCGTCGGCGGTGCCGTCAATGCGGGCGGGCTGCTGCTGGTGCGTGCCACGGCGGTCGGTGCCGACACCCAGCTGGCACGGATCACCCAGCTGGTGACCGAGGCGCAGGCGGGCAAGGCGCGTGCCCAGCGCCTGGCTGACGCGGTGGCGGGGGTGTTCGTGCCGGTGGTGCTGTCGATCGCGGTCACGGTGCTCGGCTTCTGGCTCGGTGCGGGAGCCGATCCGCAGGCGGCCGTCACCGCGTGCGTGGCGGTCCTGGTCGTCGCCTGTCCCTGCGCGCTGGGGCTCGCCACTCCCACGGCGCTGATGGCCGCCACCGGCCGCGGCGCCCAGCTAGGTGTGCTGGTCAGCGGTCCGCAGGTGCTGGAGGCTCTGCGGCACATCGACACCGTCGTCCTGGACAAGACCGGCACCCTCACCACAGGGCAGATGAGTGTCACGCGGGTCACGGAGGTTCCGGGCGGGATCGGCAAGGAGGCGGTCGTGCGTCTCGCGGGTGCCGTCGAGCAGGGCTCCGAGCATCCGCTGGGCCGGGCGATCGTCGCCTACTCCGGGCGGCCGCTGCCCGAGGTGGCCGACTTCCGGGCACTGCCCGGGCTGGGCGTGCGCGGTCGGGTCGAGGGCCGGCTGGTGGAAGTCCGCTCGCCCGACAGCGAGCTCCCTGAGCTGTTGGCCCGTGCCTTGGACGCGTGCGAGACGGCCCGGCACACTCCGGTCCTGGTGCTGGTGGACGGCCGGCCCGAGGCACTGATCGCGGTCGGGGACCTCGTACGGCCGGGCAGTTACCGTGCCGTGGACCGGCTTCGGCGCCTGGAGGTGCGGCCGGTGCTGGCCACGGGCGACCGCGAGCACACCGCCCGCGCCGTCGCCGCCGAGCTGGGGATCGATGACGTACGGGCGCGCTGCACGCCTGAGGACAAGGCGGAGCTCGTACGGGGGCTGAGGGCACAGGGCTGCCGGGTCGCGGTGATCGGCGACGGCGTGAACGACGCCGCCGCGCTGGCCGGTGCCGATCTCGGGATCGCCATGGGCAGCGGCACGGACGTGGCCATCGGAGCCGCCGACGTGACCCTCGTCCGGGGGGACATCGAGGCCGTCGCGGACGCGGTCCGCCTCGCCCGCCGGACCCTCGGCACGATCCGGACCAACCTCCTGTGGGCGTTCGGCTACAACGCCGTCACCGTGCCGCTCGCGGCCGTGGGCCTGCTCAACCCCATGCTCGCGGCCGCCACCATGTCGGCCAGCTCCCTGCTGGTGGTGGGCAACAGCCTGAGGCTGCGCACCTGGCAGCCGAGGCGGACGGGTGGTGCGCGGTGACCGAACTCGCGGTGTGGCGGCCCTCTCGGCGTCGGCTCGCCGAGGCGTTCCTCGCCGCGCTCGCTCCCGTGGCGGCGTGTGTACTGACGCTCGGCGGTCTCGCCGCCTGGACCGCCTCCGGGGCGGCGGGCGGTCCCGCGCGCATCGACGTCACGTCCGGGCGGGTGTTCCTCCCGTACGGGGACAGCCAGGAATCAGCCGCCTTCTTCCGGATCTCCAACTCGGGTGGCGGAGAGGACGAATTGACGGGCATGACCTCGACCGCCGTGGACGGGGCGATGCTCGGCCGCAACACGACGGCACCCGGCAACGCCGGGTACATGCGTCCCGTGGACTCGGCCATCGTCCCGGCGGGCGGCACGCTGGAGATGTCACCGTGGGGCCTGGACGTGATGGTGACCGTGCGTGGGAAGTGGCGCGCCGGGGACCTCGTTCCGTTCGTGCTGCACTTCCGGCACAGCGGGCGGATCAAGACCTTGGCGGTGGTGGTACGCCCCGGCACCGGCTGAGACCGGAAGCGGCGGAGACTGCGCGCACTCGTCTCTTCGCCGAGAATCGCCGGGAACTCATCGCCCTGCCCGTCCGACTCCTCTCGCAGAACGGACAGGAGGTGGGATGGACGGGCTGGATGTGCGGATGCGCCAGGTCGCTTGCCGGCACGGTCGCGTAGAGGCCGTGCGCGAGGTGGATCTCGACATCGAGGCGGGCGAGCGGGTGGCGCTGACCGGAACCAACGGGTCGGGCAAGACCACGCTGCTACGTGCCGTGCTGGGCCTGCACCGCCACGCCGACGGGGAGATCCTCGTCGGCGGCCGGGGCACCGGCACCGCGGCCGAGTGGGCGTGGCGGCGCCGGGCGTGTGCCTGGATCCCGCAGAAGCCCGCAGTCGGCAGATTCCCCCTGCTGGGAGATGAGTTGTTGGCGAGCAGTGGGGCACCGGCCGAAGCGGTGCAGGCGGCGGAGAAGCTGGGTGTCGGGTCGTTGACCGGCCGACCGCTGCACACGCTGTCGGGCGGCCAGCTGCAGCGCATGTATCTGGCCCGCGCGGTCGGCTGTGTCGCGGCCGGGGCGGGAGTGCTGCTGGCCGACGAGCCCACCGCCGCGCTCGACTTCGCCGGGCAGGAGGAGGCGGCCGACGTCCTGCTGTCGCTGCCGGTGACCGTCGTGGTCGTCACTCACGACCGGGCGCTGGCCGACCGCTGCGACCGCGTGCTGGAGATGGCCGCCGGCCGGCTCAGGGAGGTCCGGTGAACAACCTCGCCGCCGCCGACCTCGGAACGCTCCTGCAGCTCATACCCGTACAACGGGCCGGAGCCGCCCTGCTCTTGGCGGCCGTCGGCCTTCCGGTGATCGGTGTCGTGATCGTCGGGCTCGACATCATGCCGGTCCGGTTCGCGATGATGCACGTCGCGCTCCTGGGCATCGCACTCGGACTGCTGACCGGGCTCGACCCCATGCTGTGCGCGCTTCTCGCTTGCGCCCTCGCCGGGGCAGGGGTCGCGCCGCTCGCCCGCACCCCGGACGGCCTATCGGGCGCTATGGGCCTGCTGATGAGCCTGGCGATCGCCGCCGCGCTGCTCGTCCTGGCCGTGTCCGGCGTCAACGCGCAAGGTGCGTTCGCGCTGCTGTGGGGCTCGATCCTGTCGGTGGGCACGCCCGAACTGTGGCTGCTGGGCGTGCTCGCCGTCGTCGTACCGGCCCTGTTCTGGTGGCGCCGCCGCGACCTCGCACTCCTGCTCTACGACCGTGAACTCGCCCTCTCCTCCGGGGTGCGCGTCGACCGGCTCACCCTCTTGCTGCTCGTGCTCGTCGCGGTGTCCGTCGCCGGCGCCCTCAAGCTGACCGGCGCGCTGCTCGTCGACGCGCTGACCCTCCTGCCCGCGCTCGCCGCCCGCCGGCTGGGCACGTCCCTGAAGTCCATCACCGCCTGGGCGGTCGGCATCGGCGTCGCGGTGAACCTCACCGGGTTCCTCGTCGCGCTGAAGCTCGACTGGCCGCCCGGGCCCGTGCTCGTCCTGACGGCCGGGGTCCTGGTCCTGGCCGTGCACCTCATCCCCGAACGGAGAATCCGCTCATGGCGCGCACCCGCGTCCGCACCGTCCGTGTCCCTTCCCTCGTCGCACTGAGCCTGACCACCGCGCTGGCGCTGACGGCCACCGCCTGCGGCTCCGACAAGGCCGACAGCGGCGACAAGACCGCGAACAAGAACAGCGGCGGCCCTGTCGTCGTGGCCACCACCACCTGGGAGGGCGCCCTCGCCAAGGCCGCCGGTGCCAAGGACGTGAAGGTCATCGTCCCGTCGTCCGTGCAGCACGCCCCGGACTACGACCCCAAGCCCTCCGACCTCGCGGCGGTCGCGGGGGCCGACTTCGTGCTGTACGCGTCCTTCGAGCCGTACGCCAAGAAGATCAAGGACGCTGCCGGGTCGAGCGCGAAGATGGTCGAGATGAACCTCGACAACGACGTCGCCACCACGAGTGCGGACGTCACGCGCCTGGGCAAGCTGTTCGGCACCCAGGACGCCGCCGCGAAATGGAACACCTCCTTCAAAAGCGAATACAGCGCGCTGCAGAAGGAGCTGAAGGCAGCATGGCCGGGCGGCAAGGCGCCGGCCGTCGTCGCGCAGGTCTTCTCCGCCTGGTCGGCGAAGATGGCGGGCGCGGACCTGCGCGGCACCTACGGTCCGCAGGCCGTGACCGCCAAGCAGCTGGCCGATCTGGAGACGAAGAAGCCCGCGTTCGTCCTCGACAACATCCACATGACGACGGGCACGGTGCTGCCGGACTCCGGCGCACGGCAGGTGGAGATCGTCAACTACCCGGGCAAGGACCTGGACCTGCTGGCGGTCTACAAGAACGCCGCCAAGACGATCAAGAAGGCGATGACCTCTTCCTGACCTGGGGTGCGTCGTGAGTGCGAGGCCGCCCGGAGGCTCGGGGCGGCCCGCTCTCGTGGGGGTCAGCCGACCTGCGCGACGGACTCCGGCGCCTGCGCCGAACACCGCTCACGCAGCTGCGCACGGTCCGGCTTGCCCGCCGGGGTGAGCGGCAACTCCGGTACGACCAGGAGACGCTCCGGGTGCTTGCGCTGCTCCAGGCCGCGCGCGTCCAGGTGCGCGCACAGTTCCTCCAACGTGGGCGCCGGCTCGCCCCGCGGCACGACGCAGGCGGCCAGCCGCTCGCCCATCAGCGGATCGGGCACGCCGACGCACACCACGTCCCGCACGAGCGGATGCGCCGCCAGCTCGATCTCCACCTCGGCCGGGCTGATGTTGGCCCCGCCCCGGATGACGACGTCCTTCAAGCGCCCGACGATCCGCAGGTTCCCGTCCTCGTCGATGAGGCCGAGGTCGCCGGTGCGCACCCAGCCGCCGGCAGTGCGGTAGCGGGCGTCGAGGTCGGGGGCGGCGACGTAGCACAGCGGGGTCATCGGGCCGCGGGCGACGATCTCACCGACACAGCCGCGCGGCGCCTCCCGGAGTTCGGCCGTGCCAGGGACGGCGATGCGTATGTCGGCGACGATCGGGTCCGGGTGACCGGCGAGGATGCCCGGTCTTTCACCGCGCAGGGGAGGGTCGGACAGCCCGGTGTGGCAGTTGACGCCGTCGGCCGAGCCGTAAAGGTTCACGACCGGGCAGCCGAAGACGCGTCGGGCCTCCTCGGCCGTGGCCTCATCGAGTGGCGATCCGCCGACGATGACCGCCGTCGGAGGAGTGAAGGTCGGAGGCTGTCCCTCCGCGATCCGGTCCAGCATCATCCGGATCATGGTCGGCACCCCTAGGACATGGGTGGGCTCGTGGGCGGCGAGCGCGTCCAGCGCGGCCTCGGGCGTGAAGTGGTCCAGTAGGACGAGCGTTCCGCCGTGCCGGGCGAGCGTGACGGCGGTGCCGCTGCTACCGAAGGCGGAGGCCAGTGGTACGAGGAAGAGGCAGCGCGGCGGCTGACCGTCCGGCATGAGTGCGGCGAGGAAGTTGCCGCGGCCGCCGGCCAGCGCGTTGTGCGAGTACGCCACCATCTTCGGCTCGGTCTCGGATCCGGACGAGACCAGGATGCGGGCGGCGGAGTCGGGGTCGGGGCGGGCCGGCTTGAAGGACGTGGGGTCGGTGCGCAGCAGCGCGGAGAGCGCGACTGTCCCCTCCGGGGCTCCGGGCCCGGCGGCGATCACCGTGCGCAGGGAGGGGAGTTGACCGGCGAGCGTGAGCAGATCGGCGGCGTGGTGGTTTCCGCGGTGCTCGGTGGCGGCGATTACGGCGACCGCCTCCGCCCGGCGCAGCAGGGAGGCCGCCTCGCGAGTGCCGCGGCCGACGGGGAAGGGCAGCGCGATGGCACCCAGCGCGGCCAGCGCCAGGTCGGCGATGACGGCGCCCCGGCCATTGGGGAGTTGTATACCGACCACGTCACCGGTGCGTATGCCGAGCCCGGACAGACCGGCGGCCAGACATCGCGCCTTGCGGTCCAGAGCGGTGTAACAGAGCTTCCCCTTGGCGTCGATGACCGCGGTGCGGTGCAGGTCGGCGACCTGGTGGGCGCGGTAGAGGCTGTAGAGGTCCAGGTCCGGGCAGGTGCCGTCGACGGCCCAGGTACGGCGCAGCTCGGCGGGCAGCAGGTCGTGCAGGTCCACGGTCATGCGAAGCTCCAGGGGTCGGGCACGGCGGGGGCGCCGTACGCGTCGCGGTTGATCGGGCCGCAGGAGAGCAGGTCGGTGAGGTCGGTGACGACCGGGACGGCGGCCAGGCCGCGGTCACGCAGCCGCTCCAGCGCCTGGTCTATGGACAGCTCTGCGATGTCGTAGGGGGCCGCGGACAGATCGGCTAGGGCAATCCAGCCGTCGGCGGTGCGCAGCGGGCGGCGAAACCCCGCCGGTCTGCGCGGGTCGAGTCCCTGCGCGGCCCGGGCCCGATGGGGTGCGGTGAGCACGTCGGCGGCGCCGAGGAGTGACGAGTCGACGCGCACCCCCCGTCCGGTGCGCTCCCGCAGCAGCAGCCCTGCCAGGATCGCCTCGGCGCCGAGCAGGCCGCCGAGTACGTCGAGCAGCGTCATCAGGGACGGAGCGGGCGGCTCGTCCGCGGGTCGCACGGCCTCGCCCACGCCGGTGCGGGCCTGCACCATAAAGTCGGTGCCCATGGGGGCCTCCGGCAGCCGGTCCGCCCAGCCGCTGGTGTAGGCGTAGACGAGCGCCGGGTTGGCGAGGGCCAGGTGCTCGCGGTCGAGGCCGAGACGGGCGGCCGTGCCCGGTGCCCAGTTGTGCAGGAACACATCCGCGTCGGCGGCCATCTCGCGCAGCCGCTCCCGGTCGGCCGCGGACTTGATGTCCACTTCGACGGCCTTCTTGCCCCGGTTCAACGCCAGCCAGCGCGCCGAGACGCCGGAGCAGGCGGGCGGCATCCCGCGCAACGGGTCACCGCCCGGCGGCTCGATCCGGATCACCTCCGCGCCCAGCAGGCCGAGGAGGTGGGCGGCGAGCGGGGCCTGGATACGCCGCCCGGCTTCCAGGACGGTGAATCCGGCCAGGGGCAGGGCGTCGGCGGAACTGCCGGGCAGGTACGCCTCGTCGTAAGAGGTCAGCTCCCAGGGCGCCGCACCGTCGTACTCGGCCGCACGCTCGGCGAGCGACCGCAGCGGGCACACGTCGGCGCCGGACATCTCGGCGGCGTACCGGATCCGCTCCCAGGAGCTTGCCCGCGTCGCCTCGTGCAACGTCTGTGGGAAGGGCGCGCAGGCTGTGGCATACCGGAACTGGAAGGGCCGCCACCCCCGGCGTATCGATTCCTCAGAGGCCTCGAGGGCGCGCCAGAACGACGCCCACACCCCCGGATCCAGCGTCTCCAGCTCAAAGACGATCCCGTCGGCCGACGTGAACGGTGGCCCGCCCGGGGCGAGTTCGGCCGCCTCGCCTTCCTCGGCACCGGCGGCGGCCAGGTACTGGGAGACCGCGAGCAGCCCGGCCCGCTCGGCGCTGACCTCGACCTGTGCGACATTCCCGCCGCGCGCCCGCGCCAGCAGCCCGGCCAGCAGGCCCTGCACGGCCAGCACGCCGGTGGCCGTGGCGGTGTAGTCGACGGCGAGACCGCGCGGGGCGCCGTCACGGCGGCCATGTACGGCCATGACGCCGGTCGCCGCCTGGACAGTGGCCTCGTCGGTCGCGGTCTCTCCCCACGTGCTGCGGGCGGTGACACCACCGATGTGCCCTCCGATGACGGTGAGCCGGCCACCGGAGCCGCCGTCGGTCTCGGCGCCCAGCAGTCGCAGATGCTCCGCGATGAGACCGTCCGCCGGGCCCGGTGGGCCGGAGTTCTCCAGACGGAGGCCGTCGAGTGGTCCGGCCGTCCGCGCGACGGCCGGTGTGGCTGGAGTTGCCATGCCTCTCCTTTCCTGACGCGCGGGAACCCGGGGACGGTCGCCCCCGACCTGTTCCACGGAAGAGGGAGTCGGACGGCCGACGGCCGGGGTTCCCGCGGATCACGAGGAAAGTGACGGAGACCCGCATGGACGAGATCACCGGGACGCCCCACTGTCCGCCGGACACAACGGCGTTGAGGGTTCGCGTCGCCGAGTTCGTACGCGGACGGGTGATGCCCTGCGAGCCCGTACTGGACGCCGGCGGTGCGGAGGCCGCCGCCGTGCTGCGCAGGCTCCAGCGCGAGGCGAAGGCCGATGGGCTGTGGGCGCTCCCGCTTCCCTCGGAACTAGGCGGCCAAGGGCTGCCGCTGCGGTCGTACGCCCATGTGGCCGAGGCCGAGGGAGCCAGCGACCACGGCCCGGCCGCCCTCGGCTCGGCACCCCTGCTCGACGCGTTGATGCTGTGGCGGCACGGCAGCCCGGCCGTCCGTGAATGGTACGCCGAGCGCCTGGTCGCCGGAGACATACGCGCCTGCTACGCCATGACCGAGCCCGAGACGCCAGGCACCGACCCCTTCCTCACCACCACCCGCGCCGTACCCGCGGACGACGGAGGCTGGCGGGTGAGCGGACGCAAATGGTTCACCAGCGGGGCGGCCGACGCCGACCTCGTCACGGTCCTCGCCCGCACGGACAGCACACCGCCGGACCGCGAGGGACTGTCACTGCTCCTGATACCGACAAACTCGCCGGGCTTCCGTGTGGTTCGTGAACTGCCGGTGCTCGGCGCGGGCGGGCAGTGGGAGATCGAGCTGGACGGGGTCATGGTCAACGACAACCACCTGATCGGCGAGCGCGGCAAGGCACTGGACGTCGCGGCCGAGCGGCTCCAGCTCGGCCGTACCTTGCGGTGCCTGCGCTGGCTGGGGCAGGCCGGGCGGGCCTTCGACCTGATGCGGTCACGTGCGACGACCCGTAACCGGTCCCGCGGCCCGCTCGGAGACCTTCAGCTCGTCCAGCGCCACGTCTTCGAGTCGCTGCTCGCCCTGCGCACGACCCGCCCGCTCGTGTACGAGGCCGTGGCCCGCTTGGACGCCGGACTCGACGCGCACGTGGAGGTGGGCCTGGCCAAGGTGGCCGCCGCCCGTACCCTCCAGCAGGTGACCGATGCGGCGATCCAGGTACACGGTGCTGCGGGCCTCGGTCCGGACACTGCTCTGCCCGCGCTGTTCCGCACCGGCAGGGCGGCCCGGATCCTCGACGGCCCGGACGAACTGCACATCACCTCGGTCGCGCGCCGGGTGCTGCGTGCCCCCTAGATTTCGTGGGGATCGATGAGGCCGGTGAGGGCGGCGAGCGCGTAGGCGAGGAAGTAGTCGCCCCAGATCAGCTCGTGCCGTGTCGCCGTTCCTGAGGTGAGGTCGTAGCAGCCGTCCAGGAGTCGCCCGTCGCTCGAGAGATGGGTGCGGACCAGTTCTTCCAGTATCCGGACGGCCCGTTCACGTCGACCGAGCTTCAACAGGGCCACCGCGGATATGGCGGCGGCGGAAGTGTCGAGGGGGCCTCCCGGGCGGGTCTCGTCCGCGGGCGGGACGGCATGGGCCGCAATCAAGTGGCGTGCGACATGTGCCAGGTCATCGGCGCCGAGACGGTGTACGGCGTCGGCCACGGCCAGCAGCAGCCAGGCCCGGCCCCGGCTCCAGCCGGGCGGCGGATCGTCACACGGGACCCAGCGCGCAGGGCGCTCGTACCGCCAGGACCAGCCGAAGGAGCCGTTGTCGAGACAGAGTTCGAGATGGCGGCGCAGGTGAGCCTCGGCAGCCTGCTCATCCACCGTTGCCAGGAGCGGCACCATACCCGGCACGCCGTCCACGCGGGCCAAAAGGCGGGGGCCGCCGAACGCCGAGCCCCACGGGACGAGACCGAGTTCGGCGTCATACGCATCCCGGCAGACGCGGGCGGCTCGATCTCGCAGCTCGCTGGCCTCGGGAGCGAACGCGGTCCCGTACCAGAAGATCAATCCGCGGGCGGCCGTGTCGGCGTGCACCCAGTCCGCGAGTCGACCGGTGCACTTCGCCGCCGCCTCGCGAGCGCCATCGTTCCCTGTGTACCGGGCACGCAGCCACAGCAGCCCCGCCCAGAAGCCACCCGTCCACGAGCCCCGCCCGGTCGTCGTCCACAGGCCGGCACCGGGATCGGCGAACAGCGGGAAACGGTCACCGACTGCGGCCTGGGTGACGGCCACCCGCTCCAAGACGGAATCCAGCGCAGGAGCCACCCAGTCGGGGACGTCAGGGCGGGGCTGCGGAGCCATGCCCGCCAAGCCCTTCGCCGCACGCGCCGCGCTCATCGCCCTACGACCGAACGCCGCTCAAGCACCGCCCAGGTCAGCGCCACCACACTCGCCCCCACGAACTCTCCGGCGACCAGCAGCCACCCCGTCCCGTACCGCCCTGCACCCGCCAGCAGCCCGAACAGCGGCGGGCCGATCGCGAACCCGGCGAAGAAACCGGCCGAAACCAGCGCCGAGTCCTGTCCGGCCCGGCCGGGCGCCGCACGCTGCAGCACCACCACCATCGAGACCGCATTGGCGGCCACCGCGAAGACACCAACGGCCACCGCAGCGGCCCACGCCAGCGGGTGCGCGTACGATGAGGCCGCGAGCAGCAGTGCCGCTCCCACCGCACCGGCGGCCAGGCCGCCCGGCAGCCACACCGCCCGGCCCGGCTGGCCCGCCACCTTCGACCAGCCCACCCGCCCGGCGATGCCCGCGATGCCCAGCACCGCCACCAGCGCACCGGCCGCCGTCGGCCCGAGCCCGAGCCGCCGCACGCCGTACAACGCCAGATACGTGTTCACCGACGCGATGCCACATCCCAGCAGCAGCGAGAAGAGCGCCAGCCACGCGATCGCGCCACGCGGGACCCACGAGGCCGGCGCAACCTTCGGCGGCGGGTCGGCGGGCAAGGCACGAGCCGCCCAGACGGCCGCCAGCACGGCCGCGCCGGCCGCCGTCCACACCGCGCCCCGCCAGCCGGCAGCCCCAGCCAGCGCGGCCAGCGGCAGCCCGGCCGCGAACGCACCCAGCTGCACCCCGGACTGCTTCATCCCGGTCACCGAGCCCCGCCGCTCCACCGGTACGGCGGCCAGGATCGCCTTGTTCGTGGCGGGATTCGCCAGCGCCTGCGGAAGGCCGCCCAGCGCGACCGCGGCCAGCAGGAACCCGGCGCCCGGCGCCGACCCGATCAGCGCCAGCGCCGCCGCCGACACCAGCAGCAGCGCGACGAGGCAGCGGCGCGGACCCAGCCGGTCCACCACACGCCCGCCCGCGGGCGAGAGCACGGCCGCGGCCCCGAAGCCGACGGTCGTCGTCAACCCCAGCACGGTCGGTGACACCTTCAGGTCGTCCACGAGCCGTGGTCCGAGCGCGCCGAGCAGGAACAGCTGCATCATCGAGAAGGCCATGGCGCACGTCAGCAGCGCCGTCATGGCACCTGTCCCCCGTGCCGGGCCGTTTCCGGCCGCTGTCCCGATCTGACTCTGAGTCTGGCTCTGGTCCGCAGCCACCGACGTTCCTCCTCCCCACCCTGGAAATCTCCGGGGCTTCGAGAGGAGTCGGGCTCAACCGCCGAGGAGTTCCGGCCCGTTACTGTGGCCTGTATCACAAGTTCGGGGCTGAGGGGGCATAGTCCGTTTTCCGTACCCCCCGGTGACCATGGAAGCGCGAATGCGAGGATGAGGCCGCCATGACTGCTGGGTGGTGTTCTCGCACAGTACGGGCCGCGGTGTTCGCGGCCTGTTGTGTGCTGCTCACCGCCTTGGGTCACATCATGATGTCGGGAACCGCGGTGCCCTGGTGGGCCATGACCGCGGGCGCGGTGGCGACGGGCGGTATGGCCTGGCGGCTGGCCGACCGGGAACGCGGACCGCTTCTCGTCGTCTCCGCCGCGGTGGCCACCCAGGCCGTACTCCACGCGTCGTTCTCTCTCGCCCAGGCTGTCGCCCACCCCGCACCGTCCGGCGCGAGGCCCCTCGCCCAGCAGTGGCTCACCTACCTCCTGTGCGGTTCGCCGTCAGGGGCGGGCTCCATGGAGGAGATGAACTCCATGGGCCACGACATGGCCGCCATGCAATCCATGCCTTCCATGGGCTCGATGGGCTCCATGGGCTCGATGGACCACATGGCTTCCGCAGCGCCCGTCGGCGCCGTTGCCCACGACATGGCCGCCATGTCCGCGACCGGCATGTTCCTCGCCCACCTGCTGGCCGCGCTGCTGTGCGCGTTGTGGCTCGCGTACGGCGAACGTGCCGCGTTCCGCATCCTGCGGGCCGTCGCCGGCTGGCTCTTCGCGCCGCTGCGCCTGCTCCTCCGGCTGCCCGTGCCGCCGCACCGGCCGCGTGTCCGCGCCCGCCGAGCGGAGTCGGACCGGGCACCGCGCCGCCTGCTCCTCACCCACGCGATCACCTCTCGGGGCCCGCCCGCCGGGACCGCTGTCGCCTGACGACAGCCGGTTCCCCGAGGCCGTCCCCACAGCCGTCGAGCCGTCGGTTCCCGCCTCGGGCATCGGCCGTGCGCTCCAGCGCCCGGCCGTCCACCCCACCACCGGGTTCCGATCCGCCCGCTGCCCTACGGCGCGCCGGCCGGACGCCGGATACCTGATTCCCGAGAAGGACAGATCCCAAATGATCACTCCTGCCCTGCCCGCATCGCGCGAACAATCGAGGAAGCACTCGAGAGAAGACTCGATCACGGCCTTGGCCCTCGCCGCCCGCAGCGGCGAACCCGATGCCGTCGACCTCTTCGTACGCGCCCTGCACCGAGACGTCCGCCACTACGTGACGTACCTCGGTGCCGACCCCCAGAGCGCCGACGACCTGACTCAAGACACCTTCCTGCGGGCCCTCGGCAGCCTGCACCGGTTCGAAGGCCGCTCCTCGGCCCGCACCTGGCTGCTCTCCATCGCCCGTCGCGCGGTCATCGACAGCATCCGCTACAACTCGTCCCGCCCCCGCCTGTCGGACACGGACGACTGGCAGTCGGCGGCCGAACGCACCCAGCCGCGCGACCTGCCCGGCTTCGACGAAGGCGTCGCCCTCACCGAGCTGCTGGACACACTCCCCGAGGACCGCCGCGAGGCATTCGTCCTCACCCAGATGGTGGGACTCCCCTACGCGGAGGCTGCCCTCGTCAGCAACTGCCCGATCGGCACGGTGCGCTCGCGGGTCGCCCGCGCCCGCACCTCGCTCATCGAGTGGCTGGACGAGGCCGAGCAGGCCGCGCCGGTCGCCGTAGCGGCATGACGTACCGGTCGCACGGCGGCCTGGATCCCCGATTGATCCGGGCCGCCAGCCTCCATAGCCACATGGCCCCGTCGGGTGCCGTGCGGGTGTCCGGGGTGCCCTTGGCGGTGCGGAACGCGCACGGCACTGTTCGCCGTGCTGTGCGAAGCTGCTTTGCCGCCGGAGCACATGCGCTCGCCACGGACCTGCGGCCGCGTGTGGGGACGCAGGTCGCCGCGGTCGTGCCGCTGCCCTTGATCGGCTGCCTGCTGGGCGGCCTGGAGCGGTCGCCCGCGGGGCTCGGCGGTGGGACGTCGGCCGCGGAGATACGGTACGTCTTACCGAAGAAGCCCGGCTGGCTGGAAGAGGGGAGGGCTGCCGCCAACGAACGGGGCCACCTTCTCACCAGAGACGCGCCATAGCCGGGCAGGACGCGGAGGTGGCGCCGCCCTTCCGCATTGCGCGGCCCTGACCGGAAACGGAGTCATATCCCAGCCGAAGAAACGGCCAGCCACCAGCGCTCTGACGGCGCCCTCTGTTTGGTCACCGCGGCAT
Organism: Streptomyces sp. NPDC093984; assembly: GCF_044764595.1. NCBI lineage: Bacteria > Bacillati > Actinomycetota > Actinomycetes > Kitasatosporales > Streptomycetaceae > Streptomyces > Streptomyces sp. NPDC093984. Next base: position 2,633 of record NZ_JBIWIM010000020.1, on the reverse strand, counting down.
GCGGCTCCTTGACCGACAAGGCCGGCGGCGACGCGTCCGCCGCCGTGAAGTCCGGCCACCCCGTGACCCTCGAAAACTGCGGAGTGTCCGAGACGTTCACCAAGAAGCCCAGCCGGGTGGTCGTCATGAACGGCGTCTCGGTCGCCGAGGTCTCCACGCCGCTCTCCCTCGGCCTCGGCGACCGTATCGTGGCCAACCAGGAGCACTACGGGATGTCCGAGGTCCCCGGCCGCGTCCAGGCCATCATGCCCGGCGCGGCCGTCACGAGCAGAATCCCGCCCCTGCGGCCACCCTTCGCGGCAGCCGGGAGCTCCTCCATCACCGACCGCTGCAACGGATTCGTCGGCGGTCTTGGTCACGGTGGTGATCCTGGCGGACTGGCTCGTCAGTGCACCTCAGGGGTCGCTTTGCAATTTGATTAGGCTCTCAACGGGCAGGGCCGCCACTCGGAGGCCGAGGCGCTCGCCCGCGAGGCCCTTGCCGCCCATCGCCTACCGGGCCGGTTCGCCTTGGTCCTGCGGCTCGGCTTGGCCCGCAGTCTCAATGGCCAAAGCCGCCATGCGGAGGCTCTCGCCGAGGCAGAGCACGCCGACGAGCTGCGCCGCAGCCTGCCCGAACAGGAGTGCCGCCCGGAGACTGGCGCCGTCGAGCTGGCTCTGGCCACCGCCCTGCTGGGGCTGGGCCGCAGTACCCAGGCCCGCACCCTGGCCGCGACCGCCCACCACGCCTGTCTGGCCGCCTTCGGCCCGGACCACCGCCGCACCGCCGAGGCCCTGGCGCTGTTCGACCGCATCGACGGCTCATGACCCGGGCGCAACATGATCTACATGACCGCGCGTCTCCGAGCTCCTGACCTGCGCACTGAACCACCCGGACCGTCGACGGCGACGAACGGAAGTCCACCGGGAACCCGCATATCCCCGCACGGGAACTAGGAGCATGGGTCAGTAAGCAGCAGCGTGCATTTGTCCGCGGACACGGCGGCGTCCTTCGGGGTGGAGATGTCAAGTCCCTGCGTTCAGACACTTCATCCCCCTGTCCGGTATGACTTTCGTCCCTCGGGTGGGGCGGCGGGTCAGTGAGCCTTTTCCAACCTCAGGTTGCGGTGACTGAGGCCGTGACGGGTCTACCTCCGAGCGGTCGTGAGGTAGCACGGGCGCCCAACGCCTGGATTTAGGACAGAAGATGACCTAGATCCCTCCTAAGGTCGCGGCTGGCAATCAACATTGGCGGAAGGGCCGTGATGTCTGAGCAGACCAACTCCGCGCCGGCGGGCTACACCACCGTTGCCCCCTGGGTCGTCACCGACGACACGGGGGCTTTCCTCGACTTCGTCTCCCGGGCGTTCGGGGGTGAAGAGCTGGCGCGAGTGCCCACCGAGGATGGTTTGATCGGTCACGGCGAGATTCGAGTCGGCGATACCGTCGTGCTGGCCTTCGACCGGCACACGAACTGGCCCGCCATGCCAAGCCTGCTGCGCGTGTTCGTCACCGACGCTGACCAAGCGTTTTCACGAGCCGTCGAAGCTGGCAGCCATGTCGTCACGCCTTTGGCCTACGACGCCTTCGGACAGCGCGGAGGCCGTATCAAGGACCCGTTCGGCAACATCTGGTGGGTGATCAGCCGCGTCGAGGACGTCTCTGAAGAGGAGATGTGGAGGCGACTGCAGGACCCCGTGTACGCCGAAGTCATGCGTGTGGCTCAGGAGACACTCGACACCGAGCTCAGCGGTCGAGACCACGGACGCAGCAGTGCTCCTGTCAGGACAACCAACTGATCAATGCCCAACTCGGCTGGACTGATGGCCAGTTGGTTGGGGGCCGGGTAGTGGTGAAGGTCCTGGCAGATGGGTTGTCGACCGAGATCAACCCGTCTGCCCGGAGCTTCACGTGCTCGTTTACCCATCGGGGGTCGATCTGTCCAGTTCGACCCTGCGTTACCTCTCCCGCTTGCTGGCCACCCGACGCCTGAAACGGGGCACGCGGTGGCGTCGGCTCCCCGCAGACCGGCAGGCGCTGCTGGTCCTGGCCCACCTGCGGTGCGGACACACATACACCCAGCCCGTCCAGGTGCGGACATAGGTCATGTCGGCCACCCACAGCTGGTCGGGCCGGCTCGCGGTGAAGTCGCGCTCGACCAGGTCCGGCGGCCTGGGTGCCGACGGCTCCGGCACGGTGGTGCGGCGCCGCTGGCCGCGGATGACGCCCTCCAGGCCCAGCTCGGCCATCAGCCGCTCGACGGTGCAACGGGCCACGTGTACGCCCTTGCGCCGCAGTGCGCGGGTGATCCGACGGACGCCGTAGGTGCCGCCGGACTCGGCATGGACCTGTTCGATCAGCGGCATGAGCTGCTCGTCACGCAGCCGGCGGGCCGACTTCGACCGCTTCTTGCGCGCGTAGTACGCCGGCTCGGACAGTCCCAGCACCGGCAGGCGAACCCGACCCCGACGCCCTTGTCCCTGAGGTGCTCGATCACCTGGTCGGCCTCGTCCGGGGACGGTCGAGTTTCGCCGCAAAAAACGCGCTCGCGGCCTTCAGAATCTAATGGGCGGTGAAGGGCGGGGCACCGCACCTCGTCCGGTCCGATCGTGCTGCACCATCCAGCAGGGCGGCACGGAAAGACGTGGGGCGGGT
>NZ_JBIWIM010000019.1:0-72583 GCF_044764595.1 Streptomyces sp. NPDC093984 | reverse complement strand
CTCCAATACCGGCCCGACACCCTCGACGGCTTCATAGCGGGCACCGGCCTGACCCTCGACGATCCAACGTCACCTTGACGAGCCGAAGTCAGTAACCGTGTGGCCGGTGGTCTCGTCGGTTGCTCTGGGGTGTCTGGCGGCCTTTCCCAGGGTCGGTCGGCAAGCCCCACCATGCGCCCCGGTATGCGGAGCCCGTCAGCAATGCGGCAGATCACGTCGAAGCTGGTGACTTGCTGCTGACCGCTGATGATTGTGGAGACCTTGCCGGGCGTGAGCTGGCAGGCCGCTGCAATACGGTTCTGCGACAGGCCGCCCCATTTTTTGATCAGTGAAAATGCCGCGGCGAAGTCGTGCTCTGCCAGGGCTTGCTTCAGGTCGTCTCTGTCGAGGACTTCGGGTGCGAGCGGGCCGGGGGTGGTGGCGTCCATGGGGGCCAACTTCCGGAGTGATCGTATGCGCTTTGTTGAGCCGTACCGAACCGGTAGCCAGTGTATTACCGCCTCGGTAACCCCCGTCGGTCATCCCGCGGACTAAAGACAACTAGGACCCTCGATACATCAACGCATGAAACCCCGGCGACCGCCTCGCGACAGCTCCGGGGCCATGGCCGATGCTTTGAGGGAGCGACGACATGACGAACACTACGGCCGCGACGCGATCCCGGGTTACGAATCCGCCTTGGTCGATGACCACAGCAGGGGCGGCGGTGAGCACCTCTCACGCTGCAGCGGCGGGAACACCACCTTCGGGGCAGTGGGCCTCTGTGCTCTTGCCCCCGGTGGCGGCACTGCCTCAGCGCAGCAACCGCAAGCCCGACGACCCCGAGACCATCAGGGCCTGGCTCGCCAGCGCTCACCCGTCGCCCAGCCAGTCCCGTCGTGAGTGGACGACCCAGCACATCGCGCTGTTGCCTCTGGGCCGGCGCTTTGGGGCCGTCCGTATCCCCGGCGTCCTGGTGCATGCCGCCGCCGGCAGCGACAGCCCGCACACTGTCGCAGCCACCATCGCGCGGGAACTGCGGGGCCCCGTCATCCATGACCGGCTGACGGTCGGACCCACGTATTACGCGCTCGTGCCCTGGTGGCCTCACATCCACTGGGAAGGCGCCAACGACACTCCCTACCTCGGCCCGGGCGTCTTCCTCGGGGTGCCCGACATCGGTCGCACCGAGCCGCCCGGTAGTTACTGGGTGACCCAGCCGCGGCACCGGTTCCATCTGTGCCGGCGCGAGGACGTGTTCGACTTCATCGTGCGGGCCCGCTGTGAGCTTCGGAAGATTCGGGAAGCGGCCCCAGACAGTGAGGTGGAGAGCGTGAGATGAGGTGCGCACGCTGCGACGAGCTCATCCGGGAGGGCGAGCAGTACACGACGTACGACAACCCGGGCGCCTCGTTCGCGGGCAGCACCGTCTACCGGCACGCCACACCATGCCCGCGGGTACAGACCCAGACGGCCCCGAAACCCACCCGCCAGCCCTCCCTCCGGCACCGCTGACAGCGGGACGGAACCCCTCGCCCCGGATTGCAGGGGCCCATGGCGGCCGCTTCGGGTCAGGGCCGCACAAGACCCACGTCTCACCGCTCGCCGCCCCTACTGGACTGGTCAGCGCCGGTTCGCTGGCGGATTCCTCCCAGGCAGCCCGATTCCCGGCTCGACGCCGTGATGGAAGGTCGGTCTGGGGCCCGCGGCAGGGGTGGCACCGGCATCGCGTGCCTGATCAGCGGTGCCCGGTGGGGCATTACTCAAAGGACGTTTCGTTGCTCAACCAACCGCAGGCTCCCGCAGTTGAGCTTTCCGGTGTCCGCCGCCTGCTCCTGGCGGAGACGGACACGCCCCGGCTGACCGATGAGCAGACGGCGACGATGCAGCGCAGGTGGGAAGCCGCCGTCGCGGCCAACCCGTCACTCTTCGACGGGCCCACCGTGGTGTGCGCGGGACTGGAGTGGAAAGACTCGGAGACTCTGCTCCTGACCTGGTACCGGGCAACCTACCGTCTGTACGTCCTGCGGCTGGACCCTGTCCACGCGGTGTCGGCCCCGTCGGTGTTCGTGTCCGTTGCGCAGCCCACGGATGACGGTCGGCTTCTGGTGGGGCGTATGGCGTCGTCCACTGCGGCTCCCGGGCGCTGGCAGCTGCCCGGCGGGACGATCGAGCCCCCTGAAACGCGCGCCGCCCTGGACGTGGAGTGCCTGCGCCGGCACGCCGCGCTTGAGCTCGCCGAGGAGGTCGGTCGCGAAGTCACCCCCGGGGACCTGGAGCTGTGGACGGTGACCCGCGGTGACTGGGGCAACGTGGGCGTGCACTTCCGCGCTCCCACCTGCCCGGCCGACGTGCTCGCCGAGCAGTACACGCGGCTTGTCTCCGCTGAGAGCGCCCAGGGCCGCACCCCGGAGCTGGACCGCATCGCGTTCATCGCGTCGGACGTCGACGTGGCGGGCCTCGGCGGCCGCTGCGCCGACTTCCTTCCGGTGCTCGCCGCGCGACATGCCGCGAGCGGCACGACCGACCAGCCCCACATGGGGAGGTAGCCGATGGCCAGTCCCGCAAACGCCGCTAACCATACGGCTGGACAAAAGATCATGGACCTCGGTTCTGTTTCGCTCCCGTCCGGTGCCTTCACCATCGGCAAGACGTTCACCTTCGAGGCCGGCCACCGTCTCCTCGGGCTGCCGCCCGAGCACAAGTGCTCCCGCCAGCACGGGCACAGCTACGAGGTCGAGGTCATCCTCACCGCTCACTCGCTGGAGGAGCCCGGCTTCGTCACGGACTTCGGCATGCTGGCCCCGTTCAAGAAGTTCCTGGACACCGAACTGGACCACTACAACCTGCACGAGGTCCTCTCCTTCGAGCCGACCTCGGAGCGCCTGGCCCAGTTTCTGGCTGGCTGGTTCGGCCAGAACCTGCAGCCGACGATCCCCGGCCGCCTGGTCGCCGTCCTCGTCCGAGAGACCGGGAGCAGCTGGGCTCGCTTCGATGTGGAGGGACAGTGACCACGCCCGAGCCGATCGCCGTCGGAACGACGAGGGGCGACGACGAGTTCTGGCTGATCGTCGCGGAGTGCTTCGGTGCCGAGGTGCCGACCTTCCAGGGCGAGGGCCCGAGCTGCGGGCACCCTGCCCTGTTCATGCGCCTGTCCCGGTGCAACCTGACCTGCGCGAAGTGCGACACCAAGTACACCTGGGACTGGTCCCGGTTCGACCAGCGCAAGGAGTCGACGAAGCGATCCGTGGCGGACTTGGTGGCCTGGGCTGCGTCTTCACCGGTCGAGCTGGTCGTGATTACCGGCGGTGAACCGCTGATCCAGCAGGCGCGCCTGGTGCCTCTCGTCCGGGGGCTGCTGGCAGCTGGCAAGCGGGTCGAGTTCGAGACGAACGGCACCATCGCGCCCGCCCCCGAGCTGGTGGTCGACGGGGTCCGGTTCAATGTCTCGCCCAAGCTGGCCAGTTTCGGCGTGAAGGAGTCAAGGAGCCTCGTGCCCGCTGCGCTGGAGGCGTTCGCGGCCTCCGAGCGGGCGGCGTTCAAGTTCGTCGCTTCCACGGTGGGCGACCTCGACCGGATCGCCGAGCTTGCCGATACCCACCGGCTCGACCCGGTGTGGGTGATGCCGGAGGGCACCACGGCTAAGGCGATCATCGCGACCACGCGGGTCCTGGCGGACGCGGTCGCGGCCCGGCACTGGCACTTCACCACCCGGCTTCACGTGTTGGCCTTCGCCGACGCCCGAGGCCGCTGACCGCACGCACCACCACGCCCATCCGTTCCCCAGTCCCCGGAAGCGAGAGAAGCCCATGACGACCTCTGTCGCGAGCCCTGCGGCGGCCGTGACCGCTGCCGTCCCCGAGCCCGCCGCGGCTATCGACACCGGCCGGGTCGCCGACCTGATCACGCAGCTCTTGGTCGAGCTCGGCGAGGACCCGGCCCGCGAAGGGCTGATCGGCACCCCAGGCCGCGTCGCGGCCTGGTGGAGCGCCTTCCTGTCCTCGGACGGCACCGCAACGGCCACCTGCTTCACCGAATCCCAGCTGAGCGGTCAGCTGGTAATCGTGGGCGGCATGAGCGTGTGGTCACTCTGCGAGCACCACATGCTGCCCATGAATTTGCGGGTCACGGCCGGATACGTGCCGGACGGCGAGGTCGTGGGCCTGTCGAAGTTCGGGCGGATCGCCCAGCACTTCGCTGGACAGCTCCAAGTCCAGGAACGCTTCACCCGCCAGGTCGCCGAGTACCTCACCGGCGTGATCGGCGAGGACGTCGCTGTCGTCGTGCGCGGCGTGCACCTGTGCATGAGCATGCGTGGCGTACGGATGGAGGAGGCCCGCACCACCACGGTGCACACTGGCGGGCGCTTCGGCACCGACCCCATTCTTTCCCAGCAGTTCCTCACGGTCACCGCCGGGCTGTGGGGGGCGCCGTGACGGCCACCACGGGCATCGACTTCTCCGTCATCGCTCCGCCTGCCTACCTGGAGGATTTCGTCGCCCAGGAGCCGGCCCGCGTGCACCACGTGGCCGCCCAGCGTGTGCTGTCCGACGAGATCTACCGGGTCTTCTTCGCTCGCGAGGCCGAGCGCGGCGCCGAGATCATCGTCGACAACGGACTGTTCGACCTCGGCTACGCCCTGCCGGCGGAAAGCCTCATCGAAGCAGCTCGCGCAGTGTCCGCGAGGGAGATCATCCTGCCGGACGTCATGCGGGACGGGGCAGCGACCTTGAAGGCGAGCGAGCAGGGCGCGCGCGAAATCCGGGAGCTGTCCGGCGACGCATTCCGGCTGTGCGCGGTCCTGCACGCGGCGGACGACGAGGAGTGGCTGCGCACCTACGACGCCTTCGTGACCAGCGACTGGGCCGGGGCCATCGCCTTGCCGGCCTCGCGTCGGCCGGATCCCGACGGGCAGCTGTGCCGCACCCGCTGGTTGGCGACCGCCTACCTGAAGGACCGCGGTTTGGTCGACGATCTGATCGTCTACCGGCTGCTCGGCCTGGGTCGGACCGGACACCTGGAGCTGATCGAGCAACGCGAGCACGAGTGGATCTCCTCCGTGGACGGCGCGGCCCCAGTCATTCTCGGCGCGATGGGCATCGCCCTGCTGCCCGAAGGGCCGTACGAGAAGCCCTCCACGCCACGGATCGAGAATCTCGGTCCGATCTGCGAGGACCGGTTCGACCTGATCCGGTACAACATCGCCGTCGTCCGCGCGGCGGCCGGCAGCACCGTGACGATCGCCGAGGAGCGCCGATGACCCCCTTGCTGGCCGCCCCCGCCCCCGGGCTGGTGCACGCCGCCCCAATCGATCCCAGCGGGCACACCATGAGCCGGGAAAGGTTACTGCGTTACCTGGAGATCAAGGTCCACCACCTCATCCAGGATCACGACTGGGACAGCATCCGCGTCATCGGCAGCTACGACCGCACCACGGTGGTCTCCCGGTTGGAGAAGAGCGGGAAGCTGTTCAACATCGAGCGGCCCACCGCTGAGGTTCACGGCCATGACCTGGTCGTCAAGGCGTTCCCCGGCGCCGACTACGTCCAGCACTACGCGCTGATCATCGCCTCGTACCTGGCCATGACCGGCCGCCCGGCCGACACGGTCACGTACCAGCCGCCCGGGCAGGAGGAGTGCCGAACGGCGCTCGACGCGCTCAGCCTGGAGCTGGACGGTGACCTGGTGATCGTCGGGTGGGGCCTGCAGTACCTCGCTCCTAAGCACGGGGTGTGGAACCGCGGGCCCGGTTACGCGTGGCAGCGGGCCGAGGTCGCCGGCCGCCATGTGGTCTACCTCGGGTTCCTCCACAGCATCTGGGGGGACGTCGCTGGACGGGTCGTCGCGCGCCTGGCCGAACTCGGCGCCGGCGATGTCGTCTACGTCGGCAAGGTCGGCTCGCTGACCCCCGGCATCGAACCGAACACCTGGCTGGCGACCGGCAGCACAAGCCTGGTCCGTGGGGCGCTGGTGAGCTGGGACGACTTCTTCGGCGACTTCGCCGCCGCCCAGGGCGGGGTGCAGCGCGGCCTGCACGTCTCTTCCCCGTCGATCCTGCTGGAGAACCGCGACTGGCTGGCCCAGCACACGGCGTCGTACGCCTTCGTCGACCCGGAGATCGGACCCATGGGGGCGGCGGCGCGTCAGGCGGGGATCGGATTCGGCTACCTCCACGTCATTTCCAACAACCTCGCCACGCACTACCCCGCCGACCTGTCCAATGAGCGTCACAGCGACGTCCTGCATCGGCGTGCGGTCCTGGTCGACCGGATCCGCACCATCATCACCGGCCGCCTGACCGCCAGCCACACCCACACCTTGGGAGGAACCCGATGACGGCGAACGCGCCGACCAGCCCCGCGCCCGGGCGGCTGATCACCTTCGTTGGCGGAGATGGGGCCGGCAAGTCCACCCTCGCCGCCCGCCTGCACCAGTCCCTGAACGAGGCCGGCCACGAGGCGATCCTCGTCGGCAAGCACAGCACCGACGTCCCCCGGGACCCGGAGCTGTCCTCCTACCTCGACCGTCTCAACGAGCTGGTCTACCGGCGCGACGCCCGCGTCGCCCAAGCGTGCGGCGACCACTACTGGCTGCTGGCCCTGGCGTCCTGGTACACCCTGCAGGACCGGCTCGTGATCCGACCCGCGCTCACCGCGGGCACCCACGTGGTCCTCGACAACGCACACCACAAGATCCTCGCTCGCTACGCGGTCAACCCCGAGGTCCCCACCCGCCTCGCCGCACAGGTCTTCGCCCACCTGACCGAACCGGACCTGGTGTTCTTCCTGAATATCGGCGCCCGCGAAGCCCTCGGCCGCAAGGGCTCGTTCACCTCCCTGGAGACCGGCCACTCCGGCGGCGGCGACGAGGACTTCATCCGCTATCAGGACACCGTCCTCGACCAGATGCGCGAACAGGCGGCGCACGGCGCCTGGCTGTCGCTCAACGCCGCCGACATGGACCGCGACCAGGTGTTCAAGGCTGCCTCCGCCGCGCTCGCCGACCGGCTGCACCTGACCATCTGACCCACCCCACCGTCCCGATCGACAAGGAACACCATGGACCAGGCCCAGCTGCCCGCCAGCGGAACGTACGTCTGCCACGGCATCACCTGGGCGAGCGGAGACCCCCGCCTCCTGCTCGCCCCGCTGCCCGGCGGACCGCTCGTCTACGCCGCGATCATGGGCCAGCGCCTCGGCTACCAGGTGCACGGTACCGGCCGGTGGTGCACCGGCCGGTACCGGTTCGTCGACCGCGTCCGCGTCGAGGCCGTCGCCTGTCCCGACCGGGCCGCGGCCGAGGCCGGCGGCCAGTGCGCCGCCTGCGCCGGCCGGGACGAGTTCCGCTTCGCCCACCAGTTCCACTCCGGCGGCCACGTACCCGACGCCCTGGCGGCGTACATGGCCCAGCCGCACTGGCTATACCTTGCGACCTTCGCCGACGGCACCACGAAGGTCGGCACGGCGGCCGACCCCCGCAAGCGCTCCCGCCTCGACGAGCAGGGTGCCCTGGTCGCCACCTACCTCGCCGAGAGCCCTGACGGCCGCACAGTACGGCTCATGGAGGACGCCCTCACCCGCCGCCTCGGCCTGACGCAGACCGTGCGAGCCTCGGCCAAGCTGACAGCCCTGGCCGAACTGCGCGACCTCGCCCCTGTCCGCACCGCCCACCAGCAGCACCTCGACCGCGCCGCCGAGGCCCTGGCCGACCTGAACATCCCAGCGGTGCTGGAGCCGTGGATGCCACCCGACGAAGGCGACCTGCTCAGCGTCCCGAGCACTGAGCGCGCCCTGTACCCACACGACCCGCGTGAGGGCGAGCACGGGCTGACGGTGCTCTCCTGCATCGGCTCCCAGGTCCTCGTCTCCCTCGACGGTGAACTGCCCTACCTGCTCGATCTCGGTGCTCTCAAGGGCCGCCGCATCACCCTCGGCGCGCAGTTCTCCTCACCGCCAGCCGCCGTGCAGTCCGCGCTCTTTTGATCCTGCTCGAACGCCCGGCCCGGGCTGCCGGGCTCCCTTCCGCGAAGCGAGGCCACCGCATCATGGCACCCCAGGACGCCATCCTCGGCTGGGACGAGGACACCAACGCCGAGGCGTACGAAGCCTTCACCCGCGCCCACCCCATGTACGACACCACCAGCCGTGACCTCGCCCGCCGAGCCCACCTGGCCGACGCCAGCCTGGTGATCGACCTGTGCGGCGGTGCTGGCGCGACCGCGCGCGCGATCCTCGACGTAATTCCCGCCCGAGCCAGGGTCGTCTCCGTGGACAATGCCGCCGCGATGCAGCGCGTCGGCCACCGCACCCTGACGGACCATCGCCTGAGCTGGATCACCGCACCGGCCGAGCAGCTCGCCGATCACCTTCCCGCGGGCACCGCCGACGCCGTGGTGTGCAACTCGGCGATCTGGAAGACCGACACCGCAGCGGTGTTCGCGGCCGTCGCCCACATCCTGCGCCCGGGCGGGCGGTTCGTCTTCAACATCGGCGGCGGCTTCGTCGGCGTGCGGCACCCCGACGAACAGTCTGGCCGCACGGGGCCGTCGCTGAACGCTCTCATCCGGCAAATCGCCGTCCGTGACTACGGATACACACCACAGCCCACGGCCTCGGACGCGCCGCCGAAGCTGCCGCTGGAAACGGTCACCGAGCAGCTGGGCAAGGCCGGACTGGCCGTCGTCGACACCGAGGTCACCGCCCAGCACAGCACCATGGCGGAGAAGAAGGCATGGCTGTCCATCCCCGTCTTCGCGCGGCCCGAAGGCGACTTCACCCACGCCCAGCGGATGCGGATCCTCGACGCCGCCTACGCACTGACCACCCCGGACGCCCCGTCGGTGACGAGCTGGCTCGTCGTCGTCGCTCAGCGGCCGGAGACCACCACATGACGACGGCCGCCCCCACACCCGGTAGCCAGGAGAGCTTCTGCGACCACACCAGCGTCGGGGTACTGATCTCTTCCCCGAGCGGGCTCCTGGTGTTCGACCGGGTGACTCCTCCGGTCGGTCTCGCTCCGGTCGCCGGCCATGTCGACCAGCACGGCGGCCCGGAGCAGGCCGCCCGAGATGAGGTCACCGAAGAGGTGGGTCTCACCGTCACCCACCTTCACCTGCTGCTGGATCAGTGGCGACCCAACCACTGCCGCCGCACGCCTACCGGTCCGGTCGGCCACCACTGGTGGATCTTCCAAGCGGAGGTCTCCGGATCACTGCGCCCCTCTCCCCGGGAAGTCCGCGACCCCCGATGGGTTCATCCCGACCAGATCCAGGAGCACGCTGTGCGGACCGCCTCGTACGCCGATGGACACCTGAGCCGGGAGGAGTTCGAGCGGGAGCCCGGCCTGGAACCGGTGTGGTGCCGTTTCCTGCACGACCTTGAGGTGATCACCCTCTCCTCGGTAGCCCTCGCCCGGATCGACGCGGTCCAGTGAACGGCGACCGGGGGCATCAGTCAGCGGGACCCGACCGCCCGGCCGGCCGCGAGACGCCCGGCGTACGCACGGATCCGCTCGCGGTCCTCGGGGAAGACGCTGTCCCAGTCGGCGTCCAGGCGGAACCATGCCGCCGGCTGGTCCTGCTCCCCGCCGAGTGGCACGTCGCGTCCCACGATCGCGGCGTAGGACAGGCCCAGCGTCGGGGACCAGTCGGCCCGGTAGGAGCGCACCGCTACGGCCGCGGGCTCGGGCAGCAACTCGGTGCGCAGACCGGTCTCCTCCAGCAGCTCTCGTGCCGCCGCTGCGCGCGGTCCCTCGCCCGGCTCCACCTTGCCGCCCGGCGGCACCCATCCGCGCACGCGGTGCTTGACCAGCAGGACGTACTCGAAGGCGGGGTCGGTGACCCACACCTCGGCCGCCAGCGGCTCCATCGGGTGCTGGCGGGCTTCCTCCAGCCAGCCCCGGGCGCCGTCGAACTCCCACGTGGCAAGGCGCGCATCAGTAACAGCCTCATCCAAGATCATCTGCCTGACATCACCATGACTCACCCGCACCACCCTAGGCCGACGCAGTGGCCGGACGTTGCAGGAACGAGCGGGCAACCCTCTAGCCGTGTCCGGCCGACTCGCCCGGCCCCCGGTGCGGCTGGGCGAGCACCCCGTGGTGCCCGCTTCACACGAAGGAGTTCAGCATGCACGATGAGCAAACCTCAGACCGAAGAGCCTGGGTCGTCCTGGGGGGCATCCACCTGCTCAACCGCACCGCGCCACGGCGGCCCGACGAGCCGATCGTGCTCGTCCGTGTGCCGCCGCAGGAGGTGTGCCGACCGGCCACCACCGTGGTCGTGCGCTGGAACGCGCTCGGTCTCTGCCAAGCCGAAGCGCTGCGCCCAGGCGGCGCCCGGTTCGGGTCGGCCTGGATCGACGGCGGCGGGCTGTTCCCCGATGCCATCGCCGGCCCCACCCTGCGCGCCCTGGTCGGAGCCGACGCCGCACCAAGCCTGGTACCGCTGTGCTACCTGACCGAACACCCCGGCGGCGGCTACCACGCATACGCGCAGATCCGCTTCCACCCTGAGGACGCCTGCTTCGTCCGCACCACCCGCGAACCGGTCGGCCACGGCCCGGCCGAGGAACTGGGCTGGCTCGAACCGATGTTGTCCGCTCACGCCGAGTCGAGCACGGCGCTCAACAACCACCTCCGGTACTTTCGCAAGCACTTCTCCGGCACCGAGCTGGAGTTCAAGTACACCCTTCATCCGGCGCCGGACATCTGGGCCGCGTCCATGGAACTACTCAAAGCCCTGCGCGACGGCGAACTGGAGGGCTGCCGCCCGGAGTACCGGGAAGAGTTCCAGATCCACCACACCGAGAACCATCTCTTCGACGTCACCGGCCCCGAGCCCGAGATCGGCTACGCCTCCTTCATCCCCACCGTCACCGCCGGGCACGTGCTCAAACGGAAGTGGTTCACCGAAGACACCTTCGCCCGCCGCGAAGAACTCACTCCCGGCCTCGACGTCACCCCCGACCGCTTCGAGGCATACCTGAGCGAAAACCTGGGCCTCCAGGTCCGGGCCATGCCGCCCTACCAAAGCGTCCGATACGACATCCAGTGCGAGTCGATGCGCACCGGCCACGTCTACGGCATCTTCCTCGACCGCTGCTCGCTCCTGGCAGCAACCGAAGTGGTGCTCTCCCAATGCGAGCTGGAGTACCTCCGCTCGCGCAGCGTCCTCGGCCATGACCAGGACGAGGTCCTGCACGAAATGGAACGCATCAACGACTGGCTCCGCAGCCACCTCTCCTCCCGCGGATGGGCGGCCGAACACACCTACTACTCGAAGCGCAGCTTCCTACGCCACGCCATCGACCTCCGCCCGGAGCTGGCTCCCGCAATGACCATGGCCACGCCTGGCAGTCCCGCACAGGAGGCACCAGAACCCACATCGTTGATCGAACACAGCGTCACAGCTACGGGTTCGCCGGACACACCCGAGTAAGATCTCGACGTCCTGAAGGAGATCGCCCGAATCCTGCGACCCGGCGCCCAGTTCGTGAGGCAGCCGCGGCGGACGTGTCTTCTCGGAGCACAGCGTCCGCTCTCATCGCTGGTGCGGCCGGCTTGCCGGGTCCCACCCACTCGTCGGATCGATCCTCGGCGATTCGGCCAACCAGGCATCGTGGCGCCTTGGACGGTCTGGGAGATGACGATGGCGTTGTCGTTGGCGGCGGTGATGGTGTCGAGGCGGCCGTAAGGGTCGTACATCTGTGCTCCCCGCGCCCGCGGGAATGGTCCCAGGGCAGGGTTCGCCGCCAGATCGACCGTGATGTGCTCCCCGCGCCCGCGGGGATGGTCCCGCCGGCAGCGAGACTTCACGCGTCCCGCTGTTGTGCTCCCTGCGCCCGCGAGGATGGCCCCATGGCGAACTCCCACCCCGTCATCGGACCCAGGTGCTCCCCGCGCCCGCGGGGGTGGTCCCAGGAAGGACGGGCTGGTGCCCGTGATGGTCCAGTGCTCCCCGCGCCCGCGGGGATGGTCCCGAGAGGAGCCGGCCGTGTCCGACCTGGAAGCGGTGCTCTCCGTGCCCGCGGGGATGGTCCCTACCCCCATGGGTGCCGAGATAGAAGAGCACGTGCTCCCCGCGCCCGCGGGGATGGTCCCAGGCGAAGGTGCAGGGGAAGACCAGGGGCGGGCGGCGACCAAGTGCGGTTCGGCCGCAAGCAGGTCCAGCAAGGTCTCGCGTTCGTCGGCCTTGGCCCCGGTCAGAGCGAAGACGACGGGCAGACCCTGGAGAGTGCATATCAGGTGCAGGCGCAAGCCCCAGAAGAATCGGCTGTGGCTGGCGCAGTAGCCGTACTGGGCCCATACGGCCAGGTCGGAACGTTTCACGGTCTCCCGTGAGCGGCCGCATTCCACGGGCGTGGAGTCCACGATCCACACGCCGTCGCTCCACACCGAGGTGCTGGTGGCCAGGATCCGTGTGACCCGGCCCAGCAGCTCGACGGCTTTGCGCAGCCGCTTGCTGTAGCCGGGTTGCTGCGGCAGCTACGGGAAGAGGTGCTGCAAGTGGGCCCGAGCATGCCGCAGCCACCTGGCCCCGGAGGTGAAGCCGAGCATGGCCTGCATCATCGCGAGGGTGACCAGCTCGGCGTCCGTGAGCTGCGGCGCGATCCCCACAGTCGGCCGCCATGGAGCCAAGTCCGGCCGCCCCTTTAGCAGATCGTCGGTCGTCGCATAGAGTGCTGTCGCGAGGGTGTCCAGGTTGTTCGTCACACAACGATCTTGGAGGCCCTCGTCTCGTTTCCACCGACACTCCCTTGAAATTGATCACCCAGTGGTGAGGAAGTCTGTGAACGACAGCGAGAGGGCGCCGTACAGCGCCGGAGCCTGGGCCGTTGGTTGGGTCACCTTCCTGGGATCCGGCTATGCGGCCTCTGTGCTGCTGAGCAATGCCTGGCATGACTGCGACATCGGTATCAACGCATCAGCCAATCTCGGGGACCTCGTCATGGCATCGACCTCTATGGCCATAGCCTCCACGTTGCTGTGGGGGCTCATGCGCAAGGTCACCGGCCGGCGCCAGTTGCTGCTTCCCCTACTCATGACCGTTGCCGCAGCCGCCGCCCTACTGTGGCCCCTAATGGCGATCTGGCACGCGCCTGACGGTTATCCGGTCAGCTTCTGTGCGCCCGACAACGTGCCACCGTGGTGGCCGGATTGGCTTCCAGTGTGAGGCAGGAGGCGCTTTGCCTGCCCAGCCGCGGCGTCTGCGTCGGCTATGGTGCACAACGACCACACCGGACAAGCCACCCTCCGCTCGCTCACGCCATACGATCGCTGACCCCTTGGAATTGATCATCTAGCGCTCCCCGTGCCCGTGCCGACGCCGCTCGCGCGATGCCCCACACGCTGTGGGCGATCGACAGCGAGGACGAGACCATCGCCGAGCTCGAGATGATCGTGGGCTTCGACGACGACCTGGCCGGCGAAGCCACCCGGGTCGCCAACCGGCTGCACGGCCTGCTGACCCAGATCCACCCCTCGCTGGAACGGGTGCTGGGACCGCGGTTGCAGCACCCGGCCGTCCTCACGCTGCTGGAACGGTTCGGATCCCCGGCCCAGATCCGCAAGGCCGGCCGTCGGCGGCTGGCCACCCTGCTGCGGCCGAAGGCGCCGAGAATGGCCGAGCGGCTTGTCGACGAGATCTTCACCGCGTTAGACGAGCAGACTGTCACCGTTCCGGGCACCGAGGCGGCCGCGCTGATCGTCCCGAGCCTGGCTGCCTCGCTGACGGCCGTCCTTGACCAGCGCACGCTGCTGGCCGAGCGAATCGAGGAGCTTCTGGAAGCCCACCCTCTTTCGAAGGTCCTGACGTCGATGCCAGGGGTCGGCGTCAGGACCGGAGCCCGGATCCTGATCGAGGTCGGCGACGGCAGCAACTTCCCGACCGCAGGCCACCTCGCCGCCTACGCCGGCCTCGCCCCAGCGACCCGCAGCTCAGGGTCCTCGATCCGCGGCGAACAGGCCTCCAGACGAGGAAACAAGCAGCTCAAACGGGCCTTCTTCCTCTCCGCATTCGCCTCCCTGGGCGACCCGGCCTCCCGCGCCTACTACGACAAGAAGATCACCCAGGGCAAGCACCACACCCAGGCCCTGCTCTGCCTCGCCCGACGCCGGGCCGACGTCCTCTTCGCCATGCTCCGCGACGGAACCTTCTACGAAGTGCGCCTTGCCGCAACAGTCAGCTGACCTGCGGCGTCGCCAGCAGTACCACCTCGTCGGATTCGACATCGAACCCAAGCACCGGGTGGCTTCGCTCCCAGTCACCCTCGGGCGTCAACACCACTGGCTTGCCCAGTCGACGCCCGATCACACGAAGAAACCCACACAGCACGTCCAGCCGCGCCTGTCCCTGCAACTCTCGCAGATCCACGTCAAAACCGATCTCGTCAGCCGACTCCAACCGAAAGATCGCCAACACATCCGGCACCGGCCAGACCCGCAGATCCGCGCACTCGGCATCAGCAGGCCTCGACAACACCTGTTCAGCACGCGGCAGCGGCATGACCACACCGCCCTCGCAGTACTCACTGCGCCAGCCACTCTCACCGATCAGATCGAGGACCGCCTGCCAGTCCTCAACCACAGTCCCAGCGACCCACACATCCGGAAGACACCCCTCCCACTCAAGGTCGAAGAAGTCCTTCACGTCATCCCACAGCAGCTCAGACACCAAGCAATGCTGACCTCACCGGCAACACAACGCACCCCGATTTCCTTGACGAAACCCATAGGGGCCCCCCGTGAAGCCTTCGAACTGCTGATGGCCGGCAACCAGCGATTCGTCGCGGGAATCCCCGAACACCCGAACCAGGACGCCGCCCGCCGCACCGAGCTCGCCGCGTCCCAGCGCCCGTTCACCGTGCTGTTCGGATGCTCCGACTCCCGCCTGGCCGCCGAGATCATCTTCGACCGCGGACTGGGTGATCTGTTCGTGGTGCGCACTGCCGGCCACGTCATGGGACCGGAAGTGATCGGCAGCATCGAGTACGGCGTCGACATACTGAACTGTCCCCTGGTCGTGGTCCTGGGCCATGAGGGGTGCGGTGCCGTCGGCGCCGCATGCGCAGCCCTGGAGGACGGGGTGGCCCCGGCCGGCTACGTGCGCGACGTCGTCGAGCGGGTGACGCCCAGCGTGCTCTCGGCCCGGGCCGCCGGCCGCGTGAAGGGCGAGGAGATCCTGGACGAGCACATCCGGCACACCGTGGACCTGCTGCTGGACCGCTCCCGGCTGCTCGCCGAGAAGGTCACCGCCGGACAGGTCGCCGTCGTGGGCCTGTGCTACGGCCTGGCCGACGGCACTGCTCGCCTCGTCGCGACCCGCGGCCTCGGCGCACCCGTCACCACGGCATCGTGACCGCCGCAGCGCCCACAGCAGGCGGCCACGGCCGTCACGTCTGGGAGGCGGCGACCACGGAATCGAGTGGTCACTTATGAGGGCCGGGGACCGGCGGCGCGGCGAAGCCGGTTGGCGATCGCCAGTCCCAGCCCCTCCTCCACCGGCAGGGGCGCGATGATGAGGTCGCACCCCTGCCGGTCGAGCTCGCGCAGGAACCCGTACAGCTCGCGCGCGTAGGCGGCCATCGAAGACGGGACCGTCACCACGGCGTGCGCCTTCACCGGAGCGTCGGCGAAGGAGGCAGGCAGAAAGGCGCCCACCTGGTGCCCCAGCTCCTGCGCCAGCTCCGCCTCGGCAACCACCTTCTCCGACTCGACGAGGACGACTCGCGCATGCGGCGCGTAGTGGGACGGATGCTGGCCTGGCACCCGGACACGGCTCGTCGCAGGGACGGCGACCGGGCACCCCAACACCGCTTCGAGGGCCTCGCGCGTCACCCCGCCCGGCCGCAGGATGCTCGGGATCTCCCCCGTGGCGTCGACGATGGTCGACTCCACCCCGACCTCACAGGGGCCGCCATCCAGCACGAAGTCGACCGCCTCGCCGAGCTCAGCACGGACATGCTCCGCCGTAGTGGGGCTGACCGAGCCGAAGCGGTTGGCGGACGGCGCCGTGACACCGCCGCCGAAGGCCGACAGCAACGCGAGCGCGACGGGGTGATCGGGCACACGCACGGCCACCGTCTCCAAGCCACCCGTCGCTTCCAGGGGCACCCGTTGCCCACGCCCCAGGCCAGCGTGAGGGGCCCCGGCCAGAAGTGTTCAGCCAGCAGGCGGGCCGCCTGGGGCACATCCTTCACCCAGTCGTCCAGCTGCTTCGCGCCGGCGATGTGGACGATCAGCGGGTGGGAAGGCGGACGTCCCTTGACCTGGAAGATGCGCGAGACGGCGGCGGGGTCCTCGGCATTGGCGCCCAGACCGTAGACGGTCTCGGTCGGGAGAGCCACCAGGCCCCCAGCGCGCAGCACACCGGCCGCCTTCTCGATCTCACTGGTTCTTGCCGTCACCCTCGCAATCCTAGGTGCGTCAAGGACCGGCGACGGTCTTGATCAACCTCAGCGCCAACTGCGGTCTCATTGACCCCGGGCCATCAAGATCAACTACTGGCGGCCTTGGTGCTCATCTCGGCGACACACCTTCACGGCGCACCCTCGTCACCACCCGCCAGCACCACCTCTACACCCACCAGTAACAGCACAGCGTGAGCCTGGATGCCGCCTCCAACTCTGGTCAGCGCCGCAGGCTCGCTCGATCGAAGGTCAGGCCGGGTTCAGCGGAGTAATGCCGGTGCCCGCGTACAGCTCGGGTTCCAGCGACAGGACAGTGAGTGGTTCCCCCGCCTTCACCGCCTGCCAGGCGATCGCCGCCGCGTGCGCCACCGGCCAGTCGACGTTTGTCCACTCCATCGCATCCACCGCGTGCGCCGCGGTGAACGGCACGTTCTCCGCGAACCGCAGGGACGCCGCGTGCTTGCCCGCACCGGCGACCTGCCGTTCGGCGGCCAGCATGGACAGCGACGGGATCATGACCCGGCCAGTGCCACGCGACGCTTCGATGTAGAGGCCGGTGAAGAAGGGATCCGCACGGAACAGGGCGGCCAGAGCGGTGTGGTCCAGGACGGCCGTCAGGTTCATGCGGCGGCGCCGCCCTGATGGGCGCGGATCTTCGCCCAGGCGTCCTGGCCGGCCTGCTGGACCTGCTCGGTGTAGTCGATGCCGAGCTCCCGGGCAGCCTCCCGGGCGCGCTGCTCCCGCTCGGCAACCGTGAGCTCGCGGGCAGCAAGGTCCTCCAGCAGCTCCGTGATGGTGGTGCCGCGCTCCTCCGCGAGGATGCGCAGCCGGTTACGCACTTCCTCGCTGGTTTTGATGCTCGTCGGCTTGCTCATAGAGCCGATTCTACCGCCGGTAGACATGGCGGGATCACGTCTTTCAAGCGCGCTGTTGGCCCAGTCGGTGGGCCACCACAGGCGGCCCGGATGGCGGGGCGACCTCAAGACGGCACGGCGCCCCCACCGGTCCAGGGCCGGATGCCAAAGGCTGACCCCGCCATGCGGCCGATTCCAGTCACAACCCCGTTGCGTGGCCGAATCAGCGCCATCCCGTGACCGCGGTGATCCTCTTGCCCCCCAGGCGGAGGCCCCCGCCCCCTGGCCCCGTCCGTGTGCTGTCACCTGGGCGGGGCCGCGCCGTCCCTCCCGGCCTCCCCATGGGAGGGCCGACGGCTGCGCAGACCCCGCACCATGTGCGCCCCCTACACGCTTACCGCGTCGATGCGGCGTTTGGCCCGCTCGACCTGGCGCAGCGGTCCGCGAACTGGATGATCTCCGCTGCCTCGATCGGGTCGTCGAAATCGACGGTGCGGTGGCTGATGAGGTTCTTGTAGGCGCCCATGGGCGTCCGCGCCGCGAGATGCCCCCTGCAGCAGCAGCTCGACCTCGCCGACCATGAGTTTCTGGCCCAGGGACGGCTGCATGCCCTGCGTGGCGGTCTGCCAGGCCTGCCGGTCCCCGAACGGCACCGAGGCGTCGAAGGCGCGGTACTTCGCGGCGTTGACGTAGCGGCTGGTGTTCTTGATGCGCCACATGACGTCCTGCACCGAGACCTTCGCGAACACGGTCTGGGTGAGCAGGAAGTCGGCGGGGGTGGGGATGTAGCGGGTGAACGTGGTCAGGTCCGCCGCCGTGGTGACGTCCTTGATCAGGTCCTGAACAGTCATCGACGGGGCTCCTTACACGAACGGGATCTGGCAGATGGCGGACGGGGCCACGGCGGCGACAGCGACCGGGAGGTTCGCGGTCTTCACTGAGCCGTGCCACAGCAGCGCGGCCGGGACCTTCGTCTGCGTCGGCGCGAACAGCACCTCCGCGAACACAAACCCGGCCGGGTCTGCCGGCCGTCCGTGGCGCCCGTGGCATAGAGCCCGTACAGGCCCCTCGCGGTGATCTTGCCGACGGGCAGGCCGGGCAGGAGCCGCGAGTAGGGGATGTCCGTGTCGGTGGGCGGGACGTAGTGCGTGCCCGACGTGAAGGTGGGCATGTCGAGGGTGATGGAGTCGACCGAGTCGGTGCCGTGCAGGCTGGCGAGCCAGGACCGGTCGGCCGTCAGGTTGCGGGTGGTGGTGACCGGCTGAACGGCCATGAGTCCTCCCATGGACGACGAGGCGGGTGTTCGTCCGCTCACCGGCTGGTGGCGTCGTCCACGAGAGGGGGCGTGGTCCCCACACATCCGGCCTTAACCCGCCGGTGGAAGGTTCAGGAGCTGGTCAGGAAGCCGCGCCGACGGGCCATGTCGGCGCCATGCTGGCCAGGCTTGGGCATGTTCGCGCCGTGCGGCGGGGGCC
Source organism: Streptomyces sp. NPDC093984 (assembly GCF_044764595.1). Lineage (NCBI taxonomy): Bacteria > Bacillati > Actinomycetota > Actinomycetes > Kitasatosporales > Streptomycetaceae > Streptomyces > Streptomyces sp. NPDC093984. Next base: position 53,869 of record NZ_JBIWIM010000019.1, on the reverse strand, counting down.
CTCCTGCCGGGGAGCCACCAGGCGCAGCGGGCGGCACCGCGGCCGTGGTCCCGCCGAACAGCTCGGGCCTGCGCGCCTTCAGGGCCTGGGCGGCCTCGGTGACGGTGTCCTCGTCGGCGTCGTCTTCGATGACCAGGAGCCGCTCGGCGTCCTTCAGGTCCTCACCGGTCGCACCGAGCGCCACCAGAGCAGAACGGCGTACCGCTGCGCGTTCACGGGCGATGGCCTGCGCCTCACGCGCTTGCGCAGCGGCGGTCGCCTCGGCTGCGACCTGCTCGCGGCGCTCGATCTCGGAGAGCTGCGCGGCCTGCGCCTCACGCTGCTGCAGCACGAACGTCGTCAGGTCGTCGGTCTTGGTGAAGCCCAGCTGCTCGACGAGCTTGCGGACCGCGGCGCGTTCGCCTTGCTGCTTCTCGCGGACCAGCAGCCGGTTCAGCGCGTCCTGGTCGGGCAGTGGCGCCGGCGGTGCGGCCGGATCCGTGCCCGGGGCGGGCGGCAGCTGTTGGTTGGACGGGGCGGTGAGGTCCGCGCCCAGAATGGGGAAGATGGGGCGGCCATCACGCCGGTAGCCGACCCGCGTACGGGGGTCGGGCAGCAGCCTGTCCATGGGATCCAGTCCTCCAGCAGCAGCGCCCCCGCGCCGTCGATCAGTGTAGCCACAGCCGTAGTCGCTCGACCCGTGTGCCGGTGACCATTACTGGCTCTGCGGCGCGGAGATTGAGGACCCAGCCTGGTCTGTTCCGCGGCGCCGACCGGACTTGGGGGTGCTCGTCTGCTCCGAGTTGGCGGCTGTGACATTGCGGTGCATCACCTTGCCGCTTTCCAGGATGTCAGCCACGATCATTTCCAGGATCTGCGCTCTCCGCTCGACCGGTAGCGTGGCGGCGATGCGTTCAGCGTTGAGGAAATAGCCGTTGAGTACGGGCTGATTGAAGTACTGGTTTAGCTGGTACAGGGCCCGCTCGTATGTCTGCATGTAGGTGCGGCTCAGGTAGGCGGTGAAGGCGGTGCCGACCGCGGCGACAGACCCGACGAACAGCCGATCCCCCTGCGCGTTCAGGCGCCAGCCGGCGAAGAACGCGGCGACAAGGACGACAAGCCCTATCGCCATGGCGAAGCGGCTGCTGCGGTACGCCTTCGTCGCCTGATCGGTTGCGATGCCGTGGTATCTGTCCAGTAGAACTCGGTTGAAGTCGACCAGGCTCGGCAGCTCCATTCGCTCCCTGAGACGGTCGGCGGCCGACTCGAGGGCTGCGCGTCCGCGTTGAGCCTCCTTCAGCTTCTCCCTCTGCACGACCGAGTAGAACCACAGTCCAAAAGCGATCAGTACCACCGACCCCGCCACCGTTATGGGCCACACCCATGATGGAAGCGGCTTGGTAGCTTGTTGCTCCTTGCCCGACACGGCGGCCACAATGCCCGTCAGCAATCCGATCATCGTCAAGGCGGTGGCTGCCAATGGGACCACCCGATCCCAGAGCACCGGAGAGCGGCGAGGGGAGGTGTCGCCCTCGGCGGGTTCTGCAGGTTCCGGGCGGGGTGGCGGAGCATCCTCATCCTCATCGATCGAGAAGGGGCTCCGGGGTGGCGGAGGTATCTCGAAGATGCCAGTCACCTCGCCCGACTCGAACTCGGCCGAGTCGCCGGCTGCTGCCGGTGAATGGCCAGACTCCCGTGACGGCGGCAGCTCCTGCATCGTGTGGCCCCCTCAGTGATTGTGAGCTCGTCAGATGCTAACGGCGGAGGCCCGCCGCTCAGTCGTCTCTGCTGGAACTTCCTTCCGGACGGGCATTAACGGGGGCCTGGACCGGCTTCGCCAATGACCCCAGTCGCGCCGGGCGGCTGCAGCGGTGTCGGCGGCAGCGGCATAGCCGAGGGCGGGCTGGTCGGCGGGCCGTCCTGCGGGGCCTGCCCCGGGTCGACAAGCGGCACAGTCGGGGTCGGGTCAGCTTCGGGAAGGCCCAGGTATTCGCGGACCGCCGCATTGTCGCCGGTCGCGTCGGCGAGACGGGCAGCCTGGTCGAAGGCCCGCTTCTGGATCCGCTCGATCTCCTCGGCGATGTCCTCGATGGGGTATCCGGCTTCCTGCAGCATGCGGACTGCGGTCTCCAGGGAGAACACACCCGCCTCGTAGCCCTGCACGACGTCGTTGAGGACGGTGGTGCGGTCGGTGGGGGTGTGCGCACCCCACAGGACGCGGGCAGGCAGCGACTCGCCGGCGAGCCACTCCTGCCCGGCCTGGTGCAGGCGCTGCACCATGCGCAACAGCAGCTGGTACTTGTGGTCGCGGGCCAGCCGCATCCCGCTGACGAGGGAATCGAGCGGGCCGAGAGCGATCTGCAGCGAGTACCCGTTCGGCAGTTGGCCGGGTCGAGGCTGCCGAACCCGGCCGCGGTCAGACGCGTGTTGGCGGCGAGCCGGTCGATCAGGTGGTCGACGCGCTGACGCAGTTCGGCGAGCTGCGCGGAGGTGTCGAGGGTGTCCATGCGGCCGTTGTCGTTCAGCTGACACACGCTGCCGGCCTCCACCCGTACGGGCAGCGGCTGGCCGGTGGAGCGGTCGATGGGCAGCCGCGCCCCGGCGAGGGCCACGATCGGCGTACCGGTGGTCGACGAGGCGGACGCGCTGTCGGTGTCGGTGGCGGTGGGCTTGCCCGGAGCCCACGGGTAGGTGCGAGTCACGGTGCCGGTGAGCGGGTCGAGGGTGTCGCCGACGATGAGCATCGGGTCGCCGTCCGCGCCGGCGACCTGCTCGTGGATCGCACGCCCGTCAGCCGTACGGCCAGGCGCTGTGGCGGCACCGATCGGGCCGAGTCCGTAGGTGATGCGCCGCACCCGGTCCTTGAGGCCGCGCACCGGGTCGGCGGGCAGCTCCCACGCGAAGTGCACACGCTGCGGGTACTCCTGGGCGTCCTGCTCGCCCTCGTCCCACTCAGGGAAGTACCAGCCGGGGTCGTAGGTGCGCAGCAGCACGCGCCGTTTCGCTGGCTTCCACGCCACGGTGTAGACGCTGTCCCCGCAGCGCACCGCGCATCGTTCAACCTGTTGCATGCGCAGCGGCAGCAGCTCCTTGTCCGCCCACGAGCGCAGCCGCTCCTGCAGGTCGGCCGCCGCCTTCACCTCGGGGGTGGGCTCGTCGGCTTCGTCGGCGTGCTCGGCGCCGGGAACCACGATGGTCTGCTTTGGCCCCAGCAGGTAGCTCAACGTGGTGTCGATCAGCTTGGACGGGTCGCCCAGCTCGCGGCGCTCCACGCCGTGGTGGTCGTCGCCGGTGATCGAGGCGAGCTGCCCAGCCTGGTTGGAGTCGTACGCGGCGAGGAACATGTACCCGGCCAGGCGGCGCATATCGGCGTCGGGCACCCACGAGGTGTTCAGCTCGGGGAACGCGTGTTGCCCCGGCCGGGCGGGATGGGCCATGGCCTGCTTGTAGTTCAGCCACGACCAGGCGTCGATCAGCAGTTCGCGCAGGTGCCTCACGGCTGCCCCTCCAGGTCCTGCAAGGCCCCGCGCCCGCGTCGACCAGAATACGCGGGGCAGTTGTTCCGCCTTGCTGTCGCGGCGCCCGGGAGGGTTTGGGAGAGTACAGCTCCAACACACTTGGTCACAGGGCATTCGCGAGGAGAACACTCGATGAGATCAGGCATTGTCGCTGTGGCCGTGCTCGGTTCCGGTGCGTTGCTCACCGCCTGCGCGTCGTCGCACACGCCTGCTGCTGCGCCTGGCGTCCGCACTGTCTCCTCCGCCGACGTCGGCCGCGAGCAGCATGGCCCCTGCGGCAGGGGGGTCTGCACGGTCTACCTGTACGGGCACACCGCCCGTGCCGAGGTGCACAGCAATGGCGGGTCCCCGGCCAGCGAATGCAGCAGCCTCGCCAAGTCTCTGTCGAAGGGCGGCGACTTCTGGACGACGCAGGCCGTCGCCGTACAGGAAATCGTGCCCATGGTGTGCGCCGTGCGGAAGGACGGCGTTGTGGTTGTGGTCCGCGACACCAACAGCCAGATATTCGGGCAGAGCCTGTGCAGCAGCCTGCTGCAGGGCGGTTGGACGGAAGACGCGCAGGCCGAGCAGACCGCGCAGCAGCAGGACCAGGTGACGGAGCACGCGAGTGCCCAGGCCAGCGCCCAGGCAGCGGACCAGCGCACGGCCCAGGACGCTCTCGCAACGCTGCAGGGCTCCAACCGATCCTTCACCAACGCCAAGTCGGTGCGTGACGACGTCGAAACAGCCGACAAGGACCTCGCCCAGTTACGCAAGGACGCCAAGGGTGGCAATGGCGAGGACTGCTACAACGTGGAGAACGTGGTCGGCTACGACGCGGAGAATGTCGTCGGCTACGACGTCACGACCACGGCCAGCTACGACGTCGACCAGGAGCAGCAGGGGATCAAGGACCTACGGTCCGAGATCTCCGCGCTGAAGGACGGGTTGGCAGCCCTCGCTGCTGACGGACTGCCCACGCCGCCCGGTGCCAGTACGGCCATCGCCACGGCGGAGGCGCACATCACCACGGCGATCACCACCACGAACAAGGCCATCGACCACCTCAACGCTGACATGGCCACCGCGTACAGCATCGCCAACACCCTCGGCACCGGCGACTGCGCTAACACCGGGCCGGGCGAGACCCCCGAGGGGCTGGCGCACATCTCGTGAGCGAAGGCGGCCCGCCCGGACCGCCATCCCACGAGGGAGACGAACGGCGGGTGGCGTCTTACAGAGCCGCGTGTTTCAGGACCAGCGCCAGATCCGCGTCGGCCAGGCCCACGCACCCCTGAGGATGCTGGTTCGCCATCGCCTCCAACCTCACCGGATTCTTGCGCAGCGCCTCGGTCGCCTTGGCATGAAGTGTCGCGTTGACCAGGTAGGGCTTTTCCGAGCCAGCCGGTGCCGGGTACGGCTCCGACGACACCTCGGCCATGGCAGCGATCTTCCTTTCCGGTGCTGCAAAGTAGATCCACAACCGGTCACCCGAGCGCATGTCCTTGAGCTTTCGGCCCAACCACCATTGCCCCGGCCCGGTGTCCTCGCCAGCCAGCTTCGCCACCCGTGCAGAAGTTGACGGTCCCCCCTCCACGGTGTCCAGCTTCGGGTCCAGGACGTACAGCCACTCCCGGCCTGCCCCAGGAATGCGGTAAATCGCGCGGCCTCCGACCCCGGGCTTCCGCTCCAGGACGTTCTCCCGGTTCAGGTCTCGCAGCAGCGACCGCGCACCCTTGTCATCCGTCTCGAAGCCGTAGCTCTCCAGCGTCTCGATAACACGCGCCGGGTCCCACTCGCCGCCCTCAGAGGTGATGGCGCTCTCCAAAAGGTCCAAACGAGTCAGCGGCGTACGGTTCTTGGGCCGGCCGTGCTTCTCCAGAATCTTGTACAGCTTCGAGGGCGACATGCCCGCTGCCACTCCGAGGTTGACGCGGCTTGCATCCGCATCCAGCTTGTCTGCCTGCACAATTGCTAGCTCTCGCCACTCCTCCAGGTGCTGAATGAACCGACTGGCACGGGCGATGTCCCGCAGCAGCTCCATCAGTTTCGCATCGGCTGACGGTTCAGCCCCTCTCTCGCCGCGCACCGCCGCTACCAACGCCCGGGCGAACGCATCGGAGTTCTCGATGGCATGCTCCCGTTCCCCGTTGTCCCCGTACGTCGCTTCGAGTCGCGCCACCATGACGTCTCCTCGTCTCTCGATTGGAGACGAGGCTACATTGCAGGGGGGTGAACTCCAACTTCCCCACTTCAACCGTCGTTTGGCGTACTTAGTGGCTCGTTGCGGCCCCAGCCGGGACCCGGCCGGACCGTTGGTCTTTATGGGGCCGTTTCCGGGGGTTATCGGCGTCCGCCGAGGCGGTCGTCGTGGATGTGTCCGGCCACGGCGGCGAGCTGGTCGGGGTCGGCGAGTTCGGTCAATCCGTGGACGGCGGCGTCCATGCTGTCGGGGCTGTCCATGCCGACTACCCAGGTGACCATCTGGTCCTCCAGGGCGACGTGCGCGCCGACGTGGTGGACCACGCCCTGCTCATACAGCTGCGCGATGGGTTCGGCCCTCAGGCGCTTGCCGACCTTGGCAGTGACTTCGAGAACGCGGGGCATGAGGGCGCCGTTGGTGGAGCCCTCGCGGCGCAGCTACTCCCACGCCTGGGAGAGGACCTGCCTGGCCATGTCCCCGCCGTAGTTAGACTCGACGACGATCGCATCGGCCTTGAGGGCGAGGGCGAGGAGGCAGGCGGTGCGGCCCCAGTCGTTCGCGCCCATGCTTCCGGAGCGATCCTCGAGCACGTACAGGTGGCCGTCGAAGCCGCGGGCGGCGCCGATGATGCCGGTCTCGTCGCCGATGGCGGACTCTCCGCCGGCGGGGTCGACCGCGACGATGACGCGGGCCATGTCGAGGCGGCCGAACTGGATGGTGGTGAGCCGGTGGTCCTTGATCCAGGCCCGCTGCCACACGCCGCCCTCGGGCGGACGCGGCTTTTGCTGGTAGAGGGCGGCCCAGACGCGTTCACCGACGCGGCGGCGGGTGGTGGCGTGGTGCTCGGCGTCGAAGCGTTCGGGCCACAGTGGCTCGCCGAGCTTGCGGCCGAGCGGGTCGGTGTCGCTGTCGGCGAGCGCGGGCAGGTCGATGATCTTCCACTCGTTGGCCTGCGCGTCGGCGAGGATGCGCCCGGCGAGGTCGTCTTCGTTCCAGCGGGTCTGGATGACGCAGATCGCGCCGTCCGGTTCGAGACGGATCTGCAAGACGCTCTGCCACCATTCCCAGGTTTGGCGGCGCATGCTCGGGGAGTCGGCGGAGGCCATGTCCTGTACGGGGTCGTCGACGAGGGCGATGGTGGCGCCCTTGCCGGTGAGGCTGCCGCCGATACCGGCTGCGACGAGGCCGCCCTGGTGCCCGGCTATGTCGAAGCGCATCGCCGCGCGGCTGGAGGGGTTGAGGTGGATGCCGAGTTCGTCACCCCACGTCTCAATGGCGTCGCGGATCCACCGGGAGTGCTCCTCGGCGAGGTCTCCGCTGTAGGAGGCGATCATGACGCGGCGGTCGGGGTGCTGGCGCAGGTACCACAGGGGCGCCCAGCGGGAGGCGCGGCGGGACTTGCCGTGACGCGGCGGCATCGTGATTATCACGCGGTCGGCGCGGCCCTCGGCCATGTCGATCCACGCCTGGTCGATGAGGTGCAGGTGCCGGGTCTGCATCTCGCGGCGCTCGGTGAGGACTGCGGCGAGCGCGCCCGGCGAGGCGTCCATGGCGATGGAGCATTCGATGCGGGCTAGCTGCACGCGCAGCTCGGGTGAGGCTGTCGCAGCCATGGCGCGGCGCTGCGCTGGCGGCTTGGAGCGGTAGGCGGCCAGCAGTCTGGCCTCGCGTTCGCTGCTACTCGTCGGAGCCATGCGCGGCCTCCTCCGAGATGCCGATGAGGGCTTTGAGTTCGTCGAGCGCGACCGCGGTCAGCTCGCTGCCCTCGGCGGCCGGGGTGACGATCTCGGTCTTCGACGGCTTGTCCAGGCCGTTCATGCGGGCGCGGCGCTCCATGATGCGCAGCGCCCGGTCGATGGCGGGCAGGCCGCCGTCCTTGACGGCCTGGCGGTAGGCGACGAAGAACAGGCGGTCCAGGCGCAGGTTCTCCACGGCGCGCAGCTCGTCGGCCTTGTCCTCGACATCGGTGGTGCGCTCTTTGAGGACCTGGCGGACGTCCTTGCAGGCCGCGTGGATGAGCTGTTCGTCGGTGGGTGGCTCTTGGCCCTTGTTGTACCGATCGATGCCGTAGCCCTGCGGGTAGGCGATCCGGTCGGAGTTGACGGCTGGGTCGGCGGCGAGTTTGCGGCCTACGGTGAGCCAGTCCACGCCGGCCAGGCGTAGGTCGATGGCGTCCGCTCGCCGCTGTGCGATGGCGGCGCGCGCGGCCTTGTCGGGGCGTCCCACCGGCAGGATTCCTCTCGCTGCTGCGCCCCCACGCCGGGATTCATCATGGCACTGCAAGATCCCAGGGGGGCGTGGCGCGCTCTTCAGCGGTGGAAGTGACCGGGCTAGTCGCCCGTCAACGTTGAGGGCCTGGGCGCCCTGCCACGTGATGGGCGCCCAGGCCGGTCATTCGAGCAGGGGCAGACCCGGCACGGGGGGAACCGGGCCTGCCGCTGCACGTCGGCGCCCGCGAGCCTCCCCCAAGAGGGCAGGCGCCTTGACCCCGCCAGGAGGGGGTCACTCTCCACAGCGGGCGGAGCGACTGAAGTGTCACAGGTGGCGGCAGACGGCCGCAGACCCAACACCTGTATGGAGCCGTCCACTTGCGTACGCCACACCAGGGCCACATGCCCTTCATGGCGGCCAGCACAGCGGCACGGCTCGCTACTGGGAGCTGGGCCGACGTGGGGGTGGTGTGGGCATGGCGTCACTGCTGGTGTGGGTGGTGGGGCGCTGCGCTGTCCGCAGGCCGGGCTGCGGCCACTGGTAGAGGCGGGCGGTCGTGCCGGTGCTGTCCCCGAGATGCACCGCCACCTGGTAGAAGACGCGGCCGTCTGCCCAGCCCTGGGCCTTGCGGTACGCGCTGATCGGGACCATCCCCGCGGGTGCGGGGAGCAGGACCTGAGCCCGTGGGGTATCCCGCTGAATCCGGGACCATCCCCGCGGGTGCGGGGAGCAGATCTCCTCGGCCGGGAACTCGTCGAAGTTGTCGGGACCATCCCCGCGGGCGCGGGGAGCAGTTGTTCCATGTAGGCGCGCTCGCGGCGCTTGCGGGACCATCCCCGCGGGCGCGGCAAGCAGACCGGGTCGTCCAGCAGCCACACGCTGTCGTTGGGACCATCCCCGCGGGTGCGGGGAGCAGGCGGAGTCCGTGCCCAGCAGGCCGGCCGCCGCGGGACCATCCCCGCGGGTGCGGGAGCAGCGACCGCCACTCGCCGTCCTCGCACAGCGTGGGCTGCCGCCGCGTGAACCGGCCCGACGGCGACGCCGCAAGCCAGTCCTGCTCGGCCAGCCGCCTCGCCTTGGACCGCACCCCCTCGATCTTCGCGGGCACCAGCTCCAGCCCAAGCCCGGCGGCAAGCTGCTTCGCCGAGATCCCCTCGCCTCACCCGCACCGGATTCCACGAGCTCGACGATCCGCCGGTAGTCCATCGCGAGTGCGTCTACCGTCGCCGCCTCGTGCCAGCGCGGCACGACGGACCCCACAACCGGAGCCGGAGCCTTCTCGCTGACGGCCGGCGCCTCCTGCACACCGGCAGCCGACGCCTGCGTCTGTTCGCCGCCAGCAACCAGGGCCTCGGCAAGCTCCGTCCGGGCGATCATTCGTCGCTCCAACACCGCCTCCGCGTCGGCGTGTTCAGCCGTGATCCGCTCCATCTCCGCGCGAAGCCGCTCGGCCCGCACCCGGGCAGCCGCCTCCCGCTCCTCCAGCAACCCCATCACCGATGGCATCGGTCATCTCCGCATCACCTAGAACGAACTGATCGCCCGAACCCTCCCGCAGCGACGCCGAAACCATGCCTGAACAGCGGAAACCCATTGCTCACAATCGGAAAGACAACGGCTTCTAAGCCCAGCTCACACACCCCATCGAGCCCGCGGCCGAGGACGAGAAGCCGAAGCCGCGCCGAACGCAGGCCGACAAATGGGCCCTCAACTACGCAGCCGCCAAGCAGTTCTACGAGCGCGAGGGGCACCTGCGCGTGCCGAGGAAGCACATCGAACGAATCATCGTCGGAGACGCTGCCGACGGCGGTAGCAGTGAGGGCCAGGAGGTCCGGGAGCTCCGGCTCGGGGCATGGATCGGGAACCAGCGGAGCCGGGCCGCCACGCTCTCCCCGCAGCGGGTGCAGCAGCTCTCCGCAATCGGCATGCGCTGGACATAACCGCGTCAGGTCGCGGCGCGGGGCCGGGCAGGGTGATGCTGTCCGCCCCCGCTCTCGTCGGGTCAGCCGTCCTGCTGTGCCGCCTTCCAGCGTTCGGTCAGCCCGTCCTTCACCCCCACGTCGGCGGGGAGGACACGATCCTCACCAAGGGCCGTGCGACGGCCAGCGGAACACCCCCGCGTCGGCCGGGGAAGACCTGGTGGGCGGCGTGCCCGAGGTCGATGGCACCCAGCAGGCGCCGTGCGCCGCGGCGCACAACGGGCGCGAATGCCCGCGCCGCGGAGGCCGAGGCCAGCACGAGGGGACTGGCACCGGACGACGAGCTTGATTTGCGGACGCGCAGACGATCGCGTTCTCTGTCGGCGGCCATCGGTTCCCGTAATAGCCAGCTTGGAATGGCAGCGGATGCGGCATTGCTGTGGACCCTTGTCACCGCACGGTGACAGGTCAGCCGGGTATCGAGGAAGGTATCCAGCGGCCACCAAGCAAGATAGGGCAAGGAGTAACAATGGGTCTGCTGGATGGAAAGGTCGCATTGATCACCGGTGGAACGTCCGGAATCGGGCGCGCTGCCGCCTTTCTTTTTGCACAGGAGGGTGCACGGGTGGCCTTCACCGGTCGGCGTGAACGCGCAGGAAAGGAGGTCATGGACGGCATCGTGAATAACGGTGGCGAGGCCCTGTTCATCAAGGCCGACGCCACCGACATCAAGGGCGCGGCCGATGTGGTGGAGCAGGTCGTCAATCGTTTCGGTCGGCTTGATGTGGCCTTCAACAACGCCGGCACCGCCGCGGTCGGCCCGATCACGGAGCTGGACGAGGCCGCGTGGCATCACTTGGTGGATGGCAATCTGAAGGGCTCGTTCTTCTACCTCCAGGCCGAGGTCGCTCAGCTGAAGCGGCAGGGCGATGGCGGGGCCATCGTTTTCAACGGGTCGGTGTTCGCGGAGCTGGGCACCCACGGCATCTCCGTCTACAGCGCCACGAAGGGCGGTGTGGCGGCACTCGCTCGCGCAGCGGCGGTCGAACTCGGCCCTGACGGGATCCGCGTCAATACCGTGAACCCGACGATTATCCGCACCCCGCTGACGGAGAGCGGGATCACCAAGAACAACGACGGCTCGGAGTACCACCCACACGGTGAGAAGATCCCGCTCGGCCGTATCGGCGAGGCGGAGGAGGTGGCGCAGGTGGCGCTGTTCCTCCTGTCCGACCGGGCCTCGTTCGTCACCGGCCAGGCCGTGATGGTTGATGGCGGTCAGAGTGTGAACTGACCCGCCGACCGCGGGCGGTCCCGGGGTGGCACCGCCCGCCCTTGCGGTCTGTGGGCGCGATCGGCGGGTCATGAGGGTGGCGGTATGTGTCACCAGCTTCGATCGACAAGAGCACGGCTGTGATGCCTGGACAGAAGGTTGCCATGGAGCTCCGAGCGAACACCCCTTCTTGTGCCGCGGTGGAAGACACCGGCTCGTGCCCCGCGGCTCGAACGTCCGGCGAGACCACCGTAGGCGCTCCGTTCGGCCGTCCGGTCCGTGAGCAGCTGGAAGGTGTTCGGAGCCTGCGTGCAGCATGGGACGACTACAAGACGCAGGTTTCCGGTCTGTGCGCCGTCTGGGCCGAGTGCGGGTGGTCGGCTGCTTCGGTTGGGAGGGGCGGGCTCCAGCGGAGTTTGGCGGACGTCGCCGAACAGCACGACGCGCTGATTCGCCGGCTGGATGACTGGCCGGCGATCGACGTCTGGAACGCCGACCTCGCCGTGGCAGTCCGGGCCGCCGAGGCGCAACTTGCTTCCCTGTTGTCTGCCTGGCTGGGGCAGGATTCAGCAGCCAGGGCTACCGCACACGAGCGGATACGGATGGCCCTGGCCGCTGGGGACCTCCGGCGGTTGGGTCAAGCGCTGTCCGCGCTAAGGGCCGCGCTGTGTGCCGTCGAGCCGACGGACGACTGAGGAGACGCGGCGTCGGCGCATCGTCCCCTTTCCTTCCGCCCTGTCAACCGGCCGCTCAGGGGGGCGGGAGTCGGCTTCGGAGCGAGACCGCCGGCCGTCCAGTCGTCCCCACGTCGACCACGCGAAGACGACGTCTGGTCCGCGATGCGGGACCGGTAGGCCCGTTCGCCGTGGAAACCAGTAACGCCGCCCCGTCGACGCCCTGGCACAGGCGATGCTTCACCGGCGCTGCGGCAGGGTCGGGAAGTTCTGTGTGACCTCGCCACGCACCAGACCCAGCAGGCCGGGGAAGCGGTCTTCCAGCTCCCGGCGGCGCAGCATGACTTTGCGGCTGTTGCCGTAGTCGATCTGCCGGATCAGGCCGGCCTCGCGCAGCACGCGGAAGTGGTGGGTCAGGGTCGACTTGGACACTGTCAGTCCGAACGAGGCACATGTGCGCTCGACGAGATCCGGCTCGGCACACAGCAGCTCGATCACGCGGCGGCGGTGTGGATCCGCTAGTGCGGCGAACACGGAACCGATCTGCATTTCCTGAATTGTCGGGTGACCATCTATGTCGGGCACGGCACTCCCTTCCTGCGCGACGTTTTTTCAGCGTACTCGAGGAGAAGGCTGCGCGGAACGGCAGAAGCCGCACACGTAAAAGTCTGCGGATCTTGAAGAGCGGACCAGTTCACGGACCTACTTATAGCCGCCATCGGAACCATGGGCCACAAAAGGGAATGCCCAGTTCAAAGGGATAGTGGGCGTTCTGCCGCCGAAGGAGGGCTGATTTGCGGGAGCGAGGAAATCAACCGACAGTGGTACGGAAGTTTTCGTACCTAAAGCGCGGGCACATCCGCATCACCGAAAGGCATACTCATGCAATTCGAGAACCAGACCGCCCTGGTGACCGGCAGCACCTCGGGTATCGGCCGCGAGGCCGCACTGCTGCTGGCCGAGCAAGGGGCGTCCGTGATCGTCTCCGGCCGCAACGCCACCAAGGGCGCGGAGACGGTCGCCGCGATCGAGGCCGCAGGCGGAAAGGCCACGTTCGTCGCGGTCGATCTCAGCGACCTGGAATCGGTGCGTCGGCTTGCCGAACAGGCTGGGGACGTGGACGTGCTGGTGAACAATGCCGGCGCCTTTCCATTCGCGCCCACTCTTGAGCAGGGCCTGGAGGCGTTCACCACCCTGCTCGACACCAACGTGCGCGGCACGTTCTTCCTCACCCAGGCGCTGGTGTCGAAGATGGCCGCCAAGGGCCGCGGGAGCGTCGTCAACGTCACCACGATCGCCGGTCTGAGCGGTATACAGGGCACGGCCGTCTACGGTGCGTCCAAGGCGGCCGTGGACTCCTTCACGCGCACGTGGGCGGTCGAGTTTGGTGGCAGGGGCGTCCGGTTCAACGCGGTGGCGCCCGGCCACACCCGAACGGACAACGTGGTCGACATGATCGGCGAGGAGGACTTCGAGGCCCTCGGGGCCCGGGTGCCCCTGGCCCGGCTCGCATCGGCACGTGAGATCGCCGAAGCCGTCGTCTTCCTCGCCTCGCCCCGCGCCAGCTACATCACCGGTGTCACGTTGCCGGTGGACGGCGGCTTCATGGCGCTGGGCCTGTGACCGATCGCGGCCAGGCCGCATCTTCACCGGACCGCCTCAAGCGGGGCGGTCCGGTGCCGGCATCCGCTCCCGGCTTAGCCGGCAGCGTCGCTCCTCCCCCGTGCACCAGCCTGCGGCCCGGCCAAAAGCGGGCCTGCCCAGCCGCGCACTGGCCGTCGTGCCCTTCAGCACGCCGAGCGGCCACCCGATACGAGCCAAGCGCCGACCACTCCCCAGCGGCGTGAAAGGAATGACGCACATGCACATCGGCGTCCCACGTGAAGTCGTCCCAGGAGAGACCCGGGTCGCTCTCACCCCCAACGAAGTTCGCTCCTTGGCCGACGAAGGTCACCAGATCGTGATCGAGCAGGGGGCCGGCTACCGGGCGGGGCATCCCGACAGCGACTATCTGTCCGCCGGCGCCCTGTCCGGCACCCGCGCCGACGCATTCAGCGCCGACATGGTGCTGCAGGTGCACCTCGCCGGAACCGGCAGCCACACCTCCGACCCGGCCTTCGCCCAGGATTTGGGGCTGACGCGTCCCGCGGCGGTATTGGTGGGGCTGGCCAACCCGCTCAGTCACCCCGAACCCGTTCGCCGTCTGGCCGAGCACGGCGTCACGGCGTTCTCCCTGGATCTGCTGCCCCGCATCACCCGCGCGCAGGCGATGGACGTACTGTCCTCGCAGTCCGCTGTCGCGGGCTACCGAGCGGCGCTGGTCGCGGCCGAGCAGGTCGACAAGATGCTGCCGATGATGACCACCGCGGCCGGCAGCATCACCCCGGCACGTGTTCTCGTCCTTGGTGCGGGCGTCGCCGGGCTGCAGTCCATCGCCACCGTCCGAAGGCTGGGGGCCGTCGTCCGCGCCTACGACGTCCGCGCCGCAGCACGCGAGCAGGTCGAGAGCGTCGGAGGCATCTTCGTCGACCTGCCCCTGGACACCTCCTCGGCCGAAGGCAACGGCGGCTACGCACAGGCGCAGCAGGAGGAGTTCTACGCCAGACAGCGCGAGGTCCTCGCGGCCGAAGTCGCCGCCGCCGACATCGTCATCGCCACCGCGCAGGTCCCGGGGAAACCGGCACCGGTGCTCATCACCGAGGAGATGGTGCGCGCGATGCGCCGGGGATCCGTCATCGTCGACGCCGCGGCCGCGCAGGGCGGCAACTGCGCCCTGTCCGTTCCCGACGAGACGATCGAACTTTCCGGTGTGTCGATCACTGCGCCCACCAACCTGCCGGCCGGTGTGGCAGCCCACGCCAGCCGCCTGTACGCGCGCAACCTCGCCAACTTCACCCGCCACCTGCTCGGCGAGGACGGCCCGCGGCTCACCGCCGACGACCCGATCATCCAGGAGACCCTTCTGACCACGGACGGACAGGTCGTCCACCCCCGGCTGCGCACCCTGCTCGACTTGGACGCCCCGGACGCCTCAGCCGCAAACAACCTGCACGCCGTGACGGCAGAAAGAAACTGATCATGTCAACAGCCATCGAAGCCAGCCTGTACGTCCTGGTCCTCGGATCCGTCATCGGCCTGGAAGTCATCCGGCGCGTGCCCGCGCTCCTGCACACCCCGCTGATGGCCCTGACCAACGCGATCGCCGGCATCTCGCTGGTCGGCAGCCTGCTGCTGGCCGGCTCCGACCGCGGCCCGCTCATCACCGTGCTGGGCACCGTCGCTGTCACCGCCTCCAGCATCAACGTCATCGGCGGATTCCTGATCACCAACCGCATGCTGCGTATGTTCCGGCCCAGCAACCCGGCCCACGCCGCAGGAAAGGCCAAGGCCGATGCGTGACATCGTCATCCCGCTGCTGTACCTCGCCTCCGGCACCCTCTTCATTCTCGGACTGCGCGGCATGGCTCATCCCCGAAGCGCACGCCAGGGTCTGCTGCTGACGGTGGTCGGCATGGCGGCGGCCGTCGCCGGAACACTGATCAACAAAGAGATTGTCGACTTCCGTTGGATCCTGCTGGCCGTCGTGATCGGCTCCGTCATTGGTGGAGCCATGGCCAAGTACATGCCGATGACCGCCATGCCTGAACGCATCGCCCTCTCCCACGCCTTCGGCGCGCTGGCTGCAGGACTCGTCGGCACCGCCGAGTACTACGAGCACGCCGCGTCGCTCAGCACCTTCATCGCAACTGCGCTGATGTGCGAGGTCGTGCTGGGGTTCGTGACCTTCACCGGGAGCCTGATGGCGTTCGGGAAACTGAAGGGCATCCTCCCAGGCCGCCCGACAGTTTTTGCCGGCCAACAACTGGTGAATCTGGTCCTGTTCACCGCAGCGGCCCTCGTCGCGCTCTGGCTGATCGTCGCCCCGTCGGCCGATGCACGCTTTCCGCTGCTGATCGCGGCGTCCGCACTGTTCGGCATTCTCCTCGTCGTGCCGATCGGCGGGGCCGACATGCCCACCGTCATCTCGCTGCTCAACTCCTATGCCGGACTTTCTGGAGCGGCGATGGGACTCGTCCTGGACAACAAGGCCCTCATCGTCGCAGGTGCGCTCGACGGTGCCTCCGGCTTTCTGCTGTCCGTCATGATGAGCCGTGCCATGAACCGGTCCTTCCGCAATGTGCTCTTCGGCGCTTTCGGGCAGGTCGAGACCACCGCGGCCGCCGGGGAAAATGACGCGCAGGACCGGCCCGTGCGCAGCACGGGCCCCGACGAGGCCGCCATGATCCTCGAGACGGCCAGAGACGTCATCATCGTTCCCGGCTACGGGCTCGCCGTCGCCCAGGCCCAGCACCGCATCAAGGAAGTCGCCGAAATCCTCGAGCGCAAAGGTGCGCGGGTCCGCTACGCCATCCACCCGGTCGCCGGACGCATGCCCGGCCACATGAACGTCCTCCTCGCCGAGGCCGATGTCCCCTACGACCGCATCCTGGATATGGACCAGATCAACAGCGACTTCCCGCAGGCCGACGTCGCCCTGGTGGTCGGAGCGAACGACGTCACCAACCCGGCCGCCCGCACCCGCGAGGACAGTCCGATCTACGGCATGCCCGTACTCGACGTGGCCTCGGCACGCACCATCATGGTGGTCAAACGAGGGATGAGCACCGGCTTCGCCGGCGTCGACAACGAGCTGTACTACCTCGACAAGACGCTCATGCTCTTCGGAGACGCCAAGGACGTCGCCTCCCACCTGGTTCGCGAGCTGGAAAGCGCCGGCCTGGAGAGGGTCTGACGGCGGCGCGGCGGGCGGCACCGCCCGAGGAACCGACTGGTTGCTCGGGCAATGCCGTCCGCCGCGCAACAAGATCATCACCGTTCTGTACCGAAGGCCTGGCGCCGATTCAACACATGCTCCCGAGCGACTCGCTCATATCGGCGTTCGAAAGCCCCTATGGCGGTAGGGCATCAACTCGCGAGTCCGCTCCGTTGTACCAAGCCCAACTGCTGGGGAAGGCGACCCGGCAGGGCCGTGCCGCTCCACTGCACAGGACACAGGAGAGCCATGCTTGACCCATGTGCGAGCAGCGCCTGCTCGCTCCGGGAGTGTGAGGCTGGCCCCGCGTGCCGGCCGGACGCCCGTGAACACGCTGGGCTCGCTCAGTTGGTGATGGCCGCCGAAGGGCGGCTCGTCCCCGAGGCGCGTACGTTCGCTGATCTGTTGGTGCGACACTTCCGCGGGCCGGAGTTGGTCGACGACGTCCGCATCGTTGTCGGCGAGCTGGTGGCCAATGCCGTTCTCCACAGCGGAACGGACAGCGTCACGCTGACGATCGACAGCGAGGCGTCGTGCGTTCTGGTCATGGTCACAGACTCGGGGATTTGGCAGGAGGATGCCGCAGCGGAGTGCGGGATGCCGGAGGCCGGTCGCGGTCTTGTCATCGTGGAGGCGCTTGCCACCGCCAGTGGCATCTGCAAGAGGCGCTCCGGAACCTGTGCCTGGGCCTCCCTCGCCTTTCCGGAGACCCGACAGTGATGGTGCCCGCCGTCCGCGCCAAGGAAGCCACCCTGAAGCGCATGGCAACGCCTGAGGATGAGCCGGGCGACCACCGGCGCGTCCGGGGTTGCTCCGTCCGGCCGACAGCGCGGGGCTGCGGGCAGCTTGATCAGCCAAGGCGTTGATACAAAGGGCTGTGCAACTCGGTGTATCCCTTGAGCCGCCGCCCTGGACCGCCGAAGACGGCGACCGTGTTCTGCGGACCGCGCAGGAGGCGGAGCAACTGGGCCTTGATTACGTGCTCATGTCGAGCCATATGCTGCGCAACCCGATCGGCTCCGCGCTGGACCCGTTCGTGACGCTGGCCGCTGTCGCGGGCGCCACCTCCCGAATCCGACTGGCCACCAGTGTCCTGGTCGTCCCCTATTACGACCCGGTCATGCTGGCCAACACCGCGGCCAGCCTGGACGTCCTCTCCTGCGGCCGCTTCGTGCTCGCCGCCGGAACCGGCTGGAACCCACAGGAATTCGAAGCGGTCGGGGTGCCGCTGAGCCAGCGCGGAGCGCGTACGGACGAGTACCTGCAGATCGTCAGGAAACTGTGGGGCACTGAGCCGGTCACCTACGCCGGGCGGTTCACCCAGCTGCACAAGGCCGTCGCGGGAGTACGCCCCCGCACACACGGAGGGCCCCCCGTGTGGATCGGAGGCCACAGCGAAGCTGCCCTGCGCCGCACTGTCCGATTCGCTGACGGCTGGCTCGGCCGCGGGATCGACCACGTCATTGCCGAACACGTCCGCTCCCGCCTGGCCGACCTCGGTGACCAGAGCGGCCGTGACTCCTCCACCCTGACGCTGGCCACGGTCGTCTTCCTGATTCCCCCTGGCTTCCCCACCACCCAACCTGCACCCGGACGTCTCGCGGGAGGGTCACAGCCCACACGGGACAGCATCATCGACGACCTCGCCCGGCTGCAGGAAGCCGGTGTGTCGATGTGCTCCTTGTGGATACCTCTGGACGGATCCGGGCTGCGCGAGGCGCTTCACTGGGTGGCCGAGGAACTCAAGCCGGCGCTGCCCTGAACCCCTCCGCTCGGATGCGGCTGCGACTGGTTGCAAGGTCCCCTGCCTGGTGCTGCTGTGGGAGCAGGCGCAGTGGACGCCCGGCCGCGACGGAACCGATGCAGCAGCCCTGCGCCAGGCAGCCGCAGACGGACGCAGCGGCTGCCCCCAGGCCAGGTATCCGCTTCGGGCCACCGATCGAGTACGTGATGCGAGGGAAGGATCGATCATGGCGTCTGCATCCTTGCAAGGCAAGGTCGCACTCGTGACCGGAGCGACCAGCGGCATCGGCGCCGCCGCTGCGGAAGAACTGGCCCGGCGCGGTGCGTACGTCCTGGTGGCCGGCCGTGACACCGCGCGGGGTGACGTGGTGGTGGCAGGGCTGCGGAGACAGGGTGGGAAGGCCGACTTCCTCAGCGCTGATCTGAGCGACGCGCGGACTGCACGACGGTTGGCGCGTGAGGCCCTGTCGCTGGGGGGCGACCGGGTCGACGTCCTGGTCAACAACGCGGGCATGTATCCCTTCGCGCCGACCGAGGACACGGAGGAAAACCTCTTCGACACCGTGTACGCCCTCAACGTCAAAGCGCCGTTCTACCTCGTGGCCGAACTCGCTCCCCGGATGGCTGCCCGAGGCAGCGGGGTGATCGTCAACGTGACCACGATCGCGGCCGCGCTCGGTTTCTCCGGCATGGCGTTGTACGGGTCGAGCAAGGCCGCACTCAACCTGCTCACCAAAGCCTGGGCAGCCGAATACGGGCCGCGCGGGGTGCGGGTCAACGCCGTGCAGTCCGGCCCGGCCCGGACCGAAACGACCGCCCAGGCCGAGGAGGACCTGCAGAGCCTGGCGGCTCAGGCGCCCGCGGGACGCCCTGCTTCGGCAGCAGAGATCGCGTCAGTGATCGCTTTCCTCGCCGACGACACGGCCAGCTTCGTGCAGGGCGCGGTCCTGCCCGTGGACGGCGGCCGCACCGCCGTCTGACCCCCTGCCCGATGATCCCCGCCGGGCACCGGGCCGGATCGCCGGACCGGGACATGCCGAGCGGGATCCCCTGCCGCTGATACCGAGCGGCCAGCGTCTGGTGCCTTCCACCCTCTCACCGCACGCGCCGCACCCGGGAGCGTCGAACGCCCAGAGCTGCCGATGGAGATGGCCGGCCAGGACCCGTGTGCTTGGGCGCTACACCGCAGGATGACACGGCCTTCGTGGCCTGCCAGCGCCATCGACGTGCGACTCGGACCGCTGATCGTCGGCGGCTGCGACATCATCTGTCCGGCCGGGCGTCCGGTCAGGCTCAGCCACTTTCGCGCTGGTGGGCGGCAAGGAGGAAGAGCCAGATCTCGCTCACGGTCGGGAAGCAGGCGATGGCGTGCCGGAGCCGCTTGAGCGGGACCTCGCCGACGACCGCGACGGTGGCCGAGTGCAGCAGCTCGCTGATGCCTGGACCAACGAAGGTGACTCCGAGCAGGACGTCCCGATCGAGATCGACGATCATCCGGGCGTGGCCCCGATAGCCGTCGGCATAGAGGTTGGCGCCCTGGGCGGCGTTGAAGTCGACGTCGACGACCTTGACGTGGTATCCGGCGCGGACTGCCTGTTCGGCGGTCAAACCCACGGCGCCGGCCTCGGGGTCGGTGAAGAAGACCTGGGGTACGGCGTGCTGGTCGGCGGTGGTGGCGTGGTCGCCCCAGGCGGCATCGTCCAGCGGGCGACCAGCGGCGCGGGCGCCGATGGCGTCGCCCGCGGTACGGCCCTGGTACTTGCCCTGGTGGGTGAGCAGCGCACGGTGGTTGACGTCACCGAGGGCGTACAGCCACTCGCCCTCAACCCCGTGGACCAGGCAGGTGGTGTCCACATCCAGCCATGAGCCGGGGGTGAGGCCGATGGTGTCCAGGCCGATGTCATCGGTGGCGGGGGTGCGGCCGGTGGCGAACAGGACCTCGTCGGCCTCCACCTCACTGCCGTCGTCGAGGCTGAGTGTGACGGGGCCGGTGGCGTCCGGGCGGCGAAGGGCGTTCACCTGCACACCGATCCGCACGTCCGCGCCGGCCTCGGTGAGGGCGCGTTCGATCAGCTCGCCGGCGAACGGTTCCATACGGGGCAGCAGCGCACGGCGGGCGAGGAGGGTGACCTGGGAGCCGAGGCCCTGCCAGAGGGTGGCCATCTCTACAGCAACCCCACCGCCGCCGACGATGGCGAGCCGGGCCGGCACGGTGCTGGAGTCGGTGCCGTTCCGGTTGGTCCAGGGCCGGGCCTCGTCGATGCCTGGTAGATCGGGCAGCACCGGCCGACTGCCGGTCGCGATGGCCACCGCGTGCCGGGCGGTGAGGGTGTGCGATGCGCCGTCGCCGGGTGTCACCGTCACGCGGCGGGGGCCGTCGATCCTCCCGTGGCCGCGGAAGAGGTCGGCACCGATGGACTTCACCCACCGGGCCTGGCCACTGTCGTCCCAGTCGGTGACGTAGCGGTCGCGACGGGCGAACACCCGGTCGTTGTCGAGCCTGCCGGTCACGGCCTGCCGCGCACCGTCCACGCGGGTGACGTCGGCGAGAGCGATGACCGGCCGCAGCAGTGCCTTACTGGGCACGCAGGCCCAGTAGGAACATTCGCCGCCAACCAGTTCGCGTTCCACGACGGCCACCGTGAGGCCAGCAGCGCGGGCGCGGTCTGCGACGTTCTGGCCGACCGGACCGGCTCCCAGCACGATCACGTCGTAGGTGCCGTCTTCCTGGGACTCGGATAGTGCAGTCATCGCTGCCTCGCTTCGTCATGATGTGTACTGGTCCGGCCGGTGTTCATCAGGTGTTCTTCACGTCACGGACGCATCACTGTCGGTGATGCCGACGGTGACGGGGTAGGCGCGCTGAGAGGAGCACCTTCTGCCTTGCACGGCGTTCTTCCCAACAGAACACCGGTGCTGGATTCCTCGCAGCTTTTGCCGGTCGGCTGACCGAGTCCTGCCGCCGACGGTCGTGAGCCGACCATCCCCTCTGTTCCGAGGGTGGCCTGCCCGGGCCAACAGGTGGGGCGTGCGGGTCGCTGTCGGCAGGACAGGGCTGCGACCCGCACGGCAGGGGCGTCAGGCCGACTGATGCGGCGTGACGAGAGGAAACTCGTTGTCCGTTTCGGCGACGATGTTGAAGTAATTGGTCAGGATGTTCAGGGCGAGGTTGCCTACGACTTCGGCGATTTCGGCGTCGGTGACGCCGGCGGACCGGGCCGACTTCAGCACGGTTTCGTCTACCGTGCCGCGGCCACGGGCGATGGCGTCGGAGAGAGCAAGCAGCGCTGCTGTGTGCGGGTCGGCGGACTCGGCGTGGCGAGCGCGCCCTATTTCGTCGCTGTCGATCTTGGCGACGTTCTTGCCCAGGAAGGTATGGGCGGACAGGCAGTAAGCGCAGCGGTTGTACTCCGCGGTGGCCAGTGCCAGTCGCTCTCGGACAGCGGCAGGAAGCACACCGCCAACCAGAGCATCCGACAGACTCATCCAGCCCTTGAGCAGGGCCGGACTGTTCGCCATCGCCTTCGCCATGTTCGGCACGGAGCCGACGCTCTTCTTGAGTTCGCCGAGCAGGGTGGCGGCTTCGCCGGTGGCCTCGGCGGGGTTGATCTGGGGCAGCGCTGACATAGCGGCTTCTCCTGGTGATTCAATCGATCTAATGGATAACTGATGACTTACCCATTAGGACTATGGCGCGCCACCTGCTCGATGTCAAATGGTTGCCGAGCGAGCTACCCGTTAGGCGGGTGGTAAGGTCGAAAGCATGACGGAAGGGACAGCGATCACAAGCGCGGCGCTACTGGGAGAACCTCTGCCCATCGAGCTCATGAACACCGTGACACTCGACCGCGGCCGGACGCGCGACGCCCTCGTCGACGACACCGGCTCCACTGCCTGGCTGCGCGCAGTCGCCAACCGCCTCGGCCCGTTGAGCGACCTTCAGGCGGACCAGACCGACGAACACACGGTGCGCCCGGTCGCCGGGGAGCTGCGTGCACTGCGCGACGTGCTGCGACAGCTGGCAGCCGAGATGACCAACGATCCGCGTCCGCCGGCCACCGTGCCCGGGCCGACGCGCCATGAGGCCATCGCCAAGCTCAACGCCCTTGCTCAGGCCTGGCCCGAGCTCGTCTGGCCCACGGGCGGGCAGCCCTCACATACCTACCGTGGCTCGGGGAATGCGCACCTCGCCGTACAGTTCATAGCCCACCAGGCAGTCGAGCTTCTCACCGGACCAGACCGGGAGCGCCTGCGCCCCTGCCTCGCCCCCAACTGCCTGCTCTACTTCTTCAAGAACCACCCACGCCGCGAGTGGTGCTCCCCAGCATGCGGTAACCGCGTCCGCGTCGCCCGCCACTACCAGCGCCACCACACCGCGTAAGTGACGCACAGACAAGCCGTCGCTCTGACCACCCGGCCCCCATACGCCGAGCCCGCCAAAGAGCGAAGAACGCTCCACCGCCCCGAAGCCATGCTCATGGCATCCTGCCGCGGCCGCTGCCAGGCAACCCGGGAGGGACCGGCACAACGATTTCTCGTCCGTTGAGCCGGGTCCCTTCCATGCTGGTTTCAGCGTTTCGGCCGTCAGGCTCAGACGGCGACGCGACCGCCGTCGACGGGGACGACCGCACCATGCACGAAGCTCGCCGCGTCGCTCGCCAGGAACGCGATCACGGAGGCGATCTCCTCAGGACTCGCCGGGCGGCCCGCGGGGGCCTGGGCAGCAAGACCACTCAAGTCGTCGCCCATTCCGGCCGTTCCCTCAGTGCGCGTCGGCCCGACCCCGACGGCATTGACCCGCACACCCCGCGGACCGTACTCGGCCGCCCACGACTTGGTCAGCAGGTTCACGGCAGCCTTGCTCGACCCGTACAGGGCCATGCCCGCCATGCCGAAGTCGGCCACCATCGTGCTCACGTTGATGATGGAGCCACGGCCGCGCTCCGCCATGCCCGGCGCGAGCTCGGCCACGAGGTAGTACGGGGCCTTCACGTTCAGCGCGTACACCGCGTCGAACTGCTCCTCGGCGGTGTCAGCGGTGGGCCCGAAGGGGTAGATGCCGGCGTTGTTGACCAGGACGTCGACCGCGCCACCGATGTCGGTCGCGCGCCGCGCCAGGTCGCGGGCCGCGTCGGCCGTCGTGAGGTCGGCGGCCAGGAAGTCGGCCTTGCCTCCCCTGGCTCGGATGCTCGCGGCTACGGACTCGCCACGTGACGCATCCCGCCCAGCGACCAGCACATGCGCTCCACGCTCGGCGAGCAGGCCTGCGGTCGTTGCGCCGATGCCGCTGGTGGCTCCGGTAACCAGTGCGACGCTGCCGGCGAGGTAGGAAGAATTCACGGTAAGCACTCCATCGAATAGTTGGTTGCCGCGCAATAACGTACGCCCCTTTTCAGGATGCGCGTTCAACCTCTCTCCCATGGCGTCATGAATTCAGACCACTCGACCGGTACGTCGAGGACGGCACTCAGCCCATTACGAGCATCATCCACGCAGGTCAGAGGCGTGACACCCATCTTATTCCCCGTACCGAGGGAATCTGCTATCTAGTCTGTTAATGGCGGCGGCCGTTTATTCCTATGACAGCGCCGCGATATTGTTTCCGGCGACGTGGACGGCGAAGAGCGAACCAGATCCTGCGACCGGCGCCCTAGGGACGATCCTGCGACAGGGGCGCAGGAATGACACTGAGCGCACCGGCGGGATGTCCCCGAGGCCGCCGCCATGATGGTGCGTACGCAGCCGAGCACCGCGCATCGCCGGTCGGCCGCTACCGACAGGGCTCGGGCGCCGGCCAGGCGGAACGGCGCCTACATGGCCCCGCCCTGAGTCAGATGTCCGCCGCTGGGAGTCCCGTGATGAAGCCGGCCAGATCGCGGCGCCGGGAATGGGTCGGCCAGGCGGCCCAGGTGCGGCGCACCAAGGGATGCTTGTGCAGGGGCTTCCAGACAACGCCCTCGGGCAGGGGCTGGGACCAATGGGGCGGGGCCAGGGCGAAAGCCTTCTCTGTGCTGACCGCCGCCAGTTTGACCTCGGCGATCAACGACTGGTTCTCCGGTGCCTCCGGGCCCAGGTCGAGGCCGAAGCTACGCAGGACTGAGGTGACTTCGTCGTACCATGCCGGGCTGCCGGAGCGGGGGAAGCTCACCCACTCCAGGCCCCGCAGGGTCTCCAGGCGCACGCCCTCGTCGTCCGCCAACTCGGCAGCGACGCTCGCGGCCAGCAGCACGCCCAGCTTCTCCGTGACGACCAGCATGGCGTCGAGGTCGGGGTCCACAGGACGTTCCCTAAGCAGGCCGATGTCGAGGTCGCCGGCGCGCAGCGCCTCCAGTTGTGCCGCGGACGACAGATGGCGGGCCTGCACGCGCGTGTCAGGACATGTGGCCGCCACCTGCTCCATCGCCGGCCGGAGCAGATCCGACGGCAGTTCCAGCGGAATGCCGACCCTCAGCAGCCCGCATCCCGGACTCATCAGGCTTGCCATGGTCCGCAGCGCCTGGTCATGTCGGGCGATCACTGCGCGAGCCTCGGCCAGAAGGGTCTCTCCCTCCTCGGTCGGACGGACACCGGTGTTGGTGCGGATCAGCAGCCTCAGTCCCAGTTGCCTCTCCAGGCCGCTCACCGTCTGCGACAGCGCTGACTGGCTCACGTGCAGTCGGCGTGCGGCGGCAGACATACCGCGCTCCTCGACGACAGCGACGAAGGCGCGAAGTTCCCGCAGTTCCATCCCTCCATACCAGCACACGGCGTGGACCTGGTCATCCGCCTGCCAGAAGCCAGACCGATGGCCCCGTCCGCCCGGGGTGATGGCTGCGACCGGGGTCATGGAGCGTATGCGTCGCGCTGCACCTCGAAGAGTTCAGAGGGCCCGCAACCGCCTTTGGGCGCGATCAACGCCGCGGAGCTTGGCGCTGCTGAGATGTGGCGACGACCGGCTCGACGTCGCCTTCACGTCTTGGTACTCGAGCCGTAGATCGTGATCTTGCTGATGGGGAGAGGGGCGTCAGCCAAGGACGGCCGCTATTCCAACCACGGCCCGTCGCGCATGATCCCTCTGCCGCGTAGTTCCCCTTCGCCGCGCCACACGCGCACACAGTTTGGCGCCACGCACATACAGAAAGGAACCCGCCTCCGCGCGCGGGTCCCACCCGAACTTGGCGGCGAACGCCTCCGCCGCATGTCCGGGCAGATCCTGGTCCAAAGCGCTCCGCCTCGCCCTGGAGAAGCACCACGCCGAAGTTGTCCGGCAGCGCCAGGCGCACGCGCGGCTCCCCGCCGACGTTCCGCGCATTTGCGGAAGCCGGGGGTGACCGGTGCACATCCACACTGCTCGCCTGTCCCTCAAGAACCACAGCGGCACCTGGTGCGGCCCTTGATCGGGACGTGCTGCCGACACCCATACATCCCACTCGGTAACGAGCCGTTCGGGTGTCGCGCCTACGCTCCGCCGCCTGGCGGCGAACAATCCCCGTGGTCTGCATGAGTGTCGACCTCAGCCAGCAGGCTCCAAGCGCGCATGAGGCCAGGGACCTGCTCCCGGCGGCCCACGAACCCCTCAGCCTCTGCCTCGTGGACGGCCAAATAGGGTGCTCTTGTCGGCGGTAATGGCCGGCGTGGCTCGTGCCTGGCGGCGGCGTCACCAGACAAACCAGCGGCGCCGTTTGGCCGCGTCATCCACGGGCCGGACGACAAGCTTCGTGAATTGAACAGGCGCTGGATCTCGTGCCCGTGCATCACACATGAAGATCACCATCTACGGCTGGAGCATCAAAAGCCCGGGAACAAGGGGCCACCTGCCGCGTCGACACCAGCCGGGCCCCCGGCACGTACTGACCCTGCTCCCGCAGGAAGGCGATGGCCTGTGCGCAGGCCATCGGGGGGTAGTACTCGATCTCGGTCGGGCCCAAGCACCTGCCGGAGGCTGAGCCGCTTGTTTTGGTTCGGTGACCGGCGTCACAACGAGCTCCTGTCAGCAATCGGGGCGCCATCTCGTTCAAAGGGCACGCGAACGAGACAGGAGCATCGCCATGAAGCACCGCATCGTGGTACTCGGCGCCGGATACGCCGGGGCCTTCGCCGCCGGAAACCTGGGCCGCCGGCTCTCTCCGGCCGACACCGAGATCACCGTCGTCAACGCCGTGCCCGACTTCGTTGAGCGGATGCGGCTCCACCAGCTCGCAATCGGCCAGGACCTCACGTTCCGGAAGCTCACCGACGTATTCGCGGGCACCAGGGTGTGCCTGCGCCTGGCGCGCGTCACCGGCCTCGACCCCGAGCGCCGGACCGTCGCCGTGACCGGCGAGGACGGCGACGGCGAGCTCATGTACGACACGCTTCTCTACGCGCTCGGCAGCTCCGTAGCCCACCATGGCGTCCCGGGCGTGGCCGAGTACGCCTTTGACGTGACCGGCCTGTCCTCGGCGCTGCGTCTACGCGAGCGCCTGGCCGGACTGGGCGAGGGCGGCGCCGTGCTGGTCGTCGGTGAGGGGCTGACCGGCATCGAGACCGCTACCGAGTTCGCCGAGTCCCGGCCTGACCTCTCGGTCGCGCTCGCCGCCCGCGGCGAGCTGGGAACCTGGCTCTCCCCGAAGGCCCGCCGTCACCTGCACCAGGCTTTCGACCGGCTCGGCATCACCGTCCACGAGCACACCGACATCGAAGCCGTCGAGCCGACACAGGCGATCGCCGCCGACGGCACGTCCATCCCGGCCGACGTGACCGTGTGGGCCGCCGGGTTCGCCGTGGACCCCATCGCGGCCGGCAGCGGCCTGGAGGTCGCCGAGACCGGCCAGATCGTCGTCGACGGCAGCATGCGCTCCGTCTCACATCCGGACGTCTACGCCGCCGGTGACTGCGCCTACGCGATCGGCGAGAACGGTCGGCCGCTGCCGATGTCCTGCGCCTCGGCCGGCGTCACCAACATACAGGCGACCGCCGCGATCATCGCGCGCCTGACGGGCAGCAAGGTCCCGACTACCGGGCTGAAGTATTACGGCAATCACATCAGCCTCGGGCGGCGGGACGCGATCTTCCAGATGGTGGACGGGAACGTCCGGGCGAAGTCCTGGTACCTGGGCGGCCGGATCGCCGCGCGGCTCAAGTCGGGCGTACTCAAGGGGGCCGGGTGGGGCATCGCCCACCCGACCTTCGGCATGCCCAAGCGCAGGCACCGCCTGGCCGCCTCGCCTGACCGGGGTGGTGTGAGGGTTGCCGCATAGGCTGCTCCGCATGGACAGCGCAGCCATCGATCGGTTCGAGGCCAGCCGGGGCCGGCTGGCCTCGCTCGCGTACCGT
This sequence comes from Streptomyces sp. NPDC093984, assembly GCF_044764595.1. Classification (NCBI taxonomy): domain Bacteria; kingdom Bacillati; phylum Actinomycetota; class Actinomycetes; order Kitasatosporales; family Streptomycetaceae; genus Streptomyces; species Streptomyces sp. NPDC093984. Next base: position 26,263 of record NZ_JBIWIM010000019.1, on the reverse strand, counting down.
CTGCTCGGCTCGGCCGCCGACGCCGAGGACGCCGTGCAGGACATGTTCCTGCGCTGGCAGGCCGCAGACCGGGAACGTATCGAGGTGCCGGAAGCGTGGCTGACCAAGGTGACCACCAATCTCTGCGTCGACCGGCTCCGATCAACGCAGGCGCGCCACGAGCGAGCGGCCGGTGTATGGCTGCCCGAGCCGCTCCTTGAGGGCGACCCGATGCTCGGTCCGGCCGAAACCTTCGAGCAGTGCGAATCGGTGTCCTTGGCCGTACTGATCCTCATGGAGCGCCTCTCGCCGGTCGAGCGGGCCGCTTACGTCCTGCGCGAGGCCTTCTCGTACCCCCACGCCGAGATCGCCGGGATCCTCGACATCACCGAGTCCGCGAGCCAACAGCATGTCCACCGGGCCCGGCGCCGGGTCACCGCCGAGCGCCGCGGCGGCGACGAGGTGGACCCCGCGTCCGCGCGCCGGATCGTCGAGGAGTTCCTCGCCGCCGCCACGTCGGGGCGCACCGAACGGCTGGTGGCGATGCTCACCGCCGACGCGACCGCAATTTCGGACGGCTACGGACTGGCCAGGCGGCTGCTGCGGTACAACACCCGCGAGCGCATCGCCGCCTACGTGCGGGCCGGCTTCAAGCCCACTCCCGCGAAGCGGCGGCTGGCCGGCGGCTCCCCCGCGTTCCACATCGCGCTGGTCAACGGCTCCCCAGCCGTCCTCGCCGTGGTCGACGACCGGGTCGTGGGTGCCGTGGCGTTCGAAGTCACCGACGGCAAGGTCGCGTCCCTGCACGGCATCGCCGCCGCGGACCGGCTCGCGCGCCTCAACGAGGCCTGGCGGCAGCACGAACCCGACGCGCCGGTCATCACCGCATGGTGACCAGAGCCACCGGAATCCAGTGACCTGAGTCGGAGCGAGGACGGCACCCCTTCGGCCCCCGCGCTGCACAGCAGCACGGGGGCCGAAGCACGTCGGTGTCCCGAGTCAGACTCGGCCATGAGATTCGGATTCCCGATGGCCAACTACGAATCGTCGCGGAGGGCTGACCAGGGCGGATCCAAGGGGCCCTGGCCAAGGCCAGGACGGCCACCTTATACAGCCAGGCGTCCGGGACTTGCTGACGCTCCTGGAGACGGCCGGTGACCTTAACAGCCCCTTGTCCCGGGCCGCCGTCGACCAGTCCCGCCCTATACCCGCGCTCCTTCCATGCGGTTTCACCGAGGCTCTCGGACAGACGCTCATGGTGTGGCTGCGGTGGGCGCCGGGCAACGATGGCCACCGCCAGAGGCAGAACACACCCGACGGCCGGGTGGAGCCCGCTTGATACGTGGCGTGGGTGTGCGCGGTGTCCAAGGCGGCCGGCCTGGACGCGCGCTGGGTCCACCCGCCCGGGAAGGCAGACCATCAGCCGGGCGAGGTCCTCATGGAAATCCACCAGCAGGAACGGCTGCGGGGCACGGCACTGCCGGGGGGCCTGACGATGACGCCGGGCTGGACGCTGCAGATGCGCCTCTCCGAGCTGGAGCGCTACCCGCTTGAGCTACTGCGGCCGGGCTCGTGGGTTGCCGGCATCGAACACGTCCTCGCCGCGCGGCAGGCTGGGCAGCCGTGGCCGCCTACCGGGAACGGGGTCGTCGCGAAGCTCCTGAGCAAACCGCCGTCCGACGTCCGGAAACGGCCGCGATCGCCCCGTCGGCGCGGAAGCTCCGGACAACGGTGATCCGGGAGTCGGCCCCCTGCCGACCGGGCGCCCGTCCGGCAGTGGCGACACGCCTCCCGCGACTCTGCCTCCGAAACAGCTAAGGCGGCCATTTCGTGCTATCTGATCATATCGCCATCAAAAGGCAGCTGAACAAGGGGCCTTGACTTAACGGCAGGTGACGCCGAAGCTATGAGCCGCCATTTAAACCGGTTCAAGTACTGGTCGACCTTCGCCACCCGTGGCCGGCGTCGTCCGGCATGCCCAAGGAGTTCACACATGGCCCGTCGTCCCACGATCGCGGATGTGGCGAAGTTGGCCGGGGTGTCCCGTGCGACGGTTTCCTTCGTCCTCAACAACCGCCCGGGTGTGGCGCTCACCACTCAGCAGCGCGTCCGGGCGGCTGCTGAGGAACTGGGATGGACTCCGAGCCGCAGCGCTCGTGCGCTGTCCACGGGACGGGCACGTGCCGTCGGTCTCGTACTGACCCGGGAACCGGAGCTGATCGGCACCGATCCGTTCTACCCGGCGTTCATGGCGGGCATCGAGGCGGTGATCTCCGAGACCGGCGACGGTCTGATGCTGCAGATGAGCCGCCCCGGCGAGGAAGTGGAGACGTATCGCAGGCTGGCGGCCGACCGGAGGGTCGACGGCGTCTTCCTCACCGACCTGCGCGTGGACGACCAGCGCCCGGCCCTGGTGGCGGAGCTCGGTCTGCCCGCGGTCGCCGTGGGCGCGGTGGAGGGAGGTTCCGACTTCCCCTCGGTGAACCTCGACGACCGTCCCGCGGTCCGCCACGCCGTGCACCACCTGGTCGAACTGGGACACCGGGACATCGCCTACGTGGCCGGTCCCGAGGAGTTCGTCCACGCACGGCGCCGCCGTCAGGCCTGGGCGGACGCCCTCGCCGAGGCGGGCCTGCCTCCGGGCACGTCGCTGCCCGGAGGCTTCACGGCCGAGGGAGGGGCCCAGGCGACCCGCGCGCTGCTGTCCCAGACCAGTCCCCCCACCGCCGTCGTGTACGCCAACGACCTCTCGGCTACGGCCGGTATGGCAGTGGCCCAGGACGCCGGGTTGCGGTTGCCCGACGACCTGTCGGTGGTCGGCTTCGACGACGTCCCTCTCGCCTCCTGGACCAGCCCCACTCTGACGACCTGCCGCGCCAATCCGACCTCCTGGGGCCGGGCCGCCGCGCAGGCACTGGTGGAGGTGATAGAGCACGGCACCACCGCCGACGTGGAGCTCGATCCGGCGACGCTGGTGATCCGCGGCTCGACCGGCCCCGCCCCCGCCCGTGCGGCCCTCGACCACCAGTGACGGTGGCACCCGGACCCTCCCCTCCTCAAGTCCTCAAGGACGGCGCCGGCGACAGCGCAGCAAGGTCGCACCCGCCGACTGACAACACCCAGCAAGAAACGGAACCTCCAATGAAGAAGGCCCTCCTCGCCCTGCTGCCGGTAGCGGCTCTGACACTGACCGCGTGCGGCAGTGGCTCCGGATCGGATACGGGCAACGCCTCGAACGACGCCCACGGCCCGATCACGGTCTGGTACTCCAACAACGCGCAGGAAGTGGCGTGGGGCAAGAGCATGGTGGCGGCCTGGAACGCCGCCCATCCCAAGGAGAAGGTGACCGCGCAGGAGATTCCCGCGGGCAAGAGTTCCGAGGAGGTCATCGGCGCGGCGATCACCGCCGGCAACGCGCCCTGCCTCGTCCTCAACACAGCTCCGGCAGCCGTGCCCGGTTTCCAGAAGCAGGGCGGTCTGGTCCCGCTGGACGACTTCCCCGATGCCAAGAAGTACCTGGAGTCGCGGGTCGGTGACCGGCTGTCCCAGTACGCCTCCCCGGACGGCAAGTACTACCAGATGCCGTGGAAGAGCAACCCGGTCATGATCTTCTACAACAAGGAGCTCTTCAAGAAGGCCGGACTGGACGCCGAGCACCCGAAGCTCGCCAGCTACCAGGACTTCCTCGACACCTCGCGCAAGCTGGTGAAGAGCAGCGGGGCCAAGGCCGCCATCTGGCCGGCGCCGACGTCGGAGTTCTACCAGTCCTGGTTCGACTTCTACCCGCTGTTCACCTCGCAGACCGGCAAGCAGCTGGTCGAGAACGGCAAGGCGCAGTTCGCCTCGCCCGACGGCGTCAAGGCCGCAGAACTGTGGAAGACCATGTACGCCGAGGGCCTGGCCCCCAAGGAGCAGTTCAACGGCGACGCATTCGGTGAGGGCAAGTCCGCGATGGCCATCGTCGGTCCCTGGGCGGTCGCCGTCTACGGCGACAAGCTCAAGTGGGGCGCCGTTCCGGTCCCGACGGCCGACGGCACGTCCAGCAAGGGCACCTTCAGCGACGAGAAGTCCATCGGCATGTACACCTCCTGCAAGAACCGGGGGACGGCCTGGGACGTCATGAAGTTCGCCACCAGCAAGGAGCAGGACGGCAAGCTTCTCGAGGCGACCGGTCAGATGCCGATGCGGGCGAACCTGACCGCCGCCTACCCGTCGTACTTCGCGTCGCACCCGGCCTACAGCACCTTCGCGCAGCAGGCCGACCACACCATCGAGTCCCCGAACGTGCCGAACTCGGTCGACATCTGGCAGACCTTCCGCGACGCCTACACCAAGGCAGTCATCTTCGGCAAGGGCGACCTCGCCGGCACCTTGAAGGAGGCCGCGGGCAAGGTCGACAAGCTGGCAGAGAGCCAGTGACCTCCGGCCATGTCCTCTGCACAGACTGAGACCCACGGTTCCGGGAGCAGCGCTCCCGGGGCCCGTGGCCGAACAGCGCAGCGGCCGCGGTCCTGGGTGCTGCGGATCGGTGGACGTCAGCCCATCGGCACGCTGTTCGTCACTCCGTACCTGGTCTACCTTGCCGCGATCTTCGTGTATCCGCTCGGCTTCGCCGTGTGGATCTCGTTCCACGACTACTTCTTCACCGCACCCGGCGCGACCGTCGACCGGCCTTTCGTGGGACTGGAGAACTACACCAATGTCCTCACCGACCCCGAAGTGTGGCGCTCCTTCGGCAACATCGCCGTCTTCCTGGTCATCAACGTCCCGCTGACGGTGGTGGGTTCGCTGGTGCTCGCCAGTGCCCTCAACAAGAAGCTGCCCTTCCGGTCGTTCTTCCGGACCGCGTACTACATTCCCTACGTCACCGCCAGCGTCGCCGTCGTAGGTGTGTGGATCTTCCTGTTCAACACCAATGGGCTGGTGAACAAGGCACTCGGACCGCTGGCACCGGACCCCTCGTGGCTGGTGAACTCGCACCTGGCGATGCCGACCATCGCGGTCTTCGTCGCCTGGAAGCAACTGGGCTTCTTCATCGTGCTGTACCTGTCGGCGCTGCAGAACGTGCCCAACGAGTTGTACGAGTCGGCCGCGCTGGACGGAGCGGGCAAGTTCCGTGTGTTCTGGTCGATCACGCTTCCCGCGGTACGCCCCGCCACCCTCCTGGTGCTGGTGCTGGCCACGGTGACCGGGGCCAACCTGTTCACCGAGCCCTACCTGCTCACCAGTGGCGGCGGGCCCGACGGCGCGACCACCTCGCCGGTGCTGCTCATGTATCAGCGCGGTCTCCAGCAGGGGCATCCCGACGAGGCCTCCGCCATCGGCGTGATCCTGGTCGTGCTCATCTGCGCCATCTCGCTGGTCTACCGCCGCTTCCTGGAGAAGGACTGAGATGAACGCCGCTCTCACAGCCTCGTCCGACAGGAAGCGCCGACGCAGGGCGGACTCCGCGACGGGATCGCCCCTACGGACGGTCTGGTCGAGGATCGTGCTCCTCATCGGAGCGTTCGCCTTCCTCTTCCCCTTCTACTACATGATCATCGGCTCCTTGCAGACGGAGCCCGACTCGAGCCCGGCCGGAGCGTTCCCCAACCCGGGAAACCTCACGCTGCGCAACTACAGCGACATCAACTCGGCCATCTCGCTGGGTCGATCGCTGATCAACTCGGGTATCTTCACCGGTGGTGTGATCATCTGCACCACGGTGTTCGGGCTGCTCGCGGGGTACGCTCTGGCCCGCCTGCACTTCCGCGGCCGCGGCACCACGTTCGCGATGGTGCTGCTGGTCCAGGTCGTACCGTTCCAGCTGCTGATCATCCCGCTGTATGTGCTGATCGTCCGCGACTACGGTCTGGCGGACTCCTACCTGGGCGTCATCCTGCCGTTCGCGATCAACACCAGCGCCGTCTTCATCTTCCGACAGTTCTTCCTGCAGCTGCCGGCCGCGATGTTCGAAGCGGCCCGCATAGACGGCGCCTCGGAGCTGCGGATCCTCTTCCGTATCGCCGTGCCCCTGTGCAAGCCGGCGCTTGTCTCGGTGGTGCTGCTGAGCTTCACCGGGCCGTGGAACGAGTTCCTGTGGCCGTTCCTGGTCACCAAGCAGCACGACATGCAGCCCCTGGCCGTCTCCCTGGCCAACTACATCAGCACCGTGTCCTCGGCCGCCGCCAACCCGTTCGGCACCATCCTCGCCGGGGCGTGTGTGCTGGCGGCTCCCGCGGTCGGGCTCTACATCGCCTTCCAGAGCCGCTTCTCCTCCACTGACATCGATTCCGCCACGAAGGGCTGAACCCGTGACCCACCGCACCACCGACCCTGTCCCCTACCGTCTGACCCGGGTCGGCGTCGTCATGTCCCCGCTTCCCGGAGAGGCGAACGAGGTCGAGGGTGTGCTCAACCCCGCCTCCGGCCGCACCCCGGACGGCAAGCTCCACCTGCTGCCTCGCCTGGTCGCCGAGGGCAACGTCTCCCGCGTTGGACTCGCCGAGGTGACCGTCGAGAACGGCGTGCCCACCGGGGTCGAGCGCCGCGGCGTGGTCCTCGCCCCCGACGAGGGCTGGGAGCGTGGCAAGAACAACGCCGGCGTGGAAGACCCCCGTACGACATGGGTCGAGGACCTGGGGCGGTACGTGCTGTCCTACGTGGCCTACGGCCCGCTCGGCCCCAAGCCGGCCCTCGCCGTCTCCGAGGACCTGGTGAACTGGGAGCGCCTCGGGCCGATCCAGTTCGAGTACCAGCCCGACCTGGACACCGACCTCAACCTCTTCCCCAACAAGGACGTCGTGCACTTCCCCGAGCCCGTCCCGGGCCCGGACGGTGAGATGTACTTCGCCATGCTGCACCGCCCGATGTGGGACCTGGGCTGGTTCCGCCCCGGCGAGGGCGTTCACCTGCCCGCGGGTGTGACCGACGAGCGCCCCGGCATCTGGATCTCCTACGTCCCGGTCGAGGAGGTGAAGCAGGACATCCGCGCGCTGGCCAGGCCGCGTCACCACCGCCTGGTCGCGCTGTCCGAGTACCCCTGGGAAGCCCTCAAGATCGGTGCCGGCCCGGCTCCCGTCCGGGTCGAGGAGGGCTGGCTGCTCATCCACCACGGTGTCTCCGGCACCCTCGAGGACCCGTTCGCCCAAGCGCAGACGGTTCACTACGCGGCCGGCGCGATGATCCTCGACCCCGCCGACCCGGCCCGGGTCCTGGCCCGCACCACCGAGCCGCTGATGGCACCGGAGACCGATGAGGAGCGCTCCGGCACCGTTCCGAACGTGGTCTTCCCCACGGCGATCGAGGAAATCGACGGCGTGCGCTACGTGTTCTACGGCATGGCCGACGCCCACATCGGCGTGGCCCGCCTGGACCGGGCCGAGTGAACGCCGTACCCGAGGCGGGTTTCGGGCTGGCCCTGATCGGCTGCGGCGGATTCGGCGCGTACGTGCTGGAGGCGGTGCGCGACATCCCCGGACTGCGGGTCGTCGCGTGCGCCGACGCCGACCGTGACCGGGCCGCCGCGCTCGCCGCACGGCACGGCGCGACCGTCTGCACGAGCGTCGAGGAGGCGATCGCGCTGCCGGGCGTCGACGTGGTGGCCCTGGCCACCCCGCCGGCCGCCCACGCGGAGGGGGCCTTGACGGCCCTGCGCGCCGGCAAGCACGTCTTCTGCGAGAAGCCGGTCGCGGTCACCCTCGAGGACGCCGCGCGCGTCAAGGAGGAGGCCGACCGCTCGTCCGGCCTGGTCGTCGTCGACCACGTGCTGCGCTACAACCCGATCCTGCGGCTGCTCCAGCGGCTCGGCGCGGAGGGGCTTCTCGACCCGCTGCGGCGGTTCGCCTTCGAGAACGACGCCTCCGACGAGGACCTCGGCCCGGATCACTGGTTCTGGGACCCCGCGCGCAGCGGCGGCATCCACATCGAGCACGGTGTGCACTTCTTCGACGCGGCGAGCGCCCTCATGGGCAGCGACCCGGTCGAGGTCCAGGGCACCGCGGTGCGGCGGGACGGCGGGCCGGTGGACATCGTGGTGGCCACCGCCACCCACCCCGGTGGGGCCGTGGCCACGCACACGCACTCCTTCACCCACGCGCACCGCGCCGAACGGCAGTTGATGCGCCTGGACCACGGCTTCGCCGAAGCCCGGGTCACCGGCTGGATCCCCACCTTCGCGACGGTCACCGCCTGGACCGATGAGGCGGGCGCCGCCCGCTGGGAGGGGCTGCCCGAGCGAGCCGGCGACCTCCTCGCGGTCCCGGGGCTGCGCCCGCACGGGCAGGAGCGGATCACCGTGTCGGTGACGCGCGACGTCGGCTCGGACAGCCCGGCCTCGGGCCGCGGCGTCCGCCGTGTCGTCCCGCACCGGGTGGACTGCGTGATCGACCTGGGCGGCGAGGCGCGCAAGCCGCACATCTACGGCGAGAGCGTACGGGCCGCCATGACCGACCTGCTGCACTGCGCGGCGCTCGGGGGCACCCCGGTGGCGGACGCCCGTGCCGGGCTGGCCGCCGTCGCGGTGGCCGAGGCGGCGACCCGGTCGGCGCAGACGGGCCGCACCCTGCCCGTGGTCATCCCCTCGCTCGCGGCCGGGGGAGGAAGCCGATGACCACGCTGCGGCTCCCGGACGCCGACGGCGCCCTCCCGGGGCCGGCCGTCGCCGTGCCCGGGGCGGAAGGGGCCGGCGGACCTGACCCCGCCGGCCCCTGGTGGCGGGACGCCGTCTGCTACGAGATCCACCCGCGTTCGTTCGCCGACAGCAACGGTGACGGCATCGGGGACCTGCCCGGTGTCACGGCCCGGCTCGGTCATCTGCGCAGGCTCGGTGTCGACGCGCTCTGGATCACGCCGTTCTACCCCTCCCCGCTGGCGGACGGCGGCTACGACATAGCCGACCACACCGGGGTGGCCTCCGATCTGGGCACCCCGGCCGACTTCGACGCCCTGGTGGAGCAGGCCCACGGACTGGGCATCAAGGTTCTGGTGGACCTGGTCCCCAACCACACCTCCGACCAGCACCCCTGGTTCCGTGAAGCGGTCGCCGCCGAGCCCGGCTCGCGCGCCAGGGAGCGCTACGTCTTCCGGCCGGGACGCGGCGAGGACGGCGAACTGCCGCCCAACGACTGGCAGTCCGCGTTCGGCGGCCCGGCCTGGACCCGAGTCGACGGCCCGGACGGCCGCCCCGGCGAGTGGTACCTGCATCTGCACGCGCCGGAACAGCCGGACCTGAACTGGCGCGATGCCGAGGTCGTCGCCGACTTCGAGCGGATCTTGAAGCACTGGCTTGACCGCGGTGTCGACGGCTTCCGCGTCGACGTCGCCCACACCCTGTTCAAGGCGGAGGGCCTGCCCGACGCCGGCCCCGGACAGCACCAGGACATCCATCGCAACCACCTGATGCCCTACTACGACCAGGAGGAACTGCACCCGCTGTTCCGCGACTGGCGCGTCCTGCTGGACACCCACCCGGCGCCGGCCGGCGCGGTGGACCCGGGAGAACGGGTGATGGTGGCCGAGGCGGGCGTCTTCGACCGCGAGCGGCTGGCCCGGTACGTCAGTCCCGGCGAGATGCAGCAGGCCTTCAACTTCGCCTTTCTGGAATGCGCTTGGGACGGGGCGGCGATGCGGCAGGTGGTCGAGCAGTCCGTGGCCGGCATGCAGACGGTCGGCGCCCCGGTCACCTGGGTGCTCTCCAGTCACGACGCGGTCCGTCCGGTCACCCGTTACGGCGGCGGCCCGGTCGGTGAGCGACGTGCCCGGGCCGCGGCGCTGCTGATGCTGGCGCTGCCGGGTGCGGCGTACGTCTACCAAGGCGAGGAGCTCGGGCTGCCGCAGGCCGAACTCCCCGACGACCGGCTGCGCGACCCGCTGTGGGAACGCTCCGGCCACCGGGAGCGCGGACGGGACGGCTGCCGGGTGCCCCTGCCCTGGGAGGGCGAGAGAGCCCCCTACAGCTTCAGCACCGCGGCCCCGCAGGATTGCTGGTTCCCCCAGCCCGCCGACTGGGCCGGGCTTTCCGCACGGGCACAGGAGGGCGACGACTCCTCCATGCTCGCACTGTACCGGACGGCGCTGCGGCTGCGGCGCGCCCACCCCGCGTCGCATGCGACGCTGAAGCTGGACGGTCCGGACAGCGGCGAGTGGTTCGGCTTCGAGCGCGGTTCGGGGCTGCGGTGCCTGGTCAACTTCGGTACCCGGCCGCTGCGGCTGGACGACGACGCCGAGGTGCTGCTGTCCAGCGCGCCCCTGCACGGCAGGGCCGTTCCGCAGGACACGGCCGTCTGGATCATCCACAAGGAGCAAGACCAGTGAGCGACAGGCCACGTACCGACCTCTCCGGCCTGGTGAAGGCCTACGACGTCCGTGGTACGGTGCCGGACCAGCTCGACGAGGGCCTCGCCCGGCTGTTCGGCGCGGCCTTCGCCGAAGTGACGGGCGCGGAAGCGATCGTCGTCGGGCATGACATGCGCCCGAGCTCCCCGAGCCTGTCACGTGCCTTCGCCGAGGGTGCCGCGCAGCGCGGTGCCGACGTGACCGAGATCGGCCTGTGCTCCACCGACGGGTTGTACTTCGCCAGCGGAACGCTGCAGCGACCGGGCGCGATGTTCACCCCAAGCCACAACCCGGCGCAGTACAACGGAATCAAGATGTGCCGCGCGGGTGCGGCCCCGGTGGGCCATGACACCGGGCTGCGGGAGGTCCGGGGGCTCGTGGAGCGCTGGGCCGCGGGCGGGCCGCTTCCGGCGGCCCGGCGCGCACCCGGGACCATCACCCGACGCGACATAGCTCCTGGCAAGCCTGTGCGGCGTCGAGGACAACGTGCTGGCGCGGGCGTTGCCGTCCTGGGAACAGGAGGACGCCAAGCTGCCCGCCGAAGAGGACGCAGTGCCGGCGGCGGCGTGGCGGATCGGCGGCGCGGTCGCCGGGCCGGTGGCATTCGGCTGCCGCCTGTGCACGGCCCGGCGTGCCGGGACGGCCGTGCGGGTGGTGCGATACGCGCCGCTCTGGTCCCGGGTGTGTGTCCGGCACGAGCAGTGGCTCTTGGACGCGGACGCCGACCAGCCCCTCGCAAGCGGCTGCTGGAGCCGGACCGTAGGCGTTCATCTGGGTGGACGCGCTGACCCGGCCGTGCAGGGTGCGTTACATGCGGCGCCGCTCTGTCGGCGGCAGTAACGGTCGAAGTCACCCAGCCTGGGGCTACCGTCCGCGGACGGCGGCGCCCCGGGAGACGAAACTCCGCGCGCGCTGAGGGAGACTGGCGGCCTCCAGCGCACTGTATCTCCCGCTCGCCACGAGCTGGAACTTGACACCCTCCCTACCCTCGGGGTGCTCGTAGCCGTCGGGGAGGAACCGCCGGTAGTGCTCGCTGGCGCGTTGGAAGAACTGCGGGCGCTCGGAGCGGGAGAGACATCCCTCGAGATTGAGAAGGAAGAGGTAGTGACGGATCATACGAGTGAAGAGGAAGGGAGCCACAACCTCCAGGGCGCCGCGTTCCTCGAGCAAGTCGAAGCTGTCTTCGTACCGGCCGAAGACGTCGAAGTGGGTGCCGCCCGGTGAGCCTGCGGGGTGTTGAGTGTGCCGACGGCGGATCTGGACGCAGTTCCACTTCAGGACAGCGACCCGGTCGGCGGCGAGCATGGCACGGTGGACGACTGCGACCTCCTCGTGGAGACCGTCAGGGAACGCGAGTTCCTGCCGGATCCACAAGTCGCGGCGGACCAAACGGTCCCAGGAGTAGGCCGGAGCACCGAACAACTCGGGCTGGTCCATCGAGGCGAAGGGCTCACGTCCCTGCCGGGCAAGCAGGCCGGCGGCGGCACCGGGCCATGAGCAGCCGCGATGGAGGCGAGTGTGCCCGAAGAGAAGAACATCCGGCTCGTCTGCCGATTGCAGCCGATCGACCATCGCCTGAAGCGTTTCACCCCCGATGATGTGATCGCTGTCCAGGAACAGCAGGTAGTCACCGGCGGCGCGCTCCGCCCCCGCGTTGCGTATCCGGCCGATGCCGGCGACGCCCGTCAGCCGTACGACCGAGACCCGCCCATCCCGCCGAGCATAGTCATCCACCAAGCCCGCAGGGCATTCGGCAGACTGGTCCAGGACCGCGACAACCTCCACGTCCCGGAAGGACTGGTTCAGTATCGAATTCAGGCAGACCCCCAGCTGTCCCTGAAGGTCGTACGCGGCGACTATGACGCTGATCATCGGCGTGAACTCCGCTCTAAACGCTGCGAGATGAACAGGGGGCGGGCCCGCCACGCGGGTGTAAACGAGCCGCGCCCCTGTCTTGATGCCGCCCGCGTACCTCCCCCCGGAGATCAGGCGGCGTGATCCCGACCGGGGTCACTGTGTTCAGCGCGTCCCAGGTCCTGCGTGTCACAGGGGACGACCCATCGTTACAAGATCACCAAGTTTGTTCTCGATCTCCTGCTGCTGACGAACGCGACTTGGGGCAGAGCCAGGAGCAGCCCCCGCAGTCCGCCTGAAACAAAATCACCTGACTCTACGAAAATCGGGGCGGCTCACATCCTGAAGCCCCGGCAGGCTTGCCCACGCTCGGGATCCGGTCACTTCGCTGGCGTGGAGGGCAGTGAAGTCGGCGTGCGCGGCCTCGACGGCTTCGGGGTACCTTCCCTCTTCCCGTGCCCGGCGAGCGCCCGGTAGGTGCTGGCGACGGAGGGGTCCTGTCCTTTGCACTTGCCGGTGGGGATGACGAGGACGAGAAGCCCCAGCCGCGCCGTACGCAGGCCGACAAATGGGCCCTCAACTACGCAGCCGCCCGCCAGTTCTACGAGCGTGAGGGACACCTTCGAGTGCCGAGGAAGCACATCGAACGGATTGCCGTCGCCAGCGGGGACGACAGCCGCGACAGCGAGAGCGGCGAGGCCCAGGAGGAACGAGAGATCAAGCTCGGGGCATGGATCAGCAACCAACGCTCGCGAGCCGCGACCCTGACCCCGGAACGGATCGAACAACTGTCTGTCATCGGGATGAGGTGGACATAGCAGCCAGGGGCAGCGGCCGTGGAGACGGGTGAGAGGGATCAGAGCCGGCGGAGGGCTGATTGTTGGTGCTGGCTCCTGGCGGCCCGTCGTCCGCGGGCAGTCCGAGCAGCAGCTTCTCGGTGCGGCATGGCGCCGTCTCCGCGCGGTGAACGCAGGTCATGGCGTCGCCGTGGTGGATGTCGGTGTCGTTTTGCGTAAGAAGGCGCCGCACACGTGCCGACGTGCCTCTCCCCGCCGACCACCGGACTGATCGACCGGGCGTGCTGCAGCCCCGTGCGGATCCGGTTTGGTTTATCCACTGCACAGTCGTTGCGAAAACGCCCGCCTGGGGCGGTGAACACGAGACCGTGGTGGAGTGATCCGTAACCTCGGCCTCCTGCGGACCGTTCCCCTACGGAGGGAGACGACCTCGTCGCTGATCTGCCGCATCGCCAGCCGCTACGGGATGGAAGCGAAGGCGCTGCGGGCGTGCTGGAAGTGGCGCAACTACCCTCCTGGGCACGAGGGCGGAGGCGCACGGGCCGACGCCGAGGTGCTGCTGAACGCAGCCGGACGCCAGCTCCTGGCAGGCATGTGCGGCGTCGAGGAGGACGTGCTGGCGCGGGCGTTGCCGTCCTTGGAAGAAGGGGACGCCAAGTTACGCACCGAGGATGGCGATCCGGTGGGGCTGTGGCGGATCGGTGGCGCGGTAGCCGGTCCGGTGGCGTTCGGCTGTCGGCTGTGCACGGCCCGGCGCACGGGGACGGCTCTCCGGGTGGTGCGGTACGCGCCGCGGTGGGAGCGGGTGTGCATGCGACATGGGCGGTGGCTGCTGGACGCGGACGCCAACCAGCCGCTGGAGCACCTCGATCTGCGCGGCCTGCCGGAGGTGGTGGCGGCGCAGCGGCGGTGGGCCTCGGTGGTGCGGCGGGCGGTGCGGGCCGATGCGGAGCCGGAGCGGGTGTTCGCGCTGGCGCAGGCGGTGGTGGCCCGGTGGTGGGAGCAGGCCCTGCAGTGGGAGCGGGAGACGATCTGGCCGCGGCGCCTGCATCAGGTTGCGGGCGGGGATGCTGCTGGTGATCTGGAGTGGTGGCGGATCGTGGGGCGGGACGCGGTCGTCTTCCCGGAGGTGGTGGTAGTGGCCGACACGCTGTTGGACCCGGCCATGGCCGAGCTGGTGTGGGCCGACAGTGGTGCCGGGCGGCCGCGGGCGCTGCCCGCCGACGGGAGGTTCTGCCGCCGGCTCGGTGATCGGCTGGGTAGGGAATGGCTGGGGCCACTGGCCGCGACGGACCACGGCGGGCCGCTCATCGCGTTGATGGGCAGCGTCATCCGTCTTCGCCGCGGCGCCGGCGGGCCGCCCGGGTACGACAACGACCCGTGGTGGCTGCGCCAGGAACACCAGGCCGCAACCATGGCCGGCCAGCTGCGGGTGCTGGGCAAGGAGAAGAAGGCACCCGGTTCGGGGACGATGTGGCGGGCTGCGGTACCCGCCGAGCAGCGCATGCTGATCACCAGCACTATCGACAGCGCCGAGGAGCAGTTGCTACAGCTGCGCGGGGTGCAGACCGGTCCGACCGCCGACGTCGCCCGGCGGCTGCTGCGCGGTCTCGGTCACAGTGCCGGTCTGATCGAGGCGGCCTGGAAACGGACGGCAGTGGCGGCGGTGAACGGCGGGGTGCCGCTTGAGGAAGTGGCCCGGTGGGTGGACATGCCCGTTGAAACGCTCAGCCAGATACTGACGGCGGGCAGGCAGAAGAGCGGCGGCTGAGAGCACTGTGCCGAGGGGCGGGTCGGCTGTTAGCTGATACGGCACTCGTTCGTGGCAGAAACACTGAAAATGGCGATGCTTGTCGGCGGGACCGGCTTAGCTGGCGCGGGTGACCAGGACAGGAGCGGCCCGGCACCGGAGCCAGGCAGGGCGAGCGGCCGTGGACCAGGGCAGCGGGTTGGAGGCGGTGTTCCTCGACCCGGTGGGGCAGGCGGTGCAGCAGCGGTGGGCGGATGCCGCCATGACCGTGGCGTTCGAGGACTTGCCGCCGGTGTCGGCGTTCCCGGTGGTCCCGGGGCGGCGCTGGGGGCCGGGCCTGTGGTGGTCGGCGACCACCGGGCGGCACGTGGCCGCGGGGTCGAACGCGATGCGCGTCCAGCTGATGGTCCTGGACCGCGACCCGGACATGACGGGCCTGGCGGGGCGGCCGGTGCGGCTGCTGTGGCGTGATCCTGGCGGGCAGGTGCGTTCCTGGGTGCCACAGCTCTTCGCCCGGCGTGCCGACGGCACCGCGCTGCTTGCCGACTGCCCCAGCCACCCCGACGCCGGCGGCGAACGCGCGAGGAAGGCCGCCGAGGCGGTGGCACAGGCGTGCGCGGACATCGGCTGGACCTACCGGCGCCTCCCACCGCTCGACGACATCCTGGCCGCCAACCTGAAATGGCTGGCCGGCTACCGCCACCCCCGCAACGCCGACCGGCCCGGCCTGACGGCGTCCGTCCTGGAGGCGTTCACGCGGCCACGGCCGCTGATCGAAGGCACCGAAGCGGTCGGCGACTCGATCGAGGTCCTCCCCTGCGTCTTCCACGCCCTGTGGCACGGACAGCTGACGGCCGGTCTGCACACGCCGCTGCACGAGCGTGTCCTGGTCGGTCCCCAGGAGTGGGAAGTCCCGGGCAGGACGGGAGACACCGAGTGAGTGCGCGGCGCGATGCCCGGCCGGCGGTGAAGGCCGGCGCGCATGTCCGGTTCCGTGGCGTGACGTGGCAGGTCGTTGCTCTGGCTGGACAGACCATCCATCTCGTCGGCCCGGACGGCGGTGGTGAGGCCGTGCTCGCCGGGCACCTGTTCGCCGACCCCGGCTTCACCGTCATCGGGGCCGATGTGCCCCAGGCGGCCCCGCAGTGGGGGCTGTTCGAGACCGCCCCTGCCGCCGCGCGTGAGAAAGCGCTGGCGTGGCAGCGGCACGTCAGGGAAGTCGAATGCGGCCTGCCCGGCGGGCCCGGCAGCGACGGGGCAGTGTGCGAGCAGTACGACCCCGAGCGGCACACGCTGGCCGAAGGGGAGCAGGCCAAGGCCCAGGAGCTGACCGCGCTCGGCTTCGGCCGGGTCTCGCGCACCACCGTGCAGCGCATGCGGCTCGCCTACCGCAAACAAGGCCTGTGGGGGCTGCTCGACCACCGCACCACCCGCGCCTCCAGCCCCACCGGCCGGGCCGACGACCGGGTCGTCGCCGCCGTCCGCGAGGCGCTGCGCCGCCGCCGCGGCCGCTCCAAGGGCACCATCAACGGCCTGTTCCCGCTGATCAACCAGATCCTCGAGGACCGGCACGGCCCAGGCACGGTGCCCGCGCCGTCGCAGGCCACGCTGTACCGGCTCGTCACCGCCCTCGCCCGGCCCGGCGAACTGCCCTCCGGACCCGTCCGGCAAGTACCGGCGAGCGTCGACGGGCGGGCGTTTACCCCAGCTACGGCGCTGCGGCCCGGCGAACAGGTCCAGGTCGACACCACCCGCCTGGACGTCCTCGCCCTCTTCGACGACGGACGCCTCGCCCGCCCGGAGCTCACCATCGCCGTCGACGTCGCCACCCGCGCCATCCTCGCCGCCGTGCTGTGCCCGAGCGCGACCAAGGCCGTCGACGCCGCCCTGCTGCTCGCGGAGATGGCCGTCCCCCACCCCGCCCACCCCACCTGGCCGGACATCCTGCGCATGGACCACGCTCCCGCACTCCCCCACCAGCGGCTGGCCGCGCTGGACGAGCGGCTGGCCGGGGCTGCGGCCCGGCCCGTCGCCCTGCCCGAGACGATCGTCGTCGACCGCGGCAAAGTCTTCATCTCCGCCGCGTTCACCGCCGCCTGCGAACACCTCGGCATCAGCGTCCAGCCCGCCCCGCCCCACTCCCCCACCGCCAAAGGCATCGTCGAGCGGACCTTCGGCACCATCAACGCCCTGTTCTGCCAGCACCTGCCCGGCTACACCGGATCCGACGTCACCCGCCGCGGCCCCGACACCGAGAAAGACGCCTGCTACAGCGTCCCCCAACTCCAGGACCTCCTCGACGAATGGCTGGTGCACTACCACCACCGGCCCCACGAAGGCCTGCGCCACCCGATGATGCCGAAGAAGGCCCTCACGCCGAACCAGATGTGGGCCGCGCTGGTCGCCGTCGCCGGGTACGTGCCCGTCCCGCTGACCGGCCAGGACTACCTGGAGCTGCTGCCCGTGCGCTGGCAGGCCATCACTCGCGCAGGCATCACAATCCACCACCGCACCTACGACCACGATCTCCTCGCCCCGTACCGCGGCCAGGCCTCCCCCGTCGCCGGCCGGGGCGGGAAATGGGAAATCCACTACAACCCCCACGACGTCCGCCAGATCTGGATCCGCCTGCCCGACGGCGAGCTCACCGAAATCCCCTGGATCCACCGCGACCACGTCCACCAGCCGTTCAACGACCACACCTGGCAGCACATCCGCACCCACGCCCACCACAACAACCACGACGACAGCCAGCAGCATGAGGCCGGCCTGGCCGACGCCCTCGACCAGCTCATGCGCCGCGTCCACAGCGGCCACGCCACCACCACCGAACGAGCTCTCCTCGCCCGCGCCACCACGCTGCCGGTTCCCGCCACACGGCACCCGCAATACGGCACCGGCCCCATAACCGGCGGGTCGTCGCAGCACGGCGAGGACGACAGCATCGACGACCTCGACGACCTCCCCGAGGACGACACCCGCCCCACCGCGGCCGCCGGATTCGGGCTCTACGACGCATACGAGGAAGCCGACAAGTGGTGAACACCCGCCCCCACCCCGCAGCGCACCAACCGCGCAACGCACCCGCCGACGCGGGCAGCGGCAACACGGCCGAGCCGTCCTGGCCCCTGACCACCTGGCAGGGCTGGCGCCGCTTCGCCACCACCGACCCGCCCGCCCCGCCCCGCCCCAGCCCGACGACCCGCCCCGCAGCACCGACGAACGCCTCGCCTACCACTCCGCGTTCGTCACCATCCGCACCCCCGCCATCAGCCAGCTCGCCACCCAGGTCCGCACCCTGATGATCCTCGGCCGCCACCAGCAGACCACCGCCCGGCCCTCCCTCATCGTCACCGGACCCGCCGCAGCCGGCAAAACCACCGCCCTGCTGAACGTCGGCCGCGCCTGCCACCTCGCCCACACCCGCAAAAACCCGCCCCCGCCCGGATCAGCCCACGCCACGGCACCCGTGGCGTACGTCCTCGTCCCGCCTGGCGCCACCGCGAAAACCCTCATCACCGAGTTCGCCCGCTACCTCGGCATCCCCACCACCACCCGCATGACCCAGACCCAGATCACCGACGCCGTCTGCCACACCTACACCCAAGCTGGCGTCCAACTCGTCCTCATCGACGAGATCCACCGCCTCAACCCCCGCACCACCACCGGCGCCCAGGCCGCCGACCTGCTAAAAGATCTCACCGAACGCCTGCCCGCCACGTTCGTGTACGCCGGCATCAACGTCACCGACACACCCCTGTTCAGCGGGACACGGGGCGCTCAACTCGCCGGCCGCGCCACCCTCATCACCTGCGGCCCCCTCCCCGCCCGCCACGGCACCCGCCAACCATTCCGCGACGTCATCACCGACATCGAGAACGCCCTCGACCTCACCCACCACAAACCCGGCCTCCTCCCCCGGCACGCCCCCTACCTCCACCAGCGCACGGCCGGCCGCATCGGATCCCTCACCCGCCTCATCCGCCAAGCCGCCATCACCGCCATCCACGACGGCACCGAACGCATCACCAAAGCTGCCCTCGACGCGGTACAGCTCGACCACCTCGCCGAACAACACAACCGCCCCACCCACAACCGCTAACCCCCACCCACCGAACAGGCAAAACAGCGCTGACCAGCACAAACACCAACCGAGCCTTTACACGCTAGCGAAACCCACAACGAACCCGGTCCCACTCAGCACACACGACACAACCCCAGCTCACACCCCGGACTACCCGCCGGAACCGCGCACCCGCCCACTCTCAACGAACCCACAACACACCAGGCCAGCAAGCCCGAGACACACCAACAAGCCCCCCTCCGAGCGTTACCCGTCAAGCTCGGCGTATGGGTCTCGAACACCCGCGCGAGGCGAGGCAATCTCACCCAAGAGCAGCAGGACGCACTGCGGAAGCTCGGCATCGAATGGGCATAACTGCGAAGCCCCCGCCCAGCCCTCCAAGGGTGCTAGCAGCCGATGAAAACGGGGAAGGGCCCGGCTCCTGCCGGACCCTTCGATCGTAGCGGGGGCGGAATTTGAACCACGCGACCTCTGGGTTATGAGCCCAGCGAGCTACCGAGCTGCTCCACCCCGCGTCGGTGACATCACCATACGCCACACCCGCGACAACTGCAGGGACTTACCGGGCCGCTCGCACCATCTGACCTCTGCACGCGACAGCGCTTCGGCTGGCGCGATGGTGGCCGCCGTGCGTCGGGATGTTCACGACGAAGGGCAGCAGGGCGCAGCCCCGGAGGCACTGACCGCCAGCAGCTGGCCTGACCGCCGCGGGGCCATCGGGATGGGACGACAGGGGCCCCCCACCCTGCCGCGGCCAGTTACTCCTCGGGGGCGGTCCCATGCAACGTGCGACCGGGCACGGGACCGCCAAGCCCTGCCGTCCTGTCTGAGCCGGGCACAGAAAACCGTACGAAGACGCACTGCCCACCGCACGCCCAGCAGCGCACAGGAGTGGCCTTCTATACCGCGTGTGCAGGGCGGAGACCTCGAGGGGCAGCTGATCGAAGGCAGGGGCCGTGCTCCGGAACAGCGGCGTCTGGTCGATGAGCTGCTGTCGCTGGCAGATCGGGTGTCGGTGTGGCAGCCACGGATCAGCGACGCGCCTGGCAGACACTGTCCGATCTGCTGCCCGCGCGATCGCACACCGGTGGCCGTCCCCGCTGCGAGCGGCAGCTCCTGGAGGGCATCGTCTACATCGCCTGCACCGGGCAGCCTGGACGCGTCTTCCCCCGGCTCTGAGACCCTTTCTCGCCTGCCGGCGCCGCTTTCTTCGCTGGCGGGAGAACAGCACCCTGGAGCGGGCCTGCCGCGCTGTCCTGCGCGAACAGGACACCCCCTGGCAGCGGCGCCTAGCCGCCTACATCGACTCCTCCTGTGGTACTGCGTCTTCTGCGGTGACGTGCCCTGACGCGCACCAGTGACAGCACGCCTGTCTGTCCGCTTCCGGGCATGAATCTTTGCCGTCAGTGCCTGCTGGGCACCCTAGGTACGAGACCGTGACGAGGTGACACCTCTTCCGGTCCTGTGCGGACTGCGTCCGTGAGCAGCGAGACGATCTGGTCGCTCATGTGCCGGGTGGCTGCCACGTACGGCATGCACCCCCAGCAGGTGCTCGGGCATTTCACGGTCACCGGCTCCCGTCCCCGGCATGAAGGCGGCGCCGTGCGAGCCGACGCGGAGCTCCTGCTCAACGAGGGCGGGCGGCGGATACTGGCAGGCCTGTGCGGCGTCGAGGAAGGCGTGCTGGCGCGGGCGTTGCCGTCCTGGGAACACCAGCAGCCCGCCCATGGCTCCACAACCAGCAACGCGGCTGGCTCCTACTCCACCCCGACCAGCAACACCTCCCCACCACAGCCAGCCTCGTTCGACCTGAACTGCGCGAATTCCCTTACTGGATTCCGACTTGTCCCGACAATGGGCACATGGCCGACGCGCACTTCTTCAACGACGAACCCTTCCTCGACCACGAGGAAGGACCTGACCTGCTCGGACATGGGCAATACGCCCACCATGTCATCGGCCTGCTGGACCGGGTACGAGCCCAGACCGAAACCGGAGTCCTCGCGCTGATCGGCCCCTGGGGCTCAGGGAAGTCCAGCGTCCTGGGCAAGGTGACACGTCGCCTGCGGGACGACGCGGCCAACGATGGCGGGTGGCTGGTCGCGGAACTCAACCCGTGGCTGTACTCCGATCTGGAGTCGCTCACGCTGGCACTGTTCAGCGAGATCCGCGAAGCCCTCCCGAAGAACGAGCGGTGGTCCGAGGCGCGGGAGAAGATCGGCGGATTCGGCAAGGCCATCAGTCCTCTGGGGAAGGTCACCGCTCTCTTCGGCCTGGACTCCGAGGGGCTGATCCAGGAGGTCAGCAACCGCATCAGCGGCGACACGAGCGCATCCGCCGCGAAACACAAAGCCGAGGAAGCCCTGCGCAAAGCGGGTCACCCGGTCCTCGTCGTCATGGACGACCTGGACCGCCTCACCCCCGAAGAGCTCCTCGTCGTCTTCAAGCTGGTACGCCTCGTAGGCCATCTGCCCAATGTGTACTACCTGATCAGCTTCGACGAACGGACCCTGCTGGACGTCCTGCAACGCAGTGAGCTCGTCGGTAACAGCGAGCCCCGCGCACGCGACTTCCTGGAAAAGATCATCCAGGTCCGGCTGGACCTTCCCGCCTTCCGCGAGCGCGACGCCGACATTCTGGTCAACCGCTCCCTCGCCGCAGTCCTCGCCTCGCACAGCCTGACCCTGCCAGCCAGCGAGCAGGAAAGGCTCTCCGAGGCCTACTACCGCTACCTGCAGGGCCGGCTGCGTACCCCGCGGGCCATCAAGCGGTTCTTCGGCCAGGTGGACGCCACCCTCGGCCAGCTCACCGGCAACGTCGACATCGTCGACTTCCTCATCGTCACCTTCTTGCGCACCAGTGAGCCCCGCGCCTACCAGTTGTTGTGGCAGCACCGAGCCGAACTCACCGGCGCCAGCGTGAGCCTGCCCCCACGCCGCGACGAGCGGCCCGAACAAGGCATCGAGCGCTGGCGCACCAGGCTGCAGGACGCTGGCGTCGCCGAACAGCACCTGGACGGCGTGATCGGCCTCATGGGCATGCTGTTCGCACCACTTCGCCAAGCACTCGGCTACGGCGCCAACACCCAGGCCATTGCGCTGCGGCGCGGCATCGGCAGCATTGACTACTTCGACCGGTACATGGTCTTCGGTATCCCCGACGACGACCTTCCCGAGCACACCTTCGACAGCGCCCTGCAGCAACTGGCCGACGGTACCCCGGGGACCGAAGCAGACGAACTCCTCCTGCGTCTGCGCGACGACACCCAGCGCATTACCCGGCGCATCCAGTACAAACGCGCCGCCGGCACACCCCTACCGGCTGCCGCGCTCCTCAAAGCCGCAGCCCAGCACTACGGCCACCTGACCTCCGCTCCCCAAGGGGCCCTCGGCCTGTTCACCGCGGACCGCGCCATGGACTTCCTCGCGAAAGACCTCCTGACCGACCTTGCCGAGCCCGACCGGCCCGCAATCCTCAAACTAATGGCTGAGACCCCTGACGGAGCTGTCCTGGCCGCTCGCACTCTGCAACGCGTCACTGCCCGGAACGCCCCCGACAGCCCAGACCACGCGCAGGCAGCGGCCACGCACGACTGGATCGGTGAGGCCCGCTCACTGATCAGCCACGAGATCGCGCGGCACCTCGCCGCCTCCGCAAGCCGGCCCATCGACGAACTCACCGAGCTGCAGATCACGCTCATCTGGGCATGGCGCCACACTGAATCCGAGGTTTGCCGTACCTGGATCAACCAACGTTTCGACCAGGGGTGGGACCCGCTTGCCCTCCTCGCCGTACTCCTCCCGCCCGACCGGGCGCCGTTCCCCGCCATCGACAGCGACACCCTGCATAGCCTTGACGCGCTCATCGGCCTCGACGCGCTGTACAGCCGCCTCGGCCCACTCCTCGGCGCCCCCGCAGCAGACCCCGACAACCCCCAGGACGAACACCCGGCGCGCATCCTCCAAGCACTCCGGGAACACCGCGGCAACCCCCCAGTCAGCGGCTGACCACCCCCTGCCTCATCCCTCCGGACAAGACGGAGCAGCAAACCGTGACAGACCAACCGCTCGCTCTCGCACCCGAACAATGGCAGCGCGTCGCCGCCGCCCACCAGGCCTACACCGGCGCCGTCAGCCCGTACTACGACGAGACCCTGCAAGAAGTGACACGACGTGCATGCACCAGCGGAAGCATCGGCAAAGCCGACATCGGAGCACTGCTGATGTGGAAACGGCTCAGAGCCGACACGCCCTGGGCGGCCGAACTCATGGCGCTCGCAGACACCGACGTACGCCGCGCAACCGCCGCAGCCACGACCGCCGCCCGGGACACCACCCTCAGCCGCAGCGCGGGAGCACAAGCCGGCCGCGCCGCCCTCGCCCACCTACCAGGCTTCCGCACTGGTGACGCCCTCGCCTCCGCCGTCCTCACAGCAGCCGCACCAGACCGCATGGCCATCTACGACCGGCGAGCCCACAGCGGACTGCGCACTCTCGGCATCACCCTCAGCCACGCACCCGGCCGCTACAGCCGCTACATAGAAAAGATCGACAACTCCTCGCCGCTGCCCCAGCCTCGATCCGCACCTGGACCCCACGCGACATGGACACCGCCCTGTACTGGATGACCGCATAGCAGCACTCAACGAACCTGATCAACACACCCGGAATATGACCACACCTGACCAACGCCCGCTCCACCTGACAAAACAGCAGCTCAATTCAGAGAACTGAAACCCGGTCCCCCATCACCAAGCCGTGATAGCTCGGCCCGGAGCCCTATCGCCCCCAACACCAAACTGATCAGCCCGGGCCAGCCCACCACCCACTGATCAGAAAAATCGCCCCTGGACACAGGCGCTGGCCGACCTCGGACTGGCGTGGGCCGCGGCGTAGCGGCCGTCGGGGACCGCGCGAGGGCCATGCCGGAGTCGGCGTGGCCCTCGCGCTGTGTCAGGCGCCGGCCCTCTTCGCGCGGGCGACCGGCAGGTTGCCGCTGAGATACTGCGCCCGTACGAGCAGGGAGGCTTGTGTGATCATCTTTGACACAAACGCGGTGAACCATCTGTCACCGTCGAGTCCGCGTGCTGACCTCATTCGGAAGCTGCGGCAGTCCAAGCACCACCGGGTCGCTGTGCCCTGGATGGTGCTGGAGGAGATGGCCGCCCACCAGGCTCGCCTCTACCCCGAGAAGTACCACGCGGCGTTGAACAGTCTGGCGAAGTTGCGTGCGTATCTTCCCTGGGAGCCCGAGAGCTCGCTGGAGCCGCTGGACCTGGAGCGCCTTCTCGATCACTGGCGGGATGCCTACCGCGAGATCTTCGAGGTGATCGAGACCAGTGACGCGGCCTTGCCGGAGCTGAAGCCGTCCTGCGACTGCGCGCTCTCGTCTCCAACGGCGACCTCGATGCCTACTGGCGGTTCCACGCCACCCGCGAGCACCAGCGCCTCTACCCCACCCCTGACCAGGACCAATACGAGCTCATGGCCTGATCACGAACCTCCCTTATGCCATGCCGAACCGGAAGACCATGTCGGGCCAGTCGGTATCAGGTACTCCGCCATCGAGCGCCTCGCTGATCGTCCGCTCTTCATAGCTGAAGTGGGATTCCATGATCGCCGCCAATCCGTCAAGCTCACGCCCGATCGTCTCCAGGACCGGGCCACGCGATTCGGCAGCCCTCTCGGCGAGTTCACGCACCCGGGACAGCATCGACGAGATCATTCCATTATCCTCGACAAGCTTCGCGACCGTCGCTGCGAGATCCGGGCGTTCGCGCAGCAACTGGGAGAACATCCCGTCGTCCTCGCCTTGATGGTGCGAGGTCAAGGCGGCACAAAAGGCCAGGCAATGGGTGACAAGTGCGTCGTCGCTCAACCGGCGGTGTCCGAGACTTGTCCTGATCTCGTTGATCTGACGACGCAGTTTTTGATGTGCTTGTGAGAGCTGCAGACTCAAGGCGACTACACGGTCGCCGTCGCGGGAAGCCACGGATGGCGGTCCCTTCGGTTCCGCACCTCCATGCCTGACGCAGTCCGCCACCGGCACGCGATGCTGCCGCAATCTGATCACGCAACGCGGCGACACGGCAAGCACAGTGCCCGCTCGCGCCTAAAACCAGCTCCGTGCTCCGGCGTTCTGCCAGCTCAGCGCTTCACTCCAGAGGAACCGCACCCTCCGCAAATACCGACCTGGGGGCAAAGCTCCAGGCACTGGCTGACCTCGGGCTGGAGTGGGCTGCGTCGTAGCCGTGGGAGGCTGTGTGAGGGTCCGTGCCGGACACAGCCGGCACGGACCCCGTACACGTCTCGGCTGTCTTGAGCAGAACGAAATCCGCCGGCCGCCGGTCCGCGACGGGGGAGCGCGGACCGGCGGGGCCTTCACTATGGCGGACTGCCACAGCGTCGTAGGAGGCGGGGTCGCACTGCCCTCGTCGCTCAGCTTTTCCGCCCCGTACGGCGGGACACCCCCGCGTCGGCAGGAAGGACGCCAGCCCGATCGTGCTCGGCGTTTACTCGAACGGAACACCCCCGCGTCGGCGGGGAGGACATGACCTGCTCGAGGGACAGCGGACCGGCGGCCGGAACACCCCCGCGTCGGCGGGGAGGACTCGCGACCGTGCTTGGCCCGGTCCTCGCGCGTCGGAACACCCCCGCGTCGGCGGGGAGGACTCCGCACCGACCCGGCCCAGGTTCGTCGTCGACGGAACACCCCCGCGTCGGCGGGGAGGACCCAGCATGATCCGGTGCTGAGTGCAGAACCGGCGGAACACCCCCGCGTCGGCGGGGAGGACTTCGCCGCGGCGAGGAACGCCTGCCGCGCCAGCGGAACACCCCCGCGTCGGCGGGGAGGACGAACGCGTTCAGCGCCCGCGGGTCGATCGGATCGGAACACCCCCGCGTCGGCGGGGAGGACTCGGGGTCCTTGACGTGCACGGCCTTCACGAGCGGAACACCCCCGCGTCGGCGGGGAGGACGCACCCTCCGCGTAGTCGGACACGAACGCGTGCGGAACACCCCCGCGTCGGCGGGGAGGACCCTGGTTGGCACGGGGCGTGTCAGTCCGCATGCGGAACACCCCCGCGTCGGCGGGGAGGACCACGATCGAACCGACCGCGAGCCCGCCCATGACGGAACACCCCCGCGTCGGCGGGGAGGACTCGTCCCACGCCTTCTTCAGCGCCTCGATGGCCGGAACACCCCCGCGTCGGCGGGGAGGACCCCGACTGGCGGTGGGAGTTCCGCGTCGAGGACGGAACACCCCCGCGTCGGCGGGGAGGACCGCGACTGCCGTGACCGGCATCGGCACCGTGCCGGAACACCCCCGCGTCGGCGGGGAGGACACTTCCTGACCTGCGCCTCAGAGGTTGCTTTGCGCTCCCTTTACCTGTGGTAGTCCTGTCATGCGGATGAGGGTAAGGCCTTCGAAGTCGATGGGGATGCGGCGGCGGGTGCCGGCGGTGCGGATGGCGTAGCCCTGTTCGGT
>NZ_JBIWIM010000018.1:0-77467 GCF_044764595.1 Streptomyces sp. NPDC093984 | reverse complement strand
AGACGAAGGCCGCTTCTGCGTACGGCAGTTACCGGACCGAGTGATCAAGTTCGACGCACCATTCGACGCCGGAGGTTAAAGATCAAGCTAGGGCCCCGGCGTCTGCCTTCCGGGCCAGCCGGTCTACATCGCGCTGCCGATCAGTCCGGGCGCCAGTCCCGGGACCCAGGCGACGGCGATGGCCAGGGCGAGGGAGGCCGCCCCCGCGCCCCGGGCCACCACCGGACCCGCCGGGGCGAGCTTCTCGGCGCTCAGCACGGCCGCCAGGCCCACCATGGCCCACAGGTTCATCATGCCGAACGCCGCCAGCAGCGCCATGAGCGACCAGCAGCAGCCCAGGCAGAAAGCGCCATGGTGGGCGCCCGCGCGCAGATCGCGGGACCGCCCCGGATACGACGCACAGCGCAGCATCAGCCCGATCGGCGAGCGGCACCGGGCGAGGCAGCGGTCCTTGAGGGGGGTGAGCTGGTAGACGCCGTTGGCCGCGAAGACGGCGGCGGCGACCGCGGTGGCGGTGGCCGCATCCGTGCCCGCCGCCCGGCCGGCGAGGGCCGCCAGCGCGTAGGCGGGAAGCCCGGCGGCGGCCCACACCAGCAGGTAACCGACGGTGAACGCGACCACGCGCGCGACCCGGTGGCTGACGATCGTGCGCGTGTACAAGGCCGCGACGGGCGCCGTGGCGGGCAGCATCATCGCGGCTGTCATCGCCGTCCACACGGGCAGGAAGGCGGGCAGATCCAGGCCATCGTCCCGGGCATCGCCCCCATACCGCGCTCGCGTCCCACCACCCAGGCCCAGGCGACCGCAGCTGCGAGCAGCAGCAGCCCGGCGGAGCCGACCCTGCCACGCCCGGCGAGCGGGCCGGTCGTCACGCGGACCATGTGAAGGGCGCCGAGTGACCGTTGCCGCCGGTGAAGTCCCATGACCGGCCGTACACACCGGTGCCGGTGGCCCTGCTGGACCGGGCGATCGTCAGCGTGCTGCCGACCGGGTGGAAGACGCCGGTCAGCCCCATCACCGGGCCGTCCGCGCCGAACTGGGGGGCGACCTGGTCCTCGATCTCGATGTCGATGGCGTCGCCCACGCGCACCGCGTGACGGCGTCCGTCGTCCCGGTAGCCGATGGGCACGCGCTCGACGCCGAGGACCTCACCGATGAGGGGGACGAGTGCCGCCATCGGCCCACCCGCCTGCCCGGAGAACACCCTGCCCAGCGCCTCCGCCTGGCCGTCGTCGGCCGCCGCGTCGACATACAGCGCCACCTGCCAGCCGCCGTCGGCCATCACCCGGGGTCCGTCGATGAAGACGGCGACGCTGCGGTCCGACACGTCGACGCCGTCGACCTCCCCTCGGTCGACGTGGAACGCGAAGGTCACCTGGCAGCGCTCGTGATCGGCGGGCGCGGCGAAACCCGATGTGGTGCACGGGCACACCACATCGCAGTTGCAGCTCTCCAGATAGGTCCCGCTCAGGTTCCAGGCCATGATCTGCCTCACCGGTGCGCGCACCGGGACCGCGCGGGAATGCCCACCGGCACAGACCGCTGACTCCGGCGCTGTTGCTCGGACCGTTTTCCAGCCTAGCCCCGGCGGCGGCCCCTGGCCTGGTGCCGCCGGCTCCCGCTCAGCCCTGTGCCAGTGCCATCGCCCGGTCCAGCGCCTGCAGAAAGCGGTTGACCGTCACCCGGTCCCGTACCGCCAGCCGCAGCCACTCCTCGTCCAGCCCCGGAAACGTGTCCCCGCGGCGCACCGCGAAGCCGAGGTCCCGCAGATGCCGCCGCACGGCAGCCGCCCGCGCCAGGCGGACCAGCACGAACGGCCCCTCCGCCGGCTCCGCCACATACAGCCCGTCCGGCCCGAACTCCCGCAGGCCCGCCACCAGATGGGCCCGGTCCGCCGCCACCCGGTGCGCCGCGTGCGCCGCCTCCGCCAGCGCCCGCGGCGACACGCAGGCCTGAGCCGCCGCGAGCGCCGGTGTCGACACCGGCCACAGCGGCTGCGCCCGCTCCAGTCGCGCGATCGTTCCGGGATCGGCCAGGACGTAGCCGATGCGCAGCCCCGCCAGACCCCAGGTCTTGGTCAGGCTGCGCAGGACCACCAGGCCCGGCACGTCCGTCCGGCCCGCCAGTGCCTCCCGCTCCCCGGCCACCGCGTCCATGAACGCCTCGTCGACCACCAACACCCGTCCCGGGCGGGCCAGTTCCTCGATCACCGACGCCGGGTGCAGGACGGACGTGGGGTTCGTGGGATTCCCGATCACCACCAGGTCCGCGTCCTGCGGCACCAGCGCCGGATCCAGCCGGAAGCCGTCCGCCTGCCGCAGCAGCACCCGATCCACCACGTGCCCGGCGGCCCGCAACGCCGCCTCCGGCTCCGTGAACTGCGGGTGCACCACGACCGGCCGCCGTACCTCCAGGGCGCGGGCGAGCAGCACGAACGCCTCCGCCGCCCCCGCCGTCAGCAGCGCCCGCTCGGCCGGCACCCCGTGCCGCTCCGCCACCGCCGCCCGCGCCGCCCGCCCGTCGGGGTAGGCCGCGAGCCCGCCCAGCGACTCGGCGATCACCTCCCGCAGCCACGCCGGAGGCGTGTCCGCGCGCACGTTCACCGCGAGGTCGGTCAGCCCCGCTCCGCCGTCACGGACCTCGGCGTCCCCGTGGTGCCGCAGGTCGTGCTGTGCTCCGTCCCGTTCAGTGCGCATGGGAGTGCGCGTGCCCCCCGTGGTGGTGTCCATGACCGTGATGGTGATGCCCGTCGCCGTGACCGTGCGCGTGCCCGTCGTCGTCCGGGTGGAAGTGCGGCTGCTGCGGCAGCCCCACCTTGTCCTCGAAGCCGGGCAGCGCGATCCGGTACACGCACGAGTCGCAGTTCATCCGCAGATCCCCCTTCAGCGCCTCCCGGTAGCGCTCCATCACCAGGTCCAGCAGCTCCGGCTCCGGCCCGATGACGTCCGCCGACCGCACCTCGAGCTGAGGATGCGCCGCCGCCCAGTCCTCCGCCTGCTGCCGCACCCGGTCCGGCAGGATCCCGGTGAACAGGAAGTACGGCAGGACGACGATCCGCTTCGCACCCAGCTTGGCGCACCGGTCGAGGCCGCTCGGCACGTCCGGCGCCGCCAGCGACACGAACGCCGTCTCCACGCCCGCGTACCCGCGCCCCTCCCACAGCAGCCGCGCCGCCTTGTAGACCTCGGCGTTGGCGTCGGGGTCGGTGGAGCCACGGCCCACCAGCAGCACCGTCACCTCGGCGCGCTCCTCAGGCGTGCGCGCCGCCCCACCCAGCGCCTCGTCCAGGCGCCGCTCCAGCACCGACAGCAGCGCCGGGTGCGGGCCGAGCGGGCGCCCGTAGGTGTACGAGATGCCCGGGTGCCGTTCCTTCTCCCGGGCCAGCGCCGCCGGGATGTCCCCCTTGGCGTGTCCGGCGGACACCAGCATCAGCGGCACGGCCGCGAAGCGGCGCACCCCCCGCTCCACCAGCTCGGTCACCGCCTCGCCCAGCGGCGGCGGCGACAGCTCGATGAAGCCGCCCGCGACGGGCAGGTCGGGGTGGCGGCGCCCCAGCTCCCGTACGAAGTCGCGGAACGCCTCGGCTCCGGCCTCGTCCCGGGTGCCGTGGCCGGCGATGAGCAGGGCGGGCGGCGGAGTGGTCACGATGTCTCCTCGAACTTCGGAACGGGGTGGTACAGCAGGGCGTTGAGCGCGGCGGCGGCGACCGCCGAACCGCCCTTCTCGGACACGTTGCTCACGGCGGGCAGCCCGCTCTCGCGCAACGCGGCCTTGGACTCGGCAGCGCCGACGAAACCGACGGGCAGACCGATGACGAGCGCGGGGGAGACGTCCAGCTTCAGCAGCTCCTCCAGGGCGGTCGGCGCGCAGCCGATCACCCACAGGGCGCCCGGGCCGACGTCCTCGTACGCCAGCCGGATCGCGTGCGCCGAACGGGTCATGCCGGGGCCCGACCTGGCGTCCTTGAGGCGGCAGACCGTCTCGCGGCGCGTGATCCCGGCCGCGACCATCTCCACGTCCACCACCACCGGCGCCCCGGCGTGCAGCGCCGCGTGCGCCTTCTCCAGCTCGCTCTCGTCCATGACGAGGTCGGTGGCGTAGTCGAGGTCGGCGGCGGAGTGGATGACCCGCTCCACCACCGCCCGGGTCAGCGGCGGGAAGTGCGAGGTGTCGAGGCGGGCGCGCAGCCGCCGGAAGGACTCCTGCTCGATCGGGTGCACCACACGGTTCACTTCGCCTCCTCCTGCCAGCGGTATCCGCGCGGCGTGACCATGCGGCCCGCGATCCGGCGGGTCGCCGTGTTGCCCACGGTCACGACCGTCATCATGTCGACCGTCGCCACGTCCAGTTCGGCCAGGGTCGTGAGGCGACTGGACTCGTCCGGCCGCGACGCGTTGCGTACGACACCGACCGGTGTCGTCGGCTCCCGGTGCCCGGCGAGGATCGCGAGGGCCTTCGGCAGCTGCCAGTCGCGGCCCCGGGAGCGGGGGTTGTAGAAGGTCACCACGAGGTCGGCCTCGGCCGCGGCCCGTACCCGCCGCTCGATGACCTCCCACGGCGTGTGCAGGTCGGAGAGGCTGATCGACACATGGTCGTGGCCGAGCGGGGCGCCGAGGATCGCCCCGGCCGCGAGCGCCGCCGTGACGCCGGGCACCCCGACCACGTCGATGTCGTCGGACGCCTCGGCGAGCGCGGGGGAGGCCATCGCGTACACCCCGGCGTCCCCGCTGCCGATCAGCGCGACGGCGTGCCCCTTGCGCGCCTGTGCGACCGCCGTGCGCGCCCGCTCCTCCTCGGCGCCGAGCCCCGACTCCAGGACCCGGGTGCCGGGCCGCAGCAGGTCCCGGATCTGGTCGACGTACTGGTCGAGGCCGACGAGCACGGACGCGCGCCGCAACTCCTGCTGTGCACGCGGCGTGAGCAGGTCCCGGGCGCCCGGCCCCAGCCCGACGACCGCGAGCCGTCCGCGCCCCGGCCGGCGCCCGACCGCGCAGGTGGCCATGGCCGACTTCCGCTTGGGTACGAGGAGTTCGCCCCCGCCCACCAGCGCGGCGGCCTCCGCGACGGACGGCGTGCCGACGGCGGCGAGCGGTGCCTCGGACGGGTTCGGCACGTCGACCTTCGCCAACTCCTCGGCGGCGTACGTCACGAGCGGGACACCGAGCCGCCGCGCCGCCTCGACGATGCCGGGCTCCTCCGCCTTGGCGTCGACGGTGGCGAGTTCGGCGAGCGAGGCCACGGAGAGCCCCGCGTCCCGCAGCGCACCCTCGACGAGCCCCAGCACCTCCTCCACCGGGGCACCCCTGGACGCGCCGACGCCCGCGACCAGGGTGGGCGGCCGCAGCACGACCTCCCGTTCGCCGGGTTCGACGGCGCGGTCGGTGACCCGGACCGTGTACGCGCCCTCGGCGGCGACGGGCAGCGGCGGCAGCGGCCAGCTCACCTCCGCCTCCAGCGCCACCGGCTCCCCGTCGAGCAACGCCCGCGACACCGCGGCGACATCGCCCTCCACCGGGAACCCGAGCGTGTCGAGCCCGGGCAGCCCCACGGCGTCCGTGGCGGTCGTCACGACCGGTTCCGCGCCCAGCACCCCGCTCACCGCGCGGGCGAGTTCATTGGCGCCGCCCGCGTGCCCGCCCACGAGGGACACCGCGAACCGCCCGCCCTCGTCGACGCACACCACACCCGGGTCGGAGGCCTTCTCACCCAGCAGCGGCGCGATCAGCCGTACGACCGCGCCGGTCGCAAGGAAGCACACGAGCTGCTCGCACTCCGCGAAGGCGGCCCGTACGGCGTCCTTCACGGGCCCGTCGTACGCCCGCGTACGGTCCGGCCACGCCGCGGCCAGCCGGTCCCGCGCAGCCGCCCCCGCCGCGGTGGCGGAAATGAGGCCGATCACTGAGCTTCTCCTTCGTGCAGTGCCGGGGCCCGCGTGCCCCACAGCAGGAAAACAGGGTTGGTCGCCGCGAGCCGGGTCACATCGCCCGGCAGCGGCGCGAGGCGCGACGACTGCAGCAGGACGCCGTCGCAGGAGAACCCGGCGGCGACGAGCGCCTCGCGCGCCGCCGGTACGCGGTCCAGTGCCGCCATGGCGACCACCACCGCCCGCCGGGCGCGCCGCGCGCACGCGCTGACGATGGCGGGCAGTTCGCGTCCGCCGCCGCCGACGAACACCGCGTCGGGGTCGTCGAGCCCGTCCAGCGCGTCCGGCGCGGTCCCGTGCACGACCCGTACGTCCACGCCGTGCGCGGACGCGTTGGCGCGGATCCGCTCGACCCCGTCGGGTGTCTTCTCGACGGCGGTGACGGCGGCGCCCAGCCGTGCGCACTCGACGGCGACCGAGCCGGAGCCCGCGCCGACGTCCCAGACCAGATCGCCGAGCCGTGGCCCGAGCCGGGCCAGGGCCAGGGCGCGCACCTCGAACTTGGTGATCATCGAGTCCCGGTGCGCGAACGCGCTCTCCTCCAGGGCCCATGCGGACGGAGCCGGTGGCGCCCCCGCGACCGTGCGCACCGGCCCCAGGGCCCGCGCCTCGTCCAGGCACAGCACCACGCTCACCGCCGGCCCCCAGTCCCGTTCCGCCGCCTCGGCGGGCGTCACCCGCTCCACGCGCTCGCGCTCGAGGTCGCCGAGCGCGGTCGCCACGACGAGGACCCGGTCGGCCGAGCCGTCGCAGAGCGCCGCCCCCAGCTCGGCGGGACCGGCTCCGGGCCCGGTCAGCACGGCGACCTTGGGACGCGCCCGGCACACGTTCACCGCGGTGCGCATCTCGCGCCCGTGCGCGCTGACCACCACCGCGTCGTCCCAGGTCAGCCCGAGCCGCGCGAAGGCACCGGCCACCGACGACACGCCGGGCCGCACATCCAGCCGGTCCGGCCCGAACCGCTCGCCCAGCGCCCGCACGATGCCGAAGAACCCGGGATCACCGGAGGCGAGCACGACGACCCGCCGCTCCTTGTCCAGGTACCGCTCGATAGCGTCCAGCGCCGGCGCCAGCGGCCCGAGCACGATCCGCTCGGCGCCCTCGGGCAACCGGGCGGCGTCCAGATGCCGCCGCCCGCCCACGACGAGGTCCGCCGCCGCGAGGACCTCCTCGGGAAGCGGCGCCCCCGTGCCCGTGCCGACGACCGTGATCACGTGCTCGCACCCCGTGTGCGCAGGGCCTTGCGGGCCTCGGGGTCGGCCTTGCGGTAGCCGTGGAAGTGACCGGGGTGGTACAGGTGCGAGCGCGTGCCGTGCGCGTCGAGCGCCGGGCCGACCAGGAAGAGGGTGTGCTTCCAGAGCTTGTGCTCCTTGACGGTCTCCTCCAGCGTGCCGATCGTGCACTTCACGACCAGCTCCTCGGGCCAGGTCGCCTGGTAGGCGACCACGACCGGGGTGGTCGTCGGGTAGCCGCCCTCCAGCAGCTCCCGCACCAGCTGCCCGCTGCGCGCCGCCGACAGGAAGATCGCCATCGTGGTGCCGTGCCGGGCGAACTCGCGCACCTCCTCGCCCGGCGGCATCGGCGTCTTGCCGCCGCCGAGCCGGGTGAGGACCACGGACTGCGCGACCTCGGGGATGGTCAGCTCGCGCTGGGCGAGCGCGGCGACTGCGGAGAAGGAGGAGACACCGGGGACGACCTCGGTCGCGATGCCGATCTCCGCGCACCGGTCGAGCTGCTCCTGGGTGCCGCCCCACAGGGCCGGGTCGCCGGAGTGGATGCGGGCGACCCTCAGCCCCTCGGTGCGCGCCCGCCGGTACACGGCGACGACGTCCTCCAGCGACATGGTCGCCGAGTCCAGGACCTCCGCGTCCGCACGCGCGTGCTCCAGGACCTCCGCCTGGACCAGGCTGGCCGCCCAGATCACGACGTCGGCCTCGGCGATGGCGCGCGCGGCACGGAACGTCAGCAGATCGGCGGCGCCGGGGCCGGCACCGACGAAGGTCACCTTGCCGGTGGGGGCATCGGCCATGGGTTCAGGTCCTCTCGTACGGAATGTCACGATGTGTGCGGGCGGAATCGGGGCCGGATGTGCGCGACCGGGGCCTGATCGGATAGCAAGGGCACATGGCGGTCTTCGTCGCGCTCGGCGCGTTCCTGATGACGCTGGCCGGCGGCTGGACGGCACAGCGCGTGACCGACCGTCGCCATCTGGTCCTGGGCCTGGCCGGCGGACTGATGCTCGGTGTGGTCGGCCTGGACCTGCTGCCGGAGGCACTGCGCGCGGCGGGCACCGAGGTGTTCGGCGTGCCTGCGGCCCTGCTGCTGTTTGTGGGCGGCTTCCTGCTGGCCCACCTGGTGGAGCGGCTGCTCGCCGCGCGCCGGGCGGCACACGGGGCGGCCGACCACGACCACCAGCGGGCGCCCGAGGTGGGCCTCACGGCGGCGGCCGCCATGGTGGGTCACAGCGCCATGGACGGCGTGGCGATCGGTGCGGCCTTCCAGGTGGGCGGCGGTATGGGCCTCGCGGTGGCGCTGGCCGTCATCGCCCACGACTTCGCGGACGGCTTCAACACCTTCACCCTCACCAGCCTGTACGGCAACGCGCGCCGCAAGGCGGTCGCGATGCTGTTCGCGGACGCGCTGGCGCCCGTGCTGGGCGCGGCCTCGACCGCGTTCCTCGCCATCCCGGAGTGGTTCCTCGGCGGCTACCTCGGCCTCTTCGGCGGCGTGCTGCTCTACCTCGCCGCGGCCGAGATCCTGCCGGAGGCCCACCACGAGCACCCCGCCCACACGACCCTGCTGTGCACGGTCGCGGGCACGGCGTTCATCTGGCTGGTGGTGGGCCTCGCGGGCTGATCCGCCGCCGGTCACAGCTTGCCGCCGCGGGTGCCGTCGCGCCGGGCGGGCGCGATGAGGGTGGAGAGGTAGGGCAGCGAACCGCCGTCGAGGTCGGCTGCGGGCCGGATCGACTCCTCGGGCAGCCCGAGCGCGGACCCCCACACGGCGTCCTCGATCCGCCCGGTCTCCCGCAGCACCTCGGCGACCTCCCGCGCCTGCCGCCCGAACTTGTACGCGACGACGGTCCCGGGACCGGCGAGCGCCTCCTTGAGCACGG
Source organism: Streptomyces sp. NPDC093984 (assembly GCF_044764595.1). Classification (NCBI taxonomy): domain Bacteria; kingdom Bacillati; phylum Actinomycetota; class Actinomycetes; order Kitasatosporales; family Streptomycetaceae; genus Streptomyces; species Streptomyces sp. NPDC093984. The sequence goes on along the minus strand of NZ_JBIWIM010000018.1, from coordinate 68,429 downwards.
TGGAACCGGCCGTGACGGGCACGAGCGTGAGCGGCTCCGTGCCCTCGGTCAGCACGGCACCCGACCGCGCGGCCAGGTCCTGCATGGCGGTGATGCCGGGCACGGTCTCGACGACGGTCCCGGGCACGAGCTCCTGCACGGTCTGCGCGAGGTACGTGAACGTCGAGTACACGTTGGGGTCGCCGATGGTGGCGAACGCGACGGCCGCGTGCCGCTGAAGCAGCCGGGCGACACGCTCCCCGGCGGCGTCCCAGGCGGCCTCGCGCCGCGCCCGGTCGCTCCGCTCGTTCAGCGCGAAGACGACGCGGACGACCTTCTCCTCGGGCACGTAGTGCAGCACGGTCGCCTCGGCGCGCCCCCGCTCACCCACATCTGTTCCATCAGACGCAGCCATCACGGGGACGACGACGACATCGGCGGCGCGCAGAGCGCCTACGCCCTTGACGGTCACCAGCTCGGGGTCGCCGGGGCCCACCCCGACTCCGATCAGCCTGCTGCTCATGACGTCCGGCACCTCTCCACGAACCGACGGGCCGCCCCGGGCGCGGCGGCCCAGTGCGTGTGCAGATAACTCGCGTGCACCCCTTGCTGCACGAAACCTTCCACGCGCGGCCGGGGAGCGCGCACGCCCCAGGCGGGAGCCGCCCCCGCGCCGGGCTCGACGACGGTCCGGTGGAACTCGTGCCCGCGCATACGGGTCCCCGGCGCGGCGAGCACGCTGTCACCGACGGCCACGGCGTCGCGATAGCCGAGGGTCAGCCGCTCGGTCATCCGGGCGGTGGCGTCGAGCACACCGCACATGGGCTGCCCGTCCAACTCCCGGCACAGGTACAGCAGCCCGGCGCACTCGGCGGCGACGGGCGCACCGCTGAGCGCCAGCTCGGCGACGGCCTTGCGCAACGGCTCGTTGGCGGACAGCTCGGCGGCGTACACTTCCGGGAAGCCGCCCCCGATGACCAGGCCACGGGTCCCTTCGGGCAGTTGCTCGTCGCGAAGGGGGTCGAAGGGGACGACCTCGGCGCCGGCGGCGGCGAGGAGTTCGGTGTTCTCGGCGTAGGAGAAGGTGAACGCTGCTCCACCGGCAACGGCAACCGTCACCAGGGGTCCCCCCTGCTCGAGCGAAGCCGAGAGCTCGGGGGAGGGAAGGGACGGCGGGGGCGACCCCCATACGGCCTCAGCCGCATCCCAAGCCGCACCCGACAACGCGCCCGCACTGCGCGCCAGCCCCAGCAAAGCCTCCAGGTCGCACCCTTCACGCACCTGCGCGGCCATCGCGGCCACCGCCGCCACCGCCTCAGCCCGCCGCTCGGCGACCGGCACCAGGCCAAGGTGACGCGACGGCGTGTCGACCTGCGGAACTCGCCGCAAGACGCCGAGCACCGGCACCCCGGCCGACTCCAACGCCTCCCGCAGCAGCGCTTCGTGCCGCTCCGACCCCACCTTGTTCAGGATCACGCCCCCGACCCGCACCTCCGGATCCCACGAGGCGAACCCGTGGACCAGAGCCGCCACCGACCGGGACTGCGCCGACGCGTCCACGACCAGCACGACCGGCGCCCGCAGCAGCTTGGCGACATGGGCCGTGGAGGCCAACTCACCTTCCCCCGCGGCCCCGTCGTACATCCCCATCACACCCTCGACGACAGCGATGTCGCACCCGCGCGCACCGTGCGCGAACAGCGGACCGATCAACTCGGGTCCGCACAGGTACGCGTCGAGGTTCCGCCCCACCCGCCCGGTGGCGAGCGAGTGGTACCCCGGGTCGATGTAGTCCGGCCCGACCTTGTGCGGGGACACGGAAAGCCCCCGCGCGGCGAACGCGGCCATCAGCCCCGTGGCAACGGTGGTCTTGCCACTGCCGGACGACGGCGCGGCGATGACCAACCGTGGGACGGAACGTGTCACCACTCGATGCCCCTCTGGCCCTTCTGCCCCACGTCCATCGGGTGCTTGACCTTGGACATGTCGGTGACGAGGTCCGCGAAGCCGACCAGCTTCTCCGGCGCGTTCCGCCCGGTGATCACGACATGCTGGGTGCCGGGCCGGTTGCGCAGCACGTCGACGACCTCGTCGGTGTCGACCCAGCCCCAGTGCATCGGGTACGCGAACTCGTCGAGCACGTACAGCTTGTAGGTCTCGGCGGCCAGGTCCCGCTTGACCTGCTCCCAGCCCTCCCGGGCCTTCTCCTCATTGGTCGAGTTGTCGCCCTGGATGTCCCGCTGGACCCAGGACCAGCCCTCGCCCATCTTGTGCCAGGCCACGGTCCCGCCCTGCCCGGACGCCCCGAGCACCTTGAGCGCGTTCTCCTCGCCGACCTTCCACTTCGCCGACTTGACGAACTGGAACACCCCGATAGGCCACCCCTGGTTCCAGGCCCGCAGCGCCAGCCCGAACGCGGCGGTGGACTTGCCCTTCCCGATCCCGGTGTGCACCACCACGAGCGGCCGGTTACGACGCTGACGGGTGGTCAGCCCGTCGTCCGGTACGACACTCGGCTGTCCCTGCGGCATTACGCGGCCCTCCTCTTTCCGGCACCCTGCACATCCCGCACCAACCCGGCGATGCTGTCCGCGCGCAGCTCGTCCAGCGTCACAGCGGTTCCGCCCAGTTCGTCGGCGAGCTGCCCCGCCAGCCCGAGCCGCACCGGCCCCGACTCGCAGTCCACGACCACGGCCGCGACCCCCTCGGCCGCGAGCAGCCGGGCCGCCCGCCCGGCCAGCGCGACCGGCTCAGGGCCACCCGTGGCCCGCCCGTCCGTCACCACGACCACGAGCGGCCGCCGCGCCGGATCCCGCAGCCGCTCCACCCGCAGCACGTCGTGCGCCTTCAGCAGCCCGGCGGCCAGCGGCGTACGGCCCCCGGTGGGCAGCGACTCCAGCCGGACCGCCGCCGCGTCCACCGACGACGTCGGCGGCAGCGCCACATCGGCCGCCGAGCCCCGGAAGGTCACCAGCCCCACCTTGTCCCGCCGCTGGTAGGCGTCCAGCAGGAGTGACAGCACGGCGCCCTTGACCGCGCTCATCCGCTGCCGGGCCGCCATCGAGCCGGAGGCGTCGACCACGAACAGCACGAGGTTGCCCTCGCGCCCCTCACGCGTCGCCTGCCGCAGATCGTCCCGGCGCACCACGAGCCCGGGCCCCGACCGGCCGCGCGCCCGCTGATGAGGCGCCGCCGCCTGCACGGTCGCCGCCAGGTGCAACTTGGTCAGCGCCCCCTGGGGCCGCCGGGCCCCGGTGGTCCGCCCGTGCTCGGTCCGCGCCCGCGAACGCCGCCCGGCGGCCCCGTCGCCGAGCCCCGGCACGGTCAGCACCTTCGTGCGGAAGGGCTCGGAGGCGCGTGCGGGAGACTGCTCGCCGACCCCTGAGGTCTGCGACGGCCCACCTTCACCGGACTCGGTCTGCGCGGGGGTGTCGCCGTCGCCCGCCGGCCCGTCCTGCGGCGGCCGGCCGCCACCCCCGCCGGGCCCGTCCGGATCAGGATCGTCGTCGTCCCCGGAATCCCCGGAATCCCCGGAATCCCCGGACTCCCCGAACTGCTCCAGGGTCTCGTCGAGCTTGTCCTCGTCGAGGCCCGGCGCGTCGAAGGGGTTCCGCCGCCTGCGGTGCGGCAGCGCGAGCAGCGCGGCCTGTCGTACGTCCTCGGCGAGCACGTCGGTCCGCCCGGCCCAGGCCGCGAGCGCGGTCGCCGTACGCGCCATCACGATGTCGGCGCGCATACCGTCGACCTCGAACGCGGCACAGGTCGCCGCGATCTGCCGCAGCGCCCCGTCCCCGAGCCGTACGGACGGCAGCAGCTCGCGCGCGGCCACGATGCGGGCGCGTACGGCGGCCTCCTCCTCGGCCCAGCGCGCCGCGAAACCGGCGGGGTCGTCGTCGTAGGCGAGCCGCCGCCGGACGACCTCCACGCGCTGGCCGGGCTCGCGGGAGGCGGCGACCTCGACCGTCAGCCCGAACCGGTCGAGCAACTGCGGCCGCAGTTCGCCCTCTTCGGGGTTCATGGTGCCGACGAGCAGGAAACGGGCCGCGTGCCGCACGGAGACGCCCTCGCGCTCGACATACGAGGCGCCCATCGCGGCGGCGTCCAGGAGCAGGTCGACCAGGTGGTCGTGGAGGAGGTTGACCTCGTCGACGTAGAGGATGCCGCGGTGCGCGTCGGCGAGCAGGCCCGGCTCGAAGGCCTTCACGCCCTCCGCCAGCGCCCGCTCGATGTCCAGTGCGCCCACCAGCCGGTCCTCGGAGGCGCCGACTGGCAACTCGACCATACGGGCCGGACGGGACACCCCCGCCCCGGGCTCGTGCGGCCCGTCCGGACACGACGGATCCGGTGCCGCGGGGTCGCACGAGAAACGGCACCCGGGGACGACCGCCACGTCAGGCAGCAGCGCGGACAGGGCGCGCACGGCCGTCGACTTGGCGGTGCCCTTCTCGCCGCGCACCAGCACACCGCCGACCGCGGGTGAGACCGCGTTCAGCAGCAGCGCGAGCCGCAGGTCGTCCTGGCCGACGACGGCCGTGAACGGAAACGGGGTACTCACTTCTCGTCGCCCTCCAGGTCGCCTTCCAGCTCCAGATAGGTGGCGCGCAGCCGCTCCAGCGTGTCCGCGTCCGGCTCGGCCCACAGGCCCCGGTCGGCGGCCTCCAGGAGCCGTTCCGTGATGCCGCGCAGCGCCCACGGGTTGGACTTCTTCATGAAGTCCCGGTTCTCGGCGTCGAAGACGTACTCCGCGCTGAGCTTCTCGTACATCCAGTCGTCGACGACCCCGGCCGTGGCGTCGTACCCGAACAGGTAGTCGACGGTCGCCGCCATCTCGAAGGCGCCCTTGTAGCCGTGGCGCCGCATGGCCGCCATCCAGCGCGGGTTGACGACGCGGGCGCGGAAGACGCGGTGGGTCTCCTCGCCGAGAGTGCGGGTCTTGACCTGGTCGGGTACGGCCGAGTCCCCCACGTACGCCTCGGGACTCGCCCCCGTCAGGTGCCGCACCATGGCGACCATGCCGCCGTGGTACTGGAAGTAGTCGTCGGCGTCGACGAGGTCGTGCTCGCGGGTGTCGACGTTCTTCGCGGCGACGGCGATGCGCTTGAACGCCGTCTCCATGTCCCCGCGCGCCGCCCGCCCGTCCAGCCCGCGCCCGTACGCGTAGCCGCCCCACACCGCGTACACCTCGGCGAGGTCGGCGTCGCTGCGCCAGTTGCGGGCGTCGATCAGCGGCAGCAGACCGGCGCCGTACGCACCCGGCTTGGAGCCGAAGACACGGGCCGTGGCCCGCCGCCGGTCGCCGTGCTCGGCGGTGTCCTCGTCGGCGTGCGCCTTGACGAAGTTCTTCCCGGCGGGCTCGTCCAGCTCGGCCACCGCGCGCACCGCGTCGTCGATCAGACCGACGACGTGCGGGAACGCGTCCCGGAAGAACCCGGAGATGCGGACCGTGACGTCGATGCGGGGGCGGCCCAGCTCCTCCAGCGGGATCACCTCGAACCCGGTCACGCGGCGCGAGGCGTCGTCCCAGACGGGGCGGCAGCCCAGCAGGGCCAGGATCTCGGCGATGTCGTCGCCCTGGGTGCGCATCGCGGACGTGCCCCAGACCGTCAGGCCGACGGACTTCGGGTACTCGCCGGTGTCCTGGAGGTAGCGGGCGACCAGCGAGTCGGCGAGCGACTGACCGACCTCCCAGCTCAGCCGGGACGGAATCGCCTTGGGGTCGACCGAGTAGAAGTTGCGGCCGGTCGGCAGGACGTTGACCAGGCCGCGGGTCGGGGAGCCGGACGGGCCCGCCGGGACGTAACCGCCGTCCAGCGCCTTGAGGATGTGGCCGATCTCGTCGGTGGTACGGGCGAGGCGGGGCACGACCTCCGTGCACGCGAACTCCAGCACCGCGACGGCGTCGGGGTGTTCGGCGCCCAGCACCTCGCGTACGAGAGCGCCGCTCTCGGAGGCCGCCCAGCCGCGCTCCTCCATCCCCTCCGCTATCCGCCGGCACAGCTGCTCCAGCAGGTCGACCGCGTCCGCCGCCGTTCGGGACGGGCCTTCCACCAGGTCCGTCAGCTCCACCGGCACCTTCACCGGAGCGCCGGGCTCCGCCAGCAGTTCCTTCTCCACCAGGCCGAAGTGCTCCGCGAGCGAGGCCCGCAGACCCGGCAGCGCGTTCGCCTGCCCGCCCCACACCTGCGAGGCGCGCAGCACGGCGAGCACCAGGTTGACGCGCGGCTCGCCGACCGGGCCGCCGCCCAGGATGTGCAGGCCGTCGCGGATCTGCACGTCCTTGATCTCGCAGAGATAGCCGTCGATGTGCATGACGAACTCGTCGAACTCGTCGTCGTCCGGCTGCTCGTCCACGTGCAGGTCGTGGTGGAGCTCCGCCGCCTTGACCAGCGTCCAGATCTGGGCGCGCACGGCCGGTGCCTTGGTCGGGTCCAGATCGGAGACGAGCGCGTACTCGTCGAGGAGCTGCTCCAGCTTGGCCAGGTCGCCGTAGGTGTCGGCACGCGCCATCGGCGGTACGAGGTGGTCGACCACGGTGGCGTGGCCGCGCCGCTTGGCCTGGGTGCCCTCGCCGGGGTCGTTGACGATGAAGGGGTAGATCAGGGGCAGGTCGCCGAGGACGGCGTCCGGCGCGCATCCCCTGCTGAGACCGAGGCCCTTGCCGGGCAGCCACTCCATGGTCCCGTGCTTGCCCATGTGGACGATCGCGTCGGCGCCGAAACTGTTCTCCAGCCAGCGGTACGCCGCCATGTAGTGGTGCGACGGGGGCATGTCGGGGTCGTGGTAGATCGCGATCGGGTTCTCGCCGAAGCCGCGCGGCGGCTGGATCATGACCACGACGTTCCCGAACTGGAGCGAGGCGAGCACGATGTCGTCGCCGTCGACGTACAGCGAGCCCGGTGGCTCGCCCCACGCCTCGGTCATCGCGTCCCTCAGCTCCGGGTCGAGCTTGTCGAACCACGCCCGGTAGTCGGCCAGCGGCACGCGCGCGGGGGCGGCGGCCAGCTGCTCCTCGGTCAGCCACTCCACGTCGTGACCACCGGCCTCGATGAGGCGGTGGATCAACTCGTCGCCGCCCGCCGGGTACTCGGTGAGGCCGTACCCCGCGTCCCGCAGCGCGTCCAGCACCCGTACCGCCGACGCGGGCGTGTCCAGGCCGACCGCGTTGCCGACCCGTGAGTGCTTGGTCGGGTACGCCGTGAAGACGAGCGCGATCCTCTTCTCCGCGTTCGGCTTGTGCTTGAGCCGCGCGTGGCGCACGGCGATCCCGGCGACCCGCGCGGCCCGCTCCGGGTCGGCGAGGTACACCGGCACGTCGTCCGGGCCCTGCTCCTTGAAGGAGAACGGGACGGTGATCAGGCGGCCGTCGAACTCCGGGATGGCGACCTGCATCGCCGCGTCCATGGGGGACAGGGCGGCGTCGGACGCCTCCCACGCGGCGCGCGAGGAGGTCAGGCACAGCCCTTGCAGCACCGGGACGTTCATCTCGGCCAGCGCGCCGATGTCCCAGGACTCCTCCTCGCCACCGGCCGAGGCCTTCGAGGCGTGCGTGCCGCCGGCCGCGAGGACCGTGGCGACGAGGGAATCGGCCTTGGCGAGGATCTCGTACAGCCCGGCGTCGGCGCCGCGCAGCGAACCGCAGTACACGGGGAGGGCGTTGGCGCCGTGCGCCTCGATCGCGTCGCACAGGGTGTCCACGAAGGCGGTGTTGCCGCTGAGTTCGTGGGCCCGGTAGAAGAGCACGCCGACGGTCGGACGGCCCTCGGTGAACGGGCGCTCGGCGTGGACGCCGTACTCCGGCATCTTCCGCGGCTCGTCGAAGCCCTCGCCGGTCAGCAGCACCGTGTCGGACAGGAACCGGGCGAGTTCGGTGAGGTTGGCGGGGCCGCCCTCGACCAGGTACTTCAGCGCCTCCGCCACGACACCGGCCGGTACGGACGACTCGGCCATCAGCTCGGCGTCGGGGACGGCCTCCCCGCCGAGCAGCACGGTCGGGATGCGGGACGCCTTCAGCCGGGCCAGCCCGTCCTCCCAGGCGCGCTTGCCGCCCAGCAGGCGTACGACGGCGATGTCCGCGCCCTCGATCAGCCCCGGAAGCTCCTCGGCGACGTCCACCCGGGTCGGGTTGCCGATCCGGTAGGGCGCGCCGGAGGCACGGGCCGCCAGCAGATCGGTGTCGGCGGTCGACAACAACAACACTGTGCTCATGCGGGCGCTCCCGGTGGGATGAAAGGCAGTCCTTGCGGCGCGCCCGACTCGATGAGCCGCCACAGCGCGTCCGTGTCCGCGTGCTGTTCGATCAGGTCGCCGAGCCGGTCGAGCTGCTCCTCGCGCAGCGCGGCGAACGAGGTGTCGGGGGCCGGCACGAAGCGGCGGCCCGCGGCGGCGGCCACCTCGCGCAGGAAGGCCCGCCGGAAGCCGTCCGACTCCAGCGACCCGTGCCAGTGGGTGCCCCAGGTCTGCCCGACCCGGCAGCCGTCCAGGAAGGGGGTACCGCCGGTGATGTCGGCGACCCCGTGGTGGATCTCGTACCCCTCCACGGGCTCGCCGAGGGCTTCCCCCGCCGGCCGGGTCAGGGTCTTCTCACGGGCGAACCGCACCCGCACGGGCAGCACTCCGAGCCCGTCCACGTGCCCCCTGCGGCTCTCCACCTCGTCCTCGATGTGCTCGCCGAGGATCTGGAAGCCGCCGCAGACGCCGAGGATCGGCCGCCCCTCAGAGGCCCTTCGGACGAGGGCGTCAGCGAGACCGCGCTCGCGCAGCCACTCCAGGGCGCGGACGGTTCCCCGGGTCCCCGGGATCACCACGAGGTCCGCGTCCGCCAGCTCCTCCGGCCGGTCCACGAACCGGACGACCACACCCGGCTCGGCGGCCAGCGCGTCCACGTCCGTGAAGTTGGACATGAGAGGGATGGCGCAGACGGCGACGCGCAGCACGTCCTCGCCGACGGGGGCCATCACCTCGGACTCGCGGACCGCGCCCCGCAGGGAGACTCTGAGTCCGTCCTCCTCGTCGATCCCGAGCCCGTGCCGGAACGGCAGGACTCCGTAGGTGCGCCGCCCGGTGAGGTCCCGCAGCATGTCGAGGCCCGGTTCCAGCAGGCTGACGTCCCCGCGGAACTTGTTGACCAGGAACCCGGCGACGAGCTCCTGGTCCTCGGGAGAGAGCAGCGCCACCGTCCCGAAGAAGGACGCGAAGACGCCGCCGCGGTCGATGTCTCCGACGACAAGGACGGGCAGCCGGGCGTTGCGGGCGATGCCCATGTTCACGATGTCGGTGCGCCGCAGGTTGATCTCCGCCGGACTGCCGGCCCCCTCACAGATCACCGCGTCATACGTGCCCCGCAGCTCGGCCAGGCAGTCCAGCACGGTGCCGAGGAGCCGCTGCTGCCGCCCCCCGTGATATCCGCGCGCACTCAGTTCACCGACCGGCTTGCCCAGCAGCACGACCTGGCTGCTCTGCTCGCCGCCCGGCTTGAGCAGCACGGGGTTCATCAGCGCGGTCGGCTCGATCCGGCACGCCTGGGCCTGCATGGCCTGCGCCCGCCCGATCTCCGCGCCCTCGCGGGTGACGAAGGAGTTCAGGGACATGTTCTGCGCCTTGAACGGCGCGACCTTGACCCCCTGCCGTACGAGCCAGCGGCAGATCCCGGCGGTGACGACGCTCTTGCCGGCGTCGGAGGTGGTACCGGCGACGAGGAGTCCGCGGCTCATGACGTCCGTCCCTTCGCGAGAAGCCTTCGGGCAACCAGGCGCCCGGCGACCGTGATGCCGAGCGCGAGCCCGCTCACGCGCCGGGAGAGCCGTACGGCCTGCTCGATGTCGTCCGTACGGACGGCGCGCCCGGCCGCGTTGAGCACGGGCCGGTGCTCCACGCGCCCCCCGTACGACAGCGTCCCGCCCAGCCGCACGCCCAGGGCGCCCGCGAACGAGGCCTCCACGGGCCCGGCGTTGGGGCTCGGGTGCTTCGCGGCGTCGGCACGCCAGGCGCGCAGCGCGCCCCGCGGATCGGGGCCCGCCGCTGCCGCGAGAACGGCCGTGAGCCGTGCCCCCGGCCATCCCGCGACGTCGTCGAGGCGTGCCGAGGCCCATCCGTAGCGCCGGTAGCGGGGCGACTTGTGCCCGACCATGGCGTCGAGCGTGTTGACGGCGCGGAAACCCACGAGACCGGGAACCCCGGCGACGGCTCCCCAGGTGAGCGCGCCCACTACGGCGTCGGAGGTGTTCTCGGCGACGGACTCGACGACCGCCCGGGCGATCCCGTCCGCGTCCAGCGCCTGCGGATCCCGCCCGCACAGATGCGGCAGCCGGGCGCGCGCGGCCTCGACGTCCCCCGCCTCCAGGGCGCGCTCGACAGCGCGTGCCTCGCGGGCGAGCGACGTGCCCCCGACCACGGCCCAGGTGGCGGCGGCGGTCAGGGCCGTGGCGGCGGTACGGGAGGGACGTACGGCGGATGCGGCGAGCGCCGCCACTGTCGCGGCACCCCCGGCGCAGACGGCGGTGTGCAGCGCGCCCCACCCGCGGTGGTCCCGCCACAGCACCCGTTCCACGGCCGCCGCGGCCCGCCCGAACGCGGCGACCGGATGCCCGCGGCGTGGATCGCCCAGCAGGAGGTCACCGAGGAGGCCGGCGGCGGCGCCGTACGCGAAGACGCGATCGGCACCCATCGGCTCAGCCGACCGTGCGGTCGGACGGGGCCCGGTGACAGAACCTCAATCGGCAGCCGCGCATGGCGATATGTCCTCACTCAGGGTGTCCACGCCCTGGTTCGACGAGACCGGCGGCGAGAGTTCCTGGCTCCCGGGGAGTTCTTCCCCGGTGACAGTGGCGGGACCGCGCCGGACTTGCACCGGCTTCCTCTCCTGCCGCCGTACTGGCTCCGGCAGTCCACCACGCGCCCAGAACAGCCGTCAACTTGCTCTTGACCTGCGACGCTGTGGTGTGCCGAGTCCCACACCACTGAAATCGCGTCAGTTGCCCGAATCGCGCTTTTCGTTGTGAACTGGCGGCCGAAGTGGGCGGTCCAGGGGCGCGCGTTCCGGCGCGTGACTCGAAACGGCGCACCGGGCCCGTGCTCGTCTTTCGCCGTACGGCGGGGTGTGCTTTGCTGGCCGAACTGGAGAAACCCGGCGGTGGACGGCGTCCGAGCGAACCGTCCAGAGGACGGGAGGGACCCACATGGGGGACAGGGCCAAGGAATTCTCGGCAGGCGCGGGAGGTCCCCACGCGCCGCACCCCTCGCTGGCGGCAGCGGCTCCGCTGGCACTCTTCTCCCTGACGACGGGGATGTTCGCGGTCGGCATCGGCGCGCTGGCGGCGCTGCTGGTGCCCGGAACCCCGGCGCGGGCCCTCGTGTGGCTGGTGGTCACCATCGTGGCCGCCGCCTGCGCGGGACTGTGGTGGGGCCTCACCCCGGTCACGGAGCGTCTCCGTGTCCTGGGCCGGGCGACGGCGGCCGTCCGGCAACGCGACTCGCGGACCCCTTGACCTCGGGAACACGGGAAACCCCCGCAGCGACACCGCCGCGGGGGTGACGCGCAGCGACGTCGCTGCGCGTGCGATTGCGAAGTGCTCCGGCCGTCAGGCGACGATCAGATGGATCCCGTACGCGACCGCCGCCGCGCACGCCGCGAAACAGGCGTAGGCGCCGGTGGCCGCCAGGGCGGCGGCGCCGCCCCGGGCCGAGTCCTTCTTGGTGAGGCCCACGACGCCCAGGGTGAACAGGGCCACCAGGGCCACGGTGACCCCCAGGCTGACGCCGAAGACGGAGCCGAGGGCTGCCCAGTCGATCTTCATGAGTGGTGATTCCTTAAACCGTGGCGGCGGGGGCCGGCTCCGCGGAGGGGCCGGCGTCCGGGGCCGGGATCGTGGCCTGCAGGTCGGTGGCGGCGTCCGTGTCCGCCGAAGCGGTGTCGGCCGCGACGACCGGGCCCGCCGGGGGCGGGATGACCGCCGCGATCGCCGCGGTGACGACGCCCGCGGGCTCCGTCTCGACGTCGTTGACGTTGTCCACCGTGACCGGCTTGCGGCGCGAGAGGGTCCAGATGACCCCGGCGCCGGCGACCAGCAGCACGCCGGTGGCGACCGTGCCCCAGGTGCCCTGCTTGGTGAGGAGTTCGGCGCCCGCGCCGACCAGGCCGGCCGCCGGGAGCGTCAGAGCCCACGCGGTCAGCATCCGGGTCGCGGTGGACCAGCGGACCACGCCGCCCTTGCGGCCGAGGCCCGCGCCCATGACGGCGCCGGAGCAGACCTGGGTGGTGGAGAGCGAGAAGCCGAGGTGCGAGGAGGCGAGGATCGCCGTCGCCGCGCTGGTCTGGGCGGCGAAGCCCTGCTGCGGCGCCAGGTCCGTCAGGCCCTTGCCGAGGGTGCGGATGATGCGCCAGCCGCCCAGGTAGGTGCCGAGCGCGATGGCCAGACCGGCCGAGACGATGACCCAGGTGGGAGGGTTCGAGCCGGGGGCGATGACACCGCCGGTGACCAGGGCCAGCGTGATGATGCCCATCGTCTTCTGCGCGTCGTTCGTGCCGTGGGCCAGGGAGACCAGGCCCGCCGAGGCGATCGAACCGGCCCGGTAGCCCTTCGCGGTCGCCTTCTCGTCGGCGCGGCTGCCGATCACGTACGACAGGCGGGTGGCGAGCATCGAGGCGAGGCCCGCCACGAGCGGCGCGGCGACGGCGGGGATCAGGACCTTGGTGACGATCGTCGAGCCGTTCACCGCGGACCAGCCGGCCGAGGTGACGGCGGCACCGATCAGACCGCCGAAGAGAGCGTGGGAGGAACTGGACGGCAGACCGAGGAGCCAGGTCAGCAGGTTCCACAGAATGGCGCCCACCAGGGCGGCGAAGATCACTTCGACGCGTATGCCCTGTTCGTTGATGATGCCGCCGGAGATCGTCTTGGCGACCTCGACGGAGAGGAAGGCGCCGAGGAGGTTCAGCGCGGCGGACATCGCCACCGCCGTCTTGGGCCTCAGGGCGCCGGTCGAGATGGTCGTCGCCATCGCGTTGGCTGTGTCGTGGAAACCGTTCGTGAAATCGAACACGAGAGCGGTGACGATCACGATTCCGAGGAGGAGCGTGATGTGTTCCATTTACCCAGGCTTCTGTGGGAGGTCAGTGGCTGTTGGACCGTAGGCAACCTGGGTGAACGGAAGATGAACTGAGACGGGCTGGAGGGTGTACCGATCGGCGTATCGGCGTTCCGTTTATGGGTGGCCCGCGAGGGTCGCGGCCTCGAACGAAGCCGGAATTCAGGCTTCCGGAAGCGTTGGTGCGCCTCAGGGGGCCGTGCCGGGCTCTCCGCCGGCTCCTCGCGAACCGCTTCAGCCGGTCCCGGGACCCGTTGAAGTGATTTCGGTCACCCTCCAGGCTCCCGTCGTTGTGGACCGCCTCCTGGGGGAGTGTGTCCGTATATGCGCACTTACGGACCCGCGACTCCCGGCCAGAGTGTGCCAGGCCACCCCCGCGCGGACCCCACCTGGCAGGATCACGGCATGGCCGATCAGCGACATGACCCAGGGGACGCCCGGGAGGCCGTACGGCACGGGCGGGAGCCGGCTGCGCCGGCCGCGGCGGCGGAGGAGGTGGCGCGGGCCTGGGACCAGCTCGTCGCGACGGCCCGCCGCACGGTCGCCGACGGACTGGTCGTCGGCACCTCCGGCAACGTCTCCGTACGCATCGGCGACACCGTGCTGGTCACCCCCACCGGAGTGCCGTACGAGCGGCTGACGCCGGGCGACGCGGTCGGAGTCGACCTGGACGGACACCAGGTGCTCGGCACGCTGCGCCCGACCAGCGAGCTGCCCATGCACCTGGCCGTCTACCGCACGACGGACGCCCGGGCCGTCGTGCACACCCACGCCCCCGACGCCACGGCCGTCTCCACGCTCGTACGGGAACTGCCGCTGATCCACTACATGGCCGCCGCGCTCGGAGGCGCGGTGCGGGTCGCCCCCTACGCGACCTACGGCACCCCCGAGTTGGCCGAGAACATGCTCCGCGCCCTGACCGGCCGCAGCGCCTGCCTGCTGCAGAACCACGGCACGGTCGCCCATGGTGCCTCGCTGGACCAGGCCTACGACCGCACAGCCCAGCTGGAGTGGATGTGCCGCGTGTGGCTGACGGCGTCGTCCGTGCCGGGCCTCACCCCGCACCTGCTCAGCCGGGAGCAGGTGGCGGAGGTAGGGGAGCGGTTGCGGGGGTACGGGCAGCATCAGGGGTTCACGAACCCCTAGGGTCCTTCGTCTGGATCAGGCCCCGCGAGTCTTCGTGATCCAAAACGAAAGACCCTGGTGGACCGGCCGGCCGGGGCCGCCTTGCGGCGCGCCCCGTGGGTCACACCGCGCCCTTCTCCCCACTGGCCGGGGGCGGGCTCCACCGGGAGACTGGATGGATGCGCACTGTCAAAGCGGCGGCCGCAGCCGTCACCGTAGCCATCGCCGCGGGCGCCGCCGGCGTCGCCGCGGGCCGCTTCGCCAGCGACGCCGCGCTGAAGGCGCCGCCGGGGCGTCCGCTGCCCACGGAACCCCGTCTCACCGTGCACTCCCTGGCGGCCGGCCGGATCGCCCTCACCCGCGACCTGGCCTCCCAGCGGCCCGGCACCTACGGGCTGACCGGTGACGGCTCGCACGCGGTCGTCGGCCCGGTCCTGAACTCCGCCCCGCACACCGTCGACACGGTCGTACGCCGTCTGGAACGCGTCACGCACGGCACGCTCGAGCCCGGTGACAAGGTCTGGCTCACCCCCGCCCTGTACACCGGCGATCCCCGAACCGCCCTCGGCCTCGACCACACCGACGTGGAGGTGCCCGGCGAACTCGGGCCCCTGCCCGCCTGGTTCCTGCCGGGTGCCCGTGACACCTGGGTGATCACCGTGCACGGGCTCGGCACCACCCGGGAACACCCCATGAATGTCATGGGATTCCTGCAGCGGCACCACTTCCCGGTCCTCGACATCGCCTACCGCGGCGACCCCGGGGCGCCCCGCTCCCCGGACGGCCTGAACCACCTCGGCGAGACCGAGTGGCGCGACGTGGACGCCGCGATCCGCCACGCGGTGCGGGCCGGGGCCGAGCGGGTCGTGCTGCACGGCTGGTCCACCGGCGCCGCCATGGCGCTGCACGCCGCCGCCCACTCGGCGGTGCGCGAGCGGGTCTCCGGGCTGGTCCTGGACTCACCCGTCCTCAGCTGGGAGGCCACGCTGCGCGCCCTGGCCGCAGCCCGCCGCACCCCGGGACCCCTGCTGCCGCTGGCCGTCCGCGCCGCACAGGGCCGCACCGGTGTGCACGGCGATCGCACCCAGAAGGCCGCGGACCCGCAGCACCTCAACGTGCCGGTGCTGATCTTCCACGGGCCCGACGACACGATCGCCCCCTGGGGCCTTTCACGCCGTCTCGCCGAGCGGCGCGCGAACCTGGTCACCCTGCACACGGTGGACAACGCCCCGCACGGCGCCATGTGGAACGCAGACCCCGAGGCATACGAGGAGGCCATGCGGCGCTTCCTCACGCCGCTGATGTGACGGTGTCGACGCAACGGCCCGCGTCGGCGGGCACACAGCTGAGGCGCCCTTTCGCGCCCTCTTCCGCTTAGCCCACCCGACCAGCGCTGTCCCCCTTCCCAGGGCCTCTGAGGACCCTCTCGCCGACTCCCGTCGGCGTCCCTCGAGGCATTCCGTTTGGGTTTTCGGACCGTCAACCGGAAGACTGCACCCGTGACGTCCCGTACTCCGCGCGACTCCAGGCTCCGACTCGTCCGACCGCGGCCGCTGGCCGCCGCCCCCCGAGCGGTGACCCAGCGCCGCACGCGCCGCCCCGCACCCAGGCCGCCGGAGGGCACGCCGCCGCCCGCGGAACTGGCGAAAATGGCCCGCGCCCGTCTGGCCGGCGCGGCCCGTGTCGCCCACTGGGCCGACGCCACGCTCGGGCCCGGCCGCGAGGGCGCGTCCCCCGACGGAAAGGGCACCCTGTCCGACGCCACCGCGGAACGGGCGGCCGCCGACCTCGGCCTGACCGTCGCTCAGGTGCGCGCCGACTGGGACACCGCGCGCCTGGCCGGTCTCGTCGAGGTGCACGGCGACAGCGCCCGCCCCGGCTGGCGGCTGCGCGCCTGGGACCGGGACGACTCCGCCGTACTGCGCGGCTGGGTCGCCCTCTTCGACGCCTGGTCGCTCGCCTGCCCCGAGCCGGCGGACCGAGAGCACGCCGCCGTCGCCGAGGTCGTCTCGGCCATGCCGCAGGTGCTCTCCTTCCTCCAGCTGTCCGCCGGGCCCGTCCCCGTCGAGCAGCTCCTCGACCTGCTCCAGCAGCGGGTCACCGAACTGCGCACCGAGCGCTGCGAGGTCCCCTACGGACCCCGGCCCGAGCCTGTCGTGCCGCCGGTCCCGGACTCCGCCGACGAGTCCGAGCTGGCCCCCCTGCTCGCCTGGGCCCTCGACGCGCTCGCCTACGTCGGCGCCCTCACCTGCGCCGACGGGCAGGCCACCCTCACCCCGCTCGGCAGCTGGGCGGTCTGGGTCAAGCTGGAGCAGATCTGCGTCGCCGCGCAGAGCCCCGCCGGGAACATCGAGCAGAACGCCGAGGACATGCTCCGCGGCTGCGCCCAGCTCCGCCCCAACGCGGCTCGCGCCGAGTACCGCGCCTGGCTGGCCGCCCGCCCCGTCGGCAGCGCCGTCACCGAACTCCTCGGTGCCGCCCGCGGCGAGGACGCCCTGCTGCGCGGTCTGGCCTTCGAGGCGCTGCGCGTGGTCGGCGCGCCCGCCGAGCCCGAGGTGCGGCGCGCCGCCGAGGAGACCACGCTGCGCCCCTACGCCCTGCTCTGGCTCGCCGAGCACGACGGCGCCGACCCGGAGGACGCCCACGAGGTGCTCACCCGTGAGGAGGCCACCTGGCTGTGGGTCGACACCGCCGCCGCCGTCGCCGACCACGGTGAGGCCCCGCTCCTGGTCCGCCACCTGGAGTCCGCCGTGCAGGCCACCGTGCCCGCGCTGCTCGACGAGGTGCGCGCGGTCGGACACCCCCGTACCGTCCAGGTCCTGGTCGCGCTCGCCGCCGCCCACCCGGACCCGGCGCTCGCCAAGGCCGTGCGCCGGGCCGCCTTCCAGGTCCACACCGGAGGCAGCTGACCCCCTCGCACAGCGGTCGTCAGGCGGCTGTCTCAGGGGCGTACGTGCCGAAACTCCAGATGTTGCCCTCGGCGTCCCGGGCCATGTAGTCCCGCGACCCGTAGTCCTGGTCCGTCGGGGGCATCAGGATCTCCGCGCCGTGCTCCACGGCCCGCTGGTGGTGTGCGTCGACGTCGTCCACCACGACGTACACCCCGCAGGGACCCGCCCCCCTCATCGCCTCGTCGAAGGGGCCGCCGCGGCCCTTCGAACCCAGCATCACCACGCCGTTGCCCTGCACCAGCTCGGCGTGCAGCACCGATCCGTCCTCGCCCTCGTACACCGACAGCTCCGTGAAGCCGAAGGCCTCCGTGAGCTGCCTGATCGCCGCCTTCGCGTCCGCGTACAGCAGCGCCGGGCAGATGCTCGGACGCCTGCCGTCCATGCCCGCCATCGCCGTCACTCCCTCCGGTGTCCGGCCGAATCCCGGCCTGTCGCTCAGTCTGGCACCGGCCACCGACAACACTGCGGACGACGGGAGTTGGACGACAGGACCGGGCGCCCGGAGTGCCAGCCTGACACCGCCCCACGACACGACGCCGGGCCGTGGCCCGAACGGGGGACGCACCGCCGCGTCGCGCCCCCGTGCGCCGCGCCCGCGCGTATCCTTCGCGCCGCGTAGTGAACGTCACACCACCGCCGTCACGCTGCCGCGACGACGGACGTCACAGCCCGGGACGCCGCGTACGGGAAAAGTGCTTGCACCGCCCCGTTAGACTTGGGCCCATGGCCATTCTCCTCGCGCATTAGACGGCGGGAACGTCCTTAAGCCGCCCATCCCGCCACCCTCCCCCAAGCTCGCGACCGCGCTCGAGCAGGGGGGACTCCCAGCCCAGGAGTCTGTCCGTGATCTCCGCCTCCGGCATCGAGCTGCGCGCCGGTGCCCGCATCCTCATCGAGAACGCCACCTTCCGCGTCACCAAGGGCGACCGCATCGGCCTCGTCGGCCGCAACGGCGCCGGGAAGACCACCCTCACCAAGGTCCTCGCCGGCGAGGGCATCCCCGCCGCGGGCACCGTCACCCGCTCCGGCGAGGTCGGCTACCTCCCCCAGGACCCGCGCACCGGCGACCTCGACGTCCTCGCCCGCGACCGCATCCTCTCCGCGCGCGGCCTGGACGTCCTGATCCGCAAGATGCGCGAGAACGAACAGCGCATCGCCAACGGCTCGGGCGCCACCCGTGAGAAGGCGCTGCGGCAGTACGAGCGCCAGGAGACCGAGTTCCTCACCAAGGGCGGGTACTCCGCCGAGGCCGAGGCCGCCACCATCGCCGCCGCGCTCAACCTGCCCGACCGGGTGCTCAGCCAGCCCCTGCACACGCTCTCCGGCGGTCAGCGCCGCCGTATCGAGCTGGCCCGCATCCTGTTCTCCGACGCGGACACCCTGCTGCTCGACGAGCCGACCAACCACCTCGACGCGGACTCGATCATCTGGCTGCGCGACTACCTGAAGACCTACCGCGGCGGCTTCATCGTCATCTCGCACGACGTCGACCTGGTCGAGACGGTCGTCAACAAGGTGTTCTACCTGGACGCCAACCGCGCCCAGATCGACGTCTACAACATGGGCTGGAAGCTCTACCAGCAGCAGCGCGAGGCCGACGAGAAGCGCCGCAAGCGGGAGCGCGCCAACGCCGAGAAGAAGGCCGCCGCGCTCAACGCCCAGGCCGACAAGATGCGCGCCAAGGCCACCAAGACGGTCGCCGCGCAGAACATGGCCCGCCGCGCGGACAAGCTGCTGGCGGGCCTGGAGGCGGTCCGCCAGTCGGACAAGGTCGCCAAGCTGCGCTTCCCCGAGCCGGCCCCCTGCGGCAGGACCCCGCTGATGGCCGAGGGCCTGTCGAAGTCGTACGGCTCCCTGGAGATCTTCACCGACGTCGACCTGGCCATCGACAAGGGCTCCCGGGTCGTCATCCTGGGCCTCAACGGCGCCGGCAAGACCACCCTGCTGCGCCTGCTCGCGGGCGTCGAGCAGCCGGACACCGGCAAGGTCGTCCCCGGTCACGGCCTCAAGCTCGGCTACTACGCGCAGGAGCACGAGACCCTCGACCCGGACCGCACGGTGCTGGAGAACATGCGCTCCGCCGCGCCCGACATGGACCTGGTCGAGGTCCGCAAGGTGCTCGGCTCGTTCCTGTTCTCCGGCGACGACGTGGACAAGCCCGCCGGTGTCCTCTCCGGTGGCGAGAAGACCCGTCTCGCCCTCGCCACCCTCGTGGTGTCGTCCGCGAACGTGCTGCTGCTCGACGAGCCGACCAACAACCTCGACCCGGCCAGCCGCGAGGAGATCCTCGGCGCGCTGCGCACCTACAAGGGCGCGGTCGTGCTCGTCACCCACGACGAGGGCGCGGTCGAGGCGCTCCAGCCGGAGCGGATCATCCTGCTGCCGGACGGTGTCGAGGACCTGTGGGGCGCGGACTACGCCGACCTCGTCACGCTCGCCTGACCGCCCCGCGGCGGGCGGTCAGGGGCGCTTGATCGAACGGCTGATCCACTGCGTATGGATCATTCGGCCGATCCGTGATCCATCATCTGTGTGAGATCTCCTCGTACCCGGGTGTGTCCTGCACCGATTCGACGGCCGAGCCGCTCCCTGGAGCGGTCTCGGCCGTCGCGCGTCGCTGACCTGGTGATTCCCCGATGAACCCGTTCGGGTGTACGGACGCGACCGGGCGGAATCCCGGATTCCACTCGTGGGGATGTGCTCCTGTCGTCACAACCTTGTCGCACGGACCTTGCCGAATGGGTGGCCATCGCGCCCCGGAGGGGTGATCATGAGGAGACCAGAGCGCACTTCCCATGAGGAGGCACGGGTGGCCGAGACTCTGAAGAAGGGCAGCCGGGTGACCGGCGCCGCGCGCGACAAGCTCGCGGCAGACCTGAAGAAGAAGTACGACTCCGGTGCGAGCATCCGAGCACTGGCCGAGGAGACCGGCCGCTCGTATGGCTTCGTGCACCGGATGCTCAGCGAGTCGGGCGTCACGCTCCGAGGGCGTGGCGGGGCGACGCGGGGCAAGAAGGCCCAGTCGGCCTGACGCCGGGCGGCCCATCGGCTTCGGTGGTGGCCACCCGGTCGGTCGGTCCCCCAGTGCCTTAAGGGCCTGGGGGTGCCCCCATCCGGCCGGGTGGTTACTGTGCAGTCACTTAGGATGCCGTGCCACGGCACCCGCTGCTGACCGCACCCATCGGAGGCGCCCCATGGCTTCGCTCGACCCGGTACTCGACAAGGACGGCGTACGGCTCACCGTCGACGAGGCGATCGCCACGGTGACGCTGACCAACCCGGCCAAGCGCAACGCGCAGAGCCCCGCTCTGTGGCGGGCGCTCACGGAGGCCGGGCGGGCGCTGCCCGGTTCGGTCCGCGTGGTCGTGCTGCGCGCCGAGGGTCAGTCGTTCTCGGCCGGGCTGGACCGCCAGATGTTCACGCCCGAGGGGATCGAGGGCGAACCGACCTTCATCGACCTCGCGCGCAGCGGCGACGCGGAGCTGGACGCCACCATCGCCGGGTACCAGGAGGCGTTCACCTGGTGGCGGCAGAGCGACATCGTGTCCGTCGCCGCCGTGCAGGGGCATGCGATCGGAGCGGGGTTCCAGCTCGCCCTCGCCTGTGACTTGCGCGTCGTCGCCGACGACGTGCAGTTCGCCATGCGCGAGACCAGCCTGGGCCTGGTACCGGACCTCACCGGCACGCATCCGCTGGTGGGCCTGGTCGGCTATGCCCGCGCGCTGGAGATCTGCGTGACGGGCCGCTCCGTCGGGGCCGAGGAAGCGGTGACCACCGGGCTCGCGAACATCGCCGTATCGCGCGACCAGCTCGACGAGACGGTACGGGACCTGGCGACCGCGCTGCTCGCGGCGCCCCGCGACGCCGTGATCGAGACCAAGGCACTGCTGCGTGGCGCGCAGGAGCGGACCTACGAGGCCCAGCGCGCGGCGGAACGGGCCGCCCAGGCCCGGCGGCTGCGGGATCTGGCGGGCGTCGGCGAATAGACACGCCCCGAACCAGGCCCGCGCCCAGACGTGCCCCGAGCCAGGCCCGCGTCGCGCGGGCCTGGTTGCCGTGTCTGCCTGGGTACGTCTGCGGCGCGTTCGGCATGGGCCCGGGCGCCGTCGGCCGGCTGCGCGCGGGGCCCGGCGTCGGTCCGACGGCCGTGGGCGGTTGCGTGGTGTCCGGAGCCGGCCCGAGCGCCGTGGGCCGGCCGCATGCGGCTCAGAAGCCGTGCAGCGCCCCGCCGTCCACCGGGACCATGATGCCGGTCAGGTAGGACGCCGCCGGGGACAGCAGGAACGCGGCCGTGCGGCCGAACTCCTCCGGGGTGCCGTAGCGGCGCAGCGGGATGCGGGACTCGTTGGCTGCGCGGGCCGCCTCCGGGTCGGGGGACAGGGCGTCCAGCTCGCGCACCCGGTCGGTGTCGATGCGGGCCGGAAGCAGACCCACGACCCGGATGCCGCGCGGGCCCAGCTCGTCCGCGATCGACTTGGCGAAGCCCGCGAGCCCGGGGCGCAGCCCGTTGGAGATGGTCAGCCCCGGGATCGGCTCGTACACGGAACCGGACAGCACGAACCCGATGACGCCGCCCTCGGTCAGCTCCGCGGCGGCCTCGCGCGCCAGCCGCACCGCGCCCAGGAACACCGACTCGAACGCCGCCGTCCACTGCTCGTCCGTGTTGTCGGCGACCCCTCCGGCCGGCGGCCCGCCGACGCTGATGAGGATGCCGTCGAAGCCGCCGAAGTGCTCGCGGGCAGTCGCGATCAGCCGGGCCGCCGCCTGCGGGTCGGAGTTGTCGGCGGCCACGCCCACGGCGTTAACGCCCAGCTCCGCCGCCGCCTCCTCGGCCGGCTTCCCGTTGCGGCCGGTGATCACCACCTTCGCCCCGTCTGCGACGAGTTCCCGCGCGGCCGCGTTGCCCAGCCCGCGGGTCGCCCCGGTGACGACGTACACCCGGTCCTTCAGTCCAAGATCCATGGCCCTATCCTGCCTTCTCGCCCCCGCCCAGGGCGAGGGCGGTGCCCACCAGGCCGAGATGGCTGAAGGCCTGCGGGAAGTTGCCGAGCTGCCGGCCGGTCACCGGGTCGTACTCCTCGGCGAGCAGACCGACGTCGTTGCACAGCCCGACCAGCCGTTCGAACAACTCCCGGGCCTCGTCCGTGCGGCCGGTGAGGTGCAGGGCGTCCGCGAGCCAGAACGAGCAGGCGAGGAACGCGCCCTCCTCGCCCGGCAGCTGATCCACGTCCGTGTGCCTCAGGTCGTACCGGAGCACGAGACCGTCGCAGGACAACTCCGCGCGCACCGCGTCGATCGTGCCGGTCACCCGCGGGTCGTCCGGCGGCAGGAAGCCGACGAGCGGGATCTGCAGCAGCGAGGCGTCCAGCGCCCGTGAGCCGTAGTACTGGGTGAACGTGTTCCGGTCGGGGTCGTAACCCCGCTCGCACACCTCCCGGTGCACCTCCTCCCGCATGGCCCGCCAGCCGTCGAGGTCGCCGTCCAGATCCGGATGCTCCTCCAGGGTGCGCACGGCGCGGTCGGCGGCCACCCACGCCATCACCTTGGAGTACACGAAGTGGCGGCGCCGCCCGCGCACCTCCCACAGTCCCGCGTCCGGTTGCCGCCAGGCCGTCCGCAGGAACTCCAGCAGCGCGCACTGCACCCGCCACATGGGCGGCCTGACCGGCAGCCCGGCGCTGCGGGCCACCGACAGGGAGTCGATCACCTCGCCGTACACGTCCAGCTGGAACTGCTTCACCGCGTCGTTGCCGACCCGGACCGGCGCCGAGCCGTGGAAACCGGGCAGCCAGGGCAGCTCGTACTCGGGCAGCCGCCGCTCGCCCGAGATGCCGTACATGATCTGCAGGTCCGCCGGGTTGCCGGCGACCGCGCGCAGCAGCCAGTCACGCCAGGCCTCGGCCTCCTCGTGGTAGCCGGCCGCCAGCAGGGCCCGGAGGGTGAGCGTGGAGTCGCGCAGCCAGCTGTAGCGGTAGTCCCAGTTGCGTACGCCGCCCAGGGACTCCGGCAGGGAGGTCGTGGGGGCCGCGACGATACCGCCGGTGGGCGCGTAGGTGAGCGCCTTGAGGGTGATCAGGGAGCGGACCACGATGTCCCGGTGCGGGCCGCGGTAACGGCACCGCGCCGCCCACGTGCGCCAGTCCTCGACACTGCTGTCCAGCGCCTCGAACGGGTCCACGAGGGCGGGGCGGGGCTCGTGCGAGGGGTGCCAGGTCAGGACGAAGGCGACCTTGTCCCCTTTGGCGACGGTGAACTCGGAGTGGGTGGCGAAGTCCTTGCCCCAGGTGCGCACGGGGGGCTCACTGCGCAACCACACCGAGTCCGGTCCTGCGACGGCCACCCGGTGACCGTCGCTCCGCCGCATCCACGGCACGATCGAGCCGTAGTCGAAGCGCAGCCGGAGCTCACCGTGCACGGTGACCCGGCCGTCCAGGCCCTCGATGACGCGTACGACGTCGGGGGCGCGGTCGCGCTGGGGCATGAAGTCGGTGACGCGGACCGTGCCGTCCGGGGTGTCCCAGTCGGAGTCGAGGACGAGGGTGTCGGGACGGTAGGCGCGGCGCGTGCACAGGTGGGCGCCCCTGGGCGCGATCCTCCAGTGACCGTGCTCCTCGGTGCCGAGCAGCTTGGCGAAGCAGGCGGGCGAGTCGAAGCGGGGCAGGCACAGCCAGTCGATGGATCCGTCCCGGCCGACCAGGGCGGCGGTCTGTTCGTCGCCGATGAGTGCGTAGTCCTCGATCCGCGGGTGCACGGTGAGCGGGTTCCCGATGGGACGACGGGGCAATCAGGGGGTGGGCCGGGGGAGTGACGCCGCGTGGTGAGCGGCGCTGTCCATGCTCGTGGCGGCCGCGCCGGAGAAGATCACCCCCGGGTCCGACGGGGTCTGGTTGAGGACCCACAGGCCGATCAGCGTGGCCAGGGTGAAGACGACCGCGACCAGCACGGTGAGCACGAGCCGGCGCCGGCGCTCGCGGCGCAGCCACGTGCCACGTGCCGTCCGGTAGGCGTCGGGGGCGGCGTGCACCCCGTCCGCCAGCGCGGCGAGGGCCTCGCGCAGCTCCCGCTCCGTACGGTCCGGACTGGTGCCACGCGACGGAGTCGCATCTCGATGCGTCATCGCCGGGCCTCCATCGCCTGGGTCAGGGCGGCGATGCCGCGCGCCGTGTGCGTCTTGACGGATCCGCAGGAGATCCCCATCGCCGCGGCGATCTCCTGCTCCTTCAGTCCGAGCCAGTGCCGCAGCACGAGCGCCTCCCGCTGCCGGGCGGGCAGCTGCTGGAGGGCGCGGATCAGCACCCGCTGGTCGTCGTGGAGGAGCGCGGTGCTCTCGGCGGAGGCGACGACCTCCTCCGTTGGCTTTTCCTCGTGCCTGCGGGCCACCTGGAGGTGGCGTATGCGCATCCGCGTCAGATTGCAGACGGTGGAGCGCAGGTAGGCCTCCGCCGCCTCGGTGTCCTTCAGGCGCCGCCACTTCCGGTAGATCTGGTAGTACGCCTCGGCCACCACGTTCTCCGGATCGTCGGCGCCGAGCAGCACGGCCAGGCGCAGCATCGAGGCGTAGTGCCGCTCGAACAGGCGGGCCACACCGGCCTCGCGCTCCAGCTCCGCCGGGTCGCTCACCGCGGGGGTGAGGGGCCCGGCCGGGCCCGCGGGCTGTGGCAGCGGGGTCAGCGTGGCGGGGATGTGCTGTCTGCGTCTCACGGGTTGTTCGCTCCCGTCTCGGGGCGCCGCCTGACGGTCAGGCGCGACGGCAGGTCGGTCGCGTCGGCGCCGCGCGGGACGCCGAGGCGTTCGAGGGCCGCGGTCCCTACCACGGCGACGACCAGGTTCAGGAGCAGGGCGGCGAGCCCCGCGTAGATCTCCAGCGGCGGCCGCCCGGTGGCGAGGGGCACGATCGAGGAGAAGCCCTCCCGCACCACCAGGAGGGTGCCGGCCACCATGCCGACGCCCCACCCGGCGAGCAGCGCCCGGGGGTGCAGCCGCCCGGTGAACAGGCCCACGGCCACCGCGGGGAAGATCTGCAGGATCCAGACCCCGCCCAGCAGCTGGAGGTTGACGGCGTCCTGGTCGCGCAGCCCGAACACGAACGCCACCGCGCCCACCTTCGCGGTGAGCGACACCGCCCGGGCGATGCGCACCTGCCGCTTGGGCGTGGCCGTCGGATGCACGTACTCGACGTACACGTTGCGTACGAAACTCGTGGCGGCCGCGATCGACATCACCGAGGCGGGGACCAGTGCGCCCACTGTGATCGCGCCGAACACCAGCCCGGCCAGCGGCCCCGGCATCAGCCGGTCCACCAGCATCGGCACGGCCGCCTCGGCGCCGCCCTTCGGTGCCCGGACCCCGGCCGCGAGGGCCGCGATGCCGAGGAAGCCGAAGAGCGCGAGCAGCCCCGTCCAGGCGGGCAGCGCCACCGCGGTCTTGCGCAGGGTGCGCGGGCCGTCGGCGGCGAAACCGGCGGTGAGCACGTGCGGGTACATCAGCAGGGCCAGCGCGGAGCCCAGGGCGAGGGTGGCGTAGGCGGGCTGCTGGGCGGGGGTCAGCAGCAGCGCGGAGTGTGCCGTGTCCGTGCCGCCGAGGCGCCGGGCCGCGCCGTCGAAGACCGGGCCGGGGCCGCCGAGCCGGTCGAGGACGAGCCAGGTGACGGCGGTGAGCGAGACGAACACGGCCACCGCCTTCAGTGCGGCGATCACGGTGGGCGCCCGCAGCCCGTGCCGGTAGGTCGCCACCGCGAGCCCCGCGAAGAGCGCCACCATCACCACGTCGCCCGTGGCGCCCCGCGGATACACGCCCCCGGCCGTCAGCACGGCCCGTATGCCGAGCAGTTGCAGCGCGAGGTACGGCATCGTCGCGAGGATCCCGGTCAGCGCCACCACCAGGGCCAGCGGCGGCGATCCGTACCGGCCGCGCACGAAGTCGGCGGCGGTGATGTAGCCGTGCCTGCGGGCCACGGTCCACAGGCGGCTCAGCAGGACGAAGGCGAGCGGGCAGACGATCACCGTGTACGGCACCGCGAAGAAGGCGGGCGCGCCGTTGCCGTACGCCAGTCCGGGCACGGCGGTGAAGGTGTACGCGGTGAAGATCGTGCCGCCCAGCAGCATCCAGGTCCACACGGGGCCAAGGCTCCGGTCGGCCAGGGCCCAGCCCTCCAGGGAGGGCAGCCGGTCGTTCGGGCGCAGACGGCGCGCGGTGACGGCGAGCAGGGACGCTCCGCCGATCACGGCGAGGAACGTCGCGGTCATGGCGCCGTCGGCCATGGGTCACCGTCCTTGGTGTGCCTGTGCCCTCGCAGGAGAGTTGCGCGGACTGCCGGTTCGGAGGACAGGGAACCAAGAGGAAATCTTCCGGACATTCGCTGTCAACCGTTTCCGGCGGGTGGGCAACTCTTGCACGAACCGACAGCGAGCGGAGAGCCGCGCGTACCGCGCACTTCTGTCACGAGTGTCACGAATTCTCACACCACCCTTGAGGTGAGGAGCCGCCATGCCCGCATCACCCCTGGCCGAACCCGGACTCCAGGCGCCCGAAAAATCACGCATATCCCCCCGGACGGTTCTCGTCTGGACCGCCGTCTCACTGCTCGGCGCCGTCGCCTGGGGCGTCCTCGGGCTGGCCCGCGGGGAGAAGATCTCCGCGGTCTGGCTGGTGGTGGCCGCGCTCGGCTCGTACGCCATCGCCTA
This sequence comes from Streptomyces sp. NPDC093984, assembly GCF_044764595.1. Classification (NCBI taxonomy): domain Bacteria; kingdom Bacillati; phylum Actinomycetota; class Actinomycetes; order Kitasatosporales; family Streptomycetaceae; genus Streptomyces; species Streptomyces sp. NPDC093984. The sequence continues at coordinate 41,608 of NZ_JBIWIM010000018.1, read as the reverse complement.
CCGCTTCTACTCCCGCTTCATCGCCCGCCGCGTACTGCGACCGGACGACCGCCGGGCCACCCCTGCCGAACGGCTGGAGGACGGCGTCGACTTCCACCCGACGGACCGCCGGGTGCTGCTCGGCCACCACTTCGCCGCGATCGCCGGCGCCGGGCCGCTGGTGGGTCCGGTGCTCGCGGCGCAGATGGGATACCTGCCCGGAACCCTGTGGATCGTGGCCGGGGTGATCTTCGCCGGGGCGGTGCAGGACATGGTCGTGCTGTTCCTGTCCATGCGGCGGGACGGAAAGTCGCTCGGTCAGATGGCCCGCGACGAGATCGGCCGGGCGGGCGGGGCGGCGGCGCTGATCGCCGTCCTCGCCATCATGATCATTCTGTTGGGTGTGCTGGCCCTGGTCGTGGTCAACGCCCTCGCCCACTCGCCGTGGGGCACCTTCTCCGTCGCCATGACCGTCCCCATCGCCCTGTTCATGGGCTTCTGGCTGCACCGCATCCGCCCCGGCCGGGTCGTGGAGACCAGCCTCATCGGGGTCGCGCTGCTGCTCCTCGCCATCGCCGGCGGCAGCTGGGTCCAGAACTCCTTCCTCGCCGGTGCCTTCACCCTGAGCCCGACGACCCTGGTCTTCTGCCTGATCGCCTACGGCTTCGTCGCCTCGGTGCTGCCGGTGTGGATGCTGCTCGCGCCGCGCGACTACCTGTCCACCTTCATGAAGATCGGCACCATCGGGCTGCTCGCGGTCGGCGTCGTGGTCGCCGCGCCGGTGCTGCACGCGGACGCGGTCAGCAAGTTCGCGAGCTCGGGCGCGGGCCCGGTCTTCGCCGGATCCCTGTTCCCCTTCCTGTTCATCACCATCGCCTGCGGCGCGCTGTCCGGTTTCCATGCGCTGGTCGCCTCCGGGACCACCCCGAAGCTGATCCGGAAGGAGTCCCAGGTCCGCATGATCGGCTACGGCGCCATGCTGATGGAGTCGTTCGTCGCGATCATGGCCCTGATCGCCGCCGCGACGCTGGAGCCGGGCCTGTACTACGCGATGAACGCGCCCGCGGGCCTCCTCGGCGCGACCGCCGAGTCGGCATCCCACGCCGTGGCGGGCCTCGGCTTCACCATCACCCCCGACCAGCTGACCCAGGCCGCCAAGGCCGTGGAGGAGCAGACGCTGATCGCCCGCTCGGGCGGGGCGCCGACCCTCGCCGTCGGCATGTCGGAGATCTTCTCCGGCGTCCTGGGCGGCACCGCGATGAAGGCCTTCTGGTACCACTTCGCGATCATGTTCGAGGCGTTGTTCATCCTGACGACGGTCGACGCCGGTACCCGCGTGGGGCGCTTCATGCTCCAGGACATGCTCGGCAACGTGTGGAAGCCCTTCGGCCGGGTCACCTGGAAGCCGGGCATCTGGCTGTGCAGCGGTCTCGTCGTGGTCGCCTGGGGCTACTTCCTCTACACCGGCGCCACCGACCCGCTCGGCGGGATCAACCAGCTCTTCCCGCTCTTCGGCATCGCCAACCAGCTGCTCGCCGCCATCGCCCTCGCCGTCTGCACCACGGTTCTGATCAAGTCCGGGCGGCTGCGCTGGGCCTGGGTCACCGGAGTTCCGCTGGCCTGGGTGGTCGCCGTGACCTTCACCGCGAGCTGGCAGAAGATCTTCTCCGGTGACCCGCGCGTCGGGTTCTTCGCCCAGCGGACCAAGTACGCCGACGCCCTCCACGCCGGACAGGTCCTGCCGCCCGCCAAGAACGCCCACGACATGCACACCGTGATCACCAACTCCACGGTCGACGGGGTGCTGATCGCGCTGTTCCTGCTGCTGGTCGCGGTCGTGATCGTCAACGCGGCGGTGGTCTGCGTGCGGGCCGTCCGCTCTCCGGGGGCGCTGCCGACCACGGAGGCGCCGTACGTGGAATCCCGCCTCGACGTGGCCGAGCAGGCCGCCGACGCACTGGTGGGAGCCCCGTCATGAACGCCCGGCGGTGGGCGGGAGCCGTGCGCTGGTACCTGCGGGAGCTGACCGGGGAGGCCGAGTACGACCGCTACTGCGAGCGGCACCGCCGCCACCACCCCCTCGCTCCGGTGCCCACCCGCCGCGAGTACGAGGTGCTGCGCACACTGCACCGGGAGACCCACCCGCAGGGCCGCTGCTGCTGACACCGGCGGACGGACCGCGGGGCGGGCGCGCCGTCCCGCCCTGGCACCCGCGCGCCCGCCCCGCACGTTCTCCACTCGCAGGACCGCCCGGCCGACCACCGGAGGTGAGCGGACCCGGCCGGGGTCACACCGTGGCCGGTGCCGGCTCCTCGCTCGTCTCCTGCGCCGCCTTCGCCCGCTCCCGGGCCTCGCGGCGGACCAGGATCACCCAGCCGACGGGGACGCCCGCCGCGAACAGCCACCACTGGACCGCGTACGGCAGATTGATGTCGCCGAGGCCGATCCAGCTGCTGTCCTCCTTGGGCGACGGGATCAGCTGGGGGCTGCCGCCCTTCGGGGCGGGGGAGACCAGTTCCACGTAGCCGCCGAGCATCTCCTTGGCGGAGGTGTCGCCCGCGTCGCGCAGCAACGCGCCGACCTGCTCGCTGTTGATCAGCATGATCTGGCGGTCGGGCAACCCCTTGAGGTTCTTGATGCCGCTCGCGGCCGTCGTCTCGTCCTGCATCAGCCGGCCGGTGACCGTGATCTCGCCCCGGGCGGGTGCCGGGATGTTCGGGAAGGCGGTCTGCGAGGCGGGGGAGTCGATCCAACCCCGGTTGACGAGGAGCGTCCTGCCGTCGCTCAGCACGAAAGGAGTCACCACGTGGTAGCCGACGTCACCATTGGCGTTCGTACGGCGGCGCACCACCACTTCGTGCGCCGTGTCGAAGTGGCCCTTCGCGGTCACCCGGCGGTAGAGGTCCTCGTGGCGGACGGTCCCGCCCACCGAGGTGAGAGACTCGGCGGGCACGGGCGTCGCCGCCAGCGATTCGTTGATCAGCTTGTTCAGCGCCTGCCTGTGGTCGTGACGGTGCAGCTGCCAGAAACCCAACCTGATCATCGTGGGGATGAGCAGGAGAGCCACGAGGGTGAGGATCACCCACTGCCGGGACAACAGGAAGCGGTACACCCCACGACGGTACATCTCGGACCGTGCCGCGCCCGCAGGGGGGTGCCTCAGACCCGGTCGACGATTCCCACCTGCCCCTCCGCGCGGGCGCAGTGCGCGCCGCAGTACCAGTGGCCGTCGACGTCGACGCCCTGGCCGATGATCTGGACGCGACAGTGTTCGCAGATGGGCGCCATACGGTGGATGGCGCAGGCGAAACAGTCGAAGACGTGCACCGCGCCCTGCGCGTGCACCTCGAACGTCATGCCGTAGTCGTTTCCGCAGACCTCGCAACGTGCCATGCGCCACAGCGTGAGCCGTCGCCGTGGCGCGGGCGAGCGGGCGGCGGGCGAGTCGCGCGGCAATCACCCGTCCGCACGGGTCACGGCGCCGACGGTAGGGGTCACTCCGGCGACGCGGGCTCCACGTCCCGCAGCAACTGCCCGAACGCGGCCTCGTCGATCACCGGTGTCCCGTATTGCCGCGCCTTCACCGTCTTGGACGTGCCCGAGTCCGGGTCGTTGGTGACGAGCAGGCTGGTGAGCCGGGACAGGCTCGTCGCCACGTGCAGCCCCGCCTCGACGGCACGGTCCTCCAGCAGCTCCCGCTCGATGGAGGTGTCCCCGGAGAACGCCACCCGCATGCCCTGCTTGAGCCGCTTGCCTTCCTCGTACCGCCCCGGGTTGGGGTAGGGGCAGGAAGGGCGCCTGCGGGAGGGGCGCCAACTGCTCGGGCGGTAGCCCCCGGAGGACTGGCGCGGCACCGTGGGCGCGGCGGACCACTCCGTCAGCGGGCGGCACTCCAGCAGCGGCAGCCGTACGCCGTCCCGGGCGGCGGCGTGCAAACTCGGCCGGAACGCCTCGGCCAGCACCCGCGCGTCGTCCAGCGCGTGGTGCGCCCGCTGCTGGACCACCCCGAAGTGCGCGGCCAGTGTCTCCAGCTTGTGGTTGGCCAGCGGCAGGCGCAGTTCCTTCGACAGCGCGATGGTGCACAGCCGCTGACGGACCGGCGCCTCGCGCTCCGCGCGCGCGTACTCCCGGGCGATCATCTGCCAGTCGAAGACCGCGTTGTGCGCGACGAGCACGCGGCCGTCGAGCCGGGCCGCGAACTCCTCGGCGATGTCCTGGAACAGGGGCGCCCCTTCGAGGGCCTCGCTCGTCAGACCGTGGATCCACACCGGGCCCGGGTCGCGCTCGGGATTGACCATCGTGTACCAGTGGTCCTCGACCTCACCGCGCGCGTCCAGCCGGTAGACGGCGGCCGAGATGATCCGGTCGTCCCGGGCCAGGCCCGTGGTCTCCACGTCGACGACCGCGTACCCCTCCGGATACGCGGCCGGCCAGGCGGTCGGGGACGCTGCGGTCATGCGGTCTTCGAGCATGGTCACTGAGGATACGGGCCACGACTGACAGCCCCACGCCCCCACCCGCGACCCGCGGTCCTCTTGCGCCGGGCGCACAACCCGTAAGCGGCCCGGCAGCGTTGACGGCACCCTGGCTGAGGTCCCGTCAGGGGAGGTGGTGGCGGGCGCGCCCGGGTGCCGTCCGCCTCATGAGGTGCCATCCTCCCCGTGTGATGGGACCCACGCACGACGAGGCACACGGCGGCGCCCTCGGCGCGCGGCTGAACTGGCTGCGGGCGGCGGTGCTCGGCGCCAACGACGGCATCGTGTCCACGGCCGGCCTGGTGGTCGGCGTCGCCGGGGCGACGTCGGACCGCGGCACGCTGCTGACGGCCGGCCTCGCCGGGCTGCTGGCCGGCTCCATGTCGATGGCGGCGGGCGAGTACGTGTCCGTGTCGACCCAACGGGACTCGGAGCAGGCGGCGCTGGCCCTGGAAAGGCGGGAACTGAGGGAGCAACCGGAGGCCGAGCTCGAGGAACTGGCGGAGATACTGGAGCAGCGCGGCCTGTCCCCGGACGTGGCCCGCGAGGCCGCGGTGCAGTTGACGGCACGCGACGCCCTGCGCGCCCACGCGCGCGTGGAACTCGGCATCGACCCCGACGAGCTGACGAACCCCTGGCACGCGGCGTGGGCGAGCTTCCTGGCGTTCACGGTGGGGGCGCTGCTCCCCCTGCTGGCGATCGTGCTCCCACCGGCCGGCGTCCGCCTCCCGGTCACGGTGGCGTCCGTCCTGGCGGCCCTCGTCGTCACCGGCTGGTCCAGCGCCCGCCTGGGCGCGGCGAAACCGGGGCGGGCCGTGGGGCGGAACGTGGTGGGTGGGGCGCTGGCGATGGGGGTCACCTATGCGGCGGGGGCGTTGCTGGGGGCGGCGGGGGTGTGACCGCCCGGCTCACTCGCTCTCCGACAAGCTCATCGCCACCGCGTCGCCGACTGGCCGCAGTTCCCGCGGCAAGAGTTCCGGGTCATGCTGACCTGTGTGGCGGCGCAGTTCCCGGCGGTGCGGGGCGCGCTCGCACGGACGTCCGGTCATGACCAGCGGATCGGCACCGGCAGCGCCGTCAGCAGGCCCGACACCGCGACGACCAGGCCCAGCGCCACCACCTCCGCGCGGGCGGGGGCGCAGGCACTGAGCGGGTCGGCGGCGCGCCGCAGCCGCAGTCGCGCGACCAGGGCGAGCACGGCGACGACGGCCACGAGCAGCACCTTGGCGAGCAGGGTCCGGCCGTAGGCGGTCGTGGTGAGCTGGTCGAGGATCGTGCCCGGCGGCATACGGCGCAGCGAGCTCCACACCCCTGTCGCGGTGATCACCGCGAGGAGGACGGCCGCCACGCGGGCGTAGAGCCCCAGCAACGCGGTGCCGGCCCCGGGAGACGTACGCCAGCGCAGCAGCAGCCGCAGCGTGTGCAGCAGACCGCCCGCCCACAGTGCCGCGCAGGTGAGGTGAACCAGCGTCAGGGTGGAGCCGGTCAGCGGGGAGTGCTCCGTGGTGGGGTGGGCGCGCAGTGCCTCGGCGACGGCCACCGCGGCCAGCGGGAACACCTGGAGGGACGGCCGGCGCGACAGTGCGCACAGCCCGGCCACGAGGAACGCGTCGACCTCCAGCAGGGCCAGCGCGCCGTCCCGGGTGCGGTACAGCCCGCCGACGTCGATCTGGGCGAGCCGGTCGGGGACCAGATTGCCGGTGGCGACGACCGAGGCGAGCCCCAGCGCCGCGACGAAACCCGCACCGGCCGCGCACGGCGCCCAGCTGCGCGGCGACTCGGCCAGGGGCGCGCCCGGCACCCGGCGGGCCAGACGGGTGGCGAAGAGCTCGCCGACGGATACGCACAGCGCCGCGAACAGCGCCGTACGCAGCAGTCCGATGCCGCCGACGCCGGGCGCGGCCGCCTCACCCGTGCCGTGCAACGCGGCCGAGGGGCCGAGCAGCGGTATCAGGGCGGCGGCCGTCACGAGGGCGAGCACGGCGACAGCCCGGCGGACCGAGGGACGGACGACGGGGGCGGCGACCGCGACGGACGCGTACGCCGTGTCGGCGTCCGTGGCGTCGGATTCGGCGCCGGGTCGTGTCGAGCTCACGTCACGATCTTCGCCAGTCGCCACAGAACCGGGCAACGGAAGTCATTCAACTGAGAGAACGGCATTCCGCCCAAGGACACGATTCCGGCCACCCGGTGCCTCGGTCCCCGAGGGCGTGCCGTGCCCCACCGCCCGGTGCCTCAGCCCCCGAGCCGCGCCCCGTCCCACCGCGCGGGATCCTCTCCCCACCGCCCGGGCGGGCGCGCCCAGTCAACCGGTCCGCCCGTGAAACGGACCGGTGGCAGGGCGTAACGCAGCCGGCCCAGCGCGCTGTCGGTCTCCGCGAGCCAGGAGGCCGGGCCGTCGTACGCCGCCTGCGCCGGCCCCGTGTCCCGGGCGGTCCCGTCCGTCAGCCAGGCCGCCGTCCGCGCCAGCGCCAGCCGTACGACCCGGGTCCCGCCCTCCTCGCTCTGCTCGGTCAGGGACCTCAGGACCGCCCCGGCCAGCAGATACCCCGTGCCGTGATCGAGGGCCTGCGCGGGCAGCGCGCCCGGCCGCTCGGCCGAACCCTCGGTCACCGCTATACCGGTGGCGACCTGCACCAGGCTGTCGAAGCCCCGCCGTCCGCCCCACGGCCCGTACGCGCCCCACGCCGACAACTGGGCCACGACCAGGCCGGGCCGGCGCTCGGCCAGTTGCTCGGCGGAGAGCCCGAACCGGTCGAGTGCGCCGGGCCGGTAGCCCGTGACGACCACGTCCGCCTCGGTGAGCAGTTCCGCGAAGGTCCGCCGGTCCGCGGTCGCCCGCAGGTCGAGCACGGCGGACCGCTTGCCGATGTCCATGTCGGCGTGCTGGTCGGGGAGTTCCGGAAGCTGCGGAGCGTCGATCCGCAGGACGTCCGCGCCGAACAGCGCCAGGGTCCGGGTGGCCACCGGACCCGCGATGACCCGGGTGAGGTCCAGGACGCGGAGGCCCGCGGCGGGCAGAAGCGGCTCGCCGTCGAGCGGCACGACCGGGCGTACGGGCGCCTCGTCGAGCCGCTCACGGCCCACCAGCGGGTGTGACGCGATCGCCCGCCCCTGTTCGTGCGCCGCCCACTCCCCGGGCGTGCGCAGTGCGACCGCGAGCCCCCCGGCCGCGTACACACTCTCCTCCACCTCGAGAGACGACCGCTCGGCGAGTGCGGCGGCCACGGTCTCCACGGACGCGTCCGCGGCCAGCCCCAGGGTGCCCAGCAGCCGCTCGCGGTGGTGTGGAAAGTTCGCGTGCGTGCGCACCCAACCGTCCGCCGTGCGCCAGAACCGCGAAAGCGGCGCGAAGTTGACCGGTTCCCGGCCGTCGACCAGCAGATGCCGCTCGCTGTGGAAGGCGGTGGCCACGGCCCCGTCGTCGACCCGCACCTCGGGCACGGCCGGCAGCCCGGCCCGCCGGGCGCCCCACTCGGCGGCGGCCAGCGCGCACACCTCGACGCAGGCCCGCGCCACCTCCCGTACGGGAAGCCGCGAGGGCAGCGCGCCCTCCCGTACGACGGTCGAGATCCTCGGCACCAGCGCGGGATCCCCGCCGAGTGCCGCCCACGCCACGTTGGTATCGGTCATGAGGGCACTATGCAGGGTGTACTGGAGGCGACATGGGGAAGGGGGCCGGACAGGACCCGGCCCCTCCACGTCACTTCACCGCGCGCAGGGCGTTGACGACGCCGAAGCCGTAGAACCCGTTCACGCGCTTGCCGCCCACGCAGGTCGCGTCCACGACCCCGTCGCCGTTGCCGTCGTAGGGGGCGGTCGGGCAGCCCGGGTTGTCCGCCTGCGCCTTGAGGAGCGCCTGGAGCTGGGCCGGGGTCGCCCACGGGTGCGCGGACTTCAGCAGCGCGGCCACGCCCGCGACGTGCGGCGACGCCATCGACGTGCCCTGCAGGAAGCCGTACTGGTCGTTCGGCATCGTGGAGAGGATGCGCCCGTTCTTCGACGGCGTGTCCGGGATCTGGTACTTGTCTCCGCCCGGGCCCGCCACGTCGATCACGCCATCGCCGTAACTGGAGTAGTACGACTTGGCGTTGGTGACACCCGTCGCGCTCACCGTGACGACGCCCGGCAGCTGGGTCGGCACGTCGAAGCACTCGTGCGGGTCGACCGTCCGGGTCACCGCGGTCGAGTCGTCGGGGCTGGAATCGTCGACCAGGGCGTGGGAGTCCAGGTCGTCGTTGGAATTGCCCGCCGAGGCGACGTTGAGGGTGCCCTTGCGCTGGGCGTACAGCTGGGCCCGGTTGACCGCGTCGACGATGGCCCGCTGGTCCGGGTCGTCCATGCAGTTGTACAGCCACGGGTCCACGTAGTAGCTGTTGTTCGTGATCTCGACGCCGTGGTCGGCGGCGAACACGAACGCGCAGACGACGCTCTCCGGGTAGAAGAGCTCGTTGACCGGGTCGGCCACCTTGATGGCGGAGACCTTGACGTTCGGGGCGACACCGGCGACGCCGATGCCGTTGCGGGCCGCCGCGATCTCGCCGGCGACATGGGTGCCGTGGTAGTGCTCGGGCTTCGCCGGCCGCCAGGCGCCGTACGCGGTGTCCGCCTTGCCGCCGACGCAGTTCGCGGACTGCGCCGCGGAGAAGTTGGGCGCGAGGTCCGGGTGCGTGTCGTCGACACCGGTGTCGATGACGGCGACCGTGACGTTGCGGCTGCCCGGGTTGATCTTCGCGGCCTTGTCGGCGCCTATCGCGCGCAGGTCCCACTGGTCGGCCTCGAGGGGCTCGCTGCCGTCCGCGGTCGCCGAGGACTTCGTGATCTTCGCCGCCTCAGCCTTCGTCAGGTACTGCGCGGCGCCCTCGTCCGTCGTGCCGGCGGCCGTCAGCGGGGCGGTCCGGGTCGCGCCCGCTGACTGCACTCCGCGGACGGCGCGGAGGGTGCGGGCGAAGTCCGGATTGGCGGAGTGCGCGACGATCACTCCGATCTTGTCGTACGTCACCACGATCGTGCCGCCGGCCGCGGCTATCGCCTGCCGCACCGTCGACAGCGTGTGACGGTCCGTCCGGGTGTTGACGACGTACGCGAGTTCCTGCCCCTCGGCGGTCTGGGCGGTGGTGGCGGTGCGCGGGGCGGCCGACGCGGCACCCGGCAGGAAGCCCAGCGAGGCGGTGAGCGACAGCACGACCGGTACGGCGAGGGCCAGGCGGCGTCTGAGACGGCGATGAGCCATGGGGTCTCCACATCATCCGGAAAACGTGAACCTGCCGGACACGGGTGACGTGACCGGCAGGTACATGACGAGTGGTGCAGGGTGTGAAGCTATCCGGCGCCCCGGCCGGCCAGCAACAAGTTCAAGCGAAAGAAAAAAAGGGAGTTGAACCGGCCCCCGCGCGGCGCCGTGACCCAGGGCAGGGGGCCCGCACACGGCCGAGGGCCCCTGTCGGATCACATTCCGGAGCGCTACGGTCGCAACCGGTTACGTGATTGCCGTCACCCCACCCGCAACGCGAGGAGACACCGTGGCCACCGACGCACCTCCCCCCTCCAGGACCGAACACGTCCTGCCCTCCGCCGAGGAGTTCGACGCGGTGCAGCAGAGCGCCGAATTCGCCGAACTGCGCCGCTCCCACCGCTCGTTCGCCTTCCCGCTGACCGTGGCGTTCATCGCCTGGTACCTGGCCTACGTCCTGCTGTCGAACTACGCCGGCGATTTCATGGGCACCAAGCTCTTCGGCAACGTCAACGTCGCCCTGGTGCTCGGCCTCGCCCAGTTCCTCACCACGTTCCTGATCGCCTGGTGGTACGCGCGGCACGCCGCGACCAAGCTCGACCCCAAGGCCGAGGCCATCAAGTCCCGGATGGAGGGCCGCGCATGAGCCCCGCACTCGTCCTGGCCGCCGGTGAGGCGAGCAAGCACCGGCCGCTGATCATCACCCTGTTCGCGGTGTTCGTCGCCGCGACCCTCGTCATCACCGTCTGGGCGGGCCGTCAGACCAGGAACGCCGCCGACTTCTACGCGGGCGGACGGCAGTTCACCGCCTTCCAGAACGGCCTCGCCGTGTCCGGCGACTACATGTCCGCGGCGTCCTTCCTCGGCATCGCGGGCGCCATCGCCCTCTTCGGCTACGACGGCTTCCTGTACTCCATCGGGTTCCTGGTCGCCTGGCTCGTCGCCCTGCTGCTGGTCGCCGAGCCGCTGCGCAACTCCGGCCGCTACACCATGGGCGACGTCCTCGCCTACCGCATGCGCCAGCGCCCGGTCCGCACCGCCGCCGGCACCTCCACGATCGTCGTGTCGATCTTCTACCTGCTGGCACAGATGGCGGGCGCGGGCGTCCTCGTCTCACTGCTGCTCGGTATCACCAGCGACGGCGGCAAGATCGGTATCGTCGCCCTGGTCGGCGTGCTGATGATCGTCTACGTCACCATCGGCGGCATGAAGGGCACCACCTGGGTGCAGATGGTCAAGGCCGTGCTGCTGATCGCGGGCGCCCTGCTGCTGACCTTCCTGGTGCTGCTGAAGTTCCACTTCAACATCTCCGACCTGCTCGGCAAGGCCGCCGACAACAGCGGCAAGGGGTCCGCCTTCCTGGAGCCCGGCCTGAAGTACGGCGCCACCGGCACCACCAAGCTGGACTTCCTCTCGCTCGGCATCGCCCTGGTCCTCGGCACCGCCGGCCTGCCGCACATCCTGATCCGCTTCTACACCGTGCCCACCGCCAAGGCCGCCCGGAAGTCCGTGAACTGGGCGATCGGTCTCATCGGCGCCTTCTACCTGATGACGCTCGCCCTCGGCTTCGGTGCCGCCGCGCTGATCAAACCGGACGAGATCATCGCCTCCAACAAGGCGGGCAACACCGCCGCACCGCTGCTCGCCCTGCACCTGGGCGGGGTGGGCTCCAGCTGGGGCGCGATCCTGCTGGCCACCATCTCCGCGGTCGCCTTCGCCACCATCCTCGCGGTCGTGGCCGGCCTGACCCTGGCCTCCTCCTCGTCGTTCGCGCACGACATCTACGCCAACGTCATCAAGAAGGGCACCGCCACCGAGAAGCAGGAGGTGAGCGCGGCCCGCTGGGCGACGGTCGGCATCGGTGCCGTGTCCATCGTCCTCGGCGCCCTGGCCCGTGACCTGAACGTCGCCGGCCTGGTCGCCCTGGCCTTCGCGGTCGCCGCCTCCGCCAACCTGCCGACGATCCTCTACAGCCTGTTCTGGAAGCGGTTCACCACCTCCGGCGCCCTGTGGTCGATCTACGGCGGCCTGGTCACCGCCGTCGGCCTGGTGCTGTTCTCGCCGGTGGTCTCGGGCAAGCCGACGTCGATGTTCCCGGACGCCGACTTCCACTGGTTCCCGCTGGAGAACCCGGGCATCATCTCCATCCCGGTCGGCTTCCTGCTGGGCTGGCTGGGCACCCTCCTGTCGAAGGAGGAGCCCGACGCCGGCAAGTACGCCGAACTGGAGGTGCGGTCGCTGACCGGCGCCGGGGCGCACTGAGATCCGCTACTCGCCGACGGCCGCGTCGTCAGGATCGCAGGGTCCTACGACGCGGCCGCGTCGTCCCTCGGGGGAACGGGCCGCTGTCGTTGTCGGTGGCGTCACGTAGGCTCACAGGTGATGGTGCAGGTGACGGAGAATGTGTGATCCGCGACGAGGGAGGGGGCCCACGTGCTCATCGACACCTACGGCCGGGTGGCCACCGACCTGAGGGTCTCGCTGACCGACCGGTGCAATCTGCGCTGCACCTACTGCATGCCCGAGGAGGGCCTGCAGTGGCTGGCCAAGCCCGACCTGCTCACGGACGACGAGATCGTGCGCCTGATCGACATCGCGGTCACCTCACTGGGCATCGAGGAGGTCCGCTTCACCGGCGGCGAGCCGCTGCTGCGCCCCGGTCTGGTCGGCATCGTGGAGCGGGTCGCGGCCCTTCGGTCCCGCCCCCAGATGTCCCTCACCACCAACGGCATCGGCCTCGGACGCACGGCGGCGGCCCTGAAGGCGGCGGGCCTGGACCGGGTGAACGTCTCGCTGGACACCCTGCGCCCGGACGTCTTCAAGACCCTCACCCGCAGGGACCGCCACAAGGACGTCCTCCACGGCCTGACGGCAGCCCGGGAGGCCGGCCTGACCCCGGTCAAGGTCAACGCGGTCCTCATGCCGGGCCTGAACGCCGACGAGGCTCCGGACCTGCTCGCCTGGGCGATCGAGCACGACTACGAGCTGCGCTTCATCGAGCAGATGCCCCTGGACGCCCAGCACGGCTGGAAGCGCGAGGGCATGGTCACCGCCGGGGACATCCTCGCCTCGCTCCGCACCCGCTTCGAGCTGACCCCCGAGGGCGCCGGGGAGCGCGGCTCGGCCCCGGCCGAACGCTGGCTGGTCGACGGCGGCCCGCACCGCGTCGGCGTCATCGCCTCCGTCACCCGCCCGTTCTGCGCGGCCTGCGACCGCACCCGCCTGACGGCCGACGGCCAGATACGCACCTGCCTGTTCGCCACCGAGGAGACCGACCTGCGCGGCGCACTCCGCTCCGGCGCCCCGGACGAGGAGATCGCCCGCATCTGGCGGCTCGCGATGTGGGGCAAGAAGGCGGGCGCGGGCCTGGACGACCCGTCGTTCGTCCAGCCGGACCGGCCGATGTCGGCGATCGGGGGTTAGGACCTGGGTGTCAGGCGCCTTCGGGCGCTTCCCAGTCCTCCAGCTTGACGACGTCCTTCAGGAACCCCCGCACGCCGAGGAACTGCGACAGATGCTCCCGGTGCTCCTCGCACGCCAGCCACGTCTTGCGGCGCTCCGGCGTGTGGATCTTCGGGTTGTTCCACGCCAGCACCCACACGGCGTCGGCACGGCAGCCCTTGGCGGAGCAGATCGGGGTTTCGTCAGTCACAGCTTCGTCTCACAGCCACGGCAAACAAGGCGACGCCGAGCAGCCACGGGGGGAGCTGCCCGGCGTCGGTCTGTCGCTCCGACGGGGGATGCGGAGCGCGTACGAAGTATGTCATGGGTAACCCAGTACCCGGCACCGGAACAACATGATTGATCTGAGCTTTTCCTGAGCTTGGTGCTGGGTGCGATTCCGCTTGCCCGGCATCCGTCGTGGTCAGGTCCGCTCGCGTGGTTCGCCCGGGACTCCCGCCGCGGGCTCCGCCGTGGCGTCGTCCTGGCCGGATTCCTTCGGTGCGTCCGCCGCCGGCGGCGCGATCATCGGACGCACCGGGACGTTGATGAACGTCGACGGCAGTGAAGGCGCGTTCTCACGCCCGGCGTTCGCGATGACCACGGCGATGTAGGGCAGCGCGGCGCCGAGCACCAGCGCGATGATCGCGACGGGCCGCTCCACGTTCCACAGGGTGGCCGCGAGGATCACCGCCACCGTGCGGATGCTCATCGACACGACATAGCGGCGCTGCCGGCCGCGCACGTCCGCCTCGAGCCCCTGCCGGGCGCCCGTGATCCGGAACACCTGGGCGTTGCCGCCACCGCCGCTCCGCTTCCGCATCACACCACACCACCCGCCTGTCCCGGACTCTCCCCGGCCCGTACCTGCCCCGTAGCCGGTCAGGACCCGAGCCCGAACACTCACCACGTTACGCCGGGCCCCGGCCGCCATCGAGACCGGGGCGCCTCCTGCCTGCGCGAACGCGCCGCGCACCCCGCGTACGGGTGATCCCGGCGTGCGTCGTACGGCGGGCGGTCCGAGACTGGGCGTACTGCTCACGTCTCACGTCGAGCCGTACAACCGTGCGAGGAGTCGAGGAGGCAGCCATGGGCTGGTTGTGGGCGATCATCGTCGGGTTCGTGCTGGGCCTGTTGGCCAAGCTCATCCTGCCGGGCAGGCAGCACAGCCCGCTGTGGCTGACCACCCTCCTGGGCACGATCGGCGGCCTCATCGGGAACGCCGTCGCCCGCGCCATCGGCATCGCCGCCACCCCGGGCATCGACTGGGGCCGCCACGCCCTCCAGCTCGCCGCGGCGGTCCTCCTCGTCTTCATCGGCGAGATGGCGTACATGACACGCAGGGGCGACAGACAGCGGGCCTGACGGTACGGCGAAGGGGCGGGCCCGTGACGGGACCGCCCCTCCCTCCTGCCCCGCGCGCCCCAGAGGGTCACACGCCCTGGCTGACCGAGCTCATGTTGAAGTCCGGCACCCGAAGCGGCGGCATCGCGGCCCGGGTGAACCAGTCGCTCCATTCGCGCGGAAGCGTCTTCTCCGTGCGGCCGGCCTCGGTGGCGCGGCCCAGCAGGTCGACCGGGGACTCGTTGAACCGGAAGTTGTTGACCTCGCCGACGACCTCGCCGTTCTCGACCAGGTAGACGCCGTCCCGGGTCAGGCCGGTGAGCAGCAGGGTCGCCGGATCGACCTCACGGATGTACCACAGGCAGGTCAGCAGCAACCCGCGCTCGGTGCCGGAGACCATCTCCTCGAGGGAGCGGTCGGAGCCCCCGTCCAGGATCAGGTTCCCGATCGCGGGCGCGAGCGGCAGACCGGTCAGGGCCGCGGTGTGCCGGGTGGTCGTCAGGTGCTTCAGCTGGCCTTCGCCGATCCACTCGGTGGCCTGCACCGGCAGCCCGTTGTCGAACACCGACATGTCGTCGCCGGAGGCGTGCGCGACCACGAAGGGCGGTGTCTCCAGACCGGGCTCGTCGGGATCGCTGCGCAGGGTCAGCGGCAGCTCGGAGAGCTTCTCGCCGACGCGGGTGCCGCCGCCGGGCTTGCTGAAGACCGTACGGCCCTCGGCCGCGTCCCGGGCCGAGGCCGACCACAGCTGGTAGATCAGCAGGTCCGCGACCGCCGTCGGGGGCAGCAGCGTCTCGTAGCGACCCGCGGGCAGCTCGATCCTGCGCTCCGCCCACGCCAGCCGCTGGGCCAGCTCCGCGTCCAGCGCCGCCGGGTCGACGTCCTTGAAGTCGCGGGTCGAACGCCCCGCCCATGCCGAACGCGTACGGTCGGGCGACTTGGCGTTCAGCTCCAGGGTGCCGTTGGGCTGGTCGTGGCGCAGGCGCAGCCCGGTCGACGTACCCAGGTACGTCGACACGAGCTCGTGGTTGGCGAAGCCGTACAGCTCGCGCCCGCCCGCACGGGCTCGGGCGAACGACTCACCGAGCGCCGGCGCGAAGTCCGTGAAGACGGCGGAGGAGGTCTCGGCGGGCGCGTCCGTGAAGTCCGGCGACTCGGCCACGCCCGTGACCAGCGGCTGCGCGTCCTCGGCCGGCCCGGCGGTGCGCGCGGCGGCCTCCGCGGCCCGGACCAGGGGCTCCAGCTCGTCCGCGGTGACCGCCGAGCGGGAGACGACTCCGGAGGCCGTGCCCTCCTTGCCGTCGACGGTCGCGACGACGGTGAGGGTGCGCCCGTGCGTGACACCGTTCGTGGTCAGCGCGTTGCCCGCCCACCGCAGATTGGCGGTGGAGTGCTCGTCGGCGATGACGACACACCCGTCCGCGCGGGACAGCTCGAGAGCACGCTCGACGATCTCGTGCGGCTTGTTCGTACGGGCGCTCATCGACCGGCCTCCTGCGTGGTGTTCAGACTGTGCTTTCCCGGGGGGCGACCCCCGGACCCCCGGCCGGTTCCGTGGCTGACGCTCATCGACCGGCCTCCTGCGTGGTGTTCAGAATGTTGACGCCCCTGAAGAGAGCGGACGGGCAGCCGTGGGAGACGGACGCGACCTGGCCCGGCTGGGCCTTGCCGCAGTTGAAGGCGCCGCCGAGGACGTAGGTCTGGGGGCCGCCGACGGCCGCCAAGGAGCCCCAGAAGTCCGTCGTCGTGGCCTGGTAGGCGACATCCCGCAGCTGACCGGTGATCCGCCCGTTCTCGATCCTGAAGAACCGCTGCCCGGTGAACTGGAAGTTGTAGCGCTGCATGTCGATGGACCAGGAGCGGTCCCCGACGACGTAGACGCCCCGGTCCACGCCCCCGATGAGATCCTCCGTCGACAGCCCGGCCGGGTCCGGCTGAAGCGACACGTTGGCCATGCGCTGCACCGGCACGTGCGCCGGGGAGTCGGCGTACGCGCACCCGTTGGACCGCTCGAAGCCGGTGAGCCTCGCGATGCGCCGGTCCAGCTGGTAGCCGACCAGCGTTCCGTCCTTGACCAGGTCCCAGGACTGGGCCGCCACGCCCTCGTCGTCGTACCCGATCGTCGCGAGCCCGTGCTCGGCGGTGCGGTCGCCGGTGACGTTCATCAGCTCGGAGCCGTACCTCAGCTTCCCGAGCTGGTCGAAGGTGGCGAAGGAGGTGCCGGCGTACGCGGCCTCGTAGCCGAGGGCCCGGTCCAGTTCGGTGGCGTGCCCGATGGACTCGTGGATGGTCAGCCACAGGTTGGACGGGTCGACGACCAGGTCGTACACCCCGGCCTCGACGCTCGGCGCGCGCATCTTCTCGGCGAGCAGCCCCGGGATCTGTTCCAGCTCCGCGTCCCAGTCCCAGCCGGTGCCCGTCAGGTACTCCCACCCGCGCCCGACCGGCGGCGCGAGGGTGCGCATGGAGTCGAACTCACCGGTGGACTCGTCCACCGACACGGCGGTCAGCTGCGGATGCAGCCGCACGCGCTGCTGGGTGGTCACGGTCCCGGCGGTGTCGGCATAGAACTTGTTCTCGTGCACGGTGAGGAGGGAGGCGTCCACGTGGTTGACGCCGTCGGCCGCGAGCAGCCGCCCGCTCCACTCGGCGAGCAGACCCGTCTTCTGCTCGTCGGGCACGGTGAAGGGATCGATCTCGTACGACGAGACCCACGTCTTCTCGGCGTGCACCGGCTCGTCCGCGAGCTCCACCCGCTCATCGGACCCCGCCGCCTTGATCACCTGCGCCGACAGCCTGGCCATCGCCACCGCCTGCGACGCGACCTTGGCGGCGGCGTCCTGGGTCAGATCGACACCCGAGGCGAACCCCCAGGTCCCGCCGTGCACGACCCGCACCGCGTACCCCAGGTCGGTGGTGTCCGAGGACCCGGCGGGCTTGCCGTCCCTGAGCCGCCAGGCGGCACTGCGCACCCGCTCGAGCCGGAAGTCGGCGTGCTCGGCCCCGAGCGACCGCGCGCGTGCCAGCGCGGCGTCGGCCAGGGCCCGCAGCGGCAGTGCCGTGAAGGCTTCGTCGATGGAATGAGGCACGGAGGTCTCCCTGCTGTCGTGGCCTGTCGGGTCCGATCATGTCGCGCGGGCGGGCGCAGGGACCACACCTTTGCGTCCGGTGGCCGGACCCACCCGTCCGCGACCGTCCCCACGGCGGACGCTTCTGTAGGGACCCGACAGTGAGTCCCCTACGCCACTGTCGGTGCCCGATTGTCCGCGCGGCGGGGCGGACCGATAGGTTTTCGACGTAGGCGCCTGTCCTGCAGGGGTTCCAGACCGCTATCGAAAGGGTGATCCGTTGAGCCGCTCGGTTCTCGTCACTGGAGGCAACCGGGGCATCGGCCTCGCCATCGCCCGCGCGTTCGCCGACGCCGGCGACAAGGTCGCGATCACGTACCGCTCGGGTGAGCCGCCGGCCGCCCTCAAGGAACTGGGCTGCCTCGCGGTCAAGTGCGACATCACCGACACCGAGCAGGTGGAGCAGGCCTACAAGGAGATCGAGGCCCAGCACGGCCCGGTCGAGGTCCTCGTCGCCAACGCCGGCGTCACCCGGGACCAGCTTCTGATGCGGATGTCCGAGGAGGACTTCACCTCCGTCATCGAGACCAACCTGACCGGCACCTTCCGCGTCGTCAAGCGCGCCAACCGCGGCATGCTGCGCGCCAAGAAGGGCCGCGTGGTGCTGATCTCCTCGGTCGTCGGCCTGCTCGGCTCGGCGGGGCAGGCCAACTACGCCGCCTCCAAGGCCGGCCTGGTCGGCTTCGCGCGCTCCCTCGCCCGCGAGCTGGGCTCGCGCAACATCACCTTCAACGTCGTCGCGCCCGGTTTCGTCGACACCGACATGACCAAGGTGCTCACCGACGAGCAGCGCCAGAACATCGTCTCGCAGGTGCCGCTCGGCCGTTACGCGCAGCCGGAGGAGATCGCCGCGACGGTGCGGTTCCTCGCCTCGGACGACGCCTCGTACATCACTGGAGCCGTCATTCCCGTTGACGGCGGACTGGGAATGGGTCACTGATCACCATGAGCGGAATTCTCGAGGGCAAGCGCGTCCTGATCACCGGTGTGCTGACGGAGTCCTCCATCGCCTTCCACGCGGCCAAGCTTGCTCAGGAGGAGGGCGCGGAGATCATCCTGACCGCGTTCCCGCGCCCCACGCTGACCGAGCGCGTCGCCAAGAAGCTGCCGAAGCCCACCAAGGTCATCGAGCTGGACGTCACCAACGACGAGCACCTCAGCCGGCTCGCCGACGTCGTCGGCGAGGAACTGGGCGGTCTCGACGGCGTCGTGCACTCCATCGGCTTCGCCCCGCAGGACGCGCTCGGCGGCAACTTCCTCAACACGCCGTTCGAGTCCGTGGCCACCGCCATGCACGTCTCGGCGTACTCGCTGAAGTCGCTGACCATGGCCTGCCTGCCGCTGATGCAGAACGGCGGCTCGGTCGTCGGCCTCACCTTCGACGCCCAGTTCGCCTGGCCGCAGTACGACTGGATGGGCCCGGCCAAAGCCGCACTGGAGGCGACCAGCCGCTACATGGCGCGCGACCTGGGCAAGCAGAACATCCGCTGCAACCTCATCTCCGCGGGCCCGCTCGGCTCCATGGCCGCCAAGTCCATCCCGGGCTTCAGCGAGCTGGCCTCCGTCTGGGACACCCGTGCGCCGCTGGAGTGGGACCTGAAGGACCCCGAGCCGGCCGGCCGCGGCATCGTGGCCCTGCTGAGCGACTGGTTCCCGAAGACCACCGGCGAGATCATCCACGTGGACGGCGGACTGCACGCCATCGGCGCCTGAGCAGGCCCGCGCGCACTGCCGTGGAGCGCGTGAACGTGCGCTCTCGCCCCGTGTAAGCGATTGCGCAATCGCTTACGCGCCCGCATCGCCCGGTCGTACGAGGCCGACGCCCCGTTTCCCGCTGCGCGCGGGGAGCGGGGCGTCGCCCGTTCGGAGTACCTGACCGGGCGTGCCGGGCCGTCCGGGACACACGCTGGGAGCAACGCACCGCCCCGCACGCCGCACGGCCGAGGAGGTTCCCTTGTGCGCTTGTCCCACCGCTTCGCCCCGGCCTTCCTCTCGCTCGCCCTGGTGACGGTCCTGCCGTACGACGCCATGCCGCCGCACGGGAGACACTCCGCGTCGCACGCGCGCGAGGACGCCGGAAAGTCCGCCGACCCGGCGCCCTTCGGCTCCGAGTGCCGGGTCCTTGTCACCGGCGCCCATGTCGTCGCGTACTGCCACAACCCCTATCCGGACACCGATCACGTGAGCCTGCACATCGAGTGCGCCCAGTGGTGGGACATCGACACCGACACCGCTCCGGCCGAGGCGGGGCCCGCGATGACCGTACGGCTGGCCGGGCGGTGCTGGGAGGCGGTGCGCTCGGCGTGGGTCACCCACCGGAGATGAGGGGCCTCAGCGGCCGACGGACTCCGGGCGCCCAGGACCGCACATGCGCGGATAGCTCGCCGCCGCCGCGCCCGCCGCGTCGGCGTCGCCCGCGCGGATCGCGTCCACCAGCGCCGTGTGGTCCATGTACGCCTCCGGTGTGAGCTCCTCGCCGACGTCGCCGCGCAGCCAGTCCCGCAGGACCTCGCCCAGGTCCGCGTACATCGCGGTCATCACCTCGTTGTGCGACGCGGACACCACGGCAAGGTGGAAGGTCGCGTCGGCGGTCACGAACGCCTCCGCGTCCCCGGACTCCCACGCCTCCGCACGGCGCAGGAGGAGGGCGTCCAGTTGCTTGAGGTCCCGCTCGGTGCGCCGCTCGGCCGCCAGCCGGGCGGCGCTCGACTCCAGGGTGCGGCGCAGCTCGGCGATGTGGTCCGGGTCGGCGCCGGCGAAGCGGCGGTGCATCACGCCCGCCAGCTCGCTGGTAGCCGCCACGTAGGTGCCGGAGCCCTGGCGGATGTCCAGCAGGCCGTTGTGCGCGAGCGCGCGGACGGCCTCGCGGACCGTGTTGCGGGCGACCCCCAGCTGCTCGACCAGTTCCGGCTCGGTGGGGATGCGGGAGCCCACCGGCCACTCACCCGAGGTGATCTGGTTCCGCAGCTCGGCGATGACCTGCTCGGACAGCGCGGATCGGCGGGGGTGGCTCAGCGGCATGACCGTCCTTCGTGCGGGCCCGAGAGCGAGGCCGGATGATCGGGAGCGTAACGCAGCCCTCTGCACCCATAATCATCCTATGATTCTATGATAGTCCGCATGGCATCCGAAGAGACCGGAACGACGACGTCCGCACCGATACGCGTGTCCCAGGGGGAGCGGGTCGATGCAGGGGTCTCCGCCACGCGCGCGTGGCGGACACGTCTCCTGGTCGTCGGCATCGTCCTGAGCGCCCTCAACCTGCGGCCCGCCATCACCAGCCTCGGCGCCCTCCTGGAGGAGGTGCGCGACGGGCTCGGCATGAGCGGCAGCGTCGCGGGCCTGCTCACCTCCGTGCCGCCGCTCTGCTTCGCCGTCTTCGGCGTCATGGCGCCACGACTCGCCCGCCGCTTCGGGCCGGGCGCCGTGGTGTGCGCCGGAATGGCCGCGATCACCGCCGGCCTGGCGATCCGCCCGTACGCCGGGAGCACCGCCGGCTTCCTGGCCGCGACCGCGCTCGCCCTGATGGGCATCGCGGTCAGCAACGTCCTGATGCCCGTGATCGTCAAGCGCTGGTTCCCCGACCGGGTGGGCTCGATGACGGGCCTGTACTCCATGGCGCTCGCCCTGGGCACCTCCGTCGCGGCAGCGCTCACGGTGCCCATGACCGGCGCCCTGGGCGGACGGTGGCAGTCCGGGCTCGCCGTGTGGGCGGCGCTGGCGGCGGCGGCCGTCCTGCCGTGGATTCCGTTCGCCCGCGCGCGCGGTGCCGGTTCCGCGGACAGCGACACCGCCTCCCCGGACAGTGGCACCGCCTCCGCGCGCGTGGAGCCCGACGGGCTGCGGATCACCCGTAGCCGTACCGCGTGGGCGCTGGCCGTCTTCTTCGGGCTCCAGGCCACGGCGGCCTACATCACGATGGGCTGGATGGCGCAGATCTTCCGCGACGCCGGGGTGCCCGCCGGCACGGCCGGTGTGCTGCTGGCCGTCACCATGGTCATGGGCGTGCCCCTCGCCTTCGTCATCCCGCGGCTGGCCGCCCGGCTGCCGCACCAGGGACCGATCGTGATCGCGCTCGGTCTCTGCGGTCTGGCCGGATACGCGGGCCTGTACTGGGCCCCGGCCGGCGGGGCCTGGGCGTGGGCGGTGCTGCTCGGCATCTCCAACTGCGCCTTCCCGCTCGCGCTCACCATGGTGGGGATGCGGGCCCGCACCGGCGCGGGCGTGGCCAAGCTGTCGGCGTTCGCGCAGAGCACCGGATATCTGCTGTCGATCCCGGGGCCGCTGCTGGTCGGCGTCCTCTACCAGCACAGCGGCGGCTGGGGCCGGCCGCTCGCGCTCATGGCCGGGCTCATGCTCCCGCAGATCGCGGTGGGCGTCCTGGCAGGCCGCGACCGGATCGTGGAGGACGAGGCGACGCGCTGAGCGACGGGCCGCCCCCGCCGCCGCCCGGGCGGGGGAGGGGTGCGAAACTGGGCGTATGCCCGTGCTCGAACCGAATCCCCGCAACGGCCAGAAGAAGATGCTGCTCGTCTTCGGCGCGTTCTTCGCCATCTTCGCGATCATCGCCGTCATCGCCACGATCGCCTCACCGTGACGATCGCCTCACGGTTCACGCACCGGTGACGGCCCATGGTGGTGCT
The DNA here is from genome assembly GCF_044764595.1 of Streptomyces sp. NPDC093984. Taxonomy (NCBI): domain Bacteria; kingdom Bacillati; phylum Actinomycetota; class Actinomycetes; order Kitasatosporales; family Streptomycetaceae; genus Streptomyces; species Streptomyces sp. NPDC093984. The sequence goes on along the minus strand of NZ_JBIWIM010000018.1, from coordinate 19,365 downwards.
GGCCCCACCATCCCCTAGGGGGTCAGTGTCAGGGTCAAGTGGGTGGATCACCGGATGGGTTGAGGGCCGCCGCGTCCGTACGTTCGAGATGTGGTCGCGAGAGCGGCCCATGGACCACTCGAGGACCCACGGAGGCAGCCATGTCGGCCCGTACGCACACCCGGCCCCGCCCGGCGACCACGGGCGGCGTCGACATCCGGTTGCCCTGGTGGGCCCTCGCCCTGCCCACGCTCGCCTTCATCGCCCTGCTGGCGCTGATACTCAACCCGGCGGACGCGAGCGCCGGCGGCGACCCCGCCGTCAGCCACCTCCTCGAGCGCGTCCAGCACGCGGTGACGCACCACGCGCAGTGACCCGGCCTGATCGGGTCGTGACACCGCCCGGGTGTACGCGGTGCGCCTCCCGCGGACTCGGCGGTGAGGAGGCCGGTGAGCAGGCAGATCGCGGCGCTGCCAACTCCCTGCGCCCGTTGGCCTGTTTCATGCGAAGCTGGGACTCATGAGCTCCGCAGAACCCCGCAGGATTGTCCTCTTCCGGCATGCGAAGGCCGACTGGCCGCAGGTTCCCGACCACGAGCGTCCGCTCGCCGACCGGGGCCGCCAGGACGCGGCCGCCGCCGGACTCAAGCTGGCCGAGACCGGCATCCCCTTCGACCTGGCCCTGTGCTCCACCGCCATCCGCACCCGCGAGACCTGGAAGCTCGCCGTCCAGGAGCTGCCGCATCGGCCGAAGACCGTCTATGAGGAGCGGCTCTACGAGGCCTCGCCCGGCGAGCTGATCGCCGTGCTCAACGAAACCGCCGACGACGCGCGGAACGTGGTCCTGATCGGTCACAACCCCGGCATCCAGGGCCTCGCCGACGTCCTGTCCGGCGCGAACGAGGGCGATGCCCGTGAGCGGATGGGCCGACGCGGCTTCCCGGCCGGCGCCTTCGCCGTGCTCTCCTTCGACGGCTCCTGGAAGGCGCTGGAACCGGGCACGGCCACCCTGCTCGACTACTGGGCGCCCAGCGAGTAAGGGCTCCGAAGAGCTGCGAACCCCGCGGTATCGCGACGGGGCCCGGCACCGCGCGGTGCCGGGCCCCATCGCGATCCAAGACCGTCAGAGACCGTCGTCGTGCGCGTCCGCCGCCTCGACCTCTTCCCGGGTGACACCGAGCAGGTACAGGACGGTGTCCAGGAAGGGGAAGTTCACCGCGGTGTGCGCGGCCTCGCGGACGACGGGCTTGGCGTTGAAGGCGACGCCCAGACCCGCCGCGTTCAGCATGTCGAGGTCGTTGGCCCCGTCACCGATCGCCACGGTCTGCGCCAGCGGCACCCCCGCCTCGGCGGCGAACCGGCGCAGCAGCCGCGCCTTGCCCGCGCGGTCCACGATCTCCCCGACGACCTTGCCGGTCAGCTTCCCGTCGACGATCTCCAGGGTGTTGGCCTGCGCGAAATCGAGCCCGAGCCGCTCCTTCAGATCGTCCGTGACCTGGGTGAAGCCGCCCGAGACGACGCCCACTTGGAAGCCGAGTCGTTTCAGCGTGCGGATCAGGGTGCGCGCGCCTGGAGTGAGCCGGACCTCGGCGCGCACCTTGTCCACCACCGACGCGTCGAGCCCCTTCAGCAGCGCCACGCGCGCGTGCAGCGACTGCTCGAAGTCCAGCTCGCCGCGCATCGCGGCCGCCGTCACCTCGGCGACCTCCGCCTCGCAGCCGGCGTGCGCGGCGAACAGTTCGATGACCTCGTCCTGGATGAGCGTGGAGTCCACGTCCATCACGACCAGCCGCTGGGCCCGCCGGTGCAGCCCGGCCGCGACGACGGCGACGTCGACACCGAGTGCCGCGGCATCGGTCACCAGGGCGGTGCGCAGCGGCTCGGTCTCCACGCCGGACACGGCGAACTCGACCGCGGTCACCGGGTACTTGGCGAGCCGGAAGATACGGTCGATGTTGCCGCCGGCGGCCGCGATGCGGGCGGCGATCGCGGCCGTGGCGTGGGCGGTGAGCGGATGGCCGAGGACGGTGACGAGGGAGCGGCCGAGGCCGCGCGGACGGTTGTCGCCGATGCCGGAGATGATCTCCGCCTGCATCTTCATCGACTCCGCCCAGGTGTGGACGGTGGCCCGCAGATCGCCCTCGAGCCCGGACGGGGGCACGGTCACCAGGGCGCACAGCACCATCCGGCCCCGGGTGACGACCTGCTCGATGTCGACGACGTCGACGTGGAAGGCGGCCAGGGTGTCGAACAGGCCCGCGGTCAGGCCGGGCCGGTCCTTGCCGAAGATCTTGACAAGGAGGGTGGGGGTGTCGGAGGTCTGCACAGCGCTCATGGTGCTTCCACCGTATCCGGCGCCCCGTGCGCACCGCCTGCCTGGTCCGCCCAGCGGACGAGGAACAGTGGGTTGCGCACAGATGGCGTACGTGTTACCCGGCCGCGAAAGCCCAGGCCACGGGCGCACACGGCCGACGTGGACCTCCGCCTCGTCAGCGCCGCCCACGGGGCCGGTCGGGCGGCGGTGGCGGAGGTGGGGGAGGCGGCGGGGGCGGCCACCGGTCGGAGGACGACGGAGCCCTGCGGGCCGGCCGCTGCGGCGGCTCGATCGGCTGGACCACGGTGGGCGCGCCATAGACGTCGGTGGGAGGGGACGGCGCGGCTTCCGAGGGCGGGCCGTCGGGCGGGGCGCCCTCGAGCGGGGCGCCCTCGATAGGGGTGCTCCCGCCTTGCGTGCCGGTGCCGTCAGGCGGCGCGCTCCGTGGTGGCGTGGCTCCGGTCGGGGCACCACCACGCCGCCCGCCGCCCCGCGGGGCGCTGCCCGGCCGCGCGTCCTCCGGCTCGCGCGGTCCTTCCGGCAGCCGTAGGTAGGGGTTCGTGTCCGGGTTCGGCGCACGGTAGGGCCTGCTCGGGGTGTAGGGGCCCGATGACTGCGGGACCGGCGCATACCGCGGGGGCTCCGGCAGCCCCGCGTCACCCCGTGCCAGTGGCGCCGCCCGGCTCCCCGCCGCCCCCGTCCCGTACGCCAGCAGTGCCCCGGCGGCCCCCGCTCCCGCTCCCCACACCGCACCCAGCAGCAGTGCCATGCCCAGCTGTCCGTGCAACTCGATCGCCGCGCCGAACGCGTCGAGACCGAGCACCGACAGCGAGGCGTCCACCGACACCTCCGCCAGCCGGACCAGCAGCGGCAGTGCCGCCGCCGTCACGATCCCGAGCCGCAGCGCGCAGTGCCCTGCGAAGCCGAGCGGACCCGCGCCCTGTGCGACCGCACCGGACGCACCGGGGCCGGGTGCCGCATCCCGAGCTCGTACGAGTGGCGTACGCGCCGCCGTCAGCACGCCCGCGAAGAGCATCATGAGCGCCGCGGCGACGGCCAGCAGCCACACCCTGCCGTCCAGATCGGCCAGTCGCCCCAGCGTGACGCGCTGGTCCGTCCTCACGCTCAGCAGCCGGTCCAGCGGATCGGGCAGCAGGTTCACAAGTGCGCCGCCCGCCCTGCCGTCCCACGGCACGAACAGGCCGACCGGCACACCCAGCCACACACCGTTGGGTGCGCCGAGCAGCGCGGCCCCGGCGATCCGCGCCGGATCGTCGTCACCGATCGCCGCGTACGCCGCGGCCGCGAGCCCGGCGGCCACCGCGACCAGCAACACCGTCACCAGCGCGGACGCGGCCGGACGCACCACCCGGTGCACCGCCTCCCAGCCGCGCGGCAGCGGTGCGCGCCGGGACGCGAGCAGCGCGATCACCAGGACACCGGCCGCCCATGCGGCGCCCCCCAGCAGCGTGGGCACCGTGTCGACGGTGAAGCCGACCGCGGCCCGAGCCTGGATCAGGTCGCCGACCCGGTCCGGCAGCAGCCCCCCGACGTCCCCCAGGCCGGGGATGTCGAGGCCCCCGCCCCCGCCCCCGCCCGGCAGGCCGTCCAGCCCGAGCGCGCCCCCGTCGATGGTGATGACGTCATGGCCGGCCCATGCCAGACCGCCCAGCATCGCGACGAACAGCACGACCACCGCGCCCGCGCGCACGAGGAGTTCGGACAGGGCGACCACAACTCCCGCCGTGCGTAAGGACCGCAGGAAGAACCAGCACAGCAGGAGCGCACCCACCAGGCTCACACCGAGTGGCGTGATATCGATGGCGGTGATCGCGTCCGCGCCTTTCAGCCCGAACGCCGACACGTTCCCGGACGGCGTCACCGTCCCGTTCGCCCCAAGGGCCACCACCGCCGCGGTCATCGGCCCGAGCGAGCCCGCCGCGTCCGCACGGAGCAGATGCAGACCGAGCGCCGCCGTCCCCGCCATCCCGATCAACGCCCAGCTCACGGAGGCGATCGCGGACAGCAGGACGTCCGTCCACGGCAGCCTGCCACCGTCCCGCGCGGCCTCGATGCCCATCGTCAGCCCCCGATCCACGCCGCGGCAATCCACCGCGGATGTCCCCCCTCGCGTGGATTACCACTCTCCGACCGGGTTTCCGCCGCGTCAACGGCGCGCGTACCAGTGCGTCTACGCCCCCTCCACCAGGCCCGAGTTTCGGTCAGAGGGCCGCGCCTGAAATAGTTCCCCACGATGTTCGACATCCCTAGACTCCCCGTGATGGGGGCAATTCGGGGGACAACTCACTGGGGCATGGAGTGCCTGAACTCGTACTGGAATTGAACGGACGCAGCTGGACGCTCGACGCGTCCAGGACGTACACCCTGGGACGTGATCCGCAGGGGGACATCGTGCTCACCGACGCCAGGGTCTCCTGGCGCCACGCCACGATCAGCTTCAACGGCCGCGGTTGGGTCATCGAGGACCACGGCAGCACCAACGGCACGTTCGTGCAGGGACAGCGGATCCACCAGGTGGAGATCGGCCCGGGTTCGGCCGTGCACCTGGGCAACGCCACCGACGGACCGCGCCTGGCCCTGTCCGGCGCCCCGGCCGCCGTCGCCGCTCCGCAGGCCCAGCCCCAGCAGCAGCCGTACGCGGCCCAGGCCGCCGGCCCCGGCTGGGCCCCGCAGGCCGCGCAACCGCAGGCGCCCCAGCCGGCCTGGCAGCAGCCGCAGCAGGCGGCTGCGCAGATCCCGCAGCAGCAGAGCCCCGGTGGTGGCGCGGGGGCGCCGCCGGTCTACGGCGACCGCAGCCCGACCACGTTCCACCAGCTCGCCCTCGGCCGGGTGATGCGCATCGGCCGTGCGCTCGAGAACGACCTGGTCGTCTCCGACCTCCAGGTCTCCCGCCACCACGCCGAGTTCCACGCCACGCCCGACGGCCGCTTCGAGATCCGTGACCTGGGCTCGCACAACGGCACGTTCGTCAACGGTATGCCGATCGGCAAGGGCGGCTCGGCGCTGATCGGCCCGAACGACATCGTCGGCGTCGGTCACTCGACGTTCCGTCTGGTCGGCGACCGGCTCGAGGAGTTCGTCGACACCGGTGAGATCTCCTTCTCCGCCCGCCACCTCACAGTCACGGTCGACGGTGGCAAGCAGATCCTCAAGGACGTCTCATTCGGTGTCCCGGAGAAGTCGCTCATCGCGGTCATCGGCCCCTCGGGCTCCGGCAAGTCCACGCTGCTGAAGGCGCTCACCGGCTACCGCCCCGCCAACCAGGGCGACGTGCTCTACGACAACCGGAACCTGTACAAGCAGTTCGCCGAGCTGCGCCAGCGCATCGGCCTGGTCCCGCAGGACGACATCCTGCACAAGGAGCTGAGCGTCAAGAAGGCCCTCAAGTACGCGGCCAAGCTGCGCTTTCCGGCCGACACCACGGCCGCCGAGCGCCAGGACCGCATCGACGAGGTGCTGCGCGAGCTGAAGCTGGACGTCCACAAGGACAAGAAGGTCACCTCCCTGTCGGGTGGTCAGCGCAAGCGCGTCTCGGTGGCCCTGGAGCTGCTCACCAAACCGTCGCTGATCTTCCTGGACGAGCCGACCTCCGGTCTCGACCCGGGCATGGACCGGGACGTCATGCAGCTGCTGCGCGGCCTCGCCGACGACGGCCGCACCGTCCTCGTCGTCACCCACTCGGTGGCCGAACTGGCGCTGTGCGACAAGCTGCTCGTGATGGCACCGGGCGGCTCCGTCGCCTACTTCGGCCCGCCGGAGGAGGCACTGAACTTCTTCGGCTACGAAACCTGGGCCGATGTCTTCTCCGCCTTCGAGAACTACCGGGACTACGACTGGGCGGGCCGTTGGAAGGGCTCGGAGCACTACCGGATGTACGCCGCGGACATCGACGCGGTCGCCCCGCAGTCGGTGCACATGCCGCCGCCGCAGGCGATCAAGCCGGCCAAGCCGCAGGGCTGGCTGTCGCAGTTCGGCACCCTGATCCGGCGGTACGTCGCGGTCATCGCCTCCGACAAGGGCTTCCTGGCGCTGACGGTGATCCTCCCGGCGGTGCTCGGCGCGGTGAGCCTGCTCATCGACCACAACAGGGGCCTGCTGGTCAACCCGGTCAATCCCAGGACCGGCATCCACGTCCCGAACGGCACCGCCACCACGGTCCTGCTGATACTCGCGGTCGGCGCGTGCTTCGCGGGCGCCGCCAACTCCGTCCGTGAGCTGATCAAGGAACGGGTCATCTACGAGCGGGAACGCGCCACCGGCCTGTCCCGTTCCGCGTACCTGATGTCGAAGGTGTTCGTGCTCGGCGTCATCACCGTGCTGCAGGGCCTCATGGTCGGCCTGATCGGCTTCTCCAGCCGGGAGATCCCCGCGCAGGGCGTCGTCCTCGGCAGCGCCACGCTGTTCGAGCTGTGCCTGCCGATCATGGCGCTGGGCTTCAGCTCCATGATGTTCGGCCTGGTCATCTCCGCCCTGGTGAAGACCGCGGAGAAGACCATGCCGCTGCTGGTCATGTTCGCGATCATCCAGGTGGTCTTCACCGGCTGCCTCTTCACCCTGCACGGCACGCTCGGCGTCAACGAGTTCTCGTACCTGATGCCGTCCCGCTGGGCGGTCGCCGCCGCCGGTGCGACGCTGGACTTCAACAACATCGCACCGAACATGGACGACCCGACCAGCACGGACCCGCTGTGGAACCACACGGCCGGGGCCTGGACCCTCGACATGATCGCCCTGATCGTCCTGGGTGTGGTCTGCGGCTTCCTGGTGGCACGCTTCCTGCGCCGCCACGAGCCGGAGGTCATGCGCAAGTAACCGGTCCGTACGACCGGAACAACGCGGAAGGGCGGCACCCTGCAGGGTGCCGCCCTTTGGCTCCATGTGACCGCACGCGACTGGTGCGACCGAGGTCCGCGCAGCCTCAGTACGCGCTGTTGACGTTGTCCATCGAGCCGTACCGGTGCGCCGCGTAGTTGGCGGCGGCGGTGATGTTGGCGACCGGGTCGTAGATGTTCCACGAGGTGCCGGGCACGTGGTAAGCCCGGAAGGTCGGGTCGATGACCTGGAGCAGCCCCTTGGAGGGGATGCCGTTGCGGGCGTTGATGTCCCAGTTGTTGATCGCCGCCGGGTTGCCGGACGACTCCCGCATGATGTTGCGGTACAGACCGTTGTACGAACCCGGGATCCCGTTCTGCCGCATGATGTCGAGGGACTGGCGGATCCAGCCGTCCAGGTTGCTGGCGTAGGTCTTCGCGGCGACCGGCTGCGCCGCGGGACGCTGCGCGGAGCGGTTCGCGGCCTGCTGGGCCGGGCGCTGCCGGGCGGCCTGCTGTGCCTTCTGCTGTGCCTTCTGCTGGACCTTCTGCTGAGCCTGCTTCTTGACGGCGTCCTGGGCGGCCTTCTGCTTCGCGGCGATGGCCTCGGCCTTCAGGCCCGCGGAGGCCATCTGGTCGGTGACGGCGACCTTGAGGGTCTTGACCGGCTGGTTGCCGACCGACGCCGGGGCCGACGCGACGGTCGCTTCGTGCGCGGGGGTCTGCGCCTCGCTGGGCACGGCGGTGAACGCGAGGGCCGCGGCACCGAGAGTGGCCGTACCGGCGATGGCGAGCTTGTGGGTCTGGGTGAGCGCACGAGCGCGGCCGAGAATGTTCTTGGGCATTACTGATTGACCTCTTCGAATTGCGCGGAGGTCGCTCTGGCGCCGGCGGAAGAACAGGTGTTTCCAGCACAAGCGCCGCGGGTACGAGACCGCGGCGCCGAGCGACGGAAGCAATTCTTAGCGGCCGCAAAATCGCTGGGCAAAGGTGTGACGTACTACCCCGGATAGTGGCCCGAGGAACGGCAAAACGGGGCAGATCGACCCTTCGACCCCGCTCACAAGCTCCTTCTTGGTCTCCTAAGCTCCTTCGTACGTGACGTACGTCCTATGCGCGGCCTCACATTCCACTCGCATCGGTCTTACCGGGAGTTGCTGGAGCAATGCACTGTGTGAGGGGGTTTCGGCGGCAGGATGAGATGGGTGTCGCCGAATTCGTGCCAGAGATACCGCCCGGCCAGCGCGTGCTCGTATCCGCGGTCGATCGCCTCCCGCCCCGCGACCGCCTCCAGCATCAGCAGATGGGAGGCCTCCGGCTCGTGCAGACCGGTCAGCAGCCCGTCCACCACCCGCACCCCGCGTTCGGGCGTCACCACGAGATCGGTCCAGCCCTCCCGCGCCCGTACGACACCGCCGGCATCCACCGCCGACTCCACGGCCCGCACGGCCGTCGTACCGACCGCGATCACCCGGCCGCCCACCCGTCTCCCACCACCGCCCTTCCAAGGAAGCGCTTCGCGCCTTGCCTGATCCGCCTTGACGGCGTTGATCAGCCACGCCGACGTCTCCGGCACCGCGAAACGCTCCGGATACGGCGGCTCGTGCGCCTCCGCCGACGCCACCCCGGTGTGCAGGGTGACGGGCGCGAACCGCACGCCCCGGCTCACCAGCTCCGCCACCATCCGCGCGGTGAAGGGCCGCGCCGCGCTGGGCATCTCCGCACTGCCCGCGCCATCGGCGGACGGCAGCGCGAACACCGTCTGGTACGCGGCGAGCGGTTGGTCCCTGTCCGTATAGGAGTAACGAATGGGCCGCCCGTGCCGGCCCAGCAGCCCGGACACGTCCGGATCCGACGCACGGGCCCACCACAGGCGGCCGCTCCGCCCCGACAGGGGCGCCTCCAGAACCAGCCGTACGCCGTCCGGGAGACACACCTCTGTTCCCGCGGGCCCTCCGGCACGCGCGCGCGTGCTGCCCCTGCCGTCCGGATCCCGCAGCTCGACGGCCCACCGTGCGTCGTCCCCGCGCGTCGAGAAGTGCACCACCACGCGCGTGTGCCCGATCCGCCCGTCCACCGCGGCCGCCAGCGTCGGCGAGGTGTTCACGACGAGCAGGTCCCCGGCCCGCAGCAGCCGCGGCAGCTCGGTGAACGCGTGGTGCGTGACCTCGGTGCCGCGCGAGACCAGCAGCCGCACCGAGTCCCGGTCCCGGCCCGGGCCCCGCTGCTCGGCCGGAACACGCGCCGACAGCTCCTGAGGAATCCTCAGCGCCGTGCTCACCGCGCCTCCAGCAGGGACGGCGCACCGTAGCGACCGCTCGCCGGACGCTCGTCCAGCAGCCGCAGGAACGCGGGCACCACGCTCTCCGGCGCCGGCCGCGCACCGACGTCGTCCGGTACGGCCGCCGCATACAGGTCCGTCGCCATGTCCCCGGGGTCGACCGCCCACACCCGCAGCCCCGGCTCCTCCGCCCCGAGTACCGCCGCCAGATGGTCCAGCGCCGCCTTGGACGCCCCGTACCCGCCCCACGTCTCGTACGCCTCGGCCGCCGCGTCCGAGCTGACCGCGATCACCGCGCCCGCGGCCGACGCCCGCAGCAGCGGCAGCGCCTCCTGCACCAGGCCCAGCGCGGCGACCGCGTTCACCTCCAGCGCCCGCCGCAGCCCGTCCAGGGCCAACGCCTCCAGTCGTACGAGCGGCTCCGCGCCGAGCGCGCTCGCGTTGTGCACCAGCAGGTCGAGGCCGCCCAGCTTCCGGGCCGCCGCCACCAGGTCCGCGCGGTGCGCGGCGTCCGTGACGTCCCCCGACAGGGCCTCCACGCGTGTCCCGTGCCCGGCCAGCAGCTCCGCCGTCTGCGCCAGGACGGGCGCGGTCCTGGCGTCCAGCACCAGATCCCAGCCGCGCCGCGCCAGCGCCGCGCCGAGCGCCCGCCCCAGCCCCTTCGAAGCCCCCGTGATGATCGCAACCGGCATGATGACCGTCCCCTGGTTCCGAGACCGCCGGTGCTCGGCGGTGGCCTCACCGTAGGAACGGCGTCCGTCCGGCCGCCTCGGACCCGGGCCGCAGCCGACCAGGGCCCTTGGGCCTAGGGCCGGCGGACCAGGCACGGCCGCCACTCGTCGGATACGCCCTGTCACACCTCACCGGTACGGTGAGGTCATGAGCCACGGACCCCGGTCGGGCCTGTACGCGGTCAGCTCCGCGCTGCTGGCCATGAGCAGGCACCTCGAGGTGCGCGACGTCCTCAAGACGATCGTCGCCTCGGCCCGCGAGCTGCTCGACGCGGAGTACGCGGCGCTCGGCGTCCCGGACGACCACGGCGGCTTCGCCCAGTTCGTCGTGGACGGCGTCTCCGACGAGCAGTGGAAGGCCATCGGCCCGCTGCCACGCCAGCACGGCATCCTCGCCGCGATGCTGCACGAGGCGAAGCCGGAGCGGCTCGCCGACGTCCGCACGGACCCCCGCTTCGAGGGCTGGCCGAGCGCCCACCCCGAGATGTCCGACTTCCTGGGCCTGCCCATCCGCGACGGCGACGAGATCATCGGCGCGCTGTTCCTCGCCAACAAGAAGTGCCCGAAACCGGAAGGCGGCTGCGGCTTCACCGAGGACGACGAGGAACTGCTCTCGATCCTCGCCCAGCACGCCGCGATCGCCCTCACCAACGCCCGGCTGTACGAGCGCAGCCGCGAGCTGACCATCGCCGAGGAGCGCTCACGGCTGGCGCACGAACTGCACGACGCGGTCAGCCAGAAGCTCTTCTCCCTGCGCCTGACCGCCCAGGCGGCGGCAGCCCTGGTCGACCGCGACCCCGGGCGGGCCAAGGGCGAGCTGCAGCAGGTGGCGGCGCTCGCCGCGGAGGCCACCGACGAACTGCGCGCCGCCGTCGTCGAGTTGCGCCCGGCGGCCCTCGACGAGGACGGCCTGGTCGCCACCCTGCGCACCCAGGTCCAGGTCCTCGACCGGGCCCACACCGCGCGCGTGACCTTCTCCACCCGTGGCGTACGGGCCCTGCCGGCCGCCCAGGAGGAGGCGCTGCTGCGCGTCGCCCAGGAGGCCCTGCACAACGCCCTGCGGCACTCGGGGGCCGAGCGGGTCGACGTCACCCTGGAGAAGCGCGGCCCGGGCGCCGTGCTGCGCGTCGTGGACGACGGCAGTGGATTCGACCCCCGGGCGATACGCCGGGCGGGGCGCCACCTCGGCCTGGTCTCCATGCGCGACCGGGCGAGCGGGGTCGGCGGCGCGCTGACCGTGGAATCGGAGCCCGGGAAGGGCACCACGATCGAGATGGAGGTCCCTGGTGGCTGACACAATCAAGGTGCTGCTCGTCGACGACCACCAGGTGGTCCGCCGCGGACTGCGCACCTTCCTGGAGGTACAGGACGACATCGAGGTCGTGGGAGAGGCCTCCGACGGCGCCGAAGGGGTCGCCCGAGCCCAGGAACTGCACCCGGACGTGGTTCTCATGGACGTCAAGATGCCGGGGACGGACGGCATCGACGCGCTGCGCAAGCTCCGCGAACTCGACAACCCCGCGCGCGTGCTGATCGTCACCAGCTTCACCGAGCAGCGCACGGTGGTGCCCGCACTGCGCGCGGGCGCCGCCGGGTACGTGTACAAGGACGTGGACCCCGACGCGCTCGCCGGAGCCATCCGCTCGGTGCACGCGGGCCACATCCTCCTCCAGCCGGAGGTCGCGGGCGCGCTGCTGTCCCAGGAGGAGGCGGGCGCGGGCCAGGGCAGAGCGGGATCACTCACCGAGCGGGAACGGGAGGTGCTGGCCCTGATCGCGGACGGCCGCTCCAACCGTGAGATCGCCCGTGCCCTGGTGCTGTCCGAGAAGACGGTCAAGACCCACGTCTCGAACATCCTGATGAAGCTGGACCTGGCCGACCGTACGCAGGCGGCGCTGTGGGCGGTACGGCACGGCGTTAACGGCTGAGCGGATCTTCATACCGTCGGGTGTATATCACCCGGGTGGCGCATCCTCAGTGGATCTCGGCCGTTCTCCAAGGCGTGCTGCGGACCTGCCGCAGTGATCGCAAGGAGGACTCGGAAGTGAAGAACCTGAAGAAGGCCGCAGCCGTGACGATGGTGGCCGGCGGTCTGCTCGCCGCCGGCACGGGCATGGCCTCCGCCCACTCGGCGCACGCCGACGGCAAGGCTGTGGGCTCCCCGGGCGTCATCTCCGGCAACGTCATCCAGGCCCCGGTCCACGTCCCGGTGAACGTGGTCGGCAACACGGTCAACGTGATCGGCGCCCTGAACCCGGCCTTCGGCAACCTGGGCCTCAACCACTGACCCCAGAGACCCGACACCTGCCTCCCCGGCCTCCCGGACACCACGTCCGGGAGGCCGACGTGTCCTCTACTTGTAGCCGAGGCCAGGCAATCTCAGCCGGGTCCGGCCTTTGAGTGAGCCCGTCCGGCGTCTGAGGATGAGGCTGTTCGGGCCGAGGGGGGTCGATTTCAGCCCGTCCGGCGTTCGAGGACGAGGCCGTTCAGGCCGACGGGGGCCTGGGGGCGAAGCCCCCAGGGACGGCCGCCCCACCCCAGGGCGGCAAGAAACCCGGCGGTCACCCCCGCTCCCGCTGCTCCACAAGGGAGTTGTACGCCGCGACCTGCGCCCGCCGAGCCGTCCGCTCCACCGGCCGCAGCGCCTGCGCCCGCGCCGCCATCTCCGAGGCGCTCACCGCCCCGCCGTGCCCGTTCCCGTACGCCAGCGAGAGCAGCAGAGCCACCCGCTGGGCCATCTCCAGCACCCGCACCGCCCGCGGCGGATACCCCGGCGCCAGCACCTCCCGCCCCGCCTCGGCCCGCGCCCGGTACGCGTCGATCGCCGCCTCCGCCACCGGCCCCGACCCCGCCACATCCAGCCGCGACAACACCTCCGTCGCCTCGCGCAGCGCCTCCGCCAGCTCCCGCTCGGCCTCCCCGAGCGACGGCACGTCGGCGGGCGGCGCCTCCCGCACGGGCAGACACTGCCAGACGACCTCCACATGCAGATCGCCCTCCGGCCCCGCCTCGGCCACCGAAGGCACCAGCCCGAAGGCGGCTCCGTAGCAGACCACCGCCTCCTCGGCGTCCAACGCCCGCGCATTGAACTCCGGCGGCCCGCTCAGCCCCAGCGGATGCCCCGGCGCGGGCAGCGCCACCCGCAGCCCGGTCACCCCGAGCGTGCGCAGCCGCCCCAGCGCGAGCGTGAGGCCGACGGGCGCCGACTCACCCGGCAGCCCCTCCACCCGGTGCACCGCATCGTCCCCGACGATGGCGGACGCGGCGTCGTCCGGCGAAACAAGTCCGGCCAAAAGGGCATTTCCCCATGCGGCCAGCCGTCCTGAGCGTGGTTCCGAGAGCATGCCCCCACCCTAAGGAGCCGACCTATGGAATAGGCCGGGCGACCGGTGGCGTAGATTTCGTGGGGGCTGCGCCCATCGGCGTGGCGGACCGCGCCCACAGGCGTACGCGAGAGCCGACACAGGCCACACTGCAAGGGGAGACAACGCGCTCATGAGCGATGTTCTGGAGCTTCAGGACGTATCCGTGGTCCGCGAGGGCCGGGCTCTGGTGGACCAGGTCTCCTGGTCGGTCAAGGAGGGCGAGCGCTGGGTCATCCTCGGCCCGAACGGCGCCGGCAAGACCACCCTCCTGAACGTCGCCTCCAGCTACCTCTACCCCAGCAAGGGCACCGCCACCATCCTCGGCGAGACCCTCGGCAAGCCCGGCACCGACGTCTTCGAACTGCGCCCCCGCATCGGCATGGCCGGCATCGCCATGGCCGACAAGCTCCCCAAGCGCCAGACCGTCCTGCAGACCGTGCTGACCGCCGCGTACGGCATGACGGCCGGCTGGCAGGAGGAGTACGAGGAGGTCGACGAGCAGCGCGCCCGCGCCTTCCTCGACCGCCTCGGCATGAGCGAGTACCTCGACCGCAAGTTCGGCACCCTCTCCGAGGGCGAGCGCAAGCGCACCCTCATCGCCCGTGCCCTGATGTCCGACCCCGAGCTGCTGCTCCTCGACGAGCCCGCCGCCGGCCTCGACCTCGGCGGCCGTGAGGACCTCGTACGCCGCCTCGGCCGCCTCGCCCGCGACCCGATCGCGCCCTCCATGATCATGGTCACGCACCACGTCGAGGAGATCGCCCCCGGCTTCACCCACGTCCTGATGATCCGCCAGGGCAAGGTGCTCGCCGCCGGCCCGCTGGAGCTCGAGCTGACCTCGCGCAACCTCTCCCTCTGCTTCGGCCTCCCGCTGGTCGTCGAGCAGGTCGGCGAGCGCTGGACGGCCCAGGGCCTGCCCCTGTCCTGACCCGCGCAAACCTCGGTAAGAAGCCGCCTACGCCGCACTCTGCGCCCTGTCCGCGGTCGTGCCGGCGGTCCTACCATGACCGTGTGGACATCGACGCGTGGGTGTGGTGGCTGATCGGCGCGGCAGCGCTGGGCATCGGACTCGTGATCACCGCGATGCCGGAGCTGGGGATGCTCGCGGTGGGCGCCGTCGCGGCGGCCGTGATCGGTGGCCTCGGCGGCGACGCGGTCTTCCAGGTCGCCGTGTTCGCCGTCGTCTCGGTCGCGCTCATCGCCGTGGTCCGGCCCATCGCGGCCCGGCACAGCGCCCAGCGACCCCAACTCGCCACCGGCATCGAGGCGTTGAAGGGCAGGCAGGCCGTCGTCCTCGAGCGCGTCGACGCGAGCGGCGGCCGCATCAAGCTCGCCGGTGAGGTCTGGTCGGCCCGACCGCTCAACGGCGAACTCGCCTATGACGTGGGCCAGGAAGTCGACGTCGTGGACATCGACGGGGCCACGGCGATCATCATGTGACCTCGAAGGACGCAACTGCGCCGAACAGCCCACGAGGTACGCGACGGTCTGTCACACTCGACCAGCAAGATCTTCAACAACCGTAAGATCCCACAGGCGCCGAGGCGGAGAAGGAAGCAGGGAATCACGATGGGACCGGTCGTCATCGTCCTGATCATTCTGGTGGTGTTGGTCTTCATCGCCCTGATCAAGACGATCCAGGTCATCCCCCAGGCGAGCGCGGCCATCGTCGAGCGCTTCGGCCGCTACACACGGACACTGAACGCGGGCCTGAACATCGTGGTCCCGTTCATCGACTCCATCCGCAACCGCATCGACCTGCGCGAACAGGTCGTACCGTTCCCACCGCAGCCGGTGATCACCCAGGACAACCTGGTCGTCAACATCGACACCGTCATCTACTACCAGGTGACCGACGCCCGGGCCGCCACCTACGAGGTCGCCAGCTACATCCAGGCCATCGAGCAGCTCACCGTCACCACCCTGCGCAACATCATCGGCGGCATGGACCTCGAGCGCACCCTGACCTCCCGCGAGGAGATCAACGCGGCCCTGCGCGGCGTCCTCGACGAGGCCACCGGCAAGTGGGGCATCCGCGTCAACCGCGTCGAGCTGAAGGCGATCGAGCCCCCGACCTCCATCCAGGACTCGATGGAGAAGCAGATGCGCGCCGACCGTGACAAGCGCGCCGCGATCCTCACCGCCGAAGGCACGCGCCAGGCCGCCATCCTCACCGCGGAGGGCGAGAAGCAGTCCGCGATCCTCAAGGCCGAGGGTGAGGCCAAGGCCGCCGCGCTGCGCGCCGAGGGCGAGGCCCAGGCCGTCCGTACGGTCTTCGAGGCCATCCACGCCGGCGACCCGGACCAGAAGCTGCTCTCCTACCAGTACCTGCAGATGCTCCCGAAGATCGCCGAAGGCGACGCCAACAAGCTCTGGATCGTCCCCAGCGAGATCGGCGACGCTCTCAAGGGCCTGTCCGGCGCCATGGGCAACTTCGGCCCTCTGGCAGGCGGTTCGGGCGGCAGCGGCGGCTCCTCCGCCTCGTCCTCCACCAACAACGGCGGCACGAACACCGAACGCCGAGAGAAGCCGTCCATCGACTGACACGGCACCGCCACGCCCTTCACACGAGCTGGGGCCCGCCTTCCCCGGAAGGCGGGCCCCAGCTCACGTCTGATGTACGGACTACGCCGCGCTCTGCGACAGCCACTCCGGCAGCGCCTCCAAGTCGTCCTGCCCGAGCGCCAGCAGCATCGCGTCGGCCGGCGTCGGCTCGAACGGCTGCCGCAGCAGCGTCATCCCCGCCTCCTCCGGAGTCCGGTTCGCCTTGCGGTGGTTGTCCTCGGCACACGCGGCGACCGTGTTCAGCCAGGTGTCGCCACCACCCTGCGACCGCGGCAGCACGTGGTCCACGGTCGTCGCCCGCCTCCCGCAGTAGGCACACCTGTGCCGGTCCCGCACCAGGACACCCCGCCTCGACCACGGGGCTTGTCTTCGGAACGGCACCCGTACGTATCTGCAGAGCCTGATGACCCGGGGCGCCGGTATGTCCACATCGGCGCCCCGCATACGGAGTTCGGGGTGGGCCTGCTCGACGACGGCCTTGGCCTGCAGCACCAGAACGACGGCTCGGTTCAGCGTCACCGTCGACAGCGGCTCGAAGCTCGCGTTCAGCACCAGCGTGTCACGCATCCAGCCCACCTCCTGTCTGCACCTGCCCACCCCGTGGCGGGCTGGATCAACTCTGGCCGGGCACGCCGAGATGGACAACGCAATAAAAAATGCCCGCCTCTGATCACTTCCAAGACCAGAGGCGGGCAAACGTTCAATGAACGTCAGTTTCACGGGGGCCTGCGTCAGCCCTCGGCTGGATTCTCGTACTCACCGATGAGCTGCGCGCGCGCCAGCGCGTGGAACCGCAGGTTGAAACCGACCACGGCAGGAGAGGCGTCCGAGTCCGGACCGAGCTTCTCCCGGTCCACGGCGTACACCGTGAACACATACCGGTGCGGCCCGTCCCCGGGCGGCGGCGCGGCACCGCCGAAGTCCTTCGTCCCGTAGTCGTTGCGCGCGTGCACCGCAGCCTCGGGCAGCCCTTCGAACTTCCCGCTGCCCGCTCCCGCCGGCAGCTCGGTGACCGAGGCCGGGATGTCGAACAGGACCCAGTGCCAGAACCCGCTCCCCGTCGGGGCGTCGGGGTCGTAGCAGGTCACGGCGAAGCTCTTGGTCTCCGGCGGGAAGCCCTCCCAGCGCAACTGGGGCGAGGTGTTCCCGGCCGAGTGGACCTGAGCGTCCTTGAGCCTGGCGCCCGGCTCGACGTCCTCGCTCGTCACCGTGAACGACGGCACGGGCGGATGGAAGTCATGCGGCAGCGGCGGCCTCTTGAGGTCGGTCACCTCGGTACCTCCAAGTCAGTGGATCAACCGATTCCAGTTCCGAGCCTAGAACCAGCTGCGCTTGCTGCCGACCTCCGACAGCCACTGATGGAGGTATGCGGCCCAGTCGGTGCCCTGGAAGTCGTTCAGACCGACCTTGAAAGCCCGGTACGAGTCGCTGCCCTCGCTGAACAGCCCCGGCTTCTTGTCCATCTCCAGGATGACGTCCATCTCGTACGCGTCGGCGACGAAGCTCAACTCGACCTGGTTCAGACCGCGGTACTGCGACGGCGGGAAGAACTCGATCTCCTGGTAGAACGGCAGCGTCTGCCGCGTACCCCGGATGTGCCCCCGCTCCATGTCCGCGGTCTTGAAGCGGAAGCCCAGCTGGATGAACGCGTCCAGGATCGCCTTCTGCGCGGGCAGCGGATGCACGTTGATCGGGTCCAGGTCGGTCGAGTCCACGGCCCGCGCGATCTCCAGCTCGGTCGTCACCCCGATGTGCATCCCGCGCAGCGCCTGCCCGTCGATCATGGTGACGGGGGTCTCCCAGGGAATCTCCAGCCCGAACGGCACGGCGTGCACCGCGCCCGCCTGGAGCTCGAAGGCACCACCGAGCCGGACCTTCGTGAACTCGATGTTCTGCCGGTACTCCTCGTCACCGCTCTCGACCTCGACCTTGGCCTGCAGACCGACGTTCAGGCCCTCGATCGCCTGGTTGACGGACCCGCCCTGGATCCGCACCTCGCCCTGGACGACACCGCCCGGCACGACATTGACCTCCGTCAGCACCGTCTCGACAGACGCGCCGCCGGCTCCCAGGCTCGCGAGCAGCCGCTTGAACCCCATGAAATCTTCCCTCCCAGGCAACGTCTTGACCCGTAGCCTCGTAGATCCGTCCGATCCGTAGATCCGTAGACACGCGATACGGCCAGGAGCCGGTTCCGCGCCCTACCCTCCCCACCCTTCCAAGGACGAGGACCCTCGACCACCCTTGGGCACACACCCGTCTGGACTACGCTCGTACGCCATGATCGCGACCCCCGACCGTACGCCCCTCCCCAGGGAGTTCTTCGACCGGCCTGTGCTCGAGGTCGCGCCCGACCTCCTGGGGCGCATCCTCGTCCGCACCACACCGGACGGTCCGATCGCGCTGCGCCTCACGGAGGTGGAGGCGTACGACGGCCCTAACGACCCCGGCTCCCACGCCTATCGCGGTCGCACACCCCGCAACGACGTGATGTTCGGTCCCCCCGGCCATGTGTACGTCTACTTCACCTACGGCATGTGGCACTGCATGAACCTGGTGTGCGGTCCGGTCGGCAGGGCGAGTGCCGTGCTGCTCCGCGCCGGCGAGATCATCGAGGGCGCCGAACTCGCTCGGAAGCGTCGACTGTCGGCCCGGAACGACAAAGAACTAGCCAAAGGTCCCGCCCGCCTGGCCACGGCCCTGGGCGTGGACCGCGCCCTCGACGGCACGGACGCCTGCACCACGGGCGAGACCCCACTGCGCATCCTGACCGGCACGCCGGTCCCCCCTGACCAGGTACGAAGCGGCCCGCGCACCGGCGTCGCCGGCGACGGAGCCGTCCACCCGTGGCGTTTCTGGGTCGCCAACGACCCCACGGTGAGCCCCTATCGGGCGCATACGCCCCGACGGCGCCGAAGTTGACGCGCCCCTGGAGGATGCGTAATGTAGCCCAAGCCGCTGGAACGGTTACGGCGTTCAGCCAGCAGCCGAGGCGGCCAACCCACTACATGCGACTCCCTCTCAGAGGGCGGATTTCGGTGTGCCCGCATGCCTGGAATTCGAACTCGGAGACTCGATTATGAGTTACAACGGGAATCGGCTAACGTAGTGAATGTCGAAAGGCCGGGGCCGAAAAGCCCGGACTCAAGACAATCCCGCCGACCGGGAATCGGATCGAGAAAAGGTCTGATAGAGTCGGAAACGCCGAAGGGAAGCGCCCGGAGGAAAGCCGAGAGAGTGAGTCTCTCCGGTGAGTACAAAGGAAGCGTCCGTTCCTTGAGAACTCAACAGCGTGCCAA
>NZ_JBIWIM010000017.1:0-81603 GCF_044764595.1 Streptomyces sp. NPDC093984 | reverse complement strand
CCCATCCGCATACCTCACACACCAGGAGATACAACCAACCGCTCGGCATCACTTGGGACTTTGAGGCGGATCACCCTAACGAGCCGAAGTCAGTAGTTCAGGGGCAGGTCCCTGGCCTCACTGGGCGCGCCGTCCAACGCGGAGGACGCTCAGGTAACGGCGTGATGCCCGGTCGCCCATCCGCGTGCGGATCCGCTCGGCGACGGCGTCGAGCAAAGGCTCACGGACTTCGCGATCGAGTCTCCGGTACAGCGACAACGAGCGAAGGTGATCGGCAAAGCCGTCCCCGGTGAACCACTGAACGGTTGGATACCAGCGCACAATCGTTGGGCCAAACAATTCTCCGGGATCGTCGACCAGGCCCCAGCCCTCGTCGGTGCCGCGCACGTCTTCTTCGAGTGGCGGATGACCCCAATCAGGGTTCCCCGGGCAGAACCGCTCGTGGAGATCGGCGGTCTCGGCATACACCTCCGGTTCTTCCGGCCGGCGGACAACGACATGACCGAGCAGCGCCATCCAGCCTCCGGGATGGAGCATGTCGTGCGCTCGCTGCCAGCCAATCGACGGGTCAACCCAGTGCCACGACGACGCAGCCACGAGGACATCGAAACGTCGACCGCGGTTGTCCCACTCCTCAAACCTCGACGTCTCGACTTCGACGTTCCGGAAAGAGGCCATCCGCTGGCGAGCGAGTGCGGCCATATCTGCGCCCGGCTCGACGGCGGTCACTGAGCATCCGAGCGCTGCAAGCGAGCGCGTCGCCTGCCCGGTGCCGCAGCCCACCTCCAGCACCGACGACCGTTCGTCCATGCCCGTGATGGCGCAAAGGTCCGAGAACAACTCGTCCGGGTATCCCGGCCGGACCCGGTCGTAGAGCTCCGGCACCTCGTTGAACACTCGGCCGAGGTCGTGTCGATTTGGGCGCGTCTTCGGATCACCAGTCACGAACGCACAAGCTATGAGGCCGTCCACGGAAACGCCACTGGTTTACCGGCAGCTGCCGTGCTGCCGGTAGTTCAGAGAAGAGTTCGCGATCGTCCGGGAGCTGCCCGCCGCGCGCCGTGAGGTCCGCCTCGCGCAGCTGGTGCAGATGCTGCGTACGCCGGTCACCCTGGACGACGGCCAGGTGGTGGACGTCGCCGCCTCGGTCGGCGCCGCGACCGGCGACATCATCGGCACCCGCGACCTGTCCGCGTTGCAGCGCGCGGCCGATGCCGCCCTCTACGACGGCAAGCACTCCGGCCGCGCTCACCTCGCCACCGCCGCGCACGCCACGCTGCCGTCCGTCAACGGGCGCCGGGCCGGCCGCCTGGGCACGAGCCTGTGGGGGCGAGCCGCATGAGCATCACGACCCTGCCCAAGGGCGACTGGATCCGCGGCATCACGATCCGCCAGCCCTGGGCGACCTGCATCCTCGCCGGGAAGAATGCGGAGAACCGGCCCGTGCACTGGACGTGGCAAGGCTGGGTTCTGATCCACGCCGAAAGAAGAAGCCGGAGCCCGCCGTGCTGCGTGACCCGCTGGTCGCCACCGCGATCCGCGGCCGTGAACTGCACCTCGGTGCGGTCATCGGCGTCGCCCGCCTCACCGGCTGCCACCTGAACCAGGGGTCCGAGAAGTGCACCAGCGCCTGGGCGCAGCGCGGCGCGCACCACTTGGTCCTCGAGGACGTCCAGGAGCTCGCCCTGCCGGTGCCTGCGGTGGGCGCGCTTCCGGCCTGGAAGCCGACGCCGGACCTGCTGGCGCAGGTGTTCCAGCAGCTGCCCGACTTCCGGCCGTGACCCGCCCGCGAGGCAAGAAGCCGCTGTTCGAGCCGGGCTTGGTCCCGGCTCCCGGCGAACTCCTCATATGGCGCGACAGTCAGCACTTCGACCGCTGGCAGGACCGTCCCAGCGTGCTGTGCGACAAGCTCACGCCGATGCGCTCCCACTACGGGGAGCCCGTTCACAAGGCGTGCGCTGAGGACTGGTTCGCCGTGAACCCGGTTGAGGCCCGCCTCGGCGGGTTCGTCTCCGACGTCCAGTCCAAACGCCGGCGCGACGACGACCACGCCTGACCCCTCCACCTGGAGGCCCCCTTGAGCAGCACCAACCGCGACGTCGACCAAGCCCTCGCCTACCCCGAGCCGCCCGCTCATCCGCTGTGGCACCGCCACGGCGCGAAGGCCCCGGCCGCTCACGCCCGCCCAGCAGCGGCGCAACCTCGAGCTGCTGGACATCGCCCTGCGCAAGCCCCGCACCAGGGCCGCGTAGGAGGGCTGGTCATGTTCACCGACATGAAAGAGGCCCTCGCAGCCGAGGACCTCGAACGCACCCCGCTCGGCAGCGGCCAGAGCGCCGCCGCCTCCCTGGTAGTCGCCCACCACGCCCGCGACAAGGACGATCTCACCGACCTGCTGGGCGCGCTCGGTCGGCCCTGCGGCGAGGACGACCTCGTGCGCCTACTCCCGTACCTCACCACCCCCGACGACTCCCCGACCGGAGACACTATGCCCGCCGAAACCGTCAACGCCTTCACCGCCACCGCCGTCTCCATGCTGAACAACGGCGACAACGCCGGGCATGTCCTTTTCCCCTCTCGTATGTGGGCTGCTTCACTGCATCGCGCACTGGCCATAGAGTCGCGATCGAGTCTTAGTCTTGACAATGTCTAAACTGGAGCCTACTTTCAAGCTCCTTGAGTAGGTGTGTGCGGCCTGGGTGGGTTTGTTCGTGTTGGTCGGCCGCCACGCCCGGCCCCTACTGAATCGGAGTTGGACATGAGGTGCTACGACTGCCTCCAGGAGGCGCGCAGCGACACCATCGGTATCGGTGTGTGCTCGCGCTGCGGCTTGGCCACCTGCGAGAACCACGCCCGCGTACGTCAGGTACGCGTCACCCACCAGAACGGCCTGGGCGCTTCGCACGGTCGTATCCCGGCACGCAGGGTGGTATGCCACACCTGCGACATGGCCGAGACGGCGCACTGACCCACATGGCGCGCTTGTCGCACCGCGCCACCGGTCGCCGAATGCAGGCCGCCCGTCCGAGCATGCACTCTTGGCCGCCCGGACGCCGTCCCGGATCACTGGCGCGGCGTCCCGGCCTCAGCCGTGACCACGGCACCAACCCCCTGTAATGCCTCGCTGAGATGCGGGAGCAAGAAGGAGTCTGGGACAGCGCCGAGAACCTCTACCGGCAGGCCGCCGACTACGGCAGCGATGGCCTCTCCCCATGCGCGGGCGCCGTGCGGGCGCCCGCGAAGCTGTGGCCCTATGCCCTGGACCCAGACGGCACACCCATACGCCGGCGGCAATGATCCGCACGCCACTGCTACAGGTTGGCGGGAGGCCTATCTCGAGCGCATCGCCGAGGAAGCGGGCATAGGCTCCGGCACCCTCTACCGGAATTTCCCCAGGCGCTGACCGAGCCGCCTACCGTGACGAACTGGGCCGGCTGCCCGACGCCACCCCGGCCTCCTAGCGGTCACGCCGCCGCGTGCGGCGCTTCGCGCCTGGATGGGCGCTTCATCGACTACGCCACCGTGAAACCGGGGAGGAGGGGCCCTTCGCGCCGTCGTCGACCCCGGCGCGAGCGAAGGGCTACTTGAATAGCCCACTAAAAGAGAGCCTCTCCATTCTCTTGACCGACTCCAGAAAAGGCGTAGCGTCATGGAGGACATCTCGGCACGACCCCGAAGGGGGAGCCATGGACAGCACAGTTCCTCAAGACACCCGCCCGGGGGGACCGTTGGCCAGCGCGGCTCTCCCCGCCCCCCAGCACTCGGCGCCGCCCCTTTCGCCAGGCGCATCTCTGGCCACGAACTGCCTGGAGTCGTTCGCCGGCGGACCGTGGGCACTGCCCTGGTCGCCGACCGCGTGCGCCCTGGCGAGGGCCGCCATACGCGAGGTGCTGCCCCAATGGAATCTGTGTGACCTCGTCTCGACCGCCGAGCTGCTGGTCAGCGAGCTTGTATGCAATGCACTGCGTCATGCTTCCGGTCCGCTGCGTCTGACGCTGGAGCGGGTGTCCTTTGTGCGCTGTCTGGTCAGCGACGGCTCTTCGGAGCCTCCACTGCGGACCGACGCCGGCTCCGATGACGAGCACGGCCGCGGACTCACCCTGGTGGACACCCTGGCAGCACGGTGGGGCTTTGAGCCCGGGCCCGTCGGCAAGACCGTGTGGTTCGAGCTCTCCACGGACACCGCCCCGGAGGGTGACGAGGCGGCCCCGGAGGACGACAGGGAGTACAAGGCAGAATGACAACGACCGCCGCAGAGGAACCCATGGAGCTGGCCGCGGCACGGCTACGCAAGGCGGGCATGCGGGTGACCGCTGCGCGCATGGCCGTACTGATGGCCGTCTCGGAGTCGGCAGGTCATCTCGATGCCGACACCCTGCGTGAGCGCGCCCAGCGGGTCACCGGCGGTCTGTCCCTGCAGGCCACCTACAACGTGCTGCGTGCGCTCACCGACGCCGGCCTGGTCAGGTGCACTCAGATTGCCGGACACCCAGCCCGCTACGAGGCCGAGAACCACGACAATCACCACCACTTCGTGTGCCGCAGTTGCGGAGCCATCCGTGACGTGGAGTGCGCGGTGGGCGCGGCACCCTGCATGCAGCCTCAGTTGCCGAAGGAGTACGCCGTCCAGGAGGCCGCAGTGACGTTCTGGGGCGTGTGCCCCGACTGCCAGGTCACGTGACGACGTACCCTGGCCGGCCGAAGACTGCCTGGTGACCGCCTATAGGTACGGCACCCTCCCGGGCATCTCCCGGGAGAAGCCCAACACCAACCCCATTACGAGCCTGGCCAGGGCCCGCACCATCGCCCGCTCTCACGGCGTCACAAACGACGATCTCACCCACGCCCGCGCCATCCCAGTCCGAATCCTGTTCGGCTCCTGGGACCCGGAGGAGACCGGCGGCCCCGAGCGCCTCATTGCCGCCCACCGCCCCTCCGCCGACCAGGTCACCCGTACGGCGTTCGCCTTCCTGCACAGCCTGCCCCTCCGACCGGCCCTGGCCGTCAGCGCCGGCGGAGTTCCTCCGGACCAGTCCCGGGGCCGATCCCCGAGGACCAGGTTGTCGCCGCGGCCCACGGTCTGCAGCAGCTGGGCGCACACGGCCGCTTCGGCGGAGAAGCCCGTCGGACTGCCCATGTTCGGAAAGACGGTGCAGAGTCCGGCGCGCTGCCCCATCCCTCCCAGTCCAAAAGCCGCGCAAGGGCGACGCGATGAGGTTCACCCAGTGCACGTCGCAGTGGGTGGTGGTCCAGCAGGTAACGGTGGGGGCCGGGATGCCCACGAACGGGCGATCGCCCGGTCAATGTACTGCGCACCGAACACGCTCAGGCGCGCACCGGGACCCTGGCGCGGGGCCGGGCTGGTGCGGCTGGTACGCACGTCGTTCGGTTCATCCCCGGCGGCGCCTGCGGGAGCGCCGCGGGCTGCCACGGCGGTTTCGGCCGGCCGGTGGGGTACTGCCTCGTTCCGGCGACGGCGCTGGGGCGGCTTCGGAGGCGGGAACGCCGCCTGGCGCCGCCGGATCTCCTCAACGAGGTGCTGGATCTGTCGCGGTCGCTCCGGCGAGAGCCCCGGCCGGGTTGGGTCCATCACGAGGCCTCCGTACTCAAGCGGTTCTCCCCGCACCCTCGCTGCCGCCGCCTGCTCATGGGCCTGCCCGCTGGTCGCGTCCCGACGGCTGGCCCGCGACTTCGTTCCCCGTCCCGCAGGACGGATCCCACCGCTCTGCTCCTGGGGGTCAGCCGCTGACCCTGTCCACGGCCCTGTCCGTACTCGGGGCCGGGCTGCTGGTGCTGCTGGATACCCGGGTCGGCGGCCGGGACATCCTGCGCACTCGGTGTACTGCCAGCGGCGGCCTGGTGCGCACGCTGTTTGGCGTCCTTGCGCAGCGCGGCGAGCCGCTGCCCAGCGCGCGCGAGGCGGCTGAGCTGGTCGGCGGTCAGCTCCAGGGCCTCCAGGTCAGTGCGCAGCGCGGCGACGTCGACGACGCCGACAGGGCCGGCTTTCTTCCGTACGGGCTGCTCCTCCTGGCCGAAGAGGAGTAGCTGCTCGGGCGTCGCCGCTGCTGGTGTGCAAAGACGTCGTACGGGTCACGGCCCGCACGACGGGCGGTGCGCAAGATATCAGTTCGACAGCAGCTCGACCCCGGCACGGAGCCTCCCGCGCCAGTCGAGTGCTCGAACATCAGCCCACAGAGGCGTGCGCGGCCACAACTCGCTCCTAAAGTGGTGAACGCTCGACCCACCGCTGGAAGCCAGCGCAGGCCACCAGTGCGCTGTCGTCTTCGGTGAAGTAGATCAAAGGGGGTCTTCGAACTTGAGCGGTGTGTCGTCCTGAGCGGCTGACTGGCTGTCACGTTGGGTGAGGGCAGGGGTGGCCCCGGCAGCAGGACGCCCGTGGTCGTGAGTGATCATTTCTATTCTCGACACAGAACGATCATGAGGAACCACGGGCTTGGACAACGATACGACGTTGCTGCTCGACCTTGACGGCCTGGCCGTCGTGCGGGTGGAGCGGCTGGAGGACGGCGCCCGGCGGGTGTACCTGGCCACCGCCGATGAGCAGGCGCGGGCCTGCCCCGCGTGCGGGGTGTTCGCCACGCGGGTGAAGGGCTGGGGGGTCACCCGGCCACGTGACCTGCCCTGCGGGGAGCGGGGGCTGGAGCTGGTATGGCGTAAACGCCGCTGGTACTGCGCCCAACCGGGTTGTGCGCGCCGGTCGTTCACCGAGCAGGTTCGCCAGGTCCCGGCCGGTGCGAGGATCACCACCCGGCTGCGGCAGGCGGCCGGGAGGCGGGTGCGGGATGCCGGATCCACGGTCGTGCAGGCCGGCCGGGACCTGGGCCTGTCGTGGCCGACGGTGATGGACGCCTTCCGGCACGTCGCGCAGGAGGTGATGACCGCCCCTCCCGGGCCGGTGAGGGTGCTGGGGATCGACGAGACCCGCCGAGGTCGCATGCAGTGGCGCCAGGATCCGGGCACCGGCCGGTGGGAGCCGACGGCGGGCCGCTGGCACACCGGCTTCGTGGACGCAACCGGGATCCAGGGCCTGCTGGGCCAGGTCGAAGGCCGCGCCCCCCAGTGACGTGCTGGCCTGGCTGGCAACCACCCCCAAGCCCTGGCGTGAGCAGATCGCTTACGTCGCCATCGACATGTCTCCTGGCTACCGGGCCGCCGTGCGTACCGGACTGCCCCACGCCACCGTGGTAGTCGACCACTTCTACGTCGTCCAGCTGGCGAACAAGATGCTCAACCTGGTGCGCCGCCACACCACCGCCACCCTGCGCGGCCGGCGTGGACGGGCCGGCGACCCGGAATGGAGGGCCCGGCGCCGCCTGCTGCGCAACCGCGAAGACCTCACCGACACCCAGTTCAGCACGATGTGGAACCAGCTCATCGGCACCGGCGACATCGGCATGACGCTGCTGACCGCGTGGATCGCCAAGGAGAAGCTGCGTGACCTGCTTGCGCGCGCCCGCACCACCGACCGGCACCGAACCGGCCACCTGCGCTGGAAGTTCCTCACCTGGTGCGCCGACTGCGACATCCCCGAAGTCCGCACCCGCGCCCGCACCATCGACCGCTGGTGGCCCGAGATCCAAGCGTTCATCGCCACCGGCCACAGCAACGCCAAGAGCGAAGGCATCAACCGCATGATCAAGCTCGCCGCGCGAGCCGCCCACGGCTTCCGCAACCCCACCAACCAACGCATACGCACACGCTGCGTCACCACCCGCCGAGCCCGAGGCCACCTCCACCCGGCCTAAATTCGAAAGACTCCGCAAACCTTGCCGCCGGAATTTGTCGTTCGAGGCCCGGCGGCAAGGTATGCGTTTGAGAATCGCTCTGGCGTTCGCCTCTATGCGCGGACGGAGTGCACCGTCGTGTCGCGCGTATTGCGGCTAGATGCTTGATCCGCCGCCGGAGGTGTTGCTCCACCAGGCGCTGTAGGAGTTCAGCGAGTACCGCTTCTGCACGCCGCTGGTCGAGGAGATCTCGATGCCGAACTGCATCGTGTCGAAGGTGGTGTTGCGCAGGAGGTTCTGCGACGCGGCCCATCGCCAGACCGCCGAGGCGTCGACGGTGCCGGTGTTGCTCTGCTGGGCGGGGATGAACTGCAGGACGTTCCAGCCGGGATCGGCCTGCCAGACCGACGCGTACCGGACGCCGCCGACGGTCACGTTGGACGCGACCTGCCTTCCCCAGCCGCCTAGCGGTCCCGGGTTCCAGCTGGTGAAGACCATGATCTCGTCCTGGTTGCTGGTGGACCAGAGGTCGGCCGTCCAGCCCCAGTTGTCACCGCCGGCGGCGGGAGCCGACGACGTGTTGTACCAGAAGCCCGCCGAGTTCAACTGCGACAGCGGCGTCTGGGGCCGGACCGAGGTGTTCGAGTAGGACTTGACCCCGCCGCCGGAGTGGTTCGCATCGACGTACCAGGACTTGATGCTGTCGACGGTCAGGCACTGCGGGCCGTGGTTGTCGCCCCAGAGGTTGTTGTGGATCGTCCAGGTGCCCTGGGTGTACTGACCGTACCGCTCGCAGGTGGAGTACACCGCTGCCTGCGCCGGAGACGCGAAGCTCAGGAACCCGGCGATCACGGCGACGATCAGGGCCAGCCGACCGAACCCGGCCGACCTGCTGCTGATGGATTTACGGGCTTGCCATCTCATGTGTCCCTCCAAGGACGGCGATGGGTTGTCCCCCCGGTCTGATGGCGGACTCTGGCGCCGCGAGGTGTCGCTCGCCGACGAGTCCGGGCTCGGGACGGCGCGACTCAGCTCCGTCCGAGGTGTTTGCGCAGTCAGCCGACTGATCGGCTTGATGGCCGGCCCTGGGCGAAGTGGCTCCTTCCCCTGCCTCGCAGTGGGAGTCCCCGTCGAAAGCGGGGCGGCCGAGACGGTTCGTTCAGCTGACGTGTTGACACCTTCACTCCGTTCGCATGCGGTGCTGCTCGCGATGGTGGGTGGCTCGTGTCGTCGAGGTGGCGCGCTCAAGAACTGCGGGAACGGTGCTCGGTCCCCCTTGCTTTCAAGCACCGGGCTTGCCAAACGCAGGTGCAAAGCGTCGAAGCGCTTGCGTCTGCGTGGACAGTAATAATGGGGCATCTGAACAGCAAGGCTCTGCGCAGAAATGCACATTTCTTTCACCGGCGGACATCACTGTCGAAGCGCTTCGAGCAGCATCGGCCGCGCCCGCCACCTGGCCTTCACGGAACCGCTACTGGCCCTGGTGGATGTGGCGGAAGGTGTCGGGGCAGGTGCCGATGTGACGGGTGAAGAACTTCCCGAAGTTGGTGGGGTCGGAAAACTCAGACGGCGGGCGATGGTCGCCACCGGCTCATCCCCCGCCGGTAACCGCTGCACCTCTAACGCGACATGGGCATCGACCACATGCTTCACCGGCTGTCCGGTGGCAGCCATGCACGCACGGGTCAGGGTCTTGAGCGTGTAACCCAGACGGTGCGCGTGCGACCGGTCGTCCCCGCCGCACATACCGCTGCACCTGTGCAGATCACCATCATCGGTGCCCGTAACATGGCCTGGGGCATCGCCACACGGGCCCCGGTGGGCGGGCACACAGTGACCGTCACCGCCAAGGTCCCGCCAAAGCCGCGCGACTCGCCGGCGAGCTGGGCGCGCACGCCATGAACCCGCCCACCAACGCCGCCACCGGATACGGCGACGGCATGACCCTGAGTCGTGTCCCGGCCTCGCCCACCTACAGCGCCCTGGTCAACGCGGCCTCCAGCAGCTGCCTGGAGATCTACGGCGGCGGCACGGCCGCGGGCTCGGCCTCGGAGGTCCGGACCTGCAACGGCGCCAACAACCAGCAGTTTGCCCGCGCCTCCAACAGGGAACTCCAGGTCTACACAGGCTTGCTCACCATGTGCCTCGACTCCAACGGCGTGACGAGTCCGGGCTCCGCTGTGGTGATCGAGAACTGCACCGTCGCATCGGTATCGTTGTCCAAGCCCGTGGTTCCTAAATGATCGTTCTGTGTCGAGAACAGAAATGATCACTCACGACCACGGGCGTCCTGCCACCAGGGCCGCCCCTACCACCCCTGACACTCACCCAACGTGACAGCCGGTCAGCCTCTCAGTACCAACGCACCGCTCAACTTCTAACTGGCCGTTCTCTATCCGGTCGTGCGCTCGGTCTGGTTCGAACGGGGTCCTGGATCGAGTGACTTGTGGGCTGGTGGGGCATAGAGGAAGGGCCTCTTGGTAGCTCGCGGTTGTCGAGTCCAGCGAGAAGCAAGAGGCCCTGTTGTCGAAGTGTCGCGTGGTCGTGGTTGCCGGGTCCAGTCCGTCCACTCCTGGGTGTGACTGTCTCGCCCATCGGTTCGGGAATGCGGCTGACCGGCCAGAGCGCCGACCGCGGTACGGCTCAGACATAAGCGATGCGGAGTGGGCGTCGGTGGGGAGTGTAAATCTAACGGCGGATCCGACGATCATGGGAGAGACGTCAAGTGACTGATACCGCCGTGGAGTTGGAGACCGTGGAGCCTGTCGAGAGTGCCCAGTTGGGGCAGCCTGTGACCGTGTCCGACGAGCAGCTCGTCGCGATGCTGGTGGAGCGTGCCCGGTCGGAGGGGCTGCAGCTGACCGGGGAGGGAGGTCTGTTGCAGCAGCTGACGAAGCGGGTGCTGGAGTCCGCCCTGGAGGGCGAGATCACCGACCACGTCGGCTATGACAAGCACGACGCGGCCGGCAGGAACAGCGGCAACAGCCGGAACGGCACCCGGGCCAAGACGGTACTGACCGACGTCGGCCCGGTCGAGGTGAAGGTGCCCCGCGACACCGCCGGCACCTTCGAGCCGCAGATCGTCCGCAAGCGGCAGCGCCGTCTGACCGGCGTGGACGAGATGGTGCTTTCCCTGTCCGCCAAGGGCCTCACGCACGGGGAGATATCGGCTCATCTGGCCGAGGTGTACGGGGCGGAGGTGTCCAAGCAGACCATCACCACGATCACGGACAAGGTGATGGAGGGCATGGCAGAATGGCAGGCCCGCCCGCTGGACCGCGTCTACCCCGTCGTCTTCGTGGACGCCATCAACGTGAAGATTCGCGATGGCAAGGTCGCCAACCGGCCCATCTACGTTGCGATGGCCGTCACGGTCGAGGGCACCCGGGACATTCTCGGGATCTGGGCCGGTGACGGCGGCGAGGGCGCCAAGCACTGGCTCCAGGTCTTCACCGAGCTGAAGAATCGCGGAGTTGAAGATGTCCTCATGCTCGTCTGCGACGGGCTGAAGGGCCTGCCGGACGCGGTCGAGACGGTCTGGCCCCGCACGGTCGTCCAAACGTGCATCGTTCACTTGATTCGCAACAGCATCCGCTACTGCGCCCGCCAGGACTGGGACAAGGTCGCCAAGGACCTCAAGCCCGTATACACCGCGCCGAGCGAGGCCGCCGCCACCGAATGGTTCCTGGAGTTCTCCGAGAAGTGGGGCGCCAAGTATCCGGCCGTGATCAAGCTGTGGTCCGACGCCTGGGCCGAGATGGTGCCCTTCTTGTCCTTCGACGTCGAGATCCGCAAGGTCATCTGCAGCACGAACGCGATTGAGAGTGTGAACGCCCGGATCCGCAAGGCGGTTCGGGCCCGCGGCCACTTCCCCTCGGAGGCCGCCGCGTTGAAGTGCGTCTACATGGCACTGATGAGCCTGGACTCGACCGGCAAGGGCCGCCGCCGCTGGACGATGCGTTGGAAGGCACCCCTGAACGCCTTCCAGATCGCCTTCGATGGCCGCCTGACCCCCACCGACCATCGATAACCCAACAACCAAGATCAGCCGTTAAGTTGACACACCCCGCCGAAGCCCTGGGGGCGAAGGCGGCTGAGTTCTGGCGGATGTGCTCAAGATGGTCAAGGTCGACGGTGCTGGCCCAGTCGTGAGTGGTGTTGCGCCAGGAAGCCCTTGGTGTGTCCATCTGAGAAGTATGCGGGACCGTGATCACGGGCTAACGACGGGTGTCAGCGAGAGTATTCGGGCGCGATCTCCCGTTTCTTGACCGATTCGTGCAACCGCCGAGCTGCGGTTCGTTCCCAGGTTCTCAAGCTCGCCGGGCAGGGCATCGGCACATGCCCAGTAGTTCGGAGAAGCCAGGTCGAGTACCAGGTCGGCTCACCTTTGGGGCGGTCAAGGTCAGCGCCTTCCTGCGGAACCCGACCCAGGCCATCGCCGGCGGGCCGGAGAGGAGCGTGCAGTGCTTACAGGAGCACAGGTGGGGGTCGTCCGGGGCACCGGTCACCTCGTAGGCGATGTCGCCGCACTGGCAGCAACCGGTCCGCAGTTCCGGTGCGGCGGTCGGTTCGGTCACTCGAACATCTCCCTTGATGCAGAACGCGGTTGGCAGCCCCAGTGTGCTACCGGGAGGGGACCGCGTGCAGTGCTTCGTTCGGCAGCGCCTCACTGAAAACGAGCCGCTGCGACAGCGGGTACGCCCGGGCCGTGGCAGCTGCTGCTTGTTGGCGGCTCTTCGCGCGGTCTGAACGCGGACAAGGCGCGCCGGCTCCAGGGGCGGCGCCACTCCGATCGAGCGGCGCGCGTCGACTTCCTGAGATGGCCCGTTATCAGCGCTCACAAGGGGGAGGTGAGGTTGCGTGATTGGTCTACCAGGGTGGACTGGGGGAGAGGGATGGTGCCGATTTCGGAATGGTGCTCGCGGCTGATGTGCGGGTGGATCTGTTCCATGCAGGGCGGGGTGAGCAGGGGGGCGGTGGAGCGGTCACCGCACAGGAAGGCGGGTTCGAAGTGCTGGCGCAAGAGCTGGTTGGCAGGGATGTGGGTCGTGATTCAGGCCAGCCCGTTGGCGGAGAGCCACTTGTGGGCGACGCTGTCCGGGTCGGCACCCTTGGCGACCTGTGCGTCGAGTTCGCCGAGGACGGCTGTGGTGAGCTTGGCCGAGACAGCGTTGCAAGCGTCGGCCATGGGCTGGGTCAGGACGTCCTGCTTGAACAGGGGCACGACGTTCTGGGCGGCGAAGAGGTTGTGCGGGTCCTTGAGGGACACGAAGCCGTAGCGGGAGATGGCCGGGTCGGTGGAGAAGATGTCGGCGGCGTCGACGGTGCCGTTGCGCAGTGCCGTCTGGGTGATCGTTCCGGTCGGGGCGAGCGCGACGAACTGCTTGAAGGTGACGCCATACGCCTTCTTCAGCCCGGGTACGCCGTAGGCGACGGTCAGCAGGGGCTGAGGGGCTCCGAGTCTGAGCCGGCCTGCGACGCGCTGCAGATCCCCGATGCTGCGCAGGTGGTACTTGTCGGCGGTGGCCTTGGTGACGGTGATGGTGTCGGCGTCCTGTGCGGGTGCGTAGTTGGTGACCGTCAGGCCCTGTGTCTGGGCGTTGCGCCGCAGTTGGGAGTAGATGTCCTGCGGGCTGGTGGCCTTCTGCCCGGGGGCCAGGTAGGTGAGGATGGCTCCGGTGTATTCGGGGACCGCGCCGATTGAGCCTTCTTTGAGGGCACTCATGTAGGCGGCGCGCTCGCCGATGTTCGTGTGGATCTGCACGGCGACGCCGCGGGCCTTCATCGCGTCGGCGTAGAGGTGGGCCAGTAGTTCCGATTCGGGGAAGGCGGCCGATCCCACGATGACCTTCCCCGGGGCGGCCGGGAGAGGGGCTGCTGCCTGGGAGGAGCCGGTGGCGGCTTGTCGCGGAGTGCTGGTCTGGGAGGAGGAGCCAGGGGCTCCGCATGCGCCAGCGGCGAGTGCGGTGGCCAGGACGAGTGCTGCGGGCAGGATGCGCCTCATGAGAGTTCCTTTGAGGTGACGGGGACGTGGTTCGGCCGGGGGCGCGTTGTTCGGTGGATGCGGGTTGGGGCGAGTCCGGGTGAGGTGGCCTTGCGCTGCGCCAGGGCGAGGAGGGCGTCGGCGGCGATGGCAAGGACGGCGACGGTGATGCCGGCGGCGAGCATGGCGGGGTAGCCGTAGCGGGGGTCGGCGAGATCTTGCTGGCCGTCGACTATCAATCGTCCCAGTCCGCCCACGAGTGGCGCGTAGGCGGCGACGGTCAGGGTGGCGATGACCTGGAGGGTGGCGCTGCGGATTCCTGCGATGATCAGCGGTGCCGCAGTGGGCAGTTCGACCTTGAGGACGATCTGGAGGGGGGTCATGCCGCAGCCTCGGGCTGCGTCGCGGACGGCGGGGTCGAGGGCCTGGATGCCGGCGTAGGTGCTGGTGAGGATCTGCGGTACGGCGATCAGGACCAGGATCAGGGCCGCAGGGACGAAGTAGGGGACGCTGCCCGGGGCAAGGATGCCGCGCAGGCCGCCTTGGACGTGAATGTGCGGGGACAGGACCACGACCAGGAGGATGAGCAGTCCAAGAGCCGGTACGGCGCGAAGGGCGTTGGCGACTCCGGCGACCAGCAGGGTGCCGCGGCCCGTGTGGCCGATCACCAGGCCCGCGGGCAGGGCGATCACGGCTGCCAGGGTGAGAACGATCAGGGTGTAGACGATGTGCTGGCGGGCGTCGGCGAGAAGCCCGCCCGGGCCCCACCAGTTCACGGGGTCGTTGAACCAGATGAGGACGCGGCCGGGACCGGGCAGCCCGTTGTCGAGGGCGAGGTTCATCGGGTCACCGCCCGCCAGGGGGTCAGCAGTCGGATGGCCGCAAGGAGGGCCAGGTCGAAGAGGAGGGCGAAGGCGGCGAAGGACACAAGGCCCAGCACGATGGG
This sequence comes from Streptomyces sp. NPDC093984, assembly GCF_044764595.1. NCBI lineage: Bacteria > Bacillati > Actinomycetota > Actinomycetes > Kitasatosporales > Streptomycetaceae > Streptomyces > Streptomyces sp. NPDC093984. The sequence goes on along the minus strand of NZ_JBIWIM010000017.1, from coordinate 66,929 downwards.
GGGCAGCGAGCTGGTGTTGTTGCCGGCGAGGAAGAGCTGTCCGAGCTGGGCGGTGCCGATCATGGAGGCGACGGAGACGAGGCTGACGTTGGAGACGGCCGCGACCCTCACTCCGGCGCCGATGACAGGCAGCGCGAGTGGCAGCTGAATGGACAGCAGGCGTTGCCGGGTGGTGTGGCCCATGGCGGTGGCCGTGGACAGGATCGGTTCCGGGACGGAGTCCAGGCCATCGAGGACGCTGCGCACGAGCAGGGCGAATGTGTAAAGAGTCAGGGCGGTCACAACGTTGAAGGGGGAGAGGATCCTGGTGCCGAGCATTTCGGGGATGACCAGGAACATGACCAGGGAGGGGATCGTGTAGAGCACGCCCAGGCCCGAGGTCAGCGGGGTGCGGACGGCTTGGTGGCGGTGGGCGAGCCATCCGCAGGGCACGGCGAGGGCGAGGCCTGTCATGACGGGGAGCGCGGCCAGCCATACGGTGGTCCGGGCCCAGCCGAGGATTTGGTCCTGGTGGGCGGTGAAGTAGGTCCAGAGCTGGTTCATGGCTGTGCCTTCGGTGCGGTGGTGCCAGCGGCGGAAGGCTGGAGCACGACAGCGTGCAGGCGGGCGGACCGGCTCTCAACGCGGGCTAGGACGTGGGAGGCGGTGACGGTTCCGGCCAGCTGTCCGTTCTCGTGGACGATCACTCCGCGTCCGCTCGGTGAGGACAGGGCCGCGTCCAGGGCCTCGCGAAGCGTGCCGTGGGCGGTGGCGAGCGTGCCGCCCAGGTTCAGCAGTTCCACGGTGACCGTGCTGGTGGCCTGGCTGTCGGTCAGGGTGGTCGCGGCCAGCCATCCTTGGGGGGCATCGTGGTCGTCGAGGACGAGGACCCAGCCGTCAGTCTGCCGGTCGCGGGCCAGGGTGAGGGGGTCGCCGAGCCGGACGGTGGCTTCGTCACGCAGCGGAAGGGGGCTGGCCTGGGCGAAGGTTAGGGCGCGGTAGCCGCGGTCGCGGCCGAGGAACGAGGCGACGAAGGGGTTCGCGGGCCGTGACAGAAGTTCGGCCGGGCTACCAGCTTGGGCGAGAGTTCCGCCGGTGGCCAGGACGGCGACCTTGTCCCCGAGTTTTATCGCCTCGTCGATGTCGTGGGTGACGAAGACGATCGTCTTGCCGAGGTCGTGCTGGAGACGGACGAACTCGTTCTGGAGCTGTTCGCGGACCACCGGGTCGAGGGCGCTGAAGGGTTCGTCCATGAGCAGCACCGGCGGGTCGGCGGCCAGCGCCCGGGCGACGCCGACGCGCTGCTGCTGGCCGCCTGAGAGCTGGCTGGGGTAGCGGTCGGCCAGGTCGGCAGGGAGGCCCACCAGGTCGAGCAACTCGAGGGCGCGGGAGCGGGCCTGACGTCGGGTGTGGCCGGTGAGGACGGGCACGGTGGCGATGTTGTCCAGGACGGTCTTGTGGGGGAAAAGCCCGGCCTGCTGGATGACGTAGCCGATGCCTCGGCGCAGCCTGTGGGGGGCGATGGTGGCGGTGTCGCGGTCGTCGAGCCACACCCGCCCGGAGGTGGGTTCGACCATGCGGTTGACCATTCGCAGCGAAGTGGTCTTGCCGCAGCCGGAAGGGCCGACGAGCACGGTTGTCTCGCCTGTGGCCGCCTCCAGGGTGAGGGCGTTCACGGCGACTGTCCCGTCGGGGTAGGTCTTGGTCACCGCATCGAACCGGATCATCGTGCATCTCCTCGGGTGCACCGCTTCGCGGGGCAGGGGGGTGTGTCGTTGGGTTGTGGCCGTGTCAGTGGGTGGGCCGTGCCGCATTACTCGGCTCGCCGAATGCGTCCCAAGCGCCGGTGTCGACCGTGCAGGGCGAGACGACGTTGATGGTGGATGGTGCCGGTGCCACGGCCAGGGAGCGTACGAGGGTGTTGATAGCGCCGTTGGTCGCGGCGACCGCGAGGAAGCCGGGGTCGGGTTCGAGCGCGGCCGCCCCGGAGAGCAGGACGAGGGAGCCACCCGGAGGCATGGTGGGCGCGAAGTGCTTGGCCAGCATGATCGGCCCGACGACCTTGGTATGGAACGACTTGAGGACTCGCATCGGGTTCCAGTTCGGCGACGGCTCCGCCAGCCCGGGCGGAGGCGGCAGCGATCACATGGTCGACGGCGCCCGTTTCCGCCGCCAGGGCCTTGATCGGCCCCTCGTCGGTGAGGTCGACCCTGGCGACAGGGACGCCGGTTGCCGGTAGCCCTCCTGCAGGACTGCCCGGTTGCGGTCGGCCGCCATGGGCTGGGCACCCTCCTTCAGGGCAGCGTCACTCACCACCAGAGTGATTCCGCGGGCCGCGACCCACCACGAGAACCGCCTTGTCCCGCAGGGTTCCTGACACGTAAATCCTTCCTTGTGATCAATCCGTCCCGAGGCTAAGTCGCACCGGCTTTTGTTCCGAACGGTTCTGGCATGCGTCTTTTTGCGCGTGATCCCAGGTTTTTCGCATACCAGGAACAGAGGAGGACAGGCGCTCGTGGGGGTCAGTGGGCTTTGACCTCGTCGACGTCCAGGCCGCGGTCGACGCCGTGGGGGACGACTGTCTGCCCGGGCTCGAGGTGCAGGCGCTTGCCGTCGAGATAGACCTCGACCTTGTCCGCTTCGAAGGACACCAGGTCGCTGATCCGGTCGACCTCCCGGTAGGCGTTGCGGTACGACCATGCGGCGCGGTGCACGTCGCCGATGTCGTAGTAGTCGCACAGACCCTTGTAAGGACAGAAGGTCTGGCCTTCGACGGGGCGCAACTGGGTCTCGTCGATGTCGGCGCGGGGGACGTACCAGCGCGGGGCGAAGCCGGATTCGTAGAGCACGACGGGGCGTTCGGAGCGGGCCACCACGGTGTCGCCGAGACGGGCCTCCAGGGTGCGGGAGGTGTTGCGGATGTCGATGCGGTGGTAGGGGTCCGCTGCATGTCCGAGGATGCGTTCGTCTTCTTCGTAGAAGGCGTCCATGGCGCGCCAGGCGAAGGCGATGCGGCCCTGGAGTTCGGTGGCGTGCTCGGGCAGTGCGGTGAACTCCCAGGCGGCGCGTTCGGTGGTGCGGTCGCCGGCGTGCACCGCGTACCAGGTGGTGTCGCCCAGGTCCTTGTGGTGGGTGACCTTGCCGCTGGCGACCAGGGCCTGGTCGTCGATGTCCTCGAGGGGGAAGTAGGCGACGGGGTAGCGGCCCGGTTCGTGCAGCAGGATGACGTTCTCGCTGTCGGCGATCCACGTGTCGTTGAACTTCACGCGCATGCGCCGGCGCAGCCGCTCGGCGAACAGGAGACGCTCGGGCAGCGGTTCGGGGGTGAGGAAGTGTCCGATCGCGCCGGAGGAGAGAGGGCCTTGCTGCCAGGACAGTCCCATGGCGGGTTCCTTCCGGTAGCGGGGTGCCGGTGGCCGCACCCCGGGCTGGTTGTCTTCTTGACGGTCAGGGCGTGCAGGAGCAGCGGGAGGTGCGGGCCTCGGGCCGGCGGAAGCAGGTCCAGACGGCCTTGCCCTCGCCGGTCAGGGCACGGACTCCCCAGTCGTCGCAGAGCTCCTGGACGATGCGCATGCCTCGCCCGGATTCCTCGCTCAGTGAGGCGGGCGGGATGCGGACCCGGGAGTGGCGGGCGCTGTCGTGGACCTCGACGTGCAGGCAGTGCGGGTGCCGGATGAGGCGGAGCAGGTAGTCGCGGCCATCCGGGCTGCCGTGCTGGACGGCGTTGCCGGCCAGCTCCGAGACGCAGGCCCGGACGTCGTCGCGGCGTCGGCACCCGCCCCAGGTGTCGAGGGCCCGCATCGCGAAGTCCCGAGCAGTGCTCACGGTCTGCGGAGTGGCGCTGAAGGCGTGTTGAGCGAGGTGTTGCATGGCGGGTCCTTTGCCGGCTGCGGCGGGAGGGGGTGACCGCGGCCGCCGCAACCGCCTCGACGCCCTGCGCGTCAGGCGAGGACGCGGGCGAGGAAGTCGCGGATGTGCTCGGTGATGGTGTCGAGGTGGCTTTCCAGGGCGAAGTGCCCGGACTCGAGCAGGTGGATCTCGGCATCGGGCAGGTCCTGGCGGAACGCCTGCGCGCCGGCGGGGCCGAAGATCTCGTCGTTGGCTCCCCAGACCGCCAGCAGCGGGACCTGGGAGTCGCGGAAGTACTGGTGGACCTGACTGTAGAGGTCCACGTTGCTGGGGTAGTCGCGGAACAGCTTGAGCTGGATCTCGTCGTTGCCGGGCCGGTCCAGCAGCGCTTGGTCGTGCACCCAGTTGTCAGGGCTGACAAGGCTGGGGTCGGCGACTCCGTTGATGTACTGCCAACGGGTGATCTCGAGGGTCAGAGCGCCGCGCATGGGAGCTTCGGTGTCCGGTCCCGGGGCGCTGGCGTAGGCGAAGACGCTGTCCCAGAACGGCTTGACGAAGCCCTCTTCGTAGGCGTTGCCGTTCTGAGTGATGATCGCCGTGATGCGGTCCGGGGCCTGGAGCGCGAGCCGCCAGCCGATGGGGGCTCCGTAGTCCTGCACGTACATCGCGAACCGCTCGATGCCCAGCTGCTGGAGCAGGCCGGAGGTCACCTCGGTGAGGGCGTCGAAGGTGTACGGGAAGTCCTCGAGGCTCGGCATCGCGGACTGGCCGAACCCGATGTGGTCGGGGGCGATCACGTGGTACCGGTCGGCGAGCGCCGGGATCAGATGGCGGAACATGTGCGAGCTGGTCGGGAAGCCGTGGAGGAGGACCACGGCGGGTGCCTTCGGGTCGCCGGCCTCCCGGTAGAAGACCTCGAGACCGTTGACGGTGGCGGTGCGGTGGTGGACTGCGGAGGCCATCTCCCTAACCTTTCTGTTGAGTTTCAGTGGTTATACGTTCAGTCGAGCACACTCGATCTAACCTGTCAAGATGATTTAACAGGTTAGATTGCGGTTGTGGTCGGGGACGCCGCTGCGCCCAGGCGGCCCGACGTCGGCCTGCCCTAAGACTCCGCTCGTGAAAGGTCATCAGCCAGCGCAGCCGCCCGCCTGGCGTCCACTCAGGCGGCAGATGCCCGCCTGTCCGGCTCGCGCTGCAGCAGAGGCGCGTCGGCCCTGCTCTGCGGGCTCTCGTGGCCGACCGGCCCGAGATGCTCGGGCACCGGCCTGGTACCCGCGCGAGCAGCAGTGCGGCGACCCGAGCGGCCCGGCCCGGTGAGCTCACGCGGCACACGGGTCCGGTACCGGCGCGCTGCCCGGCGCAGGACGCAGAGCTGTTCCCTGGGCACCGGCCCTGAGCGGGCATGCTCGGCTCCCTCGCGCGCCGCCTCCAGGGCCTGCGTGAGTGCGCCGAGGGTGTGAGCACCGTGATGGCGCTGACCGTTGAAGAAGAAGGTGGGTGTCCCAGAGACCCCGCTTGTGTCGGCCGAGGCTATGTCACGCTCGACCCGGCCGGCGTGGACCCGGCAGCGCAGATCCTCACGGAACGCGCGTACGTCCAGACCGAGCTCCGCGGCGTAGCCGAGCAGGTCGCTCATCTCCAGCCGGTTCCGTGCCTCCAGGCCCACCAGCAGGAAGAAGAAGGTCATCAGGCCGCTGTCGATCCAGGTGCGCAGATCCAGGCCGAGTCTGTCGCTGCCCAGACCGAGGCTCAGCCGGGCCTCCCGCGCTGCCTCGTAGGCGCCGGGGAACGCGTTGGACCAGATCAGAGGGGCCAGGAGGGCGGCAACCAAGGCCGCGGCACCCGCCTGCTTCACCGGCCAGCAGGGTCTTGACGCGTTGGGTGGCAAGCGTCGTACGTGTCGCCGGGGCGCGGTCGGCTACCTGGCGGCCGCCCGGTCGGTGGCCGTCGCCAGGCACAGCCGTTCGTGCTGCCTCTCGGGAGCGTCGGTGATGTCCTGGCATGCGATCACGGGTCGCTGTCCTTCCTGTCGCCGCTGCTGCCCGTCCGGCTGGTGCAGCTCCTCGAGCGAGGATGAAACTAACCGCTTAAACTTGTTTATCTAGTTAGATTGACAGTGATCGTGTAACCTGTCAAGTGAATTGATATGGTTAGGAGGCGGCAATGGTGAGCGGTCGAGAACAGCAGGACGCACTGCTGGAGCTCCTCAACTCCACGCCGGTCGTCAACGGCGTCGTCCAGGACCAGCTGGCAGATCCGCAAGCGGCCAGGTCCTGGCAACAGGCCCACGGCGGCACCGGCAGCACAGAAGAGCACCGACACCTTCTTCAGGCGCGTGATGCCCTGCAGGGCGTGGTGCGCGGCAGCCTGCCCGCCACGTCGCTGGCCCCGCTCCTGAAAGACGTCACCTCCCGTCCGCACCTCTCGACTGCGGGGGTGTCGTGGGAGCTGGAGGCCCCCGCGGAGCGCCTGATGGCGGTGGAGGCCGTCCTGGCCTGGAGCGCACTGCTGGAGACGATGCCCGGCCGGCTGCGGCCCTGCGCCAACCCGGAGTGCCGGCTGTTCCTCATCGACCGCAGCAAGACCAACAAGGCACGCTGGTGCTCGATGGCCGTCTGCGGCAACCGTATGAAGGCACGGCGCCACTACCAGCGCACTCGCGACGGCGCCGCCGGGTAACACCGTCGGCGGTCATGTCTGATCCCTGTGGTCGCGCCGACGCCTCGCCTTGGCGAGCTCGCCAGCGATGGGCAGCCAGTAGTAGGGGATGAAGGCGGAGATCACGGCCACGCCGAGTACGGGAAGCAGGGCGCCGAGCAGAGTTCCGGTGCCGAGCCAGACAAGGGCGAGCTGGAAGCGCCGGCTGATGGCTGTCACGCCGGCCGCATCGATGGTGGTGGCGAGCAGCCGGCGGTCATGGCGGGCGTGCCACCAGATGACGTTGAACAGAACGGCCGCGAGTTCGAACGCGACGCCGTGCAGGATGACGGCGGTGCGCTGCCCGTGTCCGTCGCGGAATGCTTCGGCCAGAACGGAAGCGGCGAAGGGCAGGAACGCGATGTCCATCAGCAGCACGGTGTTGAAGAACAGCACCACCCGGTCGGCGTGGCGGATGTGGTCGAACATGATGTGATGGTTGGCCCACACCTGCCCGATCAGCATGAAGGTGACGGCGTAGGCCAGGTAGGACGGCCAGAGCATGGCGAGGCCGTGCAGCAGGTGGCGAGTGTCGTGCGGCGGGCGGATCTCCAGGACGAGCAGTGTGATGGCGATCGCGATGACGGCATCGCTGAAGGCGACCACCCGGGCGGGATCGCGCTCCTCGCCGAACGGCATTGACTCTCCTGGCTCCTGAACAGGCTCTGTCATCGCCCCAGCCTCGGGCACCGGACGCTACTTCGCGAGCAACCGGGTGGCATTTCTCCAGCGGGGCAGGGAGGCACTGCCGGTGTAGCAGCTGAGCAGGCCATGACGCACCAGTTCGCGGTCGGGAGGCGCGTGGACGGGTTGTTCTCAGGCGCTGACCGGCGGCCGGGCTCACTCCTTCACGGCAGGACGATCGCCGGGCTCGGCCCCCGCTGCGGTGATCACCTTGGGCAGTCCCCGCCGCCGCAGGTCGGCGATGAACCTTCGAGAGCGCTTCGGAGGGAACCATCGTGACGGCGAGGTTGTCGCGGTGCACCCGTGGTTCCAGACGACGCACCGGGGCCGAGGGCCGTCCCGCCAGCGCGGACACCGGCACGATGTGATCGACTACGGGCGCACCCCGCCGTACGGCCAGACCGTCGAGCCGGAATGAGCGGGCACAGGCCCGGAAACGTACAGCAAAGTCAGGAAGCCGGATGCGGTGATTTCACCTCACGAGGGACGAAAACCGCGCTCCTGCAGCGTCCACGCGTTGCCGTCGGGGTCGGTGAACTCGACGAAGCTCGCGTAGTCGCGGCGCTTCGGGTCGACGCCGGGCTCGAAGCCGCCCTGCCACGTGTCGAGAGGTGCCTTGTGCCGGATCTCCCCGACGTCTACGCCGCGACCGGCTAGCTCGGCCCGCGCCGCTTCAAGATCGGGGACTACCAGGTACAGGCCCTTGACCGAGCCGGGCTCGGCGTCGGTGAGACCGACCCCGATCTGCACCGAGCAAGCGGAGCCGGGAGGCGTCAGCTGCACGACACGGAAATCGGGGCTGGGTCCGTAGTCCACGTCCAGGTTGAAACCCAGACGCTCGGTGTAGTAGGCCAAAGAGCGGTCGACATCGCTCACGGGCAGGATGACGACCTCGAACTTGTACTCCATGTGATCAGTGTGGTGCAGCGCGGCACAGCGCCGCCACCTTGCAGGCATGCGCGATACGAATGATCCACCGAGGAAAAACGAATGCGCATGGCCTTCGGCGCCGGTCCCACAGTTCCGAAGAATCTCAGCGAACGCATCGAACAACTAGGATCGATCCGAGCGCACAGATCACAGCGCCATGAGGGGCTATCCCCGGTCGGCCATCCCGTAGGAGGTCCGCAATGGCGACGCTGCTGTCCGTCAACGTAGGAATGCCCAAGGACGTCTCCTGGCAGGGCAGGACCGTCCACACCGGAGCCTGGAAGACGCCCGTCCAGGGCCCGCGTATGGTCCGGCGGCTGAACATCGACGGAGACGGCCAAGGAGATCTGGCCGGGCACGGCGGCGAAATTCGTGCCGTCCTCGTCTACCAGCTGCAGTCCTACCAGTATTGGCAAAAGCAACTGGGCCGCGACGACCTGACCTACGGGATGTTCGGGGAGAACTTCACCGTCGACGGCCTGCCCGATGACGAAGTATGCATCGGCGACCGATACCGCATCGGCGAAGCCGAATTCGAAGTCACCCAGCCCCGCGTCACCTGCTACCGCGTCGGCATGCGCCTTGGGGAACCCACCATGGCCTCCCTGCTGGTCGCCCACCACCGCCCCGGCTTCTACCTACGCGTCCTCACCGAAGGACACGTACAGGCCGGCGACGAGATCACTCTGATCCGCAAGGGCCCCGAAGAACTCAGCGTCGCCGACACCGACGCACTGCTCTACCTCCCCGACCGCGATCCCGCGAAGTTGCGCAAAGCCCTGAACATCCCCGCCCTCAGCCCAGGATGGCAACAGTCCTTCCACGAACTCGCCGCCGCTCAGCAGCCCAGACAGGAACCGGGATGGCCCGGCGAACGCGCCAGCGGCCAGCAGCCCAGGGAAGTGCCAGGATGGGCGGGTTTCAAGGCCATGCGCGTCGCCCGCATCGTCCCCGAGACCCCCGATGTCTTGTCGGTCTACTTGGACACCACCGACGGCACACCCCTACCCGAGGCCCGTCCCGGCCAGTACCTCTCCATCCGCCTCACCGTCGGCGATGCCGCCCCGGCAGTGCGCAGCTACTCCTTGTCCTCCGCGCCCACGGCCACCACCTACCGCATCAGCGTCAAGCACGAGCCCCACGGGAAAGTCAGCAGCTATATCCATGCCACGCTCCACCCCGGGGACCTCGTGGACATCGCCAGCCCTCGCGGAACGTTCGTACTCGAAGGAGACACCCGCCCGATCGTCCTCATCTCCGCGGGGATTGGCGTCACTCCCGTGCTCGCCATGCTCCATCAACTCGCCGACACACGAGACCCACGCCCTGTCTGGTGGATCCACACCGCCCACGACCGCGCCCACCACGCCTTCGCGGACGAGACCCACGCCCTCCTGGCGCAACTCCCCAACGCGCACGAGCAGATCTACTACACCTCCGAAGCCCCACACCCCGACGAGCCGCACATCACCCAGGGCCGTCCGACCGCCCCATCACTCGCGGCGACGGGAATCCCCACCGACGCTGACGCCTATCTCTGCGGACCGAACGCCTTCATGGACGACCTCGGCGGCTTCCTGCGCGAGCACGGCCTGAGCCCCGAGCGGATCCATACGGAGCAGTTCAGCGCCCTGCCAGCCATCAACCCCGGTGTCACAGCCACTGCCGCCACCCGGCCGCACCGACCACCCGGTCCACCGGGTACCGGCCCGCTCATCACCTTCGCCCGCAGCGGCATCACAACCCCGTGGTCACCCGCCCACGCGTCACTCCTGGACCTCGCCGAAGCCTGCGACATCCCCACCCGCTGGTCTTGCCGCACAGGCGTCTGCCACACCTGCATCACCCACCTCGTGGCAGGCGACATCACCTACACCACCCCACCCCTCGAACTCCCGGAGCCCGGCACCATCCTCGTCTGCTGCAGCCAACCCACCAGCGAAGTCGTCCTCGACCTCTAATCGGATAGCCGCGAAACGAGTCGGAGCAATTGAGACGAAGGCTCCTTAACTGGCTGTTCTCTATACGCTCCCTTTGCGGCCGCTTTCGCCGATGTTCCTTGGCTGGAGTGAAGGTGAAGGGGCGCGCGGGATGGGCGGCGCGGCCGCGGCCGGGGATCAGGGCGCGGGTTCAGCCGGTTGCTCGTCGGCAGGGCCGTCGCGCCCGTCGCCGTCACTGCGGTGGCGCCGTCATGCGGGGGACGTCGGTGGGGGAGAGGTCGGGGCGGGCACGGTGCAGGCGTGCGGGGTGGCGCCACCGGCCGGAGGCGTCGCGGGCGACGTCGATGCCTACTTCCACCACCAGCTCGGGTTTCACCAGCGTGACGTTCAGCGTCTCCCGGCTGCCCCAGCCTGCGCAGAACGACCAGCCCGTCCATGGATGACCGTGCCCCGCCGGGGCGAGTAGCCCGGCGACCGTGCTGCTCGCTGTCTGGGCGAGAGTGGTGGTGCGGCCCGGTGTACTGCAGGCTGCCATCGTCGTCGAACCTGCCGAGCAGCAGACTGCTGGGAGCGGCCAGGGAACCGGTGACGGCGCCGACGACCGCCTCGGTGGTCTCACGCAGCTTGTACTTGCGCCAGCCGCGCACGCCAGGTGCGTAGACGCTGTCCAGCCGCTTGAAGACCACGCCCTCCGTGCCGACCGACGCCACGACGAGGGCCGCGAACCCGCGCGAGTCTCCTATCTGGCCGCCATGACTGACGAGTTGAGGGCTCGGAACTGCGTGCCGGGGCTGGCTCGGGTACCTGACGGTTATGCCTGCCCTGTGGCTCAGCCGGCCCCGTAGGGCCGGCTGAGCGAGGCCGGTTGCGGGGCAGTGTTAGATGCGGCCGAGGGGGTGGTCTGAGCCGCCTTCGATGAGGAGGCCCGGGGCCTGGGTTCCGTCCGCGCTGAACCAGCGGTCGCGCTGGGTGGTGCCGAAGGTGCCGTAGGGGTAGCCGCCGGAGATCGGGGCACTGGCCTTGTCGAGGGCGGCGGTGGCTTCGTCGTCCAGGGTGAGGTCGGCGACGCCGAGGTTGTCGTTGAGCTGCTTGAGGGTGCGGGCGCCGAAGATGGGGGCGGTCACCCCCGGGCGGTCGGCGAGCCAGCTCAAAGCGACCTGGGCCGGAGTAGTGCCCGTTTCCTTGGCGATGCGGACGACCTCGTCGATGGTGGCCCAGTTCCGGTCTGAGGCGGCGTACTCGGCCGACACCCACTGGTACAGGTCCTTCTCGGAGTCCGCGCGGGTGTCGGACGCGGGGATGCCCCCGCGCTGGTACTTGCCGGCGAGGAAGCCACCGGCCAGCGGGGACCAGGGCAGCAGGCCGATGTTGTTGTGAAGGGCGGCCGGGACGACCTCCCATTCGCTCTCCCTGGAGAGCAGGCTGTACTGCTGCTGGAGGGTGAGGGGGACCGGCACGCCCATCGCCTTGGCGGTGGAGACGGTCAGCTGGAGCTGCCAGCCGGTGAAGTTCGACAGACCCGCGTAGTGGATCTTTCCGGCGCGCCGGGCGTCGTCGAGGAAGGACAGCGTCTCCTCGATGGGGGTGTGCGGGTCGGAGGCGTGCAGCTGGTACAGGTCGATGGTCTCGATGCCGAGGCGGCGCAGTGACCCACGTCGAAGATCCCCCGACGCGATTACGCGATCACAGGGGACGTGGCCAGATCCTGCCGCCTGGCGGGTCAACGATCGGCTGACCGGCCGCCAGTGCGCAGCCTGCGCCAGTCGTATCCCCGACCTTGCCGACCACAACGTCCCGACCGGTGGACGCCGCGCAGAGCCTCGACGGCGAAGCGGGCGCAACCAGTACCGGCGAAGCCAGTACCCGTCGACCAGGGCCCGCACCTGTCTGGCACTCTGGCCTGCACCGACTGCGACCCACGCCCGAGGGCGCCCGCTGGTGACTTCGGCGGCCGCCCTGGTCCAAGCCCTGACTCGGCATGCCTCTGCCCACGCTCGAGATCGTACACGCGGAACGGCGACGGCATGTCGTGGACCAGGGACCTCTTCAACCGCACGTTGATTCCGCGATAAGGTCATACGTATGCCAACCGAGTCGCAGCCCTCGCCCCGTCTGATCCCGCGACGCCTGCCCGCCGGCCGCTTGGGTGTGGCAGTCGTAGCCGAGCTCGTCGACCTCATCGTGACGGGCCAGTTGAAGGAAGGCGAGTTGCTGCCCCCGGAGGGTCCGCTGAGCGAACACTTCGGCGTGAGTCGCACGGTGCTGCGTGAATCGGTGAAGCGGCTCGAGGAGAAGGGCCTGGTGATCGTTTCTCAGGGTCGCGGCACCCAGGTGCGGGCGCCGGGCTACTGGAACATGCTCGATCCGGTGGTGCTCTCCGCGTTGATCGACAACGATGAGACGCTCGGTGTCCTTGACGAGCTGACGATCGTGCGAGCGAGCCTCGAGTCGGCGATGGCGGGCGCGGTTGCCGGTTCTCGCAGCGCGGATGGGTTGAGGAGGCTGGAGAATGCGTTGACCACGATGCGTGAAAGCGCGTCCGAGACGGACTCCTTCCGGCAGGCGGATGTGATGTTCCACTACGCGCTCATGGAGATCTCCGGCAACCGGCTGGCGGAGAACATCGCCAAGCATCTGTACAAGCGAGCCGTGGAGTCCAGCCGCTACCAGGGCATCGACCCGCCTGATGCGTTCGCACTGACGCTGAAGGAGCACGCGGCGATCGTCGATGCCATCTCAAGGAAGGACGTCGCCGCGGCTCAGAAGGCGATGCATGATCACATCCACGTCTCGTGGGAGCGTCGGCGGCTGCCCGACCACGCGCCACGGGCGCGCGGCCGGGCGCTGGATCAGGAGAGCGAGTAGACGTCGGCAGCGTTGCCGCCGAATACACGCGCGCGTTCCGGGGTGGAAAGCTTGTCGAGCAGGGTTTCAAGAGCGGACTTCCAGGGCGCCGCTCCCCCGCCGAGTTCAGCCAGCGGCCAGTCGGAGCCGTAGAGCAGACGCTCAGGGCCGAAGGATTCCAGGGCGATCGTCACTGGGGCGGCGAGATCGGCTGCCCGCCATGATCCGGGGGCGAGGCCCGACGTGAGTCCCGAGACCTTCGCGACGACATTCGGTTGCCGCGCGAGCTCCCGCAGCCGCGACGCCCACGTGCTCCTGTCCTGCCCGGGCTCGGGCGGACCGCCCAGGTGGTCGAGCACGAAGCGGAGTCCGCCGTGGCGCGCGGCCAGGCGGGTTGCCTGAGGGAGCTGCCACTCGCGCACGACGAGGTCGAAGCAGAGATCCTCGCGCTCGAGTACGGCGAGGCCCGCGCTGATCTCCTCGCGCGTCATCCACTGCGGGTCCGGGTCGATGTGGGCCAGATGCCGCACCCCGACGACGGGGACAGCGGCGTTCTTGCGGATCTGGTCGAGCTGAGGTCCGACCTCCGCCGTAAGGTCGACCCACGCGACGAGGCCGGCGATGGCTGGTGAGTCCAGCTTGGCGAGCCGGATGCTCTCCTCGAGGCTGTTGCTCGACTGCACGACCACGGCACCGTCGAGCCCGGTCGAGGCCAGCATCTCGCTCAGGTCTGAGGCGCCGAAGTCGCGGGCGATCGGCGCCATGGTCTCCGCGTCGATCCAGTCCTGCGGGTCCACCGCCCGGTCCCACAGGTGCACATGGGCGTCGATGCCGGCAGTCATGCGAGATGCCACACTTCCTCGACAGGCTGCCACAGTGCCCCGGGATCACGTTCCTCGGCGATCCTCACCTGGCACGGGTCGGTATGCGTCCACCACTCCTGCGACACCGGGTCGTCGGCGATGCGTCGCATGTCTGCCTCGTGGTCCTCGCCGACGTACTCGTAGTAGGCGAACAGGATGTCGCCGAAGATGAAGATGCTGTAGTTGCGCACGTTGCATTCGGTGAGCTTTCGCTCGACGCTCGGCCACACAGCACGGTGCAGGGCCAGATATTCCTCGCGCTTCTCGGGCCGCACACCCACGACGAAGGCCCTGCGCTCAGGTCGACGGGTCACGAGAGTTGGCCTCCGCGGTGCGTCGGGGCATCCATCACGTCCGGCTCGGCCACCAGTCGCAGGGCGGCGCGTTCGGGCCGAATGTGCGGTCCGGTCGCCGCGGGCCGGGGCGTCGCACCGCTGGCCGGTGACATCTGGGACTCGTCGACCTCGATCCCGATGCCTGGGCGATCGCCCAGGACGATGCCTCCGTCGTCGAACTGCTGGTCGACGTCGAGACCGACGGGAAAGAGAAGATCCTGGACTTCGAAGGCCAGGTGGTTCGGCACGGCGGCGGCGGCGTGCGCCACCGGGTTCGCGTTGTACGCGACGGGACTCACCGGCAGATCGTGGGCGTGTGCGAGCGTCGCGACGCGGAGGAAGTGGGTGATCCCCCATACGTTGCCGACCTGCACGATGTCGACCGCGTTGGCGTCCAGCAGGGGGCGGTACTGCTCCAGCCCGGTCAGGTTCTCGCCGCTTGCGATCGCCGCGCGCATCTTCCCGCGCAGCGCGGCCATGCCGGCCGCATCCCACCGGCGCAGCGGTTCCTCCACCCAGGTGAGGTCCATGCGCTGCTCGATGGCCGCGACATACCGGGCCGCCTGGGCGTGGTTCCACGACTCGTTGGCGTCGAACATGAGCGCCGGCCGGCGGGAGTTGCGGCTGAGAATGTCGCGCATGATCTCCAGCCGGGGCAGGTCGCGGTCGAGGTCGCGGCCGCCTTTGAGCTTGCCGGCCTTGAACCCGCGGTCCGCGAAACGGCCATAGAGGTCGGCGAGTTCGTCCTCGGTCAGGCCGTACTCGAGACCGGACGCGTACCCGGGGACGTAGCGCTCGCGGGCCCCGAGGGTCCGCCAGAGGGGCTCGTCGGCGGCCTTGGCCTTGATGTCCCAGAGGGCCATGTCGACGGCCCCGATGGTGCCGAAGGTGGATCCTGAGTGACCGGCCTTGAACACCCAGTTGAGCATTCGGTCGTAGAGCGCCACGACCGACCGCGGGTCATCGCCCTCGATCGCGGGGAAGACACGGGCGATGTCGGCGTGGGACCCGAGGCCTACTCCCTCGATGCCGGTGTCGGTCTCGATGATGAGGACGGGGACCGGCGTGGCGTGGCCGGGCTGGACACCGTTGACGTCCCCGGTGATTCTGCCCCAGTCGTGAACGGTGTTCAGGCTGCGGTACCCGGTGATCTTCATCGGCGGTGGTTCTCCTTGCCAGTGCGAGCGGTCATTCCTTGGTTCCTCCCGCTGTCATGCCCGCGACCAGGAATCGCTGGGAGAACAGGAAGACGACCAGGACGGGCAGGATCGACACGATCGTCCCCAGCGCCAAGGTGGGCAGTTGAACGGAGTCGGATCCCGCGGAGCTGGGATTGAAAGCCGGGGTTGACGCCAGAAGCGAGGTGAGCCCGACCTGGATCGGGTATCCGTCGCTCGAGGGCAGCATCACGAACGGGAGGAAGAAGTTGTTCCAGTTCTGAACAAAGCTGAAGAACGCCACCAGGGCGACGATCGGGGCGGCCAGCGGAAGGGCGACTCGGGTGAAGACCTGGAATCCGTTGCAGCCGTCGATGCGCGCGGCGGCGAGGATGTCACGAGGGATGCTGGTCGAAAAGTAGATGTAGGTGAGATAGACGCCGAACGGGAAGAACGACATGGGCAGGATCACCGACAGCGGGCTCCCGATCAGACCGACACTGTTCAGCTCGAGGAAGATGGGCAGTACCAGTGCGGTGCTGGGGATCAGCATGACCACGAGCGTCAGCACGAGCAGCGCCTGCCGAAGCCTGAACTCCGTGAGCGCGAGCGCGTAGCCTGCGGGGATGCTCACGAGGAGCGTGATCACCAGGGCGCCGATCGCATACAGCGCGGAGTTCCCGATCCAGGTGGTCACCGCACCGTCCTGGAAATCGAACAGCTGATGCCAGTTGGCGGCGAAGTCCGACCGCGACCCGAGCGAGAACGGGTTGGCGACGACGAGCGCCTTTGAGGACTTCGTGACCGCGAGGAGCAGCCAGACGATCGGGACGGCGAAGAACAGGGCGAAGACGACGAGCAGGACGCCGGCGATGGACCGCCCGCTCCACCCGCTGAGGCTCGGCCGGCGGCGTTCGGCGGAGAGTGCTCTCATGGTCATTCCTTCTCGAAGAGGCCACCGCGGGTCACGAACACCCAGGACAGCAGGAGCGCGACGACCAGCAGGATCAGCGAGATCGCGGCGGCGCCGTTGAAGTCGTTCTGCTGGAACGCGTACTGGTAGGCCAGCTGGTTGAGCGAGTAGTCGTTGGGCACCACCGCATTGCTGGCCTGACTGAGCAGCTGTGGCTCGACGAACAGCTGGGTGCCGGCCGCGAGTGACATGACACCCATGTACGCAACCCACTTGCGCAGCATCGGGAGCTGGATCCGCAACGCGATCTGGACGGCGTTCGCACCGTCGATGCGGGCGGCCTCGATCACCTCGGTGCTGATGTTGTTGAGGGCGCCGTACATGATGATGATCCACCCGCCGGCTCCGGTCCAGAACGCGATGATCGCGAAGATCGCCGGAAGGTGGCCGGGCTGGATCGCCTGCACGAAGCTGTCGAACCCCATCACGCTGAGCAGACCGCTGACCGGGCTCGCCGTCGGATCGAGGACGAAGAGCCACAACAGGACGCTGGACGCGCCCGCGAGCGCGCCGGGCAGGTAGTAGACGAAGCGCAGGGTCGTGCTCACCCACCGCACACTGACGGCGTGGACCACCAACGCCAGGCCGACGACGAAGACGACCAGCGCGAGGAGCCAGATGAGGAGGTAGATGGTCACGTGGAACACGGCCGGCCAGAACCGGAAGTCGCCGACGACCTTGGTGAAGTTGTCGAAGCCTGCGAATCCACCATCGGCGTTCGTGAAGGCCAGGAGTACTGCGTAGAGCGAAGGGATGATCCCGAAGGCGATGGCGAACAACGCGTAGGGCGAGACGAAGAGATAGCCGATCGGACTGCGAGCCAAGGCGCGGCCGGCCGGTCGGCCGCCACCCCGGCGTGACCGCTGACGCCCCGAGGCGTCAACGGTCGGCCGGCCACTCGGAGGAGCGAGGGTCATGTCACTTCACCGCGTATCCGTTGACCTTGGCCTGGTTCTCGATCTCCTGCCGCCAGGTCGGCAGCAGGTCCACGATCGACTTGCCGCCCGTGATCCCCGGGGTCATGGTCTTCGCCCAGATCGCCTCCTGGCTGAACATGGGGTAACCCCAGCCGTCCCAGACCCGCGACGCCGCGGTCACCACCGGCTGCAGCGGGGTGGCGTAGTACTTGCTCGCCTCCTGCTTCGCGATCCACTTCTGTGCCGCGGGCGCGTACGCCGGGTAACCCGGCGCGACATCGACCTGATACGCGTCGGCCGTGGTGACGAACTGGACGAACTTCTCGGCGCCCTTCAGGTTCTTCGAATGGCTGGAGACGAACCACGTTCCGCCACCCACGTTGCCCGTCACAGCCTCGCTCTCGCCCTTCCACGGCAACGGCGCGGCGACGCCGAGCCGCCCGGCCGGCACGTTGAGCGACTGAGGGTTGTTGAAGATCGCGCCGGCATACCAGGCCGGACCCGGCATCATCAGCACTTTGCCTGAGTACTTCTTCAAGAACTCGGGAGTGAAAACGCTGACCACCGGCACGGTCCCGTTCTGGCGGAGGGCGTCGAGCATCGACGCCGCCCGCTTGCACTCGGTCGAGTCGGTCTTCACCGTGACGGACTTGGGACCGGTCAGGTCATTGGCCTGGCACTTGCTCGCCCACATGAACACCTCGGGCGTCCAGGCATCCCCGGCCGTCCCGATGATGTAACCGGGGTGCTCCTTGGCTACCTTCTCCCCGAGCGCCTGGTACTCCTCCCACGTGGTCGGGACGGCGTAGCCGAACTGCTTCAGCAGGGACTTGTCGTACCAGAGCACCGTCTGGGCGAGGTCGTTGCGCAGGCAGTACACATGGCCGTCCACCGTGCAGGGGTCGAGCGAGCCTTCGGTGAAATTGCTGAGCGTGTCCTTCGGGACCAGACCCTTGTCCAGCACGGCCGCGAACGCCTGCTTGCCACCGCTCTTCTGGCTGGCCCATGCCGCGTCGTTGTTTTGGCTGGAGAAGACGACATCGGGCCAGCCACTGCCGGCGCGGTCGAAGAGCTGCATCTTCGTCCGGAAGGAGTTGGACCCGTTCGCCGACCCGTCATAGGTGACTACCTTGATCTTGGTGTCCGGGTTCGCCTTCTGGAACGCCTTCGCGGCAGCCTGTCGGTCCGCGTCCACCCAGACGGTGATCGTCGAGGCGGTTTCCTGCTTGGCTTCGGGAAACCCGTATGCCCCGTTCGCCGAGCTGCTTTCGCCGCCGCAACCAGCGAGGGTCAGTAGCGCCGTTGCGGCGCACAGTACGGCGACGGTCGACGCCTTACGGCGCGAACGCGCCACAGAGTGGATTCCGACCATGGGATGTCCTTGTCTTGTCGACTTCGTTGACGACCTCGCGCCAGGACTATAGGACATACGTATTATGTTTGTCATCGGTATTGAGCCACAGTTGTCGTTCCGATCTTGAGCGGTCCGCCGGCGCGCACCACCGCTTCGCCCTGGTCCTCGCGATCGTCAAGCCCAGCGACGACATGCGCGGCTTCGTGGTCCTGCCCAAGCGTGGATCGTCGGGCCCCTCTTCGCCCACCTGATGCGCAGCCGCCACCCGGAACGCGACCATCGAACGCCGCACCACCAGCGCCGAGGCGATGGCCTATTGATCGATGACCCTGCTCATGACCGCCGCCCCGGCACCACGTCCGTGCAGAGCACGGCGGCCATCTCCTAGCAGCAGGCACGCCGCCATGCCGGCTGCCTGGGTGTAGCCGGCATGGAAGCCGGCGACAAAGACGTCGCCCACACCCACCCGCCAAGCCCACTGCCGGGACCGCGAGGGCGGCGTGCTCAAGCACAGCTCCGTCGTGGTCGATGCTGCCAGCCGAACCCGCCCGACCACGTCGTCGACGGACCGGGATGCGCGGGCGCGGCGAAGAGTTGTGCGGGGTCGCACTGCCGGATGCCGGGGAGCAGGGTGGCCAATCCTCGCCTACGAACACGAAACCCGCGGCGGCCGCCACCACTTGGTACACCCGGCCCTGCTTCCCTGTCCTCCATGGCGGGCAGCGATGGTTGACGTCGAAGGACACGCGCACTCCGGACCGCTGCGCCAGCCGCACCACCTCGTCGACGTCTCGCGGACCCAGGCCTCGGCGCCTGCCCTCCGATGTCGCGAACGACCCGTCGACGGAGGGCGTCGGCTACCACTGGTCCTGCCCGGACCGCTTCAATGCCGAGCCGGCTGAGGCCTACGGCAACGTTGTTGTCCGCACACCGGTCGCGATGCGGGCGTCGGACACCTCGGCGAGGTCGCCGAAGTCGGCGGCGCGGAACAGTCCCATCGTCTCCCGAAGGTCAGCACGTGCCCGTCAGCATGCCCCACCACCGACGGGCATTGGAAGAGCCTCATCGGCCGAGCCAGCCACCGTCGACCGGCAGGATCGTCCCGGAGACATACCGCGCGGCGTCCGACGCCAAGAACACGGCAGCGCCTGCGATGTCCTCCGCCGTTCCCCACCGTCCCGCCGGTATCCGCTCCAGGATCGCGCGGGAGCGGTCGGGGTCGTCCTGAAGTGCTTGGGTGTTGTCAGTCGCGATGTAGCCGGGGGCGATGCCGTTGACGGTCACACCGTATCCAGCCCACTCGTTGGAGAGCGCCCGGATCAGTCCCGCCATGCCGGACTTGGCGGCCGCATAGCCCGGCACGTTGATCCCGCCCTGGAACGAGAGCAGGGAGGCGGTGAAGACGATGCGCCCGTGTTGCGCATCCAGCATCCGCCGCCCGAGAACTTGGCTGAGCACGAATGTGCTCGTGAGATCGACTTCGAGCACCTCGTCGAACCAGTCCAGGGGGTGCTCGGCGGCGGGAGCGCGGCGGATGGTCCCGGCGTTGTTGACCAGGATGTCCACCGGGCGTTCGCCCGTAGCGAGTTCCTCGGCGAACCGGGTCACCTGCCGCCGGTCTGCGAAGTCGACGCGGTGTCCCGAGAATTCACGGCCGAGCCGGCGCACGCGGTCGCCGATTGCCGATGACGCCGGATCGAGCGTGGCGGAGAGTCCGACGATGTCGGCACCGGCAGCGGCCAGAGCCTCGGCGATGGCGAATCCGATTCCACGCTTGGCCCCCGTCACGACAGCGAGGCGGCCGGTCAGGTCGAACGGGTTCATGACACGCTCACCTCGACGAGCAGCTTCATCGCCTGCCCGGCCTCAAGGACACCGAAGGCCGATTCGAGCTCACTCAGGGGCACGATGCCCGTGATGAGTTTCTCGGCCGGGATGGCGCCCTCGGCCAAGAGCTCGATGGCGCGCTCGAAGTCGTGGCGCTGGTAGACCCGTGCACCGAGCAACCTCAGCTCCCGCCAGAACATGCGGTGCAGGTCGATGGGCCGCGGTTGCGAGTGGATGGCCACCACCACGAGCGTGCCGCGGACCTTCGCCAAGCTGGTGGCGCCGAGTACGGCGGCGGCCGAGCCGGAGACTTCGAACACGACGTCCGCTCCGGCGCCGTCCGTCCACTCCTCCACCCAGGCGACCTGATCGACCGTCGAGGGGTCCAGCGTCGTCAGCCCCATCTCCTCGGCGGCGGCCCGCCGGGTCGGGTCGATCTCGGCGATCACGACCTCGGCACCGAACGAGGCGGCGACGATCGCGATCAGAACGCCGATCGGGCCCGCCCCGATAACGACCGCCTTGTCGCCTGCGGCAAGTTCGGAGCGTCGTACGTCGTGAACTGCCACCGCGACGGGCTCCACCAGCGCGGCGTCTCGCAGCGAGATCTCCGAGGGCAGCCGCACGAGTGTCGACGCCGGTACGTTCCAGTACTCCTGAAGGGCTCCGGGGGTGTCGATGCCGATGAAGTCCAGGTTCTGGCAGATGTGCTCGGCCCCCGCACGGCAGGCCGGACAAGTGCCGTCCCAGGAGAGCGGCATGACAGTCACCGCATCACCCACCGACCAACCTTCCACGCCGGCGCCGAGGGCGGCGATCGTGCCTGACATCTCATGTCCGATCGTCGCCGGCCTGCTGACCCGGCCGTCCATGTCCCCGTGGAACACATGGAGGTCGGTGCCGCAGATTCCCACGTACGCCACGGCGACTCGGACCTCCCCCGCACGCGGCTCAGCCGGTTCCCGCTCCTCGACCGTGATCGTGCGCGCGCCTACGTAATTTGCCGCCAACATGCCGATCGGCTCCTCCTCGCTATGCCGCGGGCCGCGCCGGCCCACAGCGCTACGCAAAGCTAGCAGGAAACATAATACGTATGCTGTCACCGTTTATGATCGGGCCTCGTGACCAGCAAGCCATCGCCGCGCGACCACACATCCACGGAACAGACGCTGCCGACCCGAGGGCTGCGAACCGGGCACCAGCTCACAGAGTTGGGCCTGGGTGCAGCCCAGTTCGGCAACCTGTTCACCGAGACGACCGACGACGAGTCCCATCGCGCCGTCAGAACCGCAGCCGAGGAAGGGATCCGCTACTTCGACACCGCGCCGCATTACGGCCTCGGACTGTCCGAACGCCGCCTGGGGGACGCCCTGCACGCTGCCACTCGGCGCGGTGTGGTCATCTCCTCGAAGGTCGGGCGCCTGCTCGTGGACAGCCCGGACACGGCACACCGGCTCGACGACGACGGGTTCATCGTGCCGGCGACGAAGAGACGGGTCTGGGACTTCAGCCGCGACGGGATCCTTCGTTCCGTGGAGGAGTCACTGGCACGGCTCGGGACCGACCGGCTTGACATCGCCTATCTCCACGACCCGGACGACCACTGGGGGCCGGCATCGTCGAGCGGGATCGCCGCTCTGGCTGAGCTTCGGGACGAGGGCGTCGTCGGTGCCATCGGCGCCGGCATGAACCAGGCGGCGCTGCTGGCCGAGTTCGTGAGGCAGACCGACGTCGATGTGGTGATGGTCGCCGGCCGGTTCACCCTTCTCGATCAATCGGCACTGGACGACCTGTTGCCCGCCGCCAACGCCCGCGGCGTCGGCGTCGTCGCCGCGGCGGTCTACAACTCCGGACTGCTGAGCAGTACGGCCGTAGACAGCTCGGCGACCTACGACTACGGGGCAGCGCCGCGGACCGTCGTCGAACGTGCCGCCCGCATCGCCGCCGTCTGCAAGCGACACGGCGTGGAGCTTCCCGCGGCCGCCATCCAATACCCGTTGCGCCATCCCGCAGTCGCATCGGTGGTGACAGGGATGCGCACCCAGGAACACGTGCGAAGCAATGTAGCGCGGTATCGGGCGGTGATCCCGGAGGCGCTGTGGGAGGAACTGCACTTCACAGGGCTCGTCCCGGACCCGATCCGGACACGCTGATCCTCAAAGGTTCCGGGTCATACGTCATATGAATCTTGTCACAAACATCATACGTATGCTAACTCTGTGTCGGGCATCAACGCCCCTATCACAGGAAGCGATCGAACATGACATCGACGTCAGACTCGACACGCTCGGTGAGCAGACGATGGAGGCGCAGGGCGGGCACCCTCGCGGCGCTCGGCGCCTGCGCCGTCATCGCATCAGCGCTCATTCCTCTTCAGGCGCAAGCCGCCCCCCGGGCGGAGTACTTCGCAGCGCCGGACGGCAAGGACACCGGACACTGCAGCCAGTCGCAGCCGTGCTCGCTGGAGCGGGCGCAGCATGTTGTCGGTCCGGCCACCAAGCATGGTGACGTGACCGTCCAGCTTGCCGACGGCACCTACCGCCTTTCCGAGCCCCTGCGGTTCGGGCCCGGCGACGACGGCGGCGACCACACCGTCCACTGGACCGCCGCCCCGGGCGCCCACCCCGTCATCACAGGCGCCTCGAAGGTCACCGGCTGGTCCAAGTCCGGGGCAGGGTCGGGCATCTGGGAGGCGGACACCCCCAACGGCCTCGACACCCGCCAGCTCTACGTGAACGGCGTGATCGCCCCTCGTGCCGCCATCCGCCTGGCAAACGCGGACGTCACTCCCACCGCGACCGGTCTCACCATCAAGAACCCGGCCCTGAGCTACCTCGCCGCGCTGCCCGACCAGGGGCGCATCGAGTTCGAATCCCTCGGCGACTTCACGAACCGCTACTCGCCGGTCCAGAGCATCAGCGCCACCGAGATCACGATGGCGCAGCCTGCTTGGGACAACAACACGTGGGGCTGGGACACCGTCCAGAACTCGTTCCTGGCCGGTCCGAGCTGGTACCTCGACAACTCACTGAGCTTCCTCACCCAGGTCGGCCAGTGGTACATAGACCCGGGCGCCGGGAAGCTCTACTACAAGCCGGCGAACGGGGTCGACCCCAACCAGCTCGACATCGAGCTGCCCCGTCTGGAGACACTGGTCAGCATCGGCGGGACGTACGACAATCCGGTGACCGGCCTTGCCTTCGAGGGCATCCAGTTCTCCGGAACCTCCTGGCTCGGCCCCTCGACCGACGGGTACGCGGACCAGCAGAACGGCCTGTTCATCAAGGGCGCCTACGACTACCGCCCCGCCGACGCCTTCACCAGCTGCTCGCGCGGCTGCGAGATGTTCGAACGAGCGCGCACCAGCTGGTACCAGGAGCCCGCCGCCGTGCAGGTCTCCGCCGCCAGCCGCATCTCGTTCACCGGCAACACGTTCACCAACCTCGGCCAGTCGGCGCTGGGCATCGGAAACGACGCCAACGCCACGACGACCGGCGTCGGCCTGGGCGCCAGCGACATCGACGTGGTCGGCAACCGGTTCATTGAGAACAGTGGGCACGGCGTCGCGGTCGGCGGCGTACTGCCTGACGCGCACCACCCCAGCGACCCGAGGATGACCAACCGGAACATCCAGATTGCCAACAACACGATCAATCGCGTGGCGGTGGACTACAAGGACAACAGCGGCATCCTCAGCACCTACGTCACAGGCGCCCGCATCCTGCACAACGAGGTCTCCAACGTCCCCTATGACGGCATCGACACCGGCTACGGCTGGGGCATCAACGACGCCGGGGGCTCGAACGACTACGTCGACCGCGGCTACTACAAGTGGAACACGCTCTACACGACGCCGACAACGCTCAAGGACAACCGAGTCGAGGGCAACCTCGTGCACAACACGAAGGCACGCTTCGCCGACGGCGGATCGGTCTACAACCTCTCCGCCAGCCCGGGAACCGTGGTCGCCAAGAACTACCTGTTCAACATCTCAGGGGTCGGCCTCTACCTCGACGAGGGCTCGCGCTCGATGACGTACGAGAACAACGTGGTCCAGGGCGGTTCCTTCCTCTTCACGAACGCGTACAGCCTCCGCAACAACACCAGCGACAACATCATCCAGAACAACTGGTACAACTCGGGCGGAGCCTCGACGCCGAACGCCGCGGCACACAACAACCAGCTGATCAACAACGTGAAGGTCACCGGCGCCAACTGGCCCGCGGCCGCGCGAGACGTGATCTGCCAGGCGGGTGTCGCGCCGCAGTACCGGACGTCGCTCAACGCGAACCAGTTCGGCTTCAGCGGGTGCCCGGTCGATGCACCGGTCGCAGCCGGCCTCGCCACTGCGGGAGGCTCGGCCGTCAACTCGTACTTCGGTCAGAGCGGCGATGGCTTCGGGATCGCGGCGGCCGGCGCCGACGTGTGGGGCGCCGGCGGTCAGCACGACGACCAGTTCGGCTCGATCTACCGGGCCGGC
Organism: Streptomyces sp. NPDC093984; assembly: GCF_044764595.1. Taxonomy (NCBI): domain Bacteria; kingdom Bacillati; phylum Actinomycetota; class Actinomycetes; order Kitasatosporales; family Streptomycetaceae; genus Streptomyces; species Streptomyces sp. NPDC093984. The sequence continues at coordinate 42,097 of NZ_JBIWIM010000017.1, read as the reverse complement.
TCATTCAACGCCGACTCGAGCGTGTCCACCAGGGTCGTGTCGGTCAACGACGCCAACCCCTGGGCCAAGTCCGGTGTCATGGTCCGCAACGACATGACGAAGGCGGGAAGTTCGGCCGGGTACGCCGTCGTAGCGGTGACCGCCCGCAACGGCGTCGTGTTCGAGTGGGACACCAACGGCGACGGGTACCTGGACACCGACGCCCGCGCCAGCGTCGACATCTACCGCCCCATCTGGGTGAAGCTCACCCGATCGGGCACCTCGTTCACCGCCTCGTACTCCTACGACGGCGCCAACTATGTCCCCATCGGTCAGCCCGTGACGCTGGCCTCGGCCGCAGCGAAGCAGGACGCGGGCATCTTCTCCACGTCCCACGACGCCGCCCAGTCAGCGATCAACCAGTTCGACTCCGGCTCCTTGCCGCAATGACGCCGTAGGTGCCCTTCACAGTGGGATCGACACACGGCGAGGTGATCTGTCGCGAGCCGGCAGACTGACGTTCAGGTTCACGGACTCTGGCGGCGGGCGTATGACAGGACCTGAGCAGCAATGGTGACCTGCCGTCGACCATCCAACCGTGCGGGGCGGGCTTACGCTCGCCCCGCGCGGCCTTCTGCCCAGTGTGGTGGGCCGCACTCAAGCGTGAGGCCCGGGCGCGTCCTGAAGGCAGCCGGGCGATCTACGCAGAACTTGCCCCCCCGGACAGTCGCCCGCCGCCGCTTGCCGGTGGCCGTGACGGTAGCTGGGGCGATCCACGCCCCAGCGGGCATCGCTTGGCAGACGACTACTGGTCTGGGTGGACGGCTTGGACACCGGTGCCCGCGTAGGCCTTCGGCGTCAGGGTGAGCAGGAAGCGTCCGGCCGGGAAGGCGGCGGAGGGCCTGGCGGCGTGGATGGCGTGGACGGCTGCCCAGGAGTGCCCGAAGCGCAGCAACTCGGTGGCGGTGACCGCAGCGTTGGTGTCGAACGCCTCGATCGTGATGAACCGTAGCCCCTTGATGTAGCCGAGCAGCCCGGGACGCTCGGTGTCGCCAGCAGTCAGCGAGAGCACCGGCGCATACAGCGTGCCCAACCCACCGGAGGCCTGCACATAGAACGCGGCGACCGCTCCGTTGAACGGATCCTTCGGGTCGTAAAGCGCCGTGGCGGTGGTGTGGTCAAGGACGACCGCGATCGCCGCCACTACGCGGCTGCCTGCGAGCCGTGCTGCGCCGCGCCCAGGCGTTCAAGCAGGGCTCGGGCCTTGGCCTCGGCTTCCGGGCTCGGCGCGCAGCCAAGGGCGGAAGCCAGCTCGGCGCGTGCCAGTTCGGCACGCTCGGCGTATTCGGCCTGGGTCGGCGTGCTCTGTGCGAGTTCCTCGACCAAACCGCGGATGGTCGTGCCGCGCTCGGCTGCCAGCACGGCCAGCCGATCACGCGCGGCGGCGCTCACCTTGATGCTCGTCTCGTCTGCTGCCATAGTCCCGACTCTACCACCTCCTCTACTCGCAGTAGAGGAGGTGTGTCATCGAGATGTACCCAGACAGCAGACGCGCGCGAGTTGACATGGCCATGCTTAGTCGCAGCGCGCGGTCGGTCAGCTCTACCGTGCGTGAACCGTTCCGGGGTCGGTAGTGGTTGATGTGCCCCGGGTCGGTCGGCACGCCCGGGGCTCCCGAGCGGCTGCCGTGGTGGACCGGCGCCGCTGAAGACGGCTGGTTGCGCCCGAGGTCCTCGCAGCCCCACGATCCGGCCCTGTTGAGACCGCCCCGTAACCCTCGAGCATCCGCAGAATGCCCACGGCATCGGCTTCGGCCAGCGGCGTGCCGTACTCGGACTCGTACTCTCGGCTGCTGCGGCCGCGCAAGGCTCCGCCGCCCGCCTTGTGGCCGGTCGGGGCATGCGCAGACTACGGGAGCTGGGGAATCACCACGGCTCGGTGCGGCGGCTGCGGTGAGTGGCGGCACAACCCCGGCCTCTATCCGCCGGGCCGGTGTCCGCGCTGCCGTCGGGACGGCCTGCCTTTGCACAAGGAGGGCCTGTGCCGCGGCTGCCTGGCCTACGTGCGGGAGTGCGGCGCGGAGCTGGCTGCAGTGTCCTTCACACAGCTCGCTTTCGCCGGGGTGTTCGCACACCAGCTCAAGCGGCGGGCCGGGGAGCTGGGGTTCGTCGTACACAAGCGGTCCGGCCGGTCCGCCGCGCACGCGACCGAGCCCGGACCACATTGACTGCCGAGGAGAAGGTGACATCGGCGTCGATGGATCCGGGGCAGCTGACCCTGTTCACCATGCCACGTACCTGGCAGCGCGAACAGCACGTCGCCGCCACGGCCTCGTCCCCGCTGCCGGCCCCGGCGCAGGAGGTGTTGGACGCGTTTACCGCCAGCTACCCGCGATCCTGGATCGCCGACAAGCGCAGCGTGGTGGGCGGTGCGGCCCTGGTCCTGCACACCCTGCTGGCCCGGATAGGCACGCACGCGCCGATTCCCGAGCGGGATCTGCGCTCCTTGGCCAGGACGGTGGCGGCCAGCTGCCGCAACCCGCTGCGTGATCTCTTTCCTCGACGACCAGGCCCTGCTGGAGGAGGACGAACTCTCCGAGAGCCCTGCCCAGTTGCTCACCGATGTCCAGCGCCAGGTCCACCCTCGCGTCCCGGACCTGGGTGCGGAGCGGCGGGACCGGCACGACGAACGGGCCCTGTACGAGCGGATCGCGCAGCTGCCCGAGCTGATGGCTGACCAGTTACGGGCCTCAGTTACGTGCGCTGCGGGCTGCCTTCGACCAGGTCGGGCTGTTGCCGCGGCAGGTGTGGGCCGACCGCATCCTGTACGAGGCACAGGAAACCGCTGACCCGGTCCACCTCGTCCGGCTCTTCGGCATCCACCCCGACATCGCCGTCAAATACGTGCATGCCGCGCACGCGGACAAGGCGCTGACAAGGATCCGCTGACCGGGCAACGCTTACCTCCGCCGACACCCGGCGGTGGAAGACATCGAGCATGCCCTCGTCCTGATTACTGCCGAGCCGACGCCCTCACGCACCCGGGACACTCCGCCGCAACGAAGTTTCGGACAGGGTCGGATGGTTCAAGGTGCGGCCTCACACGCGGGGGATTGGGCGCCTCTTGCTACGGAAAGAGCAACAGCTTGCCGCTGGTCGTCCGGGACTCAATGTCGACGTGGGCTTGGGCGGCATCCTTGAGTGGGTAGCGTCGGCCGATGCCCGGATTCAGGACGTTCTGCCGAATCAGGTCGAAGAGCTCCGCGCTGTGGCGCAGCAGCGCCTCGCCAGTGGGGATGTGGTCGCGGAAGACCGGGTAGGAGACCTTGATGCTGTGGGGCAGCTCGCGCATGTTCACCACGGGGACCGCGCCGATGACCGCGCCGTAGTACAGCAGTAGCCCGTGCCGGCGCAGGACCTTCATCGAGGCGCGGAACGTGGTCTCCCCTCCGCCGTCGAAGACGACGTCCACGCCCTCGCCGCCGGTGAGCTCCAACACCGGTTCGACAAAGGCGTCGGCGGTGGACACCACGGTGTAGTCGGCGCCGCTGCGCTGGGCGGTCTCGGACTTTGGCTCGCTGGACACGATGCCGATGACCGTGCCGCCGCGCGCCTTGATGAGCTGAGTCAGTTTCTGGCCGAGTCCGCCGGCCGCGGCGTGTACGACAGTGATCTGGCCGGGCTGGATGTCGGCGGCCTCGGTGACGAAGTGGTGGGCGGTGATGCCCTGCATCATCAGGCTCGCGGCCACCTCGTCGGAGATGTCTTGGGGTACCGGCACGGCGTCGGCGGCGGGCAGCAGGATCTGTTGGGCGTAGGAGCCGTAGGCGTATACCCAGGCGACTCGGTCGCCGACGGCGAACTCGGTCACGCCTTCTCCCAGTGCGCTCACCCGGCCGGCGCCTTCCACGCCTGGCACGAAGGGCAGGTCGCCGGTGGCGGCACCGAGCCGGCGGGCGCCAGTGTCCATGAAGTTCACTCCGGCCACGGCGATGTCTGTCCACGCGGATCTGTCCCGGTCCGGGCTCGGGGGTGGGCTGTTGTGCGATCCGCAGCTGGTCCGGGCCGCCCAGTTGTTCCACGACGATGGCTTGCATGTCGCGCACCTTCCTCTCGGTCTGCCTCTTCACCTTCCCTCGCATAAAATGGACCGGCAAGTCCAAACTCGGGGGGTGGAGGAGGTCCCGTGGCCGGCAGTGGCGCAGCCGCGCAGCGCCTGACCCGTAAGGGCATGGCGACCCGGCGCCGCATCGTGGAGGGCGCCGCACAGGAGATCCGCGAGCGGGGAGCCTCCGGTGCAACCCTCGACGACATCCGCGCCCGCACCGCGACCAGCAAGAGCCAGATCTTCCACTACTTTCCCGGCGGGAAGGAGGAGTTGCTGCTGGCGGTGGCGGCCCGTGAGGCCGAACGCGTCCTCGAGGACCAGGAACCCCACCTGAGCGACCTGGGCACATGGTCGGCATGGCAGGATTGGCGCGACGCGGTCGTGCGGCGGTACGAGCAACAGGGTGTCAACTGCCCGCTGGGCGTGCTGATCACCGAACTCGGACGCACCACCCCGGCCGCACAGGCACTGACCAGCCAGTTGATCAGCCAGTGGCAGGCGGCCCTACGTGCCGGTATCCAGCGCATGCAGGACAGCGGCACGGTCGGCCGGCAGTTGGACGCCGACCGCACGGCGGCCGCCTTTGTCGCTGCGGTGCAGGGCGGTGTGACCATCCTGATGTCCACCGGCAGCATCACGCACCTGGAAGCGGCACTGGACACGGCGCTGGCCTTTCTGCGCTCCGCTGCTTGACCGGCGCCCGTTCCGGGCCTGAAGGACCAGGCGTCCCCGCTGATACTTACTTTTTTGTCGGTACTTACGGGGCAAGAGGTACCGATCTACGGTGAGGTCATGACGCACAGCACCACGAATCATCCAGCCGGCGAGGCTCTTGAGCGGCGCCTGCAGTATGTGTCCGACCGCATCGAGATCCAGGACCTGATGGTGCGCTACGCCCTCGGCCAGGATCTCCACCAGAGCGGCGACAACGAAGTCCTCGAGCAGTGGGACACCGTCTTCGCCGCCGAGGCCACGGTCGACTACTCGGCGGCCGGCGGCTCGGCGCTGAAGGACATCCCCTACCGCAGGCTCGTGGACGTGATGCGTGGAGCCGACGGGTCCATGAGTGGACTGCTCAAATGGCAGCACTTCCAGGGCTGTTCGACGGTCGACATAGAGGGCGACACCGCTCTGGCCCGCACTCAGCACCTGCACACCCATCAGGGCAGCACTGACAGCCGGGGCTGGAACCTCATCCAGACCGGGTTCTTCGTCGACCGCCTCGAACGGCGTCCCGAGGGGTGGCGCATCGTCCGCCGCACCCTGGAGATCATCTGGATGGACACCTTCCCGACCGCCTGACTCAGCCCGGCTTCAGGCGGGCCGGAGCGTCCGCCTCGTGCGACACGCCGGCGTGGCCCGACTGGATCGTCCAGTCGTGCAGGGCCGTGAGGGCGGCGGCCAACGCGCGTCCGGCCGCGGTCAGTTCGTACTCGACGTGCGGTGGCACTTCGGGATAGGCGATGCGGCGCACCACGCCGTCGGTCTCCAGGGCGCGCAGCTGCTGGATCAGCATCTTCTGGGTCACCTGCGGGATCGCGCGTTCGAGGTCGGAGAAGCGGCGGGGCTCACGGACGAGGAGGTGGTGGATGATCAGCAGTTTCCATCGGCCCCGGATGACGCCCAGAGCGTGCTCGACCCGGCTGATGGAGCAGTCCGGATCGGGTGTGCCGTTCGAGGTTTCTGCGTGTTCCATGTCGCTAGGTTCCGGGTCGCCAGGTTCCGCTGTCGGGGGCGGGTGACGGTCCGCCGGGGTGAGCCGTGAGCGCCGTTACCAGTCGCCGGTTCGCTTCCTGCGCTGTCATGCCCCAGTCCCACTCCGTCTTGTGCAGGCGCAGGGAGACCACGCCGTGCCAGGCGGACCACAGCAGGAGGGCGGCGGCGAACGGGGCGTCCGGGTCGACTCGGCGGGCCAGGTCAACGATCCGCCGCTGCAGACGTGGGCCCTGCTCGGCGCGGGTTGCCGGGAGCTCGTCGCCGCTCTCGAACAGCAGTTGGTAGGCGCCGGGGTGGTCCAGCGCCCACGCGATGTACGCGTCGCCCGCGACCGCCAGCCGGTCGGCGCCGTCGGATGCAGCGTCCAGCGCCGTTTCGACAGTCTTGATCAGGGAGGCGTACTCGGCGTCGAGGACTGCGGATCGCAGGTCTGCCTCCGAAGGGAAGTGCCAGTAGACCGCCGACGGGGCGACCCCGCAGGCCCGCGCGATCGACCGCAGCGACGGCACGGCAATGGGCTGCGGCTGCGCGAGCATGCCCACCGCAGCAGCGACCAGCTCGGCACGCAGGTCCCGGACGCCCTTGGTCTCGTCCTTGCTCCTCACCAGGCTATTGAACACCCGTTCAGTGTACGCTGCAATGAACGGGTGTTCAGGAAAGAGGAAGAAGATGCTCACGCTCATGACGGTGATCCGGAAGCGGCCCGAGATCTCCACGGAGGACTTCCGCCGCTTCATGGAGCACGAGTACGGCCCGACGTACGCCTCCCTGCCCCAGGTGCGGGAGTATGTGCAGTACTACCTGTCGGACGCCGGCCAGGACGGCGCCGAGGAGCCCATCGATGCCATCGTCCGCATCAGCTTCGACTCGGAGGAGACGATGCGCGAAGCGCTCGCCACCGAGGCGTACCAAAAGGCGCACGACCTGCGGCAGGCATACATGCGCGACACGTCGGTCGGTATTCACTCGGCCGTGCTGGACCGGCAGGTGCAGCTGGTTTGAGGCGCGCACCGACACGCCGGCGGTGTGTCGCGCGGCTTCAGCCGGCGTCTGCGAGCAGGTCCTGTGACAGGGCCCACAGGCGTCGGGCGTTGTCCGGGTCGACGGCGTACCGGGCGACGCCGTGCAGCGTGCCGGAACGGCGGTCGACGACCTCACTCTCGTTGCAGTCGACGAAGTAGCGGCCGCCCACGCCCTCCAGCAATGGGGACGTCGCGAGGAGGACGGAGGTCGCGGCGCCCTGTTCGACAGTCTTGATGAGCTCGGCCGGGACGCGGCCGCTGCCCCGGCCGCCGGTGTGGCGCTGAAGGTTGGTGTAAATGGCGCCGGGCATGAGGGCGTTGGCGGTGATGTTGTCGGAGGCCCAGCGGCGGGTCGCCTCCACCGCGAAGAGAACGTTGGCGGTCTTGGACTGACCGTAGGCAAGCCACGGGTCGTAGGGGCGGAAGGCGAAGTTGACGTCGTCCCACACGATGGGTGACTGCTGGTGGCCGGTGGAACTCACCACGACGATGCGGGCGTTGCCGTCGGCCGCCAGAGCGTCGTGCAGGGCGGTGGCGAGGGCGAAGTGACCCAGATGGTTGGTGGCGAACTGCCACTCCCAGCCCTGCTCGGTGTACTGCTCCGGGCAGGCCATGACACCCGCGTTGTTCACCAGGACGTGCAACGGTCCCCGCCACCCGGCCGCGAACGCGGTGACGGATGCGGGATCGGCCAGGTCGAGCTGTGCGACCTGCACGTCCTCGTTGCCGGTCGATGTGGTGATGTCCTTGGCGACGCGCTCGCCCGCCGCCACGTCCCGGGCGGCCAGCGTCACGGGCGCGCCGGTCGCGGCCAGCGCCCGGGCCGTCTCGGCCCCGAGGCCAGAGGAGGCACCGGTGACCACGGCATGGCGGCCGGTGAGGTCGATCCCCTGCGCGACCTCGGCGGCCGTGCTGGAGAAACCGAACGGGGTGGTGATGGCACTCATGAGTGAACTCCTTGCTGAGTACTGAAGATCTGCGTGACGGCCCTGCGCGTTCAGGGCGTGAGCATCCGGTCCTGCTCCACCGGCGGTGTGCCGTCGTGCCAGGGCAGGGCCTTGCCGAAGCGAACCAACTCGCCGTACAGGGCGGGGTCGACGTGATCGGCGAAGACCAGGTCGAGCACGGCCGCAGCGGCCTGGGCGGGTGACTGGGCCTGGCTGTAGTCGCTGAACCAGGGGCGCGAGGTGGCGGTGTCGACCATGCCGGGGCACACGGACGCGATCAGGGTGCCGGTGGCGAGGTCGTGTTCGCGGCGTTCCGCGGCGAGCGCGCGGACGGCTGCGACCTGAGCCACCTTCGAGGGCACGTTCAGCCAGATGGGCCAGCCCGCCTCCTGCGCGGTCCGGTTGTGGATGGCGCTGCGCCACGACTCGACGGCGTACTCGACCTGCTCCAGGCTCGCCCCGTCGAACAAGTGGTGCAGCCGCGGGTCGAGGTGACCGAGGGTGCCCAGGCTGCTGGCCACGACGAGCAGCCGGCCGCCCGGGCGCAGCACCGGGCCGAAGGAGCGCAGGATCGCGTGCGTGGCGGTGTTGGAGACGTCGATGAACTCATCCGCCCGCTCGGTCTGCGACTCCTCGGGCAGCAGCCGGGCGACCGCGTTGGAGATGACCACGTCGACCCCTCCGTACCTGGCCCGGAGGTCCTCGGCGAGTCCGCCTATCGCGTCGGTGTCCGTCACGTCCAGGACCCGGCCCTCGACGCGGGCCCGCGTGCCGGGCAGCCGGCTGACCTCGCGGGCAGCGTCCGTCACGCGCTGGTCGCTGCGGCCGGTGAGCAGGACCAGGTCGTCCGGGTCCACGCGGGCCGCCAGCCCTTCGACGAGGGCGCGGCCGAGTCCTTGGTTGGCGCCCGTGACGAGGGCGATACGTGAAGCATTCATGGATGCCACGCTAGAAACACCACAGATATGAGTCCAACGAAAGTTCGGCACGGCTAGTATGCGTAAACATCATGGACTTCTCGGATGTGTCACTCACTGCGCTGCGTGTCTTCCGCGCCGTCGCCGAACAGGGGACCTTCACCGCGGCCGCCGCGTCGCTGGGCTACACCCAGTCCGCGGTGTCCCGGCAGATCGCCGCGATCGAACGGGCCGCGGGCGCCGAGCTGCTGGAGCGGCGACGCGACGGCGTGCGGCTCACCGAGGCCGGCCGCGTCGTCATGCGCCGCGCGACGACCGTGCTCGACGAGATCGACGCAACCGCGCGCGAGCTTTCCGGCCTGCCCGGGCAGGCCGGTACGGTCCGCCTGGGATGGTTCCCCAGCGCCGGCGCCGCTCTGCTGCCCCGCGCCCTGGCCGCCCTGCGCCGCACGGATCCCGGCCTGCATGTCGTCGGCCGGGAGGGCAGCACCCCGGCGCTGGTGCGCGCCCTTCGGGCCGGCAGTCTCGACCTGGCCCTACTCGCCTCGGCGCCGCCGTTCAGGCCGCCGGATGCCGAGTCACCCCCGCTCGTGCTGCAGACACTCACCGAACGTGCCCTCCGCCTGGCGGTGCCCACCACGCACCCACTGGCCCGCGGTGAATTCGTCGACGTGGCCGACCTGCGCGGGCAGCGATGGATCGCGGGTTCCTCGTCGGGAGAGGACCGGCTGATGGGCGTGTGGCCGGGCCTGGACGAGCGGCCTGAGATCGCCCACACCGCCCGCGACTGGCTCGCCAAGCTCCATCTGGTCGCTGCGGGCTGCGGACTGACCACCGTGCCGGCCGTGCTCGCTTCCGCCGTGCCGCCGGGTGTCCGCGTCCTGCCCGTCCGCGGCGGCCCCCAGGAGCAACGGCGCCTGCTCCTGGCCCGCCTTCCCCACCCGCCGACCGAACCGAGCATCCGGGTGGCAGCCGCCCTCCGCGCGGCGGCCCTCGACGCCGACATACCCGCTCCCTCCTCGCCCCCCTCTTGACGACGGAACAAGCATGCGCGCAGGCACGCGCACCGATGCGCTGGACGGGCTGGCTCCAACGCTGCCGACCCTCAGGAAGGCCAGGGACGCCCGCAGGTGGGGTGTACGCCCTCCTGCGCCGCCGGCGAGACCGAAAGTCAGCCCCGTGACGTTTCGATCAGTTCGAGGAGGTTGCCCTTCGGATCGGCGACGTACGCGTACCGCATGCCTTCGGTCACGCCCGGTGCGGGGGGTGACACCGGGCCGGCGCCGCATTCAACGGACCCCTCGCCGCTCCGGTGCGATAGCGGCGCGTCACTATCCCACCCACTCAGCTCTCGCATCTGGACCCTATGCCATGGCCAAGAGACCGAGCCGCGCCGACCTGTCGCACCGCCGGAGCTGCTGGCTGTTCGGATCAGGCACGTATCCGAGTGCTGTCCGAAGTGCTAAATGACTGCTGTCCAAACTCGTAAACAAGGCCACCCCGCGCCTTCGAGGACCGATCTTGGGCACCCTCGTTCTCGTCTCCGCAGGCACCCCTTGGACCGCACCACCAGGAGGAACCAGTGTCATACCCGCAACTGCTCACCCCCGAGGAGAAGCTCACCGACGCGAAGAAGCTGTTGAGCCTCCCGCATATCGTCGTGATCTGCGGCTCCACCCGCTTCATGACCGAGATGAACGAGGCCGATCTGAGGGAGACCAAAGCCGGAAAGATTGTCGTCAAACCGGGCATTGACATGAAGTCGCCGCACGAACTCTGGTCCGATCCTGTCGAGGCCGAGGCGCTGAAGGCTCGACTCGACGGTCTGCACCGGGCGAAGATCCGGCTCGCCGATGAGGTGCTCGTAGTCGGCGACTACATCGGAGACAGCACCCGAGCCGAAATCGCCTACGCCCGGTCGCTGGGCAAGTCCGTGCGGTTCACGCGCCCCGAAGTCGACCCTGACGCCTGACCACCCGATGCCACCTCGACAACGAGGGCCAGCAGCCCGCCGCGCTGACCGTTTCGCGGTGGCTTCGGCCACCGCCCATCCCACACTCTCCGCAGGCTTCCCTTGGAATTGATCATCTAGCTTCCGAGCCGAATAGCGCAGGGTTGGAACACCGACTCTCTTCCCCAGTTGAGTGGACTCCCCCCGGTGCGCACCGGATGACGATGGACGCCACTCTTGTGCGCACCGCGATGTCCGCCAGCGCACCCGGTGCGCACCGCCCGCCGACGTCCGGCACTCTCTCGCGCGCGGTGCGGTGCGCACCCGGATGGTGCGCACCGCACCGATGCGCACCATCCGCATCTCCCCTTGACCACGGCTGTGTCAAGACATCTCGGGGGGCTAGGAAGTCAAGCTGGCTCCTCGGTAGTCGGCTTGTAGGCCAGGAAACTGGCGAACTTCCAGTTCCGGTTCTCGTCGGGCTCCTGCACCAGCTGAGCGGTGATGGTGAATCCGGCCTGGTTTAGCAGCTCAGCGAGCTGGTGTATGGGCAGCCGATACGACGCGTAGGACACGGGGTGGCCGCCATAGCCGTGTGTCGGACGGCGGTGCTCACCGGTGCCTACGTGGCCAGCGAGGAGGAGATGTCCGCCGGGCGCCAGGGTGCGATGGAACTCGGCGAACACGACCGGCAGCAGCTCCGGAGGTGTGTGGTGGGTGGAGTAGTACGCCAGGATGCCGCCGAGCGTGTCGTCTTCGATCTCCAGCGCGGTCATGGAGCCCACGGAGAAGCGCAGGTCCGGATAGCTGCTTCGGGCCAGTTCGATCATCTTTGGGGACACATCGATGCCGAATGCAGAAACCCCGAGTCCGGCCATGTGCGCCGTCACTCTTCCGGGTCCGCAGCCCAGGTCCGCGACCGGTCCTCGGCCAGATGCCTGCACCAGCTCGGCAAAGGCGGTCAGCATCGAGCGAGATAGGGGGTCCAGCTCAGACGGGGCCTTGACGAGGGCGACGTAGTCGTCAGCCACGGTGTCGTATGACTCCCGGACCGCGGCAAGGTAGGAAAGCTCAGTCACGCGGTGAATTTAGATGGGTGCACTGACAGCGCCTGTGACCGATGGCCGGCTCACGTAGGTGGTTGAGGGAGCGGGGCGAAGGCGTGTTGTTCGTCGAAGTGCTGCCGGCGCCGACCGGAAACCACCGTGGTGGGTAGGGGCGACCATAGGCCCGACCACGCCCGGCGCGACTGTCCTTGCCACCGAAGTTTGAGAAGCTGTGTCAGATCTGCTGATCTGTGACGTTCTGTGACTGTTGGACCTGGCGGTGGATCGGGTCCGCAGGGCGGATGGAGGCCGGAATTGGCCATGTTGGCTTGGCGTCTGGTGATGTTGGTGGTGTGGGGTGGAGTCTGGGCGCATCGCCGGGCCGAGGTTCCGCAGCCGACGCAGGACGCCGACGCTTCGGCCCGCGCCGGGTGGTGCGCCATGGCCCCGATGGTGGAGATGGTCGGGAAGGTCACACGAAGCCGTTACGACGAGCTGGTGGCCGCGTCTCTGGACATGGTGGAGGAGGACGCCCGCTGCCAGTTCGCGCTCGGGGACGCGGCTCTGGAGTTGGAGCCGCTGCGCGGGCACGGCGGTCACCCGCCGCTCGATGAGGGCGACCAGGGAGTGGAGGAGTCGCTGCGGCGGTACGCTGATGAGATCGGGTTGTCCTTCTATACCGTCCGTACGCACCGGTGGGTGGCCGCGCAGTGGCCTGCCGAGCACCGGCAGGCGGGTGTCTCCTACGAGGTGCACCGGATCCTGGCCTCCGCGCCGGACCGGTTCGAGCTGATCGGGAACCCGCCGCTGAGCGAGCGCACCGGCCGACGCCGGTGGAGTGCGGAGGTGGCCAAAAAGGTAGTGGGCTGGAAGACCGAAGAGATCCAGGTCCCGGTCACCGCCCAGGAGAAGGTCGAGGTGATCCGTGAACTGGCGCGCGATGACGAAGCGGTGGCGGCGCAGGTGGCCACCGACTTCCTGCGCCGGCCGGAGGTGGCGTTTCGGGCGATGTGCGATGCCGAGGCCCGGGAGAACGTGAACGAGGCCCAGTTCGAGCAGGCCGGGCTCGACGGCGACGAGTTCGACGAGGAGTGCGAGGAAGCCTTCGCCGAAGAGGGCGAGCCCTTCGAGCATCCGGCCCGCATCGTCCACAGCTGGCGCAAGTCGATGGAGTTCACCGACCTGATCGCCGTCTGCCAGGGATTCATCGCCGGGGCCGCTCGGCTGGTCCCGAAGCTGCGCGGGCACGAGTTCACCGACACCCAGACGAAGGTGTTGGAAAACCACTTGGAGAAGATCCGCGCGACGGCCGACTGGATCGAGACCGCGGCCGCGACCGGGCAGGTCGACCTCGACGAACAGCTCGCCCAGCTGCTGCGGGGCCAGTAGCCATGGGGGCGGGTCTGCCCGCCCACGTTCACGGCCAGGCGGTACGCAAAGCTCTGCAGGAAGCACGGCCGGCGGGGCTCACGCTTCCGCAGCTGTGCCGGGCGACCAAGCGCACGCAGTCGCAGGTCTGGGCGGGCTTGAGGTTCCTGCGGAAGGTCGCGGTAAAGGAAGGACTTCCGCCGGTGACCTACAGCAGACGGTTTTCAGATGTCGGAGGAGAGCGAGGTCTGGCTCTCCTACGAACGGGCGATCTTCCAGGCGGAACTGCACCGGATCACCAACTTCATCACCGGGATCATCGCCCCGCACGCCAAGAAGGCTCCGGACGACGAATGGATCCGCCTGGTCCTGGACCAGCTCGGCGGCGTCAAGGCCACTCTAGAAGTCCTCACCCGCGTGGAACGCTGATGACCACGAACGAGACCCCGCCGACCGTGCGCAAACGGCGCTACCCTACTGACACCACGGACGCCGAATGGGCCGTCCTCGAACCGCTGTTGCCGCTCCCGGCCTGCACTCTGCCCACGGGCGGGCGCCCGGAGAAGCATCCGCGCCGCAACGTGGTCGATGCCATCCGGTATGTCAACGACAATGGGATCAAGTGGAGGGCGGTTCCCGTCGACTTCGGGATCCCCTGGCGCGCGGTCTACGGCTTCTTCCAGCGATGGCGGGCGCGCGGGGACCTGGCCCGTATCCATGCCGAGCTGCACCAGATGGTCCGTGTTCACGACGGTCTCAATCCCCGCACCGTCGCGGTGATCCTGGACTCCCAGTCCGTCAAGGGGGCGGAGACGGTGGGCCAGGACACCCGCGGCTTCGACGGCGGGAAGCTGATCAACGGGCGGAAGCGGCACCTGGCCGTCGACATGCGCGGCATGGCCCTGGCTGTCATGGTCACCCCCGCCTCGCCGCACGACAGTGTCCCCGCTCGTGACCAGCTGTTCCGCCTGCGCCTGACCCACCCCGAACTCGCCGTAGCCTGGGCGGACTCCGCCTACGGCGGAGTCCTCGTCGACTGGTCCCACACCTTCCTCGGCATCACCCTCAAGACGGTGCCCCGCCGCAAAGACCAGGACGGGTTCGCCGTCCTTGCCAAGCGGTGGCGGGTCGAGCGGGCCATCTCGTGGATCATGAGAGCCCGCAGAAACGTCCGCGACTACGAGCGGCTCGTCTCCCACAGCGAGGCCCACATCACCTGGACCTTCATCACCCTCATGGTCCGCCGCCTCACCCGCCCTCCCCGACCACCGCGCACCACACCACACCCCGTCGAACCGGTGAAGGCGGCCGGCAAGCCCAAGCCCATACGCCTCCGGCGGACACAGCCGCAGACGATCCGGCTGGCCCCCGCCGCCTTGCCCTGACCGCGCCGCCTCATGAGGCCGGTTCCCCTCGTCACCAGTGGCTCAATGCTGGCGCCGCTTCTTGGAAACCCAGTCATGCATGGCTTCAGTGGGGGCATCGGAAGGCGTGCGGTCCTCGGCCTCGCGAGCACTATCCGCAGCGCGAGGGGGCATCCGCTGGGGCGGATGCCCCTTCCGTCACCTTCGCCAGAACAAGTTGTTCTGTACCGATCCGAATGCTCCAGCAAGTCCTTCCGACCGCGCAAGCACGTCTCATGCGCCGATAGTTCCGTCGATCTGTTCGCGGATGAGGTCGGCATGACCGTTGTGACGTGCGTATTCCTCGATCATGTGCACCATGATCCAGCGCAGGGAGACTCCCTGATCACCGACGTGACCCGCTTCCTGCTCTGACAGGCGGCCGGAGTCGTCCAGCGATGCTTCAGCGATCAGCTCACGGCCTCGAGCGACCTCCGCTTGCCACGCAGCCATTGCCTCGTCGAACCCACGTTCCAGCTGAAGGGCAAAGCCGTCGACGTTGTTCTCTCCGAAGACAGGGGGCACGTCCTGACCTGCGAATATACGCTGGAACCAGTTGCGCTCCACCTCAGCCATGTGCTGAACGAGACCGAGCAGCGTCATCGACGAGGGCGACGCCGCAGCAAGCCGTGACTGATCATCTTTGAGGCCCGAACACTTCAGGGCGAGAGTCGCACGGTGAAAGTCCAGCCATGCTTCCAGCATGGCGCGCTCGTCGGCATGCGCGGGAGGGATAGGCCGTCCATCCGGTGTCGTATTCATGAGCACACCCTGGCAGCAGCAGCCATGGCCCACGACCGTCTTCGCTGGCGACGAACACGCATCGCGCCCATCTCCCAGCGAGCCAGCGACATCAAAACTCAGGCTCTGGTCCATTTCTTGTGGTGCGGTCAGACGCTGTTCTCACTCAGGTCGTCTGCTGGGATGATCGCCTTCTGCTTCAAGTTGGGGGGGAGCTGTGCCGGTCATGGTGATTGGTCGCCGGAGGTGCTTGAGGTCTTGGAGGCTTCGGGATGGACGGCGGGCAGGCGGGTCGACACGGCCGACTGGCGGTCCATGTTCGAAGCGGTCGGCATCGTCATGCACGACGCTGCGGAGGCGTTTCTCCAGGAGTTCGGGGGGCTGACGGTGAGCATCGGTGGCCCGGGGATCAACCGCGCTCGGGAACCGTTCGAACTGAACCCGGAGTTGGCTTGGGGAGAGGATGACCGCTTCTCCGAGTGGAGCGACTCCTTTTGGAGACGTCTCTTCCCGCTCGGCGAGCTGGATGGCGGCCGTTTCTTTCTAGGTGTCGATGAGGGCAGTGAGATCTGCCTTGTCGAGACCTGGGTCGCCAGCTTCGGGCCGATGCCGTGCGCCCTTGAGTATCTGATCCTCGGTGTGATGCCCCGCAGGATCGATGACGAACACAGGCAGTCGGATCAGGCCCGCTGACAACGTCACTTCGCGAGCAGGACGCGCTTGCGGAGGAGCTCGAATTCTGCGCGGCCGAACATCTGGCGCTTGAGCATCTTAATCCGGTTGACATGACCTTCCACGGCGCCGGAGTTCCACGGTAGGGAGAGCCCTGCGACGACGGCGTCAAGGTCGCGTTCGAGGTGGTGAGCGAACCGGCTGAGACTGGGCAGGTCGGCAGAGGTTCTGGCTGATTTGATCCACTCTGGCAGTTGGTCGCCTCGAAGGTCGGTGACCATGTGGGCGAAGGCCCGCTGGTGCTTGGCGAGGACATCCAGATCGGGGCAGTTGACCAGCACAGCCTTGAGCTGGATCCGGTCGCTCTCGACCAGCGCGTCCGGGTGGGTCAGGATCCAGCGGGTCACGGCGCGGGCCGAGGGCGGCCGGGGCCCGACCGGCTGGGGCTTGCGGCGCAGAGTCCTGCTCACGTAGTTACGGACGTTTCCGTAGCCGTCCGGGTAGCCCTGCTCTCTGATCTCCTCCCACAGCTTCCAGGCGTTGGTGCAGCCTTCCTGCCAGCGCTGGGCGAGGTAGGGCTTGTAGGCGTCGAGCTTGGTCGCGCGGCTTTGCCACTGCCCGGTGAACAACTCCTCCGGCGTGGTGGCGCGAGAGAAGCGCGGGATCGTGTTGAGCGTCATGCCGAGCTGCCGGGCGACGGACCGCTTGCTGTGGCCGGCGTCCAGAAGCGCGTGGATGGTCGCGTGCTTGGCACGGGTGCGTTCAGCGAACCGGTGGCCCGTCGGCCAGGGCGACGACGCGGCCGACTCCGCCTCCTCCGCTGGTTCCTCAGGCCGTTCTGGCGCGGGACGCAGGCAACCGCGGTGCCGGTAGACGCACTTCTCGGCGGCTTCGCCCAGGTTGTGCCAGAAGGTGCCACCGGTCCGCAATTTGAATGGCCTGTGGGGCGCCACGGGTCGCGCCCTCGGCGAAGAAAGGGGCACGGTCGCGGCAGACGATCTCGATGCCCGGCCGTTCGGCCAACCAGGCAGCAAGCGTGTCCGCCTCCCGGTCCGGCAGAAGATCGATCGGTCGACGTGTCTCGACGTCGACGAGCAAAGTTCCGTAGATACGGCCCTTGCGCTGGGCGTATTCGTCCACGCCGACCACGCGGGGCACCGTGACCGGAGGATCGGGCAGCGAAACGATCAGCCGCAGCAGAGTGTTCCGGCTGACCGGTGTCCCCAAGACGTCCGTCATCCGGGCGCCGGCCCGGCCGGCGAGGGCAAGGCCGACCGAGAGCAACATCGATCGAAGCCACTCGGTCCGACGACCGAACCGGCGGGTCAGCCCGGGCACTTGCTCGGCAAATGTCCTCCGCGAGCAAGACTCCTCCACACAGACGAAGCGACGCACCCGCAACGACAGCACAACCAACTTGCCGGCCGCTGGCAGATCATGAGGGAACCGCAGGTAGGAGCCGTGTATTCGGTCCGACCAGCACCCACATCGCGAGCATGCCGCCCGGCTGGCAGTCGTGCGGGCCTCGACACGGATGACCGTGTCGGACACCTCGACCGATTCCACGAACACGCCCTCCACCGAGGAGAACAGCAGCTCATCCAGCTGCGGCCGTACTTCGTTCACGGCGTAGCACTGTCGACCCCGCCGCATGCTGGCTGGGCGATTTTCGGGCGACCTCGACCCGCATCGCGCAGAGGCCAATAGTCACCCTGCGTACACGCCCACAAGAATTGGACCAGAGCCCTCACAAACTGACACAGCCAACTCGACGAGCCAGAGGCTCCAGCCAGCGCAAAGTGCCTGATCAATGGGAGGTGCGGGTGCTACCGTCCTTCGTATGGCTGACCTGATCGCTCCCACGGTACGGCTGCATTCCTCGTGGCTCGCGGCGCGTGACGAGTGGCAGCCTGGTGCTCACCAGGACGGGGCCGGCCTGCGTCTGGTTGCTGATGAGGACCTCAACAGTCCGGAAGGTTTCGCCTCCTGGGTCGAGCGACTGCGCCAGCAGTCAGACCGGTCGCTGCCTGTCGGGCCAGGGCGCGTTCACGCCACCCACTGGTGGATCGTCGACGGTGAGACCTACCTCGGAGCTATCGACCTTCGTCACTATCTGAACGCCTTTCTGCTGGAAGCCGGCGGACACATCGGCTACAGCATTCGGCCTTCCGCCAGAAGACGCGGACTGGCCACGTGGGCGCTGGGAGCGGTTTTGCCTAAGGCGCCGGCGCTCGGTCTGGACCGGGTCCTTCTCACTTGTGACGATGGCAACGTCGGTTCGGCGCGCACCATAGAGAGCAATGGCGGCGTTCTGGAAGATGTACGCAGCACCGAAATCGGGGTCAAGCGCCGCTACTGGATTGCCCTCGATGACGCTGGTCACAGCAATTCATTGATGGCAGTGACGAGGACGGTCGCCTCGTAGCGGACGGCGAGTTTGTCGTATCCCCTTGCCTCTTCGGGCGGTTGATGCCGCGCTCGACCGTGTGGCGCTCGCGATAGTCGGTCTTGTCGAGCTTCGCACACGGTTGGGTCGGCTGCGCGGCAGGACTGTCCGGGCCCATGGGCTGGTCGGGTCACTCGCGGCGACGGGTGCGGTCGGCGGCGAGGCGGGCCTCGAAGCCGTCGAGGAGGGACTGGAGCCCGAACTCGAAGGTGTTGTCGGGCGCCGCGGCGTACTCGGCCGCGGCGCTGGTGCCGAGGCGTTCGCGCAGCCGTGGGAATCGCATGGCGATCTCGGTGGCGCTCGAGAGGGCCTCGGTCATCGCCTGCTCGGCGTTCGCGCCGTTCTTGCTCAGCCGGCGGTTCAGCGAGACCTGCGCGGCGGGTCCGAGCGCGCTGCCGAGCACGTAGACGAGCACGCTGCCGGCCGCCCGGTCCGCGTCGGCAGCGGTGAAGCCCGCCTTCTCGTAGACGGCGAGGCTGAGGTCGTTGTGGCGGGCCTGCCCGGGGCCGTACAGGAGATGGCTGCCGAACGCCTGGCCGAGCCAGGGGTGCCGGGTGAGCATCGCGTGCATGCCGGTGGCTTGGGCGGTGGCGGCCGTACGCCAGTCCATGGCATCCAGATCGGGCAGCTCGACCTCGTCCCAGATCGCGTCGCCGGCGAGCCGGACCAGGTCGTCCTTGGTCTTGATGTGCCAGTAGATGGCCGTCGGGGCCGAGCCGAGCCGTTTGGCCAGGCTGCGCATGTTGAGGCCGTCCAGGCCCTCGTCGTCCAGCAGCTCGATGGCCGCCCGGACGATCCGGTCTGCGGTCAGTGTGTCTCGCGGCATGGCCGCCACCTTACCTTGAACTTAGTTCGGGACAACGCTTGCACTTTGTTCGAGTCGGCCTCTACGCTCCTTCTCGTACTTAGTTCAAGTTTCTGGAGGGGGAGCAATGTCGCAGGAGAAGCTGTCGGATTTCGTCGCTGCGCAGGCCCAGGAGCTCGGCGTTCCGGGTGTCGCCGTCGGGGTGCTGCTGGACGGCCAGGAGATCTACGCCTCGCACGGTGTGACCAGCCTCAGCAACCCGCTGGACGTCGACGAGAAGACGCTGTTCTCCCTTGGGTCGGTGTCCAAGACCTTCACCGCGACCGCTCTGATGCGCCTGGTCGCGGAGGGGAAGGTGGACCTGGACGCGCCGGTGCGGCGCTACGTCCCCGAGCTGGAGCTCGCCGACGAGCAGGCCGCGGCGCAGATCACCGTCCTGAACCTGCTCAACCACACCGCGGGCCTGGACTGGAACCTGATCGACGACGGCGAGGGCGACCGCTCCCTGGCCGGGCTCGTGGCCAAACTGCCCCAGTTGCCGCTGATCGCACCGCCCGGGACCCGCGCCTCCTACAGCCAGGCCGGATACAACCTGGCCGGGCGGATCATCGAGAAGGTCACGGGCCTGCCCTTCGAGCAGGCCATGGCCTCGCTCGTCCTGGAGCCGGTGGGCCTTTCGGACACCGTGTACGGCCTGTCCGAGGTGATGGTCCGCAAGTTCGCGGTGGGCTACAACCGCGGCGACGACGGCGGACTGCGCCCCGCCCGGCCCTGGGCAGGATTCAAGGAGGGCGCGCGGGGTGACAACCCCGGCGGGGGCCTTGCCTCCTCGGTGAGCGATCTGCTGCGCTGGGCACGGTTCCAACTCGGTGACGGGGAGGGCGTGTTGCCCGCCGCAGCGCTGCATCGCATGCGGGAGCGGACGGTCGAGCTGCGCGCCAGCACCCTCGGCGACGGCTTCGGCATCTGCTGGTTCCTGCGCGACCTGGACGGCCTCCACGGGATCGGCCACGGCGGCTCGGGCAACGGCCAGTTCGCCGAACTGCTCATCGTGCCCGAACGCAACTTCGCGGTGGTCTCCCTGGCCAACGCCGGCCCGGACGGCTACCCCTTCAACCAGTCCGCCGTGCGATGGGTGCTCGAGCACTACCTCGGCGTCGTCGAGAAGGCGGTGGAGCCGGTCCCGTATGACGAGGGACGGGCCCAAGAGGTCGTCGGCCGCTACGAGATCGACGCCATCAACCTCGACATCGCCGCCGACGGCACCCGCCTTACCCTGGCGGTCGGGATCAAGCCGGAGATCCGTGAGGCGTCGGACGAGGAGATGCCCCCGGACCACCCGGCCGCGGCCATCGGCTTCCTTCCCGGCGACGGCGACGAGTACGTCGTCACCGAAGGCGGCCTCAAGGGGCAGCGCGGCTACTTCTCCCGCGACGCCGACGGCGCGGTCATCGGCGTCGATCTTGCCGGCCGGCTCTTCAACCGGGCCATGGAAGCATCCTGAGCCAGGGGATGCAGGGGCGGTCCCGAGCGGCCGCTCCTCCGGCACCCCGAACCGACGACAGCAGGCTCACTGACAGGACTCGTCACCGCATCAACTTTGGCGCATCCGTCCGAGGTGGCGCACATCCACACTTGTACGCCGACACAATTGGTGTGTCACGCCGCTCGGGCTGGGCACGACCTCCAAGGGGAACCGGTCGAGCAGCTCATCGGGAGACTCCCAGAGCCGTAGTCCGGACCCGAGTTTTACCGGCGAGACCACCACATGCATGGTGTCGACGAGGCCGGCATCGAGGAACTGCCGGATGGTGGTGACACCGCCGCCGAGTCGGACGTCCTTGCCCTGCGCTGCTTCGCGCGCCTGTTCGAGGGCCGTGGCCGGGTCGCCTTCGACGAAGTGGAAGGTGGTGTCGGAGAGCGTGAACGACGGACGCATCACTGCCCATCCCACCGTTCCGACCGCCAACCCGGCGAGCCTTCGCCGGATCGTCCCGTCGTCTCGTGGCTCGAAGACGACGTCCAGCACCACCCTCCGGCCTAAACGTCGACGTCGTAACCGTCAACAACCGCCGAGCACCAGAAGCACGCGGTACCGAGCGTCACAGATCAGCAGATCTGACACAGCTTCTGAGCTTGTGCCATCGAACTTGAGCGGCCTTGGACCGGTAACTGAGCCGTGAACCGGCCAACGGGACAGTCGGACGCCGGCACCCGACCATGACTCGAGGCTCCCTACCCACGCGGCGGGAACTGCGCCTGCGCGATCGGGCTGACCAACAACATCGCGATGGCGCCAAGCATTTCGGACCCGACGTTGTTGAAGTGATCGTCCAGGTTCTGCTCGCGGTACAAGCCCACGAAGGGGCCGACTGCTTGCGCGGCAAGACCTGGGCGCAGATCCTCATACCAGTGCTTGGTCTGTAGGTAGAGAGCTCGAGAGCGGACCAGCAGTTCTTCGTCCACCTTGTTGTCGCGGACGGCCTGCATGGCGGTGGTGATGGAGTCGATCCGGTAGAGCAGCATCTCCAGGGTCCATGGCATGCTCGCGGGGCCCACGGCACGAGCCAGGCCGCTGGTCGCGAAGACGCACGGTGGCTCGAACACCGCGCGCGCCGCGTCCTCCAGCTCGTTCCGGAGCTCCCGGGAGGTGCCGCCCTGGTAGCTGACTTCCGCGAAGAGACGGACGAACCGGTTGCGGGCGGTGTCGGTGGCGGCGGGGTGGTCGATCTGCTCGAGCGTGGCCCGCGCCGCATGCAAGCACACCTCTTTGCGGCGCAGCCCATCGCCTTAGAGGTCGTTCTCTTTCCGAACCCCGTGTGCGGATTCCGCTGGTCAGACATGGCATTGGGGCGGTCACGGAAGCATCGACTCGTTGCTGATCGAGTCGCCGTGGGGGTGTCGGATGCCGTCAATGCGGGCGGTTTTGGAAGCTCGGCGGAAGGCCGCGATGGTGCGGGTGGAGGAACTCGAAGCCGAACTGGATCGGGCGGGCGGACTTGACGGACGCCGAAGAGATCCTCAGACGCCGGGTGATTGGGCTCGAGCAGTATCTGGAGGCACTGGCCGAGGAGGAAGCACCTGCCGTGGCGGTCGGCGGTCCGTCGCAGAGGAAGCCGGTAGGCCCGCGCCGTGCGGTGCCGCATCGGGAGAACGCGGCCGGGGTCGAAGACCTGTCGGTGGACTACCAGGCGGTGATGGCCGCTGCGGCGGAGGCCGGAGACGATGGGCTGGGCGCCCGGCGGGCGGCCGTGGTGCTCGGCTGGGACAGCGCCTCCGCCTCGCGGGTCGAGGGTGCGAGAGCACGGTTGAAGAGGCTGGTGGAACGGGGCTGGCTGGTGGAGACGAAGCCCGGAAGGTTCACCCTGCCGACAGGGCAGCAGGCCGGTGAGGTCGTGCGGCCAGGCGGCGGTTCATGAGTGCGATCATCGACCATCGAATGACGGCTTCGCTCGTGTCGGTGCGTCGCTCGTAGTCCCGGACCAAGCGCCGGCTGCGCAGGAGCCAGGCGAAGGATCTTTCGACGACCCAGCGGCGGGGCAGGACCTGAAAGCCGCCGTCTTCGTCGCTGCGGCGGACGATGTCGAGGACGACTCCGAGGTGCTGGGCAGTCCAGTCGGTGAGGTGCCCGGTGTATCCGCCGTCGGCCCAGATGCGGGCAAGTCGCCGGAAGTGATTCTTTGCTGCGGGCAAAAGGGTGCGGGCGGCGTCCCGGTCGGTCGTGCAGGCCGGTGTGACCAGCACGGCCAGAAGCAGTCCGAGGGTGTCGGTGAGCAGGTGGCGCTTGCGGCCGTTGATCTTCTTTCCGGCGTCGTATCCCCGTGAAGCGAGGGGGACGGTGGCGTCCGCCTTCACCGACTGCGAGTCCACGACCGCCGCACTCGGCTCGTCATTGCGGCCCTCAGCCAGGCGGACGGCCTCGCGCAACCGCTCGTGCAGCTCGGTCACCAGCCCCGCGTCCCGCCAGCGGGCGAAGAAGGCATACACCCGCGGCCAGGGCGGGAAGTCGGACGGCATCGCCCGCCATTTGATGCCGTTGTCGACGAGGTAGCGAACGGCGTCGATCATCTGCCGGTGGCAGTAGCCCTCCGGCCGCCCGCCCCGGCCCGCCAGCCATCCGGGAACCGGCAGCAGATCCCGCACCAGTGCCCACTCGGCATCGCTCATGTCCGAGCCGTACCGAGGCCGGCGATCCGGCCGGTCTGCGGCGTTCCCGAACCGATGGGCGAGACAGTCACACCCAGGAGTGGACACACTGGACCCGGTAACCGCGATCACGCGACATTTCGACAACAGGGCCTCTTGCTTCTCGCTGGACTCGACAACCGCGAGCTACCAAGAGGCCCTTCCTCTATGCCCCGCCAGCAGCCAAGTCACCCGATCCAGCACCCCGTTCGAAGCCGATCGACCACGCAAGCGGATAGAGAACGGCCAATTAGGGCGACTGCAGTCGTGGGCGGTCTACATTGCAGACCGCCCACGATTGTCTCGTATCCTCAATCCTGATGTGGGCGATCGCATCGCTACCAGAGTTACCATGAAGGGCGGAACACGATATGTCGCATATCGTGCGCAACGAATCTGAAATGCGCATCATGGGAGCGCACGAGGGGATTGTCTGGCCAGTATTGCTTACTCAGCTTCCGGGGGATGCGAGTGAA
Organism: Streptomyces sp. NPDC093984; assembly: GCF_044764595.1. Lineage (NCBI taxonomy): Bacteria > Bacillati > Actinomycetota > Actinomycetes > Kitasatosporales > Streptomycetaceae > Streptomyces > Streptomyces sp. NPDC093984. Next base: position 18,316 of record NZ_JBIWIM010000017.1, on the reverse strand, counting down.
ACTCTGCTGATTTCTGGGGCCGCTGATCCAGAGTATCGACTGCGCGCGTGGAATATTGTCACCGGCCAACTGCGGTGGGAACTTCCGAGGGGATCTCTGGCTGACGGATGCTTCGGCCTCGTGGCAGCTCAGTCCACCGCCGGCGTGGGCATTCTGGCCGCTGGAACGGAAGCGGGTGTCGCGAGATGGGATGTACGCACCGGGTTGCCTCTTCAAGCGCCATCGAACGAAATTCCCAGGTCGATCTGGGGCGTCGATGCCTACGTTTCAGGTAACGGGCGAGCTCTGCTGGTTGGGGCTGGAAACGATCATCTGGTGTATCGGTGGGATGCCGCAACTGGGGCAGAAGTGGGAAGACCGCTCGAAGGCCACTACGGCAGCGTGAAGTGTGTTGCTGTGCACGCTGCTCACGGTCACAGTCCAGTGGTTTTCTCCGGAGGCGATGACGGATACATCCGGCGATGGGACGGTACGACCGGGGACTATCTCGGCGGCTGGGAGGTCTCGGCTGCGGAGGTGGCAGATATAAAGGTTACTGCAACCGATGGTGGGGGCGTGATCGTTTCGTGCGCAGACATCGAGGGGGTGATTTATCGATTTGATGCAGTATCAGGAAAAACCATCGGGGATCCTCTTGAAGTGGAAGGGGAGAGAGTCTCCTCCTTGTGTGCCGCCAAATTCGAAGGACGACCGCATTTTATTGTTGCCTACGATAGTGGTGTCGTGCGCCAATGGGACGTTGCTGCAGGGGCTCTTGTTGACGAATCACCTATCGGAATTTCGGTGGCCACTCTCCAGGACTCCTCCGGACGGACACTCGTCGGATACGGGACAATGGACGGAGATATTGCAATTCGACTCCTTTAACCTCGATCCTTAATACTCCAGCAGCACTTTGACGTTTTCCCTGTTCAGGGGCGGTTTGGGTGAGTGTAGTGGGCTGCTGGACGGCCCGTGTTCTCTTTCCCGGGCCGCCCCTCGATCGTGTGCAGCCGCCGCTGGTAGTGACAGCGGCGGGCGACGGCTTGGCGTCGTCTGCGCCAGTGTGACCATCTCAGCGCGCGTGCGCTGATGAGGGGCTGGTGGGCACGTGCGAGTGAGTGGCCAGTTGCCAGGAGCAGCCGAACTTCTGCCACGGTGAGGGCCGCGAGGCAGGAACCGTTTCTGTTGCCCCTTTTGCCGCGGCGTCGGCGGCAATGACGGCCAGGAAGGCGTGCGCCAGTATGGCCAGGGTGATGTGCCGCATCCAGCCGGTATAGCGGCGACTTCGTACTGGTCGAGGCCGCACTCGTTCTTCGCGGCCTGGAAGGCTTCCTCGATGGCCCAGCGCATCCCGGCGACGCATACCAGGTGCCCGACCGTGCTGCCGAGCGGCGCGTAGGCGAGGTAGTAGGCGATCTGGTCGGGCTTGTTGATGCTGCGGCGTGCCAGTGCCCACCGCTGGTGGGTGGGCATTTCGCCGTCGAAGTCCTCGATAGGCGTGATCTGCAGGGTGGCCCAGTGGTAGAGGCGTGGGCCCTTTGCGCCGTCACCACACGAACGTTGCTCCCAGGCTTCGTTGGGTGCCTGGGAGAAGAGGTGATCGATGCGTCCGAAGCACGGCACCTGCTGGGACTTGGGGACTGAGAGGGCGGTTCGTGAGTCTTTGAGCGGTTCTGCCGTCACCTGATGGTGTGGGTGGGGGTGGAGTCTGCTGGTCCAGGGCCGATGGTCTGTTGGGGTGGCGGGGTGAGCGAACGTAAGCCGTACCCGAGCGACTTATCGGATGAGCAGTGGGCTTTGATCGAGCCGGTGATCACCATGTGGAAGGACCGGCACCGCTCGGTGAGCGGCCACCAGGGAGCCTACGAGATGCGGGAGATCGTGAACTCGATCCTCTACCAGGGCCGGACCGGCTGCCAGTGGGCCTACCTGCCGCACGACCTGCCACCGAAGAGCGCGACGTACTACTACTTTGCCGCCTGGCGCGACGACGGGACCGACCAGGTCATCCACGAGCTCCTGCGCTGCCAGGTCCGTGAGAAGGCCCGCCGATTAGAGGACCCGTCCCTGGTGATGCTGGACACGCAGAGTGTCCACGTGGCCGCCGGGGTCCCCGCCTCCACGACCGGCCGGGATCCGGCGAAACGGGTGCCGGGCCGCAAGCGGAGATTGGCCGTCGACGTGCTCGGCCTGGTCATCGCCGTCGCCGTCCTCGCCGCGAGCACCCACGACAACGCCGCGGGCATCATGCTGCTGGACCAGGTCGGCGAGAGCGCCGGCGGAACCGTCCGCAAGGCCCTGGTCGACCAGGGCTTCAAGAATCAGGTCGTCGCCCACGGCACCCGCCTGGACATCGACGTCGAAATCGTCGAACGCAACCCGCAGGGCAAAGGGTTCGTCCCGCAGCCGAAGCGGTGGAGGGTCGAGCGGACCTACGGGATCTTGATACTGCACCGGCGCCTTGTCCGTGATTACGAGCACCGCCCATCCTCCTCCGCCTCTCGCGTCTACTGGGCGATGACCCACGTCATGGTCCGCCGCCTCACCGGTGCGAATACCCTCACCTGGCGCGACCCGCAGGCGGTGACCGGGTGAACGTCCAGCCCCTGCTCGACGCGCTCGGCCTCCAGGAGGATGCCGCCCGGGCCTTGGCCGACGACCTCCGCGCCCAGGTCGATGGACTGCAGGGCCGGCTGGGGGAAGCCGAGATCCACCTCGAACACCTGGCGATCACCCGGAAGACCGTCACGGCCCTCGCCGACCGGATCTCCGTCCAGGCCGACTCACCGGACCTGCCCGAGCACCCCGACTACCCCCGCATCCTCGCCGTCTTCAACGAGGCCACCGGCCCCCTCCGGGCCCGTGACGTCTGCGAAGCCCTCGACCACGCACTGCTGCCGAAGAACATCGAAGGCACCCGCGCCAAGCTGAAACGCCTGGTCAAGCTCGACATCATCACCAAGGACGAGGCTGGCAGCTTCGCCAGGAAGCAGAATCCGAACGAGCGCCGTGGCCAGCGGTCCTGACGTCGTCTCACCCGTGAACGAGACGCGCCACGAACGACCTCCTGATAGGTCAGATAAGGCAGCTGTCGAGCGTTATTGCGCACCGCTTGATGGCGATCGAAAGCGGGCCACGATCTGGTGGGCGTACTGATCCTCAGGGCCGAGGTCCTGGACCGCTCGATGGGCATCCTGGACCTGATTTGTCTCGCACAGCAGCCGAACAAGAACGTATAGAGCGTCGCGGTCACCATCCTTCGCGCGGCCGCGCAGCGCCGCCTCCATCCCCTGCTCGCGAAGCGATCTGTTGAGCCTCCGACGTGCATGGACATCCGTGAGAGCGAGTTCCGTAAGTTCCGAGAACCGCCCCGCACGGGCGAGCAAATTCATGTGCCACAGATGGTTGTCGTGCATGTAGTAATCGGTGGAGTAGCACTCGGCGTGGGCGCTTACAAGGGCGATGGCCGCAGCCCAATCCCGGAGCTGTTCCGCTGCCCGGGCCCGCTCGAACCACTCCACAGGACGAGTATCGCGTAACGCTGTCTCCTACAACATGGCGGGAGTGGTCGCGGTCGGCCCAAGCGCCTACCACCCCGCCGCCAAATGCTGTCAAAACGCCCTCTGAGCTGTCACACCCGCAGGGGCCACCTCGTCTCCCTGATGAGAACGCACAACGGGCGACGAAGGAAGACGCGCGAGCAGGTGAGATCGATCATGCGGCACGGCATACATCCACCTGCAGCCGCTATGAGCCCTGCGCGCGAGTGCGCTGTGCGCTCGGGTCGCCCCTCCCTGTAAGGATCTGTATGCAAGCCATCACTGTCCGAGACCGTGACGCTGGTCTTGCCGGAATGTCCCTGACGGACATGCCCTACCCCCACGTGGCCGAGAACGACGTCATCGTGCGGGTGCACGCAGCCGGCTTCACCCCTGGCGAGCTGGACTGGCCCGCCACGTGGACCGATCGCGCCGGTCGCGACCGGACGCCGAGCGTGCCCGGGCACGAGCTGTCCGGTGTCGTCGTGGAGCTGGGGTACGGCACCACCGGCCTGAGTGTCGGACAGCGGGTGTTCGGCCTGGCCGACTGGGCCCGTGACGGCACTCTCGCCGAGTACGTCGCGGTGGAGGCCCGCAACCTCGCCCCGCTGCCGGCGGACATCGACCACACCGTGGCCGCCGCGCTGCCCATCTCCGGGCTGACCGCCTGGCAGGGCCTGTTCGACCACGGCCGCCTCACCACGGGCCAGACCGTCCTGATCCATGGTGCTGCGGGCGGCGTCGGCTCGATCGCGGTGCAGCTCGCCCGCGAGGTCGGCGCCCGCGTCATCGGCACGGGCCGGGCCTCCGACCGGGACAGGGCACTCGCCCTCGGTGTGGACACCTTCGTCGACCTGCAGACCGAGAAGCTGGAGGACGCCGGCGAGGCCGACGTCGTGTTCGACGTGATCGGCGGTGACATCCTCGACCGCTCGGCCGCCCTGGTCCGGGCCGGCGGCACGCTGGTCAGCATCGTCATGCCGCCCAAGGTCCAGCCCAAGGACGGGCGGGCGGTCTTCTTCGTCGTCGAACCCGACCGCGCCCGGCTCGCCGATCTCGCCACGCGGCTGGGGGACGGCCGGCTCAAGCCGTTCGTCGGTGCTGTGCGGCCCCTCGCCGAGGCAGCCGTCGCGTTCGCCCCCGGCCAGCGCACCCCGGGCAAGACGATCATCCGTGTCACGGAAGACTGAATCAGGAGACTCATTGTGATCGGAATGCGAATCGCCACCGGCTTCCTGGCCGTCGCCACGCTGACGGCGGCCACGGCCTGCTCGACCTCGGACCAGCCCACCCACGCCACGGGCACGACCGCGGCCATGGCATCGCCTGCGGCCATGGCATCGACACGCCCCACCGAAACCCTCAGGCCGCTGCTCCAGCAGGCCCTTCCGAATGTGAAGGGCAAGACGTTCACCTCGGCGATCGTGGACTTCCCGCCCAACGCAAGCGCGCTGCCGCACCGGCACGGCCAGGCGTTCGTCTACGCCTACGTCCTCGAAGGCACCGTGCGCAGCCAGCTCGCCGGCCAGCCCGCGACTACCTACCACCAGGGCGAGAACTGGGGCGAGCAGCCGGGCGCCCACCATGTCCTCACCGAGAACACCAGCCGGACCAAACCCGCCAAGCTCCTGGTCGTCTTCGTCTCCAACACCGGAGCCAAGCTCAAGATCGACGATCCGAAGTCGTAGCCCCCGGGGCATGCGCGGGGCGGCATCACCCTGTACCACCCCGCCATAGCACGCCCACTCTCCACCAACGTGCCCAAAGCGCGGCTCATACCACACGAAGGAATCATAGGAACCATGACCGACCCCCAGCGCGTCAACATCGGCGAGCAGCCCGGGCCGCCTACAAGACCCTCATCGCCCTGTCCTCGGAGGTGGGAGAGACCACCACCGCCGCGGGCCTCGACCCGCTCCTGGTCAAGCTGCTGAGGATCCGCACCTCCCAGATCAACGGCTGCGTCTTCTGCCTGCGCAAGCACACCGGGGACGCCCTCAAGAAGGGCGAAAACCCCGACCGGATCGCCGGGCAAGCGGCGGTCGGTCCGAGAGGCGCTGCTGCGGTCTCGGCATCCGCTCCGGCGGCCTGCCGCAGTACCTGCAGTGGTTCTGAAGTGATCAACCACTGTAGACGCCTTGGCAGAGATCTACGTCCTCGTACCCGGCAGCGGCCACAGACGCCAGTCAAACAGCAAGTGAAAGACTCCCTGATGGAATACCAGTACACTCGCCCCCTTCATAACCGCGTCGTCATCGTCACCGGAGCCGGTACCGGGATCGGCCGGGCAACGGCGGTCGCGATGGCCGAGGCGGGGGCGCACGTCCTCGGTGTCGGCCGACGCCAGGTGGCCCTGGACGAGACTGCCGCCATGCACCCAGGCATCGCGACTCTCGCTACTGACATTCGCTTGGAGCATGCTCCTGAGCTGATCATCAGTACGGCGATCGACCGATGGAAGCAGCTTGACGTGGTGGTGAACAACGCTGGCGCGACTGCACGTGTCTCGTTCGACGAGGTGACACGCTCGCGCATCACCGACCTGTTCGACCTCAACGTCATTGCCCCTACCATGCTCGCCCAGGCAGCGTTGCCTCACCTGCGCCGCAGCAAGGGCTCGATCATCAACGTCTCCAGCACCTACGGCCATCGCCCCCACCCGGGCGGTGCCCACTACGGGGCGACCAAGGCCGCCCTGGAACAGCTGACGCGTACCTGGGCGGTCGAGTTGGCCAAGGACGGGATCAGAGTGAATGCCATTGCTCCCGGTCCGACCGAGAGCGAGGCTCTGTCCGTCAGCGGGCTCACGGAGGAGGAAGTGATGGCGGTCAAGAAAGAGCAGGCATCCCGGATTCCTCTGGGAAGGAGGGGACAACCGAAGGAAGTAGCGACCTGGCTCGTCCGCTTCGCAGATCCCACCGCGACGTGGCTGACGGGCCAGATTCTCACGATCGACGGAGGCCTCGAACTCATATGAATACGCTCTTTCGGTGGTCCACCGGGCATCAGGCCTCAACAGATATGGGATAGCTGCGGCGATCTCGTCCGCCTCGCCCGTGAGTGACAGCGTGTGTGCTGGTACGGCCCAGACGGTCGTGTGGCTGACCAGGTTGCCCTCACCGTCCCAGGACCACTCCGCACAGGTGCCGTCGGGCAGTTCCCACCAGGCGGGCTCGCCCTCGACCGTCCAGCCCTGCCGAAGAGTCCCGCCCAGGGCATCGGTGGCCTCGGTGATGCGGCCGAAGGCGTCCCGTACGAAGATCACACGGACACCGTCCGGTGCCGTGATGGAAACCGGCAGACCGACGGATTTCGCCCCGGTCCCCGTGGCTCCTCCTGCAGCGTCGCGCATAGCCGACACATGACCGTATTCGTCAGTTTCGTACTCGGTGCGGAAGCCGTCGGGTTCGGTGACAGCGGTCAGATTGCCACGCGCGTCGTACTCGTAGCGACGCGTACGACCGCCGCGCTCGGTGACGGCCACGGGCAGGCCGAATTCATTGAACGTCGCAGTGGTCCGGACACCGTCGGCGGCTATGAGCCCGACGCGGTTGCCGTCGTCGTCGCGCTCGAGACGGGTGATGTTGCCCAGCGCGTCGGTGTGCTCCAGAAGCGGTCGCGGGCGTCGAACACGAAGCGTGCGGTGTGCCCCAGGGGGTCGGTCTCGGCGGCAACCTGCAGACGGGAGTTGATGTGGAAGACCCCCTGAGCACCGGTGGAGTCGGTGTAGCGGGTGATCCTGATGCCGCCCAAGGTCCAGCCCAAGGACGGGCGTGCAATCTTCTTCGTCGTCGAACCCGACCGCGCCCGGCTCGCCGATCTCGCCACGCGGCTGAGGGACGGCCGGCTCAAGGCGCTCGTCGGCGCTGTGCGTCCGCTCGCCGAAGCACCCTCCGCCTTCGCCCCCGGCAAGCGCACCCCGGGCAAGACGATCACCGCGTCACGGAAGACTGACCCAGGAGACCCATCGTGATCGGAATGCGAATCGCCGCCGGCCTCCTGGTTGTCGCCACGCTGACTGCGGCCACGGCCTGCTCGACCCACGCACGCCAAGTGCGCGGCGCAGGCCACCTGAACGAATCGAAGGAATCATGACCGACCCCCAGCGCGTCAACATCGGCAAGCAGCACCCGGCCGCCTACAAGACCCTCATCGCTCTGTCGTCACAGGTGGAAGAGGCCACCACCGCAGCGGGCCTCGACCCGCTCCTGGTCGAACTGCTGAGGATCCGCACCTCTCAGTGGGCGGTTCGTGAGTCTTTGAGTTGGTCTGTTGTCGCCTGTTGGTGTGGTGGCGGGGCGGAATCTGCCGGTCCGCGGTTGGTGCTCTGGTGATGTGACCGGGTGAGTGAACGCAAGGCGTATCCGAGCGACTTAACGGACGAGCAGTGGTCGTTGATCGAGCCGGTGATCACCGCATGGAAGGACCGGCACCGCTCGGTCAGCGGCCACCAGGGCGCCTACGACATGCGGGAGATCGTGAACGCGATCCTCTACCAGGGGCGGACCGGCTGCCAGTGGGCGGCCAAGCGGGTGCCCGGCCACAAGCGCGGTCTGGCCGTGGACGTGCTCGGCCTGGTCATCGCGGTCGTCGTCCTCGCCGGGAACACCCACGACAACGCCGCCGGCATCATCCTGCTGGACCAGGTCGCCGAGCACGCGGCGGAAGCGTCCGCAAAGCCCTGGTCGACCAGGGTTTCAGGAACAAGGTCGTCTCGCATGGCGCCGGCCTCGGCATCGACGTCGAGATCGTCCAACGCAACCCGCAGGACAAGGGCTTCGTACCGCAGCCGAAGTGGTGGAGGGTCGAGCAGACCTACGGGGTTCTGATAGTGCACCGGCGCCTGGCCCGCGACTACGAGCACCGCCCCTCCTCCTCCGCCTCCCGTGTCTACTGGGCGATGACCCACGTCATGACCCGACGCCTCACCGGCGCGAGCGCCCCCACCTGGCGCGACACGCAGGCGGTGACAGCATGAACATCCAGCCCCTGATCGACGCCCTGGACCTCCAGGAAGACGCCGCCCGGGCCCTGGCCGACGACCTCCGCGCACAGATCGACGACCTGCAGACCCGGCTGCGGGAGGCCGAGACGCACCTGGAGCACCTCGCGATCACCCGCAAGACCGTCACCAGTCTCGCCGACCGGCTACCCGCCACCACGCCGGACCTGCCAGAACACCCGGACTACCCCCGCATCCTCGCAGCCTTCAACCACGCGACCGGGCCGCTACGGGCCAAGGACGTCTGCGAAGCCCTCGGCCACGAACTGCTGCCGAAGAACGTCGAAGGCACCCGCGCCAAGCTGAAACGCCTGGTCAAGATCCTCACCGAGGCCGACACCGGCAACTTCACCCGGAAGCAATAGTCACCGCCACGGGCAGCACCCCTGACACAACCCTCACCCGGAAACGGACATCACCTCACGGACCGTCCTCTCAGATGCCGTCCGGCAGGACGACCTGCCCACCATCCACACCCTCGCCGCAGGGCATCGACCGCGTCCTGGAGGCCGTCATCGCCGGTCTGACCTTGCCCTGGAACTCGTGTGTGGTCGCGGGCCACGTCAACCGGATCAAGATGCTGAAGTGCCAGATGTTAGGCCGGGCCGGCTTCCGACTCCTCCGGAAAAGCGCGTCCTGCTGTCGTGACGCAGAGTCGTCGCCCCCACAGTTGTCGAGTCAGAACTCGGGTCTGGAGGCGATCACAGCGGTGCCCGGGCTTTCCCCCTCCACAAGAAGTCTACAGCTGTATACTTACGTGAGAGTTACTTCGTATGACCGCAGAGTGCGGGTGTGCGAAGCGGGCCCATGAGAGGGAAATACGAGATGAACCTCAACCTGACCGGTAAGCGCGCGCTCGTCACAGGTTCGAGTGCGGGGCTCGGCGAGGCCACCGCGAAGCTGCTGGCGGCAGAGGGTGCCGCGATCGTGGTCCACGGACGGGACAAGGACCGCACGGAGAAGGTCGCGCGGGAGATCCGCGAGGCCGGCGGGACGGCCGACACGGTCGTCGGTGACCTTGCCGACGACCGTGCCGCCGCCGACGTCGCCCGCGTCGCCACGGCGGACGGCCCCGTCGACATCCTGGTCAACAATGCCGGCTTCTACCGGCACCTGTCCTGGGCCGAGGCCACCCCCGAGGAGTGGCGCGACACCTACAACGTCAACGTGGTCTCAGGCGTCCGCATGATCCAGCACCTGGTCCCCGCCATGCGCGAACGCGGCTGGGGCCGTGTCGTCACCATCGGCGGCGGACTCGCCTCCCAGCCGATGAATACCCACCCCCAGTACAACGCCACCCTGGCCGCCCGGCACAACCTCGCCGTCTCCCTCGCCCGCGAACTCAAGGGCACCGGCGTCACATCCAACATCGTCTCCCCCGGAGCGATCCTCGTCCAAGCCACCAAGGACCTGGTCACCGACATCGGGCCCGCCCGCGGTTGGGGCCGGACCTGGGGTGAGATCCAGCCAAACGCCGTCCAGGCCCTCATCCCCAACGACCAGGAACGCTTCGGCGAACCCGAGGAGATCGCCGCAGCCGTCGCCTACCTCTGCAGCAACCACGCCCAGTACATCAGCGGAGCCACCATCCGCGTCGACGGCGGACTCATCCGCTCCGCCTTCTGAGGCACACCCACCCCGCCGTCCCGCGTGCCGTCGACGGACGGCTACCCGTCGGTGACGGGCAGACCGGTTCCAGGCACCGACCCGCCACCCGCCCCGCGGATGACCGGTTCGAGCATGTCGGCGACGAGCGCGGCGAGGCGGCCGTCGTCGGCCGAGACGAGCGCGGTGGTACCGACGACACTGCGCAGCAGCCACGTTCCGGCGACCAGCGCGAGGGCGAGTTGCGCACGGACGTCGGCGTCCTCTGCGTCCTCGGCGTCCGGTCCTTCGAGCAACCTCGCCAGACGGGCGCCCACATGGGTTTCCACGCCCTGCCGGACGATGTCCACCGCCTCCGGATCCGGTGCCGAACGCAGCAGCAGGAGAAACGGGTCGAGCCGCTCGGCGCCGGGGGCGGTGCGTTCGGCGAGCGTGTGGGCGATGGTGCCCGCCAAACCGGCGCGTTCACCACCGACGACGGTCGGCGGTGCGAAGGCGCGATCGACGGCCTGCGCGAACAGGCCTTCCTTCGAGCCGAAGTAGCGGTTGATCATCATCGCCGTCACACCCGCCCGCTCGGCGATCTGACGCACCCCGGCCCCGGTGTATCCGTGCTCGGTGAACTCCACGACCGCTGCAGCCAGAATCGCCTCGCGTGTCGCGGCGCCATCGCGCCTGCGCGCAGGACGTTCAGTGCTCATGGGCAGGAGCATACGCGGCGCCGACGCACGGATTCCGGGACGGCGGAGCCGCGATGGGCCCGCCGGACGAGGAAGATCGCTCGCAAGGCGAGGCGCCCCGCCGACGTAACTCACAGTGGCCGCACCACAGAAGTTGAGACAGAACCCGAACTCACGAACAAAGCCATCCAGAACTCAGCCCGTTTACGGGTGTCGAGAACGGGTCACCGGCTCCGTCCTCGGTATACCGGTGGCCTCAAAGTGCCGCGCAACGCAGAGGGAGAACCGTCATGACGCTTCAGCGGATGGACAACGTCGGCATCGTTGTCGACGACCTGGACGCCGCCGTCGCCTTCTTCACCGAACTGGGCATGGAGGTCGAAGGCAAGGCGCAGATCGAGGGCCTCTTCGCGGATCAGGCCGTCGGACTCGACGGAGTCCGCAGCGACATCGCGATGATGCGGACCCCGGACGGCCACGGCAAACTGGAGCTCGCGCAGTACCACACCCCCGCGGCGATCGGCGACGGATCGCACAACCCGCCGCCGAACACGCTGGGCCTGCACCGGGTCATGTTCGCCGTCGACGACATCGACGACACCATCGCCCGCCTACGCCCCCATGGCGCCGAACTGATCGGCGAGGTAGCGCAGTACAAGGACATCTACCGCCTCTGCTACCTCCGCGGCCCCTCAGGCATCATCCTCGCTCTGGCCGAACAGATCGGCTAAGGGTCTGTCCAATCAACGGCTGATCTTGGTTGTTGAGGGTCAGTGGCTGTGGGGGTGAGTCGGCCTTCGAAGGCGATCTGGAACGCGTTCAGCGGTGCCTTCCAGCGCATCGTCCAGCGGCGTCGTCCCTTGCCGGTCGGGTCCAGGCTCATCAGCGCCATATAGACGCACTTCAACGCGGCGGCTTCCGAGGGGAAGTGACCGCGGGCCCGGACGGCCTTGCGGATGCGGGCGTTCACGCTCTCGATCGCATTCATCGAGCAGATGACCTTGCGGATCTCGACGTCGAAGGAGAGGAAGGGCACCATCTCGGCCCAGGCGTCGGACCACAGCTTGATCACGGCCGGATACTTGGTGCCCCACTTCTCGGAGAACTCCAGGAACCGCTCGGTCGCGGCGGCCTCGCTCGGTGCGGTGTAGACGGGCTTGAGATCCTTGGCGACCTTGTCCCAGTCCTGACGTGCGCAGTAGCGGATGCTGTTGCGAATCAAGTGAACGATGCACGTCTGGACGACAGTTCGGGGCCAGACCGTCTCGACCGCGTCGGGCAGTCCCTTCAGCCCGTCACAGACGAGCATGAGGACATCCTCGACGCCGCGGTTCTTCAGCTCGGTGAGGACCTGGAGCCAGTGCTTGGCGCCCTCGCCGCCGTCACCGGCCCAGATCCCGAGGATGTCGCGGGTGCCCTCGACGGTGACGGCCATGGCCACGTAGATAGGGCGGTTGGCGACCTTGCCATCGCGAATCTTCACGTTGATGGCGTCCACGAAGACGACGGGGTAGACGCGATCGAGCGGGCGGGCCTGCCATTCGGCCATGCCCTCCATCACCTTGTCCGTGATCGTGGTGATGGTCTGCTTGGACACCTCCGCTCCGTACACCTCGGCGAGATGAGCCGATATCTCACCGTGGGTGAGGCCCTTCGCGGACAGCGAGAGCACCATCTCATCCACACCGGTCAGACGGCGCTGCCGCTTGCGGACGATCTGCGGCTCGAAGGTGCCGGCGGTGTCGCGGGGCACCTTCACCTCGACCGGGCCGACGTCGGTCAGCACGGTCTTCGACCGGGTGCCGTTCCGGCTGTTACCACTGTTCCGGCCGGCCGCGTCGTGCTTGTCATAGCCGACGTGATCGGTGATCTCGCCCTCCAGGGCGGACTCCAGCACCCGCTTCGTCAGCTGCTGCAGCAGCCCGCCCTCCCCAGTCAGCTGCAGCCCGTCGGAGCGGGCACGGTCGACCAGCATCGCGATCAACTGCTCGTCCGACACCGCCTCCGCGGCCGACTCGACGACCGCCGCCTCCGCGGCCTCGTGCTCGATGATGGTCTCGCTCATCAGGCGTCTCCTTGATCATCGGATCCGCCGTCTATTGGACACTCCCAGTCCGGAGATCATCATCAAACTCACCCCGGATGAGGCGCTGGTCCTGTCGGACTGGCTGGAGCAGGTGCAGATGACAGACCTCAGTTGTTTCGTCGACGATGCGGCGGTCTGGGCACCCCTCCACCGCATTGCCGGAACGCTCGACAAGTCGCTGCCGGAGATCTTTGCGGCGGACTACGCCGAACGTCTGGAGGCGGCCCGCAGCAGGCTTCGTCCAGACCTGGACGACAGCGCCAGTGACGAGGAGGGTGCGGACGCATGAAGCCCCTCTCGGGGATGACTGAACGCGAGTACTTCGCCAGCGTCGGCCGACGTCCCGGCATGTTCGTCGGCAAGACCTCCTTCCACATGCTGACCGCGTTCCTGACCGGTTATGACCAGCATGCTCTCCGGCACGGTGGGCCCGGGCTCACCGGCTGGCACGACTGGCTCGTCGCCCGTCGCGGACGCGACTGCAACCACGCCTGGCCCGGCCAGGTCCTCCACATAGCCCTCCCGAACGGCTGGGACGACTTCTGGGATCTTCCGCCTGAGGACGAACAGCACGCGATCAAGGTCCTTTTCGAGCTCCTCGACGAGTTCGCTGCCGAGCGCGAAGCAGCGCAGGACTGCAGACCTCAGATTGAGTGAGACGCCGCGCCGCACCGCGTCTCACTCAACACGATTCATCGCTGGTCACAGCCCCGACGTGGTTCACCTTCACTGAGACGGGACAGGAAGGTTCCCGCCGCGATCTGCACCGCACTCGGCAATCTGCCTGCCGATGAAGTGCCATGTGGGTTCGGTCTGGCCCTCTGCAACCGGCCTGCCCATCAGCCTGCCAGCAGATCAAGTGCTTCCTGGCTCACGTAGCGATCGGGATCGGGAGACTGCAGGTGTCGGCACAGCAGTTCAGGATCCAGTCCCTGCTCTTGGAGGTACCCAGCAAGTGCGCCAACCAGCAAAAAGTTGTAGGCGAGAGCGTCGGTGAGGGCGTAGAGCACCAGACGGTGCCAATCCTTCGGCTGTTCAACGTGTTGATGTGCCGCGTGGACGGCATCGTCCAGATGACGCCGACCCCAGTGAACGAAGTCCTGGACGACGGCGATCAGCTCCGCGGGAACAAGCGTCGTGCTTGCTCCGCTACATGGCTGCCTTGCCGCGCTGCGAGCTCGAGGAGTGGGCGGCAGGGCGTTACGGATGTCCTGCAGTGCTGCCCGACGGTTCGTGCCCGTGAGGTCTTCTTGACGACGAGCTGCGTTTTTGCGCGCGTGAGAGGCATCGCTGATCCTTATGCGCGATCCCATGACTTCGCGTGGACTGTGGTTGGCCACAGTCCCTCTGCTGCGATTACAGCGGAGGCGCCTGGTGCGCAGGTCGGGGACGAACGAGTCCAGGACGACGCGGCGGAAGCGCCGGCGCTGGGCGGCGGTGAGGTGCTGGAGCTCGGCGGTGAAGCGGGGGAGCGTCTCGTACGCGGGCACGGTGTTCTCCCGGGCAGCACGACGAAGCCCCCGGCGAGTGCCGGGGGCTGATGGGTGGTCGTCCGTATAGGCCGGTGTGTGGTGCTCGTTAGGTTCGGTCGGGTGGTTGTCCGGGAGTTGCCGGAGAGCGATGACACTGGCTCGCCGGCTGAAGTCGCTTCCCGCCTGGCGGGCACCTGAGAAAAAGTGCCGGCGCTGCTCCCGCCTGGCGGGACGTAAGCTTGATCGGCCTTTCATCGCAGGTCAGGGCCGTGTGGCGTGGTCTCCATGATGGATATCGCGCTGATCACCGCCGGGCAGATGTACCGCTACTACCTGCGCCAGGTCGTCGTCGGCGACGGCCGGCGTCCGGCCCGCACGCCACTCGCTCAGGCCCAGGAGGAGGCCGGTGTCCCGGCCGGGCGATGGATGGGCCGGGGCCTTGCGGTCCTCGGTCTGGCGGCGGGCGACGTCGTCACCGAGGCGCAGCTGCGGAACCTCTTCGGCGAGGGCCGGCACCCGCACGCCGACCGGATCGAGGCCGACCAGCTCGCCGCTGGGAAGAAGCCCGCGGCCGCACGCCGGGCCGGGGCGCTCGGGCGCCGGGTGAAGGTCACCGGGTTCGATCTGGTCTTCCGCCCGCAGCCGACCCTCACCCTGCTGTGGGCCCTCGGGGATGAGGAGACGCGGCGGGCGATCGAGGCCGCGCACGAGCGTGCCATCGCCGCCGTGCTCTCCTGGATCGAGGATGAGGCCGCAATCATCCGCGTCGGCGCGCAGGGCGTCTACAAAGTCCGTCCGGTGCACGGTCTGGTCGCCGCGCGATTCCGCCACTACGAGGCGCGCTCCGGGATGCCCCTCCTGCATGACCATCTCCTTCTGTCCGTCAAAGCCCAGCGGCCCGACGGCAAGTGGGGCTCGGTGCACTCCCAGGTCCTGTACGAGCACGCCGTGGCCGCCTCCGCGCTTTACAACGAAGTCGTGATGGCGGAGGCATGCGAGGCGCTGGGGCTGGCCTCCGAACCGCGCATCGTCACCGTCGGCCGCCGGCCGGTCATGGACGTCGCCGGGGTGCCGCACGAACTGATCCGCTGGACATCCCGGCGCAGCGACCAGATCGCCGCCTGCCTTGAGGACCTGGAGCATGAGTACGTCACCGCCGTCGACGACGACGGTGAGCCGCGGTTCCTGCCCGTGGTCTCCGAGCGGGCCCGAGTCAAGCTGAACCGGATCGCCGCGAAGATGACGCGCCCGCCGAAGCAGAAGGCCCGGCCCCTCGCCAAGCTGCGCGAGGAGTGGAAGGAGAGCGCGATCCGCACCTCCGAGGTGGCCGCCGACGTCATCAACTCCCTCCTCGAGTACGCCCGTGCCGCAGCGGCGGCGATCCGGGCCCGGGTCGCCGCCGTGGTCGACGTCGCCCTGGCTGCCGTCGACGTCGTCGCGACGGTGTTCGTGATGAACGGCGGCGGCCGGTTCCACCGCCGGCACCTGCTCGCCGAAGCCCGCCGTCACCTCGCTCTCGTCCTGCGCGGCCGCCGCCGCGACCCGGGCCTGGACGAGACAATCGTGGACACCGCCATCGCCACGCACTGCCTGGACATCAGCGAACCGAAGACGCTGCGCGGCCACATGCCGGCCTACCGCCTTTACACCGCCCGCTGGGCCCTGGCCGAAGCGCCGCCCACCCGCCGCCGACCGGACGCCGAACCCGATCCGGACCACCAGCTCCCGGCCGGCCCCAGTGCCCCGGACGCGCCCCGCCTGCCCCTGGATCCGGGGGAGTGGGACATCCCGCGCGTCCCGCTGCTCTACGACCGCGCGGTCATCGCCTCGACCGTTCTCCGCGCCCGGCTGCACGCGGCGCGCCGCACCGGTCGCGCGCTGTACGACGACGTCGTGGAGCACCAGCAGGCCGCGATGCCCGAGCAGCTCCTCATCCCATTCCCGGACACCGACTCCAAGTCCAGCCGCCCGGAGCCGGGTACCGAGCCCCGGGCGACGCTCGACATGACGGCGCTGCGGGCCCTGAAGAAGTCCCGCACCGACGGGGAAGCCCTCGACCTCACTGCCGAGCGGCTGCGCCACCTCCAGGAAGCCTTCACCGCAGCCGCCGACCGAGCCCGCGCCACCATGGACCGCTACGCCGACCGGGAAGACTCCGACGGAGCGCGCCCGGTGCGCGAGGACGACCAGCAGGCGCACCGCCCGCAGCAGCCGAGACCGCACCGCGGCCGAGAAGCCAGCCACTGAGTGCACCCGATGCCGCGCACTCGATGCCGTGGTGAGCACCGGCGATGCACCGCGCCGTGATCGCAGCATTGCGGCTTATCCAGGGTGCAAGCGGTGGTGCAGATTTCTGCCATGGTTCGCACGTGCCCTGCGGGCTCCGTTTCCATCGTCCAACACATGGGGCACATGGTGTTCCCCGATTCCGCTTGCCTTTCTGCAGGCGTCGTCTCTTCGCCATGTCGGGGCTCAGGCGCTTGCGTCTGCTGCTGCCTGTGGGCATAGAGTGACGGGCCACTCTCGGTCAGTTGGGGAACTGCCAGCCCGTGTCATCCGGGCGGGACGGGAGTGGACGACCAACACACTCAGCACAACGGGGACCACAATTACGCGCGTGCCGCCACGGATTTGTGCCTTCAACATGGGGGAATGACGCATGCGCAAGTGGCTGCCTGCTCTTGCTGTGTCCACAGCTTTCGTCGCTTCGGTTCTGACAGCTCCACAAGCCCTGGCCCAGGACTCGAAGCCCGTTCCCGAGAAGGTGCCCGGCACCAACGTGGAGTTTTCACCGAGCGCGGCGCGTGATCCGCAGACGCGTGCCCTGGCGGGGGCCAACGCCGCAGCGGTACAGGCCGGCGGCTTGTTGTGCGGAAGCGGATACAAGCTGTCATATGTGGATCCTCTTCCGGACTCGCGCCGGTTCGGAACCCTCTTCACGTACTACAAGGAAGTCACGCGGCCAGCAAAGTCGGGAGCATGTGCCGTGTTCGACAACAACCTCGGGGTCAAGAAGCACATGAAGCTGAAGCTGTGCTGGACCACGTGCAAGGTCGATGAAGGCACGTTCCTCGACTACGCGGGCCCGGTCAAGTACGAGAGCAACGATTCGACCTTCCAACCCCGCTGTGCCGTGGTGAACGCCCTGATGTGGGAGGGCGATGTCGCGATCATCGACCGGCAAACCCACGTCGCTGCCTGCGACTGACCATCCCCCGTCCCTTTCCATCTCCGAGGTAGATGTTCATGCCTGTGCGTACGCCGGTGTCCCGTCGGCTCCTCGTCCTGCTCGTCGCTGCTGGAGCAATGACCGCTGCGTGCGGGCATGAACAGGAAAGCCATCGGCCGGGCACCACAACCGCCCAGTCCTCATCGTCGGCTTCCGCCGCGTCGTCCGCTACTGCCAACCCGTCAGATGGCACTCCAGGGGTTGACAGCACAGAGGCGGCTATGCAGAAGGCGGAAAGCGCCCGCCGGCAGGCCGCACCGCCTGGAGTCACTATCACTCCGTCGCCGGCTGGGACCGGCATCGCCAAAGGCAGCGAGCACTTCGGAACGCCGGTCATTCGGCAAGGAGACGTGACTGTTTACGCGGCGCGCCGGGACAAGGGTGGGCTGACGGTCCCTGTAGAGGTGGTCAACAGCGGGCGGAAGCGAGCGTTCTACCGATTCCGCATTCGGATCACGGGGCCGGGCGGTTTCGACGCAACGGCCAGCGCCTCGATGGATGTCGTCGGCCTGTATCCCGGAACTTCGTGGCCCACCGAGCTGACGGTAAGCGACCCCGGTCATACGCCTCCTGCGCATCCGCACATCACCATCGAGAGCGTCGAGCGGAACGAATACAAGGCCTAGTAGGGCTTGGTCAGGTTTGTCTGTGGGTGGCGTGTCTGCTTGCCGGCTGGCGTCGTTGTGGTGGTGTGACACCTGATGAGATGGCCACGGTCCGG
>NZ_JBIWIM010000016.1:0-101010 GCF_044764595.1 Streptomyces sp. NPDC093984 | reverse complement strand
GTCGGCGGGCTGGTCAGGTCCATGGCCACCGAGAGCGTGCCCCTGGCCTTCACCGCCGCGGGCAGCAGCTTCACCGCCTTCGCATCCGGCTTCACACCGACCGAGATGTCGTCGGTGTGCTCGGCCGACGAACCGGCACCCCCGCCCCGCGCCGTGCTCTTCGCCCCCACGCTCTGCGCGGTGCCGCCCGACCCGCACGCGGCGAGCGCGAGGGCCAAAGCCGTCGTGACGATCGAGACGCTCAAGTGTCTTGTGACTCGCATGAATGCTCCTTACTCAAGGGGAAAGCGCGCTGGGAGGCCGCTCAGATCCCGGATGGGTGGCTGTTTGGAACTGGGCTGGAGCGATCCGGAACTCGTCAGACTGGGCGTTCGTGCATCAGGGGATCCCGGATGCGGTCCAGCATCTCCAGGCCGTCCTGGTCCGCGGACTTGACGAGTTCCTTGTTCTAGGGGCGGGGATCCGCCTCGTCGGATCCGGCTCCCACGCCGGGCATCCGGAGGGTGTGCGTCGCCTGGTCGGGGTTCCGTGTGGTGGCGATGGCGGCCAGTTCGGCGCCGGTGGCGACGGTCAGACCGTGCATGCCGTAGACGACCCACCCGTCGGCCGGGGAGTAGACCTTGTGCTCCCGGCTGTCGGCTGGATCGATGATCCGGCCGAGGACCTCGCCCTCCGCCACGTTGTCACCGGCGGAGAACTCCGGGTACCACAGGCCGGCGGCCTCGGCCGTGACACCGGCGGCCCAGACCCATTCGCGGACGGTCGCCGGGGCCGGGTCGTCGGCGCCTGTCATCCCGTCCGGGTCCAGCACGCCCAGGTGGCGCAGCGCCCGGACGAGGCCGTCGACGCGGCGACGAGCCGTGGCCCCGTCACGCTGCCCGAGCGCGCCCACCTCGACGAGCACCGCCGAGATGCCCCGGCGGGCGGCGGCCGCGTGGCTGTTGCCGCCCTCGGGCGTCAGTCCGACGATGACGTCCTCGATACCGAAGGACCCTGCCAGCGCGGCGGTCGCCTTGTCGAGGTCCGGGTCACCGGTGAGGCGGTAGCCGACGAAGTCCCGCAGGACCTGGTCGATGCCGCCGCAGTGCAGGTCGACGAAGACGTCGGCGCCGTCGACGATGTGAGAGAAGAGCCAGGCGGCCAGCCGCTCGGTGGGGCTGCCGTCCGGGTCGCCGGGGAAGACACGGTTGATGTTCACACCGTCGAGCGGGGAGACGTTGAGCCGCCCCTGGTATACCGCCGGCGGGTTGGCGACGGGACAGATGATCACCTGCCCGCGCACCTCGCCGGCTTCCAGCAGGGTCGTCAGCCGCGCGGCGGCGTCGATGGGCGTGAACTCGCCGCCGTGCACCCCCGCGGTGATGACGACCCGGGGGCCGGGGCGGGTGCCGTTGACCAGGGTCAGCGGGATGTCCACGGTGAGGGTACCGAGGTCGGCCCGCACGGTGCCGCGCGCCTTGGTGCCGGGCTGGGCCTGAAGGGAGCCGACAGAGAGGGCTGTGTCGTTCATGCTCATGCCTCCGTGCGGCCGACGGTGGAGATGAAGTCGATGGGCTGCTCGGAGGTGCCGTCCAGCGCGAGGTCGGCCGCGATGTCTCCGAAGGCGGGCGATAGCTTGAAGCCGTGGCCGGAGAACCCGGCGAGGAGTACGACGTTGTCGGCGCCGGGCAGCGGGCCGACCAGCGGGCGGCTGCTCTCGGTATAGCCCTCCATGTAGACGGAGAGGCGGGTCGGGTCGGGGTGCAGATCCGGCATGTGACGCCCGATCAGCTCGGAGAAGATCTCCAGTTCCTGCGGCTGCACCGTACGGTCCAGCTGGTTGGGGTCGCCCGCGATCCGGTGCAGGGCGCGGGACAGGCCGAGCTTGACGGAGATGCCGTCCGGGGAGGGCAGGCCGTAGCAGTGCGTGGGGGCCGTACGGATGAAGGCGGGGCGCTCCTCGCCGAACCAGGCGTCGGGGGTGGTGGGCACGAACCAGGCGCTGACGAGGCGGCGGATCTCCACGTCCCACGGCAGATCGGGCAGCAGGTCGTTGACCCAGGGGCCGGGGGTGACGACGGCCGTGTCGAAGCACTCGCTGCCGGCGTCGGTGCGGATCTCGACACCGTTCGCGACGGGGACGATCTCGCGGACCGTGGTGTAGCGGTGGATCACGGCGCCCAGCTGCTCGGCGCGGCGGGCCGCGGTCTGGATCGTAAGCTCGGGACGGATGAAGCCGGCGCGGCGGTCGAGTACGGCCGCGTCGCCGTCCTCGATGCGGTACTGCGGGAAGCGCTTGGCGAGCGCCTCGGCATCGAGCACCTCGTGGTCGAGGTCGTGCTCCGCGATGGACTGAAGGACGGTGGCCATCTGCTGGTGCTCCGTGGGCCCCATCAGCAGGCATCCGGTCAGGCGGCGCAGCTCGCGGCCCGTTTCCTGCTGGAGCTGCTCCCACAGGGCGTCGGCGTGCTTGAGGAGCGGGACGTACCGGGAGTCCTCGAAGTGCGCACTGCGGAAGATGCGGGTCTCGCCGCCGGCGGCACTGCGGTCGTGGCCGGGGGCGAACCGGTCGTACCCGACGACCTCGGCGCCGCGGGCCGCCAGCCGCCAGGCGGCCTGGCTGCCCATCGTTCCGACGCCTACGACGGCGACGCGCTTCCTGGCAGCTGACACAGGACTTTCCTTTCGTATCGCCGGGGCGCATGCTGGGGCCCCTGGCGTGGGGCTGTTCGATTCCAGGTGGTTTGGACGGGGCCGGGCCCGGAGGAGGCCCGCGGCTCGCAGCCGCCCGTTGTCTCGGAGTTTCGGCTCGGGACCCCCAGAGCCGTGCCACATTGTGGAATGCTGTGCTAGAATCTGGCACAGAGAATGGCAGTGGCCCGGAGGGGAGTCAAGAGGGTGTCCAGCAGAAATTTCGAGGATTAACAGGGGGAAACCGGATGGAAATGAAGAGCGTCATCAGGTCGCTGCGGATCCTGGAAGCCGTGGCCCAGCATCAGCCGGTCACGGTCGGGGAGTTGACGAAGATCTTCGGCCTGCCGAAGTCGACGGTGCAGCGCACCCTGGTCACACTGGCGGAGGCCGGCTGGCTGCGCGCCAATCGCAAGGACACCACCCGCTGGGAGATCGGCGCCCGCGTCCTCGCCGTACGACCCGCCGCCCTGCAGGGCTCCAGCCTGTTCGCCGCCGCCCGCGAGCCCATGATCCGACTCCGGGACGCGCTGAACGAAACCATCCACCTGTCCGTGCCCGACACCCTGCAGTGCATGGTCGTCGTGGACCGCGTCGACTCCGACCACGCCGTACGGACCTTCCACAACGTGGGCGACACCTCTCCGCTGCACGCCACCGCTGTCGGGCGCGCCGTCCTCGCCCACCTTCCGAAGCAGGACGTCGAGGATCTCGTCGCGCGGGGACTGGAACGCTTCAGCGACACCACTCCCGCCGACCCCGAGGAACTGCGCGCCGAGCTGGACCGGATCCGCCGCGACGGCTACGCGGTCAACCGCAATCAGTACCGGCCAGGCGTCTGCGCCCTCGCCGCGCCCGTACTCAGCGAGGACGGAACACCGCTGGCCGCCGTGGCCATCTCCATGCCCGATTCCCGGTACGACGCGGACCGGGTGCCCGAGTGGGGACACCTCGTCGCCGGCACGGCCGCGGAGATCTCCGGGCGCCTGATGGCGGGCTGAACAGAAGGCGGTGACCCAAGAGCCCCACCGGTGAGGGCCGGCTCCACGCACCGACGTGGGAGCCGGCCCTCAGTGCATGCCGCGGCAGCGAGCACCTCGCGCCCGGCCCTTCCCTCGCCCCGGCGTGGGTCGACTGCACCACACATGCCGGAATGTGGAACACTGTGCTAACATCCGGCACGGCTCGGATCCAGGGCTCTGGGAGGGGGTCAAGAGGTGATCACACCAATCCACGCAACTGACGGGGGCACCGCATGGAGATGAAGAGCGTCACCAGGTCGCTGCGCATCCTGGAAGCCGTCGCCCAGCACCAGCCCGTCACCGTGGGAGAGCTGACAAAGCTGTTCGGCCTGCCCAAATCGACCGTGCAGCGGACCTTGGTCACACTCAACGAGGCGGGCTGGCTGCGCGCCAGCCGCAAGGACACCACCCGCTGGGAGATCGGCGCCCGCGTCCTCGCCGTACGACCCGCCGCCCTGCAGGGCTCCAGCCTGTTCGCCGCCGCCCGCGAGCCCATGATCCGACTCCGGGACGCGCTGAACGAGACCATCCACCTGTCGGTGCCCGACGCCCTGCATGGCATGGTCGTCGTCGACCGCGTCGACTGCGACCATGCCGTACGGACCTTCCACGCCATCGGCGACACCTCACCCCTGCACGCCACGGCCACCGGACACGCGGTCCTCGCTCATCTGCCGAAGTCCGAGATCGACGAGTTCACGGCGGGCACGCTCGAGGGTTACGGCGAGGAGACCATCACCGACCCGGTGGAGTTGCGCGCGGAGCTCGGCCGCGTGAGAGACCGTGGATACGCCGTCAACCACAACCAGTACCTCCAGGGTGTCTGTGCCATCGCAGCACCGGTCCTGGACGGTGACGGCGTACCGCTGGCCGCCGTGGCCGTGTCCCTGCCCGACTCCCGCTTCGAGCCCGGCCGACTCGCCGAGTTGGGGCAACTGGTGACCGACACCGCGGCGGAAATCACCGCCCGCCATCTGCGCTGAGGGCGGCGGACCCGGGCCGGACGACGGCCGCGTATTACCCGGGCAGGCCGATCCCCGTGCCGGCCTGGAGGACTGTTCGGCCGGGCACGGGGCGGCCCTCGCGGTGCGCGATGGGGCGTATGTCAGGGCAGGACCACCGCCCTCATCGCACGGGCACCGCGAGGTACTGGTACTCCAGGAACTCGTCGATACCGACCCTGCCGCCCTCGCGGCCGAGCCCGGACTGCTTGACGCCGCCGAACGGCGCGGCCGGGTTGGAGACGAGGCCGGTGTTGAGGCCGACCATGCCCACCTCCAGACGCTCGCTGACGCGCAGGGCGCGGTCCAGGCCCTCGGTGAAGACGTAGCCGACCAGGCCCCAGGGGGTGTCGTTGGCGTGGCGTACGACCTCGTCCTCGTCGTCGAAGGTGAGGATCGCGGCGACCGGGCCGAAGATCTCCGTGTCCATCAGGCGGCTGTCAGGGTCGACGTCGGTGAGCACGGTCGGCGGGTAGAAGCAGCCCGGGCCCTCGGGCGTACGGCCGCCGACGAGCACCCGGGCGCCGCGCCCCACCGCGTCGGCGACCAGTTCCTCCACTTTCGCGCGCCCGGCCCTGTCGATCAGCGGGCCGACATCGACCCCGTCCCGGGTGCCGGGGCCCACGACCAGCGCGCCCATGCGCTCGGCCAGGCGCCGCCCGAACTCCTCCGCCACCGAGTGGTGTACGAAGAAGCGGTTGGCGGCGGTGCACGCCTCGCCCATGTTGCGCATCTTGGCGACCATCGCACCGTCCACGGCCTTGTCCAGGTCGGCGTCGCCGAAGACGATGAACGGGGCGTTGCCGCCCAGCTCCATCGAGGTCCGTACGACCGTGTCGGCGCACTGGGCCAGCAGGAGCCGCCCGACCTGCGTGGAGCCGGTGAAGGAGAGCTTGCGTATACGCCCGCCGCGCAGGAGCGGTTCGCACACCTCGCCCGCACGGGAGGTGGTGACGACGTTCAGCACGCCGTCCGGCAGGCCGGCCTCCTTGAGGATCGCGGCGAGCGCCAGGCTGGACAGAGGGGTCTGCGGGGCCGGCTTGAGCACCATCGTGCAGCCTGCCGCGATGGCCGGGCCGATCTTGCGGGTGCCCATGGCGAGGGGGAAGTTCCACGGGGTGATCAGCAGGCACGGGCCGACCGGGCGGCGGGAGAGCAGCATGCGGTTGCGGCCGTCGGGCAGGGTGCCGTAGCCGCCGTCGATGCGGACGGCCTCCTCGGAGAACCAGCGGAAGAACTCGGCGGCGTACGCCACCTCTCCCCTGGCCTCGGCGAGCGGCTTGCCCATCTCGGCCGTCATCAGGTGCGCGAGTTCGTCGGTGCGCTCGAGGATGATCTCGTACGCGAGGCGCAGGATCTCGCTGCGTACCCGCGGTGCCGTACGGGCCCACTCCTCCTGGGCCTGCACGGCCGCGTCCTCCGCGAGCCGGGCGTCCTTGGGCCCGGCGTCGGCGACGTGGCAGAGGATCTCGCCGGTCGCGGGGTCGTCGACGGGCATGGTGGCGCCGTCCTCGGCGTCCACCCAGGCCCCGCCGATGAACAACTGTGTGGGTGTGTCGGTCATGAGGTCTCTCCTGGTCGGTCGGCGGCGGGGTCGAGAAGTTCCGCCAGGTGCAGGGCGCGGATGCCCCGGTCACCGGCGAGGTGGTCGATCTGGGTGGCGCAGCTGAAGCCGTCGGCCACGACGACAACGGGTGCGTCCTGGTCGATGCCGTCGAGGCGGGGTTTCAGGGCCAGGTCGGCGACGGCGATCGAGGTGTCGTAGTGCTGTTCCTCGAAGCCGAAGTTCCCGGCGAGTCCGCAGCAGCCCTCGGCCTCGTCGACCTTCCGTACGCCGAGGCGGCCGAGCAGGTCGCGAGGGTGGCGCCCCTTGAAGGTGGCGTACTCGTGGCAGTGGGTCTGCAGGACGACGCTCGTAGGCAGTTCCGGTGGGGTCCAGTCGGGAGCCGCCAGGTCGGTCAGGGCGCCGGTGAGGGTGTGGACGCGGGCGGCGACGCGGCGGGCGGCGCGGGTGCCGAGGAGTTCGGGCACGTCACGTTTGAGGGCGGCGGCGCAGCTGGGTTCGGCCACGACGATGGGGCGGTCGTCGCCGTTGTCCAGACGAGCCACCGTGCGGGCCATGATGCGGCGGGCGATGGACAACTGGCCGGTGCTGACCCAGGTCAGGCCGCAACACAGGTCGTCCTGCGCCGTGCAGGGGATTCCTGCGTCGACGAGAACACGGCTCGCGGCTCCTACCACCTCGGGGCGGAAGGCGCGGGTGAAGCTGTCGACGAAGAGCAGTGCCTTGGCAGGTTCGCCGGTCTGCGCGGCGCGCAGAACCTTGCGCAGCGTCCGCCGGGAGGCGAAGGCCGGGATCCTGCGCTTCGTGGTCACGCCTCCAAGGCGGGCCAGCAGCTTGCCGACCGGTCCGCGCAGCAGCGCGTTGACGGGGCGGGCGGCGTATCCGGCGAGGGCGGAGGTCAGGGGCAGCCAGCCCAGTGAGTAGTGGGAGCGGGGCCGGAGTCTGCCCTTGTAGTGCTGGTGCAGGAACTCCGCCTTGTAGGTGGCCATGTCGACGCCGACCGGGCAGTCACTGGAGCAAGCCTTGCAGGACAGGCACAGGTCCAGGGCGTCGCGGACCTCGGTCGAACGCCAGCCTTCCTGGACGGTCCCGCTCCGGACCATCTCCTGCAGGAGGCGGGCCCGGCCCCGGGTGGAGTCGTTCTCCTCCCCCGTGGCCCGGTAGCTGGGACACATCACACCGCCCGCGTCGCTGCGACATCGGCCGACACCGACGCAGCGGCGCACGGCACCCGCGAAGCCGTCCTCGTCGTGCGGGAAGGAGAAGAGCGTGTCGACGGGCAGCACGTCGGTGGGCGTGTGCAGCGCGAGGTCGGCGTCGAGCCGGGCCGGGGCCACGATGATGCCGGGGTTGAGCAGCCCCTCCGGGTCGAAGATCTCCTTGAAGGCGGCGAACGCCCGGATCATGCGATGGCTGTACATGACTTGAAGCAGCTCACCGCGCGCCCGCCCGTCCCCGTGCTCGCCCGACAGGGTTCCGCCGTGCTCGACGACCAGGGCGGCGGCTTCGGACAGGAAGCGGCGTGCGGCGGCCCGGCCGGTGTCCGTGGCCAGGTCGAAGTCGATGCGGACGTGGACGCAGCCGGCGCCGAAGTGTCCGTACAGCACGCCGGTCAACTCGTGGGCAGCGAGCAGCTCGCGGAAGTCGCGCAGGTATGCGGCCAGGTTCTCCGGTGCGACCGCCGCGTCCTCCCAGCCGGGCCAGGACTCCCCGCCGTCCACCAGGCGCGCGGCGAGACCGGCCCCGTCCTCGCGGACGCGCCACAGCGAGCGCCGCTCGGCCGCGTTCTCCACGACCCGCCCGCCGGTCATGCGGCCCTGGGCCTTGAGCACGTCGAGCAGTGCGGCGGCGCGGGCATTCACCGCGGCTTCGTCGTCGCCATCGAGCTCGACGTACAACCAGGCACGCCCCTCGGGCAGGCCGGTGACGGAGTCCGGGCCGCGGCGGGCACGCATGGTGGCGACGATCGCCTCGTCCATGCCCTCCACGGCGGTCGGATTCCAGCGCAGGATCTCCGGGACGTCCTCGGCCGCGTCGACGACGTCGTCGTAGCCGAGAGTGAGAAGGGCCGTAACCTGTGCGGTCGCCACCAGGCGGACCGTCGCTGCGGTGACGACCGCACAGGAGCCCTCCGTGCCCACCAGGGCGCGGGCCATGTCGAAGCCGTGCTCGGGCAGCAGGTGATGCAGCTGGTAGCCGGAGACCTGTCGGGGTATCCGGCCGAGCTCGGTGCGGATCGGAGCCAGGTTGGCGTCGATCAGACGCCGTACGTCCGCCTCCAGCCGGGCGACACGCTGGACCGCGTCCGTGTCGTTCGGGTCGGCGGCGCGCAGGCCGGTGCGGTCGGCGACGGCCCGCACGCCGTCGGCCGTCACGATCTCCAGCGCTTCGATATGGCCACTGGTGCGTCCGTGCCGCACCGACCGGTTGCCGCACGCGTCATTGCCGATCATCCCGCCGAGGGTGCAGCGGCTGTGCGAGGACGGGTCGGGGCCGAAGGTGAGCCCGTGCGGGGCGGTGGCGGACCGAAGCGCGTCCAGGATCACCCCGGCCTCGACACGCGCCGTACGCGACTGAACGTCGATGTCCAGGATCCGGTTCATGTACCGGGAGAAGTCCAGGACCGCGCCGGGCCCGACCGCGTTCCCCGCCATGCTCGTCCCGCCACCACGCGCGGTGACCGGCACGCCCGCTTCGCGGCAGGCACGCAGCACCGCGCACACGTCGTCGGCGTTACGGGGGAAGACCACGGCCCGCGGAGGGACCCGGTAGTTGGAGGCGTCGTAGGCATAGAGGCCGGTGGGACCCGGGCCGGTCTCCACCCGCAGGCCGGGAGCGGTCTCGGCGAGCCTCGCGACCACCGGCTCCAGGGCCGTGGTGGTGTCGGTCATCGCCGTGCCGCTCCGGATGTGCCGACCTCCACCGCGGTCGCCCACGCCTGAAGGCCCTCGTCCACCGCCGTTTCGTCGATCACGAGCGCCGGGATCATGCGCACGACCTGGTTCCAGGCCCCGCACAGCAGCAGGAGCAGGCCCTCATCCACGGCGGCGCGCTGCACCCGGGCGGCGGTCTCGGGGTCGGGGCTGCCGTCCTCGGTGACGAACTCGGTGGCCAGCATCAGCCCGAGCCCCCGCACGTCCCCGATGCCCGGCGTCCGGTCCGCCACCGCCTCCAGACCGTGGCGCAGCCGCTTGCCCATCGCCTCGGCGTTCTCGACGAGCTTCTCGTCGCGTACGACGTCGAGGGTGGCGCAGGCCGCGGCGCAGGCGACGGCGTTGGCGCCGTACGTACCGCCCTGCGAGCCCGGCCACGCCTTGGTCATCAGCTCCTCGGAGGCGGCAATCCCCGACAGCGGGAAACCGCTGGCCAGACCCTTGGCGGTGATCAGGATGTCCGGGGTGACACCGAAGTGCTCGTGCCCCCAGAACCGGCCGGTGCGGCCGACGCCCGTCTGTACCTCGTCCAGGATCAGCAGGAAGCCGTGCCGGTCCGCCCGCTCCCGCAGCCCTTCCAGGAAGGCCCGGGTCGCGGGCACATACCCGCCCTCGCCGAGCACCGGCTCGACGATGATCGCCGCCGTGTCGGCCGGAGAGGAGATCGTCTGGAGCGTGTAGTCCAGCTCCTTCAGGGCGAAGCGGGTCGCGGTCTCCTCGTCCCAGCCGTAGCGGAAGGCCGACGGGAACGGAGTGACGACCACACCGCTCATCAGCGGGGAGAAACCCGACCGGAAGCGGGTGCCGGAGGTGGTCATGGAGGCGGCGGCCACGGTACGGCCGTGGAAACCGCCGTGACAGACGATGACATTGGGGCGGCCGGTGGCCTGCCGGGCCAGCCGCAGCGCGGCCTCCACCGCCTCACTTCCGGAGTTGGTGAAGAACAGGCTGTCCAGGCCGGCCGGCAGTACCTCGCCCAGCTTCTCGACCAGCCGCCGCAGCGGCTGGTGCATGACGGTCGTGTACTGGCCGTGGACCAGCGTGCCCACCTGCTCCTGCGCGGCCGCCACGACCTTGGGGTGGCAGTGTCCGGTGCTGGTGACGCCGATGCCGGCGGTGAAGTCCAGATAGCGGCGGCCGTCCTCACCATAGAGGTGGACGCCCTCGCCCCGGGCCGCCACCACGGGCGTGGCCTGGCGAAGGTGCGGCGACAGTGCGGTCATGTTCGGCTCCCGGCCTCGGTCGTCGGTATGCGTCGGTCTCCCCGAGCATCTCCGCAGACCAGGGCTGCGCCAACGCGCGATCTGTCCAGCCGGAACGCGGTAACCGGACGTTGTGTCAACCGCATCGGGGCGTGCCGGGTGCCGGTGCCCGCCGGACGGCTCTTGCGCAGGTCAGCGACGCTTGTCACAGTGGCCGGGCACTCCCCGGAGCTCTGGGCTCCGCTCGAGCAGGGGACCCTGATGGAGACACCGTGAACGACAACAACCCCGCCGCCCAGGAGCCCATCCGTCCGCTCACCGTGGCCGACGTCCTGGCCCTTCCCGTGGTGGCCGCCGGGCAGCCCCAGGTCGTCACCGGCGTGCCCCACCTGGACCGGCCGGTGAAGTGGGTCCACATCACCGAACTGACCGACCCCGCGTCCTTCCTCAAGGGCGGCGAACTCGTCTTCACCACGGGCATGCCGCTTCCGGAGGACGCCGCCGGCGTGCGCCGGTACGTGGACGAACTCGCCGACGTCGGGGCCGCGGCGCTGGTCATCGAACTCGTCCGCCGCTACCACCGCCCGCCGGACGTGCTCGTCGATGCCTGCCGCGTGCGCGGCCTCCCTCTCGTCACTCTGGCCAAGGACGTCAACTTCCTGGAGGTCACCCAGGTCGTGCACGCGCTCCTGCTCGGCAACCAGGCGGACACGATGCGCCGCACCCAGCGCATCCACGAGGCGTTCACCGCCCTCACCCTGCGCGGCGCCGGACCTGAGGACGTGGTGCGCGCGGCGGCGGAGATGAGCGGCCGAACGGTCGTTCTGGAGAACCTGGTCCACCAGGCACTGATCTGCGAACCGTCCGGAAGCACGGTGGAGGAGGCACTCACCGACTGGGAACAGCGCTCCAGAACCACAAGGACCGCCGACCATACGGCGGTATGCGGCCCGGAGGGCTGGCTCACCGCACCCGTCGAGTACCAGGGCGAACGCTGGGGCCGTGTGGCCATGCTCCCGACTTGCACTGACGACGGGCCGGCCTTCGGACCGCAGGACATCACCGTCCTGGAGAGAACGTCGATGGCACTGACCGTCGCCCGCCTCATCCACCCCACCCCCTGGGAGCGCACCGCACACCGAAACGCCCTGCGCGACCTGGTCGAACAGCGCCACCGCTCCGCCGAGGACGCCCGCACCCGCTGCGCCGCACTGGGCCTGCCGACGGACCGAAGCCGTTTCGTCGCGACCCTCGTTGACTTCCGCACAGGGAATGGGGGAACCGAGCCCGAGACCCGTCTGTTCCACGAGCTCCGGACGGCAGGCATCTGGGCACTCGTCGGCGAACTGACCCCCGACCGCCTCGGCATCCTGCTGGCCCTGCGCCCCTCCCAACCCTGGCACCCCACCGTCGAACGCCTGTGTGGTGCCGTACTGGGCCTGGACCCGCAAGCAGTCGTCAGCGTCGGCTCGGAGGTCACGGATCTCCCCGAGGCCGCCCGCTCCTTCCGCGAGGCGGCCCGCGTCGCCGAGGCCACCCCGCCCGGCCAGCCCCTCCCCCCGGACCGCTCCTACCACGAACTGTCCGACATCGGCCTGCGCCGCCTGCTGCACGCCCTCCGCGAGGACACCCGGATCCAGGAGTACACCGAACGACAGCTCGGCCGGCTCATCGACCACGACGCCCAGCACGGCACCGACCTGCTGACGACTCTGCGCCACTACCTCGACGCGGCCGGCAACAAGACCGTCGCCGCACGCCGGGGCGGTCTCTCCCGCGAAACCATGTACCAACGCCTGCGCACCATCGAGCGCCTCCTCGACCGCGACCTCGAATCCGGCGAACAGCGCACCGAACTCCACGTGGCTCTCACGGCACTTGATGTGCTGCGAGCCCGATGACGAGGAGCGACCGCCACTCGACCGGTGAGTCTGCGGTGGGAGATGAGGGTTCAGGCGGTGGCGGCGAACGCGGGGAAGTACTCGGCCTCGCGTTCGTAGCTGCGGTGCAGGCGGCGCCAGCCTCCCAGCCGGGCACGGTGCGCTCGATCGTCCAGCGGATGCCGGCCCAGCCGCGTGGAGGACTCGATGCCGACGCTCTCTGCTTTGTCCGGGCAGCCCCGCGGGGCAAGTGTTCGTCCTGCAGATCATCATCGTGGTGTTGCTGGTCGTGGCCGCATTCATTGCCCTCGTGCTGTACGCGCGGCAGAGACTCAGCTCGATCGGCCGCCCGCTGCGCTCAATGGTCCCGGGCGTATGCGGCGATTTCCCGCTCGTGGTACGGGAAGAGCACTCAGTAGCGTGCCGTCCTTGATGCTGGCCGAGGCGGACAGCAGGTGGAGCTTGGTTGGCGCGGGTAGGTATGGGCCGGTGATTCCGGTTGGCGGCTGCGCCGGGAAGCGCGTGGAGCGCGCCGGCCGCAGCCGCTTGTCATGCCGGTGCGAGTCAGAGCGCCGTGAAGGTCCACAGCAGGTTGGTGCTGCTTCCGTACGCCCACTGCTTGGTGACGGAGCCGGAGGCGACGTTGCCGCCGCCGTCGAGGACCAGGCCGGTGGTGCGGTTGGCGATCGTGTGGCGGCCGTCGCCCCGGTGGGTGATGGTCCACTGCTGGTTCGTGCCGCCGTTCCACGGCGCCTGCCGGGCCGCTGAACCGTTGGCGGTGGCCCCCCAACCGTCGGCGACCATGCCGTTGGTGCGGTTTACCAGCTTGTAGTAGCCGCCGCCGACCTCGACCGCCTGCCACTGGAGGTTGGGACTGCCGTCCCAGGTCCACTGCTTGAGGTCGGACCCGGAGGCCACGTTGCCGCCGCTGTCCAGGACGAGGCCGTTGGTGACGTTGGTGACCCGGAGGTACGTCGACGGGTTGAACTGGACCTTCAGCGATGTGACCTGGTCGTTGTTGCCCGTCACCCTGAGATCGGGGTTGTCGGCGGTGAAGGTCCATGAGGTGCCGGTGAAGTTGTCTCCCGAGTAGCCGATCACCTGGAAGCCGGGAGCCAGGCGCAGGGACGAGACGGTGAGTGGGTCGATGCCTGCGAGCGTCAGTTGGTCCGCCGTGTAGTCGCCGACGGAGAGCACGCCGCTCGTGCCGGAGTAGTTGACGTCCTTGTAGAGCACGGCGCCTGAGAGGGGCCGCAGGCTGGGGATCTGCCCCGAGAAGGCGAGCTTCAGGACATACGCGTTGGCGCTGAACGGTGCCGACGACGGCAGGGTCACCTTCAGCCCGGAGGTGTCCTGTGCGGGCGTGGCGAGACCGATGTAGGTGCCGGCCGTCGAGTCGAGCAGCTTGACCGAGGCCAGCGAGGAGAGGTCGATCCGGTCGGAGCTGAGGGTCGTGATCGTCAGCGAGCTGCCTGGCCAGCCCAGGACGGTGGCGTACAGGACCGTGCCGGCCTTGTTCCGGGTGAAGCGTATGTCCTGGGCAGTGCCGGCCCTTGGTGTGGTGAAGGAGCCGCCGCCCATCTTCGTCGGGCCTTCGCCGTACGCCGTCCAGGGCCGGGTCGAGTAGACCGACTCGCCGAAGCGCTTCAGGTAGTCGCCGATGCCGAGCAGGATGTCCTTCTGTGCCTGTGGGATCGTGCCGTCGGCCATCGGCGCGATGTTCAGCAGCATGTTGCCGTTCTTGCTCACCCGGTCGATGAGCGAGTGCAGCATCTGCTGGGTGCTGTAGTAGCCGATGCCCTGCGTGTAGCACCAGCTCGAGCTGGAGATGCTGTCGTCGGTGAGCCAGTACGGGGCGGTCAGGTCGGCCGGGCCGCCGCGCTCGTAGTCGAAGACCTCGCCCTTGTTGTCGAGACCGTCCTTGTAGGTGGCGACGACCTCGCGGCCCCACGCGTTGGCCTGGTTGTAGTAGTACGACAGGAAGTTCAGGCGCTGCGTCTCATCGACCGCCCTGAGATCGAAGTCCTGCCAGAGGATGTCCGGTTGGGCGAGGTCGATGACCTCCTTCAGCTTGTCGTACCAGAGCTGGTTCTCCTGCGTCCTGCCCAACTGCCCGTAGAGCTTCTGCAGGCTGGGGTCCGACTGGGCGGGGACGTGGTCGTAGTAGCCGTTGAAGTTGTACGCGTGGTGCATGGCGACCAGCAGCTTGAGACCCTTGGCCCGGATCGCCGTGGTGAACAGTTGCAGCAGGTTGAGCTTGGGGCCCTTGGCGACCGAGTTCCACTCGTTGACCTGGCTGTTCCACATGGAGAAGCCGTCGTGGTGTTCGGCGACCGGTCCGGCGAACCGCGCGCCGGCGTCGACGAACAGCTGCGCCCACTCGTCGGGGTCGAAGGTGCCGCCCGCCGACTTCAGCTTCGGTGCGAACTGCACGAAGTTGCCCGCCAGGTCCTTCGCCCCGTTGATGAAGTTGTGGTACGGCCACACGGACGGGTCGCCGTAGGTCGCGATGTGGTGCTGGTTGACCGCGTCGCCGCTGATGTACATGCGGCGCGGATACCACTCGTTCCCATAAGCCGGAACGCTGAAGGCGCCCCAGTGGAAGTAGATGCCGAACTTGGCGTCCTGGAACCACTCGGGGGCGGGCGGGTGCTGGTCGACCGAGGACCACGCGGGGGTGTAGGTGCTCGGTGCCGCCTGTGCGACGCCGGTCCCGAGGACGCCGCCTGCGACGGCTGCCGCGGCGACGCATGTGGCGCCGGCCAGGACCTGGCGTCGGTTGAACGAGCTCGACATAAGGACATCCCTGGAGTGGGGGACAAAGGGAAGACACGACGTCCATGGCTCCGGAGCGCCGGACGTTACGCATGAAGTTCGCTCCTGTGACTCGCTGATGTCAACGGGCGTGCAGGGATGAAAGCACCTCTTGACTCGCGATTTCGTTCGTATATAGGCAGTTAAGTTCTGTTTGCGGGGTGCCAGACATGGAATGTCTGCGCGATGCGCGAAGGGTGCGACGCCACACCGGAGGTCTGCGGGCAAGCCGTCCGCACATCACGGAGGCACCTCGATTGATGGGATTGATTTAGCCCAACGGTCACTCCCTTGAGCCCCACGGCCACCTACTTTCCAGCGACTTCTCCCAGGACCTAGACAGCGAACCCAGTCGCCACCTATACATACATCCCATCTCTTCGATGCGGCGGCACACGGCTGTCGCCCTGCGAACCATCTCCCGCTCCGGGACCAGCGCGAGGAAGTACCGATGAGACTCAGAACCGCCCTGTGCTCAGCCGCCTCGGCCCTGTCCGCCCTGGCGCTGCTCACCGCCTGCAACAGCGGCTCGGGCAGCTCGGCGTCGTCGAGCGACGCACCGCTGGTCGGCGTCGACTACCCGCGTTCCGACACCGACTTCTGGAACTCGTACATCAAGTACACGCCGGAGTTCGCCAAGCAGCTCGGCCTCTCGCTCAAGACCACCAACTCGCAGAACGACGTCGCCAAACTCACCGCCAACGCCCAGACGTTCATCAGCCAGGGCGTCAAGGGCATCGCGATGGCCCCGCAGGACACCGCCGCCATCGCGCCGACCCTGGCGCAGCTGGAAGCGAAGAAGATCCCGGTCGTCACCGTCGACACCCGCCCCGACACCGGCAAGGTCTACATGGTCGTCCGCGCCGACAACCGCGCGTACGGCGAGAAGGCGTGCACCTACCTCGGCACCAAGCTCGGCGGCAAGGGCAAGGTCGTCATGCTGCAGGGCGATCTCTCCTCGATCAACGGGCGTGACCGCACCGAGGCGTTCAACGACTGCATGAAGAAGAACTACCCGGGCATCAAGGTGTTCGGCGAGGCCACCAACTGGGACGGTGCCGTAGCCGCGCAGAAGCTGCAGACGGACCTGACCGCCAACCCGGACATCAAGGGTGTCTACATGCAGTCCAGCTTCGCGCTGTCCGGGACGCTCCAGGTCCTCAAGCAGAAGGGCCTGCTGGTCGGCCCGAAGGACAAGAAGCACGTGTTCGTCGTGTCCAACGACGGCATCCCCGAGGAGCTGAAGGACATCGCCGCCGGGCAGATCGACGCCACGGTCTCCCAGCCGGCCGACCTCTACGCCAAGTACGCCCTGTACTACTTGAAGGCCGCCATCGACGGGAAGACGTTCCAGCCCGGCAAGACCGACCACGACAGCACCATCGTCAAGGTCCGCGACGGACTGCTCGAGGACCAGCTCTCGGCCCCGCTCGTCACCGCCGACGGCGGCACCTACGGCGGCATCCCCAGCCTCAAGAGCGACGACAAGTCCCTGTGGGGCAACAGCCTCGGCTGACACCACCTTCCGATGACCAACGGCGAACAGCACCAAGGCGGTTGAGATGAGCGACGGGGAACGAGCAGTCCGCCCCGCACCCGCCCCGACGGACGACGGACGGATCCCGGCGGATCCGCCCGTCGTCGAGGCGACGGGCATTGTCAAACGATTCGGTCCGACGGTGGCCCTGAACGGCGCCCGGATCACCATCAGGCCCGGTGAGACGCATGCCCTCGTCGGCCGCAACGGAGCCGGCAAGTCGACCCTGGTCTCCGTCCTCACCGGCCTGCAGGCCCCGGACGAGGGGACGGTGACCTTCGGCGGCGACCCGGCGCCCCGGCTCACGGACCGAGACGCCTGGCGCCGGCGTGTGGCCTGCGTCTACCAGAAGTCGACGATCATCCCCACACTGACCGTCGCCGAGAACCTCTTCCTGAACCGGCACGACCGCGGCCGCCACCGGCTGATCAGCTGGCAGGGCGTACGCCGCCGCGCGAAGGACCTGCTGTCGACCTGGTCCGTGGACGTCGACCCGCAGACCCCCGCCGCCGATCTCAGCGTGGAGCAACGGCAGTTCGTGGAGATCGCCCGCGCGCTGTCCTTCGGCGCCCGGTTCATCATTCTCGACGAGCCGACCGCCCAGCTCGACGCAGCCGCGATCAACCGGCTCTTCGACCGCATCCGCGATCTGCAGCGGCAGGGCGTGACCTTCCTGTTCATCAGCCACCACCTGCAGGAGGTCTACGAGATCTGCGACATGGTGACGGTGTTCCGGGACGCCCGCCACATCCTGACCTCGCCGGTCGCCCAACTCCCCCGCACCGAACTCGTCGCCGCCATGACCGGTGAGGCGGCGGCCGACCGGCGCGAGGAACGGGCGAGCACCCTCGACGCCGACGCCACGGCCGCGCTCAGCGTCCGCGGTCTGAGCAACGAGACCTACGAAGACATCACCTTCCAGGTCGGCGCCGGGGAGATCGTCGGGCTCGCGGGGGCCGCGGGCAGCGGACGTACCGAAGTGGCCGAGACCGTCGTGGGACTGCGGGCCGCCGACACCGGCGAGGTGCAGATCGCCGGCAACCGCCCCCGTCCCGGCAGCGTGCCCGCCGCGCTCGCCGCAGGCGCCGGGTTCGTCCCCCAGGACCGGCACCACCAGGGCTTCGTGCCCGACATGTCGATCGCGGACAACTCCACACTGTCCGTTCCCCGCAGGGTCGCAAGGAACGGATTCCTCAGCCGCAGCCGACGGGACCGGCTCGCCGAGGGGATGATCGAGCACCTGGCGATCAAGACGCCCGGCCCGGAGCTGCCCGTCTCCTCCCTCTCCGGCGGCAACCAGCAGAAGGTCGTCATGGCCCGCGCCCTCGCCGACAACCCCCGGCTGCTGGTCCTGATCAACCCGACCGCGGGCGTGGACGTGCGCTCCAAGGAGTTCCTCCTCGGCAAGGTCGAGGAGACCGCGGAGACCGGTACCGGAGTGCTCATCGCCTCCGACGAACTCGACGACCTGCGCATGTGCGACCGGGTCCTGGTGATGTTCCAGGGCCGTGTGACGACAGAGATCTCCCGCGGCTGGCACGACCACGACCTCGTGGCCGCGATGGAAGGAGTGGACCTCCATGCCTGACACCGTCCTCGCGGACACCCCCGCTCCCGGGACCACCGAGCCGAAGGGCAAGCGGAACGGCCTGTTCGGCGGCCGGATACCGCTGGCCCGGCTGCGCGACCTCGCCCTCGTCCCCGCCATCGTGGTCATCGCGATCGTCGGCCAGATCGTCAACCCGGTCTTCCTGCAGACGGACAACCTCATCAACGTCCTGCAGACCATGTCCGAGATCGCCCTGCTGGTCCTCGCCCAGACGATGATCCTGATCGTCAAGAAGATGGACCTGTCACTGGAGTCCACCATGGGCCTCGCGCCCGGCGTGGCAGCCTGGCTCGTGGTGCCGACCGGTGCCGGTCACGGCCTCGGCCTGCTGCCCGGTGCCTGGGCGATTCCCGTCACGCTCGCCGTGGGCCTGCTGGTCGGCGTGATCAACGCCCTGCTGATCATCCGCTTCGGTCTCAACGGGTTCATCGTCACCCTCGGCATGCTGATCGTCCTGCGCGGCGTCCTCACCGGCATCTCCGGCGGCCAGACCTTCTTCCAGCTGCCGAAGTCGATGCTCTACCTGGGCACCGCGGAATG
The DNA here is from genome assembly GCF_044764595.1 of Streptomyces sp. NPDC093984. Taxonomy (NCBI): domain Bacteria; kingdom Bacillati; phylum Actinomycetota; class Actinomycetes; order Kitasatosporales; family Streptomycetaceae; genus Streptomyces; species Streptomyces sp. NPDC093984. The sequence goes on along the minus strand of NZ_JBIWIM010000016.1, from coordinate 82,238 downwards.
GTTCGGGGTGCCGGCCTCCATCTGGATCTGCCTGGTGCTGTTCGCCGTCGCCATCGTCGTCCTGGGCTGGACCAGCTTCGGCCGCTCGCTCTACGCCATCGGCGGCAACGTCGACGCGGCGAAGGCGGCCGGCATCCGCACCGACCGGGTGCTGTGGATGGTCATCGTCACCGGCAGCGTGCTCGCGGCCCTCGCCGGACTGCTGCTGTCCGGGAGGCTCGCCTCGGTGGCCTCGGCACAGGGCAACGGTTATATCTTCACCGTCTTCGCCGCCGCAGTCATCGGCGGGATCAGCCTCAACGGCGGCAAGGGCACCATGTTCGGGGCGTTCAGCGGCATCCTCCTGCTGTTCATGATCCAAAACGTGCTTACCCTCGCGGGCGTCCCCGCGCAGTGGATCGGTGCCCTCAACGGCTTGATCATCCTGGTCGCCCTGACCATCTCTCGCATCACCGGCGGCAAGGTCCAGGAGTGAACCAGGCGGCCGTCGCCGCCGCACACCGCTCGCCGCTGCCCGTTCCGTCGCAGGGGGCCCGTGTTCCCACCTGCTCTCACAGGAGTTGCCGTCATGTCCTCTGCCGTGTCCCCTTCATCGGCATCTGCCCGTATCACCGCCCTCGACGTCCTGGACGTGCGGTTCCCGACGTCCGAGCACCTGGACGGGTCGGACGCGATGAACCCCGAACCCGACTACTCCGCCGCGTACGTGATCCTGCGCACCGATGCCGGCGACCAACTGGAGGGCCACGCCCTGGCCTTCACCACCGGACGTGGCAACGACGTGCAGGCCGCTGCCATCGCGGCCCTCGCCCCGCACGTGGTCGGCCGCTCCGTGGAGGAGGTCTGCGACGACCTCGGGGCGTTCTCCCGCTCCCTTGTGCACGACCCCCAACTACGCTGGCTGGGACCGGAGAAGGGCGCCATCCACATGGCCACCGGGGCGGTGGTCAACGCCGCCTGGGACCTGGCGGCCAAGCGCGCGGGCAAGCCCGTGTGGCGCTTCCTCGGCGAGATGTCGCCCGAGGAGCTGGTCGCGCAGGTCGACTTCCGCTGGCTCAGCGACGCCCTCACCCCCGAGGAGGCTCTGGACATCCTGCGCCGCGCCGAACCGGGCCGCCAGGAGCGCATCGTCCGCCTGCTGGAGCGCGGCTACCCCGCCTACACCACCACTCCGGGATGGCTCGGCTACTCCGACGAGAAGCTGGCTCGCCTGGCCCGTGAGGCCGTCGCCGACGGCTTCACCCAGATCAAGCTGAAGGTCGGCGCTTCCCTGGAGGACGACGTACGGCGCATGCGCACCGCCCGCGGGACGGTCGGCGACGGCATCCGCATCGCCGTGGACGCCAACCAGAGATGGGACGTCCAGGACGCGATCGACTGGATGCGCGCCCTGGCGCCCTACCAGCCGTACTGGATCGAGGAACCCACCTCCCCGGACGACATCCTCGGCCACGCCGCCGTCCGCAAGGCCGTCAGCCCCATCAAGGTCGCCACCGGCGAGCACATCGCCAACCGAGTCGTCTTCAAGCAGCTTCTCCAGGCCGGCGCGGTCGACATCGTGCAGATCGACTCGGCACGGGTCGGCGGCGTCAACGAGAACATCGCGATCCTGCTGCTCGCCGCGAAGTTCGGCGTGCCGGTGTGCCCGCACGCCGGCGGCGTCGGGCTGTGCGAGATGGTGCAGCACCTGTCGATGTTCGACTACGTGGCCGTCTCCGGCAGCCTCGAGGACCGGGTCATCGAATACGTCGACCATCTCCACGAGCACTTCGTCGACCCGGTGCGCATCGCCGACGGCCACTACCTGGCGCCGGAGCTTCCCGGGCTGAGCGCGCAGATGCACCCGGAGTCCCTCAAGGAGTACGTCTATCCCGACGGACCCGTCTGGACCGCCCGTGTCTGACGTCGAAGCCCTCATCGACGCCCACCACCACGTGTGGAACCTGGACGTCCGGCCGCAGCCGTGGCTGGACGAACCCGGGCACGAGCCGCTCCGCCACAGCTTCAGCTCGCACGCCCTCCGCTCGGCCGCGACCCGGTCGATCGCCGGACGGCGGCTGACGAGCACGGTGCTCGTCCAGTGCATCACATCCGTCCCCGAGACACGCGACCTCCTCGCCCTGGCCGAATGCGACCCGCTGATCGGCGCCGTCGTCGGCTGGGCGGACCTGACGTCCCCCGCCATCGGCGACGTACTCGACGACCTGCGAACTGGGCCGGCAGGCCGGCACCTGCGGGCCGTACGGCACATCGTGCAGGGCGAGTCCGACCCGCACTGGCTCCAACGACCGGACGTGGAGCGGGGGTTGCGAGCGGTCGCGGAACGCGGGCTCGGATATGACGTGCTGATCCGCAGCCACCAGTTCCCGCAGGCGATCCGTCTCGCGGAAAGGCTGCCGGAGCTGCCCCTCGTCCTCGACCATGCGGGCAAGCCGCCTCTCGTTCGGCGGGAACTGAGCGACTGGGCACACCAGGTGCGGACACTGGCCGGGCATCCCCAGGTGCGCTGCAAGGTGTCGGGACTTGTCACGGAGGCCGACCACGAGAAGTGGACCGTCGCCGACATGCGCCCGGTGTGGGACGTCCTGCTCTCCGCCTTCGGCCCCGACCGGCTGATGTTCGGCTCCGACTGGCCGGTCTGCGTCCTCGCCGGCGGCTGGAACCGCTGGGCCGCCGCCGTCGAGGAACTCCTGGACGGCTGCTCCGGCACCGAGATCCACGCGGTGCTCGCCGGCACCGCGACGGACTTCTACGACCTGACGCCTGTCCCGACGAAGGAGGGGACGCCGTGCTCCTGACGGAACTGCTGCACCCGGGCATCCTCGAGGCGCTGGCCGGTGCCGGCCACGGCGCCCGTGTCCTGCTCGCCGACGGCCACTACCCCGCCGGTACGGCCACCGGCGAGCGGGCCAGAACGGTTTACCTCAACCTGAAGCCGGGCGTGCTGGACGTCACCACGGTGCTCGACGTCCTCCTGCGGGCGATCCCCGTGGAGTCGGCACAGGTGATGGTGCCGCCGCAGGGCGAACCGGAGCCGCCGGCCGTCGCCCAGTACCGCGCCCGGCTGGCGCCCGTCCCGGTGGAGACGCTGGGCCGTTTCGAGTTCTACGACGCCGCACGATCCTCCGACCTCGCGCTGGCGATCGTCACCGCCGACATCCGTACCTACGCCAACCTGCTGCTGACCATCGGCGTCCGCGCTGAAGGGACCCTGACCCCACGATGACACTCGCAGTCCGCTACACGTCCGCCCGCACCCTGGACACGGCGCCCGCCGAGACCCGCTCCCCCGGCCCCGGCGAGGTGGAACTGGCGCCCGCCTACGTCGGCATCTGCGGCACCGACCTGCACATCTTCCACGGCGACATGGACGCCCGGGTCGCCGCGCCCGTCGTGCTCGGACACGAGATGTCCGGCCGCGTCGTACGCGTCGGGCCGGACGTGGAGGGCTGGCAGCCCGGTGACGCGGTGACCGTGATGCCGCTGCGCTGGGACGGCACCTGCCCGGCGTGCACCTCCGGTCACCGGCACGTCTGCCAGAACCTCGACTTCATCGGCATCGACTCGCCGGGCGCGATGCAGCAGCGCTGGACCGTGCCCGCCGCCACCCTCGTCCGCCTGCCCGGGTCCCTCCCCCTGGACCGGGCCGCGCTCGTGGAGCCCACGGCCGTGGCCGTGCACGACGTCGGCCGGGCCCGGGTGCGGGAGGGTGAGCGGGTCGTCGTGGTCGGCGGCGGACCGGTCGGGGTGCTCATCGCGCTGGTGGCGCGGGCCGCCGGTGCCGACGTCCGCGTGGTGGAGCCGAGCACCCACCGGCGCCTGCTCGCCGAGGAGTTGGGCCTGACCGCCTGGGACCCGGCCGCCGAGGACGTTCCCGAGCTCGTCCGGCAATGGACCGGCGACGCGGGCGCGGACGTCGCCTTCGAGGTCTCCGGCGCGGCGGGCGGTGTCGACACCGCCGTGGAGGTGCTGGGCGTACGCGGCCGTCTGTGTCTGGTGGCGATCCACCCCCGGCCCCGCGAGGTGAACCTGCACCGCTTCTTCTGGCGCGAACTCACCCTCGTCGGTGCCCGGTTGTACGACCGCTCGGACTTCGAGCAGGCGGTGACGCTGGTGGCGGACGGCACGATCCCCGCCGAGCGGCTGATCAGCAAGGTCGTCCCCCTCACCGAGGCGCCCTCGGCCTTCGAGGCGCTGGAGGCGGGCGGGGACGTGATGAAGATCCTGGTGGACTGCGGCAATGACACGACGGGAGCCTGAGATGCCTCTGTTCGACCTGACCGGGCGGCTCGCCGTCGTCACCGGAGCCCGGCGCGGCATCGGCCGGACCATGGCCCGTGCGCTCGCCGAGGCCGGCGCGGACGTCATCGGCGTCAGCGCGTCGCTGGAGGAGTCCGGCAGCGCGGTGGAGAAGGACGTCGCCGCCGCCGGACGCACCTTCGAGGCGATCCGGACCGACTTCGCCGACCCCGACGCCGTACGGGCGCTGGGTGCGGACCTCGCGGGCCGCGAGCGGCCCGTGGACATCCTGGTCAACAACGCGGGCACGATCCGCCGACACCCTGCGGCCGAACACTCGGACGTCGACTGGGAGTTGGTGCTCCAGGTCAACCTCAACGCCCAGTTCGCGCTCACTCGGGCGGTCGGCGCGACGATGGTGGCCCGCGGCCGAGGGAAGATCATCTTCACCGCGTCGCTGCTCAGCTTCCAGGGTGGCATCACCGTCCCCGGCTACACCGCCGCCAAGCACGGCATCGCAGGCCTGACCAAGGCCCTGGCCAACGAGTGGGCCCCGCACGGCGTCAACGTCAACGCCATCGCGCCCGGCTACATCGCCACCGACAACACCCAGGCCCTCCAGGACGACCCGGTGCGCAGCAAGGCGATCCTGGACCGCATCCCCGCCGGACGCTGGGGCACCGCCGACGACCTCGCGGGCGCCACCGTGTTCCTGGCCTCCGACGCCGCCGCCTATGTCCACGGCACCGTCCTGCCCGTCGACGGCGGATGGCTGGGACGATGATGATCACCGATCTCGCCTCCGTGCTGGCGGGAGCCCGGATCCTGCCCGTGCTCACGGTTGCGTCCGTCGCGCAGGCCGGCCCGCTCGCCGACGCGCTCACAGCGGGCGGAGCCCGGTGCGCCGAGGTCACCTTGCGTACCCCGGATGCCGAGCAGGTGGTGAAGGCGATGTCGGCCCACGGCGGGCTGGCGGTCGGCGCTGGCACCGTGCTCACCTCCGAGCAGGCGAAGCGGGCCGTGATGGCCGGGGCCCGCTTCGTGGTCTCCCCCGGTTACGACGCGGACGTCGTCGCCACGTGCCGTGAGCTCGAGGTACCCGTCGTGCCGGGCATCGCCACCGCCACGGAGCTGATGCGCGCCCTGCGCGCGGGCCTCGACACGGTCAAACTGTTCCCCGCCGAGCCGCTCGGCGGCATCGGTATCCTCAAGGCGCTCGCGGCTCCCTTTCCCCGGGCACGCTTCCTGCCGACCGGAGGCATCGGCCCCGCGCAGCTGCCCGTCTACCTTTCCCATCCGGCGGTCCTCGCCGTCGGCGGCAGCTGGATGGCGACCACCGGCCACCTGCGGCGCGGCGACTACGAGGGGATCCGGCGGCTCACCGCCGAGGCCGTCCGGAGGAGTACGGGATGAGCGTCCCCGAGGTCATCGCCCTCGGCGAGGTGATGCTGCGCTTCGACCCCGGCGAGGGCCGTATCCGTACCGCCCGCACCTTCCAGGTCTGGGAGGGCGGCGGCGAGTACAACCTGGTGCGCGGACTGCGCCGCTGTTTCGGCCTGCGCACGGCCGTCGTGACCGCCCTGGTCGACAACGCGGTGGGGAGACTGGCCGAGGACCTGATCCTCCAGGGCGGTGTCGACACGTCACTGATCCGGTGGGTGCCCGACGACGGCATCGGCCGCACCGCCCGCAACGGGCTGAACTTCGTGGAGCGGGGCTTCGGCATCCGGGGCGCGCTGGGTGTCAGCGACCGTGCGAACACGGCCGTGTCCCAGCTGCGCAAGGGGGACGTCGACTGGCACGCGCTGTTCGCCGCGGGCCCGCGCTGGTTCCACACGGGCGGCATCTTCGCCGGCCTGTCGGACACCACGGTGGACGTGGCGGAGGAGGCGATGGACGCGGCGCGACGGCACGGGGTGACCGTTTCCTACGACCCGAACTACCGCCCGAGCCTCTGGGCCGACCGCGGCGGTGCCGAACGGGCCCGCGAGGTGGACCTGCGGCTGGCCCGGCACGCCGACGTGGTGGTGGGCGCCCTCGGCCTGACCGGACCGTACCCCGGGGCGGTGCGCGTCCGCGCGGAAGAGGTGCCCGATGCGCTCGCCGAGGTCGCCGACCGGCTGCCCGGGGTGAGGGTACTGGCCACGACGCTCCGCGGCGTGCCTTCGGCAGGTGTGAACGACTGGTCCTCGGCGGCCTGGTCACGGGCGACCGGCTTCGTCGCGGGTCCGGAGATGCCCGGCCTGCACGTCCTGGACCGCATCGGCTCCGGCGACGCCTTCGCGGCCGGACTGATCTACGGGCTGCTGACATCGGCGCCCGGTCCCGAGGACGAGCCCACGGACGTCTCCGGGCCGGACCACGGACGGGGCGGCGACGACGCGCCGGGGCACGGCCCACTGGGGCGGGCCGGGTCGGAGCACGTATCGCTCCGGCGCACCGCTTCCGGGCCGCTCACGGGTACCGGGCCGACCGGTGGCCCGCTCACCGCCGACTGTCTGAAGCGAGCCCTCGCCTACGGCACGGCGCACGGCGCACTCGTCATGACCACGCCCGGCGACGTCTCCATGGCCTCGCTCGCCGAGGTCGAAGCGCTCATGACGGGCGGCTCGGCCGCCGTCAGGCGCTGAACGGCGCCCCTTTCCCACCCGTAGGCCCGTCCCGCCCAAAGGACCCGAGGAGCATGCCATGCGAACCCGGAAGATCACGAACACCACCGTCGACGTCACCGAGCTGGGCTTCGGTGCCTCCGTCATCGGCAACCTCTACCGGGTCACACCGGCCCAGGACGCGGCGGCCGCGATCGAGGCGGCCTGGGAGAGCGGCATCCGGTACTTCGACACCGCGCCCCACTACGGGCTCGGCCTCTCCGAGCGGCGCCTGGGGGCCGCCCTGCGCGATCGGCCCCGCGAGCAGTACGTCGTCTCCTCCAAGGTGGGCCGGCTGCTCGTGCCCAACGAGCAGCCGCGGGGCGTCGACATCGAGGGGTTCGTCGTCCGGGACGACCTGCGCCGCCAATGGGACTTCAGCCGGGACGGCGTGCTCCGCTCCATCGACGCCACCCTGGAGCGTACGGGTCTGGACCGCCTCGACATCGTCTACGTGCACGACCCCGACGATCACTGGCAGCAGGCCGCCGAGGAGGCCCTGCCCACCCTCGCGGACCTCCGCGACCAGGGGGTGATCGGCGCGATCGGCGCCGGTATGAACCAGTCGGCCATGCTCGCCCGCTTCCTGCGGGAGACCGCCGCCGACGTGGTGATGCTGGCCGGACGCTACACGCTCCTCGACCAGACGGCGCTGGACGACGTGCTGCCCGCCGCGCGGGAGCACGGCAAGAGCGTGGTCGCGGTCGGCGTGTTCAACTCCGGTCTGCTCTCCCGGGACCGCCCGACGCCGGGTATGAAGTACGACTACAAGGTCGCCCCGCCGGACCTCGTCTCCCGTGCCCTGGCCATCGCCGAGGTCTGCGAACGTCACGGCACCACCCTGCCCGCCGCCGCGATCGCTTTTCCCTTCAGCCATCCCAGTATCATCAATGTCACCCTGGGGATGAGGAATCAGGAGCAAGTCGGGCGCAACGTGGAACTCCACCGTCGGCATGTGCCGGAAGCTCTCTGGCAGGACCTTCGCACCCAGGGTCTGATCAGGCCGGACGTACCCACGCAGAACAGCGCGGAGAACACTCCGGGGGGAGACGGAAGGGGTGGCCCGCGATGTCGCTGACGGACAAGGCCATTGAGCAGATCCGTGAGCTCATCCGCACCGGGGCGCTGCCACCGGGCTCGAAGCTGCCGCCGGAGCCGGAGCTGGCGGCCCAGCTCGGTCTGTCCCGCAACCTGGCCCGCGAGGCGGTCAAAGCGCTCGCCGTCGCCCGCGTGCTCGAAGTCCGACGGGGCGACGGCACCTATGTGACCAGCCTCCAGCCGAGCCTGCTGCTCGAGGGCCTCGGCGGGGCGGTGGAGCTGCTGCAGAGCGACTCGGCGGCGTTGCTGGATCTGATGGAGGTTCGTCGGCTCCTCGAACCGGTCGCGACCGCTCTCGCCGCCACCCGGATCTCCGACGACCAGCTGGCAGAGGTGAAGCAGCACCTGGACGCCATGCGAGGGGCGCGCGACGACGTCGAACAGCTCAACGCGCACGACGCGGCGTTCCACCGCGCCGTGGTCTCGGCAACGGGCAACGAAACGCTGCTCACCCTGCTGGAGGGCATCTCTGGCCGTACGCTGCGCGCCCGCATCTGGCGCGGCCTGGTCGACGACCAGGCCGGGGGGAGGACCCTCGCGGAACACGAGGCCATCTTCGATGCCCTGTGCACCCGTGACGCCGCCCTCAGCCAGGCCGCCGCACTGATGCACGTGAGTCACACCGAGCAGTGGCTGCGAGAACATCTCAGGAGCACAGCCCTCCCGCAGGGTGTCGCTCCGGCGACCGGGAAACGCACCTGAGACCAGTCCCCCATCCATTCCCGCCACGGCGGGACACGGGTTGGGCCGGAGACACCCGTCGGTTCCGGCGGCGCGTAGGCCCGGTGAGGCAGTGCCGAATCCGTGCGGAGTCGGCGGGCATGGTGAACCGGGCAGTCGCAGCGGATTACGCCGGCCAGAGCCGTACCCACAGCGCCTGCGGCGCCGGGACCCAGACGATCGGAAACCGGATCCCCTGACGCTTGGCACGGCGGTCCATACGACCGTCCACCACGTGCGTCCGCGAGACGTGGACGATGATGTGCGACGTCGCCGCCGCACTGACGGCGGCACGGCGTGGCGGCCCGACGCCGGCCACATGCAACCCTTTGCGAGACCGCTTCTTCGGGTTGCCGTCCACGCCGTCAGCCTCTCGGCTGGGCGTATCCAAGTCAAAGGCCGCCTTCGATCCCGGTTCGGAGCCTGGCGCTCGGCACCCCTGCAAAGGGGCCAACAGGTGATCTCACCCGATCTGCTCACTCCACGGAGCGTGCGTGGATCAGAGAAGGCTGGCGTCAGTGGGGCACGGGGGTGAGGCTAGAGGCGAGTAAAGAAAGGCACTGACGTGCCGTTCATCATCGCCAGCCCCGCCCGCGCCTGTCCGTCTGACCATACGGCCACGATGATCAGCCTCGCCGAGGGCTGGAAAGGCGGAACAGATCTCCGGCTCGCTGACCTACCGACTACCAGAGAAGGCCACCGGCGAGCGCACCGTCACCCCGCTGCGTCCGCGCGCACCTCCTGTTCCCCGGCCGGTAAGCAAAGAGCGAGCGAGGGGCTGGAGGTAGTCGTGGCAGTCCTCGCATTTCTTCTTCTTGTCACCGCCACGATCTTGGTCTTGGTTGGCGCCCTGGTGCTCTTCCTCGGCGCCCTCCTGGCCCTGGTCGCCGTACTCCTGGCCGCCATCGGCGGATTCCTGATCTTCCTGGGCATGGCCATGCTCGCAGGAGGGGCCCTCTTCCTGATTCGAAGAGCGCTGAGGCGGATACTCAGGCGCGACAAGGCGCATTAGGAGACGCGGTTGTTCGGGCAAGTGCTCGGCGAGCAGCCAGTCCGCCTTGACCTGGGTGGCGGATCTCCGGATGTCCCGGCCGGTGGGTCGTTGGTGCCCTGCCCTTCGGTCAGCGGACGGCGTGGGTGCCGACGGGGCTCTGGAGGGAGACGCCGGTGTTCTCGTCCTGCGTCCAGCCGGTGATGTCCTGGTGGCCGCCAGCGCGACACCGAGCGGGATCTGGCTGCTGTCAAAGTCATGATCAGGCAGCTGCCCCGCCCCCAGGCGAGGGTGTTGCCGGCATGTGATCCGGACTCCTGGTCACACCACGGGGCCGGCCATGTCACCGACCTGGTCATCGGCGAGAGCGATGACTGCCTTGACGCGCTTGCCCACCGGCTCACGATGCACTTCGAAGTCCCGGCAGACGGCCGTGACGATCTCCAGGCCGTGTTGCCCCACACGCTGCGGATCTGCTGCCCGCACCACGGGCATCCTCGGCTCGGTGTCCCACACGGTGATCTCGACGACGTCCTCGTCGAGTTCGAACGTCAGCAGGGCAGGGCCCGGAGCGTACTTGCGGGCGTTGGTCACCAGCTCGCTCACCACCAACTGCGTCATGCCCACCGCGCGGTCGGACACCGGTAATCCGTGCCGGGTCCGCAGATGCGTGAGAAAGGCCCGGGCAAGATGCCGGGCCTGGGCTATCTCCTCGCTGCCCTCGAGTGCGGCAGACACCGCTATCCGCCCTCCGGGCAGCACCGGGCCGTCACTCATTGCAGCCTGCTTCATAAGCCGCCTCGTACCCAAGCGCTCTGTCTGACTCCAGACGATTACCCCGAAAGCGCCCTTGCAGGCCTGACCGGCGAGGTGATCCCGGTTACTCAGAAGTAGCGGCCGCGGGCAGCCGCTCGGGCTGGTTCCGGGCCGACTGCATGAGGTCGGCGACGAGTCCGTGGCTGCGTCCTGGCAGCGGTGGCCGGCCCAGGCATGAAAGGGTCGCTGATCGTGATCGTGACCGGGGCTCCCGGGCTGCAGAAGCACCCTGGCCCTCCCGCTGTCGGAAGAGTTCGGCAACGTGCCGGTGGCCATCGCCCGCTGCCTCCCCCATCCGCGGTAGGCCGTTTACCGACGGCAACCTGCCCTGCTGCACGGGCAGCCGGCTTACCGACGGCAACCTGCCCTGCTGCACGGGCAGCCGGCGTCGTGCAGGGTATGGGAAGAGCGACTCCGCAGCACAAGAGCGCGGTTACTCGACGGAGTCGAAGCGGTCGGTGCCTCCGTGGGTTTCGTTGCCGACCTCCAGGCTGCCCCCGGCGGCGTCCTTGGGGGTGAGCGTGAAGGCGATTCGATGCGTACGGCTCTTGGAGGCCTTGGCATCGGCGTCGGCGTTGACCACCCATGCCTTGACGCCGCCCTTGGCCCCGGCCTCCCGACGCAGCTCGACCGTGAACTCCATCTGGATCGGGCCGACGTCGAAGCGCACCGCTTCCCCGGCCCCAGCCGTTGCCGCCTGCATCAACCCGTCCCTGATCGCCCTCACCGCGGCGGCGAGTTCGATGTCCTGGAAGTCCGGCACTGGCTCTCCTGTCGTCGACTGGTGATCGACGGTAGGGCATCATGCCCGGTCCCGTCTTCGTCACCGGCCGCTGAGGCGGCGCCACCAGGGAGACGGTGGCTTCGGCGCATCGGACGTGGGGTGGTACGTCAGCACCTGGCGTACCGAACCAGGCGGCAGGCATTCGGCTCCGGTGACCCGCAGATCGCCTGAGGATGCCCAGCTCAGAGTGACCGAGACATCGGCAATGCCGGCGAGCGCGGAGAGGTCCACGGTCGCCGACCTGCGGCCTGCATGCGTGAACTGCACGTGCAGGCTCAGCTCCTGAACCGAAGGAAGCATCCGGGAAAGAAGATCTGCGGTGCAGAGGTCTCCGGTCGCATAGGTGCTCACCTGCGCGCTGGTGACACCGGGCAGACGGACCACCTGGGAGAGGTCGGACGGGCAAAGGTCCTCGATGGTGAGGTCCACGTCCTTCAGCGAGGGTAGCCGGCTGAGCGCGGCCAGCTCTTCGGCCGGCACCGGTGCGCCGGACAGGGCGAGCGAGGTGAGGTGCGGCCAGCGACGGATGGAATGGAGGTCGGCGACGACCAGGTTGCCGAGGACCCGGAGGCGTCGGAGACTCGTCGGAAAGGGGACGTCTGTCAGCGTGAGGCGGCGTGCCGCCCCGCCCCGGTCCCATCGAAAAGTCGCATTGTGGAGTGTCTCCACGTCCTGCAACGGGGACAGGTCGGGGCCGCTGGGCACGTTCCGGAGTATGACGGTGTTCATACCGAGGCGACGCAGCGCCGAGTAGTCCGTGAGGCCGCCGCAGTCGGAGAGGCACAACGCGGAGAGCTCCGGCAGGTCCACCGCAAGGAAGTCCAGGTCGCGCAGGACGTCGTTGGCATCCAGGGTGAAGTCGTCCGGACGGGCGCGGCGGAGCACGGGCGAGAGTGCCTCTGCCGGGAAGTCGCCCACGCAGGCGAGCACGGGGACCGGACCCATCGTGGAAAGCGCGGAGAGCTGCGCCGCACTGCTTACGGTGAGGCGTACTCCTGCAAGCGGTGTGTGGACGAGGATGCCCTCTGCGTATGCCCGGGCGTCGAAGCCGTCCCAGGCGTCGGCGAGCTCCTGTCGGACGTTCTGGTCCGGATGTGCCCGGAAGGAGTGCAGCACCTGATAGGCGTGCTCCCCGCCCAGCAGGCGGGCGGTACGGACGACCGCGCCGGCCTGCCCCACCGTGAGCCCCTCGGGCGAGGGGAGCAGGTCCAGTACCACCGTTCCGGCCTGAGCGAGCAGCTCGGCGTCCGCCGGGCTCTCGGGCGGGACCAGAGCTGCCGCACGCCTCTCGACCTCGGCGCGAACGTCAGGGGCTAGTGCCGTCGCGTGCTCCAGGCACGCTGCGGCAAGCAGGTGCAGCCGCTCGCGCTGCGGGGAGGCGGCCGTGTCGCCGAGTTCCAGCAGGCGGCGCAGCAGTATGGCGCGTTCGTCCGCGCGGGCGTGCCCGACCGCCATCCGCACCACGTCCTCCCACTGCGGCTCGTGGGCGTGCGCGGCCACCAGGTGGAGGTCCTGACCCTCCACAGCGGCCTTGGATCCGAGGTAGTCCTGGAAAGTGCGGTGGATGAACTCGACGGTGTCGGGGGACGGCGCGCGCAAAATTCCACTGCGAAGCAGCAGGTGGTCCAGGACGTCCGCGGCCTGCTCGGGGGCGGCGACCTGGGGCATCGAGCGCAGGGCATCGGCGACGACCCGCAGCACGTTGGAGCGGTCGGCCTCGGCATGGCCGTTGCGGATCATCCAGTAGGCGAGCTGCTGCAGCAGCCACAGTTGTGCGCTCTCGTTGATCTGCAGGTGCGTGGCGACCCTCCGCTGCACGTCGCGACGGACGAGCAACATGCTGAGCGCGGCCTCGTAGAGCTCCAGCCGGTTCTGCGGCAGGTAGGAATTGCGGTCGCGGTGCAGTGCGCAGATCATCGCGCACATCAGGGGGTTGGTCGCAAGGCGGCCCAAGTCGTTCTTGCGGGGCAGGGCATCGGCCAGTACCTGCTCGTACTCCGCCAGCTGGGCCCGTTCATCTGAGCGCTCGACGGTCCGGGCGGCTGCCTGGTGCCAGCGGTGCATGAACGCGGTGACGTCCTGACGGTTCATCGGCAGCAGGTTCAGCTCGGTGAACTGCTGACTGCTCAGCCAGCCGTCGTCCACTGCCGAGGGCCGGGTCGTCACCAGGAAGACGCAGTCGGGGTAGAGGGTGATCAGCTGCTTGAGCCAGTCCCGGGTTCGCTGTCGGTCGCTTTCCTGGATCTCGTCCACGCCGTCGATGAGCAGGAGCCCGCGCCCGGACTGGAGGACCTGGTCGGCCCAGCCTTCTGGCTGCAGGGAGTGCAGCGGATTGCCGACGGCGGAGAGGAAGTCCTGTGGTTCCGGCAGCGCATCGCGCCGGGTGAGGGTGCGCAGGGGCAGAACGAACGGCAGGCAGCCCTGAAGGTGCCCGAGCGCCAGGGGAAACTCCCGCCGGGCGGCGGTCACGGCCAGCCACTGCACCAAGGTCGTCTTGCCGGAACCGGCGTGGCCGCGCAGGAGGATGCGGGTCCGGCGTGCGAACGCCGTCTCGACGCGCTGCCGGCCGCCGCCGACCGGATCGTGGAACCGGCCGCCCGGCTCGCCGACGGTGTCCTGCGATCCGAACCTTCGCCTGTGGTGGGGCGCCAGCTCCAGGCTCAGATACGCCGTGTCCAGCGGCCACTGCGCGTGTTCCTGACGGCTGAAGTCGAGCCCGAAAATCCTGAGTTCGTTGTAGAACTCGGCCACGTACGCTGCGTACCGGCGCTCGAACTGGGCGTGCGGGTTGTGCTCGGGATCCGTGAGTTCGTCCACGGTCGGCTGATGACCGGTGTGTTTCACCAGCCGCTCCACGAACTCCGGATCCCCGAAGAGGACGCGGCTCCGTACGGCTTCAAGGCGACCGTGCTGCCAGTTGACGGGGTCGGTCACCACCACACCGATGATCGTTCCCTGCGCGAACAGAGCCGCACCGGACATGCCGGCCCACGGCGAGAGGCCTTCCGCCCGCGCGAGAGGCGGCGTGTACGGGCTGTCGAGTACATACCGCGAGCGGACCATGCGCGAACCAGGCTTGAACGTGCCCACCACCTGCTCCGTGTCGAGTCCGTCCTCGCCGTCGCGCTGCATCTGCGGGAAGCCGATGGCTTGGCAGGATTCCATCGGCGCGAGTCCGGAGGGCACGCCCCAGCGCACCGGCTCCAGTTGCTCGGCGAGTTCGGCAGGGATCAGGTCTCGCTTGGCCAGCAGCAGCGCGGCATCGCACTCGCGGTCGTGCCGCGACCACACCACGCGGCATTCGACCTCGCCGACACCGCCGAGCGTCGCGACCTTCGCCAAGTAGCGGTTTTGCACCAGGTGTCCGGCGGTGAGGACGAGACGGGGTGTCAAGAGATACCCGCTGCCCTGGCGGGTGCCGAGCACGGCGGCGATGCGGAAGCGTTCCGGTCCCACGGTTCACATTCTCCGCAGAAGTAGTGTTCGGTGGCTGCCTGCTGTGGTGGAGTCGCCCGAGCAGCCGGCTGGGCCCGCCGTGGTCCCCGCCACCGCTTTCGTTGCTGTCCGCCCGCTATCACCCTAGGACATCGACTACCGTCAGGTCAGCGATTTAGGCAGTCCTCAGGGGCAGTTGCGGCACTTGGGGAAGTACCGCGCCACCCCGTCCGGAGCTGCTCCGGACATGCTCGGTGTCGCCGAACGTGACCGCGTGGAGTTGGCGCCGCGCAGCCTACGCGTGAACGCCATCGCCCCGGGACCCGAGGCACCCCGTTCCGGACCGCTCCCGGAGGCTTCGCCGCCGTCGTCACCGCAGATACCGTTTCGTGCGTACCGGGCAGATGCCGGTGGTGCCGATCATGTATTTCGGCGCGTCGACGTGCGCGACGTCGTGGATCTGCATCTGCGCGCCATGCTGCACCCGAAAGCGGCGGGCGAGCGCTTCATCGCCGTCGGCGGACCGGCGATCAGCCTTTTCGGCATGGCGCAGATCCTGCGTGAGCACTTCCCCGCCGCGGCCGATCTACTGCCTTCCGCGGAACTGACCATCGAGCAGGTACGCGAGGCCGCGAAGACCGAACCGGCTCTGCGGGACGCCGCGGCCCTGCAGGGGCGGATCCCCCTCATCAGCAATCAAAAGGCCCGTTCGACGCTCGGCTGGAACCCGAAACGTCGTTGAGACCATAGTGGCCACCGCGGACAGCCAGATCCGGCTCGGTCTGACCCTGTCCACCGGCGGCTGAGCCGCACGGACCCGTTCCGCGCCTGTGGAGGCCGAGCGCCGTAGGCTCCACTGTGTGGTGAGAGGCGCTCGGGCATCGCCCGGTACTCGCCGAAGCGCCGGGCGCCACGGCAGCCAGTCTCCGCGCCGTCGGTACCATCGCGATCGGCCCGGGTACGCCGCTCAGCACCTGACCCGCGAACTCGTGGAACTGCGTCGCCCGCAGGAGGGTCCACGGCACCGCACCGCGCCGGACCGGCGATCAGCAACTTCTTTGAGAACCTGAGCGTCGAGACCGGTGTCCCGTTCGGCCACCACCACTACACCGGCGGCCCGCGGCTGCTTGAGACATCAGCTCGTGTCTGAGTCGGGCAAAAGATCGAGAACCGACGGCGCGGGTCGTGTCAGGATGCTCGGCATGTCTGGTCGCGCGCTGAGCTTCGGAGTGGTGGCGGAAGCATACGAACGGTTCCGGCCGGGGTATCCCGTTGAGCTGTTCGACATGGTGATGGCGTACGCGGGTCATCCCGTTCGGACTGCCCTCGAGATCGGCGCTGGGACAGGCAAAGCAACTCGCCTGTTCGCTCAACGGGGGGTCATGGTCACTGCGACCGAGCCTGACGGGTCCATGCTCGCCGAGCTGCGCAAGCACGTGCCGGGAAACGTCAGGACGGTGCAAGCTGCGTTCGAGGACTTGCGACCGGGCGAGCGGTACGGCCTGGTTTATGCGGCAGCAGCACTGCATTGGACGAATCCCGAGGGCCGGTGGTCACGCATGGCCGCGCTGCTGGAGCCGGGTGGTGTGTTCGCCTCGTGCGGCGGGCCATTCCGACTGGCTGACCCGGCAGTGGAGGAAGCTGTTCGCGCGGCGCGAGCACCGTTTTTGGAGAGCGACGAGATTCCGTCCCCAGACGGGACACCTCCGGGGCATGAAATGCAGTGGCCGGGTACGGAGCTGCAACGGTCCGAGTGGTTCACCGGTGTTGAACAATCCATTATCGAACGGCGCTTGACCATGAGTGCTCGTGACTACGTTGGGCATCTCTCAACCATTTCGGCTTATCTCGTCCTGCCGGCCTTGGAACGAAAGCAGGTGTTCAGCGACATAATGCAGGTCCTCCCGGACAGGGTAGAGATTTCCGCCGACATTACCGTCCATCTCGCGCGTCGACGCTCCGAGAGCTGACGAATGAACGACGCCTCGGCAGCTGACCCGGCGGGACATCCGTTCTGCCTTGTCCGCCACTGAGGAACGAACGGCCGTGAGTTGCGCAAGTTTGTCCAGGCTGACGGAAGAGTCTTTCAACTCCGCGGAAGCAGTTCGCACGTTGCGCCGGGGGCACTGCCCGTTCGGTCCGCGGTCACGTGATCCGGCCCGCGCCACGCGATGTGAGACTGAAGGCATGCTCAGCCGGCGCACACAGGCGCAGGCCGTGGACATGCCCCCTGCCGCACCTGCCGGCAACCCCTGGCGGACCGGCCTGGTCAGCAACGTCTTCAACCCCAAGATCGCCGTCTTCTACACCGGTCTGCTGCCGATGCTGGCCCCGTCCGGGCTTTCCCCCCACACCGGTATGGCGCTGCTGGTCCCCGCCATGCGGCGCTGACCGCTGTGTGGCTCGGCGGCTACGTGATGCTGCTTGCCAGGGCACGCGTGTTCTTCCAGAAGCCTGCCGTGCGCCGGGCCATGGACCGTGTCATCGGCGTCGTCCTGATCGGGTTCGGCCTGAACGTCGCCACGACTCAGCCCTGACCATCAGCGCTGCCGATCGCCCCGGGGCGAGCAGACTGGTCAGCTCGGAGATCCCCTCCGGCCGAGGCTCGAAGTAGCGGCGGACGTCTCCGGCTTCTCGCGCCGGGACTTCGCCATCAGAGCAGGGCGCGGGCTGCCCGTCGTAGGCCAGGCGGGCCAGGCCTGTGTCCGGGCAGACGTCGTGGGGGCTGTCGGCCTTGCCCGGCCCCAGGGGCACCCGGCTCGATGGCGGCACAGCCCCCACCCGTACAGGGGTCGGGGGCTGCGCGCTGCGGCACGAGCGAGGCGGTCGCGGCGGGTTGATGGTGAAATGCAGCGGGTCTTGCCATGTCGGAAAGCGCTTGCCACGATCTGCGGGTGCACAGTGCCACCAAGCGACACATGGACAGATCCGAGATCCAACGGGTGATCACCGCAGCGCTCGGCCCCACCGCAGAGATCATGTCGCTGCACGAGTTCACCGACGGGTTCTTCAACGCCGTCTACGGCGTCGATCTCGCCGACGGCGCCCGCCTCGTCCTCAAGGCCGCCCCGCCCCCGGAGCTGAGGCTGCTGCGGTACGAGGTCGACCTCATGCGCACCGAGCACGAGTTCTTCCAGCGGGCCGCCGAGGCAGGCGTACCACTGCCCACCATCCGCTACGCCGACCTCGACGCCGGCTACCTCCTGCTCGACCGGCTGAACGGCACCACCCTCCATGCCCTGGCTCCGCAGCTCACCCCGGAGCAGCTGTACGCGATCCGCCGCGACCTCGGTCAGATCGGCGCCAGGATCACCACAGTCACCGGCGAACTGTTCGGCTACCCGCGCCGCGACGGCCGTACCCGCTCCACCAGTTGGCGCACCTCGTTCCTGGACCTCATCGACGACATTCTGGCCGACGCGGTCGAATACGACAGGGTGCTGCCCATGGCGGCAGACGACGTCGCCGCACTGATCCGCCGCCACGCGCCGCTGCTGGACGATGTCGGACGCCCGGCGCTGGTCCACTTCGACCTGTGGGACGGCAACGTCTTCGTCAACGACGACCTGCACATCGAAGGGATCATCGACGGAGAGCGGGCGCTGTACGCCGACCCCATCGCAGAGCTGGTGTCCCTGCTGATGTTCCGCGAGCCTGACACGGTGCCCGGCGTGCTCGACGGGTTCCTCGGACGAGCGCTCACCGACCGGGAGCGGGTACGCCTGACCATGTACAACGTGTACCTCGGACTCATCCTCGTCACCGAGGCGGCGGTACGCGCCTACGATCCCGTGGAGTACGAGCCGATGTACCGCTGGGCCACCAGCCGGCTGACCGAACAACTGCAGCGCCTGCAGCAGCTTCCCGCCTGAGCAAATCCTCTTAGCCGTCACCAACCCCATGCGGATCCAGCCCCACAGACCGTTCGGGAACCGACTGCCCGCCCATCGGTGCGGAAGTGGCTCCCCTTGTGGGGCATCACGGCCGGCGTCCTGCGCAGTGCACGTGTGCAACCGGTCGCGAAGATCGCTGGGGCGCCGTAACGGTGGTGAACCCCACGATCCAGGGCAGACGGGAAGTGATCTTCGTATCGGTCCCGTTGGGGGGAATAAACCTCGTGGCAACACCCGTCCGCCGTAGGCGACCAGTGAACCCTCGGCGCGCCTTCGACCTGCGCTACACGGCCCTGTTCTTCGGTCTCCTGGCCGCTGTCGTCAGCCTTGTGGGCTTGACCGCCCGCACGGCGATCAGTGTCGCCGAGCAGCGCCCCGTCTGGGCCGTCGTCCTCGGAGTTCTCGTGCTGACAGCCGCCCTGCTCCTGCGGCGGCGTCGGCGCCATCCGTTCTCCGTGGCACGGACCGCGCGCACGGCCACCGCCGCGCTGGACGAGGCGACCAGGACGGCACTCGACGTGCTGGATCACGAGCCTTCTCCCGGCCGGGCCCCCGCCGCATCCGCCACGGCCGACGGACCGCTCGTCGTACCCGCCGGGCGGTCGGATCCCCACGAGGCACCCGCGGCCTCCCGTAACGCCGAGGAGGCCGTCACGCTCACGCCCGACGTGGCGACCGCCCCTCCGACAACCGGGCCCGTCGACCTCGAGACCCTGGATCCCGATGAGTTCGAGCAGGCGACAGCCGCCCTGTGCGAGCGCGACGGGTGCACGGATGTCGAGGTCGTCGGCGGAGCCGGGGACCTCGGCGCCGACGTGGTGGCCACGGCTCCGGACGGAAGGCGTGTCGTCATCCAGTGCAAGCGCTACGGCGATACCAATCGGGTCGGTTCCCAGGACCTCCAGCGCTTCGGCGGCACGTGCTTCACCGTCCACGGGGCGGATGTCGCGATCGTCGTCACCACCAGCGGTTTCACCGCCCCAGCACTGGAGTACGCCGAGCAGTGCGGGATCGTGTGCTGGGACCGTGAGGACCTGCAGGCGTGGAGCGACGGCACCGGGCCGGAACCCTGGCGGCCACGGACGCCGGACACGGACGTACGCTGATCTTCGACGAGTGGCTTTGACCAGCAACCGCCGTAGGCACCCGCCACGCAGCCGGACGCCCGCGCGGTGGCGCCAGGCACACGGCCACATGGCCACGACGGCCACGAGCCACGACGGCCACGACCAACAGCGGCAGCCCGACCTGCCCTAGCCGTCGATGTCGAGCGCCGTTCCATACAGCCGGTCCACCTTCAACCGGATGACCAGTCGCCGCTCGGCAACCAACTGTTCCAGGAACGCATCCTCGTCCTCCGGCCTTGCGTCCTGCGGGATCATTCCGAGCAGTTCTCGACCAACCTCGTCGCCAGGAACCCTCGTGATCTCGGAGACCTCGGCCTCTCCTTCTGCGACGGCGAACGACCACACGTCACCGCCCTGCACATGCAGCGCGGCACGCGGGTCGCGCCGCAGGTGCCGGACCTTGATGCGGTCGGCCGTCGTCGAGAACCGCACAATGCGGGCCTTGGAGTCCCAGCTGTACAGCATGGTGGTCAGGTGAGGATGGCCACTGCGCTTGACGGTGGCGAGCGTACCGAACCGCTGATTGCCAAGCAGTTCAGAGAGGGATTCGTCGGACAGTGGGCGAGGTGCTGGTCCTTGAGTCATGATCTGATCAACGCCCGTGGCTGTCCAGCAATTTCATCAACGCTGTGAGTCCAAGCCGCCACTTCGACAACACCGCCCGCCGCGGCACCGAGCACGGTTCCGGCCTCGGCACCCAACGCTGGGTCGTGCACCGCGTGGCGCCCACACCAACGAACAGCCGGTGCCCTTGGCGGCGGACATCGTGGCGGCCCGGCACGCCATGACCGGTATCCCACTCACCGGCGCCAACCCGGCCCCGTCCGCCGCGGCGAGAAACGCGGCTCGAGGCCGGCTCTCAGCCGAGTTGCCGACCACGGCCACGTCGTCGCCCGATGGACGCCAAGCTGTACGAGGGTGTTCGTCACCGCTTCGTGCCGGCGCTCCACCCGGTCGGGGGCGGACAGCGCCGCGGTCGTAGAAACACAGAGATTGATCTTCGCTGGAAACTCCAGGAAGAGCGGAGGAAGAATCGTCGCAGGGCCATGACTCCCGGGCAGAAGAGCCGTCACAGAGGAGTCGGGCCCAGCACGCACCCGGTTGGACTCAAGCTGAGTTCCACCCGAGGGCAGGCAGCGCCTCGCCGCGTTGAACGATCGCGCCACCAGGACGCAGCTCCAAGATCAGGCACTCGCCGCATCAGGCCAAAGGCCGGTCGGTGGGCAGCTGGTCCGCGTGCTCACCCGTGACCAAGTAGACGACGCGCTGAGCCACCGACACCGCGTGGTCGGCGAACCTCTCGTAGTACCGGCCGACGAGCGCGACGTCCACGGCTGTCTCCACTCCGTGCTGCCAGCGTTCGTCCATCAGGTGCTGGAAAGTCGTGCGGTGGAGCTCGTCCATACGGTCGTCGTCCTGTTCCAGCTGGAGGGCCGCCTTGACGTCCTGGGTGAGGATCACTTCGGCTGCCTGCGCCATCAGGCGCTGCGCGAGCTGGCCCATCTCCAGGATCGTGCGGCGCAGATCGCGGGGCACGGCACGTTCGGGATAACGCATCCGGGCCAGCTTGGCCACATGCTGGGCAAGGTCTCCGGAACGTTCCAAGTCCGCGCTCATGCGCAGCGAGGTGACCACGGTCCGTAGGTCGGTGGCGACCGGCTGCTGTCGGGCCAGCACCGCGATCGCCCGGTTCTCCAGGTCACGCTGCAGGTCATCGACCTTCCGGTCGGCGGAGATCACGCTCTCGGCAAGCTGGAGATCGGCGTCCAGGAGCGCGGTGGTGGCAAGGCCGATGGCCGAGCCGACCAGGTTCGCCATCTCCACCAGCGCATCGCTGATCGCACCCAACTCCTCGTGATAGGCGTCCCGCATCGCGTCCTCACCGTCCGATCGTGTGTTCGCCGGCCTTTCGCCCCGTTATCCCGTCTTCGCGTGTCCCTTGTCCCGTGTCCCCTGTCCCGTGTCCCGTTGTCAGACTCGCGCACACCGGGCACGGCACCGCGCCACCTCAGATGCGACCGGCCTGGGCCAGCGCCCGCCGTTGACGCGGTGTGAGCCCGCCCCACACGCCGTCCGTCTCGCCGTAGCGCAGCGCCCACCTGCGACATTCACGCAAGACGGGGCAGCGGTGGCAGACCTGCCTGGCTCGTTCGACCTGGAGAAGAGACGAGCCGACGTCGCTGACGGGAAAGAACAGTTCAGGGTCTTCAAAGCGGCAGGCGGCCATCTCACGCCAGTTCACAGCACCTCCACTTGCCGGCATCACGCGAGCGTGGTGCAGTGCGGCACCGATGAGGTCCCGCTCGTGATCACCCCTGCAAGGCACCGTCCAAAATAAGAGGGAATTGAGGCTTTCGTCTATATGCCGACCTTTTCACCGCCGGGCGACCCGCCGCAAGGTGTGATTGGACAGGGCAGCGGTGCCCTGGCCTGGGCCATCAGGGGCCCAGGTCGGATGCGGATGCGAATCGACGTACGGTGTGATGGAAACAGCCGGCCCAAGCTCGCCGTGCCGCAAGCGGCTCTCAAGCCCCGCGGACCGAAGCGATCCGAGCAACAAGCTCAGGAGAGAAACCCATGACCACCCGACTCCGCCGGCCGGGAAGGCGCCGCTCCCCCTCCCTGCGCACCATGACCCCGCTGATCATGCTGGCACTGACCGCCACCGCCTGCGGCCCGTCGGCCACGCAAGGGGGACCGGCCGACTCCCCCCGGCCTCTCGCCACCAGCCCTGGCACGGAAACCCCCGGTGCCGGTCCCCTGCCCAGCGGCACCGCGACCAGTGCCGCCTCGGCCACCACCGGGGCCACCTCCTCGGCCGCCACGAGTACCGCACCGCCGACACCCGCTGCCACCTGCACGGACCGGTACTTCTCCGGCATGACTCCCGCTCAGCGGGTCGGACAGCTTTTCATGGGTGGAGTCTCCGCGGCCCACCCGGACGAGACCCAGCTGCGCACTCTGCGTGACCATCACGTGGGATCCATCATGCTCACCGGGCGCAGCAGCGCCGGCACAACGGTGACCAGAAGGGTGGTCGACGGTTTTCGCGGTCAGGCGGACCAGGTAGCCGGTAAGCGCATCGGGCTGATGGTCGCCACCGACCAGGAGGGCGGCCGGGTGCAGGTGCTGAGCGGCGCGGGATTCTCGGCCATTCCCAGCGGGCTGACCCAGGGCAGCTGGCCGGTCACGACACTGCGTACGCGGGCCGCGGGCTGGGCCAAGGAGCTGAAGGCAGCCGGAGTCGACCTCGATCTGGCCCCCGTCGCCGACGTGGTCCCGGCAGGCCTGGGCACCCGCAACGCCCCCATCGGTTACTTCGGCCGTGAGTACGGCCACACCGCCGGCACCGTGACCTCCCACAGCAACGCCTTCGCCGCCGGCTTCGCGCAGTCGGGCGTGATGACGACACTCAAGCACTTTCCGGGACTCGGCCAGGTGATCGGCAACACCGACGTCAGCGCGAACGTCGTGGACTCGGTGACGACCGCCGGCAGCTCCGGTCTCATGCCCTTCCGGGCGGGGATCCGTGCCGGTTCGCCGTTCGTGATGGTCTCATTGGCCACCTACACCAAGATCGACTCCAAGCACCTGGCGGTCTTCTCGCCGACTGTCATCGGTCAACTGCTGCGCCGTGACATGGGCTTCAAAGGCGTGGTGATCTCGGACGACCTCGGGAACGCGGTCGCGGTACGGTCCTTCACCCCGGCGCAGCGGGCGCTGAACTTCCTTTCGGCAGGCGGAGACATGATCCTGACCGTGCGGCCGAGCACGGTACCGGCGATGGCGCAGGCGGTCCGGACCCGGATGCAGCAGGACGCCTCCTTCCGAGCCAAGGTGGACGACAGCGTGCATCGGATCCTCGCCGCGAAGCAGGCTGCGGGGTTGCTCGTCTGTCGCTGAGCGCGTATACGTCCGCCGTGGGACAAGGACGGAGCGCCGTCCGCCCCACCGGGGAACGTGCCGGAGGGATGGTCACCGGAATGTGGCGGAGGCCACGCGTTGCCGGGCCGTCGAGGACAACCCCGCCCTCGGGGATGGGTGTCGGTGGTGCGGTCCGGCAAGCGGTACGGCCGGTTCAGGCTTCGCGTGCTCTGCCCGTGCTTTGCCGGACGATCAGCTCTGGCAGCGGCACACGTACCGTCCGCGCCGGTGAACCGTCCAGCAGGGAGGTCAGCTCACGCGCCGCGGTACGCCCGAACTCGACGCTGTCGCGGGAGAGCGCGGAGAGCCACGGCTTGACCATGCGGCACAGCACGGAGTCCTCCCAGGCGACCACCGATACGTCGTCCGGGACGGAGAAGCCGAGCTCGGCCGCGGCGGCGACCCCGGCGACCGCCATCACGTCGTTGTCGTAGATCAGCGCGGTCGGCGCGGCGGGACCTGAGAGGACCGAGCGAGTGACGGCGGCTCCTTCCACGTCCGAGTAGTCGGTGGTCACCGAGCGGACCTCCGTCAGGCCGTGCCGTTCGGCCTCCGCGCGCAGACTGCGCATACGGCGCTGGGTGTGCGCGAGCCCGGGGAGGCCTGCGATGTGCACGATCCGGCGGTGGCCGAGAGCGTGCAGCTCGCCCACGACCGCCGCCATCGCGCCGGCGTCGTCCGCCCACACCGTCGACATCCCGGAGTGGCGCTCGTCCGGGGCGCCGCCGATCACCACGGCGG
Organism: Streptomyces sp. NPDC093984; assembly: GCF_044764595.1. Lineage (NCBI taxonomy): Bacteria > Bacillati > Actinomycetota > Actinomycetes > Kitasatosporales > Streptomycetaceae > Streptomyces > Streptomyces sp. NPDC093984. The sequence goes on along the minus strand of NZ_JBIWIM010000016.1, from coordinate 57,822 downwards.
GCAGGCCGAGTTCGTCGAGGAGGCCGGGGCGGGGGTCGTCGGTGCGCGGGTCGACCGCAAGGACGCCGTCCACCCGGCGCTCGGCCCACCACCTCCGGTAGACCGCGCACTCGTCCTCGATGTCCTCCACCACCTGGAACAGCAGGCCCAAATGCCGCTCGGCGAGCACCTCCTGGATGCCGGAGACGAGTTGCAGGAAGAAGGAGTCGACGCCGAGGGTGTGCGCGGGGCGGGCCAGCACGAAGCCGACCGTGGCCGCGCCCTCGCCGGACAGTTGGCGTGCTGCGGTGCTGGGACGCCAGCCCAGCTGTTCGGCCACCCTGCGCACCCGGGCACGGGTGACCTCCGAGACGCCGGGGCGGCCGTTGAGGGCGAAGGAGACGGCACTCTCGGACACCCCGGCGCGCTCCGCGATGTCCCTCATCGTCGGCCGGCGCGCGGGTGAACGCTTGCCTGACAACACTTCCCCCATTCCACGGAACCTCAGCACTAAAGCGGTTGAGTGGAACTACTCTAAAGCGCATTAGCGATCGAGTGCAAGAGGCCCAGCAACCGGACCTGACCTGCGACTTTATCGAGCCGAAGCCAAAGATCCGTCGGAATCCATTGACTTTTTCCCGGAGAAGGATGCAAGGTCTGCCTCTGTACCCGGGCCGGCACCGTCGCCGTGGCCCGCCATGCAAAGGAGCCTTCAGCCGTGCGCATCTCCCGCAGAATCCTCGCCACCGCTGCCACCGCCGCGGTCCTCCTGCCCCTGAGCGCCTGTGGCTCCGGGAGCGGCGACAGTTCGTCGAGCGACTCCTCGGGGAAGGTCCAGGGCGACATCTCCTTCCAGACCTGGAACCTGCGCGCCAACTTCAAGTCCTACTTCGAGGGCCTGATCGCCGACTTCGAGAAGAAGTACCCGGGCACCCACGTGAAGTGGATCGATCAGCCCGCCGAGGGCTACGCCGACAAGATCAGCGCGGATGCGGCCGCCGGGACCCTGCCCGACGTCGTCAACGTGTCCCCGGACCTGGCGGCCCCGCTCGCCAAGGCAGGCCTCGCACTCGACCTCGACAAGGACAAGGCGGCCGCGAAGTACCAGAACGAGTACCTCCCCGGCGCCTGGGCCAGCAGTCGGATGCCGGGTCTGGAGGGGACGTACGCGTTCCCCTGGTACCTCAACACCGGGCCGCTCTTCTACAACAAGGCCCTGTTCAAGGAGGCCGGTCTGAACCCGGACCAGCCGCCGAGGACGTACACCGAGCTGTTCCAGGACGGCCTGCGGATCGCGCAGAAGACGCACGGCAAGGTCGCCACGCTCGCCAACGTGCCCACCATCGAGGACTTCGGCCGCTACGGCGTCGAGCTGATGAACAAGCAGGGCACCGCCTTCGCCTTCAACGACGCCAAGGGTGTCGAACTGCTCACCAAGTACAAGCAGTTGTTCGACGCCAAGGCGCTCGACCCGCAGGCCCTGACCGCCACTCCGGAGTCGTCCGGCCAGAAGTTCCTCACCGGCGCCGTCGCCATGAACCCCGGCAGCGCCCTGGACCTGCACAACTTCAAGACGCAGGCACCGACCCTGTACAAGAACATCGGTATCACCGACCAGATCACCAACACCGGTCACGTCAACATGTACGTGATGGGTCTGCTGGTGAACTCCAGGTCCAAGGAGAAGCCCGCCGCGGTCGCCTTCGCGCACTTCATCACCGACGCACAGAACCAGATGTCGTTCGCGAAGAAGGTGGCCATCTTCCCGAGCACCGCCGGTTCCCTGGAAGACCCGTACTTCACCAAGGAGGACGGCACCGACGAGACCCGCGTCCGGGTCGCCGCGGCCAAGTCGCTCAAGACGGCCGTCAACTACACGCCCGTGCTGTTCAGCGACCAGATGAAGACCGCGCTGCGCAACGAGGTCGCCAAGGCGCTGCAGGGCAAGCAGAGCCCGAAGGCGGCGCTCGACAACGCTGTCAAGGCGTGCGACCAGCTGCTGCAGCAGGGCTGAGTCACCATGGCCGGTTCCACTGCTCCCTCCGGCTCCCGGGTGCGGCGTCAGCTGCCCACCAGTCCGTGGCTGTTCGCAGCGCCCGGGTTTCTCGTCGCCGGCGCGTTCGTCCTCTATCCGTTCCTCTCCACGGTGGTCGACGCCTTCACCGACCGGCGCACCCTGATACCCGGCCGGTTCGTGGGCCTCGCCAACTTCCGCGAGCTGCTCCACGACGACGTGTTCTGGGTCGGCCTGCGCAACAGCACGCTCTACGTCCTCGGGGTCGTCCCCGCGCTCGTGGTCCTGCCGCTGCTACTGGCCCTGCTGGTACAGAAGAACATCCCCGGCATCGCGTTCTTCCGGTCCGCCTTCTACACCCCGGTCGTCGCCTCGATCGTCGTGGTGGGTCTGATCTGGGTGTGGCTGCTGGACGAACGCGGCCTGGTGAACTCGCTGCTGGAGACGCTCGGTGCCGGTCCGGTCGGCTTCCTCAGCGACCAGTGGCTGCTCCTGGTGAGCGCCATGGCCGTCACCGTGTGGAAGGGTCTCGGCTACTACATGATCATCTATCTGGCCGCACTGGCCAACGTGCCGCGCGAACTGCACGAGGCGGCCGCGGTCGACGGCGCGGGCGCGGTCCGCCGCTTCCTCACCGTGACCGTGCCCGCAGTCCGCTCCACCATGGTCCTGGTCGCGGCCCTGTCCTCGGTCGCCGCGTTCAAGGTGTTCTCCGAGGTGTACCTGATGGCCGGCCCCAGCGGCGGTCCGGCCGGCGAGGACACGACCCTGGTCATGCTCGTCCAGCGCACCGGCACCGGTCTGACCGGCCGCGTCGGCTACGCCTCCGCGATCTCCCTGGTCGTCTTCGTCGTCACCGTGGTGCTGATGCTGCTGGTGCTGCGCGCCGACCGGAAGGACGAGGCATGAGCGTGATCGAGAAGGCGCGGCCCGCCCGTCGCCCGGCCCCGGCGCGTGAGTCCAGGTCCCCACTCACCGACGAGCACGGCCGCCGCGTTCGGGCGTGGGAACTCGTCGTGCGCTACGTCCTGCTGCTCATCGTGCTGGCGCTGACCATCGGCCCGTTCCTGTGGCAGCTGTCGACGTCGCTGAAAGGCCCGACGGAGGACATCTACAGCTCGCCGCCGTCGTTCCTGCCCGCCCATCCCACCCTGCACAACTACGCGCGGGTCGCCGACACCATCCCCGTGTGGGACTACGCCCTGAACTCGCTGAAGGTGGCCGCCGCCAACGTCGTCACCAACTGCGTCGGCTCCGCCCTGGCGGGCTACGCCCTGGCCCGGCTGCGCTACCGGGGGCGCCGCGTGGCCACCCTCGTCTTCGTCCTGGCCATGCTGGTGCCCGCGGAGAGCATCATCATCGCCCAGTTCACCACCATGCGGGACCTGGGCCTGAACAACACGCTCATCGGCGTGGTGCTGCCCGGGTGCGTCGCCGCGATGAACGTGCTGCTGATGCGCAACGCCTTCCTCAACCTCCCGTTCGAGATCGAGGAGGCGGCGTACGTCGACGGCGCCAACGTCTGGCAGCGGTTCGTGCGCATCGCGCTGCCCTCGGTCAGGGGCACCCTCGCCGTCGTCGCGATCTTCGCCTTCATGGGTGCCTGGGACGACTTCCTGTGGCCGCTCATCGTGCTCAGCGACCCGTCCAAGTTCACCCTCACCATCGGCCTCAACTACCTGCACGGCACCTTCGCCAACGACCAGCGCCTGGTCGCCGCGGGCACGGTCATCGCCGTCGCTCCGCTCATCGTCCTCTTCGCCTGCCTCCAGCGGTACTTCTTCCGGGGGGTCGGCGAGGGTGCGGTGAAGGGCTGAAGACCTGGGTACAGCACCCGAGCCGAAACCCCCCACCACCACACTAGGAACTCCGCATGCCTTCTGCCGTGCGCTTCGGCGTCAACTACACACCGAGCGAAGGGTGGTTCCACCACTGGCTCGACTTCGACCTGGACTCCGTACGCGCCGACCTCGACTCGATCGCCGCGCTGGGCCTGGACCACATCCGGGTCTTCCCGCTGTGGCCGTACTTCCAGCCCAACCGCACCCTGATCCGGCCGCGCGCCGTCGAACAACTCGTGGCGCTCGCCGACGCGGCGGCCGAACGCGGCCTCGATGTGAATGTGGACGGCCTGCAGGGCCACCTGTCCAGCTTCGACTTCCTGCCGGCCTGGACGCGGACCTGGCACCGGCGAAACCTCTTCACAGACCCTGAGGTGATCGACGGCCAGGCCGCCTACCTGCGCACCCTCGCCGCCGCCCTCGCCGACCGGCCCAACTTCATCGGCATGACCCTCGGCAACGAGATCAACCAGTTCTCCGCCGGTCCCCATCCCGACCCCGACCGGGCCACCCCCGAACAGATCGACGCCTGGCTGCGGCGCATGCTCGCCGCCTGCGAGGAGGGCGCGCCGGGCCGGCTGCACCTGCACGCCGAGTACGACGCCACCTGGTACCAGCACGACATGCCGTTCACCCCGGCCCAGGCCGCCCGGCACGGCGTCGTCACGGCGGTCCATTCATGGGTGTTCAACGGCACCGCCCAGCGACACGGCCGCGCCTCCGTGCCGAGCGAACACCACGCCGCCTACCTCGTCGAGCTCAGCAAGGCCTGGGCCGACGACCCGCGCCGACCGGTCTGGCTCCAGGAGGTCGGCGCGCCCGCCCCGCTGGTCCCCGCCGAGCACGCCGCCGCCTTCGCCGAGGCGACCCTCACCCACGTCCTGGACTGCCCCGGCCTGTGGGGCGTCACCTGGTGGTGCTCCCACGACGTCTCCCGCGGCCTCGCCGACTTCCCGGAGCTCGAGTACACCCTCGGACTGCTCAGCAACGACCGGCAGCCGAAGGACATCGCGCACGTCCTGGCCCGCGCCGCCCGCGACACCGCCCACGCCCCGGCGCCGCGGACCACCGCCCTCGTCGTGCCCGCCGATCCGGCGCTGCGCCCGGCGCTCGCCCCCGGCGGCCACGTCTTCGACGCCTTCTTCCGGCTGACCGCCGACGGCGCCCGCCCCACCACCGTGCTCGACACCCGTGCCGACGACACGGACCATCTCGGCGCGCGCGGCATCACCGAGGTCGTCAGCGCCGATCAGGTGCTCCCCGCACCGCAGGCGAGCCGTCTCACGTGACACTCCTCCCCTGCCCGACCCGCCACAGACACTTGGCAAGACCACCCGCGATCCCTTATGGAGCAGGAGCACCCCATGCATGACGACCGCAGCTTGGTCGAAGCCCGGCTCAAGCGCGTCCTCGACGAGCGGATCCGCCCCGCCGTGTACCCCGAGTCCGTACCGCTCGAGGTGGCGGTGTGGCACGCGCCCGGCGAGCCCGTGCCGGTCGCGGAGGGACTCGCGGCCGAACCCGAGCCGATCGAGGTGGGCGCCCGGTGGGGTGCCCCGTGGGGCACCAGCTGGTTCCGGGTCACCGGGACCGTGCCCGAGGCGTGGGCCGGGAGGACCGTCGAGGCACTGCTGGACCTCGGCTTCGACGAGAACATGCCCGGCTTCCAGTGCGAGGGCCTGGTCTACCGGCCCGACGGCACCCCGGTGAAGGGCCTCAACCCGCGCAACCAGTGGGTGCGCATCGGCGCGCCCGTCGCGGGCGGCGAGGAGGTGCGGCTGCACATCGAGGCCGCCTCCAACCCGGTCATCCTCGACTACCACCCCTTCCTGCCCACCCGGCTCGGCGACAAGGACACAGCCGGAAGCGAGCCGCAGTACACGCTGACCCGCATGGACCTCGCCGTATTCGACGAGACGGTGTGGCAGCTGGTGATCGACCTGGAGGTGCTCGGCGAGCTGATGGCCGAGCTGCCGGTGGACTCCGCGCGCCGCTGGGAGATCCTGCGCGCGGTGGAGAGGGCGCTCGACGCCGTCGACCTGCAGGACGTGAACGGCACGGCGGAGCGGGCGTGTGCCTGCCTGACGGATGTCCTGGCCTCCCCCGCCGTGCCGTCCGCGCACCGCATCAGTGCCGTCGGGCACGCGCACATCGACTCGGCCTGGCTGTGGCCGCTGCGCGAGACGGTGCGCAAGGTGGCCCGTACGACGTCCAACATGACCGCGCTGATCGAGGACCAGCCGGAGTTCGTCTTCGCCATGTCGCAGGCGCAGCAGTGGGCGTGGGTGAAGGAGCACCGGCCCGAGGTGTGGGCGCGGGTGAAGAAGGCCGTGGCGGACGGGAGGTTCGTGCCGGCCGGCGGGATGTGGGTGGAGTCGGACACCAACATGCCCGGCTCGGAGGCGATGGCACGGCAGTTCGTGCACGGCAAGCGGTTCTTCCTCGACGAGTTCGGCATCGAGAACGACGAGGCGTGGCTGCCGGACACCTTCGGCTTCGCCGCCGGTCTGCCGCAGATCATCAAGGCGGCGGGCTCCAAGTGGCTGCTGACGCAGAAGATCTCCTGGTCGCAGACGAACAAGTTCCCGCACCACACCTTCCGCTGGGAGGGCATCGACGGCACACGGATCTTCACGCACTTCCCGCCCGTCGACACCTACAACTGCTCCATGAAGGGCAGCGAGATCGCCCACGCGGCCCGCAACTTCAAGGACAAGGGGGTCGCCCGGCACTCCCTCGCCCCGACCGGCTGGGGCGACGGAGGCGGCGGCACGACGCGTGAGATGGTCGCCAAGGCGGCGCGGCTGCGTGACCTCGAGGGTTCGGCCACGGTGGTGTGGGAGACGCCGGAGGAGTTCTTCGAGAAGGCCGAGGCGGAGTACCCCGAACCGCCCGTCTGGGTCGGCGAGCTGTATCTGGAGCTGCACCGCGCCACGCTGACGAGTCAGGCCAAGACCAAGCAGGGCAACCGGCGCAGCGAGCACCTCCTGCGGGAGGCGGAACTGTGGGCGGCCACCGCCGCCGTGCGGGTCGGATTCCCCTACCCGTACGAGGACCTGGACCGCATCTGGAAGACGGTGCTGCTCCACCAGTTCCACGACATCCTCCCCGGCTCGTCCATCGCCTGGGTGCATCGTGAGGCGCGGGCGACGTACGAGCGGATCGGCGCGGAGCTGAACGGGATCATCGAGGCGGCGCAGCGCGCCCTGGCCGGTGCGGGAACGACCGAGCTGCTCTTCAACTCCGCGCCGCACGAGCGCGCGGGCGTGCCGGCAGGGGGTGCCGGGACACCGGCCGTCGCGGGCGGCACGGCGCTCACCCCGCGGGACGGCGGCGGGTTCGTGCTGGACAACGGCGTGCTGCGGATCGAGGTCGACGCCCGGGGCCTCGTCGTGTCCGCGTACGACATCGAGGCCGACCGGGAGACGATCGCCCCCGGCAGCGCCGCGAACCTGCTCCAGCTCCACCCCGACTTCCCGAACATGTGGGACGCCTGGGACGTCGACGAGTTCTACCGCAACACGGTCACCGACCTGACCGAGGCCGACGAGGTGGCGCCCGGCGAGGACGGCGTCTCGGTGCGGATCGTCCGGTCCTTCGGTGACTCCCGCGTCACCCAGGTGCTGACGCTGCCGCCGGGCGAGCGGAGGCTGGTCCTCGACACCGAGGTCGACTGGCACGAGACGGAGAAGTTCCTCAAGCTGGCCTTCCCGCTCGACGTGCACGCCGAACGGTACGCGTCCGAGACGCAGTTCGGGCACTTCTTCCGGCCCACCCACACCAACACCTCGTGGGAGGCCGCCAAGTTCGAGGCGTGCAACCACCGCTTCGTGTACCTGGAGGAGCCCGGCTGGGGTGCCGCGGTCGTCAACGACTCCACCTACGGCCATGACGTGACCCGCACCGTCCGCACCGACGGCGACCGCGGGACGACCACCACGGTCCGCGTCTCGCTCCTGCGCGCCCCGCGCTTCCCGGACCCGGAGACCGACCAGGGCGTCCACCGCTTCCGGCATGCGCTGGTGCCGGGCGCCACGATCGGGGACGCGGTGCGCGAAGGCTGGCGTCTGAACCTGCCGGAGCGGCACGTCACCGGCTCCGGCCAGGTCGCCCCGCTGGTGACGGTCGGTCAGGAGGCCGTCGTGGTCACCGCGGTCAAGCTGGCCGACGACGGCAGCGGCGACGTGGTGGTCCGCTTCCACGAGGCCCACGGCGGCCGGTCCCGCGCGACGCTGACGGCAGGCTTCGAGGTCGCGGGCGTCACGGTCACCGACCTGCTGGAGCGTCCGTTGGACGACGACACGGCGCCGGCGGTCGAGGGTGAGCGGATCACCATGCGGCTGCGTCCGTTCCAGCTGGTCACCCTGCGGCTGAGGAGGGCCTGATCACGCCGGGGGGCTCCCCCGACCCGGCCGACTGCGGCCGGTGCACCGGTGCCGTGCGGCACCGGTGCACCGGAGTGTCGGGCCCTGTCACAGCACCTGGCGGAGCCCAGGACTGCGCACTTGAAAAGGAAAGGTGAGCGCCGGCCGATGCGACACTGGTCACCGTGCGCACCCTCGGGATCACGCACCGGTGCTGCCCGCCTCGCCACAAACAGAAGCGGTCATAAAAACTGCGAAAACGGGCGTAATCGGGCGGTAAACGGTATAAAGTGGGCATCGCCTAGCGAAGACGCGCACCCAGCACACCCCACCGCCGACAGCCTCGATGCCAGGAGAGCCGCATGACCCACGGAGCGAAAGCTCCCGACCCCAACCCCCGCGCCGACGCCGCTTCCGCCCTCGGCTGCGAAGTGTGCAACGGCTGGGGCAGCGTGATCACCCACTGGGGCCGCCACGAACTGTGCTCCACCTGCCAGCCACACGCCGACCGAGAGGACGACGACACCAGCACCGCATCCCAGGCCACATAAGACGCCGATCACCCCGCGGCGGGAGCACCGTCAACGCCTTGACCACGACCAGCAGCCGGCCGGACCCGCCGCCGTCACCGACCCGTTGCGTGGCGTCGCATGCGACGTGGGCGAGTCGATTCGGAAGTTGCCCGAGTTACCGGTGTGAAGATGCGTTGCGGCTCCAGATCGCCGTTTGACGTCAGTCGCATCTGCAACTGTCCGGCGGAGTCGAGAACGCACACAGCCCGTCGGCCGCGGGGTTCCCCCGTTCGCTATGGCCACGGTCCCCAGGAAACTGCCAGCAGACGGCGGAAGCGGTCAAACACGGATCCACGTACCAGGGGTTGACATCGGGCGCCGCGCAACCCAGCCTTTGGCAACGTTGTCATTCCTGCTGCGGCGGGCGCGGAGTCGCTCCGGCCTGCACCGCTTTTTGATGGGACGTCACGCTCATGACAGATCAGTCGGATCCGTCGCGCCATCCGTCGCGACGGGCCATCGTCACCACGGGTACCACCCTGCTGGCCGGATTCGGCCTCAGCTCCGTGCTTCCAGTGGCGACTGCCGTCGCCGCACCCGACAGCGCGCCGGTCGACTCCGCCGCCACCCCCGGTGAGCTGGCGCTCCACCGGCCGGTCTCGGTCTCTTCGACTGCCTACGCCGCCACCCCCGGCTCCTTCGTGGTCGACCGCCTCTCCGCCCCCGGTGTCCGGGGCAGCGGCTGGCGTGCCGAGGGCGGTGATCCACAGTGGATAGCCGTCGACCTGCAGGCGAACTGCGAGGTCACGCAGGTTCGCCTGACCTTCGAGGCGGACGCGTCCGACCCGGTGTACACGCCGCCCACCACCGGCAATGTGCACAGCGGCACCACTGGCAAGGAGATCCAGTCGAGCTTCTCCCTGGTCTTCGTGGTCGAGACGTCCGTGGACCACAAGTCCTGGACCACGGTGTACAGCACCACGGCGGGAACCGGTGGCGTCGTGGACATCCAGCTTCCGCGCCCGGTGTCGGCGCGATGGGTGCGCATGACCTCTCAGAAGCGCTCCAGTCCGCTGCCCCTCGGCCTCAACGGCTTCGAGGTGTACGGCACCGCCGAAGGCCACCGGCCCTCGGTCACCGGTTGGACGGACTGGGGCATCCGGCACGGCGAGGCACCGGGGCTCGCGATCACCGACGACGGGACCGTGCCCGTGGAGTCGGGCTGGCGGCTCACCATGGACGACTGGGCCGGCGCGGACGGTGCCGGTCTGTCGAAGACGTCCGTCGACACCAGCACCTGGCTGCCCGCGACCGTTCCCGGCACGGTGCTGGGCTCACTCGTGGAGCAGGGCAAGCTGCCCGACCCGGTGGCGGGACTGAACAACCTGCGCGTCCCGGAGGCGTTGTCGCGCCACTCATGGTGGTACAAACGGGACTTCGAGCTGCCGCGCGGCCTGCGCACCGGCGCCGGCCGGCACATCTGGCTGGAGTTCGACGGCGTCAACCACAAGGCCGATGTGTGGCTCAACGGCAAGCAGGTGGGCGACCTGACGTACCCGTTCGCCCGTGCCGCCTTCGACGTCACCCGGCAGCTCACCGAAAGCGGCGAGAACGCGCTCGCGGTGAAGATCACGCCGATGCCGGTCCCCGGCAGCCCCGGTGACAAGGGTCCGCTGGGCGAGTCCTGGGTAGACGCCGGTGCGCAGCAGATGAACCTCAACTCCCCGACGTACCTTGCGTCCTCGGGCTGGGACTGGATGCCGGCTGTGCGCGACCGCGCGGCGGGCATCTGGAACCACGTCCGGCTGAGATCGACCGGGCACGTCGTCATCGGCGACCCACGCGTGGACACCGTGCTGCCCGCGCTGCCGGATATATCGGTGGCCGAGCTGACCATCGTCGTTCCTGTACGCAACGCGGACACCGCCGACCACCAGGCGACGGTCACGGCTGCCTTCGACGGGGTGCGGGTGTCGAGGACCGTCACCGTGAAGGCAGGCGAAAGCTTGGACGTCGTCTTCACCCCGGACGCCTTCCGGCAGTTGAGGCTGCGCGACCCCCAACTCTGGTGGCCGAACGGTCTGGGCGAGGCCAACCTGCACGACCTCACGCTCACCGCCTCGACGGGCGGTCAGGAGAGCGACCGGCGCACCACCCGCTTCGGCATCCGCCAGTTCGGCTACGAGTACGAGGTGCCGCTCGCGTTCACCGCGTCCGGCGACGCCTACACGCAGACCGTGGCCTTCGACCGGCAGCAGGCCCAGCACGTCCGCATCAGGTGCCTGACCCGGGCCACGTCCTGGGGCTGCTCCCTGTGGACCCTGTCCGTCAAGGACAGCACCCGGCCGGGCACCGACCTCGCGCTGCACGCCCACGCCGACGCATCGAGCACCGATCAGGACAGCAACGGCGCGGCCAATGCCACCGACGGTGACGCCGGGACCCGGTGGTCCTCGGCCTACGAGGACGACCAGTGGATCAGCGTCGACCTCGGCTCCGTCCAGTCCTTCGACCGGGTCGACCTCACCTGGGAGCAGGCGTACGCGAAGACCTTCACCATCCAGGTCTCCTCGAACGGCTCGGACTGGACCGACGTGAAGTCCGTGGACAACGGGGCGGTGCCGCTGCCGTTCAACAACGGCAACGCCAGCCTGCAGGTCGAGGACTTCGACCAGCAGACCGCACGCTACGTGCGCCTCAGCTGCGGGCTCCGCAATACCAGTTGGGGCAACTCGCTGTGGTCGTTCGGTGTCGTCGACCGCAGTGCCCCGGGCACCGACCTCGCCCTGCACCGGACGGCCACCGCCTCCACGGAGGAGTCCGACCACCCGGCGTCGCACGCCACCGACGGAGACCCGAACACCCGCTGGTCATCCGCCTACGAGGACCACCAGTGGATCCAGGTGGACCTCGGCTCCTCGCGGACGTTCGACCGCGTCGCCGTCGTCTGGGAGACCGCGTACCCGAAGTCGTACACGATCCAGGTGTCCGACGACGGCGAGCAGTGGACCGACGTCAAGTCCGTGTCGAACACGCCCGACCCGCTGAAGATCAGCGTCAACGGCGTGCGCGTGCTGGCTCGCGGCGGCAACTGGGGCTGGGACGAACTGCTGCGCCGGATGCCGGCAGAGCGCATGGACGCGGCGGTGCGCATGCACCGCGACATGAACTTCACCATGATCCGCAACTGGGTCGGCAGCAGCGACCGGGAGGAGTTCTTCGCCGCCTGCGACCGGCACGGCATTCTGGTGTGGAACGACTTCCCCAACGCGTGGGGCATGGACCCGCCGGACCACGAGGCGTTCAACTCGCTCGCCCGTGACACCGTGCTGCGCTACCGCATCCACCCCTGCGTGGTGGTCTGGTGCGGAGCGAACGAGGGCAACCCACCGGCCGCCATCGACAAGGGGATGCGCGAGGCGGTGGAGCAGCAGGTGCCCGGCCTGCTCTACCAGAACAACTCGGCGGGCGGCATCGTCACGGGCGGCGGCCCCTACGGCTGGGTGGAGCCGGAGAAGTACTTCGACCCGATGACGTACGGCAGCCGTGACTTCGGCTTCCACACCGAGATCGGCATGCCCGTCGTCTCCACCGCGGCGAGCACCCGCAACATGACGGGCGACGAGCCGGAGTGGCCCATACGGGGCGCGTGGTACTACCACGACTGGAGCGAGCACGGGAACCAGGCGCCGCAGAACTACAAGGCGGCCATCGAGACCCGCCTGGGCGAGTCCGGCGACCTGGACGACTTCGCCCGCAAGGCGCAGTTCGTCAACTACGAGAACACCCGCGCCATGTTCGAGGCGTGGAACGCGAACCTGTGGGACAACGCCTCCGGTCTGATGCTGTGGATGTCCCACCCGGCCTGGCACAGCACGGTCTGGCAGACGTACGACTACGACTTCGACGTCAACGGCACCTACTTCGGCGCCCGTTCGGCCTGCGAGCCGCTGCATGTGCAGGCCGATCCGGTGAAGTGGCAGGTCATCGCGGTGAACCACACCTCGGCCGACCTGCGCGGCGCCACCGTCACCGCCCGGCTCCACGACCTGTCCGGCCGGGAGCTCGGCAAGAGCAGGACGGCCCGGGTGGACGTGGAACGGGCCGCCACCGCTGAGGTGTTCACCGCCGGGTGGACGGACGACCTTCCGGACCTGCACCTGCTGCGGCTGACGCTGGCGGACTCCCGGGGCAGGGAGCTGTCACGGAACACCTACTGGCGCTACCGCGAGGCCGCCGCCCTGCGGGCTCTGAACAAGGTGAGGCAGGTGAGGCTGACAGGCGCGATCACCGGGGTGTCGGCCGGGAAGCCCTCCAGTGACCGCCAGGAGCTGACGGCGGTGATCCGCAACCAGGGCTCGGCGGTGGCCGCCATGGTCCGGCTCTCGCTGCTGGAGGACCCGCACGGCCGCCGGGTGCTGCCGACGCTGTACAGCGACAACTACCTGTGGCTGCTGCCCGGCGAGTCCCGGACGGTCCGCCTGTCCTGGCCGACGGGAGCCTGCTCGACACGGCGCCCGGTGCTGACGGCGGAGGCGTACAACAGCCCGGTCGTGACGCTGCGCGGCTGAGACACTCCGTGCCCCCGGCCGCCGCCCGGGTCCGGGGGCACGGAGTCACCCGCCGGGCGGCGGCTGCCCCGTCGTCCGACTGGGGTGGCGCGTTGGTGGTCGACCAGCCCCAGTGGGCGCCGGAGCGACTGCTTGCGCTGTGCGGGTCAGCGGTCCGGATCGGGTCGTCCCAGTTCGTAGGGGGCCAGGACATCAGCGATCGTGTGGTTGCGCGGTGTGGGGATCCCGAACTCGCGGCCCAGGGTGACGACACTGCCACTGAGCCAGGGCAGTTCCAGACGGTTCCCCTGCATCAGATCGTTGTGCATCGAGGACGTCATCGCGGCCGGCAGTGTGTCACAGAACGCCAGCCGCTCGTCGGCGAACGTGGGATCGATCCTCACCCCGGCGGCACGGCCCACCTGCACCGCCTCCGCCATCACATCGCGCAGCAGTTCCCGGCAGTGAGCGTCGGAGCGGATCACCCCTATGGGCTGACGTACGGCGGTGGTCGTCGCCGAGAGCCCCACCAGGAAGACGAATTTTTCCCAGACGACCCGTTCGATGTCCGAGCTGAGTTCTGCCTCGATGCCGGAGGAGACGCACGCGTCGAGGAAGTCGCGGGCGCGAGGGGTGTCCATGTCGTCGTAGGGGCCGAACACCACCTTTTGCATGGCGCCGCGGTGGGAGACGATGCCCGGCTCCTCGATGACGGCGGAGATGTAGCAGGCGCCGCCCCACACTGCCTGCGTCGGCAGGTGCCGGCGCAGGACTGCGTCTTTGCGGACTCCGTTCTGCAGGGAGATGACGCGGGTCCCTTCGTCCACGACATCGCCCAGCTGGGCCGCGACATCCTCGGTGTCCCACAGTTTCACGGCGACGAGCACCACATCGGCGGGTTCCAGTTCCGCGATGGTGCCAACCACCGACGTCCCCGGAACCTTGAGGTCGCCCAGCGGGCTGCGTACCAGCAGTCCCCGTTCCCGTATGGCCTCCAGATGACGGCCCCGGGCGACGAAGGTGACCTCGTGGCCCGCTGCGGCAAGCCGGGCGCCGAAGTAGCCCCCGACACCGCCTGCCCCCACTACGGCTATGCGCATGACGTGTTCCTTTCCGCTACGGGACATGACGTGGAACGGACTGGGCTCCCGTCCCCGGCAGGACTGCTCACTGCTCGCCGACCGGCGCGGCCGCGCCTCTTGTCGTCGGCCTTTCGCGGGTTTCCGGAGCGTGTGCCCGGGCTGTGACCGGATCAGCGCGGCGACCGCACCGGCTGCACAGAGGAAGAGGACAGCGTGCGGCAGCCTGCCCCGCACGGCGGTCACAAGGGATCGGACCCACCGATCCCGGGTGCCGCGGGCAGTCGGAGCCTGCTGCAGCGCGAAGGCCATGGTCACCATGGACTCCGAGACCGCTCCCTCGCGCGGTGGACCGGAAAAAGCGGGGAGCGGGGCGACGCGTATCCACGGTTCCCCCTTAGTAACCTTTTGCAGGGTTACTATAGCCGCATGGTCGAAGGAGCACAGGACGGCCGACGCACCCGGGTCACGGCACAACTCCGCGAACTGCGCTTCGACGCCGGATCCCTGTCGTTGAACCTCATCGCCACCGTCGGGCGCCGCCCGATCACGCCGGTCGAACGGATGGGCGACATCGACCGGCTCAGGGCCTGGTGCGAGGGGGTGCGGCTCGCCGTTCACCCGGACGAAGACTTGGCGGGGCTGCTCAAGGCCCTCCACGAACTGCGGGCCTGCGCGTACGACGTCACGGTCGGATACCTCCACCGCCGAG
This sequence comes from Streptomyces sp. NPDC093984, assembly GCF_044764595.1. Taxonomy (NCBI): domain Bacteria; kingdom Bacillati; phylum Actinomycetota; class Actinomycetes; order Kitasatosporales; family Streptomycetaceae; genus Streptomyces; species Streptomyces sp. NPDC093984. The sequence goes on along the minus strand of NZ_JBIWIM010000016.1, from coordinate 42,771 downwards.
CCCCCCGGGAGGAGTCGGTGCGGCTCCTGAACCGACTGGCCCGGGTACACCCGCCGGCCCCCCGGCTCGAGGTGGACGCCGATGGCCTTTCCGCCGCAGCGAGCAGTCCCGGGCTGTCGGCTCCCGAACTGCTCTCGCTGATCGCCCGAGACCTGATCACGCTGCTCTCGGATCCGATGCGACGACAGAGGCTGCGCGAGTGCGACTCCCAGATATGCAGGATGATCTATCTCGACGCCGCGCAGGGAAGACCCCGGAAATGGTGTTCGATGCAGCGCTGCGGCAACAGCACCAAGGCGGCCAGGCACCGCCGCCACCGCGAGGAGGCCGGTGACCTCCCCGTGCCCTGATCAGCCGTCACGATGGCACGGCGGAGTTCGACGAGCACGTCGAGACGATCGGTCTGTCCGGACAGGCGAGAACTGCGATGCCGGGTACTCCCGGAACATCGCCACGTCCATCGGCTCGACCGTCAGGTCCCACGGGTCCTGAGCCGCCCAGTGCGTCATCCGGACGTGGACAATGCCGTCGGCGTACGCACATGCCCGTCGAGCCCGACCGGACCGCGGTTCCACGGGGACCCTTCGACCGCAGTGCCCCCTACGGGCAGGCCGACGACACCCTCCGAGCCTTGGAGCGCTGAGCGATGACCAGCAGCCCCCACGATTCCCCCTCCGCCTCCGGTCCCGCCCCGGACTCCCTCCGGAATGCCGCTCCGGACAACGGTCCTGCCCTCACCAGGGAGGAGTTCGACACCCTCTTCGACACCGTGCGCGCCTGGGGCCGTTGGTCCCCGGAGGACGCCGACCGCGGCGCGTGGAACCGGGTCACCCCGGAGCACGCCCGGCGGGCCACGGGCCTCGTGCGCACCGGTACCACCGTCGCGATGGCGCTGCCGTGGAACACGGTGCCGGGCCCGGACAACGGCAGGCCGGCCCTGCACTACATGTCCGACCTGGGGGACGTCGAGGCCCCCGAGCCGTCCTGCCACAAGGACTTCATCGCCACCGACTACCACGGCAAGGGCGTCAGCCACCTCGACGCGCTCTCCCACATCGCCTACCGCGGGCAGCTCTACGACGGGCACACCGCCCGGGAGGTCGTCGGCGCCGCCGGCGCCCGCTTCGGGTCGGTCTCGGCCCTCGGCCCCTTGGTCACCAAGGGAGTCCTGCTGGACCTGCCCGCCGTACTCGGCATCGACTGGCTGGAGCCGGGCACGGCTGTCCACGCCGCGGACGTACGCGCCGCCGAGAAGGCCCTCGGGGTGACCATCGGCGACGGGGACGCGGTCCTGCTGCGCTCCGGTCACTTCCGCCGCCGCGCCGAACTCGGCGCCTGGAACCCCGACGCCGCCAGCGCCGGACTCCACGTCGACGCGATGCCCCTGCTGGCCCAACGCGGGATCGCCCTGCTCGGCGGCGACGGCGACAGCGACGTGCGGCCCTCGCCCGTCGAGGGGCTGCACTCCCCCGTTCACGCCCTGGCCATCACCGCCATGGGCGTCCCCCTGCTGGACAACCTCGATCTCGAGGCGCTCTCCGCCGCCTGCGCGCAGGCCGGCCGCTACGAGTTCCTTTTGGTCGTGGCCCCCCTGAACATCCCCGGCGGCACCGGTTCACCCGTCACCCCGGTGGCGGTGCTGTGATGGCCGCGGACCGCTTCACCGGCGGAGTCGGCCGCGACTTCCTCGACGCGGAAGGCCGCAACGTCCGGGGGGACATCCGGCTCGGCGAGCCGGCCGCGGCACCCGGCGTCGCGTGGCGCTGTCTGCCGCACACCACCGACGAACTCCTCGCCGCCGACGTCGACGGTCTCGACGCCGTCCTGCTCGCCGGGCGCCGCCCCGTCGCCATAGCGGCACTCACCCCGTTGCCGGCCGTTTCATCTGGCTAGTTTTTCTGCAAGGTGCGGGTGACACCCGCGATGACGGCGGTCGTCAGCACCCAGCCGAAGGCGATCAGCAGGTAGGCCAGCCACTGGAGACCGGCGTTCGACCAGTACCAGGCCGTGCGCTGGCCCAGGCCGCCGATGGGGATCAAGAGGTCGAGCGTGTAGACGAGGGGCTGGAAGGGGGCGCCCTGTCCTCGTTGGACCGGGTTGGGGGTGTGAGCGCCGAAGGACAGGGTGCCCAGCAAGGTCAGCGCGAGGAGCCAGACGCCGGCCAGCCAGGGGCGGTAGCCGTAGCCGACGGTCACGTCGAGCAGGTGCCCCCACACGCGAGTGGCCGGGGGCAGAGTTTCACGCCGGTGGCGCTGTTTGGCCAGGAGTACGCGGCGGGCGTCGTCGTCGTGGCCGGCCTTCCGGTACCAGCTCGCCAACTGCTCATAGGGCTGGGGGTTGTAGCCCGGGCTGCGTCGTATCCATGCCACACGGTGGGCGACAGAGTTCCGCCGCCCCACTGCCTCGCGCCGCTCGCCTGCCTCGTCGACCTTGACGGAGCCGTAGACGAAGCCGTCCAACTCCACCACGTCCGGCCAGCTGTGGTCGCTGTCGTGGAGGTGGGACACCTGCGCACCCCGCAGGTCCACGGTGCCGGACGGTTGCCGGGCGAGGGTGAAGTCGAAGTCGACGGCCTGCATCAGCATGGCGACCAATGACGGGCCGTGGCCGTCGGGCGGCCCGTTGAGGACGGCTCCTTCGAAGGTCAGGTTGCCCGAGATCCGGGCACCCCGCAGCCGCACGGTCCCGTTCGCGGTGAACCCGTCGGAGAAGTCGAGCGTCGAGGCCACGGCGTTGTCCAGGGCGAGCACCACCCCGCGCCGGCCGGGGTGTTCCAGTAGTGCGCCTCGCATGTGGAGTCCACCGGGCAGATGTGCGCCCATGAGGCGGACTTCACCGTGCGCGACGAATCCGTCCTGGCAGTAGACGCCGCCCTCCGCGACCAGTCCACCAGCGGACACCGACCATTCCTCGGGTGCGGTGATCTCGGCGCCGTTGAGGTTCACGACACCGCGCACGGCGGCGTTGATGAGCGACAAGGCGGTGACCCTGCGGTGGAAGGGCGAGGCGGAACCTCGTTCCAGGCGAGAGCGCCGCAGGTCGAGGCGCCCCTCGATACGGATCAAGCCAGCTTCCACGCCCGGCACTCGGCTGCCGACGATCGCAATCGACTGGGTCGACGCTCCGGAGAGGTCCACGCCCTCCTCGAACCAGCAGTCCTCGAGCCAGAGCGCGTGAGCGATCTGCGCGCCGGCCAGGTCGAGGTGCCCGGATATCCGCGCCCCGGCGAGCCTCAGACACGCGACGGCGCCCGGTGGCGCGGTGTTCGCACCCAGCAGCAGCGCCGTGATCACGGCAGCCCGCACCGTCCGCCCGGGGCCCCACTGCCCGCCCTCGGCGACACGGTCTTCCTCGGGCACGCCCGTGCGCAGGTCCACGCGGCGTCCCTCGGGGAACGCGTCCCACAGCTCACGCTCTGGCGAAGTCAACTCGTCGTATGAGAGCACTCGTGCAGAGTAGTGATCTTCCTTCCCGCCCGCCTTGCCTCCACCGCACGCGGATCCGAGGGTGGCCCCATGGCCGGGAGCAGCCGGCTGATCGGTGCTGCGGTCGCGCCCGGGCGACCGCAGCACCGATCAGGAACGGCCGTGCGGAACGCGCCCTGCGGCCGACCACGGCCGCCTAGGTGTCTGCCAGGAACCGCGGCACGCCCGGTCCTCATACGCTCATGACACGACAGGCGGACACCACCGGGAGGACTCCGTCCGCCCGGTCCCGTCTCCCGCGTCCACTTCCACGAGCTTCTCGAAGAAGAACTCGTGCTTGAGAAACGACACGTCGTACTCGTGTCCCGGATAGGGCGGGATCAACTGGGCGGCCTGGAACAACCGCCAGCCGTCCTCCAGGGCATGCACCCCGGACTTGTACGGCGGTTCGTCGCCGTCCCCGGTCGTCGGCGAGGTCCGTGCCGTGCCGTCGTACCGCGACCAGCCCACGGTCTCGGAGTCCAGAGCGGAGGTGGCCAGGTAGAGCACCAGGACCTGCTGACGCGTGCTCACGCGGCCTCCCTCTGAGGGCGGTTGGAGACCCGGGTCACCCAGTGCGCCAGGTCGAAGGAATCGTCCCCGGTGAGTGCGCGCCACAGCAGGACGCGGTTGTAGAACTCCAGGCGTGCGGTGGCGTGCTCGTACCAGGGGAAGTGGGCGCTGAGGTTCTCGGCGACACGCGGGTCGTCGAGGTCGGAGGTGTCCCACAGGCGCCGCTGCCGCACCGTCGGATTGAAACGGATCTTGAACATGTAGCGCTCCACGTCGCTGTCGTTGCGCCGCCCACCGTGCCAGAGTCCGTGGTGCAAAAACACCACAGTGCCGGCCGAACAGACGAGCCTGGACTGACCGCGCAGGTTCTGGTAGCGGCCGGTGTCCGACTCGTTCGTCCGCCGCAGATGACTGCCGGGCACGCTGAGGGTGCCGCCCATGTCGGGCGTCACGTCCTGCGGGTAGTACATCAGCTGGACGTCGAAGGCGTCCGTGCGTACATCGATGATCGCGTCTCCGTGGAGCGGCTGAGCCCGCCCCTCGTGGGGCTCGCGCACGTGCACGGCGTGGTGGTCGACGCTCGGCCCCGGACCGACGAGGGAGTGCAACGCGCCTGCCACAGCGGGGAGTTCGATCAGGCGCCGGACGAACGATCCGTCCGGATAGGCGTCCTGAACGCTGCTGCCGTAGGGCACATCGGGGATGCCGTCGCGCAGGACCTCGAGCCCCTCCTCGTTCATGTCCGGGGGTACGACGGCGTCGAGGCGCAACGAGCCGTGCGCGACGAAGCGGGCCATCTCGACCGAGCTCAGCAATGGGATGTCTGCCATGCGGCCACCGTAGGGAGCAAGCGCCGCTCGGCGCGTGGGCGCGGTTCACCACTACTGGTAGTTTTTCACCATGCTCGAGACGGAGCTCCAGCTCGGTGAACCGCCCGTCGTGGCGAACGCCGGCGTCGGCGTCCACGGTGTCGTGAGCCGTACCGACGTCTTCCGGCTCCCTGAGCTGTGGCAGCTGCACCTGTACCAGTACGACGCCGAACTCGACGTCGACGGCACCCCGTACGTCATCCGACCCGGTCGCGTGAGTCTCGTACCGCCCGGGGTCACGGTTCGCTACCGCTATCAGGGCCGCTCCGAGCATCTTTACGCACACCTGCGCATCGTGGCCGCCGGACCGTCCCGCACCGTGCCCGTCGTCCAGGACGCCGGCCCCGAACTACCCGTCCTCGACTCCCTGTTGCGGAAGGCGGTCACCGCCCTGCCCCGCGATCCGCAGCGCACCAGAGCCGAGATCTGGACCGCGCTGTGGCGCATCGCCCACCTGGCTCCGACCGCCGAGCGGCCCGGCCCGCACCCCGCGGTCAGCACGGCCATCGCCTACATCGAGTCGCACCTGGCCACGCCGCTCACCGTGCCGGATGTCGCACGGGCCGCGGGGGTCTCGCACAACCACCTGACACGGCTGTTCCGCGCCGCGATCGGCGACACGGTCGTCGGCTACATCCGCAACCGGAGACTCGACCGCGCCCATCACCTGCTGCGCGCCTCGACGCTCTCCATCTCCGCGGTCGCCGCCTCCGTCGGCATCCCCGACCTCCAAGCGTTCAACAAGGCGTGCCGACGCGAGCTCGGCGCCTCTCCGCGTGCCCTACGAGGGTTCGACGCCTGACGTTCGCCCCGGCACCGGCGGGCGGCCCGCGCGGGCGGCGCGGTGGCAGCGGGAGGGAACCTGGCGGATCTCTGTCGCGCCGCTTCGAACCAGCTCAGGGAATGGCTGCAGCGTCTGATGACCGGGTGATGCGGTGGTGCTGGATCAAGGAGAGGGCCACGCTGAGTGCCGCGACGCACCCGGCGAGCAGCACCGCCCACGAGCCCGCGAAGGTGCAGGCGAGGATCGCGACCGCGGTCAGCGGCAGGACAGCCTGCTGCCGCAGTGTCGGCTTGTAGTGGCGTGCGTGCAGGAGCCAGGTGAAGAAGACGAATCCGGCCGTCGGGACGGTGACCGAGGCGGCGGCGCTGGTGGCGCCGACGTGGGCCTGGCCGGTCACCTGCTCGATCACCACTTCGAGTCCGGCGCCGATGGCGGCGGCCGTGGAGAAGACCAGGTAGTGCCCGTATCCCCACAGGAATGCACGTCTGCCCGTCCGCAGGTGCTCGTGGATGGGCACGACGAAGTAGATCCAGTAGGCGGCGAACACGATCAGCAGGCCCCCCGCGGCGATCGGAAGCAGCTGCGTCGAACCGCCCCTGTCCAGAGCCCCCTGCACGGCCACCGTCGCGGCGGCGACCGTCTCGCCCAGGACGATCAGGGTGAACAGTCCGTAGCGCTCGGCGATGTGGTGCGGGTGCCAGGGAGTGGGCCTGTGACGCTCGGCCACCACGGGCACGGCGAGCTCAGCGGCCGCGAGGAGAACGAACACCCACACCTTCACGTCCGTGTGCGGCAGGAACCCGAACGCCACCCAGCCGATCTGCACGAGGACGACGCCGGCGGCGTACCGCAGGGCGGTGATTCGGGCGTCGCCCCGCTCACTGCGGGCCGCTCTGACCCACTGAGTCGTCATGGCCAGCCGCATCACCACGTAGCCGATCACGACGATGGAGTAGTCCGTGCGGTCGAAGGCGCGCGGCACCCCGGCAGCCAGGATGAGGACGCCCGCGATCTGCACCAACGTGGTGAGCCGGTAGGGCACGTCGTCCGTGTCGTACGCGGAGGCGAACCAGGTGAAGTTCATCCAGGCCCACCAGACGGCAAAGAAGATCATTGCGTAGCCGGCCACACCCTGCCCGGCATGACCCGCCGCCACGGCGTGCACCAGCCTGCCACCGGCCTGCGCGACGGCCACCACGAAACAGAGGTCGAACAGGAGCTCCAGCGGTGTCGCGACGCGGTGCGCTTCCGTCGGGTCCCGCCGGACCATCGTCCGCAGCAAAGGCCCGGCCGAAACCCTGCCGCCCGGCGGGCCGCCGGCGCGCTCACTCACCGCCCGTGCTCCTTCCCGTTCTCGTGCAGCAGTCAGCCGGCAACTTCGGATCCTCCCCCACCGCCGGGCGTCGACAGCCGTGCGTGCGGCCGGTCGGACACGCCGTTGCCGGGTGGCATGGGCCGCCGGTCCGCTCAGGAGGGCCCTACCGGTGCTCGGGGTTTTCGTAGTCGCGGCGGCAGCCCGCGTCCCAGGCCGTGCGCTGGTTGCCATAGGCGGGGATGCCGCCGAGGTCCTTCAGCGCCCGCGCCAGGTGCAGCAGGTTCCAGGTCATGAAGGTCGTGTTGCGGTTGGTGAAGTCGTTCTGCGGGCCGCCCGAGCCGGGATCGAGGTAGGAGGGACCGGGGCCCGCCTCGCCGATCCAGCCGGCGTCAGCCTGGGGAGGGATGGTGTAGCCCAGGTGCTGCAGGCTGTAGAGGACGTTCATGGCGCAGTGCTTGACGCCGTCCTCGTTGCCGGTGATCAGGCAGCCGCCGACTCGCCCGTAGTAGGCGTACTGGCCGGCTTCGTTGAGCAAGCTGGAGCATGCGTAAAGGCGTTCGATCACCTGCTTCATCACGGAGCTGTTGTCACCCAGCCAGATGGGACCGGCCAGGATGAGAATGTCGGCTGCGAGGACCTGCTGGTAAAGGCCGGGCCAGACGTCCGTCTCCCAGCCGTGCTCTGTCATGTCGGGCCACACGCCGGTGGCGATGTCGTGATCGATGGCCCGTACGACATCGGTCCGCACTCCCTGGGCTTCCATGATGGCGGTGCTGCGGTCGATGAGGCCCTGGGTGTTGCTGGGCTCCGGCGACCGCTTGAGGGTGCAGTTGATCACCAGGGCCCGCAGATCGTCGTAGCGGGCGGGCGGTGTGTCGGTGGCGGGCGAAGAAGCGGTCACAGGGCCTCCCGGAGTCCTGCCGCCACGCTGTGCATGACGGTGCGTCCACGTCCAGCGTGCGGACCGGCGGAGTACGGCGCCACCATCAGGCGTCCGAATGGTCCGTGGGACGAGTGGCCGACGGAGGGCCGCAACACCTGCGTTCGCGTCTCGGGCACCGAAGCGCGCCGAGGGCATGAGGGACTCTGCACGCGGGGCGCGGCTGCGCCTGAGTACGCGTACTCAGCTGATTGCGCCACTTGGCCCCTGACGCGGCCGGTCTGTGTTCCCCACGATGGAGTGCCCCCGCGAGAGAGGTGCCTATGGGCCGTGACCTGCAGCTGCGTGTTGCTACTCCGGAGGATCTCGAGTGGATCCACGAATTGCGTCACCGAGTGTATGCACAGGAGTTGGGCCAGCATGAGCCGGATCCGGCCGGGCGGCTCCGCGACGGGCTGGACGGTGACAACGTCTACCTGGTCGCGGCGCGAGGGGCGGACCGTATCGGCTTTGTCAGCCTGACTCCGCCCTGGTTGGGGCGGTACGCGCTGGACAAGTACCTGACCCGTGACGAGCTGCCGCTGCTGACCGAGAGCGATCTGTTCGAGGTGCGCATCCTCACCGTTGAGCCGCGCTGGCGGGCCACGGCAGCGACGCCGTTGCTGATGTACGCGGCACTGCGCTGGATCGCCGCCCGGGGTGGTCGCCGGGTGGTGGCGATGGGGCGCACCGGCCTGCTCACCATGTACCTGGCCACCGGCCTGCGCCCGGTCGGCCGTACCGTGCACAGCGGTGCGGTGACGTTCGAGGTGCTGACCGGCAGCGTGGCCGAGCTGACGAAGGTCACGACGGATCGTCACCGCGTCCTGCTGGAGCGTCTGCGGTCCGCAGTGGACTGGCGGCTGGACATGCCGTTCGCACCTCGGCCGGACGGCTGCGAACACGGCGGCGCCTCGTTCACCGCCATCGGCACGGACTTCCGCACGCTGCACCGGCGCCGCCAGGTGGTCGCGGCCGACGTACTGGACGCGTGGTTCCCGCCGGCACCGGGGGTGCGGGCGGTGCTCGCGGAGGATCCGGCCTGGGCCGCCCGGACCTCGCCGCCGACCGGTGCCGAGGGCCTGGTGGCGGAAATCGCCACGGCTCGGGCGCTGCCGGCTCAGACGCTCGTGGTCGGGGCCGGTTCCTCCGACTTGATCTACAGGGCGTTCGGCCGGTGGCTGACCCCGGGAAGCAGGGTGCTTCTCACGGACCCGAGCTACGGCGAGTACGCCCATGTCACGGAGAGGGTGACCGGATGCCGGGTGGACCGGTTCCGGTTGCGTCGCGAAGACGGCTGGCGAATCGATCCGGCCCGGTTGTCCGCTGCCGTCGAGGCCGGCCGATACGACCTCGTGGTGGTGGTCAACCCGAACAACCCGACGGGACGCCACGCGCCGGCCGCGGAGCTGCGCTCGCTGATCGCCGCCGCACCGGTCCGAACCCGCTGGTGGATCGACGAGGCGTACCTGGGCTACGTCGGCCTGACCGAGTCACTCGCCGGCCTCGCCGCGACGGACCCGCGCGTGGTGGTCTGCAGCTCGTTGTCGAAGATGTATGCGCTGTCCGGTATGCGGGCCGCGTACCTGGTTGCCGAGCCGGTCACCGCGGCGCAGCTACGCCGATGGACGCCACCCTGGCCGGTCAGCCTCCCGGCACAGCTGGCCGCGGTGGCAGCCTTGCGCGACCCGGCGTACTACGGCGACTGCTGGCTTCACACCCACACGCTGCGCCGGCGACTGGCCGCCGCCCTGGCGGGACTGGACGAGACCGTGGTGGTCGAGGAGGCCATGGCGAACTTCCTCACCGTGACTCTGCCGCGCGGCGGGCCGAGCGCCGCTCAACTCGTCAACGAGTGCCGCCGCCACGACGTATACCTGCGCGACCTGTCGCCGTTGTCGCCGGAGTACCAGGGGCGCACCGTGCGCATCGCGGTCAGGGACACCGCCGGGAACGCGCGCATCGTGGCCGCATGCCAGGCCGCCCTGCAGGTTCTGCGGCCGGGTTCGGCCTCGCTCGCTGCGATGCCTGCGGGCGCTCCCGTCACCGGATCCGCTCGGTGATCACCGCGGCATCCCTGGCGCCCTACCTCGGTGGGGCGCTGGTGATGGGCGGCATCGCGGTGGCGGCGTCCCGGCGGCGTGAGCTGATGGTCCGGTGGTGCGCTTGGGCGGCCGGAGTTCCCCTGGTCACCTGTGCGTTCTGGCTGGGCCGCCCGGGCGCCGCGGCCGTCGCCATCGCGGTCGGGGTGATTGCGGTGATGGAGTTCGGCGGGCTGATGCGGCTGGGCTGGGCGGACCGGGTGGTACTGGCCGCGGCGGTGACAGGCGTAGTGACGGCCGCTTGGCTGGCGCCGGGACAGGTGCTCCGGGTGGTCGCGATCGGGGCCTTGGCAGTGGCCGCGGTGCCGCTCCTGGCCGGCGACGCCGACCACGGCCTGCGACGGCTGTGCGCCGGCCTGCTCGGGCTGGCCTGGCTGAGTGTGCTGGCCGCGCTGGTGCCGCTCGGGGCGAGCGCGCTTGCGTTGTTCGTCGCGGTCTCGATCGCCGACATCGTGGCGTACTTCGCCGGTCGAGGGCTGGGCGGGCCACGGCTGTCACCACTGTCGCCGGCCAAAAGGTGGAGCGGGACCCTGAGCGGGTCCGCGGCCGGCCTCGGCGTGCTCGCCGTGCTGTCCGCGCTGAGCTGGCCGATGGCAGTCGCTGTGACGGTCGGTGGCCCGGTGGGCGACCTTCTCGAATCCATGATCAAAAGAGGTGCACGGGCAAAGGACGCCGGCCGTTGGCTATCCGGCTCCGGCGGTCTGCTGGACCGCGTCGACTCGCTGCTCATCGCGCTGGCCGTCCTGCTAGTCCTGCGCTGACCCGCACCGTCCATGGCCGGACAGCGACACCGTGCCGAAGGACTGACGCCGATGGGCGAACTTAGCAAGGAAGGGGACCACGGGCGGCCTTCGCACGCTCGCCGCGGGCAGCGGTGAACTCGCCCGGCGGCAGGCCGTACTGCACCGCTTCCGTGGCGGCCGACGTCACGTGCAGCCGCGCCGACGGGGGTGCTCACCGCCGCGCCCGGGCTGGTGACTTCGGACGGCCGGACGGGCGGACAGTGCGCAGGCCACGACGGCCACGGCCAAGACGGCGCCTATGCCCGCCAGCGCAGCGCCTACGCCCGCCAGTGCGATATGTCACACTTTGGTTAACGGTGTCCGTCAGGTTCGACCAAGGAAGCGACGCTATGGCTCGGCGCCGGGTGCGTTTGCCGACTCGGCGGTGGTTGAACGGTCTGCTCGCCAGCGTCGCGATGGTGGCTGCGACAACCGGCATCATCGCACTCCTCGGGCGACACATGTCACCGCTGCACCTCCTGGTGCTCTACCTGCTCGCAGTCCTCCCCGTCGCCGTCATATGGGGTACAGGGCTGGCACTGGTCACGTCGGTACTGAGCGTGCTGACCTACGCTTACCTGTTCGTCCCTCCGTTCCACTCGTTCGAGCTTGCGGATTCCGACAGCGGAGTCGCGTTGGGTGTCTTCTTCCTCACCGCGGCGGTAGTGGGAGAGCTGGCGGCCCGGCTACGGCGGGCGGCACTGGCGTCGGCGCGCCTGACGGAGGAGCAGTCCGCGTTGCGCCGAGTCGCCACACTGGTCGCCCGGTCGGCTCCGGCTTCGGCGGTCTTCGAGGCCGTCACCCAGGAGGTCGGCCTCCTCTGCGGCGCCGATCTCGCCCGTATGGAGCGCTACGAGACGGACGGCACGGTTACCGGCGTCGCCGCCTGGAGCCGGAGCAGCATGCCGGACCCCCTGACCGTCGGCACGCGCTTCGACCTGAACGGGCTGAGCATCGCCCGTGAGGTCCGGCACAACGGCGGTGCGGCCCGGATCAAGAACTACGCGGACGCAATAGGCGCGATCGCGCAGGAGGCGCGTGCGCTGGGTATCCGCTCGTCGGTCGGCTGCCCGATCGTGGTTGCCGGGCGCCTGTGGGGCGTGATCGCCGCGTCGAGGAAGAGCGAGGAGTCCTTCCCGGCGAACACGGAGTCGCAGATCACCAGCTTCACCGAACTCGTCGCCACCGCCGTCGAGAACGCCGAAGCCCGTGCCGAGCTGACCGCCTCACGCGCCCGCATCGTCAACGCGGCCGACGAGACCCGTCGGCGCATCGAGCGCGACCTCCACGACGGCGTCCAGCAACGGCTGGTCTCGGTCGTGCTGCTCCTGGGCGCGGCGCAGGCGAAAGTGCCGCCCGAGTCGGACGAACTCCGGACAAGACTGGACCACGTCACCACCGAGCTGACGGATGCGCTGGACGAGCTCCGTGAGATGGCGCGCGGCATCCACCCCTCGGTCCTTGCCAGAGGAGGCCTCACTCCCGCGCTCAGGGCGCTCGCTCGGCGCTCCCCCCTGCCGGTCGATCTCGTGGTGCACACCGAGACCAGGATTCCCATGCGGATCCAGGTCAGCGCGTACTACGTCGTCTGCGAAGCACTGACCAACGCCGTCAAACATGCGCAGGCCTCGGCCGTCAGGGTCATGGTCGAGGCCACCGACGGGGTACTGGGCTTGTGCGTCCACGACGACGGCGTCGGCGGTGCCGACTTCGTCCGCGGCACCGGTCTCGTCGGCCTCAAGGACCGTGTGGAGGCGCTCGGTGGCAGGATCTCTGTCGAGAGTCCGCACGGAGCGGGAACCACCCTGCGTGCGGAGTTCCCGCTCACCAAGGCCGACCGCGATTCCGTGAAGCCGGCCGAAGTCGGGGACTGAACTTCCGAGGTGCACCGTCCGCCAAGCTGCAGGGCGGTGATCCACGCCGCCGGTTCGGCTGTCCCGGCTTCGAAGGTCCCGCCGCACGCGCGTTGGCGCCTCGAAGAACTGTGCACGGCCGCATGGGCGGGAAGCCCACCACGGGACTCGCCGCAGACCGGCAGAACACCCATGCACGACAGGCAGGTGGGCAACCGGCCAGAACACCCCATGCATGACAGGCAGGCGGCTACCGGCCATGAATACAGGTAGCAGGAATGCCGGCCGGGTGCCCGCGCTGAGATCCTGGACACATGTTGCGGTGCATGATCGTAGATGACAGCCCCTACTTCCTCAAAGCTGCTCGTTGCTTGCTGGAGGGCGAGGGGATAATGGTCGTGAGCGTGGCATCGGACAGTGCACAGGCGTTGCAGCAGGCAACGCAGCTCAGGCCGGACATCGCACTGGTGGACATCGACCTCGGTAGCGAGAGCGGCCTGGAACTGGCCGATCGGCTGCGCCACGAGGCAGGCCCTTCGCCGCCCCCGGTGATCTTGATCTCCAGTCATGCGGAGGACGAGTACGCCGACCTCATTGTGGCGAGTCCCGTGCTGGGATTCCTCGCCAAGACCGCGCTGTCGAGCGAGGCCATCCACGACCTGCTCGCCGGGAGGAATGACGGTCACCGGGACGCCCCGGTCAACGGGCCTCCAGGAAGGTGATCACGGCGCGGACGCGGCGATGGTCGTCGTCGGTTTCCGGCAGGCCCAGCTTTGACAGAATGCTGCGCACGTGCTTTTCCACCGTGCCTTCGGTGACCCACAAACGGCGCGCGATGCCGGCATTGGACCGGCCCTCAGCCATCAGGGCCAGAACCTCGCGCTCACGCTCACTGAGCACCGCCAGCGGGTCCGCCCGGCGGCGTGCGGACACCAGCTCCTGGACCAGCGCGGGGTCCACCACCGAGCCGCCCTTGGCGATCCGCTCCAGCGCCTCGAGGAACTCCTGTACATCACCGACCCGGCTCTTCAGCAGGTAACCGATCCTGCGGCCGTCGGCGAGCAGCTCCATCGCGTGCTCCACCTCGACATGCGCCGACAGGACGAGAATGCCCATGTCGGGAAAGTCCCGGCGGATGGTGCGCGCCGCCTCGAGCCCTTCGGTGGCCTGATCCGGCGGCATCCGGATGTCCACCACCACCAGCTCCGGCTCTTCCTGCCGGACGACCTCCAGCAGCTGCACGGCGTCGCCGGCCTGCCCGACCACGGCCAGGCCCGAGCGCTGCAGCAGGCTGGCCAGCCCTTCGCGCAGCAGCACGTCATCGTCGGCGAGGACCACCCGCAGATCCTTCATGACCGATCCGTCAGCACTGCGCCCGGACCCGGGTTCGTGGGTCCGGAGCCCTTCCCGTCATGCCTTCCATTGTCGGTGAGCCTCAGCCGGTGGGCACCCCGCGGCGACCTCGGCAGACCAACTCACCGAGGAAGCGCTGGGCACTGGCTCGCCTCCGCCACCGGCGGACCGCACAACGGAGGCGTGGTGCAGCGGTGCTGCCAGGGCCCGTCAGGCGTCGAAGCGACGGCGCGCGTCCTCGATGTGACCGAGGTACTCGTGGGTCCAGCCGCACATGGCGTCGACCGTGGTGCGCAGAGCCCGGCCGGGCCCGGTCAGGGTGTACTCCACCCGCGGCGGCACGGTGGGTGCACCTTCCGGTCGACCAAGCCGTTGCGCCAGCATGCGCAGGTTCTGGGCGAGCATCTTGTGGCTGACGCCCTCGACCTCGTTCCGCAGGAGTTCCTCCACGCGGACGACTTCGCCGCCCAGCTCAAGCAGACGTACGCCAACGTGGACAAGGTTCTGCTGCACTACGGCGTAGCCGGAACCAGGTCGTCTCGCAGACCCTGTACGTGGTGAACCTGGGGCAGAACGCGGCGGCGACGGCAGAGGGCCCTCTGGCGTACTTCGGCGACCACCGCCCGGCCAGCACGGTCTTCGGCGTCACCGGCCTGACGTTCCCCGGCCAGGTCATCGAGATCAGCTTGGTCGTCGACACGAAGCTGCCCGCCTGACCTCGTCCGCAGCGGGCCCTGCCTCCCCGTCACCCGCCGACGAGCGGCCGGCGGGCGGCCGGCGGGCGGCGGGCAGGCGGGCGGCGGCACAGTGCATACCGTCGACAGCCGCAGGGCAGACGACCGGATTCCGAAGAGACGCCGTCCGGCCGCCCCTGTGCCGGTCCGGAGGATCCATCGCGCAGCGCCGTCTCAGCCATGTGGCCGGCTCCCGTGCACCCAGCCCTTCCGCACTCTCCCACGGCGAAGGTCCCACAGAGCGGTAACTGCCCGTTGGGTGCTGACTGCGGACCGCGTATTCCCGCTGGCCGGTAGAGCGGTTGGGCGCTGGCCACGACGACACACGACACGGATGCAGGGGAAGGTGGTGACGTCCAGCCAAACAGCGCCTCGAGCCCGACGGCACCACGTGCTCGAAGAAGGTGATGGCCTCGATGTACGTCTGTCCTCCAGATCTCCTGCCCCAGCAGACGGGAACCCGGCACACGTCGACGCCCGGCCGCACCTGGGCCCTGGCGCACCGCCCAGAGGCCGTCCGGCAGGCCCGCAGGATCTCCCGGCACCTGCTCACCCAGTGGAAGGTCACCGACGAGGTGGCCGACTCGGTGCTGCTGGCCGTCTCCGAGCTGGTCACCAACGCCGTACGGCACGCCCAGCCGCCCCTGAGCCTCGGACTGTGCTGCGACCCCGCGGCCGGGCAGGTGCATATAGAGGTGTCCGACGGAGGCCCCACCCTCCCGCACGGCGGCCAGGCAACGGAGTGCACCGACGACGAGCACGGCCGCGGACTTATGATCATCGAGCTGCTCGCCGAGGCACACGGTGACCGCCAAGAGGCCGGGCACGCCATCCACTGGGCCGACATCACCACCAGGGGCTGACCCACTCGCGGAAGCACCTCACCGCGGCCCACCCGACGGCCGGCGAGTGGCCGGCTGCGCGCACCGGTCGGTTCATGGTCTGGCGGTGCCCGTGCGGGGCTCGCGGCTTTTGGGCGGGCGCGCCGCCCGGAGGCGGCACGGCGGCCGCCTCCGGGTTCCGGATGCCGGAATGCTCATGAGGTCGCGAGGATCGTCTTCTTCTGGCGCTCGATGGACGACAGGATGCTGTCCACGCCCTTGGGGTTGCGGACGAAGTTCTGCAGCGCGGGCTGCATCACCGTGGAGGTGAAGTCCGGGCGGCTGTCGCGGTCCATGAACTGCGTCAGGTTCTTCGCGCCGCTGATCATGTCGTACGCCTTCTTCTACAGTGCCGTGTAGGAGGAGGTCGGTGCGTTGCCGGAGGCGGCGACGACGCTCGGGTCGGACGCGAGATAGAAGGACTCGGCCTCCGGAGTGCCCAGGAACCCGAGCAGCCGTCAACGGGGCAGTGGCCTGCTCGCCGGAGTCGCCCAGTCCTCCACCGCCAACGGCGCATCCGTCATCCAGTGGAGCGACGTCAGCGTCGACGACCAGCTCTGGAAGATCGTGCGCATCAACTGACCGCCAGGGAGACAGATCACAGACCAGCAGCACACCGACTGCCGGGCGCGCCGACCAAGGATCGGCGGGCCCGGCCGCCATCCGCCCGAAGCACTGTTCGTCACTCCTCGCCGGAGTCCGTGCACACCCCGAACGCAGCAGGCCCCACGGTGAGGATCCCGTCGGACAGCGGCAGGCAGCGAACGCCTCCGCCGCCGCGCAGTGCCCGCTGCGCGCCCGGCCCGATGGTGCTGTCCATCCACGCGCACGGCCTGGCCGCGCTGCGGACCGCCAGCACGACGGGTCCACTGCCGCAGTCCAGGAAGACCGTCTCGCCGATGTACGCGTCGATGTCCACGCCGCGCAGCAGGACGTTGCGCCGGGTCAGGCACAGGTCGGCCTCGCCGGAGACCGCCTGCGGCAGGCGCTCGGCCGCCATGAGGGTGACCGACGCACTGCGATGGGCCGGCCGGTTGAAGTACCGGTCGCCCACGATGCCCAGCCCTTTGCGCACCTGCGCCGTGGCCACCAGTTCCTCCCGCGGCAGTTCCGGGACACCGTCGCTCGGACGGCCCTGGAGACGATGCACGGGAGACACCAGCAACTGAACGATCTCCACCTGCTCCACGTCACCGAGCCTAGCCCCGCGGCCCTGGAGGCGGAGCGTGGACGCTTGCACACGGTAGGGATCGACACCGCGCAGGGCATCGGTCCGGGCGATCACGCGCCAGAACTCGACCGGACCGCTGAAGATCCCTTCGCGCCACGCTGCCAGAGGCCGGCCGGGTCATCGCGCCCACGGCGTGGCGCCGGCCGGCCCTCGACGAACGCCTACGCCCAGGAGATCCAGGACCCGCTGTCGTAGGCGTCCGTCGGCCGCACGTCTAGCCGCAGGTCAGCGTCGGCACGGCCCAGTCGCCGTGGTCGTTGCCGTTGCCGTCGCCGGCGTCACCGACCTTGAGGTCGATCACCTGCGCGCCGCTGACGTCGACGTCGATCGGCACCGCGGCCTGTTTGCCCCGGATCGTCGGCGTGGTGACCAACGTCTTGCCGTCGGCGATCACGGAGAACGTCACCGTTCCCGCGCCGCCTGTCTCGTCGTCGACACCGACGTACGCCGTCAGCCGCGAGCACTTGCCGGCGAGGTAGAGCTCGACGTCGCTGATCGAGTTGGTGCCCAGGCCCTTCGGGTGGCTGACACCGGCGATGGTGATCGGATGGCCGTCCCCGGCCGCCTGCTCGCCGACGCTGCTGTCACGCTCCACCGGGCCCCACCCGTTGGTGGACGACAAGAACGGTAGGTCGCTCACGGCGTTCTTCCCGGCCGGCGGAGCCGGCGGGATCCCGCCGACGATGCGCTCGTCACCGCCGGCAGCCTGTCGTCCGTTCTGCAGGTAGTGCACCGTGGCGGTGAGGGCCGAGGCGGAGGGCAGCTCCCCGGCCGGCGGCTGGACCTTCCAGGTGAAGGTGGCCGATCCGCCCGGGTGCAGGCGCCTCACGGACATGGGGCTCGTGGCACTCACGCTCCAGCCGTCGGGCGCGGAGAGCGAGGCCGTCAGGCGGGAAGCGGACGGTTTGTCCTTCGGCACCTGCACCGTCGCCTCGGCCGTGAAGGCCTGTCCCGACTGAGCGGTGTCCGGCACGTCCAGGGTGACATCCGCTCCCGGACGCTTCGGCATCGCGTACGTGCGGGGGTCGTAGCGGGGGCTGTCGTTCTGCGCGACGCGCAGGGACGAGGTGTAGCTGCCGTAGTTGGTGAGCGAGACCTTGCCTAGCCCGCCCGTGCTGCCGTCCAGGTTCCACACGGCGATGGCGATGCTGTTCCGGCCGTTCGGATTCAGGATCCCGTCGGGCACCGGGAAGGTACTCTGCGGGCCGAGGTAGTTGACATAGTTGCCGACCTGCCAGCCGTTCACGAAGATCGTGGCACGGTACTTGCGTGACGGGTCGTCGGTGAACGTCAGCCCGAGCGAGGTGTCCTGGCCGTGCGGCAGGTCCAGGTTGACGTCGGTGCGGTACCACGAGACGCCGGGACGGGTGTCGGTCGTGGGCAGGGTCACCCGGTTCCAGTCGCCGTCCGGGTAGCCCGGCAGGGACCAGCCGGCCCGCTCGCCGTACAGGCCGCCCGTCGAGAGCGGGCCACGGACCGTGTCCTGCAGGTCCTCGCCGCCCCGTACGCCCTGCAGCCGCCAGGTGACGGAGGTCAGCGGCGCCCCGACGAGGGAGGCGCTGGTCAGACCGCGCGCGGTCTTGTTGCCGTTGGTCGAGTTGTAGTCCTCCTCGTGCCCCATGTTCACGGTCAGGACGGAGATGACGTTGTCGCCCTGCGACTTCACCGAACCGGCCGGGAAGGCGAAGTCGGCGCTGCCCGTGGTGGAGCTGCCCAGGAAGGTGCCGCCCAGCCACGCGGAGAACGCCTGGGCCTTTCCGCCGGAGTCCGAGACCAGGTGGATGCCCGTCTCCTTGCCGGTGGCGCGGAAGCGGCCGCGGTACCAGGTGTTGCCGGTGTGGAACCCGTAGTCGTCCGCGTAGAGCACCGGAAGCGAGTTGACGCCGGAGACGCTGTTGGTCGTTGTCTTGTCGGCCACCTGCCAGCTGGAGTCGTCGAAACCGGGGGCCGCTTCGGGGGACTCCTCGGCATGCTTCCAGTTCGTCAGCGCCGGCAGGTGTATCGGCGCAGCCACCGGTATCTTCCCGGTGAGGCTCCCTGTGTCGGTGGCCCGGGTTTCCAACGCGCTGCCGTTCCAGCTGACCTGGCCGGCGGAGGTGAACACCTCGATGTTCTTGTCATCGGCGTTGTCGCCGGTGAGCGCCAGGGAGTGGCCGCCGTCCAGGCTGGTCGCCGTGCGCAGCAGATGGGTGCCTCGCACGAGCACCGGGCCGGTCGCCGTGTCCTGACGCCAGAAGGTCTTGGCGGTGTCCTTGTCGCCGATGAGCAGGAGCAGCGGGCGCTTTCCGCCGCCGTTGATGCTGACGCGGATCAGGCCCTTGTGCGTGTAGTTCAGCCGCAGGTCACCGGTGGCCGCGTCCCAGGTGGTCGTGGCCGTGCCGTCGCTGGTGACCACGGTGGGCTCGGAGGAGTAGCGAAGGACGGTCTCGCCGTCGCTCCCCGCGTTGCCGTAGAGCACGGCGACATCCCGGTTCCCAACCGTCGCGTCGGTCATGATCTCCGACGTCGAGTACTGCAACTGCGAGTCCCCGAGCCGGTAGTTCGCCACGATCACGTGCGAGTCGCGTCCGTCGAGCGTGATCGCGGTGCCCGGCTGCTGCGGCACGACCGGGTAGGTCGGCGTCGAGGCGGCGGCCGTCGGCACGTCGATGGCGTCGATGGACACGTAGTTGTCCGACGACCCCGAGCTGTGGTTCCCGTCGACGACGATCTTCAGGGTGTGCGCGCCGGGAGTCAGGCCGGTCTTCTGGAAGACCACCGCCTGGTTCTCGCTGCCGGAGTCGTCGACCGTCGCCACCTTGGTGCCGTCGAGGTAGACGTCGGCGTAGCCGTGGTTGTTGGTCTTCGAGCCGATCCAGCGGATCGCGGTGCCGTCGAAGGGGACGGTGACCGAGTCACCGGCCTTGTTGGAGAACGACTCGGTGTGCTTGTAGTCGCCGCCGGTGTAGCTCTGGTCGGCCACGTGCGACCACGAGCCGGTGTACTGCAGCGCGGAGTCGGGGTCGTCCCAGGTGTAGGTGGTGTCCGCGGACGGCTGGGCGTTGAAGTCCAGCGAGATGTGGGTTTTGTCGACCGCCGTGGACGTGGAGTTCCCGTGCCGCAGGACGTGGAACTGCGTCTTGGTGTCGGGGTTCATGCGGGCGGTGTCGACGACCGCCGAGTCGTCCGGCGGCGTGGCCTTGATCGCGTCGGTCTTGGTCAGCGGGGCGACCGACTGCGTGAAGTACCCGATCAGCTTGTCCTCGTAGTACTTCGGGTCCAGTTGGCGGTTTTCGCGGATCGCGGCGCCGTAGTCGTAGGACGTGTAGTTCTCCGGCATGCCCAGCCAGCCCCAGTTGGTGCCGCCGTAGGTCATGTAGAAGCTCTGCGCGGTGGCGCCGACGGCTATGTTCTGCTTGTAGAACACGTTGGCGAACTGGTCGTTGATCAGTTGGGCGCACTTGTCGTAGCCCGGCCCGCCCCAGGGGTCGAAGGCGCCGCCCTGGAACTCCGGCGAGTACAGGGGCTTGCCGGCCGGGTGGTCGTAGCTGATGTCGGGGACGCCGTTCCACTTGGCCGGGTTCGAGCAGTTGAAGCCCTGCGGGTAGGAGTCCGGGCCGTCGACGTCGAGGGCGGCCGCACCGGAGTTGAAGGTGCCGTTGTTGTTGCCGGTCAGCGGTACCGTGATGCCGTCGGCACGGGCCTTGTCCTCCAGGTGCTGCATGTAGGAGCGGCCGGCGGACGAGCCGTTGTAGTACTCGTTCTCGACCTGGTAGGCGATGACCGATCCGGTGCCGTTGGTCATCTGGTGGCGGGCGATGATCCGGTCGACCCGGGTCAGCCACTCGTCCGCGTACTTGAGGAACTGCGGGTCGTCACTGCGGTTGTGCCCGGCCTTGGTGGTCATCCAGCCGGGCAGGCCGCCGCTGTCGACCTCCGCGTTGATGTAGGGCGCCGGGCGAGCGATCACGTAGAGCCCGGCCTCCTGGGCCATGACGAGCAGCTTGTCGACGTCGCGCACCCCGCTGAAGTCGTACACGCCCGGCTTCGGCGAGTGGTATCCCCAGTCGAAGTACAGCGAGGTGGCGTTGAATCCGGCGGCCTTCATCTTCTGGAAGATGTCGCGCCACAGGTCCGGGCTCGGGAGCCGGAAGTAGTGGAACTCGCCGGACCACAGGTAGGTGCGCTTGCCGTCGACGAGGAACGAGTAGCCGTCGAGACTCACCGTGTGCGCCCGCGGGCCCGCGGCGGCCGTGGCGGCGGGTGCCTGCCCGACGGCGTCCTGCGCCGCGGCGGGCGCGACCATGCCCGCGGCCAGGGCGATGGTCGCGGCCGTCGCGAGGGCCTCCCTCCACCATCGACGGCGGCCGGGTCTCGCAGTCTCTGAACCGATCCGATTACTCCGCACTGCGGCCTCCAATACCGCCTGAGCAATCAACATCAAACAGACTCAGGCAAAGTCGAACATTATGGCGGCGCGAGGCACGGCACAATGGGGCGGGGGCAACGTGGTCGAGGTGGGCCCGGGGGCGGCTTGCAAGCCCCATGTCACGGCGCTGTCCTGGCCACTGACGACTCATCACGGGTTACGGAGGCACCGCCGAGGACCGGGCTTGCCGAATCGGCAAACGAACTCGCCTTCCGGGCAGCGTCCTGCGCATGATCGGTGGCGTACGGCAGACCAACGGTCCTGGAGAAGACGCATGTCGCAGCACGTCGCTGAGGTCACACACCGGCTGGTCTCCTCGCCGGGAGGCCGGATCCACCTCGTGGAGCAGGGAACCGGGCCGCTGGTGCTGCTCGTGCACGGCTTCCCTGAATCCTGGTATTCCTGGCGCCACCAGCTGCCGGTGCTCGCGGCGGCGGGATACCGCGCGGTCGCCATCGATGTCCGCGGCTACGGCCGGTCCTCCAAGCCTGCCGCCACGGATGCGTACCGGATGGTCGAACTGGTGGAGGACAACGTCTCGGTGGTGCACGCCCTGGGCGAGGAGTCGGCGGTGGTCGTCGGCCACGACTGGGGCGTGCCCATCGCCGCGAACTCCGCCCTGCTCAGGCCGGAGGTCTTCCGCGCAGTGGGGCTGCTGAGCGTTCCCTACACCCCGCGCGGCGGGCCCCGCCCCAGCGACGTCTTCTCTCGGATGGGCGGGGACGAGGAGTTCTACGTCTCCTACTTTCAGGAGCCGGGCCGCGCCGAGGCCGAGATCGAACCCGACGTTCGCGGCTGGCTCGCGGGGCTCTACGCGGCCCTGTCCGCCGACACCATGCCCGCACCCGGTGCTCCCGATCCCCACTTCGTCGGCAGGGACGGGACGCTGCGTGAGCGGTTCCCCGTCAGCCGACTGCCCGCGTGGCTCAGCGAGCGGGACCTCGATGTCTTCGCAGGGGAGTTCGAACGGACCGGGCTGACCGGAGCGCTCAACCGCTACCGGAACATGGACCGCGACTGGGAGGACCTCGCCGCCTTCGACGGTGCCCCCGTCACCCAGCCGTCCCTGTTCATCGGCGGCGGCTTGGACGCTTCCACGACATGGCTGGCGGACGCGGTCGCCGCGTACCCGGTCACGCTGCCGGGCCTGGTCTCCTCCCACCTCCTCGACGGCTGCGGACACTGGATCCAGCAAGAGCGCCCCGAGGAGGTCAACCGACTCCTGACCGACTGGCTCACCGCTCTGCCCGCGTGACGCACTCGCGCGCCGCCCACCGCTGTCGAAACACGCGACGGATGCGCAGGCGTCATACGTGGGCTGCCGTGATGCGGGTACTCGTCCGCTTCCATGGCCATCAGTGGGCACGACAGTCGGGGAGAAACCAGCCATGCACCGTTCTTGTCGCTGCGGCCGTCGGCCGGTCCGATCGTCCTTGGAGGGCCGGGATGAGTGACGTCGGCCAGGGCAGAGGCATCGGGACGCAGAACGCCGACAGAGGGGCCCTGATCGACCTGCTCGGCATCTACCTCAACGACCACCTGGCAGGGTCGACCATCGGGAGCCGGCGCATCCACTACATGGTCCGGGCACTGCGCGACTCCCCGCTGGCCGAAGCGTTGCGGCCGATCGCCGGCGAGATCGCCCAGGACCGGGCGAGCCTGCTGGACATCATGGGCCGACTGGGCGTTCCGGCACGTCGATACAAGGTCTTGGCAGCGGAGGCGGCCGAGAGGGCGGGACGCCTTAAGCCGAATGGCCGCCTTCTCCGCCGCTCTCCGCTGACCTCGGTGGTCGAACTCGAGTTCCTCCAGCTCGGAGTCGAGGGAAAGGCCGCCGGGTGGCGGATGCTGCGTCGACTGGCGGAGAGTGACGGGCGTCTTGACCGGCAGCAGCTCGACGAACTGATCGAACGAGCCCAGCGGCAGCTGCGGACGCTGGAGGAACTACGTCTTCAGCATGCCGAGAAAGCGTTGCAGACAAGGTAAGGACATGGGTCTTCAGGGAGACGAGGTCCGACCCGTGATCGAAGAGAGTCATATCCGGGAGCTTCTTGGCGCGCAGGACGATGATGCGGCGCTGATCCTGGTACAGGGCCGTGCCGAGGTCGTCAACGCCACCGAGCATGCCGAGTGCCGTGACGCGGGAGCCGCGGTGCTCATGACGAAGGGCGAGCTCCTGGACCGTCTGGGCACCTCGGCACCGACCGAGCGCGATCTGCTCCTGGTCGCACCAGCGCTCAGGGATATGGTCGGGAAACTCGGCGCCTGACCCCCAGCACAGCAGTCGGCAGGGCGCGCCCTGGGTGGTCAGGCGCTGTCAGCCGGGCCCTCTCGTGAAGCTCCCGGGCGGGCCGTCCGCGGGGAGGCCTGCTGCAAGCGCTCGATCATGCGCGAAGCCTCCGCCTTCGTGAGGTTCTGTGGGACCTCCTCACCCGTCTCCCGGGCCAGGGTCTGCAGATAGCTCAGCTGGGGGCCCGTGGCCGGTTCGTCCCCGGTCACCCAGTCGTTCACGTCCTTCTTCGGGTTCTCTTCGCTCATAAGGTGCGACTACCCCTCTGACCGGTGAGATGAAAGTCCCGCGTGCGTCGGCACAAGGAGGGCGCGCTGGTCCGCCTCCGTCCCTTCCCGAGCACGCTGCGTCCGGGCCTGCGCGTCCGTGGATCTGTCACCGCGGCGACGCCCGGCCCGCGGCGCGCTGTCGGGCAACGTGGCGCTCGTCCGGGGGGTGCGCCTGCCGTTCGGCTGCCGAGAGGGCGGCTTCCTCGCAGCGGACGCGTACGGCCAGGAGCCCGGCGTTGCACACCGTGAACGCCGTCGCAGTGAGCCAGGCACCGTGCACCAGCGGCAGCGCGGCTCCCTCGACGACCACGGCGAGGTAGTTGGGATGGCGCAGCAGACGGTAGGGGCCCTTCGTCACCCTGGGCAGGTCGGGCACGACGATCACCCGGGTGTTCCACTGCCGTCCCAACGTGCCGATGCACCACCAGCGCAGTCCCTGGGCGGCCACGACCAGGGCCAGCATCGGCCAGCCTACGCCCGGAAGGAATGGCCGTGCGGCGACCCGTGCTTCCACCAGGCAGCCCACGAGCAGACCGGTGTGCAGCACGACGAGTGCCGGGTAGTGCCCTCGGCCCGTCTCGACGCCTCCGTGGGCCATGCTCCAGCGGGTGTTGCGGCGGGCGACGGTCAGCTCGGCCAGCCGCTCGGCGGCGATGGCCGCGACCAACAGCGTGTACCAGATCACCCGGTCGTTCCTCCCTCCGCCTCACCAGCGCAGCAGGACCAGTTCGGCGCAGAAGCCCGGGCCGAGGGCGAGCAGCAGGCCCCAGGTGCCGGGCGGGGGCCGCCTGCGTCGCTGGGTGTCCTGGAGTACATGCAGGACGGAGGCGGACGACAGGTTTCCGACCTCCGCGAGGGAGTGCCAGGTCACGTCCAGTGCTCCGGACGACAGGTTCAGCGTGTCCGCGATGGCGTCCAGCACCTTGGGGCCGCCGGGATGGCACACCCAGGTTCCGATGTCGTGACGGGCAAGGCCGTGGCCGGAGAGGAAGGAGTCGACGTCGTCCGCGAGGTGTGCGCGGACGATGCCCGGGATTCCGGGGTCCAGCACGATACGGAAGCCGCTGTCGGTGACGTCCCAGCCCATGGCGCGCTCGGTGGCCGGATAGAAGCGGCTGCGGCTCGCCACCACCTCGGGGCCGAGCGGGGGCCCTGGTCCGTCCGGAGCTCTGCTCC
The DNA here is from genome assembly GCF_044764595.1 of Streptomyces sp. NPDC093984. NCBI lineage: Bacteria > Bacillati > Actinomycetota > Actinomycetes > Kitasatosporales > Streptomycetaceae > Streptomyces > Streptomyces sp. NPDC093984. The sequence continues at coordinate 17,828 of NZ_JBIWIM010000016.1, read as the reverse complement.
CCCGGGCCACCACAGCGGCGGCACCGTCGCTGAACAGGGCGCTGCCCACCAGATTGGCCGGCGAGGGATCGGACCGCTGGAATGTCAGCGAGCACAGCTCGACGGACAGCAGGACGGCGGTGTGCGTGGGCCAGCCCCGCAGGTAGTCGTGTACACGGGCGAGCCCGGCCGCGCCCGCGGCGCACCCGAGTCCGAACAGCGGAAGCCGTTTGACGTCCGGTCGCAGCCCCAGGGGACCCATCAGCCGGGCGTCCACCGAGGGAGCGGCCAGGCCGGTGGTGGAGACGACGGCGATCAGATCCACCACGCCCGATGCCAGCCCCGCGGAGGCGAGGGCACCCCTGACCGCTTCGGCCCCCATCCGCTCCGCGGCACCGATGAAGGCGTCGTTGGCCGCACCGAAACCGTCCAGATCGGCGTAGGCGTCCAAGGGCAGCACGGTATGACGGAACCGGACTCCCGCCGCGCCGTGCACTCGGTCGAGCAGGGACCGATCCGCCCCCGGCAGGCTCGAGCGCACCTGATCGGTGATGTCCCGCTGACGGTACCGGTGGGGTGCCAGGACCTTCTGAACGGCGACGATGCGGCTCATACGAGGTTCCGATCGACGTGTGACGGCAATCCGGCTGCCGGGTTGGCCGGCCTTGAGACGTGGTTGTCGCGGGCGGACTGGTGACCTCAGCCCCAGGTATCCGAGTACCCAGCCCAGCGTCCGGATCGCCGCGGTTCGGCGGCTGCGGCGCGCAGCCTCAATGCCGATGCGGTGCGGTAGCCGGAGGCGAGCTGACCATCAGCCGGTCCGCACGGGAGCGCGTGAGGGTGACAGCGTGGGGGGTACCCGCCACTTCCGACATCGGGAGTGAGGAGGGATCATGGGCATGCTCAGAAAGGCAGCCGGGACGAGCGCGGCGACGAAGCCGCTGCTCACCGCGAAGGCCACGGCGAAGGCCGCGAGGACCGTTCCCGCCCGGTCCCTGCAGATGGTACGTACCCTGGGCGGCGAAAACGTCGTCGACGTGCTCACACGTCAGCATCGGCAGATCAGACTCGGCTTCCTGCAGGCCGCGCTGCCCGGGCCGTGGCGCCGCCGGAACTTCGACCGGCTGATGCGCCTGCTCGCCGTGCACGAAGCCGCCGAAGAGGCGCACGTCCACCCGGTCGCGCGCCGGGCCCTGCGGCACGGCAGCGAGCTGGCCCAGCGCCGCCTCACCGAGGAGAAGGAAGCGAAGCAGCTGCTGGTCGCGCTGTGGCGTACCGGTCCGAACGGGGCCGGGTATCTGCGGCGGCTGAACCAGGTCCGGCGCGCGGTCGCCCGGCACGCGGCGCGTGAGGAACGGGAGGAATTCGCCGCGCTGCGAAAGGCGGTGAGCCCGGCCCGGCTGCGCATGCTCGGTGCCGAGGTCAAGCTCACCCAGGCGTACGCGCCGACCCGGCCGCACCGCTGGGTCAACAACGAGGCTGCGAACAAGCTGGTCGCGCCAGTCCTCGGCCCCCTCGACCGAACCCTGGACGCCGTCCGCCACCGCATGGCCTCCTGACGATCAGCAGGAGCGGTCGCGCACCGGCACCGGTGCGCGACACGTTCCTCAGTGACGCAACCGTGGCGGGATCGCCCTGCCCGGCGCGTACGACGCCGGGAGGACACCCCCGCCACCCGCACCCTGCGGCGCGGGTCACGTCACCGTGGCCGACGCCTTCTGTTTCATAGAAAACCGCCCCAGAATGGCATCAATGAAACCATTCGGGCGCTTGGCAAGGACGTGGGCCCGATGACAACTGGGACACTTCTGGCGATCATCATCCCGGTCGTGGTGGTCATCGCCCTGATCGCAATCGGCTCTTCTCTTCTCGTGCGCCGTCGCCGCCTTCGCGAGCGTTTCGGCCCGGAGTACCAGCGGACGGTCGAGGAGACCGGCAGCCGGAGGGCCGCCGAGCGTGACCTGATCGAGCGTGAGCAGCGGCACGACGCACTGGATGTCAAACCGCTGCCCACCAGCATCCGCGACCGCTACACCCGGGAGTGGGCCACCGTGCAGGAAGAGTTCGTGGACCGTCCCGAGGACGCCGTGCATGACGCGGACCGCCTGGTGACCTCGCTCATGCACGAGCGTGGCTACCCGACGGAGAAGTTCGAGGACCAGCTGAGGGACCTCTCGGTCGAGCACGGCCGCACGCTGGAGCACTACCGCGCCGCCCACGCGATCGACGAGCTCAGCACCCGCCACAAGGCCGACACCGAGCAGTTGCGCAACGCCATGGTCCACTACCGCGCACTGCTGGAGGACCTGCTCACCGACGGCGGGCAGCCGCGCCCCGCCGGGAGCTGAGCGAGACAGGCGTGGCGCCGTGCGGGGAGCCTGCGCCTGACGCCGGCGCTCGAGAGGCCATCGAGCCGATTTGCCGAGCCTCCAATACGAGCATATACTCATATCTGCCCGCCGTGACGTGCGTCCTCCCCGCCCAGTCTCCCACGCACCTCACGTCCTGCCTTCAGAAAGCCTCGTCATGGAAACCCCCATCGGATCCGCACCCGAGCGTGAGCAGACGCGCGCCACAGCTGCGGAACGCTCCCCCAGGCCCCACCGAGCCGCCCGCCGCCGGCCGCCGGTGAGGGCCTGGCTGCAGCCGGCCGTCATCGCCCTGATCGTCGTGGCCGCCTTCGTGACCTGCTACATCGGCCTGCAGCGCGACCCTCAGCCGCATCACGTTCCCATCGCCGTCACCGCCCCGCACCTCCCGGGTGAGATCCACCAGGCCCTCGGCGACAGCGTCGACGTCCACCCCGCCGCCGACGCCGACGCCGCACGCCGGGCACTGGAGAACCACGATGTCGTCGCCGCGCTCAGCACCGACGGCCCGGGGAGGCTCCGCCTGGAGATCGCCGGAGCCAACGGCACCTCCACCACCTCGGCGGTGAAGACCCTCGTCGGCGCCTACGCACACGGTGCGGGCCTGCACATCACCACCGAGGATGCCGTCCCCCTGACCCGCTTCGACGCCCGGGGACTGGCCGGCTTCTACATGGCCTTCGGCGTGACCCTGGCCGGTTTCGTGCTCGGCTCGAACGCCGTCGGTCTGGCCGGTCTCCTGCACCTGCGCCATCGGTTCTGGCTGCTGGGCGGTGCCTCCCTGGCCATCGGCACGGTCGCCGCGATCATCGCCGGCCCCGTTCTGGGAGCGGTTCCGGCCCCGGTCATTCCGCTGATCCTCACCCTGACCCTGCTGGCAGCTGCGGCCGCCTTCACCACCAAGCTGCTCGGTACCTACCTCGGCCCCATCGGGCTTCCGGTCGCCACCCTCCTGCTCCTCACCGTCGGAAACGCCACCAGTGGCGCCACCATCGGCGCCGACCTGCTGCCCACCGCGGCCCGAGCCGTCTCCGCACTGCTGCCGCCCGGCGCGGCCGTCCGCGCGATCACCGACCTGAGCTACTTCGACGGCTCGCACGTGGCAGCACCCGTCGTCACACTCGCTCTATGGGCCGTCGTGGCCGCGCTGCTGCTCGGCCTGCGCGCCCGTCTGACACGGCGGCGCACGGCGACCGCCGCCTGATGCACGCCGAGCCCCACCAGTTGCCCATGCACTGCTCAGGCACTCACTACCCAGCCACTTCACTGCTCAGCCACTCAGCCACTCAGCTCACATGAGGAGATCGACCATGCTTGCCAGCGACCTTGTCCTCATCGCCAACGCCGGTGGTGTCGGCCGAACGGTCCTCGAGGAGCTGTGCGCGCTGGACGTGCCGGTACGTGTCATGCTTCGCCGCGACGACGATCGTGCCGTCGAGCTGCGTGCGCTCGGCGCGGAAGTGGTCATCGGCGATCTGACCCGGCCTGAGACAGTCGCGCCCGCCCTGGCCGGAGTCCGGCGCATGTACTTCGCCATGCCCGTGTCGCCGGACCATCTGCTGGCGACGACCGTCGTGGCCAGCGTGGCGCGCGAGCACGGAGAGCTGGAGGCCTTGGTGGACATGTCACAGATGACGGTGTCGCAGATGACCGCCACCAGCACCGCCGAGTCCCGCCAGCAGCGACTGCACTGGCTGGCGGAGCAGGTCCTGAACTGGTCAGGCCTGCCGGTGGTGCACATCCGGCCGACGTCGTTCCTGGACAATCCGCTGTTCACCTCGCTGGCGGCGCAGTCGATCCGGAAGAACGGAACGATCGAGCTGCCGTTCGGGGCCGGGCGCACATCACCGGTCGCCGTACGGGACGTCGCCCGAGTGGTCTCCACGGTGCTCCGCGAGCCGGCCCCGCACATAGGGCAGGTCTACGAGCTGACGGGGCCACGCACGGTCGACATGAACGAGATGGCCGAGGAGTACTCACGGGCGCTGGGGCGTCCGGTGTCCTATGTGGACGTGCCACTGGAGCAGTGGCGTGCGGAAGTGCTCGCCAAGGTGGGCCTGCCGTCGCACACCGAACAGCACATCGCCACCATGGCCCGACTGCACCGCGAGAACCGCTACGACCGCGCGTCCGACGACGTAGAACGCCTGACGGGCACACCCGCGCAGACAATCGAGGCGTTCGTGGCCGCACGCAAGGACTTCTACCTGGGCTGAACCCCACCGGCCGTCGCCTACCGGCTGCGTCCCTGTACGGGCGTCCGGGTGGGAGTCCGCAGGGCGAGGAGGGCGACGTCGTCGTCGTTCTCGGCGGGGCGGACCCGGCGCAGGAGCTGGTCGGTGAAGGAGGCGAGGGGGCGGTGGGCGAGGGCGGCTGCGTGTTGGCGCAGTCGGTTCAGGCCCTCGTCAAGGGAGTGGCCGGGTGCTTCGATGAGGCCGTCGGTGTACAGCAGAAGGGTGGATCCGGGTGCCAGCACCGCGGTGGCGTCGGGGCGGGGTTTGCCGGCTCCGGTGCCCAGGAGAATGCCGTGGCCGTCGGTCAGGTAGTGGGCCAGTCCGTCTTGGCTGATCAGCAGGGGCGGGGGGTGGCCGGCGTTGGTCCAGGAGAGTTCCCAGTCGCCGTCTTCCCCCTCTTCGAGCCGGGCGAAGATCATGGTGGCCATGGTCACGTCGGCGATGTGCATGACCGCGTCGTCGAGCCGCTCGACGATCCGGCTGGGAGGTTCTTGCTGGGACCATGCGTAGGCACGCAGCATGTTGCGAACCTGTGCCATGCCGGCCGCTGCCTCCAGGTCATGGCCGACGACGTCCCCGACGGCCAGGGCGGTGGAGCGGTCGGACATGCGGAAGGCGTCGTACCAGTCACCGCCGACCTGTGAGGCGTCGGGTGCGGGCATATAGCGGGCGACCATCTGCAGACCGGGCACGCGCGGCAGCTGGGGCAGCAGGTGGTTCTGCATGGTCTCGGCGACCTTGCGCTGACGCTGGTAGAGGCGGGCGTTCTCCAGGGCGAGCGCGGCGCGGCGCGCGATGTCCTCGATCAGCGGGAGGTCCGCGGTGGTGAAGTCCCCCGCCTGCTGGGCGCGGCCGAGGGTCAGGGCACCCAGGACTTCGCGGGTGCTGCGGATAGGGGCGATGGCCGCGGAGCGGATGCCGGTGGCCTCGAACAGGCGGCGCTGTTCGAGCGCTATCCCGGAGTCTGGTGGCCGTTGGTAGGTCTGGGGGCCGGCCAGGGTGGAGGCGACCCCGCGCAGGGCTCGGGACAGTGGCATGGGGGACTCCTCCGGCACCGGCGGCATCGGTCCCTCGAGGTCCTCACGGTGCACCAGGGTGTCGCCTTCAGCGTGCACCACGGCGGTGCGCCACACCTCGTCGCGCTCCGTGATCAAATCGATGACCACCCAGTCCGCCAGCCGTGGCACGACCAGCGCCACGAGCCGGCGCAGCGCCTCGTCGACATCGAGGGTGGAGGTCAGCCGCGTGGTGGTCTCCGCCAGCAGGGCCAGCCGTTCCAGCTCAGGCAGCGGCGCGGCGGCCTGCTCCGGCCACGAACCGGTTTCTGCCAGGTGGTGGGGGGTGTGAAAGAGAACGAGCGTGCCGACCTCGTCGTCGCCGAGGTCGTACGGCGTGACCAGCCACGAGACGGGCAGCAGGGAGCCGTCTCCTCTCGCGAACCAGTCCCCTTCGGCCTGGGCGGTGCGCCGGGCGTGGAAGGGCTGCCGCATACGGCATTGGGTGCTCGGCAGCGGCTGGCCATGGGCGTCCCTGTGCAGCAGATCGTGCGCGTCACGGCCGACAAGGTCCTCGGCGGGCCGGTTCAGCAACTGCTCGGCTCGGGCGTTGACCGCGATGATGCAGCCCTTGTCGTCCACCACATACGCCCCGGTGCCGATGGCGGCCAGCGCCCCGGCCGACGCCGGGTGGGCACCCCGCAGGCACCGCTCATCGATGCTCTCGGTCACCTCTGGCCGTGCCACTTGTGCCTCCTTGGTCATGGGCAGGCGTGCCACTCGCCCACGGCGGTCCGCACGCGGTGTGCTGCCCCGTCCTGCGTTCTTCTCCCCAATACCCCCTCTCCAGGGGAACCAGCCGCATCACCACAGCCTTCAAGTGCCACGGCACCCGACGGAAAGCGGCCGGTCATTGTCGGCGTCGAGGACGAGACGCGCTGGTCTCACGGCCGGGGGTTCGTGCGCCGCCAACCTTGCCCGGCGTCGACGTCACGCCGTCCCGCTACGGAGGCACAGCGGGGACAGACCCGGCGGACGGCGTCCGCGGCGCCGCCTGTCTCCGGGAGGATGTCGAGCCAGTCGACGCCGTGGAAGGCGGCTAGTCGCGACCGGTGGAGGGAGTGGCCGCATACCGTCTGGTTGGCTCCCGGCTCCCAAGCGTGCACCTCGCCTCCGGGCAGCCAGCGGCCGTCGTCCTCGTCCCACCAGCGGTCGGAAGCCGCCACCCGGTAACGCCGCGCCCTTGCCACCCGCGACGAGTGCCCCGCGCAATGAGCGCCATACCCGCGAAACGGCAGAAACGATCGATGATCGTACAGAACGGCATAAAATGCACCTGAAGGCCCCTTTGCAACGCCTCATCAACAGCGCGTGCCGGGGGCGTTCGCGACTCACACAGGCGCACGCCTCCTTCTTACTGGGGCCTGAGGCGCTCATCTGAGCACTCCATGGCACGAGAGGGCAGTCAGGAGGCTTGCGGGAGCGACAACGGGGCACTTGGACAGTGTCTGGAGGCCACACGACCCACAGGGATGGGAACAGGGCGATCGGACAAGCCTCAGGGCAAGGGAAGAGCCGTGGCATTGCGCATCGGGGCAGAGGAAGAATTCCACGTGGTCAACGTGGAAAGCGGCCGACTGGTGCCGCGCGCCCGGGACATACTCGAGCGACTCGGCCGACCGGGGTTCACCACCGAGCTCCATCGATCGATGCTGGAGAGCAACAGCCGGGTGCACCACACGCTGGACGACCTGTACAAGGACCTGACCGGAGCCCGGCGTCGCCTGGACGCGGCGGCCTCCTCACTGGGCCTCGCGGTGGTGGCGGCCGGTACGGTGCCCCTGGCCCGGATCACCTCGGGAGACGTCACCCCCGACCCCCGTTACCGGCGCATGGCGGAGGAGTACCGCAGAGTCGCCGACGAGCAGCTCATCTGCAGCGCGCAGGTGCACGTCGACGTACCGGACCGGGACACCGCCGTGCGCGCCATGTGCCTGGTCTCGCCGTGGCTGCCACCGCTGCTCGCCCTCTCGGCCAGCTCACCGTTCTGGCTCGGCACGGACACCGGTTACGCGAGCTGGCGGACCATGCTGTGGCAGCGCTGGCCCACCGCAGGCCCGGTCGGCTGCTATCCGGACGCCGCCTCATACGACGCCGCCATCGCGGACCTGATCCGCTCGGGCGTCATCAGTGACGCCGGAATGGTCTACTACGACGTTCGCCCCTCCGCACACCAGCAGACCCTGGAGCTGCGGATCTGCGACGCCTGTCCCCGCGCGGACACGGTCGTGCTGATCAGCGGGATCTTCAGGGCGCTGGTTCAGGATGCCTGCGACCGGCGGGCCCGCGAGGGCGGCCGGGCCTGCGAAGGCCACCACGAGTGGCTGCGCGCCGCGACCTGGCGGGCCGCCCGCTCCGGCCTCGAGGGAACGCTGGTCGACCCGGTCACCCGCCGCGCCATCCCGGCCCGCACGGCCCTGCAGCGCATGCTGGTCCGGCTGCGCCCGGCGCTGGAGGCGTCCGGTGACTGGGCAGTCGTGCAGGAGCTCCTGGCGGAGATCCTGGCCACCGGCAGCGCCGCGCACCGGCTGCGGCGGGTGGCCGAGGCCGAGGACCTGCTCGCCAGCATCGACCTCATGGTCGCGGAGACCCGCGGTGCGGTCGGTCCACGGCGTCCGCACCGGCCCCGGCCCACGGCACCGGCCGCCCCAGTCCGGTCCCCGGAGGCATGGGCGGCTGACCGATGAACCGAAAGCGCCAGCCCCGAGCCGGCGGGCATACGGCCGTCCCCACCAACGCGACACGCGGCCTCGACACGCTCCTTGAACCGGGTGCGAGACTGAATGGTGAGGACCGACGGCACTGAGCACCGCGCCGTCGACGTCGGTACGTACTTCCTCGGTACTCACCTCCTGATCGGGAGGCACGATGTCTTTGTGGTCGCGGGTCCGCGAACACCTGGGGGGCACCTCGACCGGGCCCTCCGCGCCTGCCGGTACCGCAGAGGTCCATTCAGGCAGGTCGGAGGACACGGGCGGCAGGCCGCAGGACGAGGCAGCGGACCAACACAGCACGACAGGAACGACACCGAACGAAATCTTCGTGGGGCGGATCGCCGGCGACGACCCCGGCTACCTGGAGACGGGCGCCGAGCGGCGCGCTGAGGCAGACACCGAACAGGGCGGCAAGTCTGACGAATCCCCATAGGGAAGAGCCAGCGGCGGTGGGGCAAGGCATCCAGCCGCGTTCCCACAGTGGTGCTGTGACCGGAGGCCTGCCGGACCACCGGCTCCTCGCACAGCCAAGGCGGCTACGGGCCGGGGGATTCCTTTCGCGGCAGGGGCCCCACATCGGCGTGCCGGCCGGGGCGCACAGCGGCATGGCGTTCGCCGGGGCCCGGGCCGGTGCGGGCGGCCAGGGAGTCGGCGACGGCTCCGGTCACGAAGGCGTAGACGGTCTTGTGCAGCACATCCACCAACAGCTCCTTGCGGGGCCAGGTCTGCGGTGGGGCACCCACTCCGGTGGCGTTCTCCAGGATCTGGTCGCTGGTGAGCCGTACGACGGCGAACTTCGCCGAGGACAGCGGACCTCGCAGGCCGGCGTGTGCCATCACGGAGCGCAGGATGCCCAGCACCGCCGCCTGCCCGTAGTGCATGGTCCAGTTCACCGCGGGCGGCTGCCGACCCGGCCGTTCGGCCCGGCCGGTCAGGCGTTCCAGGACCCGCGCCGGGACATGGGAGTCAGGACGGCCCGTGACGCGTTGCTCGATCTTCTCCCCCAACGTCATCGCCAGGCCACCGGCCGTTCCGGCAAGGAGACCCGGCCACAGCGCGCGCTTCATCACGTCGCCACAGGTACCCGTCGGTGTCCGGCCCTGCACCCCACAGCACTCACATCCCCCCAGATGGTCGGGGCACCGACGCTCGCCGAGGACCACGGTCGGTGCCGAGCGTGCGGAGCCGTGGTCGCGGGGCGGGCCGCCAGGTGGCGACCAGGGCGGCGGCCAGCAGCAGCTCGGCGATGTCACCGCCGTAGTACATGATTTCCGCGCCGCCCCGGACCTGGTCGACGGGTGCGTGGATGTCGACCCAGAAGCCGCCGTACATCAGCTGGGCGATCACCGTGTGCACGGCGATCGCCGCACCCAGGTAGACCAGACGGGCCCGCACCCCCGGGCGTGTGGGCGCGGGATCGGGCCCGGCGATGACATGGGCGAACAAGCAGCCGGACAGCAGGAAGTGGGCGTACAGCACCCAGTGGCCCGCAGGGGTGCCCGTGGTCGCGCTGTACAGCGGGGTGAAGTAGAGGACTGCCAGAGTGCCGGTGGACAGCAGCAGTGCCACGGCCGGGTGAGCGAGTACCCGGGCGGGCCGGCTGTGGAGTACGGCCGTCAGCTGCCTGCCCCGCGCGGTGGGCAGGGTGCGCAGCAGCAGGGTGACGGGGGCGCCGAGGACGAGGCCGAGCGGCGCGTACATGCCGATGAGCATGTGCTGGGCCATGTGGCCGCGGAAGTCGTCGTGGGCGAACGGAGCGAGCGGCGGCACCGACGCCGCCCCGAGCAGAACGATGCCGGCCAGGAAGACGGCCGTCCGCCACCGCCCCCAGCCCTGGACCGGGTTGCGTCGGCGGGCTTGGTGGGCCAGGTGCAGATAGAGACCGGCGGCGAGCAGCAGCACGAGGGCGGGCGCCGCTGTCTCCAGCGGGCCGGCACCGGTGGCGTGGCCGTCCATGGGCATGGCGGGGTCCATCACGCGCTCCGCGGTCCATGGGCGCCGGTGGCGCGGGAATCGGGGTCGAAGGGCCGACCGCTGCGTTGCAGGACGTAGCCGCCGATGAACAGGAGGACACCCAGAAGGAGGAATCCCATGTCCCACCAGATCCGGTAGGGGCCGCCGTGGACGTGGTGGATGCCGAGGATCTGGTGGTCGAGGAGTCCTTCGACGATGTTGAACAGGCCCCAGCCGGCCAGCATCCAGCCCCACAGGACACGGGAGGTCCACATTCGGCGCCGGTTGTGAGTGATGCGGGAGTAGAGGATGGCCAGGCCCAGCAGGACTGCCAGCCAGCAGACGGTGTGGAAAATGCCGTCCCACACGGTGTTCATCTCCAGGCCGGAGACGGTGCGGGGGTTGTAGTACTTCACGCCGATGCGGTCGTCGTTGGTGCTGCTGAGCATGTGGTGCCACTGCAGGAGCTGGTGCAGCAGGATGCCGTCGACGAAGCCGCCCATCCCCACGCCGAGCACGACGCCCGGCAGCTGAAGGCTCGTGGGGGGCCTGCCCGACCGGGTCTCGCCAGTGGTGGTGGCCACAGTATTCCTCCGTCACCGGAGCACTTTCGGGTCCTGGACCCCGGAACTACACGCTTTCCCCACTGAGCGCCCGACAGGACACCACTTGCCGGTTCGGCCTGAAACCGCTGTGCCCAGCCGCACGCAACGGACGGAATTCCCCTCTCGCCGCGTCAGAGGGTCGAGCGGCGTTCCTGCACGAGGACATCGCCGCTCGGGCCCGTTGTTCGGCGGCAGGGCAGGTCCTCACACCGGACCCTCCTACCACTGAACATCGGGTCCCCGATCCGGGGACCCGAACCGACGACACCGGCGTACCGAAGTTCACCGAACTGCGTCCTGCGTACCTCTGCTCCTGCCGCACCGCCCGTGCGAGGCCGGGACCCGGCGTCTCAGTCCCTGCCCATGGCTTTGCGCACGGCGTCCTTGGTGCGGTCCATGAGAGCCGCGACCGGTCCGAAGGCCACGTTGGCCGCGGCGGACTCGACTCCTGGATGCGGCCGGGTGGGAGCCACGGCCTCGGCGGCCTTGATGACGTTGGCCATGGCAGCGAGCCTGGTGGGGTCGGCGGTACGGCGGATGTGGGTGAACTCGTAGCGTTCCTCGGCGCGGGCGTGCTGCTGCACGTCCGCGCGCAGTGCCCTCAGCCGTGGCAGGAACTCCGGGTCGTCGGTGTCCATGGTGTCGAGGTCCGCGAGGGTCTCCTTGGCGGCTCGCTCCTCGGCGAGGCGGTCGTCCACGACCTGGTCGCCGCCGGACAGAGCCCGCCGGGCGAAGGGATGGATGACCTCCTCCTCGGCGGTCTCGTGCACGGCGAGCAGCCGCACCAGGCGCCGGAAGGCGTCGCGGCGTTCCTCGCCCGCGCTCTGCTCGACCTCGTCGAAGAGGTTGCGGATGTCGCCGTGCTGGCGCATGAGCAGGGCGATGACGTCGGCGTCCTTGGCCTGGTCGTCGCCGGCCTGCGGGGGGTGGAGGTCGGACATGCGGGGCGTCCTCACTTCTCACGCATGGCGGGGTCGGGGTGCTCGCCCTCGGACTGCACGCGGTACTCGCGGCCGAACATCTCGTCGTGCTCCGCCATGACCCGCTCGCTCGGGGGCTCCTCGCCGCCGTGGATCTGTTCCTGCATCCGTTCGAATCGCTCGTGGGCCTCGCGCACGTAGCCCGCGCCCAGCGTGGTCAGGTCCATCTGCGTGTCCAGCAGCTCGCGCAGGTACTGCTTGTTCGGCTCGAAGGTGAGCACGTTCGGCAGTTCGGGCGCCAGGACCTCCTGTGGCTCGCGGCCGTCGTGACGACGCATCAGGTCACAGGCGGCGTGCAGGTGCTCCAGCTCCATGTTGAGGTGCAGCTCCCAGATTGCCTTGACCTTGGGATCGCTCTCCTGCTCCATGAAGGAGTAGTATAGGTAGCACTCGTTGTACTCGTGGTTGACCAACTGCTCCCACCAGGTCTCACCCGGGTCGACGAGGGACTCGTAGTGGGTGACGTGTTCCTCCTCGATCAGCCCGATCTCCTGGTAGAGCTGGCGGGCGATCGGCTCCATGTAGGTGGGGCCGGTGTTCATGTAGAAATTCATCGTCTGCTGCTCCGCCGACATGATCGTCAGAGCGTGCAGTTTCGACAGCGGGCCGGTGGCGTTCTTGTCATAGGGATCGCGCACGTTGTCGACCGGGTCTCGGTGGTGGAACTTCGTGGGGCGGCCCGGCATGACCTCGGTCAGATTGTCGACGATCGACTCCGCCTTGCGGTGCTCGATCATCTCGTACAGGTTCGCGTACCGGTACAGATGGTCGAAGTCCTCCAGCACACCGAACTGGTACGCCTGCTTCAGGTACGGGTCCGGTTCCATCCGCGCCACCCACGCCGTCAGGTCCACCGCCACCTGCTCATAGGCGATCGTCGTCTCCAGCACCGACGACACACCGGGCAGCAGCCAGTTCACGGCCTTCTGCTGCTGGGCCTCGATATAGCGGGTGCGCGCGAGCTGCCGCTTGACCTCGGGGTCGATCGTGTTGCGGGCGAGCTGGTGGCTGAAGAGGACGGCCTCGACCTCGATGCCGTTCATCGTGATGATCCGGCACCGGGTGTACGGGTCGCAGTGGTCGGGGTCGATCGGCTGCACATTCAGCTCACGCCAGTTGCGCAGCTGACGGTCCAGCGGGATACCCCGCTGCTCGAGCGGATTGAAGGTCATGGGGGCGCCTCAGGGGAGGGGAGGAATGCGTGCACGGGTGGGTGTCCCGCGACGGGAGGTCAGAACACCGAGTTTGTCCAGAGCCGATTCGTCGCAGCCAGGGCTCGCGTCAGGGAGCCGCATGGTTCGCTCTGTTGGCTCAGCCGGCGCAGAGGGGACGACCGGGTCGGCGTGCGTGACGGTCGGCCGAGTCCCGGCTCGGGGTAGCCCACGGGCTGATCACGCGAGGTCGCCGGTGGGGGCGGCGGACGGCGCGGCCCAGCTTCCGGCTTCTTCGCAGTTGACCTCCGTGGAAGATCGTCAGGCCCCTGCCCATTCCCCTCGCGGGTGTGGAGAGGCGTGCTTGATGTCATCGGTGAACTTCCTGGCTTTGCTCGCGCGGGCCAGGCGGCGTGGCCGGTCCCGGAACGGCCACGTCGAGCAGGCGGCACACACGCCTCGACGCTCTCAACCTGGCGAGCAGTCGCGCCCGGCAGAGGGCGCCGGGTCGATCCGTATCGTCGCGGCGTGTGCCGCGGGGCTCGTGACGAGGGCGCCGGCCGCCTGTCCGTACTTGCTCCGGTAGGCGGCGTCGATCTCATGGGCGGGCCTGGTGTCCCGGGTTTCCAGGAGGACGTCGCGGGTGACGGCCCCCACCCGGATCTGTCCGTGGCTGTGCTTCTGCGCCGCCTGGTACCAGCGGGACCGGACTCCCCGGTAGGCACGGACATACAGTTCGCCGCGGACCAGGACCATACCGGTCTCCACGCCGGGGTGACCGTCGACCCCGGCGGTCAGGACGAGGGATTCGGCCCCGGCGAGAAGGGCGAGATCTTCGGGTGTCCAGGTGGTCACTGCGTCAGGTCCTCCGTCCGGTCGGTGCTCGGTTGCCGGGTGGTCCATGACGTCAGGATGCGCAGGGCGTCGTGGGAAGGGCTGCCGGGCTCGGCGGTCAGGATCATCAGGCGCTGTCCGGAGCCGTCGGGGCTGGTCCAGGTGTCGCAGTCGAGGGTGAGCTCGCCCACCAAGTGGTGGCGGTAGTGCTTGGTGCCGAAACTGGCGCTGTTGACGCGGTGTTCGGCCCACCAGGTGCGGAAGTCGGGTTCCTGCAGGGACAGTTCGCCGACGAGCTGGGCAAGGTCGGGATCGTCGGGGTCGGCCGCGGCCTCCATGCGCAGCGCGGCGACGGCTTCCCGGGCGTCGTGGGCCCAGTCCTGGTGCAGCTGCCGGACCACCGGGTTCGTGAACAGCAGTCGCATGTAGTTGCGCCGGTGGGCCGGTATGGCGGCGAAGTCGGTGTAGAGGGCTACGGCGGCGGGGTTCCAGGCCAAGATGTCCAGGCGTTTGCCGAGGACGAGCGCGGGGGTCTCGGTGAGCTGGTCGAGCAGACGCCGCATGGCGGGACGCAAGCGTTGGGCGGGCCGGCGGCGGCGTGGGCGGGCGTCGCTTCGGCCGGCGAGTTCGTAGAGGTAGCTCTGCTGGTCGTCGTCGAGGCGCAGGGCGCGGGCCAGGGTGGTGAGCACCGGTACGGATGCCCGGACGCGGCCCTGCTCCAGCCGTGTGTAGTAGTCCACGCTGATGGCGGCGAGCCGGGCGACCTCCTCGCGGCGCAGTCCGGCGACTTTGCGGGCGGAGTCCGTCTCGGGAAGGCCGCACTCCCCCAGTGTCAGCTGGGCCCGGCGGGCCTTGAGGAAGGCTCCCAGCGCCCGGGACTCGGAGTCTGAAGTCATGCTCTCAAGTGTCCGTGCTCCGCGACGACCACGGCACATGTGTGAGGGGGCAAGTTCTTTCCCAGGCAGAAACCTGGCTCTCCCGCTCGTGTGGCGACTGACGGAACGTGGATGTGTGCCCGGCAGGGTGCGGGCCCCGGGTCCGCGGCTCGGGTGCGTCACGACACGTCATCACCGTCTCAAGAGGAGAGTCCCTCATGGCCAGGACCACCGTCAGCTTCGACAGCGCCGGCATCCCGCTCGCCGGGCACCTCTACACCCCCAACACGCCGGCGTCGGGTCCGCGGCCGGTGCTCGTGGTCGGTCACCCCGGCACCGGCGTGAAGGAACAGACTTCCGGCACGTACGCGCAGCTGATGGCCGAGCGGGGTTTCGTCGCCCTCGCCTTCGACGCCGCCTACCAGGGCGAGTCCGGCGGTCTGCCGCGGGGCCTGGAGGACCCCGCCCAGCGGGTGGAGGACTTCAAGGCCGCCGTCTCCTACCTCACCACCCTCGACGAGGTCGACGCCGACCGGATCGGCCTGCTGGGCATCTGCGCCTCCGGCGGCTACTCGCTGGCCGCCACCGGCGGTGACCACCGCGTCAAGGCCGTCGCCACCGTGTCCACCGCCGAGCCCGCCCGCCAGTTCCGTCTCGGCGCCGACGGCACCCAGGACCCGGCCGTCTTCCAGGCTCTGCTGGACGCCGCCGCGGCGGCCCGCAGCGCCGCCGCACGCGGCGAGGACCCCGGCGTGATGACCATGTTCCCGGAGACCGCGGAGCAGGCCCGCGCGCTCGGCGGCCAGCACGGCGTCGAAGGCTTCGAGTACTACTGCACCCCGCGCGGCGAGCATGAGCGCTCCGCAAAGACCCTCGCCTGGGAGAGCATCGACAGGATGGCCCTCCACGACGCCTTCTTCGCCGTGCCGCTGATCGGCCCCCGCCCGATCCTGCAGATCATCGGCGAACGCGCCGTCACCGCCTGGATGGCCGTCGAGGCCCACCAGCGCGCCACCGGCCCCAAGGAGATCCACTGGATCGAGGGCGCCAGCCACGTCGACCTCTATGACAAGAAGCAGTACATCGACCCCGCCGTCGACAAGCTCACCGACTTCTTCACCACCCACCTCACCACCGGCTGATGAGCACTCCGCGACGGGTGAAGGTCTCCGCGCTGGACCAGGGTCTTCGCGGTCGCTCTGCTCTTCAGCGGGCGTGACCGGTTGCCCGCTGCGGGCTTGGGGGTGGGCTTCCCTGGCTGCCGGCCCGCCTCCCCGGCCATGTGCCCATTCCCGGCACGTCCAGGGTCGCCCACCTGGAGGACGATCGCGGGCGTGCTCGGCTTCAGGAGTCGGCGGCGGCCGGGCCGGTGGTCAGCGGTGGGCGGCGTTCGCGGACCGGGCTCGCGGACTCCAGGAGCGATGCCAGCCGGAGCAGCACGTCCTCGGCGTACCAGGTTGCGACGAGTTGGACGCCTGTCGGCAAGCCGTCTGCCGTTGTGCCGAACGGGAGCGACAGCGCCGGCAGACCGGTGAGATTGAACGGCACGGTGGCCCGCATGACATCCCGCGCCGGGACCTCGATCCCGTCGACGAGGTAGCTGGACCGGGCCGGCAGCGGGGCCGGGATCGTCACCACAGGGCACAGCAGCGCGTCGTACCGGCTGAAGCAGGCCGCGAACTCGTCCCGCATGCGTTCGACGACCTGCTGGGCGTTGACGACTGCGTCCGGCGACGGCTCCCTGGCTCGCAGGGTGGCGCGCGTGACCCGGTGCAGGCTGTCCTCGTGTGCTTCGGTCAACGTCCGTAGGAACGGGAGGACTTCGGCCGAGTAGAGGGTGGCGCTGAGGCGGGTGGCGTTGTGCTCCTCCAAAACCGGTATCCGGATGGTCTCGACGGTGACGCCCCGTTCGGTGAGGGCCTCGGCTGCAGATCGGACGGTGGCTGCGACGTCGACGTCGACCGGACCGAACCCGGGCGACAGCAGCATGCCAACGCGCCGCGGCCCGGTGTCGGCCGGCCTCTGAGGGATGTCCCGCGGTGCGGTTGCGTATCCGTCGACGCCGTCGGGGCCGGCGAGGATCCGTTAGGCGGTCGCGATGTCCCGGACGGAGCGGGCCATGGGGCCGACGTGCCAGTAGCGACGGAGTACGGGCGGCCAGTGCCCCGTGTAAGGGATGCGGCCGTGTGTGGCCTTCAGGGCGACGATGCCCGTGAAATGCGCGGGGCCACGGACCGAGATGGCCACGTCACTGCCCAGGCCGAGCGGTGACATGCCGGCCGCGATCGCCGCGGCCTCACCCCCGCTGGATCCCCCCGGAGTCCGCCGTAGGTCCCAGGGGTTGTGCGTGGGACCCACCAGGAGGTTGTCCGTCTCCGTCCAGTAGGAGAACTCCGGCAGGCTCGTCTTGGCGAGGGGGATGGCGCCCGCGCCGCGCATCCGCGCCACGGCAGTCGCGTCTGCCGCCGGAACGTGGCCGGCGAAGAGCCGCGATCCCCGCGTGGTCACCATGCCCGCGGTGTCGAGCGAATCCTTGATCGTGAAGGGGACACCGTGCAGTTCGCCGAGATCGTCGCCGCGCGCCACTGCGGAATCCGCCTGATCCGCCGCGGTCAGAGCCTGTTCGCCGAGAAGGGTGATCACGGCATGAACGTCCGGATCCACGGCCGCGATGCGATCGAGATGGGCTTGCACCACCTCACGAGAGGACACCTCGCGTGTGCGTATGCGCCGTGCGAGTTCCGTCGCGTCCAGAGCGTTCAGCACAGACACCCACACCTCCACGCCAGTTCACCGCTGTACCGCGCGCCACCCTACAGACCTGCCACCCGGTGCCGAGGGACGCCCGTTCGGTATCAATCCCGTCCTCTGAACGGGCCTTTCGGGACGCGCCTCACGCAGTCGGCGTCCTGGGCCTTCGGGATTCGCCGATGGGGCGGCGGCATGGTTGGTGGTGTGTCCACGCGGGTTACTCCAGCACCGCGTAGTAGGGCTTGGTCAGGTTCGTATGGGTGTGGGTATGTCGCGGTGGCAGGTGGGGCAGGCGCCGGTCCAGGTGGCGAGGAGTGTCTGCAGTTCG
>NZ_JBIWIM010000015.1:0-105661 GCF_044764595.1 Streptomyces sp. NPDC093984 | reverse complement strand
ATGGTCTCGGTCGGCGTCACGCTCGCCGGCACGCTGTTCTCGATGACGGTGTCGGTCCTCGCGGCCTACGGCCTGTCCCGGCCGGGCACTCTGGGCCACCGGTTCTTCCTGATGACCATGATGACGACCATGTTCTTCGGCGCCGGCCTCATCCCGACGTACCTGCTGGTGCAGTCACTGGGGCTCACCGACACCTATCTGTCGCTGATCCTGCCGAGCGCGGTCAGCGTCTTCAACATCCTCGTGCTGCGGGCCTTCTTCATGGGGATCTCCCCCGAACTCACCGAGTCCGCCCGCATCGACGGGGCCAGTGACCTGCGCATCCTGCTGACCATCATCATGCCGCTGTCCCGGGCCGTGCTGGCCGTCATCTCCCTGTTCTACGCGGTCGGGTACTGGAGCGCCTGGTTCAACGCCTCCATCTACCTCACCGACCAGCAGATGATGCCGCTGCAGAACGTGCTCATCCAACTGGTCCAGAAGAACACCGAGGCCCCCACCGGCCTCCAGCAGGCGGTGCGTACGGGGCAGCTCTCCGCACTCGGACTGCAAATGGCCGTCATGGTCCTCGCACTGATCCCCGTCGCGGTCGCCTCCCCCTTCGTCCAACGGCACTTCAAAAAGGGCATGCTCACCGGCGCCATCAAGGGCTGACGCCCGGCGCTCCTCAGTCCCGCCGTGGCCGACCTGTTCCTGCCCCGCGGTCGGCCATGGCGCCTGCAACGCGTCACCTCCCCCCTCCGGGATCTCGCCGAGCCCACAGAACGAGGTAAGTCATGCACGCGTCCCACCCCCTGAGCAGACGTGCCGTCCTCGCCGGAACCGCGGCCGCCGCCGCGCTCACCACCGTCCCCTTCCTCCCCGGGCGCGCGCATGCCGCCGAGACCGCCACGACCGCCGCCGGCCAGGCGTACCGCTGGCGCAACGCCGCCATCGGCGGCACCGGCTTCATCACCGGCGTGCTGTTCCACCCCTCGGTGCGCGGCCTCGCCTACGCCCGCACCGACATCGGCGGTGCCTACCGTTGGGACGACCGTGCCGCCCACTGGACCCCCCTCATCGACCACATGGGCTGGGACGACTGGAACCTCCTGGGCGTCGAGGCCATGGCCGTCGACCCCGCCCACCCCGACCGGCTCTACCTCGCCCTCGGCACGTACACCCAGTCCTGGGCCGGCAATGGAGCGGTGCTGCGCTCCGACGACCGCGGCGCCACCTGGAAGCGCACCGACCTCAACGTGAAGCTCGGCGCCAACGAGGACGGCCGGGGCGCGGGGGAGCGGCTGCTGGTGGACCCGCGGAACAGCGACACCCTGTGGCTGGGCACCCGGCACGACGGGCTGCTGAAGTCGACCGACCGGGGCGCCACCTGGGCAGCCGCGCCCGGATTCCCGCCCTCTCCCTCCGCCTCCGGCCAGGGCGTCGTCCTCCTCGTCGCCGTCGGCCGTACCGTCTATGCCGGCTGGGGCGACTCCGACGGCAGCTCGGCGAACCTGTACCGCACCCCCGACGGCACGACCTGGGAGGCCGTCCCCGGACAGCCCACCGGCACCGCGGCCAAGGTGCCGATCCGCGCCGCGTACGACAGACACACACGCGAGCTGTACGTGACGTACGCCAACGCGCCCGGCCCCAACGGCCAGTCCGACGGCAGCGTCCACAAGCTCCACACCACGAGCGGCAAGTGGACCGAGGTCACCCCCGCCAAGCCGGGCGGCACCGCGAGTGACGGTTCGGCCGACACCTTCGGCTACGGCGGGGTCGCCGTCGACGCCCAGCGCCCCGGCACCGTCGTCGTCTCCACCAACAACCGCTGGGCCGAGGTCGACACCCTGTACCGGACCACCGACGGCGGCCGCACCTGGACGTCCCTGAAGGACAAGGCCGTCCTCGACGTCTCCGAGACCCCGTTCCTCACGTTCGGCGCCGGCAAGCCGAAGTTCGGCTGGTGGATCCAGGCGCTCGCCCTCGACCCGCACGACTCCCGGCACGTCGTCTACGGCACGGGCGCGACCCTCTACGGCACGCGCGACCTGAAGAACTGGGCCCCGCAGATCCGCGGCCTGGAGGAGACGGCCGTACGCCAGCTGATCTCACCCCCGGCCGGAACCGCGCACCTGATCAGTGCATGCGGGGACATCGGCGTGCTGTACCACGAGCGGCTCACGGCGTCCCCGTCGCGCGGCATGGCGACGAACCCCGCGTTCGGGACGGCGACCGGACTTGCGCAGGCCACGAAGAAGCCGTCGTACGTCGTCCGCTCGGGCTGGGGCGACCACGGTAACGGCGCCTACTCGGGCGACGGCGGGCAGACCTGGGCGCCCTTCGCGTCCCAGCCCGCCACCGCCAAGGACGCGCCCGGGCCGATCGCAACCAACGCCGACGGCAGTGTGGTGCTGTGGACCTTCGTGGCCGGGGACGGCACGAGGTACCCGGCGCAGCGTTCGGCGGACAACGGCGCGACCTGGACCGAGATCTCCACCTTCCCGAAGGGCGCCACGCCGGTCGCCGACCCGGTCGATCCCACCCGCTTCTACGTGTTCGACGCCGACACGGGATCGGTCCTCGTCAGCACGGACGGCGGCCTGACCTTCACCGAGGGCGCGACCGGTCTGCCCTTGGGCGACGCCCAGTTCAAGCTGGTCGCCGCCCCCGGGCGCTCCGGTGACCTGTGGCTGAGCACCAAGTGGAACGGGCTGTACCGCTCCACCGACGGCGGTGCCACCTTCTCGAAGGTCAGCAGTTGCTGGGCCTCGTACGTCCTCGGCTTCGGCAAGGCCGCCGACGGCGCCGACTACCCGGCGATCTACCAGGTCGGCTCGACGGAGAGCATCACCGCCGTCTATCGCTCCGACGACGAGGCCAGGACCTGGGTGCGAATCAACGACGACGCCCACCAGTGGGGGTACATCGGCGACGCCATCACCGGTGACCCGCGCGTCTACGGCCGCGTCTACCTCGCCACCAACGGGCGCGGCATCCAGTACGGGGAGCCCGTCTGATGGCCGAAAGAGCACGGCCCACCCTCGCGGACGTCACCCGCGGCCGCATCCTCTTCGGCGGCGACTACAACCCCGAGCAGTGGCCCGAGGAGACCTGGCACGAGGACGTCCGGCTGATGAAGGACGCCGGGGTCAACTCCGTGACGCTGGGTGTCTTCTCCTGGGCGAAGCTCGAACCCCACCCGGGTGCACGGGAGTTCGGCTGGCTGGACACGCTGATGGACCTGATGCACGGCAACGGCATCGGCGTCGTCCTCGCCACTCCCACCTCCTCGCCACCGCCCTGGATGGGCCGGCTGCACCCGGAGACCCTGCCCCGCGACGACGACGGCCGCATCGAGTGGTGGGGCGGCCGTCAGCACTTCTCGCACTCCAGCGCCACCTACCGGCGCTACGCCGCCGCCATCACCGAGGACCTGGCCGCCCGCTACGCCGGCCACCCGGCCCTCACCATGTGGCACATCAACAACGAGTACTGCACCTTCGACTACGGCGACGAGGCGGCCGCGGCGTTCCGCCGCTGGCTCCGCGCCAAGTACGGCACGCTCGAGGCGCTCAACACCGCTTGGGGCACGGCCTTCTGGAGCCAGGGCTACGACAGCTGGGACGGCATCCTGCCGCCCCGGCAGCCCCACTACATGAAGAATCCCACCCAGGTGCTGGACTTCCGGCGCTTCACCTCCGACATGCTCCTGGAGTGCTACGTCGCCGAGCGTGACATCGTCCGCCGGCACACCCCGCACATCCCGGTCACCACCAACTTCATGCCGCTGTGGTTCGGGCAGGACGCCTGGCGCTGGGCCGGGGAGGAGGACGTCGTCTCCGTCGACCTCTACCCCGACCCGCGTGATCCGCTGGGCGCCCAGCACGGCGCGCTCGTCCAGGACCTGACCCGCTCCCAGGCCCGCGGACCCTGGATGCTGATGGAGCAGGCGGCAGGACCCGTCAACTGGCGCGGCGTCAACCACCCCAAGCCCCCGGGCCTGGGCCGCCTCTGGTCCCTCCAGGCCGTCGCCCGCGGCGCCGACGCCGTCTGCTACTTCCAGTGGCGGCAGTCCCGGCAGGGCGCGGAGAAGTTCCACTCGGGCATGGTCAGCCACGCGGGCGAGCAGGGCCGCACCTTCCAAGAGGTCAAGCGGCTCGGCGCGGAGCTGGCGCGGCTCGGAGGCGAGGTGACGGGCAGTCACCTCAAGGCCGATGTGGCGATCCTCCACGACTGGCACTCCTGGTGGGCGGCCGCGCAGGACGGACGCCCCTCCACCGAGATCGACCACTCCGCCGTCCTCCACGCCTGGCACCGCGCCCTCTGGGACGCCCACCTCACCACCGACTTCGCCCACCCCGAGCACGACCTGTCCGCGTACCGTCTCGTCGTCGTCCCGCAGCTCCACCTCCTCACGGACGCCGCGATCGAGAACCTCCTGGGCCACGTCCGCGGCGGCGGCACCCTCGTCTGCGGCTTCCTGACCGGTGTCGCCGACGAGGACGACCGGATACGGCCCGGCGGCATGGACCCACGGCTGCGGGACCTGTTCGGCATCGGCACCCTGCACGAGTGGTGGCCGCTGGACGCCGGGGAGACCGTCGAGTGCGACGGCCCCCGAGGCGGCTTCCGCGGCACCCTGTGGTCCGAAGAACTCGAGGCCGCACGTCCCGACGCCGTGGCCGCCCGCTACAAGGGCGGCGAACTCGACGGACTCCCCGCCGTGCTGCGCACCGGCCGCGCCTGGTACCTGTCCACGCTCCCCGAGCCGGACGCGCTGCGCGACCTGCTCGCGGACATCGCCGCCGACGCGGGCGCACGCCCCGTGCTCGACGATCTGCCCACCGGGGTCGAGGCCGTCCGGCGCGGCGACCTGCTCTTCGTGCTCAACCACCGGCGCGAGCCGGTCCAGGTCACGGTGCCGGGCACCCACCACGACCTGCTCACCGGCGGGACGGTCACGGACACCCTCGCCCTCGGCCGATACGGAGTGGCGGTGCTGCGCCCATGACCGGTGGAGTCATCCATGGAACCTGGGAGCCCCGTCCCGCCGCCCGCTGGGAGGACGCCTTCCTGAGCGGCAACGGCCGACACGGCGCCATGATGTTCGGTGATCCGGAAGACGACCGGGTCATCGTCACGCACCACACCCTCGTACGCCCCAACGGCAGCGAACACGCACGGCCGCCCGAGCTGGCCTCCCGGCTCGCCGACCTCCAGGACCGGCTGCTCGCGGGCGAGACCGCGGCCGCCGAACGCTTCACCGACGGACGGCAGCTGCAGTGGGTGCAGCCGTTCCACCCGGCGTTCCAGACGCGGTTGCGGCGGCCCGCGGCGGAGGGGCGGCGGGACTACCGGCGGTCGGTGGACTTCACCACGGGCGTCACGGCGGCGCGGTGCGCGGGCTGGAGCAGCCGGGTCTTCGTCTCGCGCGCGGACGACGTGATCGTGCAGTACGTGACCGCACCCGGCCCCGTACTCGAGCTGTCCCTCGACCACCGGCTGCCCGGCGCCCCGCGCGACCTGGCCGTCGGCCACGGCACCGTCCTCACCGCCGAGGGCGCCCTCCTCACCCTGCGCGCCCGCTACCCGGGCAGCGACCGCGCCTACACCGGGGTGACGCTGGCCTTCGTCACCGGCGGCACGACCGCCCTCGCCCCGCAGGGCGTACGCATCACCGGCGCCGAGTCGGTGCTGCTGCTGACCCGGGTGCACCGGCACACCGGCGAACTGGACGCCCTCGCGGAGGCACGTGCCCTGCGCGTCCTGCTGCCGTCCGAGGAGCCCTTCGCCGGACTTCTCGACCGCCATCTGGCCCGCCACCGCCCGGCCTACCTCCGCGCCACCCTCGATCTCGACGCGGACGCCGCCGAACGCGCCCTGCCCGGCTCCGAACTCCTCCGGCGCCCCACGAGCGCCGCCCTTGTGGAGCGGCTCTTCGCCGCCGGCCGCTACCACCTGCTCAGCTCCAGCGGCATGCTCCCGCCCCGCCTGACCGGCCTGTGGACCGGCGACTGGAACACGGCGTGGTCCGGTGCGTTCACCACCGACGCCAACCTGAACCTGCAGACCGCCTCCGCGTCGGCGGGCGCCCTGCCCGAGGTCACGGAAGCCCACGCGGCGCTGGTCCACGGCCAACTCGACCACTGGCGGGAGAACGCCCGCGCCGTCCACGGCGCCCGGGGTGTCGTCGCGCCCGCGCACACCGACGGGGAGTCCGGGTACGCGTACCACTTCAGCCGGGAGTACCCGCTGCACCTGTGGACCGCGGGCGCCGACTGGCTGCTCAAGCCGCTCGTCGACCACGACGAGACCTACGGCGGGCAAGACCCGCGCACCGCCGCCGTCCTCGCCGAGGTCGCCGCGTTCTACGAGGACTTCCTCACCCGCACCGACGAGGAGGGACGGCTCGTAGTCGTCCCCTCCTACTCGCCCGAGAACCGGCCTGCGAACGCGAGCTGGGGCGCGATCAACGCCGCCATGGACCTCTCGGCGGCCCGGCACGCGCTGCTCACGGCCGCCTCCTACCACCCGGACCGGGCGGAGGACTGGCGCGCCCTCGCCGACCGCCTGCCGCCGCACCGCGTCAACTCCGACGGCGCGCTCGCCGAATGGGCCTGGCCGGGCCTGGACGACACCTACGACCACCGTCATCTCAGCCACCTCTACGGCGTGTGGCCGCTCGAGGAGATCAACCCCTATGACACGCCCGGCCTCGCCGCGGCCGCCCACCGGGCGCTCGAACTGCGCGGCGCCGAGAACGACTCGGCGCACGGGCACCTGCACCACGCGCTCGTCGCCGCACGTCTGCGCGACGCGGACCGGGTCGCGCACGCCCTCGGCCAGGTGCTGCAAGGCGACTACTTCCATCTCTCCCTGATGAGCGCGCACTACCCGCACCTCGACGTCTACAACGCCGACGCGGCCCACACGCTCCCGGCCGTGCTCATCGAAGCACTCGTCCAGTCGACGCCCGGCCGGCTGGCGCTGCTGCCCGCGCTGCCCGCCGCGTACCCCCGAGGCCGGCTCCTCGGCGTCCGGACCCGGTTCGGCGCCGAACTCGACCTCACCTGGAGCCCCGAGCGCACGACAGCCGTACTGCGCCCCACCCGCAGCTGCCGCGTCGACCTCAGGACTTCCGCCGGCGCGACCCCGCTCGACCTCGTCGCCGGCGAAGACTGCGTCCTCACCCTGGGGCCGCAGGATCAGCAGCAATTCCCCCCACCCATGGAAGGGACACCATGGCAATACGCACGCTGAACAGGCTGACCAAGGCGCTGATCGCCCCCGCGCTCGCGCTCGGCGCCACCGTCGGCATCGCCTCCGCCCCCGCCCAGGCCGCCGTGTGGAACTCCTGCGACCAGTGGGGCAGCACCACACTGAACGGCTACACGCTCTACAACAACATCTGGGGCTCCGGCGCCGGCAGCCAGTGCATCTGGGCCAACTCCGGCACCAACTGGGGCGTGTGGGCGAACCACCCCAACACCGGCGGCATCAAGTCCTACCCGAACGCCAAGAAGGTGATCAACAAGGCGATCACCTCGCTCTCCTCGCTGTCCAGCAGCTACAACGTCACGGTGCCGTCGTCCGGCGCGTACAACACGTCGTACGACATCTGGGACACCGGCTACAAGTACGAGATCATGCTCTGGGTCAACAAGACCGGAGCCGTCGGGCCGCTCGGCACCTCGCAGGGCAACGTGACGCTGGGCGGTCACACCTGGACCGTCTACAAGGGCAACAACGGCTCGAACGACGTCTTCTCGTTCGTCCGCACCTCCAACTCCAGCTCCGGCACCGTCAACATCCTGCCGATCCTCAAGTGGATCAAGGACACCAAGGGCTGGTTCGGCAACGTGACCATCGGAGACGTCCAGTTCGGCTACGAGATCACCTCGTCGTCGGGTGGTCTGGACTTCCAGACGAACAGCCTGACCGTCTCCAGCAGCTGACCGCCGTAAGAAAACCAGGGGCACGGAACCACAGCACCACGGCACCATGAAGCACCGACAGGGAGCCGGTCCCGTCCCGGGGCCGGCTCCACCGTCATCGGAACCCGTGAGGTGACCACTACTGTCCGGCCCACTCACGCAGCGCATCGAGCTGCTCCGCCCGCTCCGCACCGTACCCCGCCCCCTGGTGGCGGGGCTTTCGCTGCTTCTGCTCGCCCAGGCCCTGCTGCCCGCGGCGACCGCGGTGGCCATGGGGCACCTCATCGGCCGCGCCGAACGGTTGACCGGCGACGGAGCCCTCGGCGGCCTTCTATGGCCACTGTCCGCCTTCACCGTCCTCCTCCTCGCCGCGCACCTGCTCGAATCGTTCATCGAACCCCTGGACTGGCTGCTCAAGGCCCGGATCGTCGGCGCCCACCGGGCCGCGCTCCTGCGCCGGGCCGTCTCCGTCCCCACCATCGGCGCCCTGGAGCAGCCGAGGACCCAGCAACTCGTCCAGGCCGCCTCCGCGGACCCGGAGAACTGGACCGAGCGGACCCCGGCCGACGGCGCCGCCGCCCAGCTGCGGTTCATCAGCGCCGCGTGCGGCTTCGTCGCCTCCGCCACCGTGCTGGCCGCCTTCGCGTGGTGGGCGGTGCCCGTGATCCTGCTGCCCGTCGTCGCGCTGCGCATCCGCTCCGTACGCCGCTTCCTGAAGCTGATCCGGCAGTGGCTGACCGGCGCCGACCGCGCCCAGCAGGGCGGGGTGTGGGCGGATGCGGTGACGTCGCCGAGCACCGGGAAGGACGTACGGACCTTCGGCCTGGCCGAGTGGATGCTCGCCGAGCAGCGGCGGCATCTGATGGCCATGTTCGAGCCGCTGTGGCGCCGGACCGTGCGCCTCGTATGGGAGAACATCGGGCACGGACTCGTTGTCCTCGGCTGCCTGCTCGCCGTGTTCGTACCGGCAGCGGCGGGCGGAGCGGACGGCACGCAGTCGGCGGCCCTCGCCACCGCCGTGCTGAGCGCGGGCTGGTCGCTGGTGGCCCTTGTCGACTATGCCGACGGCCGCGATCTCGCCGGGGCCGAGGCCGCGGTCGAAGCCACCGCGGAGCTGGAGAAACTCTTGCCGGTGCCCGTGCCGCGGCAGGGCACCGAGGCCCTCACCGAATGTCCCCTCCGCGTTCGCTTCGAGGGCGTCTCCTTCCGCTACCCCGGCACCGAGCGCACCGTCCTCGATGGCCTGGACCTGGAGATCCGCCCCGGTGAACTCCTCGCCGTGG
Organism: Streptomyces sp. NPDC093984; assembly: GCF_044764595.1. Lineage (NCBI taxonomy): Bacteria > Bacillati > Actinomycetota > Actinomycetes > Kitasatosporales > Streptomycetaceae > Streptomyces > Streptomyces sp. NPDC093984. Next base: position 96,459 of record NZ_JBIWIM010000015.1, on the reverse strand, counting down.
TCGGTCTCAACGGCGCCGGAAAGTCCACGCTCATCAAGCTGCTCTCCGGGCTGTACGAGCCGACCGGCGGCCGCATCACCGCGAACGGCACCGACCTGGCCTGCCTGGCGCCCGACGCCTGGCGCCGCCTCATCGCGGTTGTCTTCCAGGACTTCGTGCGCTACGAACTCTCCGCCGCCGACAACGTGACGCTCGGCCAGGCCTCCGTCCCCCGCGACGACACCGCGCTCGAAGCCGCCGCCCGCGACGCCGGGCTGACCGCCGTCCTCGAGCGGCTGCCGGGCGGCTGGGACACCCCGCTCGCCCGCTCCCGCACCGACGGCGTCGACCTGTCCGGCGGACAGTGGCAGCAGGTCGTCCTCGCCCGCGCGCTTTACGCCGTGCACACCGGCGCCCGACTCCTCGTACTCGACGAGCCGACCGCCCACCTCGACGTACGCACCGAGTTCGACGTCTTCGACCGGCTCTCGCGGGCTCGCGGCGACGATACCTCCGTCGTCCTGATCTCACACCGCCTGTCCACCGTCCGCCAGGCCGACCGGATCGTGCTCCTCGACGGCGGCCGCATCACCGAGTCCGGCACCCACGACGAACTGATCGCCCGACAGGGCGCGTACGCCGAGATGTTCGCGATCCAGGCCGAACGCTTCCGGCGCGGCCACGAGGACCGCATCGAGGAAGGGGAGTGCCAGTGAGGCGCACACTCGCGCTGTGGGGAGAGCTGTTCGCGCTCTCCTGCCGCCGCATCCCGGCCGCCACCGCGGCCACCCTCTCCGTACTGCTGATCGGCGTGGCCGCGACCACCGGAGTCGCGCTCTCCCTGCGCACCGCCGTGAACGGCGTCACCACCGGCGACCACGACACCGCAGTCCTGGGCGCGGTCTGCGCGGCATGCGCATACGCCGCGACCCACGCCCTGAACAAGAGCGCCCGCTCCCTGATGATCATGTCGACCGAGAAGATCGGGCTGACGGACATCCATGAGGGAATCCACCGCGACATCGCGACCCTGGAGGGCCTGGAGCACCTGGAGCGCACGGACTACCTGGACCGCGTGACCACGGTCCGAACCTCCGCCTGGGGCATCGTCGCCAGCATGTGGAGCGCCATCGCGATCTTCACGGACGTGCTCCAGCTCGTGGTGCTGCTCCTGCTTCTCGGGACGGTCAGCCCCTGGCTGCTGCTCCTGCTGCCCGCCGCCGCGCTCCCGCTGTGGGCCAACGCCCGCGGCCAGCGGCTGATCAACGCGGCCGAGACCGGCACCGCCGAGTACCACCGCGTGCAGCGCCATCTGTTCAAGCTCGGCACGCGCGCGGCGACCGGCAAGGAGCTCAGGGTCGCGGGCGCGGGGGAGGAGATCGTACGGCGGCAGAGCGCGGCCTACGGGAAGGCGGTCGAGGGCCGCTACCGGGCCCGGATGCGCTCCGCATGGCTGCGGGCGGCCGGCTGGACGGTCTTCACGCTCGGCTTCGGCGGGGGCCTCGCGCTCGTCGGCCACCGCACGGCGCAGGGCCTCGGCACGCCCGGCGACCTGGTGCTGACGATCACCGTGGCCGCGGCGCTGCGCCAGTCCGTGCAGCAGGCGGTGATGCGAGCGGGCGGGGCGATCGACTCGATGCGGCTGATCGGCCCGTACCTGTGGCTGCGCGAGTACGCCGCCGAGCACCGGAACCGCACCGCAGGCACGGCGCCCAGCCCGGACGCGCTCCGCGAGGGCATCACCCTCACCGACGTGTCATACGTCTACCCCGGCACGGAACGCCGCGCGCTCGACGGGATCAGCGTCACGCTGCCCGCCGGCGCCGTGATCGCGGTGGTCGGCGAGTTCGGCTCCGGCAAGACGACGCTGGTGAAGCTGCTGTCGAAGTTCTACCGGCCCGACGAGGGGCGGATCACCGTCGACGGAACCGACCTCGCCACGCTCGACACGGACGCCTGGCGGGCCCGGACCAGCGCCGCGTACCAGGACTTCGGGCGCTTCCACACCGTGTTCGCCCAGACCGTCGGACTCGGTGACCTGCCCTACATCGACGACCGCGAGCGGATCGCGGAGGCGGTCCGCGCGGCCGACGCCGAGGGCCTGGCCGCCCGCCTCCCGGAAGGCCTGGACACCCAGCTCGGCCGCGAACTGGGCGGCGTCGACCTCTCCGAAGGCCAGTGGCAGAAGACCGCGCTGGCACGCGCCTCCATGCGCCGCGACCCACTCCTCTTCGTCCTCGACGAACCCACGGCCTCCCTCGACGCCCCGAGCGAACAGGCCATCTTCCAGCGCTACATGGACCGCGCCCGCACCCTGGCCACCCGGACGGGCGCCGTGACCGTCATCGTCTCCCACCGCTTCTCGACAGTGAGCGGCGCCGACCTGATCCTCGTCCTCGACAAGGGCAGACTGACCGAGCACGGCACACACAAGGAACTGCTGGCGCTGGGCGGGCGGTACGCGGATCTGTACGGCATCCAGGCGACTGCGTACGCGGCGCCCTGAGCGGGCCCGGATGCCGGAGGACGGCCCCGATGCGCCCGCCCTCGTCTGATCACTCCCGTCTTCGGCGGGGTCGGACCGATGACCATCGCCGTCCTGCTGGCGCAGACCGTGGAGGGCCGGGCGCAGGAACTGACCGCCCCCGCTGCCCCGGTGACGTTCTCCATCGCGGATGCGCTCACCGGGATCCCCGCCGGTTCCTACGACGCCATCACGTGTGTCGCCGTCATCCACCATCTGCCGTTCACCGACGCGCTCACGACCTTTCGCCGGCACCTGGCACCGGGAGGAACGCTGGTGGTCGTCGGACTGGCTCGCGAGGAGACCCTCGGCGACAACCTGCTCAGTGTCGCCTCCATCCCGCTGAACGCCGCCATGGGCTGGTTCAAGAACAAGGGCCGTACGGCACCACGGCCGGTCTCGATGATCAAGATCTTCTGCGACTGCGCCCCCGCACTCGCCGCCGAACGGTTCCAGCAACGGACCCGCCACCCGGCCACCGGGACCCACAACTGACGCCCGATCAGGTCGCCGAAGGCATCGCCACGATCCGCGCAACCTACCCCGGTGCCTTGCGGCTGGGCGGCCCGCTGCCGACCATCGACACCAGTCAGCCTGTCGACGTCCCGTCGTCGTCAAGGAAGTCCGGGCTCTCCTCGATGCCTGACCGAGGTCCCGACCGAGCGGGCCGGCGCAGGGCGTGGCGGCCTCTGTCGCGGTGCCGGTTGACGGCCGGTATCCGGCCGCCTACCGGATGTCGGCCGCAGGTGGTGAGATGGGCGGATGCTCATGCCCACGCCCGCTGTCCTCGACCGCCTCGCCCGTGAGCGCAACGCCTGGCTGTGCACCGTACGCCCGGACGGTTCTCCTCATGTGACGCCGGTGTGGTTCCTCTACCTCCACGACACATGATGGATCGGTGCCGACGAGGGCGCGGTCAAGGTCCGCAACATCGAGAAGACGTCCCGCGTCTCCCTGGTGCTGGAGGACGGTGACGCGCCCGTAGTGGCGGAGGGCGAAGCGGCTGCGTACCGCGATGCTTTCCCGACGGAGGTCACGGCGGCCTTCACTGCGAAGTACGACTGGGACGTCGCTGCCCCGCGGAGCCCGGGTCGCGGCCGGGTGCTGCTGAAGGTGCCGGTACGCCGCTGGCTGCTGGCGGGCGTCGCCCAGTGACCCCCTTCTGTGCTCCCCGGCCGCGGGGATGACGTCGAGCCCGCACCCACGCATGGCCGAGGGCGGCCGTCCCCCAATGACCGGCCGCCCTCCTCCTATGCGGCTACCCCGCTACCGGCAGCCGCGCCCCGTCCCGCAGGAACAGCGGGATCCGGTCCAGTGGGGCGTCGACCGTCACGGTCGCTCCGCCCTCGTACTCCTCGCCCGTCCAGGCGTCCGTCCAGCGGGCGCCCGCCGGGAGGTACACCGTCCAGGTCGTCGCGCCCGCTTCCAGCACCGGGGCCACCAGCAGGTCCGGGCCGAACAGGTACGCGTCGTCCACCGACCAGGCCGCCTCGTCCCCGGGGAACTCGAGGAACAGCGGGCGCATCACCGGGAGGCCCTCCTCGTGGGCGGCGCGCATCACCTCGAGGACGTACGGCTTGAGGCGTTCGCGCAGGTGGAGGTACTTCTCGAGGATGGCGCCCGCCTCCTCGCCGTACGACCACACCTCGTTCGGGCCGCCCGTCATGTCGGGGCCCAACGGCATGCCCGGGTCGCGGAAGCCGTGCAGGCGCATCAGCGGGGACAGCGCGCCGAACTGGAACCAGCGGACCATGACCTCGCGGTAGGCCTCATCGTCCGGGTCGCCTCCGTGGAAGCCGCCGATGTCGGTGTTCCACCACGGGATGCCGGACAGCGCGGTGTTCAGGCCGGCCGCGATCTGGCGGCGCAGGGTCGCGAAGTCGGTGCCGATGTCGCCGGACCACAGGGCGGCGCCGTAGCGCTGACTGCCCGCCCACGCCGAGCGGTTGAGGGTGACGACGTCCGTCTCACCGGCCGCGACCATGCCCTCGTAGAAGGTGCGGGCGTTCTCGGCCGGGTAGATGTTGCCGACCTCCAGGCCCGGGCCCGCCCAGTAGCGCAGGTTCTCCTGGAAGCCGGGCTTCAGCTCCGGCTCGCAGGCGTCCAGCCAGAACGCCTTGATGCCGTACGCGTCGAGGTAGTTCTCCTTCACCCGTGACCACACGAACTCCCGGGCGTCCGGGTTCGTGGCGTCGTAGAAGGCGACCTGGACGGTGGAGGCGACCTCCTTGTCGGGCCAGTCGGCGTGCGCCAGGGGGCCGTACTGGGTGCCGATGAAGTAGCCGCGCTGCTCCATCACCGGGTGGTTCTCGCTCAGCGGCGACACGGACGGCCAGACGCTCACGACCAGCTTGATGCCGAGCTCGTCCAGCTCCCGCACCATCGCCGCCGGGTCCGGCCACTCCTTGGGATCGAACTTCCACTCGCCCAGGTGCGTCCAGTGGAAGAAGTCGCACACGATCGCGTCGATCGGCAGTCCGCGCCGTTTGTACTCCCTGGCCACGGCGAGGAGTTCGTCCTGGGTACGGTAGCGCAGCTTGCACTGCCAGAAGCCCGCCGCCCACTCCGGGAGCATCGGGGTGCGGCCGGTGACCGCGCTGTACGCGCGCTGCGCCTCGGCCGGGGCGCCCGCGGTGATCCAGTAGTCGATCTGACGGGCCGAGTCGGCCACCCAGCGGGTGCCGTTGCCCGCCAGCTCCACCCGGCCGATCGCCGGGTTGTTCCACAGCAGGGTGTAGCCGCGGCTGGAGGTCAGCACCGGGACGGAGACCTCGGCGTTGCGCTGGACCAGATCGACGACCAGCCCCTTCTGGTCCAGCCGCCCGTGCTGGTGCTGGCCCAGGCCGTACAGCCGCTCGTCGTCGTACGCGGCGAAACGCTGCTCCAGACGGTGGTGGCCGTTGCCGACTGCCGTGAACAGGCGCGGGCCCGGCCACCAGAAGTGGGCGCGCTCCTCGGCCAGCAGCTCGCCGCCGTCCTCCGTGCGCAGGAAGCGGATCAGGCCCTCGGCGTCGACGTCCACCGTGAGCGCGCCGACCGTCAGCCGCCCCCGCCCCTGTTCGATCTTGACGCTGCTCCCGGCGGCCGGCGGCTCGTCGAGCAGGGCGCCCGGCAGCCCGTCGAGGACCGGACCGCCGAGCCGGGCCCGCACGCGCACGGCGTCCGGCCCCCACGGCTCGATGCGTACGGTCTCCTGACGTCCGCTCCACTCCAGCGCACCGTCCCGCTCACGGAAGGTGCCCACGGTGGGGGAGGACTGGGCGAGGCTGACCTTGGGCTGGTTTTCGGCAGGCTGATTCACGGTGGGGTGCTCCTGGAGGGGTGCAGACAGGAAGGTGCCTGGAACTTCGGGCGCCGGGAACGGAAGGCGCCCGCGAGGAGTACGGCGTGGGGTGCCCCTGCGGCCGCGGGGTGCGGCGCGGAGCCCCGGTGTCAGGGCGCGGACGGCGCCGGGCCGGTGCTCGCCCGGACGGTGAGCTCCGGTGCGAGCAGCACCACTTCGTCCGTGCCGTGGCCGTCCAGCTTGGCGACCAGCAGTTCGACCGCGCGCCGGCCCATCTCCTGCGCGGGGATGGCGACGGACGTCAGCCGCACCGACGCCTGGGTGGCGACCTGGTCCGGGCAGACGGCGATCACCGAGACGTCTTCGGGGACGGCCCGGCCCTGCTGGCGCAGCAGCGCGAGCAGCGGTTCGACCGCGGACTCGTTCTGCACGACGAACCCGGTGGTCCCCGGCCGCTCGTCGAGGATCCGGGCCAGCGTCACGGCCATCGCGTCGTACCCGCCCTCGCAGGGGCGGTGCAGCACCCTGAGGCCGAGCTCCCGGGAGCGGGACCTGAGGCCGTCGAGGGTGCGCTCCGCGAAGCCGGTGTGCCGTTCGTAGACGGCGGGCGCCTCGCCGATGACAGCGATGTCACGGTGGCCGAGGACGGCGAGGTGCTCGGCGCACAGCGCGCCCGTCGCCCCGAAGTCGAGGTCCACACAGGTCAGTCCGGAGGTGCTGGCGGGCAGGCCGATGAGCACCGACGGCTGGTCCGTCTCGCGCAGCAGGGGCAGCCGCTCGTCGTCCAGTTCGACGTCCATGAGGATCATGGCGTCCGCGAGGCCGCTGCCCGTGACCCGGCGCACCGCGTCCGGGCCCTCCTCACCGGTGAGCAGCAGGATGTCGTACCCGTGAGCGCGCGCGGTGGTCGCCACGGCGATGGCGATCTCCATCATCACCGGCACGTACATGTCGGTGCGGAGCGGGATCATCAGCGCGATGATGTTCGACTTGTTGCTCGCCAGGGCGCGCGCCCCGGCGTTCGGGTGGTAGCCGAGCTCCCGGATGCTCCGCTCGACCCGCTGCCGGGTGGTCGCGGAGATGGACCGCTTGCCGCTGAGGACATAGCTCACCGTGCTCGCCGACACTCCGGCGTGCTGGGCGACCTCGGCGAGGGTGACCATCCAGCTCTCCAAGCTTGAGTGAAGCGCTTCGACAGTGCGCGCGCCGTGGGACAGGGGCGTGTGAGGGTGGATCGACAGTAGCTTGGCGTGAGTGGGCTGTCCATAGGCTGTCGAAGCGCTTCGACAACCAAAGGAAATTCACCGAGCGACCTTCGGCGAGTTCAGTGGCTCCGGGCGGCCGCTGAACGGGTGTACCCGAACCGTCCCCCGGAAGAGCCCCCGACGCAAGGACTTCGAGGGCGCCGGCCGACTTGACACCGAGGCGTACCCGGTGGGCGCCGGCTGAGCGTTTTTCCGCCGCCGATCGCTGCGCGAGGACTGGTGACCTTGCCCGGATCGGGGTACCAACGATCGAGTAGCACCGGTCAGTAACGTACGCCAGCAAGGTCGTCGTACGGCACCCTTGGTCGCCGTACGACACTTTGAGCGGTGTACGCCCCAAACATCCCGATTCGCGGCGAGGTGAGCCTCATGACCGCACCAACAGCCCCCACTCCCAAGCCAACGGTCACCGAGCGTGAGGCCCGCCAGGTCGCGGAGGCCGCGCGCGAGCAGGACTGGCGCAAGCCCAGCTTCGCCAAGGAACTGTTCCTCGGCCGCTTCCGGCTCGACCTCATCCATCCCCACCCGATGCCCGCCGAGGAGGCCGCGCAGCGCGGCGAGGAGTTCCTCGCCAAGCTGCGTGACTTCTGCGAGACGCACATCGACGGCGCCCGTATCGAGCGCGAGGCCCGGATCCCCGACGAGACGATCACCGGGCTCAAGGAGCTCGGCGCCTTCGGCATGAAGATCGACACGAAGTACGGCGGTCTCGGCCTCACCCAGGTGTACTACAACAAGGCGCTCGCCCTCGTCGGCTCCGCGAGCCCCGCGATCGGCGCGCTGCTGTCCGCGCATCAGTCGATCGGAGTACCGCAGCCGCTGAAGTTGTTCGGCACGCAGGAGCAGAAGGAGACGTTCCTGCCGCGCTGCGCCCGCACCGACATCTCCGCGTTCCTGCTCACCGAGCCGGACGTGGGCTCCGACCCGGCCCGCCTGGCCACCACGGCCGTCCCCGACGGCGACGACTACGTCCTCGACGGCGTGAAGCTGTGGACCACCAACGGCGTCGTCGCCGACCTGCTGGTCGTCATGGCGCGGGTGCCGAAGTCCGAGGGCCACAGGGGCGGCATCACGGCGTTCGTCGTGGAGTCGGCCTCCGAGGGCATCACCGTCGAGAACCGCAACGCCTTCATGGGTCTGCGGGGCCTGGAGAACGGCGTCACCCGCTTCCACCGCGTGCGGGTCCCGGCGGCCAACCGCATCGGCGAGGAGGGTCAGGGCCTCAAGATCGCCCTGACCACGCTGAACACCGGCCGGCTTTCCCTGCCCGCGATGTGCGTGGGCGCGGGCAAGTGGTGCCTGAAGATCGCCCGCGAGTGGTCGGCGGCCCGGGAGCAGTGGGGCAAACCGGTCGCGCTGCACGAGGCGGTCGGCTCGAAGATCTCCTTCATCGCGGCGACCACCTTCGCCCTGGAGGCCGTCGTCGACCTCTCGTCGCAGATGGCCGACGAGGACCGCAACGACATCCGCATCGAGGCCGCCCTCGCCAAGCTGTACGGCTCCGAGATGGCCTGGCTGATGGCCGACGAGCTGGTCCAGATCCGCGGCGGGCGCGGCTTCGAGACGGCGGAATCCCTCCGGGCCCGCGGCGAGCGGGGCGTGCCGGCCGAGCAGATGCTGCGCGACCTGCGCATCAACCGCATCTTCGAGGGCTCCACGGAGATCATGCACCTGCTGATCGCGAGGGAGGCGGTCGACGCCCACCTGTCGGTGGCCGGTGACCTGATCGATCCGGAGAAGTCCCTGTCCGACAAGGCGAGGGCGGGCGCGAACGCGGGCGTCTTCTACGCCAAGTGGCTGCCGAAGCTGGTCGCCGGGCAGGGGCAGGTGCCGGGCGCGTTCGGGGAGTTCCGCCGGGAGGTCGACCTCTCGGGGCATCTGCGCTACGTCGAGCGCAGCGCCCGCAAGCTGGCCCGCTCCACCTTCTACGGCATGTCCCGCTGGCAGGGCCGCATGGAGACCAAGCAGGGCTTCCTGGGCCGGGTCGTGGACATCGGCGCCGAGCTGTTCGCGATGGCTGCGACCTGCGTACGCGCCGAGCACCTGCGCAGGACCGGGGACCACGGCCGCGAGGCCTACCAGCTGGCCGACGCCTTCTGCCGGCAGTCCCGCATCCGTGTCGACGAACTGTTCGACCGCCTGTGGACCAACACGGACGACCTGGACCGCAAGGTGGTCAAGGGCGTGCTGACCGGCACGTACGAGTGGCTGGAGCAGGGGATCATCGACCCGTCCGGCGACGGCCCGTGGATCGCGGAGGCGACGCCGGGTCCGTCGCAACGGGAGAACGTGCACCGGCCGATCCGGTGACGGACGGTTCCGGGCTGCCCGGGGGCATCAGCCACCGGGCAGCCCGGCCGGTGACCGACGCGACGGTCTCCAGGCCGCTGTCGTGGCGCAGCACGGTGAACCCCCGCAGCTCGGCGGTGTCGCGGCGGGAAGCAGATCGACCGCGCCCGCCGAGCGGTGCCGGCCCGCACATGACGAACGACGCAGCCCTCGGGGGGACCCTGTCCTCCCCGCCCCGCCGAACCGCAACAATGGAGGGATGAGCGACAGCCCAGCCCCTCTTGCCGACCCCCATCTCGTCTTCGACCCCGTGGACGGAGTGCGGGACGTCGTGATCCTCGGCTCCACCGGCTCGATCGGCACCCAGGCCATCGACCTCGTGCTGCGCAACCCCGACCGGTTCCGCGTCACCGGGCTCTCCGCCAACGGCGGCCGGGTCGGCCTGCTCGCCGAGCAGGCCCACCGCCTGCGCGTGCGCACGGTCGCGGTCGCCCGCGAGGACGTCGTACCGGCCCTGAGGGAGGCCCTGAGCGCGCAGTACGGGCCGGGGGAGGCACTCCCGGAGATAATCGCCGGGGCCGACGCGGCCACCCGGCTCGCCACCTCCGACTGCCACACCGTGCTGAACGGCATCACCGGTTCCATCGGCCTCGCGCCCACCCTCGCCGCCCTCGAGGCGGGCCGCACGCTCGCGCTCGCCAACAAGGAGTCGCTCATCGTCGGCGGCCCGCTGGTGAAGGCCCTGGCCAAGCCCGGCCAGATCATCCCGGTGGACTCCGAGCACGCCGCCCTGTTCCAGGCCCTCGCCTCCGGCACCCGGGCCGACGTGCGCAGACTCGTCGTCACCGCCTCCGGCGGGCCGTTCCGCGGCCGCACGAAGGCGGAGCTCGCGACCGTGACGCCCAAGGACGCGCTCGCCCACCCCACCTGGGCCATGGGGCCCGTCATCACGGTCAACTCCGCCACCCTCGTCAACAAGGGCCTGGAAGTGATCGAGGCGCACCTGCTGTACGACATTCCCTTCGATCGCATTGAGGTCGTCGTACACCCGCAGTCGTATGTCCACTCGATGGTGGAATTCACGGATGGATCGACCCTGGCGCAGGCGACGCCCCCCGACATGCGGGGGCCGATCGCCATCGGACTCGGCTGGCCCGAACGGGTGCCCGACGCAGCCCCCGCCTTCGACTGGACCAAGGCGTCGACCTGGGAGTTCTTCCCCCTCGACACCGAGGCCTTCCCGTCGGTCGGACTCGCCCGGCACGTCGGGCAGCTCGCGGGCACGGCCCCGGCGGTGTTCAATGCGGCCAACGAGGAGTGCGTGGACGCGTTCCTGAACGGCGGCCTGCCGTATCTCGGCATCATGGATACGGTCACACGGGTGGTCGAGGAGCACGGCACCCCTCGTCAGGGAACTTCCCTGACCGTCGCGGACGTCCTCGAAGCGGAGACCTGGGCGCGCGCCCGGGCCAGGGAACTGACGGCGCAGACGGCAACGGCGGAGGCTCGTGCATGACGACCCTGATGATGATCCTCGGCATAGTCGTCTTCGTGGTCGGCCTGCTGTTCTCGATCGCATGGCACGAGCTCGGGCACCTGTCGACGGCCAAGCTCTTCGGCATCCGCGTGCCGCAGTACATGGTCGGCTTCGGCCCGACCATCTGGTCGCGGAAGAAGGGCGAGACCGAGTACGGCATCAAGGCGGTCCCGCTCGGCGGCTACATCCGCATGATCGGCATGTTCCCGCCCGGCCCCGACGGCCGGATCGAGGCCCGCTCCACCTCGCCGTGGCGCGGGATGATCGAGGACGCCCGGGCGCAGTCCTTCGAGGAGCTGCAGCCCGGTGACGAGGCGCGGCTCTTCTACACGCGCAAGCCGTGGAAGCGCGTCATCGTCATGTTCGCGGGCCCCTTCATGAACCTGATCCTCGCCGTGGTGGTCTTCCTCGGCGTGATGATGACCTTCGGCGTCCAGACCCAGACCACCACGGTCTCCAAGATCTCCGACTGCGTCATCCAGCAGAGCGAGAACCGCACCAAGTGCGAGAAGGGCGACCCGGCCGCGCCAGCGCTGGCCGCCGGGCTGAAGCCGGGTGACAAGATCGTCGCGTTCGAGGGGAAGCAGGTGAAGGACTGGTCCACCCTCCAGTCCGACATCCGCGCCAACCCCGGCAGGGACGTCACGATCACCGTGGAGCGCAAGGGACAGACGGTCGACCTGCACGCCCACCTGATCAAGAACCAGGTCAGCAAGACGGACGGCAACGGCGGCTACGTCGAGGGCAAGTACGTCTACGCCGGCTTCCTCGGCTTCACCCCTGCCACCGGCATCGTGCAGCAGTCCTTCGACCAGTCCGTGCAGCGCATGGGCGACATGATGGAGAACGGCGTCGAGTCGATCGTCTCCCTGCCCGGCAAGATCCCCGGCCTGTGGGACGCGGCCTTCGGCAACGCCCCGCGCCAGCCGGACTCCCCGATGGGCGTGGTCGGCGCGGCCCGGGTCGGCGGCGAGGTCTTCACCCTGGACATCCCGCCGTCCCAGCAGATCGCGATGATGCTGATGCTGGTCGCGGGCTTCAACCTGTCCCTGTTCCTGTTCAACATGCTTCCGCTGCTCCCGCTGGACGGCGGGCACATCGCGGGCGCCCTGTGGGAGTCGCTGCGCCGCAACCTGGCCAGGCTGCTGCGCCGCCCCGACCCCGGACCCTTCGACGTGGCGAAGCTGATGCCGGTGGCGTACGTGGTCGCCGGGATCTTCGTGTGCTTCACGCTGCTCGTGCTGATCGCGGACGTGGTCAACCCCGTGAAAATCTCCTAGCCACGCGGAGTTGGCGGCGGCCGGAAACACCGTCTTCCCGGCCGCCGCCCATTGGGTGGGTTTACGGACGGTGATGTGCTGGCGTCCGCGCCCGTGGCGTAATCTCGGAGCCGGAGCCCGCCCTGTCCGGGACCGGACCTTGATCCACAACTTGGGGTTGCACAGCAGATGACTGCGATTTCACTCGGCATGCCGTCCGTTCCGACCAAGCTCGCCGAGCGCCGGAAGAGCCGGCAGATCCAGGTCGGGCCGGTGGCGGTGGGCGGAGACGCCCCGGTGTCCGTGCAGTCGATGACGACCACCCGTACGTCGGACATCGGCGCCACCCTGCAGCAGATCGCGGAGCTGACGGCGTCCGGCTGCCAGATCGTCCGCGTCGCGTGCCCCACACAGGACGACGCGGACGCCCTCGCGACGATCGCGCGCAAGTCGCAGATCCCGGTGATCGCGGACATCCACTTCCAGCCGAAGTACGTCTTCGCCGCGATCGAGGCCGGCTGCGCCGCCGTCCGCGTCAACCCGGGCAACATCAAGCAGTTCGACGACAAGGTCAAGGAGATCGCCAAGGCCGCCAAGGACCACGGCACTCCCATCCGGATCGGCGTCAACGCGGGCTCCCTGGACAAGCGGCTGCTCCAGAAGTACGGCAAGGCGACCCCCGAGGCGCTCGTCGAGTCCGCCCTGTGGGAGGCGTCCCTCTTCGAGGAGCACGACTTCCGGGACATCAAGATCTCCGTCAAGCACAACGACCCGGTCGTGATGATCGAGGCCTACCGGCAGCTCGCCGCCCAGTGCGACTACCCGCTGCACCTGGGCGTCACCGAGGCCGGTCCCGCCTTCCAGGGCACCATCAAGTCGGCGGTCGCCTTCGGTGCGCTGCTGTCCCAGGGCATCGGCGACACCATCCGCGTGTCCCTGTCCGCGCCTCCGGTCGAGGAGGTCAAGGTCGGCATCCAGATCCTGGAGTCCCTCGGCCTGCGTGAGCGCGGCCTGGAGATCGTCTCCTGCCCTTCGTGCGGCCGTGCCCAGGTGGACGTCTACAAACTGGCCGAGGAGGTCACCGCAGGCCTGACTGGCATGGACGTGCCGCTGCGCGTCGCGGTCATGGGCTGTGTGGTGAACGGCCCCGGCGAGGCCCGCGAGGCCGACCTCGGCGTCGCGTCCGGCAACGGCAAGGGCCAGATCTTCGTCAAGGGCGAGGTCATCAAGACCGTGCCCGAGTCGAAGATCGTGGAGACCCTGATCGAGGAGGCCATGAAGCTGGCCGAGCAGATGCAGAAGGACGGCGCGGCCTCCGGCGAGCCGTCGGTGTCGGTCGCGGGCTGACGCCCCTTCCCGCCCGTCCGACCGGAGCCCCGTCACCGACCGGTGACGGGGCTCCGGCACGAGAACGCTCATCCTCCCGCCTGCCGCACCGCAGGCGTTCCACAGCTGTGTGTGCCGACCTGATCTCTTGACAGGTCCGACGTACGGCGGGGCCTTTGGCGAGTCCAGGGGCAGCAGCTCAAGATCGACGAGATCCGGGTGTCGGTTACGGCCACCCCGTCGGTCACGGCTGACCCGGCTGTCCCACCGCACCGCTCCCCGGGGGCGGCGCGGCCCGGATCCGGCAGGTACAGTGCGGAGATCAGCAGACCCAAGGGTGAGGCTCCCGCACGTGTTGACGCAGACGACCACCCGGGTCCTCGAACCGAGTGACCTGGACGCCGCACTCGCCGTCCTCGACCGCGAGCCGGTCGCGAACGCCTTCGTGACGTCCCGCGTCCATGTCGCGGGCCTCGATCCCTGGCGCCTCGGCGGGGAGATGTGGGGCTGGTACGAGGACGGCATGCTGACCTCCCTGTGCTACGCCGGCGCCAACCTCGTCCCGATCTGCGCCACCCCGCGCGCGGTGCGCGCCTTCGCCGACCGCGCCCGGCGCACCGGCCGCCGCTGCTCCTCGATAGTCGGCCCCGCCGAATCCACCGCCCAGTTGTGGCGCCTGCTGGAGCCGAGCTGGGGCCCCGCCCGCGAGGTCCGTGCCCACCAGCCGCTCATGGTCACCGACCGCATGCCCGACGGCATCGCCCCCGATCCGCACGTCCGCCGCATCCGCAAGGACGAGATGGAGACGATCATGCCGGCGTGCGTGGCGATGTTCACCGAGGAGGTCGGCGTCTCCCCGCTGGCCGGCGACGGAGGGCTGCTCTACCAGGCACGGGTCGCCGAACTCGTCGGCGCGGGCCGCTCCTTCGCCCGCCTCGACGACAGCGGCAGGGTCGTCTTCAAGGCGGAGATCGGTGCCGCGACCCCCCTGGCCTGCCAGATCCAGGGGGTGTGGGTGGCTCCCGAGTACCGGGGGATGGGCCTGGCCGCACCCGGTATGGCGGCGGTGCTGCGCTACGCGCTGACCGATGTGGCCCCGGTGGTGAGCCTGTACGTCAACGACTTCAACACCCCCGCGCGGCGGACTTACCACAGGGTGGGCTTCCAGGAGGTCGGGGCGTTCATGAGCGTCCTGTTCTGAGCGCCGCCACAGGTGCCTCGGGCGCTGAAGGCAAGCGACGGACGGCCCGCACCCGAACACCGCCGCGTACCCCTGTAGGCTCACGACCATGCCTCGTACCGTCGACGACGTCGTGATCGGCCCCCTGGACCTGTCCGCCCGCGTCGACGAGGCGCTCGCCGTGCAGGCCCTCGCGTTCGGGCTGGGAGCCGACGAGGTCGCCGTACGCCGCCAGATCGTGCTGCGGCACATGACCTACCCGGCAGCCCGCGCGTTCGGCGCCACCACCGCGGACGGACGGCTCGTCGGGTTCGTGTACGGCATGCCCAACGACCGTGCGCACTGGTGGTCCACCGTCGTCGAACCGTATCTGCGCGCCCAGGGCCACGACGACTGGCTCGACGACTCGTTCGTGATCACCGAGCTGCATGTCCACCCCCGGTACCAGAACCGCGGCATCGGCCGCGCCCTGATCACCACCATCACCGACGGCGCCACCGAGCCCCGCTCGATCCTCTCCGCGATCGACACCGACAGCCCGGCCCGCGGCCTGTACCACTCGCTGGGCTATGTGGATCTCGCCCGGCAGGTCCTCTTCCCCAGCGCCCCGAAACCGTACGCGGTCATGGGCGCCCCGCTGCCCCTGCGACGCCGTTAACGGATTTCCACCCGCACGGCAAGCCCGGCTAACCTCCTAGCCATCACCCTTACGCGGCAGGAGTACCAGAACCATGGCCAACGCACCGGTCCAGCGCATGTCCCAGTTGATGGCGAAGACGCTGCGCGACGACCCGGCCGACGCCGAGGTCCTCAGCCACAAGTTGCTGGTCCGCGCGGGCTACGTCCGCCGCACCGCCGCCGGTGTGTGGACGTGGCTGCCGCTCGGCAAGAAGGTCCTCGCCAACGTGGAGCGGATCGTCCGCGAGGAGATGGACGCCATCGGCGCCCAGGAGGTGCTGCTGCCCGCCCTGCTGCCCCGCGAGCCCTATGACGCGACCGGCCGCTGGGACGAGTACGGCGCCGAGCTGTTCCGCCTGAAGGACCGCAAGGGCGGCGACTACCTGCTCGGTCCCACCCACGAGGAGATCTTCACCCTCCTGGTGAAGGACCAGGCGTCCTCGTACAAGGACCTGCCGGTGATCCTCTACCAGATCCAGACCAAGTTCCGTGACGAGGCCCGGCCCCGGGCGGGCATCCTGCGCGGCCGTGAGTTCCTGATGAAGGACTCCTACTCCTTCGATCTGGAGGACGAGGGCCTCGCCCGCTCCTACGCCCTGCACCGCCAGGCCTACCAGCGCGTCTTCGAGCGCCTCGGCCTCGACTACCGGATCGTCGCCGCGACCGCGGGCGCCATGGGCGGCTCCAAGTCCGAGGAGTTCCTCGCCCCGGCCGGCGCCGGCGAGGACACCTTCGCGGACTGCCCGAACTGCGACTTCGCCGCCAACACCGAGGCGATCACCTACGCGCTCCAGCCGGTCGACGCCTCCGGTGTCCCGGCCGCCGAGGAGATCCCCACCCCGGACACCCCCACCATCGAGACCCTCGCCGCCTCCCTCGGCGTGCCGGCCTCGGCCACCCTGAAGAACCTCCTCGTCAAGGTCGACGGCGAGATCGTCGCCGTCGGCGTCCCCGGCGACCGCGAGGTCGACATGGACAAGGTCGAGGCGCACTTCGCCCCGGCCGTCGTCGAGATGGTCACCGAGGCCGACTTCGCGGGCCGGCCCGACCTCGTCCGCGGCTACGTCGGCCCGCAGGGCCTGGGGGAGAAGGTCCGCTACATCGCCGACCCGCGCGTGGCGCCGGGCACCGCGTGGATCACGGGCGCCAACAAGGAGCACACCCACGCCAGGAACGTCGTCGCCGGCCGCGACTTCGAGGTCGACGAGTACGTGGACGTCGTGGTGGTGCAGGAGGGCGACCCCTGCCCGAAGTGCGGCACCGCGCTCAAGCTGGACCGCGCCATCGAGATCGGCCACATCTTCCAGCTCGGCCGCAAGTACACCGACGCCCTCAAGCTCGACGTCCTGGGTCAGAACGGCAAGCCGGTCCGCGTCACCATGGGCTCCTACGGCATCGGCGTCTCCCGCGCGGTCGCCGCGCTCGCCGAGCAGACCGCCGACGAGCAGGGCCTGTGCTGGCCCAAGGAGGTCGCCCCGGCCGACGTGCACGTGGTGGCCGCCGGCAAGGCCCTGCAGACCGAGGTGGCACTCGACGTCTCCGAGAAGCTGGCGGCGGCCGGTGTCCGCGTCCTGGTCGACGACCGGGCCGGTGTCTCGCCGGGCGTGAAGTTCACCGACGCGGAGCTGATCGGCGTGCCCCAGATCCTGGTGGCCGGGCGTCGCGCGGGCGAGGGCGTGGTCGAGCTCAAGGACCGCCGGACGGGCGAGCGCGAGGAGCTCACGGTGGACGAGGCGATCGCCCGCCTCACCGCCTGATCCCTGGATCAGGGCGTCCGCCCATGGGCCGAACAGCCCATGGGCGGCGTCTCCCGTCCCTACCGGGCGGGCAGACGCGTCCGCCATGATGAAGCCCGCATCCGCGAGGACTGCGGACCTGTCTCGACGGAGGACGCCCGTGCCCGACATGACCCGCCGACACCGGTACCGGTTCGGCCGCGCCGGGCTGTGGCAGGGGCGTACCCGGCCACCGGCGGGCGCGGCTCCCACCGTGCCGGCGCCGCACCACAGCGGTCTGCGGCCCATGGCGGTCGAGGCCCAGGGGCTGCGGGTGGTCCGCGGCGGCCGGGAGGTGCTCCGCTGCCTGTCGTTCGCCGTGCCCCGGGGCACGGTCACCGGTCTGCTGGGTCCCTCCGGCTGCGGCAAGACCACGCTCATTCGCAGCGTCGTGGGGACGCAGATCACCGTCTCGGGCACGGTCACCGTCCTGGGTGAACCGGCCGGTTCCCGGCGGCTGCGCGGACGCGTCGGCTACGCGACCCAGAGCCCGGCCCTCTACGCCGACCTCACGGTCGCCGAGAACCTGCGCTATTTCGCCGCGCTTCTGCACGCAGAGCCGGACATCGAACGCGTCATCGCCGCCACCGACCTTCAGCGGCAGTGCAACCAGGCGGTCGGTTCCCTCTCCGGCGGCCAGCGGATGCGCACCGGCATCGCCGCCGCCCTGCTGGGCGGCCCGCCGCTGTTGGTACTCGACGAGCCCACCGTCGGCCTCGACCCCGTCCTGCGCAACCAGCTCTGGCAGCTCTTCCACGCCCTGGCGGCGGACGGCACCACCCTGCTGGTCTCCAGCCACGTCATGGAAGAGGCCGGGCGCTGCGAACGGCTGCTGCTGATGCGTGACGGCCTGCTCCTCGCCGACGACACCCCCGACGCCCTGCGCGACCGTACCGGCACCGCCGACCTGGAGCAGGCGTTCCTCCGCCTGATCGAGGGCGTTCCGCCCCACGAGAACCAGCCCCGCGAGGACGAGGAGGCCACGCCGTGACGACTTCGGCGAGCCGCGCCACCACGCGCCGCATCCTGCGCCAGCTGCGCCACGACCCGCGCACCGTGGGCCTGCTGCTGCTCGTCCCGGTCCTGCTCGTGGTGCTGCTGCGCTACATGTTCGACTCGGCGGCCGCGTTCGACCGGGTCGCCCCGGCGCTGCTGGGCATCTTTCCGTTCATCGTCATGTTCCTCGTCACCTCGGTGACCACTCTGCGCGAGCGCACCTCGGGGACGCTGGAGCGGCTGATGACGATGCCGCTGAGCAAACTGGACCTGCTGACCGGCTACGCCTGCGCCTTCGGCCTGCTCGCGGTCGTCCAGGCGCTGGTGGTCACCGGGGTGAGCGTGCAGCCACTCGGGCTGACGGTGTCCGGGTCGATGGGCCTGCTGCTGACGGTCGCGGTACTGGACGCTCTGCTCGGCACGGCGCTGGGGTTGTTCGTCTCGGCCTTCGCCCGGACGGAGTTCCAGGCCGTGCAGTTCATGCCCGCGGTGGTCTTCCCGCAACTGCTGCTGTGCGGGCTGTTCGTACCCCGGGCGCACATGGCGCAGCCGCTCCGCTGGGCCTCGGACGTCTTGCCGCTCTCCTACGCCGTAGACGCCCTCGACCGGGCCGCCGCGGGCACCACCGGCACGGCCGACCTCGTCCGCGACCTCTCGGTGATCGCCGGTTCCGCCCTGGCGGCCCTGGCGCTCGCGGCCGCCACCCTCCGGCGGCGCACTCCCTGACCTCCGGTCCGCCGGGGTCGCGACCCGGTCACTTCTTCGAGCGGGACCGACCGCGCACGGCTTTCAGCAGTCCCCGGCCGAGCCGGGCCAGATTGATCCCGTAGCCGATGCCGAAGGCGTGCGGCGTGAAGAAGGCGTCGCTCTCGGGGTTCCAGTACTCCCGAACGACCTTCTCCATGGTGGGCCTGCGGAAGTCGTACGGCAGCCCGGCGACCCGGCCGGTCCAGGTGCGCTCCGGCGCCGGCCTGCGCAACTGCTGCGCCACGGCCGCAGCGGTGGCCGTGCCGGCCGTGAGGACGGCCAAGGTGTTCAGCGCTCTTCGTCTCATGCCGAGACCGTGCGCCGCCGGCCGTGCCACGGCGTGGAGTCGAAAGGCGCCCGGGGCAGGGCCGTCCGGGCCTTCGGTACGGCTGACCGGCAAGGAAAGGACCGCGGCCCTAGAGCCAGCTGGCGAACTCCAGCAACAGCTCCGCGTCCCCCGGGCGGCCCACCCGGCGCGCCCGCACCCCCGACTCCACCGCCCGGAACAGTGTCCAGCCGCGCAGCCGCTCCTGGTCCAGGTCCAGGGACTCCGCGAGCCGTTTCACCCGGCGGCGGGTGATCGCCGCTCCGGAGGGCGCCGCGATCAGGTCTTCCACCCGGTCGCGCACCAGGCGGGCCAGGTCGAAGGCGCACTCGCCGACCACCGGGTCCGGACCCACCGCGAGCCACGGCATCCGCTCCCCGGCGAGGATCTTGCTCTGCCGGAAGGTGCCGTGCAGCAGCCGCTCCTCGGGCGGCGCGGCGAGCAGCTGCTCACGGGCCGCCAGCGCCGCCTCGACCAGCGGCGCGGCCTCAGGATCCGTCTCCGCGCTCCTCCGCATCGCCTCGGCCTGCCGGCCCGTGCGTGCGGCCACCGTCTCGAAGGTGTGGGCGGCGGGCGGCTCGACCCACAGCCGCCGCAGCGTGCCGGCCGCCTCCAGCAGGGCCTTCGCCTCCGGCAGCGAGCGCACGGACATCTCCGGGTGCAGCCGCTCCAGCAGCAGCACGCCCTCCCCGGCGTCCGAGGTGTCCGGGGCGTTCGCGTCAAGGAGCCGCACGGCCCCGAAGCCGTCCCACCGCACGAGCGCGGCCCGCTCGCTGCCCGGGCGGGCCCAGGGGGGTACCAGCTTCAGCACGGCGGGCGTCCCGTCGGCCTGCCGCACCAGCAGCACCAGGCTGCTGCGGCCACCCGGCGCCTGCACCCGCTCCACGGTCAACTCGCGTAGACCGACGGCCCGCCGGACCAGCTCCGGGAGCCTGCCCAGCCAGTCGGCGCCACCGTCCCGCTGCGTCTCGCCGAGCGCCCTCACCAGGCGCTGCGGCGGTTCGAAAGCCATGCGCGAGTTGTTCCCTTCCAGGTCGGCTTCGCACGCGTACGGTCGAGCGCGTACGCGTCAGGTTCGCGGTGCCGCCGACGCGGTGGGAGTGGCCGCCGCCCGCTCGGCGAGACCAGGGAAGGCTACGCTCTCGCCGCTCCAGCGCACCGCCCGCACCGCGGCTTCCCGCAGCGCCCCGGCGGCGAAGCCGCGCCGCGCACCCGTCGAGGCCCGTACGAGATCCGAGTACACCCCGGCCACCCGCTCCTCCAGCTCGGCGGCCAGCCGCACGGCGGCGGCGGAGTCGGGCACCGGGAACGGCAGCGCGTACGCGGCCGCGGCGGCGTCCGGCGTGCCGCCCAGGTCCCGTACCGCCCGGGCCAGTTCGTCCCGCCGGGCGCGGTGGGCGTCGTAGGCGGCCCGCGCCTCCTCGCGCCGTGCCTGCTGGATGCGGCCGCCGACGACGCCGTAGCCGTACACGGCGGCGTGCTCGGCGCGCAGGGCGGCCCGCAGGGCCGTCAGCTCGTCGCTCACGGGCGTCGGTGTGCCGGTGCTGCTCGTGCTCACTTTCCGCCTTCCGTCAGAAGGTACGCGTGCGCGGCCCCGGCCGCGGCCACGGACGCCATCAGCCGTGCCAGCTCGCCCGGCACCCCCAGCAACGCCCTGCCGCGCCGGTCGGCCAGGGCGCGCTCGGCGGCGGCCAGGCCGGCCAGCGCGGACTTGGCGTCCGCCGGTACCGGGGACGCGGAGGCCGAGGGGGACGCGGAGGTGCCGGCCGAGCCGGCCGAGGGGGACGCCGAGGCACCGGCCCCGCCGCCGAACGCCTGTGCGTGCCGGACGACCTCCGCCCGCAGTGGCCGCAGCCGCGCCGCCAGGTCCGGATGGGCGTCGATGACCGCCGCGTACCGCGCCGCCAGTGCCTCGCTGTCCCGGGCCGCACGCGCGCGTGCCCGGTCGGCGGCCGCCGGGCTGCCGCCCGTGGCGCCCGAATCGGAGGCGTCGGAGCAGCCCGCCAGCAGCGCCGCACCCGCGGCCGAGGCGAACAGGCTCCTTCTGCGCAGCGGGGCGCGTGCAGGCGGGGGGAGGGGCACGGCAGACCGTCCTCGGAGGCTTCGGTACGAACGGATGGGCGGGACCCCAACGAATGGGCGGGAGCCCGATGATCACCGTACCCGCGCACCCCGCCCGTGCCTGCCATCGGCTCGGTTCGACAGCGCGCACGCACGCGTGGCACCCGCCCGACCGCCGTTCGCCGTGCGGCCCAGGTGGACGGCATCACCCCCCTGGACCGGATACCCTTTGACCTGACAGCGACCATCCCACAACAGCACACGCGGCCGAGGAGTCACCCGGATGAGCACCACCCAGAGCGAGAGGCTGCGAGAACTGCTGGAACCGCTCGTCACATCCCAGGGGCTCGATCTCGAGGAGATCGCGGTGGACTCCGTCGGGCGCAAGCGTGTGCTGCGCGTCGTCGTCGACTCCGACACCGGTGCCGACCTGGACCAGATCGCCGATGTGAGCCGCGCGCTCTCGGCGAAGCTCGACGAGACGGACGCGATGGGCGAGGGCGAATACACCCTCGAGGTCGGAACCCCTGGCGCGGAGCGCCTCCTCAAGGAACACCGGCACTACGTACGGGCCCTGGGCCGGCTGGTGAGGTTCCAGCTGGCCGAGGGCGGAGAACTGGTCGCCAGGATTCAGCAGGTCGACGACGACGGTGTCGACCTCGAGGTGCCCGGTGTGAAGGGCCGCAAGGCCACCACCCGCAGACTCGCCTTCCCGGACATCGCCAGGGCGCGGGTCCAGGTGGAGTTCAGCCGCAAGGACACGAAGGACATGAAGGAAGAGGAGGAGGCGTAGCCGTGGACATCGACATGAGTGCCCTGCGGGGCTTGGTACGGGAGAAGGAGATCTCCTTCGACCTGCTGGTCGAGGCGATCGAGGCGGCCCTCCTCATCGCCTACCACCGCACCGAGGGAAGCCGCCGCCACGCGCGCGTGGAGCTCGACCGGGAGACCGGCCATGTGACCGTGTGGGCGAAGGAGGATCCCGAGGATCTTCAGGAGGGGCAGGAGCCGCGCGAGTTCGACGACACCCCGTCGGGCTTCGGCCGCATCGCCGCCACCACCGCCAAGCAGGTCATCCTGCAGCGTCTGCGCGACGCCGAGGACGACGCGACGCTCGGCGAGTACGCGGGGCGCGAGGGCGACATCGTCACCGGAGTGGTCCAGCAGGGCCGCGACCCGAAGAACGTGCTCGTCGACATCGGCAAGCTCGAGGCCATCCTGCCGGTGCAGGAGCAGGTGCCGGGGGAGACGTACGAACACGGCAAGCGCATCCGCTCGTACGTCGTCCGGGTGGCGAAGGGCGTGCGCGGTCCGTCCGTCACTCTTTCGCGCACCCACCCCAATCTGGTGAAGAAGCTGTTCGCGCTCGAGGTGCCGGAGATCGCCGACGGCTCCGTGGAGATCGCCGCGATCGCCCGTGAGGCCGGTCACCGTACGAAGATCGCCGTCAGGTCCACCCGTTCGGGCCTGAACGCCAAGGGCGCTTGCATCGGCCCCATGGGCGGCCGTGTGCGCAACGTCATGGGCGAGCTGAACGGTGAGAAGATCGACATCGTCGACTGGTCCGACGACCCGGCCGAGATGGTGGCGAACGCCCTGTCCCCGGCCCGTGTCACCAAGGTGGAGGTCGTGGACCTCGCGGCCCGCTCCGCGCGTGTGACGGTCCCCGACTACCAGCTGTCGCTGGCGATCGGCAAGGAGGGGCAGAACGCCCGTCTGGCGGCCCGGCTGACCGGCTGGCGGATCGACATCCGCCCCGACACCGAACAGCCCGCCGAGAGGCAGGCCTGAGGCGCGTGACCTCGGCCGGGAATAAATCCCGGCCGTGCGACGCTGAGATCACGACAGTTTTGTGTGCAGCAGCTGTTCGACTCTTGCCCCGAAGGGGTGAGGTCGGCGCGGGGAGGTAGACTTAACCGTGTCTGGCCGGACGCACGCCGGAGCACGCCCTGAACGCACCTGTGTGGGGTGCCGGGAGCGAGCGGCCAAGATCGAACTGCTGCGCACCGTGGCGATCGAGGACGCCTGCGTCCCCGATCCTCGCGGTACGCTGCCCGGCCGGGGTGCGTACGTGCACCCCGCACTGTCCTGTTTCGACCTGGCGGTCCGCCGCCGGGCGTTCCCACGGGCGCTCCGCGTCCCGGGTCCGCTCGACACAAAGGCGTTGCGCCAGTACGTCGAGCAGGAAGAAAGTTGTCAGCAGCACCCAGCTGGGCAGGCAACACCGTAAGACGTGCCGCACGGCTCCCTGTGCGGTCCTGGTACCTCGCGAGTTGAAAGCAGGTCGAGATTGCGATGAGCACTCGATGAGTACGCGATGAGTACGCCCATGAACTAGCGACGGTCCGGCTTCAACCCGGACCTCAAAGGAGCGAAGTGGCTAAGGTCCGGGTCTACGAACTCGCCAAGGAGTTCGGTGTCGAGAGCAAGGTCGTCATGGCCAAGCTCCAGGAACTCGGTGAATTCGTCCGTTCGGCGTCTTCGACCATCGAAGCGCCCGTAGTACGCAAGCTGACCGACGCCCTCCAGCAGGGCAACGGCGGTGGCGCGAAGTCCGCCGCCCCGCGCAAGGCCTCCCCGGCGAAGCCAGCCGCGCCCTCTCCGGCGCAGGCCGCCCGTCCGGCTGCCCCGCGTCCGGCGGCCCCCAAGCCCCCGGCCGCCGAGAAGCCCGCGGCTCCGGCCCCGGGTCCGCGCCCGACGCCGGGTCCCAAGCCCGCGCCGCGGCCCGCCCCGGCGTCCCCGGCCCCGGGTGCCCCCGAGTTCACGGCACCCCCGTCGGCTCCGGCCGCCCCCAGCCCGCGTCCGGGTGCTCGTCCCGGCGCCGCCAAGCCCGGCGCACGTCCGGCCGCGGCCGGTCAGGGGCAGGGCCAGGGCGGCGAGCGGGGCACGCGTCCCGGCGCCCCTCGTCCGGGTGCTCCCGGCCCCCGTCCGGGTGCCCGTCCGGCGGGTCCCCGTCCGGGCAACAACCCCTTCACCTCCGGCGGCTCCACCGGCATGGCGCGCCCGCAGGCGCCCCGTCCGCAGGGCCAGCGTCCGGGTGGTCCCGGTGCTCCGGGTGCCCCGCGTCCGCAGGCCGCCCAGGGCGGCGGTCCCCGTCCGCAGGCTCCCGGCGGCCCGCGTCCGCAGGCCGCGGGCGGTCCGCGCCCGACCCCGGGCTCGATGCCGCGTCCGCAGGGCGGTCCGCGTCCCGGCGGCGGCCCCGCCGGTCCGCGTCCGAACCCGGGCATGATGCCGCAGCGTCCCGCTGCCGGCCCGCGTCCCGGTGGCGGCGGTCCCGGCGGTCGCGGTCCCGGTGGCGGCGGTCGTCCCGGTGGCGGCGGCGGTCGTCCGGGTGGCGGCGGCTTCGCCGGTCGTCCCGGTGGCGGCGGCGGTGGCGGTTTCGCCGGTCGTCCCGGTGCTCCCGGTGGCGGCGGCGGTGGCGGTTTCGCCGGTCGCCCGGGTGGTCCCGGCGGTGGCGGCGGTGGCCGTCCCGGCTTCGGTGGCCGTCCCGGCGGTCCCGGTGGCCGTGGTGGCACGCAGGGCGCCTTCGGCCGTCCCGGCGGTCCCGCGCGTCGTGGCCGCAAGTCGAAGCGGCAGAGGCGCCAGGAGTACGAGGCCATGCAGGCCCCGAGCGTCGGCGGCGTGATGCTGCCGCGCGGCAACGGCGAGACCATCCGTCTCTCCCGCGGCGCGTCGCTCACCGACTTCGCGGAGAAGATCAACGCCAACCCGGCGTCCCTCGTCGCGGTCATGATGAACCTCGGCGAGATGGTCACCGCGACGCAGTCCGTCTCCGACGAGACGCTGCAGCTCCTCGCCGACGAGATGAACTACGCGGTTCAGATCGTCAGCCCGGAGGAGGAGGACCGCGAGCTGCTCGAGTCCTTCGACATCGAGTTCGGCGAGGACGAGGGCTCCGAGGAGGACCTGGTCGTCCGTCCGCCGGTGGTGACCGTCATGGGTCACGTCGACCACGGTAAGACCCGACTGCTCGACGCGATCCGCAAGACGAACGTCATCGCGGGCGAGGCCGGTGGCATCACCCAGCACATCGGTGCCTACCAGGTCGCGACCGAGGTCAACGGCGAAGAGCGCAAGATCACCTTCATCGACACCCCGGGTCACGAGGCGTTCACCGCCATGCGTGCCCGTGGTGCGAAGTCGACCGACATCGCGATCCTGGTCGTCGCGGCCAACGACGGCGTCATGCCGCAGACGGTCGAGGCGCTCAACCACGCCAAGGCGGCCGACGTGCCGATCGTGGTCGCGGTCAACAAGATCGACGTCGAGGGTGCCGACCCGACCAAGGTGCGCGGTCAGCTGACCGAGTACGGCCTGGTGGCCGAGGAGTACGGCGGCGACACCATGTTCGTCGACATCTCCGCCAAGCAGGGTCTGCACATCGACTCGCTGCTGGAGGCCGTGATCCTCACGGCCGACGCCTCGCTCGACCTGCGGGCCAACCCGCACCAGGACGCGCAGGGCATCTCGATCGAGTCCCGCCTCGACCGCGGCCGTGGTGCCGTGGCGACGGTCCTCGTCCAGCGAGGCACGCTGCGGGTCGGCGACACGATGGTCGTGGGCGACGCCTACGGCCGAGTCCGCGCCATGCTCGACGACAACGGCAACAACGTCGCCGAGGCCGGCCCGTCGACGCCGGTCCAGGTCCTGGGCCTGACCAACGTCCCGGGTGCGGGTGACAACTTCCTGGTGGTCGACGAGGACCGTACGGCCCGTCAGATCGCCGAGAAGCGTGCCGCCCGTGAGCGCAACGCGGCCTTCGCGAAGCGCACGCGCCGTGTGTCGCTGGAGGACCTGGACAAGGTGCTCAAGGCCGGCGAGGTCCAGCAGCTGAACCTGATCATCAAGGGTGACGCTTCTGGTTCCGTCGAGGCCCTGGAGTCCTCCCTGCTCCAGCTGGACGTCGGCGAAGAGGTCGACATCCGCGTCCTGCACCGCGGCGTCGGTGCGGTCACGGAGTCCGACATCGACCTGGCGATGGGCTCCGACGCCATCGTGATCGGCTTCAACGTCCGTGCGGCCGGCCGCGCGGCGCAGATGGCCGAACGCGAGGGTGTGGACGTCCGGTACTACTCGGTCATCTACCAGGCGATCGAGGAGATCGAGGCGGCCCTCAAGGGCATGCTCAAGCCGGAGTTCGAAGAGGTCGAGCTGGGTACGGCGGAGATCCGCGAGGTCTTCAAGTCGTCCAAGCTGGGCAACATCGCCGGTGTCCTCATCCGCTCGGGCGAGGTGCGCCGCAACACCAAGGCCCGCCTCATCCGCGACGGCAAGGTGGTCGCGGAGAACCTCACCATCGAGGGCCTGCGTCGCTTCAAGGACGACGTCACCGAGATCCGCGAAGGCTACGAGGGCGGTATCAACCTCGGCAACTTCAACGACATCAAGGTCGACGACGTCATCGCGACGTACGAGATGCGGGAGAAGCCGCGGGCGTAAGCCCGGGTTCACCGCCGGCCGACGGAACCGTGGTTCCGTCGGCCGGCGGTCGCGTGCAGCCGGGCGGCGAGGGGTTTTCGCCCCCGCCGCCCCTTCCCTTCCCGACCCTGGGGGCTGCCGCCCCCAGACCCCGCTGTCGCCGAACTCCCCCCGAGCTCTTCGAGCAGGGGGACCCCAGACGGGCTGAATGATGCCGACCGGCGCTGTACACCAGCCCTCCGGCGGAAATCCAGCCCCTCCGGCGTCTGACTGGTTCCCGCCCGGGTCCATGGCGGAGTCGTGGCGGGCCACTGTCCCGGTCAGGGTCCGTGGCGGAGTCGCGGCGGGTTGCTGGGCGGTGCCCCGTGAGGGGTGCCGGGACGTGGTTCCCGCCCGGGTCCGTGGCGGAGTCGTGGCGGGCCACTGTCCCGGTCAGGGTCCGTGGCGGAGTCGCGGCGGGTTGCTGGGCGGTGCCCCGTGAGGGGTGCCGGGACCTGGTCCCCGCCCGGGTCCGGGGCGGAGCGCCGGTGGGGTCGAAGGGGCGGAGCCCCTTCAGGACGGGAAGGGTAGGGGCGGCGGGGGCGAGAACAATCCCGTCGAGTGGCCCGGAGGGTTCGTTGTACGGTTTTCGTGTCCCTGCCCGCACCGACGGCAGGGCCACCGATCCCGTACCGGCGGGTCATCCGGACACACATGTACGTGGGGACCCTGTCCTTCGACCTCCTCCTCGGCGACGTACGGTCGCTGAAGGAGAAGCGTTCCGTCGTCCGCCCGATCGTCGCCGAGCTCCAGCGCAAGTACGCGGTGAGCGCCGCCGAGGTGGACCACATGGATCTCTACCGGCGGGCCGTCATCGGGCTCGCGGCGGTCTCCGGCGACGCGGGGCACCTGACCGACGTACTCGACCGGTGCGAGCGGCTGGTCGCCGGACGCCCCGAGGTGGAGCTGCTGTCCGTCAGACGGCGCCTCCACGGCGATGACGACTGACGACTGACCGAAGAACAATGACAGGAAAGACAGGGAGACGGACCAGTGGCCGACAACGCGCGGGCTAAGAGGCTGGCGGACCTCATCCGAGAGGTGGTGGCCCAGAAGCTGCAGCGCGGGATCAAGGACCCGCGGCTCGGCTCGCACGTCACCATCACGGACACCCGGGTGACGGGCGATCTGAGGGAGGCGACCGTCTTCTACACGGTGTACGGGGACGACGAGGAGCGGGAGGCCGCAGCGGCCGGCCTGGAGAGCGCCAAGGGCATTCTGCGCTCGGAGGTCGGACGCGCCGCCGGCGTGAAGTTCACCCCGACCCTCACCTTCGTCGCGGACGCCCTCCCGGACACCGCCCGGAACATCGAGGACCTCCTCGACAAGGCGCGCGCCTCCGACGCGAAGGTGCGCGAGGCGGCCACGGGCAAGTCGTTCGCCGGTGAGGCCGACCCGTACCGGAAGCCCGGCTCCGACGACGAGACGGACGACACCGCCGAATGACCCAGCAGCGCACCACGCCCGACGGCCTCGTCATCGTCGACAAGCCGTCGGGCTTCACTTCGCACGACGTCGTCGCCAAGATGCGCGGGATCGCGAAGACCCGGCGCGTCGGCCACGCCGGCACCCTCGACCCGATGGCGACCGGCGTCCTCGTCCTCGGCGTGGAGAAGGCCACCAAGCTCCTCGGCCACCTGGCACTGACCGAGAAGGAGTACGTGGGCACCGTCCGCCTCGGGCAGACGACGGTCACGGACGACGCCGAAGGGGAGGTCACCTCCTCCACCGACGCCTCCACGGTCACCCGGGACGCCATCGACGCCGGGATCGCCAAGCTGACCGGCGACATCATGCAGGTGCCGTCCAAGGTCAGCGCCATCAAGATCAACGGCGTACGGTCGTACAAGCGGGCCCGGGACGGCGAGGACTTCGACATCCCGGCCCGGCCGGTCACCGTCTCGTCCTTCGCGGTGTACGACGTCCGGGACGCCGTCGCCGAGGACGGCACCCCGGTGCTCGACCTGCTGGTGTCCGTGGTCTGCTCGTCCGGCACCTACATCCGGGCCCTCGCCCGCGACCTCGGCGCGGACCTGGGCGTCGGCGGCCACCTCACCGCGCTGCGCCGCACCCGGGTGGGGCCGTACAAGCTGGACGCCGCCCGCACCCTGGACCAGCTCCAGCAGGAGCTGACCGTGATGCCGATCGCCGAGGCCGCCGCGGCCGCCTTCCCGCGCTGGGACGTGGACGCCAAGCGGGCCCGGCTGCTCGCCAACGGCGTGCGGCTGGAGATGCCCGACGCGTACGCGGGCGCGGGCCCCGTCGCCGTCTTCGGCCCCGAAGACCGCCTCCTGGCGCTCGTGGAGGCCCACCGGGGCAAGGCGAAGAGCCTGGCCGTGTTCGGCTGACGCACGCCGTGCCTGCCCGTGGAGCGGCGATCGCGGGATGCCGGTCGCCGCTCCACGGTCCCCCCTCGGTTCCCCCTCACAGAGGTGTATCCATCCACCCGTGTCCATTCACCCCGGGGAGCAGGCGCTCGGAGTGAACCGAGGGAGCGGAAGGGGGCGCGTTCACCGCACGATCGTCCCGGCCGGTGCCACGGGCCCCGCACGGCGGGCGCCTGCCCGCCGTCCACCCCGTGATCTGCCTGCCGACTCCCCTCGATACGACGTGCCCCCCGTCACAGCCCCCATGCCGATGCGGGCCGACGCCGCCCGGCATGGCACCCTTAGACCTGCGTACAAGGCAGAGACGGACACGGGTTCGACAAGGAGCGGTCACAGTGCAGCGCTGGCGTGGCTTGGAGGACATCCCCGAGGACTGGGGGCGCAGCGTCGTCACCATCGGCTCCTACGACGGAGTCCACCGCGGTCACCAGCTGATCATCCGGCATGCCGTGGAACGCGCCCGTGAGCTGGGCGTTCCCTCGGTCGTCGTGACCTTCGACCCGCACCCCAGCGAGGTCGTGCGCCCCGGCAGCCACCCGCCGCTGCTCGCCCCGCACCACCGCCGCGCCGAACTGTGCGCCGAACTGGGTGTCGACGCGGTCCTCGTCCTGCCCTTCACCACCGAGTTCTCCCGGCTCTCGCCCGCCGACTTCGTGGTCAAGGTGCTGGTGGACAAGCTGCACGCCAAGGCCGTCGTCGAGGGCCCGAACTTCCGCTTCGGCCACAAGGCCGCCGGCAACGTGGAGTTCCTGGCCGAGCAGGGCAAGACGTACGACTTCGAGGTCGAGGTCGTCGATCTCTACGTGACCGGTGAGGCAGGCGGCGGCGAGCCCTTCTCCTCCACCCTGACCCGCCGGCTGATCGCCGAGGGCGACGTCGAGGGCGCGCGCGAGATCCTCGGACGTCCGCACCGGGTGGAGGGTGTGGTGGTACGGGGCGCCCAGCGCGGCCGCGACCTCGGCTACCCGACCGCCAACGTCGAGACGCTCCCGCACACCGCGATCCCGGCCGACGGCGTCTACGCCGGCTGGCTGCAGGTCGAGGGCGAGGCGATGCCGGCCGCGATCTCCGTCGGGACCAACCCCCAGTTCGACGGCACCGAGCGCACCGTGGAGGCGTACGCCATCGACCGGGTGGGACTGGATCTGTACGGGCTGCACGTCGCCGTCGACTTCCTGGCGTTCGTCCGCGGCCAGGCCAAGTTCGACTCGCTGGACGGGTTGCTGGCACAGATGGCCGAGGACGTGAAGCGCTGCCGTGAACTGATCGCGGCGGCCGGAGACCCCGCCTGAACAACGGCCGCGTCCGTTCGCTCGCAAACCCCCCGCCGCCGCCCCGAGTTGTACAATTCCCCTCGTCCGTAAGGTCGGTGGAACGGAGTGGACCCGGTGGCGACCGAGCAGGAGAAGGAAGCGCTGTACGCCATGGACATCAGCGGCGTCGAGTGGGTCGGCTCCCCCGATGGTCCCCAGGACGAGCGGGTGGAGATCGCCTACCTGCCGGGCGGCGCCGTCGCGATGCGCAACTCCGCGGACCCCGACACCGTGCTCCGCTACACCGCGGCGGAGTGGCGGGCGTTCGTACTCGGGGCGCGCGACGGGGAGTTCGACCTGAAGTAGTGCTGAAGTAGTGCTCCCGGAGTGCTACCGGGGACACGTGCGCTCGCGCCGTGACGTAGGCGAACGCCGGAGGGCCGGCACCGTGAAGGTGCCGGCCCTCCGGCGTCGCGGGCCGGTTCGCTACTGCTGCGTCCAGCCGGGCGGCACGGCGCCTTGCTGGGGCTGCTGCGGGCTCTGGTCCGGGGCAGGCTGCTGCTGCCAGCTCTGGCCCGGCCCGGGCTGCTGCTGCCAGCCCTGCCCCGGTGCCGGCTGCTGCGGGGGCTGCTGCCAGCCCTGCCCCGGCTGGGCGGCGCCGCCGGGCTGGGCGTAGGGCTGCTGGGCCTGCGGCGGGGCCGCGTATCCCTGCGGGGGCTGCTGGAAGTGCAGGTTCGGGTTGCCGAAGCCCTGCTGCGTACGGGCGATGTCCTCGGCGACGACGGCGGCGAGGTCGAAGTAGGCCTCGCGGGTCTTGGGACGCATCATGTCGAGGTCCACCTCGGCGCCTGCCGCGAGGTGTTCGTCGAAGGGGATCACGACGACACCCCGGCAGCGCGTCTCGAAGTGCGCGACGATGTCCTCCACCTTGATCATCTTTCCGGTCTCGCGGACACCGGAGATCACGGTGACCGACCGCTGGACGAGATCGGCGAAGCCGTTCGCCGACAGCCAGTCCAGTGTGGTCGAGGCGCTGCTCGCGCCGTCCACCGAGGGCGTGGAGATGATGATCAACTGGTCGGCGAGGTCAAGGACTCCGCGCATCGCGCTGTAGAGCAGACCGGTACCCGAGTCCGTGAGGATGATCGGGTACTGCCGGCCCAGCACGTCGAGCGCGGCACGGTAGTCCTGGTCGTTGAAAGTCGTGGAGACCGCCGGGTCCACGTCGTTGGCGATGATCTCCAGCCCCGACGGCGCCTGCGAGGTGAACCGGCGGATGTCCATGTAGCTGTTCAGCCGCGGGATCTCCTGGACCAGGTCGCGGATGGTGGCGCCGGTCTCGCGCCGCACCCGTCGGCCGAGGGTGCCGGCGTCCGGGTTGGCGTCGATCGCCAGGATCTTGTCCTGACGCTCGGTGGCGAGCGTCGCTCCGAGCGACATGGTCGTCGTGGTCTTGCCGACGCCGCCCTTGAGGCTGATCACCGCGATCCGGTAGCAGGACATCACCGGCGTACGGATCAGCTCCAGCTTCCGCTGCCGCTCGGCCTCCTCCTTCTTGGCGCCGAACTTGAAGCGGGACGGCCCCGTGTTGTTCTTCCGCGCCTTGGGCTGATGGCGCAGCAGCCGGTCGGAGGAGAGCTCCACGGCGGCGTTGTAGCCGAGCGGCGTGCCGGGCGCGGCCTGCTGCTGGGGGGCACCGGGGCCCGCCTGGGGGCCGACCGGGGCGGTCCAGCCCTGGTTGCCGTAGGCGGCGGGCGGGGCGGCGGGAGGCTGCTGGGGCGCCTGCTGCTGCGGCAGTGGCTGTGCCGGGGGCTGCTGCTGCGCCGGAGCCGGCTGCTGGGCCGCGGGCTGCTGGTGCGGCGCGGGCTGCTGCGGCTGGGCGGGCTGCTGGTGCGGCGCGGGCTGCTGCGGCTGGGCGGGCTGCGGGTAGCCGTAGCCGGCCTGCTGGGGCGGGTAACCGTAACCGACCGGTCCGGGCTGCTGCTGCGGCAGCGGCTGGGCGGGCGGCTGAGGGTAGCCGTATCCGGCGGCGTACGGCTGCGGGGGCTGGGGCGCCTGCCGCGGGTCCACCGATGCGGGCTGCGCGCCCTGCGCCGGGTGCGCGGGAGGCTGGGCCGGGTACGCGGGAGGCTGAGCCGGGCCGAACGTGCCCTGCGGAGGCGTCGGGTACCCGGGCTGCCCGGCTACCGGCTGGGCGGGCGGCTGCGGGTAGCCGTATCCGGCGGCCTGTGCGGCTGCCGCCGCGGCCTGCTGGTCCGGCTGCCCCGCCTGCTGCGTTGCACCCTGAGCGGGCTGTGCGGGCACGTAGCCCTGGGGCAGCGGCGGAAGCTCCTGGCCGCCGGCCTGGGGCTGAGCGGCCTGGGGCGCGGCGGGGGCCTGTGCGGTTGGCGCCGCCTGCGGCTGCTGCCCCTGCTCCGCGGGCGCGGGAGCGGTGGGCGCCGGCTCCGCCTCTGTTTCCGGCTCTGCCTCCCCGGTCGCCGACGTGGCCTCGGCATCGGTTCGCGCGGCGGATTCCGCATCGGAACGGGCGTCCGCCGTCTCGTCGGCCTCCGCACCGGAGACGCCGGATTGGGCGGAGTGACCCGGCTCCGCCTCGTCGCTCCGCCCCTCCTCCGGCTTCTCGTCGTCGTCGGCTCCGCCGAACAGCCTCGCCGCCTCGGCGTCGGCGGCGGCATGGTCGAGCTCCGCCATCGGCTGCTCGGGCATCGGCTGCGCGGGGGCAGGCTGTTGGGGAGCGCCCGCCGCCGGGGCAGTGGCCTGGGCGTCCTCGTCGACGGGCCGCAGCACGGGGAAGCCCGGCGCGGGCGGCTGGGCCGGCGCCTGCGGCTGAGGCTGTCCGTGACCGCCCGGCGTGTCCGGGCCCTGCTGGGGCGCGCCCGCTCCCGTCTGCTGGGGGTAGCCGTACCCGCCCGGCGTCGGCGCGCCTCCCGCCGCCTGCGGGGTGCTCGGAGCGGACTGCTGCTGCGGAAAACCGTAGCCACCCGTGCCGTTCGGGTTCGCTCCGGGCACGCTCTGCGCGGGCTGCTGCGGAACACCCTGGGCGTACGGCTGCGCCGGCGCGGTCGCCTGGGGCGCGGGAGGCTGGGGTGCGGGAGCCTGCGGTGCGGGAGCCTGCGGTGCGGGGCCGCCCGGGGGTCCCGTGGGCGGTCCGACGGGTGGGCCGGGCGGCGGAGGCGGCGCGGTGGGTCCGGCGTCGCCCTGTCCGCCGGCCGTGGAGCCACCCTGCGTGCTTTGGGCGTACCAGGCGGGAGGGGTGTAGACGATTTCGAACTCGCCGGTGAGGTCCACGTCTTGATCGTCCCCGTCCGAGGACGGGCTGCCGCCGTTGTACTCGGACCGATCGCTGTTCACTGCTTGCCTCCTGGTCAGCCACTGCTGCTGAGTTGGTCGTCGTCGCGGCCGGGCGGACCGAGTGGCGATTCCCACGCGGCTGCGATCGTCACCGCATCACCAGAAGAGACTAATCACTTGGATCGCGGTACGGAAAAGTGACTGTCGACCCGACCGGCAGGCACCGCGATCCGGGGACGACAAGGCGTCGGACGACCCGCCGTATGGACTGACGAGCCGTCGGACGACGCGTCAGTCCATACGGCGGGCCACGCCCAGCAGGCCCGTCTCCGCATCGGTGGGCTCGGTCATGACGAACTTGCGATGCTTACGCGTGCACCACAGGGCGACTCCGTCGTAAAGCGTGGGCAGCAGCTGGAGATGCTCATCCGGAATGCCCAGAGTGTCGCGCACGATCTCGGTCTCCTGGGGCGAGATGCGCTGGATGCCGACCAGTTGGGCCTGGGCCAGCCAACGCGGCGCGTGCTCGCCGACGAACGGCAGCACCGTCACCACGGCCTGCCACGGCAGGGAGGTGACCCGCCCGCGGGGCGGACGAACGCCGCAGTCCCGGATCAACACCACCGGGCTCGAGACGGAGGGGCCCTGCGCGGGCACCCGTCCCACCGGATAGACCGTCACACACTGCTGGCCGCCGCCCGCGACCTGGGCCAACTGCTGCCAGGCCTGTGGACGGCCCGTCTCGACGCCCACACGCGCCCCCGTCGCGGCGGCGCGCAGCGCCAGCACCTGGGCGAGCCAGAGGCCGCCCACGAGTACGACGTCGAAGGCAGTGGGACGGGACAGGCCGAGCACGGCCGGCTGCGACTCCGGGTCGGTGCCGATGATCACGCCGTCGTCGCCGATCGGCATGCTGATGGCAGCCAGCTCGTCGACGGTGACGACATGGCGGTTCCGGCGCGGGCCGCGCAGCCCGAAACCCGGGCTGAAGATGCGCCGTTGCTGCTGCGGAGACTCCGGCTGCCGGATGACGGGGATCATGCCGGTGTCGGTGGGCGAGGCCACGTGCGCCGGCGTGCGTCCGGAGGCCCGGCCGTGCTGCCGCGGGTCCGTGGCCGTGGCGGGGTGGGACATCAGTACGTACCTCCGAGCGGCAAAGTGGCGAGGGCTCCAGGGACCTGTTCCCGGTCGAGGCGGACCAGACCGACCTTCGCGGCACTCGCGGCCCGTTCCAACTCACGGGCGACCTCGGCCAGTTCGCTGTCTCCTCGGGCGGTGACGCGCAGGTGCCCGGCCAGGGAGACGCCCCGGCTGCCGGCCTTGCCCAGCGTCACGCTGAACGTCGTGGCGAGCACCGGGAGCGAGGTGAACCGCGTGATCAGCTCGGGCAGCGCCACACCCCCGTTCCCCAACTGGGGCCAGCGGGACAGCCAGTACGTCGTGTGCCACCGGTCGTCGACCCGCCAGCTCCGTACCGACTCGACCGTACGCCGCTGGGGAGAGCGCCCGTCCTGAGCATGCTGCGCGTTGGCCCGCGGGTTCAGGCAGCTGGAGGTCGCGAGCGCCTGCACCAGCTCGGTCTCGTCCAGGATGGTCGCCTGGAAGCCGGCCCCGGCCAGCCGGCTCGCCAGCTGGTCCGCCACCCGCAGCAGTGCGCGCTGCGCCCCGGGAACGCCGTCCCCGCGTGCCTGAACCGCCTCCGGGCACAGTTCCGGGTCGAGCTTGAGGGCGACCCAGGTGAGCCGGAGCGCGGGCGAACCCGTCTGCGCCTGGAGGGGGCCGTACGACCGCGCGGCGACCGACTGCTGGGGCAGATGCGGCGCGGGCGCCGGCTGGGTGTGCTGCACGACCTGTGCGGACGCCAGACGGATCCCGTCGACCTCCAGCGCCTCCTGGATCAGGTGCAGCGGCAGTTGCCGCCCGGCGGACTCGGGACGCAGCGGCTGGTCTCCCGGCTGCACGAAGAGCACGGTGGTCAGGAAGGTCCCGTCGCCGATCATGCCGATCGAGCGATCGTCACGGGACACGAAGCGGTACGTCCGCAGGGCCGGGTCGCACTCGACGGTGGGGGCCAGCATCGGGTCCGTCCCGGGCGGGACGGGCAGCTTGGCCTCCCGCCGACGGCGCCTGAGGGCGCGCGTCGTCTCGTACCACTCGGGCAGCGGGCGGCGGCCCCGGCGCAGGACCGCCAGGAGCAGCAGCAGCGCCG
Organism: Streptomyces sp. NPDC093984; assembly: GCF_044764595.1. NCBI lineage: Bacteria > Bacillati > Actinomycetota > Actinomycetes > Kitasatosporales > Streptomycetaceae > Streptomyces > Streptomyces sp. NPDC093984. The sequence continues at coordinate 60,638 of NZ_JBIWIM010000015.1, read as the reverse complement.
CCACCCCACCGGCCGGGGCCAGCAGCCAGGACGTGTCCGCGGCCCAGGCGGCCAGCATGACCGCCGCCGCGAGCTCCACCAGGATGAGCTGCTGCAGCCGCAGCGGGCCCATACCGCCCGGGCTGGGCAGCATGCGCGGCGACGCGGCGGCGGGGGCCGGAGCCGGCCCGCGTCTGCGGCCCGGACCGTCCTGTTGCTGCTGTGCGCGGCCTCCGCGCCGAGTGCTCGTAGCGCTGGTCATCCCCCGGGACATCCCTTTCGCGAAGTAGTGGCCACATGTCGGGCGGAGATCCTCTGTTGGAGATCCCGGCGACGGGCCAGGGGCACCGATGGCCCACATCATCCATGCGAGTGGCTCACGGTACCCGCTGCTGCACGCGGGCGGACACAGGGGACACCGAAACCCCAGGTGGCCAGCCTTTCACGGACCGGCCGCGCATGGTGGGGCGCAGGGGTTGAGGCTCTGTGAAGATGCCGGGGCCGCCAGGTACCTGATGGAACGTCGCCCGGCGGCACAGGGCATAGTAAGTGCCTGCTCGGCCGAGTCGGCCTTTCGAGCACATCGAGCAGTTCCGTCGGGCAGTTCGGTCGGGCGGTTCCGTCGGGCAGTTCGGTCGGGCGGTTCCGTCGGGCAGTTCGGTCGGGCGGTTCCGTCGGGCAGTTCGGTCGGGCGGTTCCGTCGGGCAGCTCCATCGATCAGTTTGATCGAGCACCACATCGAGCAGCACATCGAGCATCACACAACGGGAGACCTGGGGACCATGGCAAAGCGTCGCGATGAGCTCGCTGCCTACACGTTCGCTCGCAAGCGCACCGTCGCGGCGTTCCTGGCGCCATCGCCGGGGGGCTCCGACGAAGGCGCGCCGCGTCCCATGCAGACGGTGATGCCCAGCCTCGCGGTGGGCGTCGTGCTGGTGGTGGGCTTCATCGCCTGGGGCGTGATCAAGCCGTCGGCGCCGGCGGGCTGGGACACTCCCGGCGAGTACATCATCGTCGACAGCGACTCCACGACGCGCTACGTGGTCCTCAAGGACAAGGCGACGAACGGCAAGGAGATCCCGACACTCCACCCCGTCCTCAACTACGCCTCCGCCAAGCTGCTCCTGGACAAGGGCAAGGGCAGCGTCATCGAGGTTCCGGGCAAGGAGATCGACAAGAGCGGCATCCCGCACGGCGCGACCCTCGGCATCCCGTACGCCCCCGACCGGCTGCCGGCCGCGGCGGACGCGGAGAAGGCCAAGACCTGGGCGGTGTGCGAGCGGCCGGCCCCCGGATCGGACGACGCCATCGACCGTGCCGTCTTCGTCCTCGACGCCGACGACGCGAAGGCGCTGGGGAACGAGGGGAAGGTCGACGCCCGCGAGGCCCTGTACGTCATCGACCCCAAGACCTCGCGCGAGTACCTGATCGACGGCAAGGGCAACGCCTTCCTGCTGGGCGGCCCCTCCGGTCTCGACAGCACCACCATGGAGCAGCTGCGCGCCGCGGTCATCGGCACCACGGCCAAGCCCCAGCCGGTGAGCCAGCAGTGGCTGCACACCCTCAACGAAGGCGGCGTCATCACCTTCCCGGAGGTTCCGTCCGCCGGCCAGCGGACCTCGGTCTCGGGGCTTCCCCAGGAGGCGCGGACGGTGGGCCGCGTACTCAAGGCCCAGGACGCGCAGGGCACCCAGTACTACGTCGTCCTGCGGGACCGGGTCGCCGCCGTCACGCCGTTCGTGGCCAACCTGCTCAAGAGTGCGCCCTCCGCCAAACTGGCGTACGGGACGGAGACGATCACCGACATCCGGGTCGACACCCCGGACATCATCGCGGCCAACGGCGGCCAGGCGGACACCTTCTACGCGGACAAGGGCTGGCCCCAGGCCGTTCCCCGGCAGGCCAACCCCGCGGCGACGGGGACCGAGGAGGCCCGCACCACCTCGTGCAGTGTCTACAACGGCACCATCGGGGAGGACCGGAAACCGCAGCTCGCCACCTGGGCCGGGGCGGCCTACCCGAAGAAGGTCGTCGCGGATTCGCTGAGCGCCTACGTCTCCTCCGGCTCCGGGCTGCTCTTCCAGGAGGTCACGGGGACCGCGCAGGGTGGCGGTGCGACGTATCTGCTGACGGACACGGGCCTGCGCTACTCCCTGCCGGCGAACAACGACAGCGCCGCCCAGGGCAGTGGCGCCGGCTCGTCCTCTTCGGGAGACGCGAGTTCCTCTTCGGAGGGGGCGAGCGAGACGGACAAGGCGCGCACCCGGCTGGGCTACGAGAAGGTGTCCAACCCCGCGGTCGTGCCGCAGTCCTGGGCGACGTTCATCCCCAAGGGACCCACCCTGGACACCGGCAGCGCGGCACAGCCGCAGAGCCAGTGACAGGCCAACTGGCCGAAAACAGACGCTACTTGGCCGTAGTGGATCACAGGATCATCGCTCAACTGTGTGAACCCTGTAACGCCTAGGCCTTGCTTGTGGATGTGTGACGGCCGGACGATAGAGTGCTTTCAGCGCTCATGGATGGGCCGCTTCTCCGGGTACTGGTGCAGGTTTCCCGGATCAACGACGACATGGGGGAAGGTTCAACATGGCCGGCCAGTTCCGGGTAACAGAAGATGAACTGACCAAGCTCTCCGGCGACATCAACACCGTGAACGGTCAGCTTCAGGGCGAGATCCGTCGCCTCAACGGAGTGATCGACCAGATTGCGGGCGGCTGGCAGGGCCAGGCGGCCCAGTCCTACCACCAGCTGCAGGAACGCTGGAACGCGGACGCGAAGAGGATGAGCGACATCCTCAACGACATCAAGGAAGCCGTGGACTCCACGCGGAGCAACTACTCCGCGTCGGAAGAGCAGCAGAACTCCGAGATCAGCAAGATCATGTCCGACTTCGGCTGAGCCGAACGCTCAGGACTCGACTCTTCCTGCTCTCCAGAGCTCTTCACCACTTTCCGCGGTGGTCACCGGTTGCCGCCGATTGTGACCGGTTGCCGCCGATTTCCTTCGACTCTTCCTGAAAGGGAACGACGATGTCGGGCATCCTCGTAAATTACGCCACGATCACCAACGCATCCTCGGATGTGCGCACCACCGCCGGTCGCATCAAGCAGCAGCTCGACGACCTCGAGGCCGCGGTCAAGCGCGTCGCCAACACCTGGGAAGGCGAGGCCCAGGAGGGCTACCAGCGCAAGCAGCGCGAGTGGGACAAGACCGCCGCGGACCTGCACGCGACGCTTCTGAAGATCGCTGCGGCCCTGCAGAACGCGGCCGAGAACTACCAGGCCACCGAGAAGAGCAACGCCTCGACCTGGGGCTGAGCCGTCGGCGGCCCGAGGGACATGACATGAGGAGAATCGGCCCAGCCGACGCCACGGCGTCCGCTGGGCCGAGCCCTTGTCCGGGGCCGGCGCACAGTAAATCCCTGGAATCTTCACACGCTTCGGCGCATCTTCACCTACGTACACATGACCGAGCTTCGAAGGAAGCAAGGAAGCAAGAAAGCCCTCAGGGCGTGAACATGGGGGACCTGAACATGCGGGGCACGACCGCTCGTTCGCGTAGCCGCACCGCTGGGACCGCCGCCGTGCGGCGGGCCTTCGGCGTGCTCGCAGCCACGGGAATCTGCCTCGTACCGGGTACGCCGGCAGTGGCCGTCCCCGCGCCGGCCGGAGTGGCGGCGCCCACCCGCCTCACCGACTCGGACCCCGGCTCCGGCGACACGGCCACGACCGAATGCACATTCGGCGGCCCCGTCATCAAGTCGACGCCGTGGTCACTCCAGCGGATCCTCCTGGACCAACTACGCGCACAGGCCACGGGCAAGGGCGTCACGGTCGCGGTGATCGACACGGGTGTGGACAGCTCCAACCGCCAGCTGAGCGCAGCCGTGGCGTCAGGCAGCAAGTCCTACGTCGGCGGCTCCGGCACCCAGGACCTGGAAGGCCACGGCACGCGGGTGGCGGGCATCATCGCGGCTCGTCCGATGAAGGGCACGGGCTTCGAAGGCATCGCTCCTGACGCCAAGATCCTTTCTCTCCGCTACACGGGCGGGGAGAACAAGCAGGGCAACTCGGGGACGATGGCCTCGGCGATTCGCGACGCGGTCGCCAAGGGCGTGGACATCATCAACATCTCGTCGGACACCGCGAACAAGAAGGACGACGCGACCCTGCGGAGCGCCGTGGCAGCGGCCGTGAATGCGGGCGCTCTGATTGTCGCCGCCGCAGGCAACGACGGAGCCGACGGCAAATCCGCGGACACGTATCCGGCCTCGTACCCGGGCGTCCTGGCAGTGGCAGCCTCCGACCGCAACGACGAACGCGCCTTCTTCTCACAGGCGGGCGACTTCGTCGACGTCGCGGCACCGGGCGTCGGCATGGTCTCCACGGTCCCGAAGGGCGGCCAGTGCACCGCCGACGGCACGAGCTTCGCTGCCCCGTACGTCGCGGGCGTCGCGGCCCTGCTGAAGGAGAAGCACCCGAAGTGGACGGCGGCCCAGATCGCCACGCGGATCGAGGAGACGGCTCAGCGGCCGGGGCGTGGTCCGAACCGCTTCATCGGGTGGGGAGTTGTCGACCCGGTCGCCGCACTGTCGGACGACTCGACACCGGGTTCGACTCCGACTCCGGATCCGGTGGTGAAGGCTGGGTCTGGCGGAGTCATTCCGATGGCGGTGACGATGGGGGAGAGCGAGGCGGAACGGCAACGCCGGATCGCCGTGTACGTCCTGGGTGTCGGACTGCTCTTGGTGGGCGTGGCCGCGGGGAGCGGGGTGGCTGTGCGGGATTGGCGGAGCAAGCGAGGCGGACGGGACGGATCGGGCGGCCGAGCTGGAAGTTCTGGACGGTCCGGCCGCGTCGGGCGCGCTGGGCTGTCGGGCTAGGCGATGACTTGGGCGCCGGGACGCCGGCGCCGACAACTTTCAAACAGGGGAGAGGACAACGGGGTATGAGCAACGGAATGCGGGTCGATCTGAGCGCGCTGGATGAGGTCATCCGCAAGCTCAACGGCCTTCTCTCGGACATGGACAAGGCTCACACCAAGGCCAAGTACGAGACAGACATCCCGAGCACTGCGTTCGGGAGCATGAAGTTCCTCGAGTCCAACGAGCTTCACAGCGCCCATGAGAAGCAGAAGACCCGGATCGAGAACATGATCAGGGATCTGCACAAGCTGATCGATGACTTCGGTACAAGCACCTCGAAGGTCAGGGACAAGTACAGCAACCAGGAGCACGCGAACAAGCAGGGTGTGAGTGTGGCTCCCAAGGGTGCGGCCAACTAAGCGGTTCAGCGACCAGTCACTGACGGAGGGGATGTTCGACGATGTATGGCGAGTACTACCAGAGCCCTGAGCAAATCAAGGCCATGGAAGAGGCGCGCAAGCAAGCGATCAAGGACAAGCACGACGAAAAGCTCGATTCACTCCCCAACGGAGGTATGGGGGGGCCGAATCGCAGCGAGCTCGACACGCCCTTCATGAAGATGGGCATTCCTGAGCTGCGATCCATGATCCTGGACGCCGACCCCAATCGGATCTACGAGGTCAGCCAACACTGGAAGTCGGTCCACAACATCTTGTCCGGTGGTGACGGCGACGGCAAGACCGGTGGCGTAGACCAGGTTTCCGCCAAGGACAGCGTCGCGGGCATGATGCAGAGCGCTGTGGAAAACGTCCTTGAACACTGGGAGGGCGACGCGGCTGAGGCGTTCCGCAAGAAGGCCAACGAGATCATGCAGAACATCAGGAACGGAGCTGCATGGGCCAACCACTACGCGGAAACCATGCACGCCGTCCAGAATGATTTGCGGAACTCCATGGCCAAGATGCGGGACGTCAAAGAACCGTCCGGCTGGGACAGGGCCTGGGACAAACTCACGGACGACAATCGCAGCGATAAGCAGCTGCTGGAAGACATCAACAGGGGCGTGAGTACGGACGCCGCCCGCCAGGCCAACGCTGACTCCTTGTCGAAGGGTAAGGAAGAGCAGCTGAAGGGGGTGGCGATCATGGAACAGTTGGGGGTCAATTACAAGGCTTACGCAAGCGGGACAATCCGGGATGATCCCAACCCGAAGGACCCTTTCGCGCCTCCGAACCCTCAAACGCCGATGCCGCCGCCGATCCCCATGCCCTCTGCTGGCGGCTCAGGCCCCCGTACTGGAGGCAGCACCGCTAAGCCGTGGAGCGCGGGGCCGACCACCAGCATCAAGCCGGCCCCCACGGTGCCCCTGCCCCGTGACAAGGGCATCACGGGCGGAACGCAACTCCCGACGGGCGGAACGCAACTCCCGACTGCCAGGACGAACGTGGACAGCATCACCCCCGGTCTGACGGGACCCACTCCTGGCACCGGCCCTGTCGGAGTCGGCGGCGGTGGCGTCGGAATCGGCACCGGCGGGGCTCAGGGCCCAGGCATTGTGGCTCCTGCAGGAGGACTTGGTGTCGGCGGCAGTACTGCCGGTCGTGGCGGCATTGGAGGTATGGGTGCTCGCGGTGGAGTGACTGGGGGCGGTGCGGCTGCAGGTCGTGGCGTCGGCGGCCGAGCCGGCATGGGCGGCATGGGCGGCGGAGGCGGCGCGGCTGGCCGAGGCGGTGCCAGCGCTGGCGGTCGTGGAGCCCTCGCGAGGTCCCGCGGCGGTGTCGTCGGCGCGGCAAAGGGCGTCGGCAAGGGCGCCGGTGGTGGTGCAGGCTTGCACGGGAGCCGGGGCGGAACGCAGGCGGCAGGTGCTGGTGGAGCGGGCGGCAAGGGGCGACGGTCCGAGAAGGAGAACAGTCAGGGCGACCGTCCCGACTACTTGGTCGAGGACGAAGAGACCTGGATCTCGGAAGAGGACCGCAACCGCAACGTACCGCGAACCATCGAGTAAACACACCTGCAGGCCGGACGGAAGGTCCTCGTCTGCAAAGGTATAGAGCTGGTGCATCCAGCCACAGCTGAGTGAGGAGCAGGGAGTTGGGTTTCAAACGGGTCGGGTCCACGACAGGCGTCGTGGCATTGACGGGAGCCTTGCTCCTCACGTCGGCTCCGGTTGCCGCGGCAGACGCTGTTCGGGATGCGCAATGGCCCTTGACGGTTTATGACGCCGAGAAGGTTTGGAAGACCTCACAGGGGGAGGGAGTCACAGTTGCTGTAATCGACTCAGGTGTAGATGCCAGCCAGCCGGATCTCGCTGGACAAGTTCTGCCAGGTAAGGACTTCACCGGAGCCGGAGATCCTCACGAAGATAATCTCGGACATGGCACTGGAATGGCCAGCCTCATCGCTGGACATGGGCACGGGGTGAATGGTTCCGCCGGCGTGATGGGTCTAGCACCCAAAGCGAAGATCCTTCCGGTACGGGTGAATGTGACTGAGCGGGCTGCGAATGATCCGACCGGGGGCAAGATTGATACGGCGGGTTGGACCGCAGGAGTCCGGTACGCGGTTGAGCAGGGCGCATCAGTAATCAACTTGTCACTCGATGATTCCTCCGCCTACCCTGGATCAAAAGCCGCCAAGGCAATCGAATATGCGCAAGCACACGATGTCGTCGTGGTAGCGAGTACGGGCAACGACGCAGGGACAGTCAATTATCCGGCGGCTCTCCCTGGCGTGGTGGCTGTCTCTGCAGTGGACCAGGGGCTCAACCCCTGGCCTAAGTCAAACACCGGGAACGTGACCGTCGCAGCGCCCGGAGTGCAAGTCACCCAGGCTGACCCGACTACCAAAAGCGGTTACGCGGTGGCAGATGGAACTTCTGGCTCCGCCGCCTACGTGTCAGCCATCGTCGCCCTCCTCCGCTCTAAGTACCCCGACCTGACTGCAGGCCAGATCGTCAACCGCCTGGTCAAGTCGGCGTCGTTCCTGAACAACAAAGGCAAGACGGCCCCGGACAAGGAACTCGGCTACGGAATCGCCCGCCCCGGCTCCGCGCTGACGATGAACATCCCGGCGGGTCCGAAGGAGGGCCCCCTCGCCCAGGCCTCGCCGCCCACGTCCACGACCTCAGGTAGCGCCTCGAAGGGCAACGACGGTACGAACCCGGTCAAGAACGAGGAGAAGTCCTCCTCGGGCAGCATTTTCCTCATCGCCGGCATCGCAGCCGTCGTGGTCGTTATTGCGATCGCCATCGTGGTAATCCGCAGTCGCCGCAAGGGCGGTAACAATGGCCCCGGCTCAGGCGGCGGAGTCCCCCCTCAGGGCACGGGCTACCCGCCTCAGTACCCGACGGGCCACCAGCCATACCCCAACGCAGCTCCCAACCAGGGATACTCAGCGCCTCCAGGACAGAACCCGCAACAGCCCAACCCCTACGCCCAACAGCCGCCATATCAAGGGCAGTAGGCCTGCCGCCAAGATCGATGCGTGATGTTTGCAGGCGTGGATTGACGGCATCCGACGTCCGGGCTCGGCCTGTGGCTGTTCCTCAACACTCCAGATGTGAAGACAGCAGCTGATTCTGGTTCCCTTGGCTGTGCGCTCACTTATGCCATGGGTATTGAAGGTGCCGGACGAAAAATATATGGCCACGGAAATGTCCGGCCCTTTAAAGCTCTCCCGATATCTCCAAGGGCTCAGAGATCCGCTCCGGGCGGCCTAATTGGTCAACCGGATATCCTGGGGCAACGACAGCGCAGCGAACCAACCCAAGGCAAGAAGGGACCCTCCTAAATTGGGCGCAATCGTCCTTCTCGTCGGCGTCATTGGCGTTGGAGCCGTGATTGCCGCCGTCGCTGTCTTCGCCGTAGTTCGAAGTCGCCGCAACTCGGAGAACCGCGCTTTCTTCAGCGGAGCTTACCCGGACAACATTGGCTACCCGCCCGGGCAAGGGATGCACCCGAACGCCCAACAGTCGTACCCCACTGTGGTTCCCAGCCAGGGCTTCGAGTACCCACCTCCTCCGGCTCAGCCCCCGCAGAACCCCAATCCCTACGCCCGGTAACCGCCCTATCCGGCCCGGTAAGCTTTACCTCATTCGGGTGGCCCTGAATAGGTTCGCGACCGGAGGCGCTCGCTCGTACCGATACGAGGTGCGCTTACGACGGACGGACTCCCAGTCATGGTCCACGTCTCGTGCCGGCGGCGATTTCGTGACATTACTGTGGCCGTTCATTTTCCGTGAGCTCCAGGGACATGGGGACTCCGTACGGAAAGCCTAGTCAGTGCGTGTATGGTGCCAAGAGGGGGGCGGGTGACCAACTGAGTTTCCGGGCCCAATGTGAACAGAGGCGAACGGGGAGAAACAGGTAGATGGGGGATTACTTCAAGACCGACATCGGGCAACTCGACCAGTTCCTGACGAATCTTGAGAGATGCGTTGACGAGCTGAACGAGGCGCGGTCCGCCCTTGAGCACGCGCGTGCCGATCAGATCGGCACCGCCCGACTCGACGAGGCCTGCGACAAGTTCCAGGAAGAGTGGAAGTACGGGGCCGACAAAACCAAGGAAATGATCGACGCGATCAAAGAGGGTGTGAAGTCCAACAAGAAGGGCTACGAAGAGGTCGAGGAAGCCTTGGAGAAGGCCTTCAAGCAGATCGCGGACAAGAGCACCTCAGGTGGCGACGGGGGCGGTAAGTAATGGCCGCGAACCCGTACTCCAATATCGGCTGGAACCCGGTACCGGGTATCCCCGCCGAGGTTACGAAGCTGCAGCAGAGGGTGGCCGCGGCAGCGACGGCGCTGGAGAACACGCACCGGCAGCTGACGAAGCTCACCGGCGAGAGCAGCTACTGGGAGGGCGACGCGGCGGAGAAGTTCCGCGAGTCCCTCGAGGGCGACCTGCCGAAATACATCAAGGACGCCGCCTCGTCCCTGCGTGCTGCTGCAAGCCAACTGCACAAGTGGGAAGGTCACCTGACCTCCAATCGAGAGCTGGCCAAGAAGTACGACGCGGAGGCGGCCGAGAAGAAGGCCGCGGCCGACAAGGCCAAGACCGCATACGACCAGGCCGCCCAGCACCCAGACCTGAAGCTGGCAAACCAGACCTTCCCCTCCCAAGAGCAGGCCGACGCCGCGACCGCTCGGCTGCGCTCCGCTGAGCGTGAGCTCAACGAGGCGAGCACCGCACTCACGAAGGCCAACAGCGAGTACGAGTCGCTCAACCGCAAAGTCAAGGAGCTGGAGGCCCACCACACCAGTGAGGCCGAAACTATCGCCAAGGCTTTGGACGGCTCGGCGAAGAAGGCCCCTGATGAGCCTGGCTTCTGGGAGAAGGTCGGTGACGTACTCAAGTCGGTCGGCGAGTTCCTTGCGGAGCACGCCGGCACCATCGGTGCTATTGCCGGTCTCCTCGCCCTATTTCCCGCCCTGACCCCGATCATGGCACCCATCGCACTTGCGGCGAGCGCGGTGTCCATGAGTAAGAACCTCCTTGACGATGAGTTCCGCAAGAACTTGATGTTCCAAGGCAGTGCAATGGAGATCTTCTCCGCCTATGCGTCTTTGGCCGGTGACACGGTCGGCATGATCCCAGGTGGGAAAGCGTTGGGCCTTGCGGCCAAGGAGGGCTTCGAAGGCGCGACCGACGGAGCCAACATCGCTTCGAAGACCTGGTCCGGCATAAAGGGCGGGTTCTCGGGCATCGGTCGCTCGGCGCTGGACGAGGCCAATGATGCTTGGCGGCTTGCCGGTGAATCCACCAAGGGCTCCGTGCTGCTGATGACGGACATCCATGTTAACGGCCTTAACGTGGCCGCGAACGCAGTCTCCTCTGCGGAGAGCCTTGGCGTCGTGGGCAAGGACGGCACCGAACACAACGCCGCCGAGGGCACGAAGGCCGCCGCAACGGCACACGGCATCGCAGGGTTGTTGGGATTCCTGTGAGCGGCCAGGCAAGAGTGAAGGCATCGCATGACCGTGAGTGAAGTGACCACCGAAGCGCAGGGCACCCGCAAGCCGTCCTTCTGGTATGGGCTACCCGTGGGATACGTGTCCTTGGACCTCAATCCGCCGACCGAGCGGCTCATGGACGTCGTCAACCAGCTCCGTGGGCTGCCCGAACAAGAACGGGACGAGGCAGACCGTGCCCTACGCCTGTATGCCGGCATCGTCAACCTGCTGAACACCAACCGGGTGCAGGAGTGCGCACTCGGGGTTCATCCTGACGACTCAGGTGGTTTCACGACGTCGGTGTTCACCGTGTCGACGATGTTGACGGCCGGCAACAGCGCGAAGCTCGTGGTGGCTGGCCTTGCGGGCAGCGCAACGGGCGGCCGGGATGAAGGCATGCGTCCGCTGGAGTTGCCCTGCGGTGTCGGTTTCCTCTCCGAGAAGCGGTCGCCCGCCCCGCGGTCGTCTCGGCGGCCGGAGGCGAGCGAAGCAGCGCCGACTCACATCTGGCAGGGCACCATCGCGGTAGCTGCACCGAGCGCCCCTGAACTCATCGTGCTCCAGATGGTGACACCGGATCTCGACGCCGTCGACGCCTATCGGGACATACTGCTCGGGATCGCCCGCACCCTGACTTTCAGCGATCCGTCGCGAGCCGCGGCCGACGATGAGGGCAAGGAACCAAAGACGCTGACCGGCGCCGCCGCAGCCATGCGGAACGACTTCGGATAGCGTCAGCCGGCTAAGGCGGACTGCAGGAGAACTAATGCCGAACAACACGCAACGTGTCCGAGAACCGGGAACATTGGACACCGACGCGCTGCGACGGAAGTTGACCCGCCAGGTGTGGTGGACCGGTATCCGCAACGGCGGGATCTACGCGATTATGGCGTTCGGGGGACCAGCACTGGGTGCTGCTCTGACTCGCGCCGGCCTGTCCTGGGTGTTCATCGTCATGGGGCCGATCACCCTCGTAGGTATTGTCGGCTTCTTCGCCACGCTCGGCAGCATCCCGGTCGCCATCACGGTCACGCGCAGCTGCCGTAAGGCGCTCGCGCAGTACTCCTTCGACGCGTTCTGGCCGCAGATCACCAAGGTGGACGGCGCCCAGGCGACCAAGGGCCGCCCGAAGAACATGACGCTCGCGCTGCGCACCGGAGAGTGCCAGGAGTCACCACTGATGCGGATGATCCCGGTCCCCCGGCGTGTCCCCTGGCGCAACCCCTGGCCAAAAGGCATCGAGAGGGGCGTGTACGTCGCGGGGGACCTGCCCTTCGGTGCGGTCGGCTACGTGCCGGGCTCCGCAGCGTTTTTCATCATGCAACCCGAGGACTGGGAAACGGCTGCGCAGGACCGCAAGCTGGCGGCCCCCGACCGCGTCACCCGGGCTCAGGACGCCGGCCTCACGAGAAGGATCATCTAGCTTTCCAGGACTGACTCCGCACTCGGGGAAGAAGCCGACTGCAAGGAGAGGCAGGGCACCGAACCTCCGCGCACACCGGACGGATGGCGCCGACCCAGCCGTGGGTCCGGTTTGTAGGAGGTGTCGTGGGCCTTGCGTGCTTCGGCGTCAGTGCTGACTCCATCGCCAAGGCGAGGAGAAGAACCTGTCGCACACAAGCGAGCGACAGCTGCGGGCCGATGCGTCGAGAATGACTTCGGTTAGCCGATTCCTGCACATGGAAGGAGACGAGTTGTCGGAGAGCCGTCCGAGCGCAATGACACCCGCTACCGTAGATGTCGAGCAGGTAATGAAGGACAATTACCTCGCCCTGGCCAAGCTTCTCGCTTCGCGTCTGGCTGTTGTCGCCGTCCTGGTCATCGTGCCAATGGCCGTGAACAGGGCAGGGGCTTCGGCCTCCTTTTTCCTCACGCTGCCTCTCGTTGCAGCGATGTTCGTATTCATTCTCACGGCTTACCGTCTCTGGGCCGGTGTCCGCCTGGTCCAATGTCGGAAGGTACTGAGTCACTACCCTCTTGAGTTCCACACGCGTGTGGTCAAGAAGAGCTCGCACTGGACCGAGTACGGCAATGTATTTGAGGTCAAGATCTCTACGCGGGGTGAGCATGGAGCCCCGCTGATGAAGGCGATCAATGCAGCAGGACCTCGCCGTTGGCCGGAGGGGACGCAGAATGGGGCCTGGGTCGCGGGGGACCTCGCTTTCGGGGGCGTGATGATCGTGCCGGGCAGTAACGCGATGCTATTTCTGAATCCAGCTGATTGGGACAAGTTGGCCCCCAGGCGTGAGCAGGCCGGCGCAGAGCGTGTCGCGCGAGCGGAACAAGCGGGGATCAGTAAACGGAATTGGAGGAAACCAGTACTGCTGTGGGGCGGATAGCGTACGCGGAATCGGTGCTTGTGCCCACAGCGCCCAAAAATCCGTAACCAGAAATGAGTGACGAGGACTTCCGGTTGATGAGGCATGCGGAAGCGACTTTTACGCCTGACGACCAAGCTCCGCAGCGGCAGTTATTTCCCTCACTGGCTGCTGGAGCGCCGCCGACGGGCCGAGCAGGCTCTCATCAGCGTGGTCGCCACCGCCTATCTGCTGGGCGTGTCCATCCGCCGGGTCGAGAAACTCGCCGAGTCCCTCGGAGTGACCCAGCTGTCGAAGTCCCAGGTCTCGGCGATGGCCCGGCACCTGGACGAGCAGGTCCCGGCGTTCCGCAACCGGCCCCTGGATGCCGGGCCGTATGCGTTTGTCCGGGTGGACGCGCTGACCCAGAAGGTCCGCGAGGGCGGCCGGATCATCAACGTCCACGCATTGATCGCGGTCGGCGTCAACGCCGACGGGCACCGCGAGATCCTCGGCCTGGACGTCGCCTCCAGCGAGGACGGCGCGGGCTGGCTCGCCTTCCTGCGCTCACTGATCGCCCGCGGCCTGAGCGGCGTCCAGCTCGTCGTCTCCGACGCCCACGCCGGCCTGGTGGATGCGATCGGCGCGGTGTTGCCCGGCGCCTCGTGGCAGCGCTGCCGAACCCACTACACGAGGAACTTGCTGAGCCAGGTTCCGAAATCGGCCCAGCCCTGGGTGGCCACGCTAGCCGAGCAGAACGACGAGTGGACCGAGGCCCGCCGCTACATGGGACTCGACCTGCTGGCCAAGGCCCGCCTCCACCCGATCGAGTCAGATACCGACGAGACCGTCCTGCCCACCGAACTCACCGCATAGCCTCAAAACGAGATCGCCGAGTGGCCGTCGATACACCACTCCAGCGGACGTGACCTCGACCTCTACCGGTGAGCCTTTTGATGCAATGCGGGAACAGAGCTCGTCGGTCGGCAGAGGATGGTCCCAACGTCCCTGGCCTCCTTGAAGACTGCCGGGGCCCCGTCACCCGAAGAACCTCACCAGCAGGCTGACGACAAGCCCGACCACCCTCGCCAGGACCGGTTGGCAGATGCGGAGAGCCCTGGCTCCGCGCCCGGGTGGAGGAGAAGCCGGTGACCGTGCCGATGGAGCCGATGTGAGAAGGGGCAGGGCACCGAAGCGCCACGAACACCGGCGACAAGGTGCACCTGGCGGCTCGGGACGGCACACCGAGGACCAAGAACGTGCCGATGGAGCAGGGGCTGTGGATGACGGGTCTGGTCGCTGCCGGCGGGGGATTGGTGTCCCTGGTCGGCGGTGTGCTATTTGCAACGTGGGGTCGGCGCAAGCGCTCGGGCGCGGCGGCTGGCATGCCCCAGCCTCAGGGGGCTTTCCCGGGCTGAACTCTCGGCCGAATAGCAAGCTCCTGGTGGGCGGAAGTCCGTACTCGGCCTTCCGCCAACGGGGGTTCTTGCGTTCTTGTCGCGGCCAACCGGCCTGCAACGGCTGTAGGTCCAGCCTGGAGGCACAGGACTTGGTGCTTGTCTGTCCGACCCCGACTTCATCTCCACGTGGGCAGCCACACCCGGCCCGCCCACCGGGGCCGGGGTCCTGGTTTACTTGCTGTATGAGGGAGCGCTACACGGTCGGTGCAGTGTGAAGTCGGTGCCGAGGGACGGCATGAGGTTTGACCGTGAACTGGTCGAGAAGTACGACATGGGAGAGGGCGCGTAGTGACGCAGCCGGAATTGACGCCGCTCGCACCAGTGACGACGCTGCCCCAACCTGGCGTCATGGGCCGTGCTCTCGGGGGACTGTTCTTCGTTGTCGCTCTGGTGATCTTCGGGGTCGGGCTGTACAACGCGTCCCACGCGGCCGGCGTCGTCGGCACCCATGGCACTCTGACCGTGGAGCGATGTTGGGTCAAACAAGGTAGCCGCAACTCCAGCGACACCACGGTATGCGGGGGGACCTTCAGGTCCGACGACGGCAAGGTCGTCGACGATCAGGCGAGCATCCGGGCCAAGATGAAACCGGGTAGCAAGGTTTCCGTGCAGCAGGCTGGGGGCTGGTACGTAAAGGTCGGCTTCGGTGAGACGACCCGGTGGATCGCCGTGTTCTTCCTGGGCTGGCTTGTCGCGGCGTTCGGCATGGCGTTCGCAGCCACAGGCATGTTTCCCCGGAGCGGGATGCAAGTGGCCCTGATCACCCGGGCGGTATCGGGAACCAGGGTCGGCATGCTGCGAAAGTGGTTCGTTCGGGGAGGCCTCGCCGGTGCTGGTGTCTGCCTCCTCCTGACGCTGCTGGCCTGGCTTCTGAGCTGAGGGTGGCTACACCGCGGGATTGTCATAGCTCTTCCCTGGCTCGGGAAAGCTGTTCAGGGCGACGCTGAGCCTGCCGACCACCAATCCGCTGGCGGTCGTGGCCACATCCACGGCTTGCTGGGCAGCACTGTAGGCCTCGGTGATACGTCCCCACGTTTTGATCATCTCGGCGATTTCCAGAGCAGCGGCCGCATAGCCCACGACGGCTCCCACACCCGTCTCGGCCAGCAGTGTGCCCGCCGCGAGTTCGACCTCCGCGATGATTGCTTCGTCCGCTAGTTGTTCAAGCAGGCCCTTGATGAGATCTGCGCCCCTGGCCACAGCGAGGCCGACCTCCTTGTAAGCGCTCTGAAGCTCCTCCAGGTCCCCGTCCAAGGAGTCGATCTTCTTCGCCAGCTCGTTGAAGTAGACGTAGGCGGCATCGGCCGCGTTGCCGTTCCACGTCGCATCCAGCTCTCTGTTGCCGGACTTCAGGTTCGTTGCTACGTCCTTGGCGAGCTTTCCCGTGTTTGCCCACATCTCGCCGCACTTGACGTACGACTCCCAGTCACCGGTGAACCAGGCGATGGCCTCTTCCAAAGGATTGAAGCCGAAGACGAACTCAATCGTCGAGAGCGCCCATTCGCTGGGACTGAGGAAATCGCTCACCGTGCTGACGGTGTCACCGACAATTCCCTTGGAGAACTCCTCAGGCTGGCTGGGTGCCTTAAGGTTGTCGACAGGTTCGACAGCGTCCGTGAAGCTCATGTGAGTGGGGTCTCCAGGTGCGTCAGCGCTTGCTCGGCGGGTACGTGGCGTCGAGCTTTGACGCCTGGTCCTGATCGGTTGTGCGGTAGTACTCTGCGGACTTCGACAGCTCCTTTGCGCTGGCAGTCAGGAGGCCGTGGAGTCGAGTGACCACGTCGTTGACCCCGTCCATTGCCTGCGAATGCATGCCGGTCGCCCATAGGAACAGCCCCTGCCCGGTGACTGCACCCATATCGCCGTACTTCTTGATGTACTCCTGCGCCTGATGCACGTCTTCAGCTGCACGCTCCACCTGGCGGCTGTACCCATCAAGATCGTCCGGCTTGACCTCGAACGCCATTCCTCACCCCGTCACCATGCTTCCGGTCTACAGCCGCCAGCTACTCTAGCGCTGTCCAGGAACCCGCACGTGAGGAGCAGTGTGCATGGATGAACGCGAGGTCGGAGACGAGGAATTCCTCGACATCGCCAAGGATCCGGCTCGGGCCCGGGCGTTGCGCAAGTCGCTGCAGAAGCTCGCGGGTAGCGGAGACGAAACCTTGCGGGAGATGGCCCGCGAAGTACTGGCCGGCAGGGTTGGGTTGCGCCAAGCGATGCGGACGGGAGCCTACCGGGAGGCGCTGCACGAGAGGGCCACGCTGGGAAAGCGTGCGTATGAGCAGATGAGTGCTGAAGAACGCCGCGCTGCAGAAGCCGAGGGCCAGCGGCAATTGGACGAGTACCAGAAGGAGATCGACCGGGAGCAGGCTGAGCGGCAGGGGGAGCGGGGGACGGGCAAGAAGGGGACAGCAGCTCGACATCATAGCCGTGGCTGGCAGCTGTGAAGCGTTCTGGGGCAGGTGCGGGGCTCCCACCCATTGCGATCCACTCGTTGTCACGGAGCAGCCGCGCCCGCGGGTGGACTCCGCCGAGCGGTGTTCCGTCGACCGAACTGGCGCCAAAGGCGGGCGTAAAGCCGTCGAGTTAGCCGAAGCCGGAGCCCGAGCACAACCGGTACTCGCTCGGGGCGGCTGTACGACTGAGCGCCGGGCCGTTCGCCCCGCACCGCCTCCCGGTCCCATCCACGGGGTTGGGTCAGGGGTCACAGGTGCCCGACTGGCTCGCGCACTGCCAGCCGGAGAAGCCGTCCTGGGGATGGTCGATGTCATGGTCGAGCCTGATGAACCCGTAGGCCACGACCACGGTGCACGCGGCGGCGGCCAGTGCCGCCAACCACAGTACGACCCGTAGTACCGGCGTCACGGATCGGCGGCGGCCGGGGTTCGGCTCGGTTGCCCGGTCGCCGTCGCGGTCCAGGTCCAGGTCCAGGTCCAGGTCCCGGCGAGCGTCGCTGCTGGGGGTGTGCCGACCGGTCATGTGCACGACGTTATCTCGTCGGACGTGCCGACGGCCTCCAAGTCCCAGCCCGTGCCGTCGGTGTTCAGGTAGGCGATGCCAGCCTGCTCCAAGTTCATGCCGGGGCTGGCCCCCAGCCTCCGGTCGCGTCGGCGCGGAGCTCGTCGGCGTGGGCCAGTTGTAACTGGAGGTGTCAGCGACATCTCCCTGAACCTCTCCGCGGCCGGGCCACGTACCCGCGCCGGGACGGAGCACATCACCGGGCGCGGGGAGGCTGTTGGGGGACGGCCGGCGCGGGACGCAGTCGGAGGACGGCCCCCATCGCGCGGCGGCAAGTGGAGCTGGACCGCGACTCGGAGGCCGCCGCCGATCTGGGCAGGCAGCAGCCGCGCCGGCAGTGGTCGGTGTGAGCGTGCCCTGTCGACTTCTGCAGCCGCCGGCAGGCGGCAGGCTGCAGAGGCCGATCGAGATCCAGCAGCTGATCGCGGGCTCCGCTCGGCGGAACCCGCCTGCTCCCTGTCCAGAGGCGACCGCCGCGATTGCTTCGGCCGCCCCCCCAACGCGGCTACGAACCGTCTGCGTGGACCGCGTAGACGTACCGCTTGCCGACGTACTCGCTGAGGTTCCAGATGACGGACTCGCTGTAGGCCCAGCCGGACGCGCCACTGCTGTGGTAGCTGAGATCCTCGCAGCCGATGGCCAGGTCACAGACGGTGGTCGCGGTCGAGTCGCCGGAGCTGAAGGTGCGCAGCGAACCCTTCGTGGACGGACCGGCGCTCGTCGAGAGGTAGTGCTTGCTGTTGCGCGACACCACTCCCTGAATCTTCTGCTGGGCGACGGTGACGGCTTCGGACGCGGTGAGAGAGGCGATCTGCCGGTTGGTGTAGTCGAGGTTCCAGCGGACCACCTTGGGCGTGGTCGTACCGGGACCCGTGCCGTTGAAGGTGCCGTCCGTGTAGTCGACGGTTCCGGACAGGGAGTACTCGCTCACCACCAGGCTGTCGGGGCTGCTGGCCCGGTCGAGTCCGATCGTGGTGTAGCGCAGGTACTTCCCCGCGTTGTCGTAGGCGTGGCTCTGCGGCAGGACGTACTGGTATCCGTAGCCGTAGTAGGACCCGTCGGTGTGCAGTCCGCACACCTCCGTTTGAGTGGTGGCGACCTTGAAGAGGGTGTTCAGGTCGAACACCCTCAACCCCTTGTAGGTGTCGACGACATAGAGCAGGTTGCCGTACCACATGATGCCGCCGGCGTGCTTGCGGATGGGGTTGAAGGAGTACTCCCCGGTGCCGGTCATGACCGGCTCGACCAGAAGGACGTGCCGGTACGTCGGTGTGCCGGCGGTGGTGTAGTCGACGAACGTCAGCCGCAGGCCCTTGTCGAGCGCGTACTCGTCGACGCCGTCGTCATCGGGGTCTGTCTCGAAGTACCAGGAGACGAGGACGACCCTGTTGGTGCCGCCTGCCGGGTAGACCCCGTTGCCGTAGGCGTCGGCGCTGGTCGTGACGCCTTGCGGGATCCAGTAGTCCACCGCCTGGTCGGCGCTGTCCCAGGCGAACCCGGTCGCGAACGCCTCGACGGTGCTGGGGGCGCTCGTGAGGTGGGTGGCGTTGCGGTTGGTGTCGGCGATGACGGCCGTCGCGTCCACCTTGGGCAGCTTGGTCGCCAGACCGGCGGTCAGATCGGCGAACTCGCCGTAAGTGTTGGAGGATCGGCTGCTGAGGCTGAACTGTCCCGCGTCGATGGTGGCCGCTTCGGCGACGGTGGGGGCCGTCAGGCTGCCGGCCGCTGCGACGAACGGGGCGGTGGCCAGCCCCTTGAGGATCGTTCTCCGTGTGATGGTCATGAGGCGGAAAACTATGCACAATTGATCAAGCAGTACAACCCGGCTTGCCCCGCTGGTGAACACCGTCGGCATGGCCGGCGGAGAAGAAGGGGCCATCCCCGCATGCGCGGGGGACCGCCTCAGAAGGTTGGGTGGACGACAGACGCCCGCCGGGGGGCCTCCGTCACGTGAAGAACGTCACCAGCAGGCTGACGGCGAACCCGACAACGCCCACCGCGACCAGTACGACGGTGGTGCGCAACAGGGCCTGGCTCGCCGTCTGCCCGGAGGAGAAGCCGGTGACGGTGCCGAGGAGGCCGGCGGCGAGGGGGATCAGGGCGCCGAACCACCATGCGCAGCCGACGGCGATGGCGCCGACCCAACCGTGGTCCAGTTCGTAGGAGGTGTCGCCGGTCTTGCGGGCCTCGAGGACGTGGCCGCGCTGGTACAGGGCGTCGCTCTTGAGTTCGGCGTTGAGGTCCTTGACGCTGCCGTCGTCGGCGGTGAAGGTGCCGTAGCACCACCTGGTCCTGGTCTTCTTGCGTGAACTGCTCGACGTGCCCGACGTGCCCCGGTACTTGTAGTCGACGGTGCAGGTCTCGACGGTGAGCTTGCCCGGTGTGGACGTGGCGTAGGTGTAGGGGCCGAGGAAGGCGCCGAGGGCCAGCAGGACGAGGCCCACGAGGATCAGGCCCGCACCGATGAGGCGGCCGAGGCGCATCCGGTCTCCGGATACGGCGGCATTCGACGCGGCGTTCCCGTGTACTTGGGTCATTGGGGGTTCCTCAGGATGGGATGCGGGCGTCACAGGGCGAGTGAGCATACGAGCGCTGCCAGGACGCCCAGGGCGAAGACGCCGCCCAGGACGGGGCCGGTCACGGTCGCGGCCGGCAGGCTCTGCCAGGAGGCCGTGAAACCGGGGCCGTTGCGTGTGCCGAAGCCGGTGAGGAGGCAGTAGCTGCCGAATGCCAGCAAGGAGAGGCAGAACGCGAGAATCGCGGCGTCTTTTCCGGGGTCCCGGTTCTGCGGCTGCTCGAAGGTGTCGTCCACTTGTACAACGGGGATTTTCGCCCCGGTCTCGAAACGCGACGAAGTCTGCACCACCACGTCCTGGTAGGTCGCCCCACCGTGTTCTGCTGTCCAGGTTCCGGTGCAACTGAACTTGAGTTCCGTAGTACGCCTGTGCGTGCCGTAGTGGGTCTTCGTGTGCGCTTCGCATGAAGAAACGGTGAGGGTCCCGTCGGTGCCCTCGCCCGCGAGTTCGCTGCGGAGCTCCGGAATGGTCAACGCGGCGACGACCACGGCCACGACGAGCAGTCCCAACCCGAGGAGTCTTCCCGCCCACAGGCTCCCTGTACTGCTGTAACGCGGCTGTGCTGTCAGCACTGTCGGTTCCCCCCGGGCGACTTGACGATCTCTTGACTGACGGGCTGGCTGGGTCGTGCGCGAGGAGTCTAAGGTATCGGCCTGTCGTGCAATACGAACAGTTGCAACGGGGAGTCCGGGGGAGAGCGATGGAGTTCGACACCTTTGACGTTGACACGGCCGTGCTCCGGAAGCAGGGGCAGAACTTCGTCGACCTCGGGGGTGATTTCTCGAAAGCCTCCAAAGGGCTTCAGGACACCCTCGAAGGGTTGGGAGAGCCGTGGGAGGACGCGGACTTCGGGGAGCTTTTCGGCCAGGTCTACACGCCGATTCGCGACGGAATCCTCACATCGATGGACAGCCTTGCGAAACGGCTCCAGCAGATCGGCCACAACCTGCAGGACATGGCACGTGACTACGACGGATCGGACGCGTCGAACAGCGACCTGCTGAACGGAATTTCCGGCCGCATCTAAAAAATACGGGGCTATTGGCATGTCGCTCACACTGCCCAGCGAGCTCGTCTGGGTGCTCGACCTCCTCGGCTACAGCTGGCCCGAGGCCGACGAAGAAGCACTGCACGAGGTCGCCGAGGCCTGGCGGAGTTTCGGCAAGGTGCTCGGAGACATCGAGACGCAGGGCGAAGGCTTCGCCCGCACCGTCGTCGCCGCCAACGTCGGCACGGCCGTCGACGGCTTCAGCAAGTCCTGGGGTGCCTACACCGGCGCGAACGGCGAGGACAGGTACATCCCCGACGCGAAGACCGCGTGCGAAGTGATCGCCCTCGCCTTCGACGCGGCCGCGGTGGCGGTCCTCACCGCAAAGCTGTCCGTGATCGCGCAGCTCGTCGCCCTCGCCTTGGAGATCATCGCCGCGCAGGCGTCGGCCCCCTTCACCTTCGGACTGTCCGAGATCGGCGGGCTGGGCGCGACGCAGGCCACGCGCGTGATCGTCCGTGAGCTGCTCGACAAGCTCAAGAGGGAGGTCATGGAGGCGATCACCAAGGCCATGGAGCACGCCTCCATGGACGCTCTCAAGAAGATCGCCAAGGAGCAGCTCGAGAAGATCACCAAGGAGAAGGTCAAGCAGTACGCCAAGCAGCAGATCAAGGAGCAGGCCAAGCAGTTCGTCCAGGAGAAGGTGGTCGACGCCGCCAAGGAGAAGGCCAAAGAGGCCGCCATCGGAATGGCGCAGAACATCGGCCAGCAGAGCATCGAGACCTACTTCGACGCACGGTCCGGCATCGACCTCGGGGAGACGGCGGGCGTCGCGAAGACGGCGGCCGGCGAGTACGTTGACGGCCTCAAGAACGAGGTCACCGGGGGCGAGGGGTCGACCTTCGCCGACTACACCGACGTGTCCGGGCACGTCGACAACGCCGTGGGCAGCGCGACGGAGAAGGTCAGTGGGACGGTCGGGGACCGCGTACAGCGGGGTGTCGACGCGCTGGCCGGACACGGTGCCCATACGACGCAGGCGTCCGGCGGGGCTGAGGCCACCGCCCCCACGGAGGCTTCCGGCCCCTCGGGCACCACGCAGGCGTCCAGCAGGCCCGTAGTCACCGCCTCCGCGGCGCGCTCCAGCTCCTCGAACACTTCGGAGAGCACGGACGACTGGGCCCGAAGCGAGTTCGGATGACGCCGACGTTGCCTTTTGCCGCCCTCACCGCACTCCGCGCCCTCACCGCCCTCATGCCCGTCAGGAAGGACGTGCCCGACCCGTGACCGCCGACCGGGAGATCCAGGACGAGGAACTCATGGGCATCGCCCAGGACCCCGAACAGGCTCTGCGGCTGCGCCGCTCCCTGCGGACCATCGCCAACGCGGCATCGCTCGACCCGGCCCTGCGCGACATGGCGAGTGCGGTGCTCAGCGGACGCGTCGACGTCAAGGACGCCTTCCAGGATCCGCGCCACACCGAGGCCGTCTACCAGCGGCTCCACGAGATGCGCCGGGCGGCCGACGACCAGACGTACGCGGAACGCCAGGAGTCCAAGGCCCGGTTCGGCGAGTGAGAGGCGCGGCAGCAGGCGGAACTGGACCGCGAGCGTGCCGAGCGGGATGCTCCGGTGCACGGCTCCGACCGGGGAGGGCGGTCGGAGCGGCGCTGAGGTTCGGAGTGACTGTGCCCGAACACGAAGCCGTTCGGGCACGGCGGCAGTGTCCGAGCAGGAAGTCGTTCGGGCACGGCGGCGGTATCCGAGCAAGAAGTCGTTCGGATACCGCGGCACGGTACGGCGCTTCGGCTTACATCGGTCGAAATGGCACATGGCCGGGCCTAGTTGGGGATTGCTCCGGTGACGAAGTCGTCGGCTAGGCTGTGCGCCTCGAACTCATGAGTGAGCAGTAGCAACGGGGGTTGCCTTATGTCCACGTGGGTGGACGTGCCATGCCCTGAAGGGCACTCGGGCCGGCCGACCGGGAGCCGACGTGGCTTCTGACTTCTCGCGGCTGATGAAGCAGGACTTCTCCGACCTGGAAGCCGCTGCCAAGGTCTGGCGCAATCTGTCGACGACCATGGACTCCCTCACCGACCGCCACCGTCGGCAGGTCACCGGACCACTGCACCAGTCCTGGAAGGGCGACGACGCCGACGCGGCCCTCTTCTACCTGGAGGACGTCGAATCGCGGATCGGTGTGGTCGAGACGGAGGCCATGGCCATCGCCGAGGTCCTGGACACCACGAAGTTCTGGATGGAGCAGGCCCAGACGGACCTCCGCAACGCGGTGCGGCGTGCGGAGGAGGACCACTTCGAGGTCGACGGCGACGGCTGGGTCAGCGATCCGACGACCACCGGCCTGCCGCGCCAGGACCCCGACGCCCGGGAGATCGTCGCGGACCGCAGTGCCCTGATGGGAGAGCACCGCGCGGCCATCGAAGAGGCCCTGACCGCCGCGCACAAGGCGAGCAATGACGGCGCGAAGGCCCTTGCGGAGCTGAACGGTGACATCCTCACCGACCCGCTCAGCCAGGACGCGGCAGCCGAATCCGCCCAGGACGTCAAGAACGCGATGAAGGCGGTGGGCGTCCAGCCTCCGCAGATCCCCGACGACGACCCGAAGGCCGCCGCCGAGTGGTGGAAGGCGCTCAGTCCCGAGGAGCGTCAGGCCTACACCACTCTCTATCCGAAGGAGATCGGCGCGACCGATGGTCTGCCGACCGATGTACGCGACGACGCCAATCGCACGGCCCTCGCCCAGGAGATCAATCTGGCCCAGGAGGGCAACTACGCCGAAGGCTTCCCGGGCGACAGCCTGGAGACGGTCAACAGGCGCCTGAACAACATGCTGGTGCTCAACGAGCAGCTCGACGCCGCGGACGGCGCGCCCAAGGGCAAGGAGCTGTATCTCCTCGGCTACGACTCCAAGGACGACGGACGGGCCATCATCGCCATGGGCAACCCGGACACCGCCGCGCACACCGGAATCCTGGTGCCGGGCACCAACACGAACATGGACGCCGTGCCCGGACAACTCCAACGCATCGACAGGCTGCAGTCGGCGGCGACGCAGCAGTCCAACGGCCAGAGCGTGGCGATGGTCACCTGGCTCGGCTACGACGCCCCCGAGGCTTCCCTGACCGATTTCAACAGCGTCGGCGGGACCGGACGGGCCGAGGACGCCGCTCCGGACCTGCGCCAGTTCGTGGCGGGCATGCACGCCTCCCACGACGGGTCGCCGAGTCACACCACCGTCCTCGGACACAGCTATGGCTCGACAGTTGTCGGTGCCGCTGCGGCGGGGGGCTCCGGTCTGGGAGCTGACGACGTAGTGGTGGTCGGCAGTCCGGGGATGACCGTGGACAAGGCGAATGATCTGCAGATGGACCCGGAGCACGTATGGATCGGCGGGGCGGATGACGACGCCGTAATCAAGCACGCCGCCAATCTCACCCTTGGCCCCGACCCGATGTGGAGAGAATTCGGTGGCAACAATTTCGAAGTCGACACGCACGGCCACAGCGGTTATTGGAACAAGGGCAGCGACTCCCTCGCCAACCAGGGAGCAGTCATCGCGGGGAAGCAGCCCACGGAGGTTCCGAAGGAGGACCTGCCACCGGAGGCTCAAATCGTACCCGGCCTTTAACTCCCTTCTCCGCACGGTACTTGCTGTCTCCGCAGCCCTGCTCCTGACTGGAGGCTGTATGTCCCAGAGTGACGATCGGAACGCCCCGCTGCCCCGCATGGAAAAGGACGCCGCGCTGAAATGGGCCAAGGACTACACGGAGTACATGGCCCGGCTCACCGGTGTCGAGCTCACCCCCTCGACGGCCAAGGTGCACTTCGAGGCGTGCGTCGGGGAGAACGACGAGGTCGCCGAGGACGGCCGGTACAGCCTCTTCTACTACGTCAACTCCCCGGCCCCTGTGACGGAGCACACACGCGTCGTGCGGACACTCCGCCGGGAACTCTCTCAGCAAGGGTACGAGGTCACCTCATACCGGGAGTTCAAAAACGCTTATGCGTCGGCGGTGTTCAGAGCCCGCAACAAGAAGAACTCCTATATGGTCACGGCCGACACCGTCGGTTCCGGCAAGACGGAGCCACAGGAACTCTCCTTCGCCGTACGCACCCCTTGCATGCTCCCGCCCGGCGTGAAGCAGCAGCAGTTCTGAACGGCCAAGAGGAACTGAGAGGAACCGCACGTGTCCCAGCGCACCGACGTCGACCCGGCTGAACTTCGCGCCTCCGCCGGAGCCTGCGACGGCATAGCCCGGACCATGAAGGAACCCGCCGACAAGGCGGTCAAGGAGACCGGCACCGCGGGCACCTCACTCACCGGCTGGTCGATCGGACCCGCCCTGGCGGAGATCGCCACCAGCTGGAAGCCCGCGCTCGACGGTCTGCACGCCCGTATCCAGGCCGGCGGGGACAATCTCAGGTCCTCGGCAGACGGCCATGAGTGGAACGACCAGCGGGTCTCCCAGGACTTCGAGAAGATGGGCACGGACACCGCGGCGCAGGCCACCCCGGGTGTGATGCCCGCGGTGCTGCGCCCGAGCGGGGGCGAGCAGCACCCCGTCCGGCACCCGGGCGCCGCCCCGGGCTTCGACCCGGGCGGCCGCCCGTCCGGCGACGGACCACTGGACCCGCGCACCTCGTACGGCACCAACATGCCGACATACGACGAGACCATCGGCACCCGCCCCACGCCCGGCACGAACGACTTCGGCTGACCCGCTGCACCTGCCTCACCGAGGCAGCCGCGTACGGCCGCCCTGTCAGCGCGAGGATCCGCCCGCACGCTCCCGGTGCCCCTTGCGGTCGGGAACGCCCATGTAGCCGGCCCCACGCTCGGTCTCACCGAACCACAGGTGGGGAACCTGCTGCTGAATCGCCGTGACGACTGCCACCCGGGAACTCGGGGGGACAGGGAGGCGGTAGCGCAGCCGCGGGAGGGTGGGGTGCAGCGGCTCCTCGTCGCGGACCAAGGGCCACAGGACCGGGTCGTCACGGTCGATGGGGGCGTTGGGGCACAGCTCGATGGAGTACACCTTCACGCCGCGCTTGCCCAGCCTGCTCCAGTGCAACCCGACTCCGGCGAGGCTCCGCCAGGGGATGACGTTCTGCGCCTTGCCGTTGCTGACCCACAGTCCCCTGTGGTCGACGCTCACGCCGGAGCGCCGAGCCGACCAGGTCGTGATCGGACTCATGACGCTGATGAAGCCCATCAACAGCCCGATGACGATCCCCCCGATGCCCTTGGGGTTCGGGCCGCCACCCCCGATCCCGGCCGTCACCGCTATGCCCCCGAACAGGACGAGGGCACTGATCGCCGCGAGCACGATGCTGAGGGGGATCATCCGCCGCGCGGCTCGCCGGCCGGTGGGCACGACAGTGGCGGTGGGGGAGGGGGAGAGTTCGCCCGGGATCGACATGAGCTGGAGTTTAGGGAACCTCTCCGTGCCCCGATGGGCCCGGGACTCGGGCAGGATCCGGGCAACCGAATCGAGCCACCGAACCGGGCCGCCGAGCGGGGCCACCGAACCGTGCCGCCGAACGGGGCCGCCGAACGGGGCCACCGAACCGGGCCACCGAACCGGGCCTTGGACTGCGGCCCGGGCCGGTACCCGACGCCGAGTCACGTCTGACGGCGCTTGTTGCCGACGGCGTAGGCGAGACCCCAGGCGGCGACCGCGGCGACCACGAGGCCGAGCGGGGAGAACCAGTCGACTCCACCGTGGGCTTCGCTGGTCCACCAGGCCTTGGCCGGCCAGAAGGGCTCGGCCTCCAACAGGTCCCTGAGGGCCATGGGCGACCGCTCCCAGGCGAAGATCAGCGGGAGGGCGTTGGCGTAGCCGAAGAAGGCGCCGAGCGCGGCGATGACTGCCCCACCGATCCGGGCGCCGTTGCTCCGGTGAGCCACCAGGCCGACCAGGGAGCCGACAACCGCGCCGTTGAGCAGCGCGTGCGCCAGGTAGAGGGTGTTCGCCGTGGTCGTCGACTGATCCTTGTACGTGGCCAGGATGAGACCGCTGTAGAGCAGCGAGACGACGACCGAGACGAAGAATCCGAGGAGGACCGCGCCGACCGGGTTACCGCTTGCCTGCGGTTGCTGACCGAAGGGGGGTGCCTGGAAAGGCGGTCCGGGCTGCGCCGGATAGGGCGGTTGCACCGGCGGCCGGCCTGGGACGGGCGATGGTCCCCCGTATACCTGAGCCTGGCCTGGGACGGGCGATGGTCCCCCGTATACCTGAGCCTGGCCAGGAACGGGCGATGGTCCCCCGTACACCGGAGCCTGGCCAGCAATGGGTGGCAACCCGGCCTGCATCGCAGGCTGACCCGGAACCGGCGGCGGCCCGGGCTGCATCGGGGGTTGCTCAGGGGCACTCGGCGGTCCGAATCCCGGCGGCTGGTGCGCCGGCGGGGCGGACTGGGCGTACGGGTTGGAGGGGTTCTGCGGTGGCTGCGGTGACTGCGGCGGTGGTTGGAACGGCGGCTGGCTCATAATTCCCCCATGGGCTCAACTGGCAGAAGAAGCAAGCTACCAGGGAGATCAGGAGGGGCCCGTCGGAGCCGGAGCGAGCTGCGTGAAGGGTGCTCTGAGGGGGGAAGAGGCGGCGAAGCTGGTGCGCCGTTTGACGAGGTACCGTCGCAGACCCGACCCGCGCGGAACGCGCCGCGGGCCGGCGAGCCACGGCGGGTGCGTCACCGCTTCCTGCTGTACGCGCTCTCCTCGCAGCCGCGGTTGTCGCGGAGCGCGTTGGCCGTCGATGGAACTTCTTCATGTCGAGCCGATGGAAGTCGGCTACGGCTGGGAAGCCGACTTCCTGCGTCAGACCGATCAGAGGTCGTCCAGATGTCCGTCGAGTGCTCCCTGCCAACTGAACGAGGCTGTGGCTTCGGGATCGACCTCTGCCGCCCAGGCTTTCACACTGCGGCGGGCATCCCGTCCTTCGCCGCTCCGGGAGGGGAAGTCGCTCAGGATGAGCATGCGGTACAGGCCGACGAGCGTCATGAACTGGGGCAGGCTGCTGCCGAGGAGTTCCGGTCCGGCGGCTGAGGCGAGCAGGATGCGACCCGTGTGGCCCTCCAGGACCACGGGTTCGGTGAGCCAGTGTCCCAGGAGGTAGGCAGCGCCACCGGAATGCGGAGGTTCGACGGGTTCGAGACCGGTCTGGTCGCCATTACCGGTTCGCGGTACGTCTACCAGGACGTATTCGGGGTGCTGGGTGGCCATCGCGTGGTACAGCGCTGCGTGCTCGCCGTGGCTCTCACCGATATCGCGTACCGCGGAATGCGTATCCGAATAAACGCGCTTGGCTTCCTTGTATTCCTCCGAGTCCTCGCCATGGTCCTCCTTCGCCTTCAGCTTGGCGGCCTCGGAGATGCGGTCGGCCTGGAGCGTCCACTCGCGGTCGTTGGTCTCCGCGTCGAGATCGGCAAGATTCTCGGGCGTGATGCGGCCCTCGTCGCGGCCCAGGTCGATGGGCGGATGAGTGTCCGCGGGCATGTAGTCAGGCTGGACCGGAGGCGGGACATCGCTGGCCGCGATGAACCTGTCCTCGTCGTCCGGGTAATCCGGGTCCCGCTTGAGCTGTGGAAGCTCTCGGCCGTCGATCCTGTCGTCCAGGCTCTTGCGCTGACCATCCTTGCGCCAGTACAGCTCACGGTTCTCCCTGCTCTCATTGGCGAATTCGACCATCCTTCGGATGAAGGCCTTGTCGTCCTCGTTGTGGCGAGCAGCGGGTTCGGCGGGACTGTGCGGCAGAGGCGCGCCATCGGAGTCCGGATTGGTGCTGGCCGTGTTGGTTTCCCTGGCAATGGGGCCGTACAGCGGATCGATGCCGCTTGCCGCTGGCAAAGTTTACGGAATCACCCGCGGGCGACTTCAGGCGTCGCTGTCACAAATCCGTTGCAGCTCCTGACGGTTGCTTCGACATGCGCGACCGTCAACGGCGCACACCGGCGAACCGACTGCCGCGGGCGACGGCCGGAAGTCGGGGCGACTCGAAGGGTGAGACCTTGGTGAAGCACAGCGTGTAGCTGAGCTTGTGGCCGTTGCGGTACTGAAAGCGGTAGTCGTACTCCGGCCCGCGCGCCCTCGCCGTGGAGCATCTCGCCCAACTTGTACTCCGCCTCTGCGGAGTTGCAGTCGACTACGGTAGGAAGCGGCTCGCCCTGAGCGCACGTGACCTGGACACAGTCGCCGATCTCGGGTCGTGAGCCTCCGAGTACGCGGGCGCCGAAACCTCCGCCTTTCGCTTTGCTGCCCGGCGAACTGGTGTTGTGGTCCCAGACCCATAGGCCAGGCCGCCGAAGATCGCTACGAGTACCCGCCGAGGTCAGTCAGCGCCGCGCCGGGACCGGTCAGACGAAGTAGCTGACCAGGAAGGACACCCCGGCTCCCACGATGCCCACGCCGATCATCCCGATCAGGACCGTACGCGTCACTCCCCGCCCCGCCGCATCCCATGCCTCGTCGTACGAGACCCGGCTCGGGCCGAACGGCGCGTAACCCGTGGCCAGGCAGAAGACGCCGAGGCCGGTGAGGACCCAGCCGCCGAAGAAAGCCCCGAAGAAGCGCCAGGCGCGGTCCAATCCGCCCTGGACGTAGTCGCCGTTCCCCGATGTGGCCGTCGTCGGCGCGTCCGTCTGCTGCACCGACAGCCCGGTGCCCTGCGTGTACCGGTGCCTGACCTGCACCGCCGCGACCGAGTCCTTGCTCTTGCCGTCGTCGGAGACGAACGTTCCCTCGCAGCGGACGGGGCGGCGGTTCTTGTGGCTGCTCCGCGAGGCGTTGTTCGGGTAGCTCACCTCGCACTGCTTCACCGTCAGGGTGCCGTGCGTGCCCGCCCAACCCGCCAGATACGCGCCCTCGTACGCTCCCCACCCGCTCAGGGCGAGGCCGGCGAGCAGGAAGACCAGACCGCCCCAGCGCCCGAGGCGGCCGAAGGCCCTGCCGACGAGACCGGCGGCCGGGGAGCGGTCGGGTCCTTTGTCCTTTCCGGTGCTCTGCGTCTGAGCCATGACGACGAAGTCCTCCTCCTCTTCGGCGGATTGGGGGGTCAGCATGGCATCCACCGGTCACGGGAGATACTTCGGGTGTCCGAGGAACGAGGGCAGCGAGGAGAAGCGGACATGGCCAGGAACCCCGAGAACTCATCGACCCCCTACGGCTCTTCGCAGGACCGCGGGGTGCTGGACGAGGCACTCGAACCGGAGCAGATTCGATCGCTGAACTCCGCCCTGCGCAAGCTGTCCGAGAGCGACAACGTCGGCAAGGACATGCAGGACGCGGCGAAGCGGTTGCTCTCCGGTCGGCTCGCCCTGCGCGACGCCCTGGACGACCCCGCCGTGGCGCGCGCCCTGGGCGGGGGCCTGGGGTCCCTGCGCGGTCAGTGGGAGTCGCTCTCCGAGGAGGAGCGCGAACAGATCAGGCACGGGGAGCCGCTGACGAGCGGTGACCCGTCCTCGGGGCAGTCCGAGCCGAGGGGCTCGGCAGCCGAGGGCTCGCAGTCGAGGAGGAAGAGCCAGGGGCGGCACAGCGGCGGCTTCTCGCTGTACTGATCCCGTACCGATCACTGGCGCTGTCTGCGGTACAGATCGATGGCCGCCGGGTTCGGGAAGTTGGGGACGGTGACCGTCTCGCCGGTCTCCTTGGAGACGACGATCTTGCTGCCGCCGGGCGGAGCGGGCTGAGGCCGGTCGGCGTCGTCGGTGACCGGCGGGAATTCGGCGTACACCAGGTATCCGATGTCGAATTCCTCGACACGCAGCTGGGCGGGCGTGCCGTCCGGCAGCTTGGGCTGGGCGTACCGGCTGCGGACGATGTCGAGGGCCTGTTCGGCGGAGGTCGGCGGTGCCGGGCTGTCCGATGTCACGGGTGCTCTCCTTGTTCTCTCGGTTCTCTCAGTTCTCTCGGCGGGGATCTCCAGAGGCCGATCAGAACAATGCGTGCCACATCTGCTCGACGATCAGCGACCACCAGGTGTCGGGGTTGGCCAGCGCGGACGCGTCGACGGCCACCAGCTGCTCCTGCAGGGCCGCCACCTCCGCGCCCGCCGCGACCGGGTCAAGGCCCCGCATCCGCTGCCGTACGGTGGCCAGCAGCGCCAGGGAACGGGCGAAGGCGGCCGCCGAGACGTTCACGTAGCGGGCCTCGGCCGTGACCGGGTCCACGGCCCACAGGGCGCCGAGGCCGTCCGGCTCCGTCGTCCCGGGCACGCACTGCACCGCGATGACCGCGACGCCGTCGAAGCCGATCCGGGCCAGGTGGGCCAGAGCGCCGATCTTCTCCTCGCCCGCAGGGCTGCGGCGGTCGCGCAGGTTCGTGGCGACGTCGGTGAACAGGCCGCCGGCCGGAGCGGCGCCGGGCCGGTCCGCGGTGAAGAAGAAGGGAAGGTCGGCGGGGAGTCCCGCCCAGGTGAGCGTCGACTTGGTGGCGTCGGGCAGGGCGCTGTCGGCGACGTCGTCGGCGTCGTAGCGCCGTACGCCCTCCTGGCCGAAGACCTCCACGAGATGGTGGCCGAGGGCCGCGTCACGCATCGGCTCCGCGGGCGCGACCCGGGCGGGAACCGGGAGGCGGTGCGGGCGGGGCGGCGGCTGCTGGCCGGCCACTCGGTGCAGCGTCTCGACCTGCTCGACCAGCGCCGCGACGCCCTCCTCGCGCTCCTCGGGCCGGGCTCCGTAGGTCTGCGAGCAGGAGAGCTGGGCGTTCGGGAAGGAATTGAGGAGTTCGGCCGTGTAGCCGCCCGGGAGCAGGCTGGGACGCAGGTCGGTGTGGACGGCGACGACATTGTCGACGGGCACGTTCATCCGCCGCAGCTCGGCCCAGCACTGGTACTCGGCGGGCGGCAGGCCCGGGCCCGAGTTGCGGAAGAGGGTGGTCTCCTCGCCGCTCGCCGGATCGACGTAGGTGAAGACGGCGGTGTTGCCCGGGCCGGTGACCGGACGGGCACCTTCTGGCGCGCTGGCGCCCTGTACCGCCGCCTGCTCCTGGCTGGTCAAGGGGAGGCTCCTTCGAGATGGCTGGTCCCACGGGTGAGGACGGGGTGTGGCTACGGGTGGGGACGCGGTGTGGTTACGAGGCTAGCGTCGCGTCGGCCGGGTGGATGCGCAGGGCCTTCGCCCCCCGCTCGGTGGCCACGAGGAGGATTCCGTCCGGGGAGAGGTCGGCGGCGGTGAAAGGCGTGTCGGAGATCAACGCGGCCACGACCTCCTCCCTCGCCCTGTCCCAGACGCGCAGATAGTCGGCGCCTCGGCTCAGCGCGAGCGGGGCGGCGGTGCGCTCTTCCTCGGACGGGCGCAGGATCTGTGCGGGATCGGTGCCGCCGAGGTCATCCGGTTGTACGAGGCCGCGGACGAGCATCGCGGAACTGCCCGCCTCCTCGGGATCTCCGATCGGGCGCGCCCCGGGCGTGCCCGGGGGTACGACGAGGACGGCGACAGCAGTGGCCGGCCCGTCCGGACTCGGGAGGGTGCCGACGGTCACGGCACTCACACCGGCGACCGGCAGGCTCCACAGGGTCCGCCAGGGCAGCTCGAAGCCGAGCCGGTGCAGGGCGTCGGCGAACTCGGCCAGGCCGTCCTCGACGAACGCGGTCTCCAGCAGGGCGGCGCGCAGCGCGGCAGGGGCCTGGGTTCGGGTCAGCAGGGGGGCTGTACGCAGGTACGTACGGGCCGGCGCACCGAGTGCCTCCACAGGAACGGCCTCGATGGCGGCGCGCAGCGGTACCGGGTCGGCGTGCACGAACAGCCCTGGGTCAGTGAGGAGTTGGGGCAGCAGGCCCGCTTCCAGGGTGTGACCTGCGATGTGGTCGCGCACGTAGGGGTCGGCCTTGCTCCAGTCCTGTTCGGGCACGGCCTCCAGCAGTGCCATCGCGATCTGGGACTGGGCGGCGCGGACGTTCGGCAGGCCGGCGCGGATCTCGTCACCGATGGCCGGGTGCAGCAGCCGGAGCAGCGTACGCCCGCCGTCCCCTTCTTGTTCCTCCGGCTGCACGAACGGCGCGGCGAGCAGCATCCCGCCCGCGAGTGCCTGGCTCATGTCCTGCCCGGCGACCGCGCTCGCCAGCCGCGCCCACAGATGGACCGGAATGCCGTCGGCCTCGGCCAGGGCGAGCGGTGCCAGCATGAGCCGCAGGGCCCGCGGGTCGGCGCCGAGCCGTGCGGCGTGCAGGTCGAGGGCCTCGCCGACGGACGTCGGCAACTGGCTCTCATCGGTCGGGTCGAAGTTCCCGGGGGCCATCAGGGCGCAGTTGACGGCGAGTTGGACGACCAGTGGACTGGTCCCGGCGCGGCGACCGACGGCCGCCGCCAGGGCAAGGCGGGCGGCGGGATCGACGGTGAACGGCAGTTCCGGCGCCCCGAAGTCGGGGTTCAGCGCCGCCTGGGCGTGCCGCACCAGGCCCTCGGGGTCGGCCCACTCCGGCTCGTCGAGATCGATGATCCGCACGACGCCTGGCGGCAACCCCGCGGCCAGCTCGGCGGCCAACGGGCGCGGCACCTCGGCCAGGAGCCGTACCGTCTCGGTGGCGGCCAGCGGAGCGAGGACCTCCCGGACCAGCCGTGCGGGCTCGCCCGTGGCGCGTACCGGACCGGCGCGGTCGACATCGGGTACGACGACGGTCACCGGCTCGTCGAGGGCGGCCAGCCCGGCGTACACGTCCTCGGTGCTGGTGGCGTTCAGCTCGAAGTGGTCGGCGAGCAACCACAGGACCTGGGCCGCGGTCAGCCCGTCGGGGGCCGGTACCGCCGGGGCCGGCAGCTCGGGCGGCACCGTCGACGGATCCATCTCGTCCAACGGCAGCCGTTTGCGGAAGTCCGGCTCGCACAGCATCAGGAACCCGGTGAGCAGCCGCGTACGCCCGCTGCCGGAGCTGCCGGTGAGCACGACGACGCGGGGTGTGCCAGGCGCAGCACCACGCCATGCGGCGAGCGCGCGCAACGCGGCGGTCCGGCCGCCTATCTGGGGGTGCGGTGCGTAGTCCTCGGTCGAGCCGGTCATGGGTCCCCGTCCTCCGCCATCACGGACGCCTTCGCCTGCGCCGTCGATCTTAGGTGCCGATCGCGCCCCGTTTCCCTCACCGTACGGCCGCCGCCGTACGGTGAGGGTTCATCTCCTGCGCGCGGCCTTCCCTTTGTGCCCGCGTCAGTCTGTTGTCCAGCCGGTTCACTGGCGATCAGCAAAGTCGTAGTCCTCGAATACGCGTTGCCGGCACTGGGCGGCGTAGGCGTCCGGATCGATGCGAGCGAGCCACGACCGCAGGTCGGCTTCAGCGTCGACCTGCCGCTCTGCGATCTCCCGCAGCAGTTCGGTCTTGCCGGCCCCCTCCTTGCCGACGAGCCACAACCAGGCACTGCTGTCACGTGGCCTGTCGATCCACCACAGTGCGCGGTCCAGGGCCGGCTCGGGTGGGACTCCCGCGAGTTCTGGCAACCTGGCTCCCTGCTGGTCTCTTCGTTGCCGGTCCCGTCTCGTCATCCGCGTGTGCTGAGCGCCCCCGAGTGCAAAGTCACATGGAGGTGCCCTTTTGGTACGGACTTACAGATAGTAGAAATTCTCCTCGTCCAGGACATGTCCCCAGTTCTGCGTTGCCGCGGCGGCCGGGTCGAGGACGGAGAGCCATGCGGTGAGTTCGACGAGCAGATCCTCGCCGTCGAGCCCACCGGACGTGCGGTAGGCGAGCATGTACTCCCGTTGCAGGCACACCATGGCGACGAACGAGGCGAGGGAGGAACCTGCCAGGGGTTCGCCGGGACTGCTGTCGTCGACGGCGCCCGGCCGTGTCTGACGCAGTACGCGGCCGGTGGGTCCGTCGAGGACGAGGACGCCGCCGATCCAGGTGCCCAATTCGTAGAACGGGCCGTCACCGACGGGCGTTCCGAAGTCTCTGGCGCCTTCCCACCGCTGCTCCGCCAGGCCGGTCACGAGGAGGTCGTGGAGGTTGAGGCTGTAGAAGTCGGAGACCGCGGGGAGGCCGACCTCGGTGAGGAATCGGCGGGTCGGTTCGTGTGTCAGGCCGGCGGGAAGCTGGTCCTCGGTCAGAGTGGGGACGGTATCGGCGCGGAAGACCTCAAGCACCCGGGCCCGGGTGGGGCGGCAGGCGGCCTCGTCGTAGGGGCGCGGTGTGATCTTTCCGCGTGGGCCGACGGCGGGCAGGGCGGGGAGCGGAGCACTGTTGGTGTAGTGGAGGTTGGGCTCGATCGCGTAGATGCCACGCTTCCCGCCCAGTACGACCAGATCGCCGACACAGATCACGTCCCCCACCGTGGGCGCCTGCACCTGCCGGGTTGTGGACGGATCACCGGCGAGTGTGAGACGGGCCAGGTTCCAGGACTGCTCGGCCCGCCAGACAGCCGTCTGTGCGGTGCCACCCGGCATCGCCTCGCCGGCGTCGCCTCGGTTGCCCTCCTCGAGGAGTTGCCCCGTGGCAGCGTCCCAGAGCTGCCGCCCGCCGCCCTTGGTGAGGCCGGTCACCGTGGACTGGGCGAGCCCGGCGTGCAACTGGTCCACCGCCACGCTCCGGGGCGGGTTGGCGCGGAGCCGGCCGGGCGCCCGCCAGTGGGACCACACGGTCTTCCAGGGCAGCGGTCCGCCGTGCTCTGTGAGAGCGTTGGCTCGCTCCTCGTCGCCCTGGCTCACCGCCAGGAGATGCAGAAGCGACACCCATTCTCCGTCCGAGGAGGGTGCCACGCCGAGGGCGTCGAGGTAGTGCAGGTCCGCGGCGAAGGAGTCGGCGGGGATGCCATCGGGGAAGGCAACGGGCAGTGCCTCGATCAGAGCAGTGTGATTGCACTTGACGAAGAGGCTGGGAACGGCGAGAAGCTCCTCGAAGCGGCCGGCCACGGCTGCGTGAGCGGGCAGAGCGCGGGCCAGGTAGTCCCCAAGCGGGTCCTCGTCGCCGGCTGCAAACAGACGCTCGCAAATGGCATTGTGGAAGGCGCGGAACTCCTCGGGGGATACCCCGGTGTTCCGTAGCTTTTGCGCGTCGGACTCGTGGATGAACGACACGGGAAGATCGCTGTTGCCGTCGATCGAAATGTACTCCGACTCATCGGCGATCGACTGCAGTTCTGATCGGTCGAATTCGGCGCCGAGGAGAGAACAGAGCGCACTCCACTCTTCCAAACGAATTCTGCGCGGCTCGGCCATCGATAGGGCGAGAATTGCAGTGCGCTGCCGGGCCGGGAGTGAGTCGAAGGGTGCGCGGGTCGGGGTGGGACGGGGGTCGACCCTGAGGGGGGAGCGGTTGCGGGGGCTGAGATCGTGGACTTCGCTGTCGACTTCGATGATGAATCTGACGCCGGTCTTCTTGAAATCCAGTCCCAGGTTGCCCGCAAGGTGTTCTGCGGTGTGCCGGGGCTCGGTCGTCGAGCGGGTCTGTCCGGCCCACTGCGTGTTGGAAACGAGGACGAGGGAGTGGGCCGGCTCCTGCTCCTCCATGTAGTCCACGAGAAAGTAGGCGTCCCGGTAGTCCCCGTAGGAGACACCGAGGGATCGCATGACGCGGTCCAGGACCGCCTCGGTGGAGAGACCTGTGGCATCGATGAGGGCCGTGCCCGGCGTGGCCTCGGCGAAGTCATGAAGGAGCGCACTCTTTCCCGAGCCGGCGGGACCGTCGACGAAGAGGAAGCCGCGCTTGGGAGAGGGGTCGTTCGCCCATTCGCGTAGTCGGCTTGCGGCGTCATACGGGCTGCTGTCGGGTGTCATCGCCATCGGTGAGTCCTTCTTCCCTGCAGGTGTCACTCTGCGCCGGTGCCCATCAGGCCGCCTTCCGACATCGCGCGTGTCCAGATCTTACCGAGCGCAACAATGTTCTTGGCCAGATCCATGTCGAACCGCTTCTTGTAGCCGCCCTTTGGAGATTCGTCGGGGTCTACCACTTCGGCCTGCTTTCGATATCCGGTCCCATAGTAGACGTCGACGCCGGGCATTTTCTCCGCAAGGAGCCTCGCGCAGTTCGCGTACCCCTGGCCACGGCCGCACGGCTCACGGTCCGAGTACATGCTGAGGGGTTCGTACTTCTTTCCGTCCAGACGACCCTCATTTAGGGTGTCCAGGTAGTCCAAAATGTTCCTCTCTGAATGTTTACCTTTCTCTCCACCCCCGGGATTGGGATAGGAACTGTCGACCACGTAGCTGATGTGCCCGCTCGCTGGATCGTGCACTTCGACAGCTGCGTAATTTCGTCCGGTGAAGTCGGGGCGGTGTTCCCCTGAATCTCGCAACGCCCCGGTGAACCCTGCCTTTCCGAAGGCCTCACGGATCGCCTTTTCCAAGCCGTCGGGGTCGTCGGACTCGTTCGGGTCGTCCCGCCGGTGCGCTGGGTTCCAGCCCGCGTTCTCATGGGCTTTTGTGGCGTGGTTGGGATACCCCGGCGTGTGTTCCGGGCTCGCACCCACGGCGTGCGACTCATGGAAGTTGAGGCTCAATCGCGCGAGTGAGGCGACCACCGCGCCGCGTTCCCCGGGATGCATGTCGTCGAAGCCCGGAAGTATGCGGGCGAGGTCCTCGTGCCGCAGAATCCTGGGGGTGTGGTTTGGATCGTCGGGGCGCGGGGGAGCGCACTCGCGCAGGGCGTCGACGAGGGGGATCCGAGTGCCGTCGCCATCGTCGTTCGGGACGGGGTCCAGCCAGTGGTTGAGCTGCTGGTGGACTGGGTCCAGTCCCACCTGCCGGACGTCGTTCGTCTGACGCAGGTTCTGCTGGTCGGGCATGGGAAGCATGCCGTAATGCGTCGAGTGGACGGTCTCCGGCTCACTGAGGCGGGGGTGGTTGGTGCGACTGGGGTCGTCGAGGGGGTGGTGCGACTCGGCGGCCGGGTCGTGATGCTCGGTGTGGCTGTTCCCTGCCGAGTTTGGTGAACCGGCCGCTGGTTCTTCAGGTGCCTGCTGATGGGCGCCGGCCGGCGCGGGTGGAGCGTGGGTGATCGGGCCGCTCGGTGCCGCATGAGGCGCCGAAGACGTCGCCGCGTCCGTGACAGAGTGCTTGTCAGGGGCACCGGAGCGCTCGGTCGGTGAGGGTGTCTGATGCTCAGAGATCGTGCCGTTGGTATGGGGGCCGTGCGTGTCGGTCTCGTCGGATCGGGTGCCCTTGTCCGACGTCGGTGCGCCGGTCCGCGTCTGGGATGTGTCTCTGTCGCTTCCGTTTCCATCCCTTCCGTCATCGCTGATGTGCGGTGGGTTGGGGTCCGGCGTATGTGCGGTGTCGGATGCGCGACCTCTCGACGGCTCTTCGGACTTCGGCGTGTCCGCGTGGGGCGGTCCGTCCTTGGTGTGGCCGTCGGTGTCGGTGAGCGATGGCGTGCCCGCAGTGGGCGTGGATTCCGGGTGGTCCGGGTTTTCGCTGGGGACGTTGTCCGGAGTCCCGTGTGACGGGTTCGGTTCGGGGGTCTTGTGGTCCTCGTTCGCCTGGGAGGAGTTGTCCGGCCCCTGGTCGGAAGTGTCGGTGCCTTGCTGGGGTGTGTCCGACTCGTGGTGGGTGGTGTCGTTGTCGCTCTGGGTGGGGTGAATGGGGTTGCGGTTGGGGTCCAGGGGGATGTGCCAGACGCCGGTCGCGTTGGGGATGTGGAGGGGTTGGTGGCTGACCTGTCCGGTCTGGGTGTCGATCCAGATGATGTTGCCGTGGTGGTTGACGGCGTTGAAGGCGTGACCGCCGCCGCCGGGCCAGGAGACCTGGACGATGGCTGCCGAGCCGTGGCCGGCCTGCTGCAGGTCCCACGCGATGCGGGCGGGGGTGTGGGGGTCGCTGCCGGTGCCCGCGTAGATGTGCGAGGCGCCCGCCCAGCGGATCTGGTTGGCGTTGGCGTTGTTCTCGGGGGACCAGACGTCGGGGTTGCCGTGTTCGTCGGTGTCGAGGGTGCGGGGGGCTGAGACCTGAGGGTTTCCGTACCAGGTCTCCAGGAAGGAGCGGGAGCAGTCGGCGCAGTTGTTGCTGCGTCCGGGGACGGTGTTGCCGCCGTCGTTCTGGAGTTGGGCCCAGGAGCCGAAGGGGTCGGGGAAGCGTTGCGGGGTGCCGTCGGGATTGTGCGGCACCGCGTTCACCAGCGCCTGCTGGTCGACGGGGTCGGGCTCGGACAGGCCTCCCGGATAGTGATCCAGGTCGTTGCGGATGTTGTTCAGGCTGTCCTGGTGCGGGTGCTGCTGAGAGGCTCCGGGCTGCGTGTGGGGCGCGCCCGGGGGTGGTGGCGTCGCGTGTGACGGCGGTGATGTGGGGGCGGCGTGCGGGACCGTGTGGATCGGAACCGGCGTCACGAGGTGGTGCTGCGGGTCGTGGGAGGAGCTCGTACCGGTTTCCGGCGACTTCGACCTGTCGTGCTGTGATGCCGGCTCCTGCGGGTGCGGAGGAGTGCCGGGAGCCGTGCCTGCGGGCTGGTTGGGCCCCCTGTGGGGAGTGGGACGAGTGCCCGGCTGGGGCTGGGTTCCGGGCGTGCCGGAGGCAGCGGGGGTTTGGGTGGGACCGGGCCGCGACGCCGAACCGGGCTCTGTCGAGGAGTTCGGGGTGTTGTTGCTCGGCGTCGAGGTCCGCTCCGGACCACCGCCGGACGAGGGGGAGGAGGTCTGGCTCGGGTTCTGGTTCGGTGACGGGGGCCGGTTGGGACTCGTGTTCGGGGTCGAGCTCGTGCTCGGGGTCGAGCTCGTGCTCGGGGTCGAGCTCGTGCTCGGGTTTCGGCTCGTGGTCGGGTCCGGGTTCGGACTCGGGTTCTGGCCCCGGCTGGGTGTGCGCGCGTCGGCCGTGTCCGACGTGTTGCGGGGTGCGGTGCGGTCGCCCGGCGTGGTGCCGGGGGTGGTGCCGGGTGCCGTGCGGTCGTCCGGAGTGGTGCGGGACGGAGCACGGCCGTCCGGGGCGGTGCCAGAGGTGCGCTGGGTCGGTATGCGGCCGTCCGTCGTGCCGGGCGTGCGGCTGTCGCTCGTACCGGGTGACCGGCCGTCGGCACCACCGGATACCCGGCCGTCTGCCGTGCCGGAAACGCGGCCGTCCGTCGTCGGGCCCGGAGTGCTCCGGGGCGTCGTCGGAGACGTGGGGTTCGGGGTGGAGGCAGGTCCGGTTCCCGTTGGTGAGGGCGTGCTGGGCGTGGTGGAGGCAGGGTTCCGCGCCGGGGTGGCGCTGGGGGTCGGGCTGGTGGGGCTCGCCGTCGAGGAGGTGGTGCCGGGTGCACCTGCGGTGGAGCGTGGAGCCGGACCGCTGTCCATTGTTGACGGAGGTGTGGGCGAGGCCGGCAGGGCCGACGTGCCGTCCGGCCGGCCGCCGGATCCGCCGGGGGACGGATCACTCGTTGTCGGTGTGGGTGCGGCGCTGGAGTGGGTGGGGGCGCTGGCGGCCAGGCTGTCGATCGAGGTGCCGATTCCGCCGCCGCTGCCGCCTTCCGCTGGGGATGCCGTGCCGCTGGGGGAGGCGTGGCTGGGTGCGGTGTGCGGTGTCGGTGAGGAGATACCGGACGGGGAGGAGCCGCCGCCGGTGCCGGCGGGGATGGACGTGCCGGGAGCGCCGGACGAGGCGGTGGTGTCCGAGGTGCTGTGCGATGGTGTGCTGGGTTGGGGGTCGTCGAAGTCGGACAGCGACGTCGTATGCCTGGGGGTCGGAATGTCCGAGGTGGAAGGGTTCTGCCCGGTGTCGGGCCCGGAGTCGTCTGAGTCAGGGCCTCTGCCGAGGTCCGGGGTGCCGACGTGGGTGGGTCCGGTGTCGGCGGATATCCCGCCACCTATGTTCGTGCTCGGGCCGCTGTCCGAACGCGTCGACGGCGAGGAGTCCGGTCCGGATGAGTCGGAGCCGTTGGAGCTGGAGTGGGAGCCGGCGGGGGACGAGTCGGAGGAGGAATCGGACGAGGGCGAATCCGAGGATGAATTGGAGGAGGAGTCGGGGGAGTTGTTCGAGGTGGAGTCCGAGTCCCCGTCGCTGCCCGACGAGTCGGAATTCCCGTTACTGTCGCTCGAGCCGTTTCGGCCCTCGCTTCCCGATGCCTCATGCCCGTCGATACGGCTGTCGATGGCGTGGTGGGCGCGGTGGCCGGCTTTCTCGCCCAGGCTGTCGCGTACGCCCTCGGCGAGGGTCTGCGGGGTCTGTTTGATGGCGTCCCAGGCGCTGTCGGTGCCCTTCTTGACGGTGGTGGCGAGGTCGTAGCCCTCCTGGGCGCCGAAGCCGACGTTGACCGTCTGGCGGATCAGGTCGGTGATGATCGCCTCGATCATGGAGATCGCGGGCTCCTTCATCGCCTCGACGATCGCCTCCAGCAGTGCTTCTTTGAGCTCGTCGAACAGGCGGCGCACGATGAGCCGGGTGGCCTGGGTGGCGCCCAGTGCGCCGACTTCGGACAGGCCGAAGGTGAAGGGGGCGGCGGCCTGGGCGGCGGCGATCTCGATGGCCAGGGCGATCAGCTGGGCGATCACCGCCCATTTGGCGAACTCGACGAGGTAGGCGCAGGCCTCCAGCACGGTCGCGATGATGTAGGCGGCCTGGGCGGCGTTGGCGAGGTAGCCTCCGGAGCCGCCGCCGTCGAACTTGGCGTAGACCTTGGTGAACGCGTCGATCGACTCGCCGGCGTTGTGGGCGACCACCTGGCGGGCGCTGGCGTTCGCCGCGGTGTGCAGTTCGGTGACGTCGTCGCCGAACTTCCGCCACAGGGCGGCGCACTCCTTGAGCTTGTCCTCGTCTGCCGTCGGCCAGCGGTAGCCGAGCATCTCGAGAACCCATTCGAGCTCGTCCGGCAGCATCATCGACACAGCAGAAAGCACCCCCGTCAGCCGACACGGCCACGCAACTCCCTCATCCGTCAAGGGAAATCGCGCATGGAACAGCCGTAGGCACAGCTTACGGACCGACCTGCGAGCAACTTCAGAGGGTTGCTGTCACAAATCTGCTGCGAACAGGGTCACTTGCGGTCGACAAACCAATGACAGACCGACGAGAGGCAGACAGACGCCGACGAACCAAGCGGCTCGACGACGGCCGTCAAGCGGCTCGACCACGCCCGTCAGGCAACTCGACGACGCCTGTCAGGCAACTCGACGACGCCCGTCAAGCAACTCGGCGACGCCTCACACCTCTCGACTACGAGTCCGTCACGCCTCTTGGCGGCGGCGCAGATGGTGCGGGCCCGTCGGCATCTCCACCTGCCCGTCGTACTCGGCGGTCGTCTTCCGCCAGATGTCCACCTGGTCGGCCTCGTTCTCCTCGTGGGCCACGCCCATCTTGGTGAAGGCGATCCCCATCCCCGCCAACCGCTCCGCCAGGCTGCCCATCGACTGGTACATGCCGTCGCGCAGACCCTCGTAGGCGACGCCGAACTTCTCGCCGATGTCGTCGTCGCCCCACGGCGGGGTGTCACCCTGCTCCAGCTTGTTCAACCCGTCCTGCAGGCCCTTCACGGCCTTGGCGAAGTTCTGGCCGACCGTGAACATGTTGAAGCCCTCGGTCTTGAGGACCTTCGGGTCGGAGTCCATGTAGTCCGACGACACAAGTGCCCCCCGTGGCTCGCCTTTTCGTTGGCAACGCCACCTTAGCGGGTGATGCGCCCGTACGAGAGGGGGCGGTACCCGCATGGGTACCGCCCCCCCTCCGGCTGCGACAGTCGGCCCTCAGAACCGAGCCGGCAGCCAACCCGTCTGGATCAGCTGTCCACCGCGCCGCCGCGTGTGGAAGTACCCGCGTCCGGGCGGCAGCTGCGACGGCGTGATGTTGCCGAGCAGCGCACCCT
Source organism: Streptomyces sp. NPDC093984 (assembly GCF_044764595.1). Classification (NCBI taxonomy): domain Bacteria; kingdom Bacillati; phylum Actinomycetota; class Actinomycetes; order Kitasatosporales; family Streptomycetaceae; genus Streptomyces; species Streptomyces sp. NPDC093984. The sequence goes on along the minus strand of NZ_JBIWIM010000015.1, from coordinate 17,802 downwards.
CCGTCCGGTCACCGGAGAGCACGATGCCCTGGGCGCCGAGCTCGCGCATCCGCTGCATCACCGGCTCGTACAGCGACCGGCTCGCACCGCCCGAGGCGCGCGCGATGATGACGCGCAGACCGATGTCCCGGGCGAAGGGCAGGTACTCCAGGAGCGGGGACAGCGGGTTCATGCCCGTCGCCACCAGGTCGTAGTCGTCGATGATGACGAACGCGTCCGGGCTGCTGTACCAGCTGCGGTTGCGCAGCTGCTCGGGCGTGACGTCCGGGCCCGGCATACGACGGCTCATCGAGCCGGCCAGGCCCTCCAGCGTCTCCGCCAGGGCCGGCGCCGACGCGCAGTACCGCGACAGGTGGGAGTCGGGCACACCCTCCAGGTGCGCGCGCCGGTAGTCACCCATGACGATCTTCGCCTGGTCCGGCGTGTAGCGCTCGGTGATCTGCTTGATGAGCAGCCGCAGCAGCGCCGACTTACCGGACTCGCTCTCACCGAACACGATGAAGTGCGGGTCCGTCTCGAAGTCGACGAAGACCGGCGCGAGCGACGACTCGTCGATGCCGATCGCGACACCGCGGTCCGGGTGCTCGAACCCCTTGGGCAGCCGGTCCGCCGACAGCATGGTCGGCAGCAGCCGCACCGCCGGCGCGTGGCTGCCCTGCCAGTTGTCGTTGACGCCCCGGACGAGGATCTGCGTCGCCTCCGCCAGGTCCTCCGTCGCCGAGGAGCCGTCGACCCGCGGCAGCGCCGTCATGAAGTGCAGCTTGTCCAGGCTCAGACCGCGGCCCGGCACGGTGGCGGGGACGTTCTGCGCGACCCTGCGGTCGATCTCCGACTCGGTCGGGTCACCCAGCCGCAGCTCGATGCGGTTCTGCAGCATGTCCTTGAGCGCGGGCCGCACCTCGGTGTAGCGGCTCGCCGTCAGGATGACGTGGACACCGAAACCGAGACCGCGCGTCGCGATGTCCGTGACGGTCGCCTCGAGCAGCTCGTAGTCCGTCTTGAAGGACGCCCAGCCGTCGATGACGAGGAAGACGTCTCCCCAGGGCTGGTCGGGCATCAGACCCGCGGCCCTGCGCTGCCGGTACGTCTGGATCGAGTCGATGTTGTTCGCGCGGAAGTACTCCTCGCGCGCGTTCAGGATGCCCTCGACCTCGCTGACCGTACGGCGCACCTTCTCGGCGTCGAGCCGGTTGGCGACCCCGCCGACGTGTGCCAGCTCCTCCATGGAGATCAGGCCGCCGCCGCCGAAGTCCAGGCAGTAGAACTGCACCTCGGTGGGCGTGTGGGTGAGGGCGAACGACGAGATGAGCGTGCGCAGCAGAGTCGACTTGCCGGACTGCGGGCCGCCGACGAACAGACCGTGGCCCGCACCACCGGAGAAGTCCCGGTACAGCACGTCGCGCCGCTGCTCGAACGGCTTGTCCACCAGGCCGACCGGCACGTTGAGCCGGCCGAGCGCCGTGTACTCGGGCGCGGTCAGGCCGCGCTCCGGAGTGACGGCGAGCTGGGGGAGGAGCTGCTCCAGCGAAGGAGCCTCGTCGAGCGGGGGCAGCCACACCTGATGGGCCGGCGGTCCCTGGTTGACCATCCTGCCCACGATGACGTCCAGGACGGTGTCGGCGAGCGCGTCGTCCACCCTGTCGTCGGCGTCCGGTTCCTCCACCACCGGCTGAGGGGGCAGCGCCACGTGCCCCGCCGTGAACAGCGCGGGCCGCAGCTGGGTGGAGCGGTTCACCCTGGACGGGCCCTCGCCGTGGTAGGGCCCCGACACGTACGCGGCCTTGAAGCGGACCATGGTGTCGGTGTCGTAGCGCAGATAGCCGGAGCCGGGGATCGACGGCAGGTGGTAGGCGTCCGGGACGCCGATCGCCGTACGGGACTCGGCGGCGGAGAAGGTGCGCAGACCGATCCGGTACGACAGATAGGTGTCCAGACCGCGCAGCTTGCCCTCCTCCAGGCGCTGCGACGCCAGCAGCAGGTGCACACCCAGCGAACGGCCGATACGGCCGATCTGGATGAACATGTCGATGAAGTCCGGCTTCGCGGTGAGGAGCTCGGAGAACTCGTCGAGCACGATCACCAGTGAGGCCATCGGCTCCAGAGCGGCGCCCGCCGCGCGGGCCTTCTCGTAGTCGTGCAGATTGGCGTAGTTGCCCGCCGTGCGCAGCAGCTCCTGGCGGCGCTGCATCTCACCCGTGATGGCGTCGCGCATACGGTCGACGAGCGTGAGGTCGTCCGCGAGGTTGGTGATGACGGCCGCGGTGTGCGGCATGTCCGCCATACCCGCGAACGTCGCACCGCCCTTGAAGTCCGCGAGGATGAAGTTCAGCGTCTCCGAGGAGTGCGTCACCGCGAGACCGAGCACCAGCGTGCGCAGCAGCTCCGACTTGCCGGAGCCGGTCGCGCCGACGCACAGGCCGTGCGGGCCCATGCCCTCCTGCGAGGCCTCCTTGAGGTCGAGCATCACCGGCTCGCCGTTCTCGCCGACACCGATCGGCACCCGCAGCCGCTCGTGCAGCGTGCGCGGACGCCAGGTGCGCGAGACGTCGACGGACCCCGCGTCGCCGATGCCCATCAGGTCGGTGAAGTCCAGGTTCGACAGGAGCGGTTCGCCCTCCTCCGCCGAGCCGACCCGGAACGGCGCGAGCTGCCGGGCCAGCGACTCGGCCTGCGCGTCGTTCAGCACGTCGGGCCTGCCGGAGTACGCGGACTCGTGGCCGACGAACAGCCTCATCCTGCCCGGCTTCACATAGACCGTCAGGCCCGCGCGCAGGTCCTCCTCCAGCTCACCCGGAGCGATTTCGAGGAAGGTGACGCCCTGGAGCCCTTCGCTGCTGGCGAGTTCGGAGTCCGGCGGCACGGTGCCGCCGTCGAGGACCACGATCAGGTGGGGCTGGTCGTAGACGGGGTTCGCGTCCGGGTTCCAGCGGGGCCTGTCGTCCAGCTGGTCCGCCAGCGCCTCCTCCAGTTCCCCGAGGTCGTCGAAGAGCAGCCGGGCCGAGCCCGCACCGTCCTTGGCCTTCGGGTGCTGGCTGTGCGGCAGCCACTTGATCCAGTCCCAGTCCGCCGCCGCGGAGGGGTGCGCCACCACGGCGACCATCAGGTCCTCCGGCGAGTGCAGCGTCGCCAGCTGGGCCAGGGCCGCGCGGGCGTTGCCGTACACCGTGTCGGTGTCCCCGCACAGCGTCACGTGGTAGAAGGCGCGCAGCGAGACGGACACGGGCAGGTCGGACAGACTGCCGTGCGCGTCGAGGAAGGCCTTCATGGCCGCCGCGGTCAGCGGCTCCAGCTCCTCCTTGGGCGCGGTCTCCGGGGCGACGAGCGGGGTGTTCAGCTGCTGGGTGCCGAGGCCGATCCGTACGGATGCGAAGTCCGCGTCGGTCGGGCGCCGCTCCCACAGGCGCTTGCCGTCGGCAGCCACCGCCCACAGCTGCTCCGGGTCGGGATGCTGGAACAGCTGACTGCGGCGCTGCAGGTCCGCGGTCTTGTGGACGTCCTTGCGGACCTGCTCGAGATAGCGGAAGTAGTCACGCCGGTCCTGGGCCATCCCGGCACCGCCGCCGCCCTGCCGGGACTTGGCGAACTGGGCGATCGCCATGGCCAGGGTCGAGGCCAGCATCAGCCCACCGACCACCCTCATGTAGGAGGGGAGGCCGGGCATGAAGAAGAAGCCGACGGAACCCAGCATGCCCATCATGGGCAGCAGGGTCATCAGCATGCTTTCTTCGCCCTCACGGGGGATCTCGGGCGGCGTCTCGAGTCTGACCTCGCCGTCCGGGACGACCGGGGGCGCTATCCGCGGCGGTCGTTTGATGATGACGACGCTCACCGATGCACTCATCCTTCGCGATTGATACGTCTTGGCACCGACGCCCCCGTGTACCGCGACATGTTCGTTCGCGCAGGCGTCGTTCGCGCAGGCGTCGATCCTACTGATGGGCCAAGTGCGCGAGGGAGTCAGGAGGATGGAGATGCCGAGGGGGTCCTGGGAGAAAAGGGGTGGGCGGGCCCTGTGCCCCCCGGCGCAACGGATATGGTGGCGCTCCGCGCCGTAGCAGCGGCGTGAGGAAGCCTTGTCCAACAGGGGGAACAACCAGGTGAGCACGGGGACTTCGACGGGTTTCTGCCGAATCACCATCGCAGCGCCGGACAGCCGTGTCGATGTCGCGCTGCCGGAGGACCTGCCGATCCAGGACCTCTTTCCCGAGATCGTCAGGCTCTCGGGACTGGTCCAACCGGACACCAGTCCCGCCGGCTACCACCTGGTACGCCGCGAGGGCCAAGTCCTCGACGCCAGCCGTTCGTTGCTCGAGCACCGGGTCAGGGACGGCGAAGTGCTGCTGCTGCGGACCTTCGCCGACTCGCTGCCGCCGGCCGTCCACGACGACGTGGTGGACGCGATCGCCGCCGCGGTCAAGCAGGACATCCGCAGCTGGAACGACAACCTGATGCGGGTGGCCGGCCTCGTCGCCGGATCGCTGCTGCTGATCATGCTCGGTTTCGTGTTCTGGTTCGCGGACCCGATCCGGCACGACATGCACGGCCTTCAGGGCATCCTCGCGGGCGTCGTCGCACTGGCCCTGACGGTGCTCGCGGGTGTGCGGGCCCGGGTGTACGACGACCGCGGTTCCGCCGTCGCGCTCGGCGTCTCGGCGCTTCCGCACGCGCTCATCGCGGGCTCCGGCGTCATCCCCCAGGACGCGGGTCACGGCCCCGGCAGGATCCAGTTCCTCGTCGGCTGCGTGGCCGTACTGGTCTTCTCCGTCGTGCTGATCATGCTGCTGCCGCAGGGAGACGCCCCGTTCGTGGCCGCCGCGCTGGCCGCCGCGATCGGCACGCTCGCCGTGTTCTGCGGTGTGCTCACCGAGGCGGAGCCGCGCGAGATCGCCGCCGGCACCTCGGTCGTGGCGCTGGCGGTGGTCGGCTTCCTGCCCGGATGGTCGGCCCGCTTCGCCAAGCTGCCGATCGGTTTCCGCAACCCGGAGGACCTGGCCAGGGCCCGTCGTGAGGGCCGGGAGGGCGACCTCGAGGCCGTCGACGTGCAGCGCATCGTCGCCCAGACCAGCCGGGGCCACGAACTGCTGCTCGGACTGGTCGGCGGCTGCGCGGCCGTCATCATCGGCGCGGGTGGCGCGGTGCTCGGCTTCAGCGACAGCGGCTGGGCCCAACTGCTGGCCCTGTGCACCGGTCTCGCCGCGATGATGCGGGCACGCCTCTTCCGGTACACCGCCCAGGTGACGTGCCTGTTCGTGGCCGGTGTCGTCACCCTGGGTCTGCTGGTGCTCGGCCTCGCGATCTCGCCCCCGGCCGGGATCGTCCTCGAACTGCTCAAGGGCAACTCCGGCCCCGTCGACATCAGGACCCTGTGGCTCGGCGCCTCGGTCGCGGCCGGCGTGCTGCTGCTGATCGCGATCGCCCTGATCGTGCCGCAGAAGGGGCTCTCCCCCTTCTGGGGCCGCATGCTGGACCTCGCGGACTCCCTGGTGCTGCTCTCCCTGGTCCCGGTCTGCCTGGCCGTCCTCGACGTCTACAGCAAGGTGCGCGGCGGCGTCTGATGTCGGCTCGGCGGCCGGCGGCGCTCGGCCGTCGCGCCGGATCGCCGAGCCGGCCGGGCGCCTCGAGAAAGTCGCCCCCGGCGCGCTCCGATCCAGAGGAAGACGGGCAGCCATGTCATCGAGGCCGACGATCCTTGTCGTCGGCCTGGTCGCCCTGGTCGGCCTCGTCGGTCTCGCCGGCCTCGTCGCCTCGCCGCCACGCGCTTCGGCTTCCGGCTGTCGTGATCCAGCGGTCGGCGGCCTGCGAACCGGCGGCTGGTGGCCTGCGATCCGGCGGCCTGCGGCCTGCGAACCGGCGGCCTGCGGCCTGCGAACCGGCGGCCTGCGAGCCCTGGCTCCCTCCAGCCCCTACCCCCGCCGGTACCCGGGCCGGGACACCGCTGTCCTGCTGGTACGCTGTGTGACGGCCGTATGTGTACGCGCCTCCGGTTTCCCTCTGGAGGACGCGCCCAGCGGATCCCCGCCTCCCGAGTCGTGGAAGCTCCCCTGAGAAGAAGACCAGGGGCACTCGGTGGCAGCTGAAGAAGACTACGAGGAGTACGCGTGTCGCTCGACGCCGCTACGAAGAAGCAGATCATCGCCGAATTCGGTACCAAGGAGGGTGACACCGGCTCCCCCGAGGTCCAGGTCGCTCTGCTGTCCCGTCGGATCTCCGACCTGACCGAGCACCTCAAGACCCACAAGCACGACCACCACTCCCGTCGTGGTCTGCTGATCCTGGTCGGTCAGCGCCGTCGCCTGCTGCAGTACCTGGCGAAGAAGGACATCCAGCGCTTCCGTGCGCTGGTCGACCGCCTGGGCATCCGCCGCGGTGCGGCGGGCGCCAAGTAAGACGCCGTGAAGGGAGCGGTTCCCGTACGAAGGGGGCCGCTCCCTTTGCCGTACGTGCGGACTGTCACCACCGCTTTGTAGTGTGGTAGCACAACGCAAGACGTAGGACACCGTGTGAGGGGTACCTGGACGCACCAGGCGGCACCGCACACACCGAACGAGGAGGAGCGCACCTCGCCGCCGCCGGTCCTCGGTAGTGGCCCCCGGGGAAGAGAGCCCCGGGTGCTTCGATCGAAGACCGGCCCGCATCAGACGGAGCGCTTCTCCGCCACCGTCCCCCTGCCACACGGGCAGCCGGGGACGAAGACGAGGAGAAAACGCTAGTGGAGAACGAGACCCACTACGCCGAGGCCGTCATCGACAACGGCTCCTTCGGCACCCGCACCATCCGCTTCGAGACGGGCCGCCTGGCCAAGCAGGCCGCCGGTTCCGCCGTCGCGTACCTGGACGACGACACGATGGTCCTTTCGGCCACCACCGCGTCCAAGACCCCCAAGGACCAGCTCGACTTCTTCCCGCTGACGGTCGACGTCGAGGAGCGGATGTACGCGGCCGGGAAGATCCCCGGTTCCTTCTTCCGCCGTGAGGGCCGCCCCTCCGAGGACGCGATCCTCACCTGCCGACTCATCGACCGCCCGCTGCGCCCGTCCTTCAAGAAGGGCCTGCGCAACGAGATCCAGGTCGTCGCCACGATCATGGCGCTCAACCCCGACCACCTGTACGACGTCGTGGCGATCAACGCCGCTTCCGCGTCCACGCAGCTGGCCGGTCTGCCCTTCTCCGGTCCGATCGGCGGCGTCCGCGTCGCGCTGATCCGCGGCCAGTGGGTCGCGTTCCCGACGCACACCGAGCTCGAGGACGCCGTCTTCGACATGGTGGTCGCCGGCCGCGTCCTGGAGGACGGCGACGTCGCGATCATGATGGTCGAGGCCGAGGCCACCGAGAAGACCATCAAGCTGGTCGAGGGCGGCGCCGAGGCGCCCACCGAGGAGGTCGTGGCCGCCGGTCTGGAGGCCGCGAAGCCCTTCATCAAGGTCCTGTGCCGGGCCCAGGCCGACCTCGCGTCCAAGGCCGCCAAGCCGACCGCCGAGTTCCCGATCTTCCTGGACTACCAGGACGACGTCTTCGAGGCCCTGACGGCCGCCGTCCGCCCCGAGCTCGCCCAGGCGCTCACCATCGCCGGCAAGCAGGAGCGCGAGTCGGAGCTGGACCGCGTCAAGCAGCTCGCCGCCGAGAAGCTCCTGCCGGAGTTCGAGGGCCGCGAGAAGGAGATCTCCGCCGCGTACCGCTCGCTGACCAAGGCCCTGGTCCGTGAGCGCGTCATCAAGGAGAAGAAGCGCATCGACGGCCGCGGTGTCACCGACATCCGCACCCTGGCCGCCGAGGTCGAGGCCATCCCGCGGGTCCACGGCTCCGCGCTGTTCGAGCGTGGCGAGACCCAGATCCTGGGCGTCACCACCCTCAACATGCTCCGCATGGAGCAGCAGCTGGACACCCTCTCCCCGGTGACCCGCAAGCGCTACATGCACAACTACAACTTCCCGCCGTACTCCACCGGTGAGACCGGCCGCGTCGGCTCCCCGAAGCGCCGCGAGATCGGCCACGGCGCCCTCGCCGAGCGCGCGCTCGTGCCGGTGCTGCCCACGCGCGAGGAGTTCCCGTACGCGATCCGCCAGGTGTCCGAGGCCCTCGGCTCCAACGGCTCGACGTCCATGGGTTCGGTCTGCGCCTCCACCATGTCGCTGCTGAACGCCGGTGTGCCGCTGAAGGCCCCGGTCGCCGGTATCGCCATGGGTCTGATCTCCCAGGAGATCGACGGTGAGACGCACTACGTGACGCTGACCGACATCCTCGGCGCCGAGGACGCCTTCGGCGACATGGACTTCAAGGTCGCCGGCACGAAGGAGTTCGTGACCGCCCTCCAGCTCGACACCAAGCTGGACGGCATCCCGGCCTCCGTGCTGGCCGCGGCCCTGAAGCAGGCCCGTGACGCCCGCCTGCACATCCTCGACGTGATGATGGAGGCCATCGACCGGCCCGACGAGATGTCCCCGCACGCCCCGCGGATCATCACCGTCAAGATCCCGGTCGACAAGATCGGCGAGGTCATCGGCCCCAAGGGCAAGATGATCAACCAGATCCAGGAGGACACCGGCGCCGAGATCACGATCGAGGACGACGGCACGATCTACATCGGTGCCGCCGACGGGCCGTCCGCCGAGGCCGCCCGCGCCACGATCAACGGCATCGCCAACCCGACCATGCCGGAGGTCGGCGAGCGCTACCTGGGCACGGTCGTCAAGACCACCACCTTCGGCGCGTTCGTGTCGCTGCTGCCGGGCAAGGACGGTCTGCTGCACATCTCGCAGATCCGCAAGCTCGCCGGCGGCAAGCGCGTGGAGAACGTCGAGGACGTCCTCGGCGTGGGCCAGAAGGTCCAGGTCGAGATCGCCGAGATCGACTCCCGCGGCAAGCTCTCCCTCATTCCCGTGATCGAGGGCGAGGGCGACGAGGCCGACGAGGCGAAGGACGACACCGACAAGTGACGTCCCGTGGCTTCAAGGCGACGGCCCGCACCTCTTCGGAGGCGCGGGCCGTCGCCCGTACCCAAACCCTGATCAAAGGCGCGGGCGGCATCGGCACCGTCCGCAAAACCACCCTCCCGGGCGGTCTGCGCGTCGTCACCGAGACGCTGCCCTCCGTCCGCTCCGCCACCTTCGGCATCTGGGCGCACGTCGGCTCACGCGACGAGACGCCCGCGCTGAACGGCGCCACGCACTACCTGGAGCACCTGCTCTTCAAGGGCACGTCCCGCAGGTCCGCCCTGGACATCTCCTCCGCCATCGACGCGGTCGGCGGCGAGATGAACGCGTTCACGGCGAAGGAGTACACGTGCTACTACGCGCGCGTGCTCGACACCGACCTGCCGCTCGCCATCGACGTCGTCTGCGACATGCTCACCGGCTCGCTCATCCGGGAGGAGGACGTCGACGTCGAGCGCGGCGCGATCCTCGAGGAGATCGCGATGACGGAGGACGACCCGGGCGACTGCGTGCACGACCTCTTCGCGTACACCATGTTCGGCGACAACGCGCTCGGCCGCCCGGTCCTCGGCACGGTCGACACCGTCAACGCGCTGACCGCCGACCGCATCCGCCGCTTCTACAGGAAGCACTACGACCCCACGCACCTGGTGGTCGCCTGCGCCGGCAACGTCGACCACCAGAAGGTCGTACGCCAGGTGCGGGCCGCCTTCGAGAAGGCGGGCACCCTCACGCAGGGGGACGCCACGCCCATCGGCCCGCGCGCCGGCCGCCGCGCCATCCGCACCGCCGGCCGCGTGGAGCTGCTGGCCCGCAAGACCGAGCAGGCGCACGTCGTCCTCGGCATGCCGGGCCTGGCCCGCACCGACGACCGCCGCTGGGCTCTCGGCGTGCTGAACACGGCGCTCGGCGGAGGCATGTCGTCCCGCCTGTTCCAGGAGGTCCGGGAGAAGCGCGGCCTGGCCTACAGCGTGTACTCGTACACGTCCGGCTTCGCCGACTGCGGCCTCTTCGGCGTGTACGCGGGCTGCAGGCCGAGCCAGGTGCACGACGTGCTCAAGATCTGCCGCGACGAGCTGGACCACGTCTCGCAGAACGGCCTGTCGGACGACGAGATCGCCCGTGCCATCGGCCAGCTACGCGGTTCCACCGTCCTCGGGCTCGAGGACACGGGTGCGCTGATGAACCGTATCGGCAAGAGCGAGCTGTGCTGGGGCGACCAGATGTCGGTCGACGACATGCTGGCCCGGATCGCAGCGGTCACCCCGGACGAGGTCCGATCGGTGGCGCAGGACATCCTGGGACAGCGGCCCTCGCTGTCGGTCATCGGCCCGCTCAAGGACAGGCAGGCGTCCCGACTGCACGACGCGGTCGCGTAACGGCGGCCTGGCGGTCACTGCGGTCGTCAACCACTCCGGTAAGGAAGCAAGAGAGATGAGCAAGCTGCGCGTGGCGGTCCTCGGCGCCAAGGGCCGGATCGGTGCGGAGGCGGTACGGGCCGTCGACGCCGCCGACGACATGGAGCTGGTGGCCGCCCTCGGCCGGGGCGACCAGCTGGAGACCCTCGTCGAGACGGGGGCCCAGGTGGCGGTGGAGCTGACCACTCCGGCCTCCGTCATGGGCAACCTGGAGTTCTGCGTACGGCACGGCATCCACGCCGTGGTCGGCACGACGGGCTGGACCGACGAGCGGCTGGCGCAGCTGAAGGGCTGGCTCGCAAAGTCGCCTCGGACGGGCGTCCTGATCGCCCCGAACTTCTCCATCGGCGCCGTGCTGACCATGAAGTTCGCCGAGGCCGCCGCCCCCTACTTCGAGTCCGTCGAGGTCGTCGAGCTGCACCACCCGAACAAGGTGGACGCCCCCAGCGGCACCGCCACGCGCACCGCCCAGCTCATCGCCGCCGCCCGCGAGAAGGCCGGCAGCGCCCCGCAGCCCGACGCCACGGTGACGGCGCTGGACGGCGCCCGCGGCGCGAACGTCGACGGCGTCCCGGTGCACGCCGTACGTCTGCGCGGCCTGCTCGCCCACCAGGAGGTGCTGCTCGGCGGCGAGGGCGAGACCCTCACCATCCGCCACGACTCGCTGCACCACAGCAGCTTCATGCCGGGCATCCTGCTCGGCGCCCGCCGCGTCGTGACCACTCCGGGCCTCACCTTCGGCCTGGAGCACTTCCTCGACCTCAAGTAGCGAGAAGCAGCAGCGATGCGCGCGAAGATCACCTATGCCGTCACGGCCGCCGTCCTGGTCTTCTACTTCGTCCTGGTCGGCAGCCGCGGCGTGCTCCTGATCGAGAACGGCACCCCCGTCACCGTCGCGTTCGGCATCGCGGTGCTGATCCTGCCGGTCATCGGGGTGTGGTTCCTGTGGAAGAACACCCAGTTCGTCCGCAAGGCGAACCGGCTCGCCACCGAGCTGGAGGCGGAGGGCGGCCTGCCCGTCGACGAGCTGCGACGCACCCCGAGCGGCCGGATCGACCGCGACTCGGCCGACGAGGTCTTCGCCAAGCGCAAGGCGGAGGCGGAGGCGGCCCCGGACGACTGGCGCACGTGGTTCCGTCTGGCGATCGCCTACCACGACGCCCGCGACACGCCCCGCGCCCGCAAGGCGATGCAGCGGGCCATCGCCCTCCGCGAGGGCCGCACGATCGCGTCCTGAGGTCCGTCGGCTTCCCTCTGCCCCAGGGGCCCTCCCTGCCCCAGGGACCCTCCACAGGCCCGCAGACGACCGAAAAGGCCGCCCCGCAGTCCGCGGGGCGGCCTTTTCGCGTTCAGGGCCCTGGGACGGTCAGCTCCGCCCGAACTCCGCCGCCCAAGCCTCCACCGTGTCCGCCGCCCGGTCGAAGGCCTGGGGGCGGGCCAGGAAGTCGGCGTTGTGGCTGGTCAGCAGGGTCTCTCCGGCGGACCCGCCGCCCTGCCGTACGAGAACCAGCGCCTGACCCTGCACCGTGCGCGGCAGTCCCAGCCAGCGCACCGGCTGCTGCACCGTGCGTACCGCGACGATCTGCTGCCACCGCACCGTACGTGTGAGGAGGAAACCCACTCGGCGCAGTCCGCGCGCGCTCACCCAGACGCCCATCCGCAGCAGCCGCAGGGCCCCGGCGATGACGGCCAGTGCCACGCCGAACACCGTGCCCGCGCCCGACGGGGTGCCGGTGAGGGCGATGACGACCGCCGCGAAGAGCACGTACGACGCGAACAGCAGCAGGAGCGCGGCCGTGCCCACCCGCCATGGGCCGGGCCGGTAGGGGCGGCGCCAGCGGTCCCGGTCGTCGTACGGCAGCGGCAGGTCGTCCGCCGCCTGGTCGGAGGCACGGTCGGCCGTCAGGAAGGGCAGGGGCACGGCTGATCCTCACTCGGTGCACAGGGCTGTGACCGGTGAGGCTATCGAGCCGTGCCCCGGCTCACCACCCTCGGGGGCCGACGGGGTGGCCCGTCCGCGCACGCGCGCGACGGGGAGCGTCAGCGGCCGTTGGAGGCCACGGACTGTTGCGTCGCCGCCGGCGCCTGGTGCGACATGGCGGGCATGCCGATGACCAGGGAGCCCACCAGGCCGGCCACGATGGTCAGCCCCAGCAGCCAGCGCCCGGCCATCTCGCCGACGGAGGCACGCCGGCGGGGCGGGGGAGTGACATTGCTGCGGAAGGAGTCGGCTTCGGAGAGGAAGGCGAACGGTACGGGTTCGCGCCGACGGGACATGGGGAGTGCTTCTCCTCTTGAGGCTCGTAGGGTCCGATGGATCAGCTGTCTGAAGACCGGGGTGACGCGAACGAATCGCCGTCACCGACACAGACGAGCGGGTGCCCGAAAAGGTGCCCTGAATCACCGATTTCGCAGAACTTCGACGGGCTTCGCCGGCGAATGTCGCGGACCGGCACCGAACGCCCCGTTGTCAGTGCCGGGCCGTAGAGTGGGCGGCGCCCGAGCTTGTGATGGGAAGGACCTTCCACACCGTGACCGACACCCCCGCCGACGACCTCAAGCCCAGCTTCCGCAGCGACGTCACCGTCGAGCTGGTCAAGCACAGCGCGGCCGACTCCGACGTGCTGTGGGCCGCCCGCGTCTCCACCGCCGGCGAGCAGTCCCTGGACGAGCTGAAGAAGGACCCGGAGCGCTCCAAGGGCCTGATCAACTTCCTGATGCGGGACCGGCACGGCAGCCCCTTCGAGCACAACTCGATGACCTTCTTCATCAGCGCCCCGATCTTCGTCTTCCGCGAGTTCATGCGACACCGGGTGGGCTGGTGCATCGCCGGCGACACGGAGATCACCCTCGAGAGCGAGGCAGGAAACCTCCGGCGCCGTACGATCGAGGATCTGTACAAGCTGTGGCACCTCGGTGTCGAAGACCGGTTGCCGCACTCGGCGGGCGGTGTGACCTGGCACGCCCGCGCCGAGAAGTGGATGGCGCAGGTCCGCCGTGGAGGGACCAACCACTACCTGGGGCTCTACGACAGCCGGGAAGCCGCCGACTCCGCCGTTGCGGAATTCCGCGAGAAGCACCCCTCCACCCGTCTCCGCAAGCTCGAATCGGTCAGGCGCAGTCACGTTCGCTGCTACGACGAGGAGACGCTGACAGCGCGGAGGGCCCCGATCCTCGATGTCATCCAGTCGGGCATCAAGCCTTTGATCAAGCTCACCACTGCCGGTGGCAAGGTCCTGCGCTGCACCGTCGATCATGCGGTGCTCACCCCGGAAGGCTGGCGGAAGGCCGGAGAGCTGGCCGTGGGTGATGCGGTGATGGCCGCCGGGACGGCGCCACGGCCCTCGGAAAGGCTCGTTCCGCCCAGCCTCCGTCGTGGCGTGGGCGTCTGGACCTCGATGCAGCGTGACCGCCTGATCGGCGAGACCGACACCTGTCACCTGTGTGGAGAGTCCTTCCCGCGTGACCAGCTCGCGCTCGATCACGTCGTCCCCGTGGCCGAGGACCTGACCCGCGCACTCGACGAGCGGAACCTGGCCCCCGCCTGTGAGCCGTGCCATGCGGCCAAGAGCGCCGAGGAGCAGAAGCTGGCACGTCGCGGCGGAAAGATCGCCGTGGCTGTTCCGGATCCGATCGTGTCCATCGTGGACGACGGCGAGGAGATGACGTACGACCTCTCGGTGGAGGGTCCCTGGCACAACTTCCTGGCCAATGGCGTTGTTGTCCACAACTCCTACAACGAGGAGTCCGGCCGGTACCGAGAACTCCAGCCCGTCTTCTACGTCCCCGGCGAGGACCGCAAGCTCGTCCAGCAGGGACGTCCGGGCAAGTACGAGTTCGTACCGGGCACCGACACGCAGCACGCGATCATGGAGCGCGCGATGCAGGATTCGTACATTCATGCGTATGAGCGTTACAAGGAGATGCTCGCCGCCGGCGTCGCCCGCGAGGTCGCCCGCTCGGTCCTCCCGGTCGGTCTGTTCTCCTCGATGTACGCCACCTGCAACGCGCGCTCGCTGATGCACTTCCTCGGCCTGCGCACCCAGCACGAGCTGGCCAAGGTGCCCTCCTTCCCGCAGCGGGAGATCGAGATGGTCGGCGAGAGGATGGAGGCCGAGTGGGCCAAGCTCATGCCGCTCACGTACGCCGCGTTCAACGCGAACGGCCGCGTCGCGCCGTAGGGCACATCGGCGTCCCGGTCGGGCACGGAGGGGCCGGGTACAGATGTACGGGTCAGCCGAGCGAAGTGTCCGTATTGCGGCATTTCGAGAAGTTCATCTAGCCTGATCAAACGGACCCGGTACTGCTTGAACCCCCGAGCAGGCAGTACCGGGCTCCACCTTTGTCAGGACTTTTCCCGACCCCCTAGGGCAGACCACGACCGACGCACCGAGTAGCGTGTTGTCCATGGCTCCGACCTCCACTCCGCAGATCCCCTTCGGGCGGATCCTCACCGCCATGGTCACGCCCTTCACGGCGGACGGCGCACTTGACCTCGACGGCGCTCAGCGGCTCGCCACCCACCTGGTGGACGCAGGCAACGACGGCCTGATCATCAACGGCACCACCGGTGAGTCCCCCACCACCAGCGACGCGGAGAAATCGGACCTCGTACGAGCCGTACTGGAGGCGGTCGGCGACCGGGCCCACATCGTGGCCGGCGTCGGCACGAACGACACCCACCACAGCATCGAACTGGCGCGCGCGGCACAGAAGGCCGGCGCGCACGGTCTGCTGACCGTCACGCCGTACTACAACAAGCCCCCTCAGGACGGCCTCTACCGGCACTTCAAGGCCATCGCCGACGCCACCGACCTGCCGGTCATGCTCTACGACATCCCCGGCCGCAGCGGCGTCCCGATCAACACGGAGACCATCGTCCGGCTCGCCGAGCATCCGCGGATCGTCGCCAACAAGGACGCCAAGGGCGACCTCGGCCGCGCCAGCTGGGCCATCGCCCAGTCCGGCCTCGCCTGGTACTCCGGCGACGACATGCTCAACCTGCCCCTGCTGTCCGTGGGCGCGGTCGGCTTCGTCTCCGTCGTCGGCCATGTCGTCACGCCCGAGCTGCGCACCATGGCCGAGGCCTACGTCAGCGGAGACGTGCAGAAGGCGCTGGAGATCCACCAGAAGCTGCTCCCGGTCTTCACCGGCATGTTCCGCACCCAGGGCGTGATGACCACCAAGGCCGCCCTCGCCCTCCAGGGCCTGCCCGCCGGGCCGCTGCGCCCGCCCATGGTCGAACTCTCCCCCGAGGAGACCGCCCAGCTCAAGATCGATCTTGCCGCAGGCGGGGTACAGCTCTGACAAGGACTTCACAACTGAATAGGCAGGACACAGTGCCTGCACCCCACACCGACAACTGCTTTTGCACGAACGTCATGCGCGCCACGTGCCCTACAGGTACGTGGCGCGCATGGTGAGGAGAGTCTTTTGAGTCATCCGCATCCTGAACTCGGCCCGCCGCCGAAGCTCCCCGAGGGCGGCCTCCGGGTCACCCCCCTCGGTGGCCTCGGGGAGATCGGCCGGAACATGACCGTCTTCGAGTACGGAGGCCGTCTGCTGATCGTCGACTGCGGAGTGCTCTTCCCGGAGGAGGAGCAGCCCGGAATCGATCTGATCCTGCCGGACTTCTCGTCCATCCGTGGCCGCCTGGACGACATCGACGGCATCGTCCTCACCCACGGCCACGAGGACCACATCGGCGGCGTCCCCTACCTGCTGCGGGAGAAGCCCGACATCCCGCTGATCGGTTCCAAGCTGACCCTCGCCCTGATCGAGGCGAAGCTCCAGGAGCACCGCATCCGCCCGTACACGCTGGAGGTCGCGGAGGGGCAGCGCGAGCGCGTCGGCCCCTTCGACTGCGAGTTCATCGCGGTCAACCACTCGATCCCGGACGCCCTCGCGGTCGCCATCCGCACCCCCGCCGGCATGGTGGTCCACACGGGCGACTTCAAGATGGACCAGCTGCCGCTGGACAACCGGCTGACGGATCTCCACGCGTTCGCCCGGCTGAGCGAGGAAGGCATCGACCTCCTGCTCGCCGACTCCACGAACGCCGAGGTCCCCGGCTTCACACCGCACGAACGCGACATCTCCAACGTGCTGCGCCAGGTCTTCGCGGGCGCTCGCAAGCGGATCATCGTGGCGAGCTTCGCCAGCCACGTCCACCGCATCCAGCAGATCCTGGACGCGGCCCACGAGTACGGCCGCCGGGTCGCCTTCGTCGGCCGCTCCATGGTCCGCAACATGGGCATCGCCAGGGACCTGGGCTACCTGAGGGTCCCGCCGGGCCTGGTCGTGGACGTCAAGACGCTGGACGACCTGCCGGACCACGAGGTCGTCCTGGTCTGCACGGGCTCCCAGGGCGAGCCGATGGCCGCACTGTCACGCATGGCGAACCGCGATCACCAGATCCGCATCGTCCAGGGCGACACGGTGATCCTCGCGTCCTCGCTGATCCCCGGCAACGAGAACGCGGTCTACCGCGTGATCAACGGCCTGACCCGCTGGGGCGCGAACGTCGTCCACAAGGGCAACGCCAAGGTGCACGTCTCCGGCCACGCGTCCGCGGGCGAGCTGCTGTACTTCTACAACATCTGCCGCCCGAAGAACCTGATGCCGGTCCACGGCGAATGGCGCCATCTGCGGGCCAACGCCGAGCTGGGCGCACTCACGGGTGTCCCGCACGACCGCATCGTCATCGCCGAGGACGGCGTCGCCGTCGACCTCGTCGAGGGCAAGGCCAAGATCTCCGGCAAGGTCCAGGCCGGTTATGTCTACGTCGACGGCCTGTCGGTCGGAGACATCGGCGAGCCGGCGCTGAAGGACCGCAAGATCCTCGGAGACGAGGGCATCATTTCGGTCTTCGTGGTGATGGACTCGTCCACGGGCAAGATCACCGGTGGTCCGCATCTCCAGGCCCGTGGTTCGGGCATCGAGGACTCGGCCTTCGGTGACGTCATCCCGAAGATCACGGAAGCGCTCGAACGGTCGGCACAGGACGGGGTCGTCGAGCCCCACCAGCTGCAGCAGCTGGTGCGGCGCACCCTCGGGAAGTGGGTCTCCGACACGTATCGGCGCAGGCCGATGATCCTTCCGGTGGTCGTCGAGGTCTGACGCTCACTCAAGTCCGTGTGACGGCGAACCTGGAGCGGGGCGCCTCGATTTGCATCGAGGCGCCCCGCTCCAGTACGTTTACGGCTCCGCCAGCGGGGGACCCGACGCAACTGAGCGCCCGGGAACCATCCCCGGCAGGGCGGAAATCCCGACTCAGAACTTCTGATAAAGTCGGAACCGCCGGAAAGGGAAACGCGAGAGCGGGAACCTGGAAAGCACCGAGGAAATCGGATCGGAAAGGTCTGATAGAGTCGGAAACACCGAAGGGAAGCGCCCGGAGGAAAGCCGAGAGAGTGAGTCTCTCCGGTGAGTACAAAGGAAGCGTCCGTTCCTTGA
>NZ_JBIWIM010000014.1:0-142039 GCF_044764595.1 Streptomyces sp. NPDC093984 | reverse complement strand
ACGGCGGCATCGCAGTCGAACGCGGCGACGCCCGCGAAGTCCTGGCCAACCCGCGCGAGAAACGAACCCAGGCATTCCTCGAAAGGGTGCTGTAGAAGCAGCACAAACATGCGGCAGCGTGCCGGCCCCGCCCCGGTCAAGGCCCTCACCTCCGAACGGAGTGGATCGGCCAGGACAACACGCTGGTCCACGTTTTGAAAGGATTCCCATGTATTCCATCGGTCCGCTGACCGTCGCCCCGGGCGAACGTGCCCACGGCCTGATCCCGGTCGGCACCAGCAGCTACGGCGTGGAGCTCGGCATTCCGCTGATCGTCGTCAACGGTGCGCAGGACGGTCCGGTTCTGTGTGTGGACGCGGGCGTGCACGGCGACGAGTACGACGGCCAGGAGGCCATCCGGCGCGTCCTCGCCGACCTCGACCCGGCCACACTGCGCGGCACCGTCGTCGGCATCCCCTGCCTGAATACCCCGGCCTTCGAGGCGGCCGCCCGCGCGAGCGGCATCGACCACCTCAACCTCAACCGCATCTTCCCGGGCGACGCGGAGGGTTCGTACTCGCAACGTCTCGCTGCCACCTTCGTCGAGCAGGTCGTCCCCGCCGTCGACGCCGTGGTCGACCTGCACACCGGCGGCGCCTACGGCGAGATCGCCCCGCTGGTCATCCTCCAGGGCGGCTACGAGGACCTGGCGACGGACCTGGCGCTCGCCGCCGGGCACGAGCTGGTCTGGAAGGGCGGGAAGTGGGGCGGCACGGTCCGCCACCCCGTGCTCGAGGCCGGCAAGCCCGCCATCACCATCGAGTGCGGCGGCGCCACGTACCGCGAGACCAACGTCGACCACCACATGCACTCGATCCGCAACATCCTGCGCAGCCTCGGCATGATCGACGGTGAGGCGGAGCTGCGCGACACCTACACGACCGTCTCCGGCACCTTCGCCCGGTCCGCCGCCGGCGGCTTCTTCGTCGCCCACGCCGAGCCGGGGGAGACCTGCAAGGAAGGCGACCTGATCGCCACCATCACCGACCACTACGGCACCACGCTGGAAGAGGTCACCGCCCCGCAGGAGGGCATCGTGCTCTGGGTGCGCCGGATCCGCACGGTCCGTCCGGGCGACGAGGTCGTCATCTTCGGCGAGGTGCTGGGGGAGATCCGGCCATGAACGGCGAACCGCAGCGGACCGAGCTACTGATCGACGGCAAGCAGGTCCCCGCCGCCGACGGCCGTTCCTTCACCGTCCTCGACCCGTCGAACGGCAACGCCATCGCCCAGGTGGCGCTGGCGGGCAAGGCGGACGTGGACCAGGCGGTGGCTGCCGCGCGCACGGCCTTCACCTCTCCCGAGTGGGCCGGGATGCGTGCCGCCGACCGGGGCCGCATCCTCCACCGCATCGCGGAAGCCATCCGCTACCAGGGAGAACGGTTGGCGCGCCTGGAGAGCCAGGACGTCGGCAAGCCGCTGAGGCAGGCGAAGGCCGACGTGGAGGCGGCGGCCCGCTACTTCGAGTTCTACGCGGGCGTCGCCGACAAGCTCGGCGGAACCACGATCCCGCTCGGCCCCGGTCTGATCGACTACACCGTCCGTGAGCCGATCGGCGTGTCCGGCCAGATCATCCCGTTCAACTACCCGCTCCAGAACACCGCTAGGGGCTCCGCCCCGGCACTGGCGGCAGGTTGCACGGTGGTGCTCAAGCCCTCCCCGGAGGCGCCCCTCACCCCGCTGGAGATCGGCAGAATCGCCCTGGAATGCGGTCTCCCGCCGGGCGTGCTGAACGTCGTCCCCGGCGACGGCGAGACCGGTGCGGCCCTTGCCGGCCACCCGGACATCGACCAGGTCACCTTCACCGGCTCGGTGCCCACCGGCATCAAGGTCGCTCAGGCCGCCGCCGCCAATGTGGTCCCCTCCGTCACCGAGCTGGGTGGTAAGTCGCCGTTCGTCGTCTTCGCCGACGCCGACTTCGACCTGGCACTGAAGGCGATCGTGGGTGCCTCGTTCAGCAACGCCGGACAGATGTGCTCGGCCGGTACCCGGCTGCTCCTGCAGCGCGGCGCCGAGGAGTTCCTCGACCGGCTCGTCGAGAAGGTCGCCGCCCTGCGCATCGGCCCCGGCCTCACCGACCCGGACATCGGTCCGCTCGTCGCCGCCCGGCAGCGCGACCGGGTGCTCGGCTACCTGGACCTGGCACGGCAGGAGGGCGCGACGGTCCGCGTCGGCGGGGGCGCCCCGTCCGACCCCGAGTTGGCGGACGGCTACTTCGTCGAGCCGACGGTCCTCACCGGCCTCACCAACCAGGCCCGTTGCGCCCGGGAGGAGATCTTCGGCCCCGTCGTCACGGTCATCGAGTTCGACGACGCCGAAGAGGCCCTTCAGATAGCCAACGACAGCCCCTACGGCCTGTCCTCCTACGTCTGGACCCGCGACATCGACAAGGCGATGCGGCTGGCCGAGGGCATCCGGGCTGGCCAGGTCTCCGTCAACGCCACCGGCGTCGGCACCGGGGTCGAGCTGCCCTTCGGCGGCTACAAGCACAGCGGCTGGGGCCGAGAGAAGGGGCTGGAGGCCCTGGCCAGTTACACGCAGACCAAGAACGTCTGCATCGGATTCGGGAGCCGGTCATGAGGTACCGCACCTTGGGCGCACGCGGACCGACCGTCTCCGTCGTCGGCGTCGGAGGCAACAACTTCGGCTCCCGCCTCGACGAGGAGGGCACGAAGGCGGTCGTCCACGCGGCCCTCGACGCCGGGATCACCCTGTTCGATACCGCCGACATGTACGGCGGTTCCGGCGAACGGGGTGGCTCGCGCGGCGACGGCGAACGGCTCCTGGGTGCTGCCTTGAAGGGCCGCCGGGACGATGTCGTCCTGGCCACCAAGTTCGGTATGGAGATGGGGCGCGAGGCCGACCTGTACGGCCGGCGAGGCGCCCGCTCCTACATCCGGTACGCGGTTGAGGCGTCGCTGCGCCGGCTCGGCACCGACCGGATCGATCTGTACCAGTACCACGAGCCGGACGGCGTCACCCCGCTCGACGAGACGGTCGCCGCCCTGCTGGAGCTGGTCGACGAGGGCAAGGTCAGGTACATCGGCTGCTCCAACCTGCCGGCCGAGGAGCTCACCGACGCCTTCGTGTCCACCCAGGCGCGCTACCACCTGCTCGACCGCGGCGTGGAGAACGACCTGATCCCGGCCTGCCTGCGCCACGGCGTCGGCCTGCTGCCGTACTACCCGCTGGCCAACGGCCTGCTCAGCGGCAAGTACCGGCGCGGCGAGCAGCCCCCGCCCGGCAGCCGACTGTCCTGGCGGCAGGGCTGGCTCACCGACGCCGCCCTCGACCGCGTGGAGGCCCTCACCGCGTACGGCGCCGAACGCGGCCTGACCCTCCTGCAGGTCGCTGTCAGCGGACTGGCGGCCCTGCCCGCCGTCGGCTCCGTCATCTGCGGCGCCATGACACCCGAACAGGTCACCGCCAACGCGGCGGCGGCCCACTGGGTCCCCGACACGGCCGATCTGGCCGCACTCGACGCGATCGTCGCCCCTGGCGAACGCGTTGTCTGAACCCCCCACCCCTTCTGGAAACACGCGAGATTGAGGCTGGACACCATGCGAGAGATCGTCACCTTCGACGCCTATGCAACCCTCATCAACTTCGAGCTCGGCCCCACGACCCTCAAGGTCCTCCAGGACCGGCTGGACCTGGACAACCTGGACGTCGACGAGTTCCTCGACGACTTCCGCGTGATGCGCTTCCAGGCCGTCCTGGAGGCCTACCGCCCGTACCACGAGATCCTGCACTCCAGCCTGCGGAACGCCATGCGCCTGCACGGCCTGGAGTACCGCGAGTCCGACGGCGACGCGCTCGTCGAGGCCGTCCCCACCTTCGGTCCCTTCCCGGAGGTCCCGGACGCGCTGCGCGCCCTGAAGAGCAGGTACGAGATCGCCATCATCTCCAACACCGACGACAACCTGATCGCCAAGAACGTCGAGAACATCGGCGTCGAGTTCGACTACGTCATCACCGCCCAGCAGGCCGGCGCGTACAAGCCGGACCGCCAGACCTTCGAGCACGCCTTCAAGACCATTGGCGTCGATCCGTCGCAGGTCATCCACGTTGCGCAGGGCTGGGAGTACGACCACATCCCGACCCGTGACCTCGGTCTGAAGCGCCGGGTGTGGATCAACCGCTACGGCCGCCCCGGCAGCGCCGACTATCAGCCGTACGACGAGCTGCCCGACCTGTCGGGCCTGCCGAAGCTCCTCGGCTGCTGACCGACGGCGTAACCGCGACACAGGACAGAGAACACAGAGGACGCACGCCATGAAGCAGATCCCCTACTGGCTGGACACAGCCCCCGCCCTGCCCGACCGTTCCGGAAAGGACCTGCCCGACGAGGCGGACGTGGTGGTGATCGGCGGCGGCCTCACCGGGCTGTCCACCGCCTACCACACCGCCCGCAAGGGCGCCCGGGTCGTCCTCGTCGAGAAGGACAAGGTCGGCTCGGGCGCCTCCGGGCGCAACGGCAGCATGTGCACCCAGGGCATCACCATCAGCCCCGCCGAGGCCCGCAAGCGTTATGGGCACGAGCGCGCACTCGAGCTGTACAACGCCTTCCGCGAGGCTGTCGACGTCGTCGAGGAGCTCACGCAGAAGGAACAGATCGACTGCGACTTCAACCGCTCCGGGCGCCTCGGCCTGGTCTGCAAGCCCCAGCACTTCGAGGGCCTGCGGGCCAAGCAGCGTGACCTGGCCGAGAACTTCGGCCACGAGACGGTCGTCCTGAGCAAGAGCGAACTGCGGGCCGAGCTCGGCTCGGACTACTACCACGGCGCCCTGCTCGACCCGCTCAGCGCGGGCCTGCACGTGGGCAAGTTCGTCGGCGGCCTGGCGGACGCCGCCGAGCGGGCCGGCGCGGACATCCACGAGCGCAACGCCGCCACCGGCCTCACCCGCCTGCCCGGCGGCGGCTTCCTGGTGGAGACCCTGCACGGCACCATCCGCGCCAAGCAGGTCATGGCGGCGACGGACGCCTACACCGACAAGTCGATGCCGTGGTTCCGCAAGCGGCTGATCAACGTCGGCAGCTTCATCATCGTCACCGAACCGCTGGGGGAGGCGCGCGCCAAGGAGCTCATCCCGAACGGCCGCCTGCTGGTCGCCCACAAGAACGTCGGCCACTACGTCCGTCTCACCCCCGACAACCGCCTCGCATTCGGTGGCCGGGCCCGTTTCGCCCCCTCCAACCCGGCCTCCGACGTCAAGAGCGGGGACATCCTGAAGCGGGAGATGACCGCGATCTTCCCGCAGCTGGCGGGGGTGCGGATCGACTACGTGTGGGGCGGCATGGTCGGCTTCTCCTGGGACCGCATCCCGCACGCGGGAGAGGCCAACGGCCTGTACTACTCCATGGGTTACTGCGGCCACGGTGTCCAGATGGCCACCTACATGGGCCGCGCCGTCGCCGAGATGATGGACGGCAAGCCGGAGGCCAACCCGCTGCGCGGTTTCGGTTTCCCGAAGGTCCCCGTCCCCTTCTACAACGGCACGCCCTGGTTCCTGCCCTTCGGCGGCGCCTACTACAAGGCGAAGGACAAGCTGTTCTGAGCCGATACCGACGGCGGTGACGCTGCTGGGACCTTCCGAGAAGTCATGAGAAGTCCCAGCAGTCTCGCCATCGCCTCCCAGTGAGGCACCCGCCGCGCGGGTGGGTGCCTCACTGACCGGGTGTGGCCTCCGTGCGGGACGCGGCGCGGGCGAGACCCGACGGTCGAGGCGGCGTCGGCCCGCGCGTGCGCCGAGGTCGTGCAACAGCCGAGGCCCGCCGCGGACCTCTGTCAGCAGAGCCCGGCCGGTCAGCGCGCACGCCCCCGTCGCCGCACCTCCGACATACACCACGCCTGAACCTGCTCCGAGAGAAGGCCCGCGCCGCCATGACCGCCGCAGCCACCCGCAGCGAGCACGACCTGCTCGGCGACCGTGACGTCCCTGCCGAGGCGTACTGGGGCATTCACACCCTGCGCGCCATCGAGAACTTTCCCATCACCGGCACACCGATCTCCGCGTACCCGTACCTGATCGACGCCCTGGCCGCCGTGAAGGAGGCCGCGGCCCTCGCGAACGAGGAACTGGGCCTGCTGGAGCCGCGGAAGGCGGCCGCGATCGTCGCGGCCTGCCAGGAGATCCGCGCCGGCAAGCTGCACGACCAGTTCGTCGTCGACGTGATCCAGGGCGGCGCCGGTACCTCGACGAACATGAACGCCAACGAGGTCGTGGCGAACCGGGCGTTGGAGCTGCTGGGCCACGCCAAGGGCCGGTACGAGGACCTGCACCCGAACGAAGACGTCAACCTCAGCCAGTCGACCAACGACGTCTACCCGACCGCCGTCAAGGTCGCGACGGTGTTCGCGGTACACGGCCTGCTCAGGGCCATGTTCGTGCTCCAGGACGCCTTCGCGGCCAAGGCCGTCGAGTTCCGCGACGTGCTGAAGATGGGCCGCACCCAGCTGCAGGACGCGGTGCCGATGACCCTCGGGCAGGAGTTCTCCGCATACGCGGTCATGATTGAGGAGGACCGTAGCCGGCTCGCCGAGGCGGTGGAGCTGATCCACGAGATCAACCTCGGGGCCACCGCGATCGGCACCGGCCTCAACGCGCCCGTCGGCTACGCCGAGTCGGCGCGCCGCCACCTCGCCGCGATCACGGGACAGCCGCTGGTCACCGCTGCCAACCTGGTCGAAGCGACCCAGGACTGCGGGGCGTTCGTCCAGTTGTCCGGCGTGCTCAAGCGAATCGCGGTCAAGCTGTCGAAGAGCTGCAACGACCTGCGTCTGCTGTCCTCCGGTCCGCGCGCCGGCCTGAACGAGATCAACCTGCCGCCGGTGCAGGCGGGTTCGAGCATCATGCCCGGCAAGGTCAACCCGGTGATCCCCGAGGTCGTCAACCAGGTGGCCTTCGAGGTGATCGGCAACGACGTCACCATCACCATGGCCGCCGAGGCGGGACAGCTCCAGCTCAACGCCTTCGAGCCGATCATCCTGCACTCCCTGTCGAAGTCCGTCACACACCTGCGCGCGGCCTGCCTGACGCTGGCCGAGCGCTGCGTGGCCGGCATCACTGCCAATACCGAGGCGCTGCGTGCGACCGTCGAGAACTCCGTCGGCCTGGTCACCGCTCTCAATCCGCACATCGGCTACACGGCCGCCACCGACATCGCCAAGGAAGCCCTCGCCACCGGTCGGGGCGTGGCCGAACTCGTCCTTGAGAAGGGCCTGTTGCCAGCCGACACACTCGCCAACCTGCTGCGGCCCGAGGTCGTGGCCGGTAGTGGCCAGGTTCTGGCCTGACCACCTGCTGTCCCACGCCGCACAACGACGCGAACGGGGGTCTGCGTTCGCCGGGGGGCGAAGGCCCACCAGCCGACCGACGAGGAACGCACGTGAGACTCCAAGACGTCAACGCCGTGATGACCGGCGCATCGAGCGGGATCGGTCAGGCGGTCGCCTCCCACTTCCGCCGCGAGGGCGCCAACCTCCTGCTCACCGGACGGCGACCTGAGCTGCCCGAGGACCATCCGGGCAATCTCTACCTCGCCGGAGACCTCAACGACGAGACCTTCGTCTCCGAGCTCGCCGCCCGAGCGGCGGACCACCCGGGGGACGTGGGAGTGGTCGTCCTCTGCCATGGATGCCAGGCGTCGAGCCCGCTGGCAGAGATGACCTACGACGACGCACGCGACGTGCTCCACAGCAACCTCCTGAGCGCCCGCACGTGCCACGGACATGACGACGAGCCAGGTCGGTCCAGCGCGGCACGGGCGTGCACGCATTGAGCGTTCCGGCACGTTCCTGCCGCGGGTGACAGGACGCCCTCCCTCGATCGCGCTTGCGGGTCGACGGGCCTTCGGAGCGACCGAATCGATCTCATCCATTGAGATCTCACTCAGGGCAAGTGAGGTTAAGTAAGGCTTACCTTATATGCTTGTGTGGCCCCTTCGCGGCACCTGGTGTCGCGAAGGGGCTGACCCGTCTTCCCGCACGACAGGACCCCCATGCGTACGATCTCCCGCGGCCTCTTCGCGGCGCTTGCTCTCACTCCGTTGCTGGCCGGCTGTTTCGTGACCGGCGAGGCGGGCTCGGGTGGCGATGCCGGAGGCGGGTCGGCGGGGCGGCTGAGGGTCGCTCTCGCGGTGCCGCCGGTACAGGCGCTTTCCCCGTACAGCAATGACGCCACCGTGCTGAGCAAGCTCTCCGTGGCCGAGGGCCTGACGGCGCTGGACCAGGACGGGGCCGCTGCGCCCGCGCTGGCGAAGTCCTGGACGCGGAAGAACACCACCACCTGGACCTTCGAACTGCGCAAGGCCACCTTCCAGGACGGCACCCAGGTCACCGCCGAATCCGTGGTCAACGCGCTCGACCATGCCGGTGCCGCCGAGCCCAAGCCCCGCGTCCTCAGCGACGTGACCCTGACGGCGAAGGCGGAGGACGCCGGCACCGTCACCATCAGCACCAAGGCTCCCGACCCGGTCCTCCCGCTGCGGCTGGCCAGCCCGGCACTGAGCATCCTCTCGCCGAACGCGTACGGCAAGGACGGCACGGTCACCCCGGTCGGCACCGGAACGGGCCCCTTCGAGATCACGAAGCTCACCGGCAAGACCAACGCCACGCTCGACCGCTTCGACGGTTACTGGGGCGGCAAGGCCAAGGCATCCGGTATCGACGTGACATGGATCGCCGACGGCACCGCGCGCGCCAACGCCCTGCGCGGCGGCGACGTCGACATCGCCGAGTGGATCCCCACCGCCCAGGCGAAGCTCCTGGCCAAGGGCACGCGCCACGTAGTGCCCTCCGTGCGGACCGACAGTCTCGTCCTCAACACCCGCAGCGGCATCTTCACCGATCCGGCGCTGCGGGCGGCCGCCCGCGAGGCCGTGGACGGTTCCACCCTCGTCGACTCGGTCTTCGGCGGGTACGCCGACCCCGCACAGGGCCTGTTCGGGCCCGCTGTCTCCTGGGCCGCCGACAAGCGGGTGAAGGTGACCGGTCGCGCCAAGGCAGCGACGGCCGCACAGGTCAAGGAGAAGACCGAGGGAAGGACCCTGCGCCTGGCCGCCTACACCAACCGCGCGGAACTGCCCGAGGCCGCCACCGTCCTGCAGCAGCAGTTGGAGAAGGCCGGGTTCACCGTTGAGCAGGACGTGCGCGAGTACACGCAGATGGAGGCCGACCTCCTCGCCGGCAAGTACGACGCCGTCATCCTCTCCCGGGTGACGCTCCTCGACACCGGGGACGCGGTCGCGTATCTCGCGAGCGACTTCGCGAGTGACGGCGCGTACAACATCGCCGGTCTGAGGGATTCCGCGGTAGACCGAGCCATCAAGTCCGCCGCCGAGGAAGGCGACACGACGAAGCGACAGCAGAAGATCATGTCCGCCGAGGCGGAGGTCCTGCGCACCGACGCGGTCATACCACTGGTCCACGAGAGGGTCGTCCAGGGCATCTCCACAAAGGTCGAGGGCGTGCTCCTCGACCCTCGCGAGCGCTCCCTGATCGACGTCGGCACCCGCCTGAAGTAGCAGTTGATGAGCGTCACTTCGGTCCATGCCAATGCGCGCCCGGCCCGGTGGCGCGCGGGCCTCGGTCGCCTCGTGGCCGGAGCCGTGCTGCTGACGGCCGTGGCCCTGCTGCCCTGGCTGTCGGGGAACGACCCCGCGCTGACGGTCC
Organism: Streptomyces sp. NPDC093984; assembly: GCF_044764595.1. Taxonomy (NCBI): domain Bacteria; kingdom Bacillati; phylum Actinomycetota; class Actinomycetes; order Kitasatosporales; family Streptomycetaceae; genus Streptomyces; species Streptomyces sp. NPDC093984. Next base: position 132,326 of record NZ_JBIWIM010000014.1, on the reverse strand, counting down.
TGCGGGCCCGTTCCGCCGATCAGGATCCGACTCCCGCGCAACTGGCCGCCGTACGTGAGCAACTAGGCTTGGACGAGGGGCCGTTCACGCACCTCGCGCACTGGCTGGGCGGGTTGCCGCGCGGCGACGCAGGCACCTCCTGGGTGTCGGGCGAAGCGGTCCTGCCCCAGGTGACCAGCGCATTCGCGGTCTCCGTCACGCTGATGCTCGGCGCACTCGTGGTCACGATCGGGGTCGCTGCACTGGTCAGCGCGCGAAGCCTGTATCTCGGCTCCCGGCGACGGCTGCACCGGGCGAGAGGGGGCACGGGGCCCGCCGTCCTCGCGGCGCTGCCCAAGTTCCTGCTCGCCTCGCTCCTCGCCACCGTGTGTGGGGTGTGGCTGGGCTGGTTCCCGTCCAGTGGGTGGGAGGGGCCGCCGTCGATGGTGCTGCCCTCGCTCGCCCTCGGTGTTCCGTCCGGGGCGATGATCGGCGGACTGCTCGACCAGGCGTTGCCCGCCGCCTTCAACGAGCCGTGGGTCCGGATCTGGCACGCCTACGGGTTCGGGCCCGGGCGGATCGCCCGGCATGCGCTGCGTCGCGCGCTGGCCGGTGTGCTGCCGCAATTCCTGCCGACCGTCGTGGCGCTGGTCGGCGGTGCCGTCGCGGTGGAGAAGATCTTCGACATTCCAGGGCTCGGCCGGCTCGCTCTGGATGCCGCCATCGCTCAGGACCTTCCGCCCTTGCAGACCGCGGCACTCGTCCTGGTTCTGCTCGGCATCACCGCCGGTCTCCTGATCCAGGCCCTGTGTCGCGCTCTGCTCGGCCCGGCCCTGCGGGAGGGGACCCTGCCCGCCCTGCACGCGCCGGCTCTCCCACCACGGCGCTCCAGCCGCTGGGTCGCCGGATCCTGTGCCGCCGCGCTGCTCACCCTGGTCATCGCGGGACTGCTGCGAGATCCCCTGCACGTGGACACGGCGGCCCGGCTGCTCCCGCCCTCGGCCGCGCACCCGTTGGGTACGGATTCGCTCGGCCGCGATCTGCTGGCCCGGCTGGGCCACGGGGCGCTGCGTACGGTGGGTGTGGCCCTCGCGGTGACGGCGGTCTGCACTGTCACCGGGCTCTTGCTCGGCATGACGGCACAGCTGGGCGCGGGCCTGACGGAAGCGGTGTCCACGCTGCCGGCGGTCCTTGCCGGACTGCTGACGACCGCGGCGACCGGTCCGTCGGTGTGGGGTGCCGCGTTCGCGGTCTGCCTGGTCGGCTGGACCCCCTACGCCGCCCAGGCCGCGGCCCTGCTCGAACAGGAACGGGCCAGCGGCCACATGCTCGCGTCCCTCTCCTTCGGCGCCGGCCCCGGGTATCTGCTCCGTCGTCATCTGCTTCCCGCCGTACTGCCCGCTGTATTGCGCAACGCGCTCCTGCGCCTCCCCACCACGGTCCTCGTGCTGGCCTCACTCGGCTTCCTCGGCCTGGGAGAGCAGCCGCCCACCGCGGAGTGGGGCCGCCTTCTGTCGGAGAACCAGCCGTACGTGGAACTGGCGCCCTGGACTGTGCTCGCCCCGGCATGCGCACTGGTCCTGCTCTCGGTTCTCGCCGTGTCCTGCACGGCCTCGGTCCGGAGGACTGCCAGTTGACGGCGGTGTGCCGCCAGAGCCAGGGCAGCTGGTTGCAGGCCGGCAGATGGCTGCAGTACGCGCAGCACAGGGCGAGAAAGCGGCGGCTGGGCAGCAGCGCGCGGACCCCACCCTGCTGCCGGGTGCCGGCCCGGCCCGGCATGTGCTGCGGTATCGGCCAGGCGTGCCCGGCCGGCACGAGAAGACCCTGGCGCGGCGAGGCAGGCGGTGCGGAAGTCCACTGCTAGGGAGCGTATTTAGTTGTGATCAAGGAGTGGCTCGTGTGAGGTCCTTGATTCAGATCATCGCGGCGCGGAGGTGGGGGCCAGCGAGGTAGCTTCCCGGGGTCTCGTAGCGGGGTGGCGATGCCTCGCCATGCTCGCCGACCGGCTTGCGGGGCGGAATGGGCGGGAGCTCTACGAGCGGTCGGCGAGGAGGTTGGCGGCGAAGCCGAAGAAGGCCACGCCGGTGATCTGTTCGAGGCGGCGGCGGAACGCGGGGCGTTGGATGCGTTCGCTCAGCGCCGAGGCGGCACGGGAGAGGAACCAGTACCAGGCAGCCAGCTCGATCACATCAATGGCGGTGAAGAACAGCGTCGCGCTGAACATCTGCGCATCTTGTGGGACGAACTGCGGGATCAGGCTCATGTAGAACACGCCTGCCTTGGGGTTGAGGAGATTTGTTCCCACGCCAGCGCGGAACGCCGCCAGGCGGCTGGCCAGGGCGGTGGGCTGCTCGGCCGGTTCGGGGCCGGTCGGCTTTCTGGAACGCCAGAGTGCCGTGGCCCCCAGGAGGGCGAGGTATGCGGCGCCGCACACGCGGAGTGTGTCGTAGGCCAGGTGGGATGCGGTCAGCAGGGCCGTCAGGCCCACGGCTGTCGCGATGCCCCAGCCCATGCAGCCGGTGAGGATGCCCAGGGCGGCGGCCAATCCGCCTGGCCTGCCCTGCGTCACGGAGGTTCGGACAACGAGCAGTGTGTCGGGACCGGGTGCCATATTGATGAGCATGGCCACGCTGGCAAAGGCCAGCCCGGCAGTGATCATGGTGTGCGTTCAGGGGCTCCCAAGGGGATGGGGCTGAGGTACGAGAGGAGTTCAGAAGACCACGGTCACAAAGAACAGGCAAGCACTTTGCCACCGGCGTCCGAGCCAGGCTCCCAGGGCCGCGATCCCCAGCCCGGCGCCGATCACCTCGGTCGCATCCATCCGTCGCGGCCACGATCCCTCCGGCAGCAGCACGTCCGTGGCCTGGCAGTCCGTACAGCGCGGACGACGAGGACGTACGAACACCCGGCCCCGGGATCAATACGGAGTTCTCACGGTCGGCCATGTTCCACGGCGCGAGTACGGCCCCGCGCGCAGGGCGTGTCAGTTCCGCGGGATTCGCCGTCGTGGTGAGGTCTGATCCGGTACACCGTGACGTGTGACGCGAGTGCAACTGGCGGACGTGGAATGGGAGTTCATCGAGCCGTACCTGCCGATCGGCGAGTACGGCCCGTATCCGCAACGGCTGCGGCAGCAGTTCGAGGGCGTGATCTGGCGCTTCAGGACAGGCGGGCAGTGGCGGGAGATGCCGGGAGAGTTCGGCGCGTGGTCGACCGTCCACAACCGCTTCCGGCAGTGGAGGGACGCCGGCGTCTTCGAAGCCTTGCTGGAGGGCCTGATCGCTGAGGCTGAGAAGCGTGGTGAGGTGGACTTATCACTGGTCAGCGTGGACTCCACCACCGCCCGGGCTCACCATGACGCCGCCGGGATGCATCTCGACCCAGATACGTTAACCGCCTTGGAGAAGGCCGCCGCCGAGGTGGAGAAGGCCCGGCAAAGGGGGCGGCCCGGCAGAACAAGTCGGGCAGGATGTCGCGGACGGCCCGGAGCGGGAAGAACGGCGGCGCATCCGGCGCCGGCGCAAGCTCCGCCTGAAGGCCGCGCTGCTCGGACGCTCGCGAGGCGGACAGACCAGCAAGGTCCACCTCGCCGCCGACCGCAAGTGCCGTCCGCTGGCGTTCGTGCTGACCGCGGGGCAGGCCGCCGACAGTCCGCAGTTCATCCCCGTACTGAAGAAGGTGCGCATCCGTGGTCCTGTCGGCCGTCCCCGCACCCGGCCCGATGCGGTCGCCGGGGATAAGGCCTACTCGTCCCGCGCTAACCGCGCCTATCTGCGAAAACGTCGTATCAAGGCGGTCCTCCCGGAGAAGAGGGATCAGGCCGCCAACCGGAAGAAGAAGGGCAGCAGGGGCGGTCGGCCCGTCGGCCACGACGCCGGCCTCTACAAGGAACGGAACACCGTGGAGCGCCTGATCAACAAGCTGAAGGCCTGGCGGGGCATCGCCACTCGGTACGACAAAACCCCGGCCAGCTACCTCGCCGGCCTCCACCTTCGCGGCGCGATGATATGGATCAAAGACCTCACCAAGACCACCCGTTGATCACAACCGAATACGCGCCCTAGTGGGGCTCCGTCAGGTCGATGGGCGTCTGCGTGTGTGGTGTCTGCCAGTTGTCTGGGACAGGGGGCGGTGGCAGGTGCCGCACATACCGGTCCAGCTGTTCAGCAGGTCTTGGAGGGCATCGAGGATCTGGAAGAGGCCGATTCCGGTGTGTCGGCTTACCCTGATGTTCACCTTGGTGTGAACCTTGGGCATTACGTGGGCGGCGGGATCAGTGCCGGGCGAACTGGAGCTGGGTCGGTTGTACGACGTCCGGCCGCAGCGCGATTCCGTTGATCGTCAGCCGTTCTCCATAGATGTCCGTAAGTCTGATCGCGCCGCCGCACCCGCTGCCGTCGGCGGAAATGAAGTAGTTGAAGCCGGTGCGGGGCAGTTGCCGCCAGCCGCCGGAGGCGCGGACCTCCAGCCGCGCGACCGGATTCCTGTGGCCGATCGCCTGGATGCCGCACCAATAAGGGCTGGACCCGGTCTTGTACCTGATGGAAATCGTGTCGGACGTGCTGGGGCTCAGCAGGCTCCAGGTGATCGGGATCCGGCCGACCCTGAGGTCGGCGAGTTTGGCGAAGGCCTGTTGGCTGAGGTCGAGTTGCCCGGGCGCGCAGGGCAGGGGGCACTCGTTGGTGATCCGCACCGTGACGGAGTTGCCGTTGGCCGCCCGGACGAGCACGTACGCGCCGCACGCCCTGGACGTCTCGTAGTCGGCGGTGTTCATCGCCGCGATCATGAGGTCGGGGCTCGGGCCGAACAGGCAGGCGCCGTCTCCGTCCCCGGCCTCGTAGGCGGTGGCGACTCCTCGGTAGGAGGTCCCGGGCTGTATCCGTCCCGCCGGTGGGGTCGTGGTGGACGCAGTGCGCTGGGGCCTCGGGGCGTGAGTGGGCGAGGGCTCAGCTGTCGTGGTGGTCGCAGCGGCCGTCGGGGTCCGGGTGCCAGTCGGTCCAGGGGTGCCAGGAGCGGTCGGGGTGCCCGTCCCGGTTGCGGCGGTGGCTCCCACTCGGGTGGTGGCGACGGGTGTGGCCGCCGCAGAGCGTGCATCGACCTTGCGGTCGGGCAGCAACGCCATCACCAGGGTGGCGAGAACGCCCGCGGCGGTCAGCCCCAAGGCGGTGCCCAGCATGAGCCTGCGTCTGTGCCTGCGCTGCCGCGCGGCCTGCCTCGCTGTCTTCATTACCCGTCCGTTCGGAACATCGAGCCGATGGTGCACTGCTCAGTGACCGCAGGAAGGGAAAAGGTTGCCGGCTTCTTCATCGCTCATTCGTTCTCGAAGATCGAGCCGGTTTCTCCCCTCAGTGGCCGCCGATGGGCGGGTGGTTGCCGTTCCTCACAGAGGATCCGCAGACGAGGCCTGTGCGACGCTCAGGCCCTCGGTGTGGACCGAGGGCCTGAGGCCGGTCAGCAGGAAGAGTTGGTCTGGGTGAGAAGGCCGAGCCGCCAGGGGAGGCTGTTGTAGTCGCCACCCGCGTTGGGGTCCTTGCCCTGGTACAGGTACTGGAGCCGGCAGGCGGGAATGGTCAGTGTCTGGTCGTAGCCGGCACGGATCATCTCGCCGTGGCTGATGTCCCTGGTCCAGGCACCCGAGGGGAAGGTGACGTTGGTGGCCCGTGCGAACGGGTTGCTCTCGGACGCGGCCAGGGGCGTCCAGGAGCCGGCGAGGCTGGTGGAGGTCCAGGAGCGGAAGTAGCGCCTGCCGTCCGACCCGATCGCCTCGACGAGCAGGAGGTACTGGCTGGTGCCTTGCACCCTGTAGACGTTGCTCGCTTCGAACAGGGCGTACCTGTTGGAGTCCTGCGCCGCTATCACGGTGTTGGTGAAGCCGTTCGGGAACTGGCCGACGGTCGTCTGGGAGCGGTACAGGTGCCCGTTGTCGTCGGAGGAGAACAGGTAGCAGTTGGCGCTGTCGCAGATCACCCACATGTCGACCCAGTAGCCGTTGCCGATGTTCTGCCTGATGATGTCGGGCATCGACGAGTAGAAGTTGCGCGGCGCGCTCCACCCGTTCGGGTTGCTGATGTCGGGGTTGGTGGAGTACGACGCGTTGCCTGTCTGGTACACGAGGTACCACAGGCGTTGCGGTGCGTAGTAGAAGACCTGCGGCGCGGCCCGGTACCCGGTGCCGATGGCGGTGCGGTCCAGGTAGTGGTGCGTGGCCGAGCCGGCCTGGGACCAGTCACTGAAGCTCAGGTACACCAGGTTGTACCCGGAGGAGCCGGCGACGCTGGCGAACACGTGGTACTTGCCGTTGTAGTAGACGACCGACGGGTCCTTGATCCCGGCGATGTTGTGGGTGGAGTCCGGTTTCGGGGAGATCAGCGCGCCGCCGGAGCTCCAGGAGAAGCGGGAGGGCAGGGCGGCGGCGGGCTGGGGCGAACGGGCGTTTGCCGTCTGTGCCGCAAGCGTGCCGCCCAGCGCCGACAGCACCGCCTGGTAGGCCGGTTTCTTGTTCCCGTTGCGGTCGAACAGCAGTGGGTTCTCCCCGCTGCGCCAGGAGTCGCTGTCCCGGATGCCCCAGACGGTGATGCCGTTGCAGCGGGCCACGCTCATGCACGCCCTCACCGTGTTCGCGTAGGCGTTCGTCGGCGCCTGTGCGATGTCCAGCTCGGTGATCTGGACGTCCACGCCGAGAGCGGCGAAGTTCGACAGCGTCGTCTGGAAACTGGCGGGTGGGCCGCCGGCGCCGAAGTGGGACTGGAAGCCGACGCAGTCGATGGGCACGCCGCGCGCCTTGAAGTCGCGCACCATGCGGTAGACGCCCTGGGTCTTCGCGTCGGTCCAGTTCTCGATGTTGTAGTCGTTGTAGCAGAGTTTGGCCGCCGGGTCGGCCGACCGGGCCGTGCGGAACGCCTCCTCGATGAAGCCGTTGCCCAGCACGTTCTGGAAGACGGAGCTGCGGTGCTGCCCGCTGCCGCCGTCCGCGAAGGCCTCGTTGACGACGTCCCACGCGTAGATCTTGCCCTTGTAGTGGCTCATCTCGGTGGTGATGTGGTCGTTCATCACCCTGCGCAGGGTGTTCGCGTCGGTGATGGCGCTGACCCAGCCGGGCAGTTGGGAGTGCCAGACGAGGGTGTGACCTCGCAGGCGCTGTCCGTGCGCGGTGGCGTGGCCCACGATCTGGTCGGCGGGGCCGAAGTTGAACGAGCCGCGGGAGCGTTCCGTCGTGTCCCACTTCATCTCGTTCTCGGGCGTGACCATGGTGAACTCGCGGTCCAGGATGGCCGAGTACGTGCCGTCCCCGAGTTTCCCGGCGGCCACGGCGGTCCCGAAGTACCGTCCGGACTGGGCCGCTTGGGCGCCCAGTGCGGTTGCCCGGACCGGGTGGGGTGCGCCCGTCGCGCTCTGAGGCGTCACCAGGGCGGCCGCGACCAGCAGGGACAACACCGAGGCTCGGCGACGGCCGAGCCGCTTCAGCGGGTTCATGGTTCTCCTCGTTCGGTCGGGTGGGGGGTTGGTGGTGACCGGGCCGGTGGCGGCGGTCGGCGCCCGGCGGCGGAGCCCGTGTTGATGAGGGCATGACATTCCTTTCTGTCGTTCTCCTTGTGCGACCTTGCCGTTGCGGTTGGCGCACGTCGCCGCCATGAACCTCAAGGCTGCGGAGGGAGCGCTGTCCGGCGTGCGTTTACGCGGGGTCCTGCTCGTTCGTGCGGTGCGGAGCGACCGGGTCGATCCCATCCAGGTTCGTGATGTCGAACATCAATCGATTTCCCGAGCATCCTGGATGGTAAGAGGTTGGTGGGCCCGGTCAATACCCCTCGCAAGATTCGCTGTGGATCTCGAAACGTTCCGGGCATGCGATGGACTCGGGGTCCTCCCTGCCGGGGGTGTCGGGCGGATGCCGAGCATCGCGTGGTGGACGCCGTCGCAGACACCGCGTCAGCCGATGTGTGCGGCCGGCCGCGGGCCCGCCGCGTCGGGTATGGAAATCGCTGTCCGACTGCTGAGCAACAGTGGTGAGGACCCGGACGCAGCCGGCGTTTCCGTCCGGGGCACGGCCGGTGAGCTGGTCCTCTTCATCTACGACCGTATCCCGGCGGAGTGCCTGCAGATCGACGGAGACGCAGGGCTGATCGACCTGCTCCGCGCCTGCGACCCGGAGGAGCAGACGTCTCTGACGATGCGACGATCGCGGCATGCCCCCTGAGCCGCTGTCTGCTGCAGCCCGGCCCGCCCCTGGCGCGCGAGGAGTTGCCCGGAATCCCGGCCGATGCCACCGCCTGGGAGATCCCGATGGCGACCGGATCGGCAGCCTGACGCTCTGCCTCACAGAGCAGGGGAGTCGCATGGCCTGGTGAGCAGCCACTGATCAAGCTTTGACCGGCAGGGTGAGCGCGACCGCCTCAGCACCGGCCTGGGCATCCACGCCGAGCAACTGCACTGCTTTCCCCGCGTCCTTGCGCTGTCTGCTGGAGGACCAGCAGGGGCAGAGCCAGGCCCGCCGTCGCGCCGCCCAGGTCCGAAAGACACCGGCCGGCCCACAGCAGGTCGAAGTCACGGTTCCGTCAGAGGCCCGGCGCCCGGCCGGTGTCCGGCGACCCTCGTGTCACCCCCTACGACCGGCACCCGCCTCACGCCGGGTCCCCGGCAGACGCGAGCCCCCCACGGGCGCCGCCGGCGCCGCTTCCGTCCGGGCGGTCGCATCCCCCGTGGGAACACTCTCGGCGGCGGGTCTCGTCGGGATGACCAGCATCTTCGTCACGGAGCCGTCGTCGGCGACGACGTCCCGGAGGTGGCGGAACCCCAGGCTGCGGCACATGGCCAGGCTGGCGGTGTTGTCGGCGCCCACCATGCCGTAGGCCTCCGTCAGGCCGAGGTTGTCGGCGGCGTGGCGGAGCAGGCCGCGCACCACCTCAGCGCCCAGCCCTCGCCCCCAGTGCTCGGGGGCGAGGGCGGTGACCAGTTCGTGGCCGTCGACGTTGCCGGTCTTCTTCACCTCGGCGTGGCCGACGTACGTGCTGTCGAGCCACAGGCCCCACACGTCGAAACGGCGCTGTGGGTAGACGTCGGTGAGGATGGCGCGGAAGAGCGCGCGGATCTCGGGTTCGGGTACGCGGTCCTGGCCCATCCAGCGGCACACCTCCTCATTGCCCAGCAGAGCGACGAAGACGTCCTCGTCCTCCGCTCGGTAGGGGCGGAACTCCAGGCGTTCGGTGTGCAGTACGGGGGTCATGCGGGCTCCTCGGGAGGGGCACGGCGGGGTGGGGCCGGGGCGGTGGACGCCGGGACGGCGGGCCGTGTGTGAGCGGGTTGGGGCGGCCGGGCCGGCAGGGTGTGCCGGCCCGGCGTACCGGTGCTGTGCCGGTCAGGCTCCGGCGTTCTCCATGCGCTCGCGCAGGCTCCGCGGGCGCATGTCGGTCCAGACCTCGTCCACGTAGGCGGAGCACTCGGCCTCGGTGCCCTCCTTGCCGACGGGCTGCCAGCCCGCGGGCACCTCGAGGTCGGCCGGCCAGAGGGAGTACTGCTCCTCGTCGTTGCGCAGTACCTGGTATCGGGTGTTCTCGTCCATGTCGGGTTCCTTCGTCGTCACTGGGTCGGATGTCGGTCGGACGGGTGGAGAGGACGGGCGGGTCGGGCCAGGGTGGGCGGGGTGGTGCACGGGGTGACCCCCGCCGGAGTGGGCGGGTCGGTGCGCGGGGTGACCGCGGGCCGTGCCGGGCCGTTGGGGCCCGGCGGGCCTCGCGGGTTCGGTGGTTCGTCACCGGCTTCCCCGGGCGTGGCGGGCGATGTGCCGCAGGGCCTCGGCGAACTCGTCGGCAACGCGCCGCACGGTCGCGGTGTCGTGGATGGCCGGCCGGTGGTGCCAGGTGAAGGCGAGCCGGCCGTGCTGCACCGCGCCCACCACCTCCACCAGGTGGGAGCCGGGGTCACGCGGGTCGTGGTCCTGTCCGAAGGAGCCGTGCTCGGCGCGGACCAGGCCGCCGGCCGTGGTCTCGAGGCGCGCGTCCCACTGGCCGAGGTAGTTGAAGACCACCTGCCCGTGTGCGCCGGCACCGAGGCGGTCGCGGACCTCGGGCGGGCCGAAGGTGCGCAGGGCGCCGAAGCCGATGCCGTTGCCGGGCACCGCGCGCAGTTGCCGGCGCACCGATTTCACCAGGGACCGCCAGTCCCGGCCGGGACCGAGGTCACCGGGGTCGGGCACCTGGAGGGCGACCGGGTGCACGGTCGTGAACCAGCCGACGGTGCGGGAGAGGTCGACACCGTCCAGCAGGTCCTCGCGACCGTGGCCCTCGAGGTCCAGCCGGACCCGGTCGTGTCCGGTCCAGCGGGCCAGCGCCAGGGCGAGCGCGGCCAGCAGCACGTCGTTGACCCGGGTGCGGTACGCCGCCGGGGCGGCGCGCAGCAGGGCCTCGGTGTCGTCCTCGCCGACTTCCACGCTCACCACGGCGGTCTGTGCCGCCTCGGCGTCCGGCGTCGCGTCGGCGGGTGCGGGCTGGGCGCGCACGGCCTCCTCCCAGTAGGGGAGTTCGTGGTCGAGGCCGCCGTCGGCGACGTGAGCCGCCAGCTTCCGGGACCAGGCGCGGAAGCTGGTGCTCCGCTCCCCGAGCGTGACCGTGCCGCCGTCGGCGGCCTGCCGGTAGGCCGTCTCCAGGTCGTCGCGCAGGATGCGCCAGGAGACGGCGTCGACGACCAGGTGGTGGGCGACGAGGAGGAGGAACGCCGGCCGGTCCGGGCCGGCGGTGAACAGCGCCGCGCGCAGCTGCGGCCCGCGGGCCAGGTCGAATCCGGCGTGCAGGTCGTCGGCGGCCTTCTCCATGGCCGCGGCGGTGTCCTCGGAGGAGACGCCCGCCAGGTCGTGGTGCACGAGTACGTGGTAGGTGCCCGCGGGGGGCGGATTGAACTGCCGCCAGCCGTCGTCGTCCCGGGTGAACCGCATCCGCAGGGCGTCGTGGTGGTCCAGCAGGGCGTCGAGCGCGGTCCGCAGCGCCGCCAGGTCGGGGGTGCCGTCGAGTTCGAGCAGCGCCGACTGGTTGAAGTGGTGGTGGGCGGCGCGCGGGGTGGTCAGGAACCACTCCTGGATCGGGGTGAGCGGTACATCGCCGGTCACCGGCCCGTTCCCGGAACCCTGCGGCGTGTCGCGGACGACGGTGGCGAGTTCCGCCACGGTCTGGTGGGTGAACAGGTCCCGGGTGGCCAGGTGCAGTCCGTCCCGGCGCAGTCGTGAGACGACCTGCATGCTCAGGATGGAGTCGCCGCCGAGGTCGAAGAAGTTGTCGTCCACGCCGATGTCGTCGACGCCCAGCACGTCGGACCAGACGCGGGCGATGCGCCGCTCGGTGTCGGTGCGCGGTGCGGTGCGCGGCCCGTCGGCCGCCTGGGCGGGTCCGGGGGCGGGCAGGGCGCGCCGGTCGGTCTTGCCGTTCGGGGTGAGCGGCAGCCGCGGCAGCGGCACGAAGACCTGCGGCACCATGTGCGGCGGCAGCGACTCGGCAAGATGCTGCCGGAGTTCGGCGACGGACAGGGCCTGTGCTTCGCCGGACGCGATGGATCGCGGCGGCTGCTCGCCGCTCCCGTGTTCCACCGGCACGGCGGCCGGGTCCGCCGGTACGACGTAGGCCACGAGCCGGGCGGGCCCGGTGGGCGCGCCCTCCGCCGGGGCGTCCGCCCGTACGACCACGGCCGCGTCCCGCACCAGCGGGCTGCGACGCAAGGCGCTCTCGATCTCACCGGGTTCGATGCGGAAGCCGCGCAGCTTCACCTGGTCGTCGGCGCGTCCCGCGAACCGGAGCTGTCCGTCGGTGCTCCAGCGCGCCAGGTCGCCGGTGCGGTACATCCGCTCCCCGGGCGCGCCGAACGGGTCGGCGAGGAACCGCCGGGCGGTGAGTCCGGGCCGGCCCAGGTAGCCGCGGGCGAGGCCGGGGCCCGCCACGTACAGCTCCCCGGTCACCCCGGGCGGGACGGGGCGCAGCGCGGCGTCCAGGATGTACGCCCGAGTGGAGCCGGAGGGGCGGCCGATGGGCGGGGCTCCGGTCCCCGGGGCCAGCGGGCCGGTCCAGGCGGCGACCACTGTGGCCTCGGTGGGCCCGTAGGAGTTGACCATCCGGCGTCCGGGTGCCCACGTCTCGACCAGGTCGGCCGGGCAAGCCTCGGCGCCGACGATCAGGGTGCGCAGCCCGGGCAGGGCGCCGGCCTTCTCCGGCGGCACGGTGGCCAGCGCGGCCGGCGGGATCAGCGCGTGGCTGATGCCGCGTCCGGCGAGCACCTCGGCCAGCCGATCGCCGACCAGCGGACCCTCCTCACCCGTGACCAGGGCGGCCCCGCTGAGCAGGGAGACGCACAGCTCCAGTACGGAGGCGTCGAAGCTGGGCGAGGCGAACTGCAGCACCCGGTCGCCGGGGCCCGCGGCATAGCGCTCGGCGGCGGCCGCGGCGAAGGAGGCGATGCCCCGGTGGGTCACCACCACGCCCTTGGGCGTGCCGGTCGAGCCGGAGGTGTAGATCACGTAAGCCGGGTGGGCGGGTACCAGTGCAGTGGTACGGTCGGCGTCCGTGGGGGCTGTCTCGGAGCCCTCCGCGGCCCACACCCCGGCCGGGTCGTCCAGGATCAGGTGGGCACCCGCGTCCCGGATCATGAACTCCCTGCGCTGCGCGGGGTAGTCGGGGTCCACCGGCAGGAAGGCACCGCCGGCCTTGGCGACGGCTAGCTGGGCCACCACCGTGGCCGCGGAGCGGGGCAGGGCGAGGGCCACGACCCGCTCCGGCCCGACACCCTCCCCGATGAGCCGGTGCGCAAGCCGGTTGGCCGCCCGGTCCAGCTCGGCGTAGGTCAGCTCCCGGTCGCCGTCCACGAGCGCCACCGCGTCCGGGGTACGGGCCGCCTGCCGCTGGAACAGATCGGGCAGGGCGGCCTCGGGCACCGGGCGGAAGGTGCCGAGTCCCTGGTCCAGCAGTGCCTTCCGTTCGTCGTCGCCGGTCAGCGGCAGGGCGCCGAGGGGGCGGTCGGGGTCCTCGGCGACGGCGGTCAGCAGGGTGCCGAGCTGGCCGGCCATCCGCTCGGCCGTGGCCGGGTCGAACAGGTCGGTGTTGTAGGTGATCAGGCCGTGCAGCGCTCCGCTGCCGGTCTCGGCGAACTCCAGGGTGAGGTCGAAGGCCGCCTGGCCGGAGTCGGGTTCCACGTCGTCGACCTCGAGACCGGGCAGGTCCAGGCGGGCGGCCGGGGTGTTCTGCAGGACGACCATGACCTGGAAGAGCGGGCTGCGGCTGGTGTCCCGGACCGGCTGCACCTCGTCCACCACCCGCTCGAACGGCACGTCCTGGTGGGCGAACGCGTCCAGGACGGTCTGCCGCACCCCGGAGAGGAACTCCGCGAAGGACCGCTCGGCCTCGATCCGGGAGCGCAGCACCAGGGTGTTGACGAAGAACCCGACGAGGGCCTGGGTCTCGGCCCGGTCGCGGCCGGAGGTGACGGTGCCGACGGCGATGTCCTGTCCGCCCGACAGCCGGGCCAGGTAAGCCTGTGCGGCGGCGACGAGCGTGGTGAACAGGGTGGTGCCCCGGCTCCGGGCCAGCCGGTTCAGACGCCGGGCGGTCCGGGCGGGCACCAGCAGCCGGGTGCTCGCCCCGTTGCTGGTGCGCACCGGCGGCCGGGGCCGGTCGGTGGGCAGCTCGAGCGGCTCGATGTCCGCCAGCGTCTCCTTCCAGTACGCGAGTTGCTCGTCCGTGCCGGTGCCCCCAGCCGTGCGCTGCCAGTGCGCGTAGTCGGCGTACTGGACCGGCAGTGGCGGCAACTCCTCGCTCTCGCAGCCCAGTTCTGCGCGGTAGAGGTGGGCCAGGTCGCCGACCAGCACTGAGGTCGACCAGCCGTCGGTGACGATGTGGTGCAGGGTGAGCGTCAGGACGTGCTCGTCCTCGGCCAGCCGGACCAGGCCCGCGCGCAGCAGTGGCCCCTGGCGCAGGTCGAACGGACGGCTGCGTTCCTCGGCGAGCAGCCGGCGCAGCGCCAGCTCGCCCTCCCCGGGCGGAAGGTGGGACAGGTCGTGCAACGGCAGGCGCACCTCGCGGGGCGGGTGGACGATCTGCACCCCGCGACCGTCCACGCTGTCGAAGGTGGTGCGCAGCGACTCGTGCCGCGCGTCCAGGGCGTCGAGCGCCGCGCGGAGCGCGCCGGCGTCCAGGGTGCCGCGCAGACGCAGGGCGAGCGCGGTGACGTACTCGGCGCCCCCGGGCGCGAACTCCTCCAGGAACCACAGGCGTTGCTGGGCGTACGACATCGGCGCGACCGCGTCCCGGGCGACCGGGACGATCGGCGGGCGTCCGCCGGCCTGCTGCTCCGTGAGCAGGCTCGCCAGGCCGGCCGGTGTGGGATGGGTGAACACCGCGCGCGGCGAGAGATCGGCGCCGAAGGCCTCGGCGAGGCGCGAGGCGAGCCGGATGCTGAGGATGGAGTCTCCGCCCAGACCGAAGAAGTCGTCCTCCACGCCGGGCGGTTCAATGCCCAGGACGTCGCCGAACACCTCGGCGGTACGGCGCTCGGTCTCGGTGCGGGGCTCGACGCGCTCCCGCCCGTCCAGGGTCTGCGGCACCGGCAGGGCCGCCCGGTCGACCTTGCCGTTCCCGCTCAGCGGCAGGGCGTCCAGCCGTACGAAGACGGCGGGGGCCAGGTAGTCGGGCAGGACGCGGGCGGCGAAGTCCCGCAGCTCGTCGGGGTCGTCGCCGGCCGGACCGACCACGTAGGCCACGAGCCGCTTGACACCCGGCCGGCCCTCGCGCGCCAGCACGGCCACGTCCACGACGTCCGGGTGGGCCGCGAGCGCGGCCTCGGCCTCGCCGGGCTCGACCCGGAACCCGCGGATCTTCACCTGGTCGTCGGCACGTCCCAGGAACTCCACTGCGCCGTCCGGCCGCCGCCGGGCCAGGTCGCCGGTGCGGTACATCCGGGTGCCGGGCGGCCCGAAGGGGTCGGCGAGGAAGCGGGCCGCAGTGTCGCCGGGGCGCCCGAGATAGCCGCGTGCCACGCCCTCGCCGGCGATGTACAGCTCGCCCGCGCAGCCCGGCGGTACGGTCCTGAGCCGGGTGTCGAGGACGTGGACGCGCATGTCGTCCAGCGGATGGCCGATGGGCACGGTGCCGGGCACCGTCGCCGGGTCGCCGAGGGCGAAGGACGTCGCGAAGGTCGTGGTCTCGGTGGGCCCGTAGCCGTCCACCACGGTCAGGCCGGGGCAGGCGGCCAGCACCCGGCGCACCGCCTGGGCGGGCACGACGTCACCGCCGGTCCACACCTGGCGAAGGCCCCGGAAACAGTCCGGCGCGTCCTGGGCGAGCAGCCGGAACAGACCGGCGGTCAGCCACAGCGCCGTCAGCCCGCCGTCGGCCGCCAGCCGCCGCAGCAGGGCCGCGTCCACGCTCCGGCCGGTCGCCACGACGACACAGCCTCCGGTGAGCAGCGGTGCCCACACCTCGAAGGTGGCGGCGTCGAAGGCCACCGGCGAGTGCAGCAGCACCCGCGCGCACACGCCGCCGGCGAAGCGGCTGTCGGTGGCGAGCGCGGCGATGTCGCGGTGCCGTACGCCCACCGCCTTGGGCCGGCCGGTGGATCCGGAGGTGAACATCACGTAGGCCAGCCGATCCGGGTCGGCCGCCGAAGCGACAGGCCTCGGCGCGGCGGTGCGCGCGGCGGTGACGTCGGCCGCGGTGAGGCGGAGCGTGGCGCCCGCCTGCGCGCGGAGGGCCCGGCGGCGTTCTTCCGGGGCCCGGGTGTCGACGGGGAGGTAGGCGCCGCCGGCGACGAGGACCGCGAGCTGGGCGACGACCAGTTCGGCGGAGCGGTCCATCAGCAGGGCGACGCGGTCCTCCGCCGCGAGGCCGTCGGCGAGCAGCCGGGCGGCCAGCCGACCGGACCAGTCGGCGAGCTGGCGGTAGGTCAGTTCCCGCTCGCCGTCGCACACCGCGATCGCCTCCGGGGTCCGGCGGGCCTGCTCGGCGAACAGGTCCACCGGGCTGCGCGGGGCCACCCGGCGGGCGGTGGTGTTCCAGGCCGCCAGCAGCTCCCGGTCGGCCGCCGTCAGCGGATCGAGGTCGTCCACGTCAGCGTCGATGCCGTCTGCGAGGGCGGTGAGCAGGGCGGCCAGCCGGTCCGCGGCCTGTTCCACGGTTTCCCCGTCGAACAGGGCGGGGTCGTAGGCCAGGTCGAGGCCGAGCCGTTCACCGAGGTGCGCGCGCAGGCACCAGGGGAAGGTGGCGGCGTCGTCGGCGCGCACCTCTTCGACGCGGACGCCGGTGCGGGCCGTGGCCGACTCGTCCACGGGGTAGTTCTCGAACACCAGCATGCTGTCGAACAGCGGCTCGCCGGACGGGACGTCGCTGACGGCCTGGATACGGGGCAGAGCGAGGAAGTCGTGGCGTCGGGCGTCGCTCCGCTGCTCCTGCAGACCACGCAGCCAGGGCAGCACGGCACCGCGGGGAATGCGGACGCGGGCCGGCACGGTGTTGATGAACATGCCGATCATGCCTTCGACGCCGGGCACTTCGGCGGGGCGGCCGGAGACCGTGGTACCGAACACGACGTCGTCCCGGCCGCCGTAACGGGCCAGCAGCAGCGCCCACGCGGCTTCCACCAAGGTGTTGACGGTGAGTCCGGTGCCCGCGGCCGTCCGGCGCAGCCGTCGCGAGACCTGCTCGTCCAGCTCGCGGTGGACGGCCGCCGAGGACCGGGCGCGGTGGGCCTCGGCGGGTGTGCGGTCGTACGGCAGCGGGGTGCGGACGGTGAACCCGGCCAGGGTGTCGGCCCAGTAGTTCTCGGCTGCCGCGGTGTCCTGGTCGCGCAACCAGTGCAGGAAGTCCGCGAAGGGCCTGCGTGCCGGGGGAGGGGAGTCGGGTCCCCCGGTCAGCGCGGCGTAGCGTTCGCAGACCTCGGTGAGCAACTGCCCGGTGCTCCAGCCGTCCAGGGCGATGTGGTGGGTGGACCACAGCAGCAGCACCTCGTCGCCGGGCAGGGCGGCCAGGGTGAGACGGGTGAGCGGTGCGGTGGTGAGGTCCATGCCCGCCGCGCGGTCCTCGGCCAGCAGCCGCTCGGTCGCCTCGGCCCGCTGCTGCGGGGTCTGGGCGCGCCAGTCCAGGTGGGTGACGGGCAGCTCGGCACGGCGGTGGACCACCTGGACCGGGTGCGGCAGGTTCCGCCAGTGCACGCTGGTGCGCAGCGCCGGGGTACGGTCGGCGACCTCCTGCCAGGCCGCGGCGAACGCGTGCGGGTCGGCGACACCGGACAGCCGTACCGCCGTGCGGTCGAAGTAGGCGCCCTCGGTGTCGACGAGCCCGTGGAAGAGCATGCCGGACTGCAGCGCGGTGAGCGGCAGGACGTCCTCGACGTGCCGGCCGTCGCCTATGAGCCGGTCGAGCTGCTCCTGGCCGAGGCCGGCTAGGGGGAAGTCGGACGGGGTCCGGCCACCGGCGCCGGGGCGGGCGCAGTGGGCCACGAGGTCCCGCAGGGCCCCGGCCGTCTCCTCGGCCAACTCCCGGACGGTCGCCTGGTCGTAGACGTCCTCCGGATACGTCCAGCCGAGTTCCAGCCGCCCCTGCTGAACCACGCCGGTGATGTCCAGGAGGTAGGGGCGGGGTTCGTCCGGGTCGGTGTCGCGGCCCGCCGGGGGCAGGGAGCCGCGCAGGAGCCCGCCGGCCTCGGTGCCGCCCGTGTCCCACTGCCCGTGGTAGTTGAACCCGACCTGGGGGGCCGGGTCGCCGGCGAGCCGGCTGCCGGGCAGCAGGTGGCGCAGGGCGCCGTGGCCGAGGCCGTGCAGCGGCACCGCACGCAGCTGCTCCTTGACCGAGCGGAGCGTGTGGTGCCAGCCGGCGTCGGGATCGACGCGCAGGGCGAGGGGGAACTCGGCGGTGAACCAGCCCACGGTCCGCGACAGGTCCACATCCGGGAAGAGCTCCTCCCGGCCGTGCCCCTCCATGCCGATCAGCACGGTCTCCCGCCCGCACCAGCGGGACAGGGTGCGGCCGAGAGCGCTGAGCAGGACATCGTTGACCTGGGTGCGGTAGACCTCGGGAACCCTGCGCAGCAGGGCGTCGGTCGTCTCCGCGTCCAGGGTGACGGTGACGGTCGCGGCGGTGCCGTGGGTGTTGCGGCCGGGGCGGCCGGCGGGCAGGCCCGCGGGGGCCTTCGCGGCGTCCGTCCAGTACGGCAGGTCGGCGTCGAGGCCACCGGAGCGGGTGTGCTCCTCGAGCCGGGCGGCCCAGTGGCCGTAGGACGTGCTCGCGGGGGGCAGTTCCGCGGGCCGTCCGGCTGCGGCCGCCCGGTACGCGGTCTCCAGGTCCGCGAGCAGGATGCGCCAGGAGACGCCGTCGACGACCAGGTGGTGGGCGGTCACGACGAGTTGTCCCGCCTGGTGCGGGCCCCGGTCGAAGAACAGGAGGCGGGCGACCCGCCCCTCGGTGGGATCGAGGGCGGCCTGCGCCTCGTCCGTGGTCCGCTGAACCTCCGCCTCCAGGTTCGTTGCGTCCAGCCCGGACACCTCGTGGCGGGTGAAGACGGTGTCCGGCGCCTCGGCCAGGACCTCCTGACGCCAGCCGCCGTCGGCGTGCCGGAACCGGGTGCGCAGGGCCGCGTGATGGCGTACGAGCGTGTCGGCGGCCCGCTGCAGGGCCGACGGGTCGGTGCCCGGGGCCAGTTCGAGGCGCTGGGTCATGGTGAAGCGCAGCCGCTCCCCGGGGGCCCGCCCGTCGAGGTACCAGTGCTGGATGGGGGTGAGCGGTGCCTCCCCGGGCGGAGTGTCGCCGGTGGTCGCCGGAGGGGGAGCGGACTCGCCGGCGCGCAGGGCGAGTTCGGCGACCGTCTGATGGCGGAAGACGTCCTTCGTGGTGAGGGCGAGTCCGGCCTGGCGGGCGCGGGAGACGATCTGGATGCTGAGGATGGAGTCGCCGCCGAGCGCGAAGAAGTTGTCGTCGGCGCCGATCCGTTCGACGCCGAGCACCTCGGCCCAGATGGCGGCGAGGCGTGCCTGTGTGCCGGGCCGCGGGGCCACGTACGGGGTGCCGCTGTCCGGCTGGGCGGGCGGCGCGGGCAGCGCGCGCCGGTCGGTCTTGCCGCTGCTGGTACGCGGAATGCGGGCCAGTGGTACGAACGCGGCGGGCACCATGTGGTCCGGCAGGGTCCGCCGCAGCGCCACCCGGAGGGCGTCGGCCGACAGCACCGTGTCACCGGCCGGCACCGCATAGGCGACCAGCATGAGGCGGCCCGCCTGTTCGCGGGCGGCGACCGCGGCGTCGGCGACGTCCGGCTGGGCGAGGAGGGCCGCCTCCACCTCGCCGGGCTCGATGCGGAACCCGCGGATCTTCACCTGCTCGTCGACCCGGCCCAGGAACTCCAGCAGCCCGTCGCGGCCCCAGCGGGCCCGGTCGCCGGTGCGGTACATCCGTTCCCCCGGCGCCCCGAGCGGGTCGGCGAGGAAGCGGGTGGCGGTCAGGCCGGGCCGGTTCAGGTAGCCCCGGGCCAGCTGCGCCCCGGCCAGGTACAGCTCGCCGGGCACCCCGGGCGGCACCGGGCGCAGGGCGCCGTCGAGGACGTAGGCCCGCAGGTTGCCACCGGGGCGGCCGATGACCGGCCGGCCGGGGCCCTGCGTGACGCGGCCGTAGACGGCGTCCACGGTGCACTCGGTGGGCCCGTACATGTTGTACACGGCGACGCCCAGCTCCCGTTCCGCGGCGGCGAGTCGCCGCCAGGTGGCGGTGGGCACGGCCTCGCCGCCGACGAGCAGCAGGCGCGGGTGGTGGCGGCCGGGGGCGAGCAGTCCGGCGGTGAGGAGTTCGCGCAGGAAGGACGGGGTGACGTTGACCAGGTCCAGCCGGTGTTCGGCGACCCGGGCGCAGAACGCCTCCGGGTCCAGGCGGGCGTCCTCGTCGATCAGGTGCACCTCGTGGCCGAGCGCGAGCAGCAGTGGCCCTTCCCAGGAGGTGTCGAAGGAGAAGGAGGCGCTGAGCGCGGCCCGCAGCCGCCGCCCGTCGGCGGTGTGCGGGGCGAGCAGGCCGGCGCGGTGGTCGTGGCAGAGGTTGACCAGCTGCCGGTGCTCGACGGCGACGCCCTTGGGGCGGCCGGTGGAGCCGGAGGTGTAGACGACATAGGCGGTGTGCTGCGGCAGCAGCGGCCGGTGCCGGTCGGCATCGGTCGGGTCGTGGGCGGGCAGCCGGTCCCAGGGCACCTCGCCGAGGCCGGTCAGCAGCGTGTGCGGCCGGGCGTCGTCCAGCAGCAGACGGACGCGCTCCTCGGGAAGCGCGGGATCGAGGCAGAGGAGGGTCGCACCCGCCTTGAGGACCGCGAGCAGCGCCACCACCAGCTCGGACGTGCGCGGCAGCCGTGCCGCGACGATGTGTTCGGGACCGGCCCCGAGCGCGATGAGGTGGTGGGCGAGCCGGTTGGCCCGGCCGTTCAGCGTGGCGTAGTCCAAGGTGGCGTCCCGGGCCGCGAGGGCCGTGCGGTGCGGGGTCCGGGCGGCCTGTGCCTCGAACAGGGCGGGGAAGGTGGCGTCCGGCTCGGGAAGCCGGACGCCTTCGCCCTGCCGCAGCACCTGGCTCCGCTCGCCGTCGCTCATCAGCGGCAGCGCGCCGACGGCACGCCAGTCGTCCTCGGCGACGGCCTCCAGCAGGATCCGCAGCCGGTCGGCAAGGCGTTCGGCGGTGTCGGCGTCGAACAGCCGGGTGTTGTACTCCAGGTGGCCGGTGAGACCACCGTCGCGCTCGACGAAGTCGAAGGCGAGGTCGAAGGTGGCGTTGCGGACCGGCACAGTCACGGGTTCCACCTGCAGACCCGGCAGCCGGGGAGCCTCCGCGCCCAGGTTGTGCAGGGCGACCATGACCTGGAACAGCGGCGTGCGGCTGGTGTCCCGCTCGGGCTGCACCGCGTCCACCACGCGCTCGAAGGGAACCTCCTGGTGGGCGAAGGCCTCCAGGACGGTGGTGCGCACCTCGGCCAGCAGCTCGCGGAACGGCAACCGGGGGCGCACCCGGGCACGCAGCACGAGCGTGTTGACGAACATGCCGACCACGTCGTGCAGTTCCGGTCGCTCGCGGCCGGCGGTGACGGTGCCGACGGTGACGTCCTCCTGACCGGCCCAGCGGGCGAGCAGTACCTGACAGGCGGTCACCAGGGTCATGTACAGGGTGGCGTCCGCCTCACGGCCGCGTGCGCGCAGCCGTTCGGTGAGCGCGGTGGGCAGGGTGAAGGTCACCAGGGCTCCGTCGCGGGTGCGGACGGCCGGGCGCGGCCGGTCGGTGGGCAGCTCCAGCGGGGTGACGCCGTCCAGGGCTCTGCGCCAGTGAGCGAGGTCGGCCTCCGCGCGGTCGGCGCGGGAGCGCTGCCAGGCTGCGTAGTCGGTGTAGCGCACGGGCAGGGCGGGCAGCTCCGGGGGCCGATCGTCGTGGGCCGCCGTGTACAGCTCGCTCAGATCGCGGCCGAGGACGCCCATGGACCAGCCATCGGTGACGATGTGGTGCACGGCGAGGACGAGCACGTGCTCGTCGGCGGTGAGCCGGGCCAGCCGGGCCCGCAGCAGTGGCCCGGTGGTCAGGTCGAAGGGGGTGGCGGCCTCGCGCTCCAGCAGGGCGTCCAGGGCGGCGGCGTCCGGGCAGTCCTCCAGCGGGAGGTCCACGGGGCCCGGCGAGTGGACGACCTGGCGTGCCTGGCCGTCCTGCTCGGCGAACGTCGTGCGCAGCGCCTCGTGCCGGGCCACCAGTGCGTCCAGCGCGGTGCGCAGGGCACCGGTGTCGAGCGGGCCGCGCAGCCGCAGGACCGACAGGGTCGTGTACTCGGTGCTGCCCGGCTCGAACCGGTCCAGGAACCACAGGCGTTGCTGGGCGTAGGACAGGGGCGCCGGGGCGTCCTCGGCGGCGGCCTGAATGGCGTCGGCCGCGGTGGTGTCCCCCGCGGGCGGCTCGCCCAGGGCCGCCGCGAGGTCGGACAGCGTGGAGTGGGTGAACAGCAGCCGGGGCGACACGTCCGTGCCGAAGGCGGCGCGCAGCCGGGAGGTGACCCGCACGGCCAGGATGGAGTCGCCGCCGAGGGCGAAGAAGTTGTCGTGCGCCCCGATCTCGCCGGTGTCCAGGACGTCCGCCCAGGCCGCGGCGACCAGCCGTTCGGCGGCTGTGCGCGGGGCGGTGCGCTCGCCGTCGGTGGCGAAGCCGTCCGGACCGGGCGCGGGCAGGGCGCGCCGGTCCAGCTTGCCGTTGACGGTGAGCGGCAGCGCCACCATCGGCACATAGGCGGCCGGCACCATGTGCGCCGGCAGCAACCGTTGCAGGTGGGCGCGGAGTTCCGCTGCGGGCGGGGGAGGTGTCACCCGGTCGCCGCTGCCGGTGCCGACGACGTGGGCGACCAGCCGGCGGGTCCCGGCGGTGTCCTCGTACACGCCGACGGCGGCCGCGCCCACGCCCGGGTGGGTGTGCAGGGCGGCCTCGATCTCGCCGGGCTCGATGCGGTAGCCGCGGATCTTCACCTGCTGGTCGGCGCGGCCCAGGTACTCCAGGGTGCCGTCCGCCCGCCGACGGGCCCGGTCCCCTGTGCGGTACATCCGGCTGCCGGGGCGGCCGAAGGGGTCGGCGACGAAGCGGGCGGCGGTCAGGCCGGGCCGGTTCAGGTAGCCGCGGGCCAGGCCCTCCCCGGAGACGTACATCTCACCGATCGCGCCCGGCGGTACGGGCTTGAGCCTGTCGTCGAGGACGTGCACGCGCAGGTCGGGGATCCCGGTGCCGATGGGGCTCCCCATGCCGGTGGCGGCGGTCGTGCGGTCCAGCGGGGCGTAGGTGACATGCACGGTGGTCTCGGTGATGCCGTACATGTTCACCAGACGGGGTGCGGTGTCCGGGTGGCGGGCGTACCAGTCGGCGAGCCGGGACACGTCCAGCGCCTCGCCGCCGAAGACGACCGTGCGCAGCGCCAGCCGGGCGCCGGTCTCCGGGTGTTCGGCGTCGGCACGGACCAGCGGGTAGAAGGCGGACGGGGTCTGGTTGAGGACGGTGACCCGTTCGTCGGCGAGCAGGCGCAGGAACTCCTCGGGGGAGCGGGCGGTGTCGTCCGGGACGACCACGAGCCGGCCGCCGTGCAGCAGCGGGCCCCACAGCTCCCACACCGAGAAGTCGAAGGCGTAGGAGTGGAACAGCGTCCACACGTCGTCCGGGCCGAAGCCGAACCAGTGCCGGGTCCGGGCGAACAGCCGCACCACGTTGGCGTGCGGGACGACGACACCCTTGGGGCGGCCGGTGGATCCGGAGGTGTAGATGGCGTAGGCGGGGCTCTCGGGCAGCGGGCGCAGACCCGGGTCCGCCGGGCCGCCGACCGGGCGCCGGGCCAGGTCGGCACGCACGCCGGGGTCGTCCAGCAGCAGGACGGGCGCGGTGGTGTCCGGGGCGGCCTGCGCGGTGGTCACCACGGCCACCGGCCCGGCGTCGGCGAGGAGATGGGTGACGCGTTCGGCCGGCAGCCCGGGGTCGAGGGGCAGGTAGGCGGCGCCGGCCTTGAGCACGGCGAGGACGGCCACGACCAGGTCGGTCGAGCGGGGCAGCGCGAGCGCCACGAACTTCTCCGGCCCGGCGCCGAGTTCGGCGAGCCGGTGGGCGAGCCGGCCGGACCGCGCGTCCAGCGTGGCGTAGTCGAGGCGGTCGTCGCCGCAGGTGACGGCCTCGGCGTGCGGGGTGCGGGCGGCCTGTGCCGCGAAGAGGTCCACCAGGGTCTCGGTGGGCCGGCCCGCTTCGGTGCCGTGCCACTCGGCCGGCATCCGCCGCCGCTCCTCGGCGGTGGTCCAGGCGAGGGCGTGCAGCGGGCGGTCCGGGTCGTCGGCCAACTCGGTGAGCAGCAGGCAGAGTCGGCCGGCGAGATCCCGTACGGTCGTGGCGTCGAACAGCTCGGGGTCGTAGGCGAGGTCGAAGCCGAACCGCTCGCCCTGATAAGCACGCAGGACGAGGGCGTAGTTGGTGGCGTCGTGCGAGGACACGTCGGACACCCGGATCCCGGACGTGGCCGAACGCGCCTCGTCGAAGGGGTAGTTCTCGAAGGCGACCATGCTGTCGAACAGCGCGCCGCCGGACGGCACGTCGCTCAGGCCGGTCACCTCGGCCAGGGACACGGTCGCGAACCGCCGCGCCTCGGCCTGTGCCTCCTGCAGCTCCCTCAGCCAGGCGGTGGCGGTGCGCGCGGGATCAACCCTGACGCGCGTCGGCAGCGTGTTGATGAACATGCCGACCATCGACTCGACGCCGGGCAGGTCGTCGGGGCGGCCGGAGACGGTGGTGCCGAACACCACGTCCCGTTCGGCGCTGTAGCGGGACAGCAGCAGCGCCCAGGCGCCCTGCACCACGGTGCCCAGGGTCAGCCCGGCCTCCCGTGCGCTGCGCGCCAGCCGCGCGGACACCTCATGCGGCAGCCCGGCCGTGTGCACGCCCGCGGAACGGGTCTCGTGCCCGGGCCGCCGCACGCGGTCGACCGGCAGCGGGGTCGGGGTGGCGAACCCTTTCAGGGCGCCCCTCCAGTACCCGCGGGCGGCGTCGGCGTCCTGGCCGGCCAGCCAGCGCACGTAGTCACCGAAGGGCCGCCGCAGCGGCGGCCGGGCCTCGGTGCCGGTGGTCAGCGCCGTGTACTCCGCGAACACGTCGGTGAGCACCTGGGCCAGGCTCCAGCCGTCCAGGATCAGGTGGTGGGAGGTCCACAGCAGGTGCAGCCGGGCGTCGGGCAGCCGGACCAGGGTCAGCCGCATCAGGGGGGCCGTGCCGAGGTCCAGCCCGCGCGCGAGGTCGTCGGCCCGCAGCCGGGCCAGCCGTTCGGCGCGCTCTTCGGGGCCCAGCTCACGCCAGTCCAGTCGGGTGACGGGCATGTCGACGTCCCGGTGCACGACTTGGAGCGGTACCGGTACGCCCTCCCACACCACGGAGGTGCGCAGCGCGGGTGTGCGGTCGGTCACCCGTTGCCAGGCGACGGCGAGGGCGTCCGGGTCGTTCACGCCCTCCAGCAGCAGTGCCGCCTGATCGACGTACACGTCGTCCGGGCCGCCGACCAGGCGGTGGAAGAGCATGCCCTCCTGCAGCGGGGTGAGCGGCAGCACGTCCTCCACGTCCCGGCCGTCGCCGACCAGGCGGTCCACGCCGGCCTGGTCCAGGTGGGCCAGCGGGAAGTCGGACGGGGTGCGGCCACCGGCGCCGGGGCGGGCGCAGTGCTCGGCGATGGCGGCCAGCGCGCGGACCATGCCGTCGGCCAGCTCCCGCACGGTGCCGGCCCGGTGCACCTGGTCGCTGTAGTGCCAGGTGATCTCCAGCTCGCCGTCGGTCACCGCGGCCGAGACGTCCAGGAGATGGTCCAGCCGAGCGCCGGGGTCCGTGTCCCGGCCGGGCACGTCCGCGGCGGGCGCGAAGTCTCGCCCGCCGGGAGCCTCCCACTGGCCGTGGTAGGTGAAGCACACCTCGGGCAGCGGCAGGTCACGCAGGGCGCGTGCCTCCTCACGGGAGCCGAGGTGGGTCAGCGCCTGGTAGCTCAGGCCGCGGCGGGGCACGGCCCGCAGCCGCTCCTTGACGGCCTTGAGGGTCGCCCCCCAGTCGGGTGCGGAGGCGGGGCCCACCGGGGCGAGGGTGACGGGATACTGGCTGGTGAACCAGCCGACCGTGCGCGACAGATCGACGCCCTCGACCAGGTGCTCCTCCCGGCCGTGGCCCTCCAGCGCGACGGTCACCCGGTCCGCGCCCGCCCAGTCCGCGAGCACCCGGCCCAGCGCGCTCAGCAGCACGTCGTTGACCTGGGTGCGGTAGACGCCCGGCACCCGGCGCAGCAGCGCCTCGGTGGTGGCGCGGTCCAGCCGGGTCCGTACGGTGCGCACGGACCCGGCGAGCGGGCTGCCGGGCAGGTCCACGGGGAGCGGAGTGCGCGGTACGGCGGCCTCGGCCGTCCAGTACGGCAGATCGTCGTCCAGGTCGCCGGCCCCTACCCGCTCGGCCAGCTGCCGTGCCCAGTGGGTGAACGGGGTGTGCTCGGGGTCGAGCCGGGGCGGTGCGCCCGCCGCCGCCTGCCGGTAGGCGAGTTCGAGGTCGGCGAGCAGTACGCGCCAGGAGACGCTGTCGACGGCCAGGTGATGGACGGCCAGGAACAGCCGGGGGCGCTCCTGGCCGGTCAGCAGGGCCGCGCTCAGCAGCGCTCCGGTGCTCGGGTCCAGCAACGCGCGGGCGGCGTCCGCCGCCTCGGTGGGCGGGGTCCCGGGGGCGGGGCGGGTCAGCGGTCCGGTGGCCGGGCCCGCTCCGGGTTCCTGCCGCCAGGTGTCTGCCGTCCGGGTGAACCGGGCCCGCAGGGCCGGGTGCCGGTCCACGAGCGCCCCCAGCGCCTGCTCCAGGGCACGCTCGTCCAGGTCGTGCGGCAGGTGGAGCAGCATCGACATGCTGAAGTGCCGCAGCGGGCCGTGAGTGGCGAAGAACCACTCCTGGACCGGGGTCAGCGGGGCGGGTCCGTCGTCCCACTGGTGCCGGGGCGCGGGCGGGGCGGTGGTGCGGTGGGAAGCGGCGGCGGCCAGGTCGGCGACCGTCTGGTGGCGGAAGACGTCCTGCGAGCCGATCCGCAGGCCGGCGGCGCGGGCCCGGGAGACGGCCTGGATGCTCAGGATCGAGTCGCCACCCAGTTCGAAGAAGTTGTCTGTGACGCCGACACGGCTCACGCCGAGCACCTCGGCCCAGATGCCCGCGAGTGTCTCTTCTTCCGGAGTGCGGGGCGCGATGAACTCCCCTCGCCGTTCGACGACTTCGAGGGCGGGGGCGGGCAGGGCGCGGCGGTCCAGCTTGCCGCTGGTGGTCAGCGGCAGCGCGTCGAGCGCGGTGAAGGAGGACGGCACCATGTGGTCGGGCAGGACGCGGCGCAGGGCGGCACGGAGGTCCCCGGGGGCGGGCCGCGGTGCGCCCGGTGCGGGGACGACGTAGGCGGCCAGCCGGGCGTGGCCGTGGGCGTCGGGGACGGCTACGACCGCCGCCGCCCCGATGTCCGGCAGGTCCAGCAGGGCGGCCTCGATCTCGCCCGGCTCGATGCGGTGGCCGCGCACCTTGACCTGGTCGTCGGCGCGTCCCAGGTAGTCCAGCCGGCCGTCGGCGGTCCAGCGGGCCAGGTCCCCGGTGCGGTACATCCGCGTCCCCGGCGGGCCGAACGGGTCGGGCAGGAAGCGCGAGGCGGTCAGCCCCGGCCGGCCGGCGTAACCCCGGGCCAGTTGCCCGCCCGCGAGGTACAGCTCGCCGCCGACCCCGGGCGGCACCGGCCGCAGCCGGTCGTCCAGGACGTAGGCCCGTACACCGGGCAGCGGACGGCCCACCAGCGGGCGGTCCGCGGCCTCGATGCGGCAGGCCAGGGCGTCGACCGTGCACTCGGTGGGGCCGTAGAAGTTGTAGGCCGCCACGTCCGGGAGCGCGGCCAGCTCCCGCCACAGGGCGGGGCCGACGGCCTCGCCGCCCAGCATGAGGACCCGCGGCCGGTGCCGGGGATCGGTGAGCAGCCCGGCGGGCAGCAGCTGCCGCAGATACGAGGGGGTCACGTCGAGGAAGTCCACGCGGTGCTCGACGACGTACTCCACCAGGGCGGCCGGGTCCATCCGGGTCACCTCGTCGACCAGGTGCAGCGGATGGCCGTCGGCCATCAGCAGCACGCCCTCGAGGGAGGTGTCGAAGGAGAACGAGGCGGTCAGGGCCACCCGCAGCGGGCCGCCGCCCGCGTCCGCGACGAAGCCCGCCCGGTGCGCGGCCAGCAGGCCGGCCACCGAGCGATGGGTCACGGCGACGCCCTTGGGGCGGCCGGTGGAGCCGGAGGTGTAGATGACGTACGCGGTGTGTGCCGGGTCCGGTGCGGTACGGGCCGGGTCGGTGTCCGCAGCGGTGGCGGGCACGGCCCGCAGCACCGCCTCGTCCACGACCAGCGAGGGCCGGGCGTCCTCCAGCAGACGGCGGACGCGTTCCTCGGGCAGGGCCGGGTCGAGGGGAAGGTAGCCCGCCCCGGACTTCCACACGGCGAGGATCGCCACGATCATGTCGGCGGTGCGCGGCAGCCGCAGCGCCACCAGCCGTTCGGGGCCGGCGCCGCGGGCGATGAGGTGGTGGGCGAGCCGGTTGGCGCGGGCGTTGAGGGTGGCGTAGTCGAGGCGTTCGGCTCCGGCGACGAGGGCGAGGGCGCCGGGGGTCTGGGCCGCCCGGCGCTCGAAGAGCTCCGGGTAGGTGGTGTCGTCGATGTCGTGGGCGGCCGGGTTCCAGTCGTGGACGACCCGCCGCACCTCCTGCTCGGACAACAGGGGCAGCGTGCCCAGCGGGCGGTCGGGTTCGGCGGCTGCGGCCTGAAGCAGCCGGAGCAGCTGGTCGGCCATCCGCTCGGCCGTGGCCGGTTCGAACAGGTCGGTGCGGTACTCCAGCAGACCGGTCAGGGCCTCCCCGTCCGGCACGAACTCCACACTCAGGTCGAAGGTGGCCGCTTGCCGGGGCACGGTGACCGGGGCGGTGGCGAGCCCGCGCGGGGCCGTGGCGGCGGGCGGCTCGGGGTGCAGCAGCACCATGACGTCGAACAGCGGATTGCGGCCGGCCTCGCGGGAGGCGCCCACGGCCTCCACGATCCGCTCGAACGGCGTGTCACCGTGCGCGAAGGCACCGTTGACCGTACCGGCCACCTCGCCCAGCAGGTCGCGGAAGGACCCGGCCGGCTCCACCGGTGTGCGCAGCACCACGGTGTTCACGAAGAAGCCGACGGCCCGCTCGAGGTCGGTGCGGGACCGGCCCGGGGTCAGGGAGCCGACGCTGATGTCCTCCTGCCCGGACCACCGGGCCAGCAGCGCCTGGGTGGCGGCGACCAGGGCGGTGTACAGGGTGGTGTGCCGCTCTCTCGCCAGGCCGCGCAGCCGCGCCGTGAGGTCCGCCGGAACGGTGAAGGTGAGCACGGCGCCCGCGCCCGCCTCCTCGCCGTCGCGCGGCCGGTCCAGCGGGAGCTGCGGGGCCACCGCGCCCGCCAACCGCTCTTTCCAGTAGGCCAGATGACGCTCCAGACGGGGCCCGGAGAGCTGCTCGCGCTGCCACACCGCGAAGTCCGGGTACTGGGCCGCCACCGGCGGCAGGTCCACGGCCGCACCCCGGGCGAGGGCGTCGTACGCGGTGCACAGCTCGTCCAGGACCACACCCATCGACCAGCCGTCGGTGACGATGTGATGTGCCGTCAGCAGCAGGACGTGGGAGGTGGCCGACTCCCGCAGCAGCAGAGCGCGCAGGAGAGGGCCGCGCCCCAGGTCGAACGGGCGGGCGTACTCGGTCCGCAGATCCGCGTCGAGATCCGTGACGTCCCGGACCGGCAGCGGCACCGGCCCTGCCGGGTGCACCGTCTGCACCGGCCTGCCGTCGGCCTCGTCGAACGTGGTGCGCAGCGCTTCGTGGCGGGCCACCACGACGGCCAGGGCCCGCTCCAGCACCTCCCGGTCGAGCGCGCCGGCGAGCCGTACGGCCACCGCGCTGTTGTAGCGGGCGTCACCGGGCCGCAGCCGGTCCAGGAACCACAGCCGCTGCTGGGCGAAGGACAGCGGCAGCGGCCGGTCGCGGTCCGCGCGGGGGATGCCCTGCCGGGCGTCGGGGGCGGCGCCGCCCGCCCGTCCGGCCAGCCGACGGCGCAGCGCTTCCCGCAGCTCCTCGGGCAGGGCCTCGGCACGGTCTCGCTTCGAAGGCTTCGAGGACGTCATGGTCGTCGGATCCTCACCGTTCGTCGTGGTCGTGGCCGCCGGATGCGGCGTCTTCGAGTTCGCTCAGCACCTGCTCCTCCACCAGTTCCGCCAGGGCGGCGACGGTGCGGGAGACCAGGACGTCGCGGGGGGTGAGCGCGACGCCGAACGCGTCGTTCGCGCGGGAGGCGATGAGCAGGGCGCGCAGTGAGTCGCCGCCCAGCAGGAAGTAGTCGTCCTCGGCGCCCACGGGACTGTGGAGCGCTTCCTCCCAGATGGCCGCCAGGGCCTCCTCGGTGGGCGTCCGGGGTGCCACGTGGGCGGCGGGTTCCGGTTCCTCGGCCACCGGTGCCGGTGCGGGCAGCGCGGCCCGGTCGGTCTTGCCGTTCTCGGTGAGCGGGAAGCGGTCGAGGACCACGAACGCCGTGGGCACCATGTAGCCCGGCAGCGAGCGGGCGGCCAGGTCCCGCAGCCCGGCTGCGGTGGGTGGTTCGGCGCCGGGTGCCGTGAGCAGGTGGGCGACCAGGCGAGGCAGGCCCGGTTCGTCCTCCTGTACGGTCACCACCGCGTCCAGCACACCCGGGTGGCGGACGAGTGCTGCCTCGACCTCACCCGCCTCGATGCGGTGGCCGCGCAGCTTGAGCTGGTGGTCGGTGCGGCCCAGGTAGTGCAGTTCGCCGTGGGCGTCACGGCGCACCAGGTCACCGGTCCGGTACATGCGCGTGCCGGGCGGCCCGAAGGGGTCGGCGACGAACCGGGTCGCGGTGAGCCCCGGCCGGTCCAGGTAGCCGCGGGCCAGGGCCGGGCCGCTGAGCCAGAGTTCGCCGGCCGCACCGTCGGGCACCGGCCGCAGCCGGGCGTCGAGGACGTAGGCGCCGGTGGCGGGCAGCGGACGGCCGATGGCGGGGGCGCCGCCGTCGGGTACCAGGGGCGCGGACCAGGTGGCGACGACGGTGGCCTCGGTGGGGCCGTAGGAGTTGACCATGCGGTGGTACGGGGCCCAGCGGGCGACGAGTTCGGCGCTGCACGCGTCGGCGCCGACGATGAGCGTCTTCAGGTCCGGCAGTGTGCCGGGGGTGTCCGCGGGCACGGTGGCGAGCGCGGCCGGCGGCAGCAGCGTGTGGGTGATGCGCTCGGCCCGCAGCACACCGGCCAGTTCGGCGCCGAGCAGGGGACCGGGCGGGGGAACGACCAGGCGGGCGCCGTGCGGCAGGGACATGCACAGCTCCAGCACGGAGGCGTCGAAGCTGGGCGTGGCGAAGGCCAGCACGCGGTCGCCCTCCGCCACCTGGTAGTGGGCGGCCTCGGCGGCGGAGAACGCGGCGAGCCCGCGGTGGGTGACGACGACGCCCTTGGGCGTGCCGGTGGAGCCCGAGGTGTAGATGACGTAGGCCGGGTCGTCCAGGTGCAGCGGCCGGGTCCGGTCGGCGTCGGTGGGCCGGTGCCCCGGCACCTCGCCGGGGGGCGCGGCGAGCAGCCCCGCGATCTCCTTCGCGTCGAGGGTGAGGGCGGGAGTCGCGTCGCGCAGCATCAGCGCGATCCGCTCCTCCGGATAGGCGGGGTCCACGGGCAGGAACGCGGCGCCGGCCTTCGCCACCGCAAGCTGGGCCAGCACCATGTCCGCCGAGCGCGGCAGCAGCAGTGCCACGAGGTCACCGGGGCCCGCGCCGCGGGCGATGAGCCGGTGCGCGAGCCGGTTGGCATGCGCCTCCACCTCGGCGAAGGTCAGCCGCCGGCCCGGGGCGCCGAGCGCGGGTGCGGCCGGCCACCGGTCGACGGCCGCCTCGACCAGGGTGGACAGGGTGGCGGGGGCCACCTGGCCGAGTGCCGGGCGGACCGGTCCGCGCAGCAGCCGGGCCCGTTGCGCGGGCGGCAGGACGTCGACGGCGTCGAGGCGGCCGGTGCCGTCCGTGCCCGCCAGCGCGCGCAGCGTGTGCAGCAGCTGCCCGGCCAGGGCGCCGGCGGTGGCGGCGTCGAAGTACCGCGGGTCGTAGCCGAGTTCGACGGTGAGCCGGTCGCCGGGCGAGACGACCACGGTGAGGGGGTAGTTGGTGGCCTCCCTGGCGTCCAGGTCCCGGAGGGTGAGGCCGTGCGCGCCCGCGGTCGCCTCGCCCACCGGATAGTTCTCGAAGACCACCAGGGAGTCGAAGAGCGAGGTGCCGGGCGGCAGTTGGGTGAGCGTGTGCAGCTCGCTCAGGGGCATGTGGTCGAAGCGGCGGTCCTCGGCCCTTGCCTCCTGCACCGCGCGCAGCCAGTCGGCGCAGCGGGCCGAGCCGTCGACGGTGATCCGGGCGGGCAGGGTGGTGATGAACAGGCCGGTGATGGTGTCGGCACCGGGCAGATCGGCGGGCCGCCCGGAGACGGTGGTGCCGAAGCACACCTCCCGCTCACCGCTCCACCGCGACAGCAGCACAGCCCAGGCACCGTGGACCAGTGTGTTCAGGGTGAGACGGTGCCGGCGGGCGAACTCCTGCAACCGGTGCGTCTCCTCGGTGCCCAGCCGCTGGGACAGCCAGGTACCGGAGCGGGCCGTGCCACCGGGTGCGGGCCTGCGGTCGTACGGCAGCGGGGTCGGCGTGGTCAGGTCCGCGAGGACGCCGCGCCAGTGCTCCGCCGCACGGCCGGTGTCGCGGGCGGCCAGCCAGGCAGCGTAGTCCGCGAAGGGCCTGCGCTCGGGCAGCCGCGGACGCTCACCCCGGGCCAGGGCCGCGTGCGCGGCCATGACGTCGGACAGGACGTGGAAGACGCTCCACCCGTCCAGCAGCACATGGTGGAACGTCCACACCACCCGCACGGCGTCCGGCCCGAGCCGGACCAGGGCGAGCCGCAGCAGCGGGGGCCGGTCCAGGGCCACGCCCCGGGCGCGCTCGTCGGCGAGCAGCCGTTCCAGTTCGGCCTCGTGCCGGTCGGCAGGCAGGGCGCTCCAGTCGTGCTCGGTGACCGGCAGGGTGGCGCTCCGGTGGACGACCTGGAGCGGCACGGGCACCTCGCGCAGGGCGACGGACGTGCGCAGCACGGGGGTGCGGTCGACCACGTGCTGCCAGGCCGCGGCCAGGGATCGGGGATCGCGGGCGCCGTCCACCACGAAGGTGATCTGCTCCACGTACAGGCCCTCTTCGGCCTCGTCCAGGCCGTGCAGGACCATGCCGGCCTGGGTGGGGGTGAGCGGATAGACGTCCGCCACGTCCTCTCCGGTGCCGACGAGTCGGTCGACGGCCGCCTGGTCCAGCGGCGCCAGCGGGAAGTCGGACGGCGTGCGGCCGCCGGCGCCCGGCTCGGCGCAGTGCCGCACGATCGCCCGGAGTTCGTCGGCCAGCTCGGCCGCGAGACGGGCGACGGTCTCCCGCCGGTGCACCTCGCGGGAGTACGACCAGGTGAACTCCAGCCTGCCGCCCGTCACATGACCGAGGACGTCCAGCAGGTGGGGCCGGTCCGCCGAGCGGTCCATGCCGCCGCCGAGACCGCGGAGGGGCGCGTGCAGGAGACCGCCCGGCAAGGCGGCGTTCCAGTCCTGCTGCCCCAGGTAGTTGAAGCAGATCTGCGGCAGGTCCGGCAGATCCGGTCCGGCCGTGGGGTGGAGGTACCGCAGCGCGCCGTAGCCGATGCCTCCGCTCGGTACCGCGCGGAGGTTCTCCTTGACCGCCTTGAGCGCGGTGCCGGTGTCCGCGTCCCGCGGCACGTCCAGGGCGACCGGGTACATGCTGGTGAACCAGCCGACGGTACGGGAGAGGTCCACGCCGCCGAAGAGTTCCTCGCGGCCGTGGCCCTCCAGGGTGACCGCCACCCGGTCCCGGCCGGTCCAGCGGGCCAGGACGCGGCCCAGCGCGCACAGCAGGACGTCGTTGACGCGGGTGCGGTACGCCTCCGGAACGTCCTGGAGCAGGCGGCGCGTCTCCTCGGCGTCGAGGCCGGCCGTCACGGTCTCCTCGACGGCGGCCGTGTTGGCGCCGCCGCTGTGGTCGGCAGGCAGGGGAGTGGGGGTGCCGAGGCCGCACCAGTGCGCGAGTTCGCCGTCGAATCCGCCGGCCCGGGTATGGGCGGTGAGCCGCTGGGCCCAGGCCGGGAACGACGTCGTCTTCGGGCCCAGGCCGGGCCGGTCGCCGTCGCGCAGGGCACGGTACGCGGTGTCCAGGTCCTCCAGGAGCACCCGCCAGGACACCGCGTCCACGACCAGGTGGTGCGCGGCCAGCAGCAGCACCGGCCGCCCCGCGTCACCCGGCCGCCCCGCGTCACCCGGCCGCCCCGCGTCACCCGGCCGGCACAGCGCGGCCCGCAGCAGCGGCCCGCCGGTCAGGTCGAAGCCGGACGCCAGCGCCTCGGCCACCTCCTCCGCCGGGACGCCGCGATGGACCTCCAGGTGCGGGGTGCCTCCCGGTGCGGTGCCGTGCTGCCGCCACCGCCCGTCGCCGTCCGGCTCGTAACGCAGCCGCAGCGCGTCGTGGTGCTCCAGTACGGCGGCCAGGGCGGCCCGCAGCAACGTCTCGTCGGTGTCGGGGTCCGTCTCGAAGGAGACGGTCTGGGCGAAGTGGGCCGGGTCTCCGGGGAGGGTGTCGAACAGCCAGTGCTGTACGGGGGTCAGCGGGGCATCGCCGGTCACCGGGCCCTGTTCGGCGACGGCCGACGGGGCCGGCACCCGCTCCGCCGCGGAGGCGAGTTCGGCGAGGGTCTGGTGCGTGAACAGGTGCCGGGGCGTCAGCGCCAGGCCGGCACGGCGGGCGGCCGAGACGATCCTGATGCCCAGGACGGAGTCCCCGCCGAGCATGAAGTAGTTGTCGTCCGCGGCGACTTCGGTCACCCCGAGCACCTCCGACCAGATCGCCGCGAGGGTTATCTCGGCCTCGGTGCGCGGCGGCCGGCTGCCGCCCGCGGCCGGGACGGCCCACACGGGGGCGGGCAGCGCCTTCCGGTCCAGCTTGCCGGTGGCGCCGAGCGGGAGCCGCTCCAGGGGCACGACGAGGGCCGGGACCAGGTGGTCGGGGAGGCTGCGGGCGAGGAAGGCGCGCAGCTCGGCCGGATCCGGAAGCCCGCCCTCGCGGGGGACCGCGTAACCGACCAGCCGGCGGTGGCCGTCGTGCTCGACGACCCGGGCCGCCGCCCCGGCCACGGCCGGGTGGCGGGCCAGCGCGGCCTCGACCTCGCCGAGTTCGATGCGGAAACCGCGCACCTTCACCTGGTCGTCGCCGCGGCCGAGATAGACGAGGTCGCCGTCGGCCGTCCAGCGCACCAGGTCGCCGGTGCGGTACATGCGGCTGCCGGGCGGGCCGAACGGATCGGGCGGGAAACGGGACGCGGTCAGGCCGGGCCGGAGCAGATAGCCGCGGGCCACACCGGTGCCGGCGAGGAACAGCTCGCCGGGGGCACCGACGGGAACCGGGCGCATCCGGTCGTCCAGGACGTAGGCGCGGGTGCCGCCGAGCGGCCTGCCGATGGGCGGGTCACGGTCGGGGTCGGCCGGGTCGCAGGTGAAGGAGCTGGCGTAGACGGTGGCCTCGGTGGGGCCGTAGATGTTGCGCACCCGGCATCCGGGGATCGCCGCGCGCACCCGGCGCACCGTGCGGGCGGGCAGGCCCTCGCCGGCCAGTACGACCGTGTCGGCGGTGACCCGCACGGCGTCCTCCGCCAGCAGTCGGTCCAGGGCCGAGGGGACCGCGCTGAGCAGTCCGGCGCGCCACGGTCCGGGACGCTCCGCCAGGGACAGCAGGTCGCGGACCACCTCCACACAGCCGCCGGACAGCAGCGGCGAGAAGATCTCGAAGACCGACACGTCGAAGTTGAGGGAGGTGGAGGCCACCACGTGCTCCAGTCCCCGGCCGGTGAACTCGGCCGCCGCCCAGTCGGTCAGCGCCAGCACCGAGGCGTGGCTGACCACGACACCCTTGGGGCGGCCCGTGGAACCGGAGGTGTGGATGACGTAGGCGGGGTGGCCGGGGAGCAGGGGGCTGTGCCGTTCGCCGTCGCCGACAGGGGCGGCCGAGGCGCGGCCCGGGTCGTCCAGCAGGATCCGGGTGAAGTGCCCCTCGGGCAGGCGCCCCTCGGTCTGCGCACAGGTGACGACCGCGTCGGGCCGTACGTCCTCGAAGAGGAACGCGACCCGCTCGGCCGGGTACTGGGGGTCCACCGGCAGATAGGCGGCGCCGCTCTTGAGCACCGCGAGCAGCGCCACGATCAGGCCGGCGGTTCGCGGCAGGCAGAGGGCGACGAAGCGCTCGGGTCCGGCGCCGGCGGCGATGAGCAGACGGGCCAGTTCGTTCGAGCGCTCGTCCAGTTCACGGTAGGTGAGGCGTTCGTCGCCGCAACGGACGGCCTCGGCGTCGGGGGTGCGCCCGGCCTGCCGCGCGAACGCCTCGGGCAGCGTGCCGTACGGTGCCGGTACGACCGCTCCGCTGAACCGTTCCACCAGGTCACGGCCCGGGCCGGGGTCCAGGAGCGGCAGGTCGGCCAGGCGGCGGTCCGGGTAGGTGGCCATCCCCGTCAGAAGGGTGCGCAGGCTCTCCCCGAGGCCCTCCACCGTC
Source organism: Streptomyces sp. NPDC093984 (assembly GCF_044764595.1). Classification (NCBI taxonomy): domain Bacteria; kingdom Bacillati; phylum Actinomycetota; class Actinomycetes; order Kitasatosporales; family Streptomycetaceae; genus Streptomyces; species Streptomyces sp. NPDC093984. The sequence goes on along the minus strand of NZ_JBIWIM010000014.1, from coordinate 96,167 downwards.
TCGGCGTCGAACCCGGTGGGGTCGTAGTCGAGGTTGACGGCGAGGGTCTCCCCGGGCGCGACGACCACGCTGAGCGGGTAGTTCGTCGGCTCCAGATCCCGCTCCTGCTCCATGGCCAGGCCGTGCCGGCCCAACGCCCCTTCGTCGAAGGGGTAGTTCTCGAAGACCACGATGGAGTCGAACAGGCTGGTGCCGCCCGGCACCTCGCTCCACGCCTGCACCTGGGCCAGCGGGACGAAGTCGTGGCGCCTCGCCTCCGACTGCGCGGCCTGAAGCTCGAGCAGCCACTCCCGCAGCGGGCGCCGTCCGTCGATCCGGACCCGCGTGGGCAGCGTGTTGATGAACAGGCCGACCATCGAGGTCACGCCCGGCAGTTCGGCGGGCCGGCCGGAGACGGTCGTACCGAACACCACGTCGTCACCGCCGCCGTAGCGGGACAGCAGCAGCGCCCAGGCGCCCTGCAACACGGTGTTGACGGTCAGGCCCGCCCGCTGAGCGGTCTCCCGCAGCCGCGCCGACACACCGGCGTCCAGGGTCACCCGCACCGACCCCGACGAGGAACTGCGGTGGGCGTCGGCGGGCCGCCGGTCCCGGGGCAGCGCGGTGGGTGCCGGGAACCCGGCGAGGGTCGTGCGCCAGTACTGCTCGGCCCGGGCGGTGTCCTGCCCGGCCAGCCAGCGCAGGTAGTCGCCGAACGGCCTGCGCTCGGGCAGCTGTGGGCGGCGCCCGGTGGTCAGGGCGGCGTAGCGCTCGCACACCTCGTCGAAGACCTGGGCCGCGCTCCAGCCGTCGAGCAGGACGTGGTGGAAGGTCCACACGATCCGCACCCGGTCCGGCGACAGTCTGATCAGGGTCAGCCGCATCAGCGGCGCCGTGGCCAGGTCGATGCCCGTCCGCCGGTCCTCGGCGAGCAGCCGGTCCAGCTCCCGCGCGCACCGCTGCGCGGACCACCCGGACCAGTCGTGGTGGGCGACGGGCACGGTGGCCCGGTCCTGCACCACCTGGAGCGGCTCGGGGGTCTCCTGCCACACCAGCCGGGTGCGCAGCGCCGGGTTGGCGTCGGCGGTGCGCTGCCAGGCCTCGGCGAGGGCCCGCGGGTCGGTGACGCCGGACAGCACCAGCTGCACCTGGTTGACGTAGGTACGGACGTCGGGGTCCAGCAGGCTGTGGAAGAGCATGCCCTCCTGCATGGGTGTCAGCGGGTGGATGTCCGCGATCCCGCGTCCGTCCCCGCAGACCCGGTCGACGGCCGCCTGGTCCAGGCGGGCCAGCGGGAAGTCCGACGGCGTACGGCCGCCCGTCCCGGGACGCCCGCAGTGGGCGACGATGTCCTGCAGTGCCCGCAGCATGCCCTCGGCGAGAGCGCTGACGGTCTGTTCCCGGTGCCGTCCGCGGCTGTAGTACCAGGTGATCTCCAGCCGGCCGTCCTCGACGCGGGCCACCACGTCCAGCAGGTGCGCCCGTTCGGTGCCGGGCGCCTCGGCGCCGCCGAGTCCGCCGGGCACCGCGCCGATCAGGCCGCCGCCGTCGGCGCTCCAGTCGAAGCGGCCCAGGTAGTTGAAGCTGACGCCGGGCGCGGGCGCGCCCGTGAGCCGTTCGTCGCGGGCCAGGTAGCGCAGCGCGCCGTGGCCGAGGCCCCGGTCGGGTACGGCCCGCAGCTGCTCCTTGACGGACTTCAGCGCGGTGCCCCAGTTGCCCGCCGGAACCCGAAGGGCGACCGGGAAGAGAGAGGTGAACCAGCCGACCGTGCGGGAAAGGTCGACGTCCTCGAACAACTGGTCCTCGCGGCCGTGCCCCTCCAGGCCGACGGCGACGGTCTCGCGTCCGGTCCAGTCGGCGAGAACCCGGCCCAGCGCGGTGAGCAGGACGTCGTCGATGCGGGTGCGGTAGACACCGGGGATCCTGCGCAGGAGGTCGTCGGTGCCGTCCCGGTCCAGGTGCACGGTCACCTGACGCACGTCGGCCATGGTGTTTCCGCCGTCGCCGTCGACGGGCAGCGGGACGGCGCAGTGCCGGGCGGCCTCCTCCCAGTGGGCGCGCTGGTCCGCGAAGCCGCCCGCACCGGTGTGGTCGCGCAGCCGGCGGGCCCACTCCTGCACGGAGGTCGTACGGGCGGGCAGTTGCACGGGCTGCCCTGCCGCGGCCTGCCGGTAGGCGGTCTCCAGGTCCTCCAGGAGGATCCGCCAGGACACGCCGTCCACCACCAGGTGGTGCACGGCCAGCAGCAGCCGGGCGGGCCGGGTGCCGTCGGTGGTGAACAGGCGGGCGGTGAGCAGTGGGCCGGTGTCCAGGCGGAATCCGGCGTGGGCGGCGGCCGTGACGCGGGCCTCGGTCTCCTCGGCGGTCCCCGCCCCGAGCGGGCAGACCTGGAGCAGCTCGGGCACCGGGGCGTCCGCGGCGGTGACGTACTGGCGCCAGGCGCCGTCGCCATCGAGGACGAACCGGGACCGCAGGGCGTCGTGACGTGTCCACAGGGCGGCCAGGGCGCGGCGCAGGGCGTCCGGGTCGACGGCGCCGGGTGTCTCGACGACGACGGACTGGTTGAAGAACCCGGCGTGCGCGGGACGCGGGTCGAGGAACCAGTGCTGGATCGGGGTCAGGGCGGCCTCTCCGCTGACCGGTGCGGTGCCGGCGGCGGAGGCGGCACTGCCACTGGCGGCGGCCGCTTCGGCCACCGTGGGATGGCGGAACAGCTCGCGGGGCGTGAGCGCGAGGCCCGCCGCCCGGGCCCTGGAGACGACCTGGATGCTGAGGATCGAGTCGCCGCCCAGCATGAAGAAGTTGTCGTCGACGCCGACCCGCTCCACGCCGAGCAGGTCGGCCCAGATCCCGGCGAGCACCCGCTCGGCCTCGGTGCGCGGGGCGCGGTAGGCGGTGTCGTCGCCCGCGGACCAGTCGGGGGCGGGCAACCGCCGCAGGTCGACCTTGCCGTTGGCCGTCAGCGGCAGTTCCGGCACGGTGACGAACGCGGCGGGCAGCATGTAGTCGGGCAGCGCCTGGGCCAGGTGGGCGCGCAGCTCGGCGGCGGGCGGCAGCGCCGCACCGCCGGCCGGTACGAGATGGGCGGCCAGCCGCTTGCGACCGCCGTCCGTGCAGAGGGACACGACCGCCTCGGCGATGTCCGGGTGGGCGGTGAGCCGGGCCTCGATCTCGGCGGGTTCGATCCGGAAGCCGCGGATCTTGATCTGGGCGTCGGCCCTGCCGACGAAGTGCAGTTCGCCGTCGGCGCTCCAGCGCACGATGTCGCCGGTGCGGTACATCCGCTCGCCGGGCGGCCCGAACGGGTCGGCGACATAGCGGGCGGCGGTCGCGCCGGGCCGCCCCGCGTAGCCCCGGGCCAGTCCGGCGCCCCCTATGTACAACTCGCCCGGAACACCTGGCGGTTGGGGCTGGAGGGCGTCGTCCAGGACGTACACGCGGGTGTTGTCCAGGGGGCGTCCGATGGGCAGCACCGCGGGCAGCGGGTCCCCGGCGCGGAAGACGCGGCGGGTGGCGAAGGTGGTGGTCTCCGTGGGGCCGTAACCGTCCACGACGGTCAGTCCGGGGCAGGCCTCGAGGACCCGGCGCACGACCGCGCCGGGCACGGCCTCGCCGCCCGTCCACACCTCGCGGGCACCGCGCAGGCAGGCGGGGTCCTCCTGGGCGAGGAGGCGGAACAGCCCCGCGGTCAGCCACAGGCATCCGACTCCGCGTTCCGTGACGGCGCGGCGGACCTGGGCCGCGTCGAGGTCGGCCGGTGGCGCCAGCACGGCCGTACCACCGCGCAGCAACGGCACCCACACCTCGTAGGTGGCCGCGTCGAATGCGTGCGGGGAGTGCACGAGAACCCGGTCGTGCCCGGTGAACGCGCGGTCCAGGGCGAGCGCGGCGACGTCCCGCTGGCGCACCGCGACCCCCTTCGGCGTGCCGGTGGAGCCGGACGTGAACATCAGGTACTGGACGTTGTCGGGGTGCACGGCGAAGGAGGCGGTCCGGTCGGTGCCGGGGCCGAGCCGCGTGCCGTCCGTACCGCCGCTCCCGGGACCACCCGCCGTGCACTCGTCGACACGCACGACGCCGTCACCGGGCAGCACGGCGCGGGCCGTCTCCTCCCAAGCGGCATCGGTGAGCAGCAGGTCCGCCCCGGCCTCGGTCAGCATCCGCCGCAGCCGCTCGCGCGGCGCCCTGCCGTCCAGGGGCACGTACACCCCGCCACAACGCACGAGCGCGAGCTGGACGACGATCAGCTGCGCGGAACGGTCCATCAGCACCGCGACCGGGCGTTCCGTCCGGACCCCGAGCGCCGCCAGGCGCCCTGCCAGCCGTGCTGCCCGCGCGTCGAGTTCCCGGTAGGTGATGTGCTCGTCCCCGGCCTCCAGGGCGACGGCGTCGGGGGTACGGCGCACCTGGGCGGCGAAGAGGTCCGCGACCGTCGCCTCGGGCAGCCCGGTGGCCGTGTCGTTCCAGGCGCGCAGCACCTGTTCGCGGCGGTCCGCGGTCAGCAACGGCAGCCGGGAGGGCGGGCGGTGGGCGCCGGCGGCCATGCCGCTCAGCAGGACCGTGAGGTACTCGGCCATCCGGTCGGCGGTGGCGGCGTCGAACAGCTCCGGGTCGTAGCCCAGGCGCAAAGTCAGCTCGGAGCCCGGGTAGGCGACCAGGCTCAGCGGGTAGTTGGTGGTCTCGACGCCGTCCAGGTCGCTCAGGCGCAGTCCGTGGGCGGCGGCGAGGCCGTCGTCCACGGGGTAGTTCTCGAAGACGACGATGCTGTCGAACAGTGCGGCCCGCTCGGGCAGTTCGGTGAACGTCCGCATCCGGGTGAGCGGCAGCCGGTCGAAGCGCCGGTCCTCGCTCTGGTCGCGCTGCAGCCGGCGCAGCCAGTCCAGCAGGGTGCCGTCGGCCGGGACGGTGACCCGGGTGGGCAGGGTGGTGATGAACAGGCCGGTCATGGACTCGGCGCCCGGCAGCTCGGGCGGCCGTCCGGACACGGTGGTGCCGAACACCACCTCCTCCCGGCCCGCCTGCCGGGCCAGCAGCAGCGTCCAGGCGCCCTGGACGAGGGTGTTGAGGGTCAGGCCGGAACTCCGCGCCACGTCCTGCAGCGCCCGGGTCGTGGCCGCGGGCACGGTGGCGCGGACCGCCTGCGTCGACTCGGCACGGTGGCTCTCGCGCGGCTCGCGATCGTACGGCAGCGGCGTGGTCTCGGCGAGCCCGGCCAGGCGGTCCCGCCAGTGCCGTTCGGCCGCGTCGGCGTCGCGTTCGCGCAGCCAGGCCACATAGTCGCGGTAGGGGCGGCGGTCGGGCAGGTCGTCGGCGGTGGCCCCGGCGTGGCAGGCGAACACGTCCGACAGGACCTGGAACAGGCTCCAGCCGTCCAGGAGCAGGTGGTGGAAGGACCACACCACGCGCACCGCGGTGTCGGAGACTCGGGCGAGCCGCAGCCGCTGCAGCGGGGCCCGCCTCAGGTCGATGCCGTCCGCGCGGTCCTGTTCCAGCAGCGCGCGCAGCCGGGCGCGGCGCGCGTCCTCCGTCAGGTCGCGCCAGTCCAGGTGGGTGACGGGCACGGTCGCGTGCCGCTGCACCACCAGAAGCGGCTCGGGTACGTCCTCCCAGAGGGCCCTTGCGCGCAGCACATCGGTGCGGTCGGTCACCCGCTGCCAGGCCGCGGCGAGGGCCGCCGGGTCGGGGACGCCGTCCAGGACGAAGGTCAGCTGCTGGAAGTAGACGCCGCGGTCGTCCTGCGCGACACCGTGGAAGAGCATGCCGGCCTGGGTCGGCGTCAGCGGCAGGATGTCCTGCACCGCCGCCGGGTCCGCTCCCGCGATCCGGTCCACGGCGGCCTGGTCCAGGCGGGCCAGCGGGAAGTCGGACGGGGTACGTCCGGCGGCGCCGGGCCCGGCCGCGTACCGGGCGAGGTCGGCGAGCTCACCGGCGAAGCGTTCCGCCAGGGCGGCGACGGTGTCCCGCCGGTGTACCTGCTCCGAGTAGAACCAGCTGAACTCCAGTGCGTCGCCGTCCAGTCGGCCGACGACCTCCAAGGGGTGCGGGCGCCGGGCCGCCGGGTCGGCGTCCAGCTCCAGGGGCCGGGCGATAGCCCTGTACAGGCCGTCCGAGCCCTCAGGCATCCCCATCCGCCCCAGGTAGTTGAAGCTGACCTGCGCGGCCGGGGTCCGCGGCGCCGCCGACGGCCCGGGCAGTCGGCGCAGCGCGTCATGGCCCAGGCCGTGCCGGGGCACGGCGCGAAGCTGCTCCTTGACCTGTTTCAGCACGCTGTCCCAGCCGGCCTCCGCCGGGACGGCGAGGGCGACGGGATAGCGGGTGGTGAACCAGCCGACGGTGCGGCTGATGTCCAGCTCGGGGAAGAGTTCCTCGCGACCGTGTCCCTCGACGTCGACCACCACCCGGTCCCGTCCGCTCCAGGCGCACAGCACCCGGCCGAGCGCGCCGAGCAGCACGTCGTTGGCGCGGGTGCGGTAGGTGTCCGGCAGGGTGCGCAGCAGGGCCGCGGTGTCCTCCGGGGTCAGACGCACGGTCACCGCGCGGGCGGAGGCGTAGGTGTCGGGGCCCGTCAGGTCGGCGGGCAGGCCGGCCGCGGTGTCCGGGAGAGCCTGCTCCCAGTACGCCCTCTCGTCGGCGAAACCGCCGTCGGCGGCGTACGCGCCGAGCCGGCGCGCCCACTGCCGCAGCGGCGAGGACTTCGCGGGCAGGGCCGCGCGGCCGTCCCGGCCGGCGCGGCGGGCCCGGTAGGCGCGGTCGAGGTCCTCCAGGAGCAGCCGCCAGGAGACCCCGTCGACCACCAGGTGGTGGACGGCGAGGTGCAGGACGCACGGCCGGCCGGGGCCACGGTCGTGCAGCACCGCCCGCACCAGCGGCCCCCGGGCGAGGTCGAAGGGGCCGAAGTGCGGGGTGTCGGTGTCCGGTCCGGTGTGGCGGGCCAGGCGCAGCCGGGGTGCCTGCTCGTCGATGTGCCAGCGGACCTGTTCGCCTTCGCCTTCGCCGGCGACGAAGCGGGAGCGGAGGGCGTCATGGTGGACGGCCAGGTCGTTCAGCGCCGCCTCCAGCGCCGCGGCGTCCAGGTCGTCGGGCACCTCGACGGACACGGCCTGGGCGAAGTGACCAGCGCGCTCGGCGAAGTCCTCGAACAGCCAGTGCTGAATGGGCGTCAGGGGAGCCGCCCCGGTGGCCGCCTCCGGCTCGGGTCCCGCCGCCCGCAGGGGTCCTGTGGCGTCGGCGTGGCGGGCGAGCGCGGCGACCGTCTGGTGCCGGTAGACGTCCCGGGAGGTCACCGCCAGCCCCTCCTGCCGGGCCCGGGCCACCACCTGGATGCCGAGGATGGAATCGCCGCCGAGTTCGAAGAAGTTGTCGTCGACGCCGATCCGCTCCACGTCCAGGACGTCCGCCCAGATCGCGGCGAGGGTGCGCTCGGTGCGCGTACGGGGCGCGACATGCCGTACCGCGCGCACGGCGGGGCCCGGGTCGGGGAGCCGGCCGCGGTCGAGCTTGCCGTTCGGGTTGAGCGGCAGGGCGTCCAGCACGACGACGGGCGAAGGGACCATGTAGTCCGGCAGCGTGCGGCCCAGTTCCCGGCGTACGGCTTCCGGCTCCACCCGCTCCCCGGGGGCGGCGACGACATAGCCGACCAGGCGACGGTGGCCGTCGCCGTCGGTGACGGTGGCCGCCGCCTCGGCCACGCCCGCGCAGCGGCGCAGCGCCTCCTCCACCTCACCCAGTTCGATGCGGAAACCGCGCACCTTGACCTGCTGGTCGATCCGGCCCAGGTACTCCAGTTCGCCGTCCGCGCGTCGGCGCACCAGGTCGCCGGTGCGGTACATGCGCTCTCCCGGCGCGCCGAACGGGTCGGCGACGAACCGGGCGGCGGTCAGTCCGGGGCGGTTCAGGTAGCCGCGGGCGAGTCCGGCGCCCCCGAGGTACAACTCGCCGGTGACCCCGACGGGCTGGGGACGCAGGGAGCGGTCCAGGACGTAGGCGCGGGTCAGGGCCACCGGCCGGCCGATGGGCGGGGCCTGGTCGGGCAGCCGGTCGCCGGCGAACCAGGCGGTGGCGTACACGGTGGCCTCGGTGGGGCCGTAGATGTTGGCGATTTCGCATCCGGGCATGGCGGCGCGCACGTCGTGCACCGTCTGGGCGGGCAGCGCCTCTCCGGCCAGGACGACGGTGTCGGCCGTCACCGGTGCCGTGCCTGAGGCGACCAGTCGGGAGACCACCGAGGGCACGCCGCTGAGCAGCGCGGCGTGCCGTGGGCCCGGCGCGTCGGCGAGGGCCGGCAGGTCGGCCACCACGTCCACGGTGCCGCCGGCCGTCAGCGGGCACAGCAGCTCGAAGACCGACACGTCGAAGTTGAGGGAGGTGGAGGCGATCACGTGGGCCGGCCGGCCCGCGCCGAAGCGTTCCCGCGCCCAGCCGGCCAGCGCGGCGACACTGCGGTGGGTGACCACGACACCCTTGGGGCGGCCGGTGGAGCCGGAGGTGTAGATGACGTACGCCGGATGGTCCGGCAGGAGCGGCCTGATCCGGTCGGCGTCGGTCAGCTCGGTGTCGGCCACGGCCGCCTCCGCGCAGTCCTCCAGGATCAGGGGGTCGCAGTCCTCGGGGAGGGCGGGCGCGGTCTGACGGGTGGCCACGACGAGGGCGGGCCCGGCGTCGGCGAGCATGAGGCGGATGCGTTCCGCCGGGTAGGCGGGGTCGACCGGAAGGTAGGCCGCGCCCGACTTCAGCACCGCCCACAGCACGGGCGCCAGGTCGGCGGTGCGCGGCAGGCACAGCGCGACCAGGGTCTCGGGACCGGCGCCGCGCGCCACGAGCAGCCGGGCGAGCCGGTTGGCGCGCCGGTCGGTCTCGGCGTAGTCGAGCCGGACGGGGCCGCAGACGACGGCGGTCCGGTCGGGAGTGCGGGCCACCTGCGCGCGGAACAGTTCGGGGAGCGTGACCTCCGGGGTGTCGCGGGTGCGCCGGGCGGGCGGATTCCCGTCGTCCACCAGCGTGCGCTGCTCCTCCTCGGAGAGCATCGGCAGTTCGGCCAGCGTCCGGCCCGGCCCGTCCGCCATGCCTTCCAGCAGGCGGTGCAGATGGCGGGTGAGCCGGGTCACCGTCGGCGCCTCGAACAGGTCCGTGTTGTACTCCACGGTCAGCGCGCAGCCGCCGTCGGGGTGAGGCGTGAACTCCAGTACCAGGTCGAAGCGGGCGGCCGGGCGGGGCAGCGGGTGGTCCTCGAAGCGCAGGCCACCGGAGAGCTGCGGCGGGGCGGTGGCGGCCTGCTGGACGACGAGCGCCTGCACCAGCGGGGTGCGGCTGGGGTCTCGGGGCGGCGACAGCTCCTCGACCACCCGGTCGAACGGCACCCCGTCATGCGCGAAGGCGTCCAGCACCGTCGCCCGCATGCCTTCCACGAATCGGTCCACGGTCGCCCGCTCGTCCACCTCTCCGCGCAGCACGACGGTGTTGGCGAAGAAGCCCGGCACGTCCTCCAGGTCCCGGCGGGCCCGGCCGTTGGTGACGGTCCCGAACGCGACGTCCCGCTGCCCCGAGTACCGGGAGAACAGCAGCGCGGAGGCTCCCGCGAACAAGGTGAACAGCGTGGTGCCCCGCCCCCCGGCCAGGTGCCGCAGCCGGGCCACCAGTTCCGCCGGGAGGCGGTGCCGGTGGGCCGCGCCGGCGGTGGTGCGCACCGGTGGCCGGGGCCGATCCGTCGGCAGGTCCAGCTGCTGAAGGCCGGCCAGGTGCCGCTTCCAGTAGGCGAGGTCGTCCGCGTCCGTCTCGGTGGCCCGCTCCCGCTGCTCCCAGACGGCGAAGTCCGGATACTGGACAGCCGGCCGAGGCAGCCCGTCGGGCTCTCCGGTGACCTCCGCCCGGTAGAGGGCGGCGAGTTCGCGGGTGAGGATGCCCACCGACCACCCGTCGGTGACGATGTGGTGCTGGGCCAGCAGCAGCAGGTGCTCCTCGCCGGTCAGCCGGACGAGCAGCGCGCGGGTGAGCGGACCGGCCGCCAGGTCGTAGGGGCGGCCCAGTTCCTCGGTGAGCAGGCGTTCCGCGGCCTCGGCGCGGCGGTCCGCGGGGACGTCACCGAGGTCGGCGGTCCGCAGCGGCAGCTCGCCCTCCGCGGCGACGCGCTGGACACCCTGTCCGCCGACGGTGGCGAAGGTGGTCCGAAGGGAGTCGTGGCGGGCGGCGAGGCGGTGCAGGGACCGCTGCAGGGCGGCGGTGTCCAGGGCGCCGCGTAACCGCAGGGACACGCCGGTGTTGTACTCGGTGCCGCCGGCGGTGAGGTCGTCGAGGAACCACAGCCGCCGCTGCGCGCTGGACAGCGGCAGGGCGCCCTCCCGCGGGGCGGGCGGGATCGGCTCCTGCGGCGCGGTGCCGGACGGGGAGGCGAGCAGGGGGGCCAGGGCGGCGATCGTGCGCGCGGTGAAGACGTCCCGTACGGTCAGCCGCACGCCCAGGTCCTCCCGGATCCGGGCCAGGGCACGGGCGGCGAGGATCGAGTCGCCCCCCAGGTCGAAGAAGTCGTCGGCCGTGCCGACCGGGTCGACGCCCAGGACGTCCGCCCAGACGGCGGCCAGCGCCCGCTCCTCTGGAGTGCGGGGCGGGACGTGGCCGGCCTCGGCCGTCCGCTCGGGGGCGGGCAGGGCCCGACGGTCGATCTTGTGCTGCGCGGTGAGCGGCAGCCGGTCCAGAACCACCACGGCGGAGGGCACCATGTGGGCCGGCAGCACGGCGGCCACGGCCGTGCGCAGGGCCGCCGGGTCCGGCCCCCGTCCGGGGGCGGCGGGGGTGACGTAGCCGACGAGGCGCGCTCTGCCCGGCTCGTCCTCCCGGACCACGACCACGGCCTCGCCGACCCCGGCGTCCCGGCGCAGAGCCGCCTCTATCTCCCCCGGTTCGATGCGGAAGCCGCGGATCTTCACCTGCCGGTCGAGCCGGCCCAGGAACTCCAGTTCCCCGTCGGCCCTCCAGCGGGCCCGGTCCCCGGTGCGGTACAGGCGCGCACCGGGCGGCCCGAAGGGGTCGGCGACGAAGCGGGCGGCGGTCAGTCCGGGGCGGTTCAGGTAGCCGCGGGCGACCGCGTCGCCGCCCACGCACAACTCGCCGTCCACGCCGGGCGGTACCGGCCGCATCGCGGCGTCGAGGACGTACACCCGGGTGTGGGGCAGCGCCCTGCCGATGGTCGGCGTGCCCCGGCCGGCGGTGAGCGGTCCGGTCCAGGTGGCGACGATGGTGGCCTCGGTCGGGCCGTACGAGTTGATCATGCGGCGGCCGGGGGCCCACCGGTCGACGAGCGCGGCCGGGCAGGCCTCGGCGCCGACGATCAGCGTGCGCAGGTGGCGTGCGGTGCCGTCGGCCGGGTCGGGCAGGGTGGCCAGGGCGGCCGGCGGGATCAGGGCGTGAGTGATCCGGTGCCGGTCCAGGACGGCGGCGAGTTCGTCACCCAGCCAGGGGCCGTCGGGCGGTACGACCAGGGTGGCGCCGGACAGGACGGAGACGCACAGCTCCAGGACCGAGGCGTCGAAGCTGGGGGAGGAGAACTGCAGCACCCGGTCGCCCGGACCCACGGCGTAGCGCTCGGCGGCGGCCGCGGTGAAGCCGCCGATGCCGCGGTGGGTGACCGCGACGCCCTTCGGGGTTCCGGTGGAACCTGAGGTGTAGATGACGTAGGCGGTGTGGCCGGCGTCCGTCCCGGACCCCGGTGCCGCGCCGTCGCAGCCGTCCATCAGTTCACGTACTTGCCGCAGGTCGTCGAGGGTGACCGTGGGCGCGGCGTCGGCGAGCATCAGCGCCCGGCGCTCCGCGGGGTAGGCGGGGTCCACGGGCAGGAAGGCGGCGCCCGCCCGGGCTACGGCCAGCTCCGCCGCGACCAGTTCCATGGAGCGCGGCAGGACCAGGGCGACCACCCGCTCCGGTCCGGCACCGTGCCGCAGGAGATGACCGGCCAGCCGGTCGGCGCGCGCCGCCAGTTCCCGGTACGTCCAGGTGCGCCGGCCGTCGGTCAGGGCCGGCGCGTCCGGGGTGCGGGCCACCCAGGCGGTGAACAGCGCGCCGAGCGTCGAATGGGGCGGCGCCGGGGCCGCGGCGCTCTCCGGGGCCCCGTCGGCGGGGCCGTCCTGCGGCTCGGAGGCCGCCGGTGCGGGCTTGTCGTGGAGGTCCGTCATGGGTGAAGTCCTTTGGAGAGCGGGACGATGCGGAGCGGGCGGCCCTGGGGCTCACCGCGGAGGTCGGGCACACGGGCACCACGGGCGCACGCAGGGTGCCGTGGCGCTGGGGGCGGTCGACGGTGCCCGGCGCTGCCTCGGCGGGCGAGCGGGCCCGCGCGGTCCGCCCCGCACCGGCGCGAGTCGGTCCGCCGTCGGCCGACCGGGCGCCGGCGGCGGTGTCATCCGGGCCCGGCAGAGCCACCGGGACTCGGCGAGGCGTGGACAGCTCGGCTGGCCGCCGACCGTCGGTGGCTCGGGCGTCGTGCCGCTCGGCGGCGCGGACGTCGTACCGCCGATGGCTCGAACGGCGTGCCGTGCGGCTCGGCCGCCGAGCCGTCGAGGCACCGCGACCCCGCCGTCCGGCCCGGCCGTCGAACCGAACTCGGCGCCCCTGCCGGACGGGTCAGCCGTCGTCGGTGCGGCGCGCGGTGCGTCCGGATATCTGCAGTCGGCTGACCCTGCCGGTGGCCGGATCCCGGTGGAACCGGCCACCGGGTTCCAGCCGACCGCCGGCCGGGTCGAGCAGATCGCACGACAGGTCGTCGTAGCAGACCAGCGGGATGGGCAGGTCGCCGTCCACGGACAGAGCCGGCGTGCCGTCCGGCCCCGGCGACACGGTGTACACGGTGCTGCCGTTGCGGTAGCTGCCCAGGCAGTCATGCACGACGACGGGACGACCGCGTTCCGCTGGTGGGACGGTGGCGGGCACCCGTACGCCGGTGGTCGCGGCCAGCTCGGCGGCGAGGTCGCGCCAGAGCGCGGTGGCGCCTGAGGCATTGCCGGTGAAGGCGATCACCACGCCGCTCTCGGGGTCTGCCCGCAGATGGCAGGAGGTGCCCTGGGCGTTGCCGTCGTGCCCGCACCACAGACGCTCGTCCTGCCGGTACAGGGCGAGTCCCGGGCCCCAGCCGTCGGCGAGTGCGCCGGGGCGGGCGGCGGTCTCCGGTCGGCGCATCTCCTTGGCGACGGCGGGCGGCAGGACGTCGCCACGGCCGATCAGGGCGTTGCCGAACGCGCAGAGGTCCTGCGCGCTCGCCAGCAGGGCACCGGCCGGCGCCTCCAGCGGCGCCAGGTTCTGCCGGGCCGGACGGGCCAGGCCCGTCGCGGTGTTGAGCGCGTGACCGGTGGCGACCGGGCGGAGGGGTGCCGTGTCGCCGACGAACGCGGGGACGGTTCCCAGGGGTTCGAGGAGCAGTGTGCTGACTGCTTCCCGCCATGGCATGCCGGTCACCGCCTCGACCAGCCGGCCGGCGGCGACGTAGCCGGCGTTGGAGTAGGAGAAGTCGGTGCCCGGCGCGAAGAGCGCGTCTTCGGCGGTGCAGACGGCAGCGAGATAGCGCGCGGCGGTCGTCGCGGCGGCGGTGTCGGAGTCGGGCCCGGTGGGCAGTCCGCCGGTGTGACTGAGCAGCTGGCGGACGGTCACGTCCGGGGCGCCGCGCAGCTCGGGGAGGTGGTCGGCGGCGGGCTCGTCGAGGTCCAGGTCGCCGTCGTCCGCCAGGAGCATGACGAGGGCGGCCGTGTAGGGCTTGGTGAGCGATCCCAGGGGCACGGCCGTGTCGGCCGTCAAGGGCGCGCCGGAGGCGGCGTCGGCCGTACCGGTGTGCAGCACTAAGAAGTCCGAGCCGGTGTCCAGGGCGAGTTGGGCGCCGGGCACCCGGTGGGTCCGGGCGAGCGCGTCGAGTCGGTCCTGCAGTTCCTGGCGCACCAGGGCCGGCGCACAGGAAGCGGCCGGAGCGGTGGGGACGGTGTAGGGCATGAGAAGGGACTCCCGTTGATGGGTCTCATGTGCGGGTGTGGTACGGCCCGGCCCCAGGGGTGAGCGGTGTCGGGGCAGGCCGGGCGCGGGGCACGCCGGCGTTACGTTCTGCTGACCTCGACGGGCAGGTGGCGTACGCCGATGATGACGGCCGGGTTCTGGAAGGCGACGTCCTCGTAGGAGGGCACCGTCAGGGTGCGGAATCGTTTATGCAGCAGTTGCAGGGCGATCCGTGCTTCCAGCCGGGCCAGTGGCGCGCCGAAACAGAAGTGAATCCCGTGGCCGAAGGTCAGATGCGGATTCGGGTGTCGGCTCACGTCGAAGACGTCGGGCGCGTCGAAGCGGGACGGGTCCCGGTTCGCGGCACCGAGATGAGCCATCAGCAGCGTGTCGGCGGGCAGTTCATGCCCGCCGAGGACCACGGGCCGGGCGACGCGGCGCCCGAGTTCGGGGAAGGGGGGCAGCCAGCGCAGCACCTCCTCCACGGCGGCCGGGACGCCTGCCGGGTCGGCGCGCAGTGCGGCGTCCGTGCCTGGGTGCCGGTCGAAGGTGACGACGGCGTTGCCCAGCAGTGCCGTGGTGGTGATGTGCCCGGCGACCAGCAGCAGGGCCACGAATCCGACCATCTCCTGGTCGGTGAGGCGGACGCCGTCCACCTCGGCGGCGATGAGCCGGCTGGTGAGGTCGGTACCGGGGTGGGCTCTGCGGTGGCGGATGTGGTCCAGCATGTAGCCGTTCATCTCGCGCACCGTCGGGGCGATGGCCTCCAACGCCCGTTCCAGGTCGGCCATGTCGGGGGCCTCGCCGAGCTGGTCCCCGCCGAACAGCACGCTCGCCCACTCCTGGAAGAGCCGGTGTTCCTCCGCGGGGATGCCGAGCAGTTCGGCGATCACAATGATGGGCAGCGGATAGGCCAGCGCATCGACCAGGTCGAACCGGTCGCGATCGGCGACGGCGTCCAGCAGCCGTACGCACACGGCCTCGATACGGGGCGCGAGCCCCTGAACGACGCGCGGGGTGAACGCCTGGCTCACCAGTGTGCGGAGTTTGCGGTGTTCCGGCGGGTCCATGCCGACGAAATTGCCCTGCCGGAAGGTCTCGAAGTCTGCCTGGGTGGGTGTGAGGGCGGACAAGTCCGAGGAGTAGGTGGCCGGGTCGGCGAGCACGGTGGCGACGGTCTCGTGGTCCAGGACCTGCCACACGCCCTGCGCCTCGTCGTACCGCACCGGCCCGGCCTCACGTAATTCCCGCCAGCGGTGGGGTAACACCTCCAAGAGGAGCGGTTCACCTGCCAGTTGGTTACTGATCACCATTTCTCCTTGGTAGCGGCGCGCGGGCACGGAGGACGAGGTCCACGAGAGTGGTGTGGGTCGATGGCGGCGCTCGGCGCAGACGCCACGAGCGGCCGGGCATCGCTCGCCGGCTGTTCGGCAGCCGGGACTGCCGGCGGCGCGGCTGAGCGGTGGCTTCCGCGTGGCTTGTCGAGCGTGGCGCGACGGTCAAGCGTCGTCGGCCGGGTGCCGGGCGGCCCGAAGCCCCTCAGCACGTCCGGTGAAGGGCACTGCGGTTGCGCGACCGGCCACGGTCCCGCCGCGCACCCCGTCCTGCAGTGCACCAGCCCGGCATGACCCATCCCCCTCGGCGACACCTCCCGCGCGACGGCCACGCGGGGTCCTCCCGGCTCCAGAGCGGACAGCGGGGCCCGTTGACCCGACCGCTCGAAACGAAGTCTGAGAATATGCAGCCGTGGGTTCCTGTCGCCCCACGATTGGCATGATGAGCGGTCCCGTGACCTTCGTTTCGATGGAACTCAGCCACAGTTTTCACGTTCCGTCACTCTGAAGCAACCCCCAAAAGTTGAACGCTGAGTATGTAGGCGGTGCATTTGCGTCACCGCCGGCCAACTTCGGCGGGGACTTAGGCGCGTGCAGCGCTCCAGCCGGAACGTCGCTCCGCGTGTGCCCCGGGCTTTCGCCCGCAAACCGGGGACGCCGGAGAAAGTTGCCGTCGGACCGCTCAGCGGTCGCCGTCCGGCCCCGCGCGGCCGTCCCGGGGCCGACTGCCGCTCCGATCGGCAGATGGCCTGAAACCACTGCTGTCAGCGGGGATTTGATGCGGCCGTCGGGCGGGATCCGGACGGCCGTGGGGGAGGGCGAAGAAATACGTCACCTGCGCGCCCTTGGACGTCGGTGACCGCGGCGCCGCTTGGGGGCGGAACTGCGCCCTCAGCGGGGTCGCACCGATGCCCCGAGCCCGGCGCCCGTAACGGCTGTCGCACCGATGCCCCGGCCGCTGCCGGAACGCGCTGTGGATGTGGCGGGACGCGTTCTGACCGGTCCCGGAGTCCAGATTCGCCGACGTCTTCGCCCCGCACTGGCGAGGTCCAGGGCGATCACGCTGGTGCTGCGCGCACAGCCCAGTGGGGGAGGACCCGAGAGTGCGGGGAGGACGAGGACTACCCGGGATGCTGGACGAGGTCGTCCGCGACCCGGGCCACCCGCTGGCGGGGTCATGAGCGGCGTGGCCTCAGGGCGCGTTGACGCACGGCGGGAGCCGGGAGCCGATGTGCTCCAGTAGCGCCTCCTCGTGCTCCCGCAGATAGAAGTGGCCCCCGGAGAAGACCACGGTCTCCTGGCCGGCGTCGGTGACCTCCGCCCAGCTGTCCAGGTCCGCGACCGGGCAGGCCGGGTCCCGGTCGCCGCCGTAGACCGTGACCGGGACAGGCAGCCGCTCGGTCGGCGGGCCCGGGCGGTAGGCGTCCAGCAGCCGGTAGTCGGCGCGCAGCGACGGCAGCAGGACGTCGCGTAGGTCCGGGTGTTCGTAGGCCGCCGCATCGGGCCCGGCCAGCCGCTTCACCGACTCCAGCAGCCGTACGTCGTCGAACGCGTCGCCGGCCGAGGCGCCGTGCAGGTGGGGCGCACTCCGAGCGGACACCAGCAGTGCGACGGTCTTGGCACCGGCCGTACGCGTCAGGCGTCGCGCCACCTCGTAGGCGACGGCGCTGCCCATGCTGTGCCCGAACAGGGCCACCGGCACGTCGAGATGGGGGACCAGCGCGGCCGTGACGGCGTCGGCCAGCTCCGTCATGGACGTCGCGCACGGCTCGGCGAGCCGGTTCTGCCGCCCCGGGTACTGAACGGCGAGCAGCTCCGTCCCCTCCTCCAGCCGGGACGCCCAGGTCGAGTACAGCGTCGCGGCGCCCCCGGCATGCGGGAAGCAGACCAGTCGTAGCCGCGGACGTTCGACCCGGTAATGCCGGAACCACGGGTTCCGGGAGTCGACCCGTGCCCGTCGAGGTCCACATGAGTGCATCGTCATCCCCCACCGCGCCGGGAGCCCGGGCGGCCGTCCGCCCGGCACATGTCGATCGACCGCGTCAGCCTACCAACCGTCCCACCTCGGACATCGCCCGTTGAGCCTGCAGTGCCCCTCTTCCCACCCGCCGTTCCGATCCCCTGCACCGTGATCGACCAGAGCGGCTGCTCGACCTGATACACGAGCGTGCCACGAGCGTGCTCGGGTCCTGTCGCAGCGATGAGTCTGCCGACGCTCACAGGTCTACCTCCTGACCGAGACGACCAACTCATCGGGAGTAAGGCATGGGCCTGATCCATATCGAACTGTTCGCGACCCTCGACCTCGTCGGGCAGTCGCCCGGCGGTCCCGACGAGGACCCGGTGGGGTTCCCGTTCGGCGGCTGGCAGGCCCCCCTGCTGGACGAGGTCGCCGGGGCGCAGGTCGGTGCCGCGTACGAGGGCACGGACGCCCTCCTGCTCGGCCGGCGGACGTATGACATCTTCGCCGCCTACTGGCCGCACCAGGAGGGCGGCCAGGACAACGAGATCGCCATGCTCTTCAACAGCGTCCCGAAGTACGTGGCCTCCCGTGGCGAACCCGACCTCTCGTGGGCCGGGTCCACGCAGCTCGGCCCGGATCTGGCCGGCGCGGTGCGCGAGATCCGTGACCGGCACGCGAACGTGAAGGTCGTCGGGAGCCTGAACCTGGTGCAGACCCTTCTGCGCGAGAAGCTCTTCGACCGTCTCGACCTATGGGTGCACCCGGTAGTGCTCGGCGTCGGGAAGAAGGTGTTCGACGGTGGCGCGGTGCCTACGAACGTCACACTCCTCCAACCGCCGGTAGCCAGTCCGAAGGGCACCGTGTACCTGCGCTACGGGCTCGCCGCCGGGAGGCCCGAGACGGGAGACATGAGCGCACCAGATCGCGGTGTCGGGCGCGACGACTGAAGTCCCCCCGCACCCAGGTGGGTTGCTGTCGTCGGCGGTCAATCCGCCAGGTCGCCGCCGTCACGCAACGGCGCGTGGGGATGCGCCGAGTACGACCACTGGCTATTGGCGACGGTGGCACCGTTCGGGCCCGGCTCTGCCCGCGCCGGTCACTTCCGCTCCAGTGCGGCCAGCCGCAGCTCGAGCTGGTCGACCCGGTGCCGTAGCAGGGTGACTTGGGCTTCCAGGCTGACCTCTCGTTCCGCCCTGCGCTGAATGCGCGGTGACGCGGCGGCGCGCTGGATCACCGCGTCCAGACGGACCAGGCGCTGCGGCCCGTTCGGGCCGTCCACGAGCCGGGACTGGATTTCGCCGTTGCGGTACCAGGAGCGCAGAGCCGAGCGGGAAACGCCGGTCTCGGCTTCCGCCTTGGCCAGCGTGACCCAAGGGCTGTCGTCCAGCTGCTCGAACAGCTCCAGCTCATTCTGCCACCGCGCGAGCCGGTCCTCCCAGTCCGACGGTGTCTCCATCAGACCCTCCCTTCGACATGGTGACCCTGTCAATAACAGTGTATTGACAGGGTTGCGACCATAGAACCATGACATTTGAAAGGTTCACGGTGAAAGCCCGCCGGGTGGTCGTCGCGGCCCAGGAGCAGGCGAGGCTGCTCAAGCACGACTACATCGGCACGGAGCACATCCTGTTGGGGCTGCTCGACGTGCCGGACAGTGCGGCGGCGAAAGTTCTGCACCAGCTCGGGTACGACAAGGAGACGGCGCGGGTCGACATCACCGCGGTGGTCACGCCCGGCACGGAGGAGCTGAGCGGCCATATCCCGTTCGCGCCGCGCGCGAAGGAGACGCTGGAACTGGCCCTGCGCGAGGCGCAGCAGCTGCATCACACCTACATCGGTACGGAACACATCCTGCTCGCCCTGGTCAGGGAAGGTGAGGGCGTCGGCGCGAAGGTGCTTGCCAAGCGGATCAGTCCGGTCAGCAAGATCCGTGCCGCGGTGTTGGCATCAGTGGAGGGATCGCAGGACGTCACGGCCGGCCCATGGCCGACCGGCACACCTGCCACCGAGGACACTGTGGCCGCCGCCAGTGCGCTGGCCGGTGGCGCACCGGTCGGCAGCCATCACCTGCTTGAGGCGATGCTGCGGGCGGAGAACAGCATGGCGGCCAGGGTGCTGCGCGAACTCGGGGTCGACCCGGACGCGGTCGCCGCCAAGATCGACGAACTGGATCCGGAGACGACCACGGACGCGAACCCGGAGGAAGCCGCGGCGCGCAAGATGGAAATCCGGCTGGTCGACGATGAGGTGCACCTGATCCTGCGGGACCCGGAAACGGTCGCGATCGCCAAGAAGGTCACCGAGCTGTCCGACGGCCCGATCCAGGGCGTCGGACCGGTCGCAGGCATGTTCCTCCCGCTCTGGCGGTCGACCAACCAACTGCTGCTGCAGATCCAGCGCCTGCTGGAACCGGAGCCGGAAGAAGAGGATGGATCCGCCGCGAGCAAGGTGGCCAAGGCCGTGCGCACGGTCCTCGCGCCCCGGCTCCGCCGGTGAACCGGCTGATCAGCGGGCCGAAACCTGCCAGTGGGACAAGCGAGTACGGGGGCGTGGTGAGCGCCGGCGCGCCGGCGCCGTTCGCGCTGGCGGCCGCATCTGACCAGGTTCCCGGCCGAGGCGTCCGGCGAGTCCACGATCGCGTTCGGCGCCCCGCCGGTGGAGGCCCACGCGCACCACGGGTCGATCTCCCGCGAGCAGGCAATTCGGTGAATCGGAGGCAACCTTGAGCATCACCATCGTCGGAGCCGGACCGGGTGGCCTGGCCCTTGCCCGCGTACTGCACGTGAACGGCATCGAAGCCGTCGTGTACGAACGGGAACCGTCGCGCGGCGCGCGCGGTC
This sequence comes from Streptomyces sp. NPDC093984, assembly GCF_044764595.1. Classification (NCBI taxonomy): domain Bacteria; kingdom Bacillati; phylum Actinomycetota; class Actinomycetes; order Kitasatosporales; family Streptomycetaceae; genus Streptomyces; species Streptomyces sp. NPDC093984. Next base: position 76,092 of record NZ_JBIWIM010000014.1, on the reverse strand, counting down.
AGGGCGGCATGCTCGATCTGCACTCCGGGACCGGGCAACGGGCTCTGCGCGAGGCCGGACTGATCGACCAGTTCCACGCGATTGCCCGTCGTGAAGGCCAGGACCTGCGACTTCTCCTGCCGGACGGCACCCTGCTGCTCCAGGAGGACACACCCGACGACGCGCCGCTCGAGCGACCCGAGGTCGACCGTGCGGATCTGCGCAACCTGCTGCTGGACTCTCTCCCCGAGCACGCGGTGCGCTGGGGGCACGCGTTCGAATCCGCAGACAACGGCCTGCTGCACTTCGCCGACGGCAGCAGTGCGACGTACGATCTGCTGGTCGGCGCCGACGGCGCGGACTCCCGGGTCCGCCCGCTGCTCACCGACGCCCGACCGGCGCACACCGGCCAAAACATCGTCGAGTTGGGTATCCCCGACATCGACCGCACCCGTCCCGACCTCGCGGCGATGGTCGGACGCGGCAACTATTGGGTGCTCGGCAACGGACAATCCCTGTCGGCGCAGCGCAACGGCGACGGCCGCGTACGCATCTACCTCAGCTTCCACAACACAGCCGAGGACTGGTTCGCGACCAGCGGGATCCCTTTCGGAGACCCGGCCGCCGCCCGGATGCGGCTGATCGAGCTGTTCACCGGCTGGGACCCACGGTTCACCGCACTGATCGCAGCCTGCGACGACACGGTCCTGCTACGGTCGATCACCACCCTCCCGGTCGGCCTGACCTGGCCTTCGAGGCCAGACGTCACGCTGCTCGGCGACGCCGCGCACCTCATGCCACCGGTGGGGCAGGGCGCCAACATGGCGCTGCTCGACGGCGCCCTGCTCGGCCTCGCGCTGGCCGCGCACCCGAACGACTTTCCCGCCGCCGTCAAAGAATACGAACGTGAGATGTTCGAACGCACCAGCGCCGCCGGCCGGCAGTCCGCGCTCGTCCAGGAAATCCTGATGTCGCCGGACGCCGGTCAGAAAATGCTCGCGTTCTTCCAACCGGGCTGAAGGCAGGGCCCCCAGGTCCGGTACGCCCAGCGCGGTCGCGGTCGCGCCCGGCACCGCGGAGGGGTCCCGCACGGGGGCCGGATCCACCAGCCACACCCCGTCCGGCAAGCCCTTGCGCATCGCGGTCGCCGCCTCCAGGGCGAGCCGGGTCTTGCGAAGGCAGCGCCGCCCGGCAGGCCGCACTGCTGCTGCCCGACTCCCGCGTCACCGCCGCCTTCCATCACCTGTCCGCCGTCCTGCTGATGGACCAGGGGATCGAGCGGATCGACACCGACGTGATGGTGTTCGGCGACGACCGCGAGTCGACCGCCACGATCCAGGCACTCGCCTCCCGCATCCCCGGGATCCGGGGCATCTACGCCGGCCGGCTGCGCAACGCCCACCAAGTCGAGTCGCTCGTGGCCAACCTCATCTCCGTCAACCGCCGCTACAAGGCGCACGCCGGACTGCGCATCACCGACATCTGAGCCCACCTTCTCTGCGTACAGACCGCCTGGACTGAAACTCCCGCTTGTGCTCGCCCGGACGCCGACGCGGACCAGCGGATCTCCGATGCCTGACGGATCCACTGCCGTAGTCAGCAGGGTGCCTATCCGTCCGGCCGCTGACGCCCCCTCATCCGCCGCAGCTACTTCAGTCCGTGCTCGAACGGGTTCCGGCCGACCGGCGTGCGCAGGACGCGATCCCCCACTGCAACAGTCCAGCCGGAAGTGTCGCACTTCCATACGCCGGGTCACCCCTCCGCCGCTCACGCCGCCCTTGCCCGACTCGGCCTGCTGGACCCCCGCCTCGCCCTTTCCTCCAGCGACTGCTCCGACCTGGATACCGACGCCACGGCCTGGGTGGGCAGCCCTCGCGCCGCCCACCCAGGCTGGAGGGTGGCCGTGGGATCAGTCGGCCTCATCGGCGAGGGCCGCCAGTTCACGCTCCACGGCGCGCTGGTGTTCCACTGCCTCCTCGCGTGCCTTCCGAGGGCTCCAACGGCCGGCCATGACGAAGATGAAGGGCAGGAAGAACACTTGTCCGGCCACACAGATCAGCCACCAGGTGCGCCACTGTTCGGGCCCCTGGGCCGCGGCGTTCTTCACCTGGGATCCGTAGCGTTGCAGCAGCGCCAACTGCGGTTGGGCCTTGCGCACGGTGGCCAGGCCGTCGGCCCCGACCTCTCGCACCGCCTGAGCCGCCAGTGCCGGCGGGACCGCCGTCGGAGGGTACGCCTCGAGTTCGGCGAACAGCCGCGGGTGCGCGTCGATGACGGCCAGAGCGGGGGCGGCCTGCACACTCGCGGCCTTCACCTGGGCACCATGCTCGACCAGTGGCGTGGCCGACGTGACCACGACCGGGACGAACGCCGTGGAGATCGCGACCACCGCCCGGATGATCCATCCCCACACGGCCAGACCGGTCGCCGTGGCGGCCGGGTTGTGTTTCTCGACGGTCTCGGTGAAGCTCGCCATCCAGGGTGCGTAGGTGACGCCGGTGAACACACCGATGGCGACGAACAGTGCGGCAAAGGTGTAGTAACCGGTTCGCTGGTCTGTGGCGTGAAGGGCGAAGAGCGTGGTAACCGCTATCGAACCGATGGCTCCGGCGACCATGAACGGCTTGCGCACCTTCAGCTTGTCGGAGACCAGCCCCGCCGCCACCAGCGCGACCGCGTTGGCCGCCCAGTACCAGTTGGCCAGCCCGTTGGTGCGCTGCTCGCTGTAGCCGAAGGTCGCGGCGAAATAGACGACGAAGTTTCCCACGGCGCCGAAGTAGAGCAGGAGGAAGAGGCTGATGGCGGTGGCCGAGCCGACGACGTCCAGCCGCAGCATCTGCCGCCAGTGGCTCTCTGCCGCTGTCCTCGGACTCATGCCCTTGGCCCGCGCTTCGACCAGTGCACGGTCGCGGAGGCTGACCATGATCTGATCACGCAGCCGGGGCGACAACTCGCGCAGCCCCACCAGCGCCAGAACGAAGACGGCAAGCCCGGCCCAGCCGGAGTAGCGCAACTCGTCCTGCCAGCTGGCGAAGGACAGTGTGCTGCTGGTGACGACGGTGACGACCAGGCTCCCGATGACCGGGCCCATGGTCCAGTAGCCCATTGCGGTGGCTCGGCCCAGTTGTGGGGAGAAGTCCCGGATCAGTGCCGGCGTGGCCACGAGCACGATGCCCTCGACGAAGCTGAGGCAGGCGAAGAGCACCAAGTAGGTGCCCTTGTCAGGGGCGTTGGGCAGGGCGAGGAGGCTGAGCAGGGCGGCGATGAGAAGACCGTAGACCACCATGTTGGCCCGGCCCCAACGGTCGGCGAGGCCCGCCACGAGCGAGGCGAACGCGCCGACCGCGTTGCCGATGACGGAGACCCACACGAAATAGCTGTAGGTCATGTGGAAGTGCGTGATGATCGACGTGGCGACCGCGTACTGCACATAGAGGGCGTAGTACAGGACCACGGTGGTCAACACCACGATGGCCAGGTACGCCATGCGGCGTGAGGTGACGGGGTAGTGGTTCAACTCGCGGCGCCACAACTGGGCGGCGCGGCCGGCTGTTTCCGGCGTGCCGGTATCGGTTGGTGTGAGATGCGTGTCGTCGGGCGAAGCTGGCATGGCAGTCATGCGGCGGCTCCTGGTTTCGGGCCCAAGGGCCCGGTGCGGTGGGTGCGGACAGTGCACGCCTTGCGGTGCGGCGGGCATGAGCACTGTTCGGCCAGGTGGGCCGAACCCCGGGTCTCTGTGTCCAGACGGGAAAGCTGTGCGCAGAGGCTAGTACCGACCAGTCGGTACGGCCTAGAGATGTGCATGGGGATGCCGAAACGTGACCTTGCACCTGGGGAGGTGCAGGGATATCCGGTCACGCCGGGAAGCCTGGGGGTGGCGATGGATCATCAGCCTGTTTCAGGCCGCACGTTCGTACTCGTGGACGGTTCCATCGAGACGATCGGCTGGGCCGGAACGACCGACGCGACCACCGTCACGTCCACGAGTACGCGCACGTCCATCACGTGTCCGAAGGGATCAGTCGGAACGGGGTCGGCACCTGAGTCCAGACGATCACCATGAGGATCAGGTGGAGCAGGCACAGGGCGTGGGCCGCCTTCCACCTGAAGGAGACCGCCGCGGCGGCGGCGAGGAACAACGCGGACAGGACCAGGCAGAAGAAGGCCCCCGCCGCCGTGTCGGGGTCACTCGTCGGCGTCGTCTCGACGCCCGCCGCCGGAAGGCTCAGCGCCAGCATGACGGCCGCAACGATGTACAGACCGGCTGCGAGGATTCCCCGCACCCACAGGCCCGCCTTCTGGTTTGTGACTGTCGCTCTCACTCCGTTCTGGATGAGCTGCCTGGTGGGGGTCTGCCAGGCATCGGAACCGGAGCCCGGCAGACCCCCGATGCAGCCGGTACCTGTCCGAGCAGGCCCGACAACATGGACTGGTTGGTCACGATCCTCCCCCCGCATGCCTGGGAAGGGGCCAGTGGCCCAGTAGCCTGAACCGCCCTTGTGCCAGACACCGACATTCCTGAGGTCATCCGTCGTGAAGGCCGCGGAGCCCTTACCGGGGGGCGACGGCGTCTCTGCCCTTCGACAGATGGCGAGCGCTCAGGAAGATGTTCTGCACGTTGTCCCCCAGCGGGCCCTTGATCTCGCTGCGCTGGTAACAGCTGAGATTGCACCTTGCTTCACCTATCGAATATCGATAGATTCCCATCGCTACTCGATGGGAAGGATGGGTCATGGGAAAGCTGGCGGTGGGTGCGCTGCGCGCCGTGCTGGTGGTGGTGCTCGTCGGCACCGTGTTCGTACAGGCATCGATGGTGTGGGCATTGGCCACCGACCCGGAGGACGGGTCGCTCCCGCTGACCCCGCTGCGCGTGATCACGATCCTGGGCATGGTGTCGGTCCAGGTCGCCGTGGTCTGCGTATGGCGGCTGGTGACGATGGTGCGACGCGGAACCGTTTTCTCCCACGCCGCCTTCCGGTACGTGGACGGCGTGATCGGCGCGATCGTGGCGGCTGCTCTCGTGTGGTTCGCGGTCACGATCCTCAATGCGCCGGGCCAGCGGGCCGATCCGGGCGTCACCGTCATCATGGGCGGGGTTGGCGTGGCCATCCTGGGGGTCGCTCTCATCGTGCTCGTGCTGCGGATGCTGCTCGCCCAGGCCGTCGCGCGCGACGTCGAAGCGGCGCGGATGCAGGCCGAGTTGGACGAGGTGATCTGATGCCGATCGTCGTCGACATCGACGTGATGCTGGCCAGGCGGAAGATGTCCGTGGGTGAACTCGCGGACCGCGTCGGTATCACGCCCGCCAACCTGGCGGTACTCAAGAACGGCCGCGCAAAGGCGGTACGCTTCGCGACGCTCGCCGCACTCTGCGAGGTGCTCAAGTGCCAGCCGGGCGACCTGCTGCGCTGGGAGGCCGAGGACGCCGCGGGCGGATGACATGCCCCAGGGCGTGAAAACCTCTGGCACCACCGGCCCGCGACACGGCGCGTCGACCGCATGGCCGTGTATCGCCGATCACCCGCAGCGCCGACCCGATCCCGTTGGGTGGGCCGGTCGACCTTCACCGACCGGCCTGGTCGACGATCGCGACCTGCGAACGTGACTCCCCAGCGCAACTCCCCGCGCCGCCGAGTGGCGGTGGGCGGATGGGCCGGTCGGGGGATGCCTGGCCCGCATGCCCGCCACGCCCGTGATTGAGGCGGAGCCGCCCAGGTCGACGGACACCTGATAGGCGACCCTGCCGTCCGCCCAGTCCTGCCTGGCCATCACGGTGGCCCACCGCCACTTCACCCGCGACCACCCCAGCCGCAGGGCTGGCGGATGCGTGCGGGGCCAGGTCCACACAGTCGGCTTCGGCCCATCCTCCGGGCGCCACGGCCGCGCTGGCACCGGCTCCGCCAACCTGTCGTTGACGTATTCGATTTTAGAGTGGCGCCGGATCTTGGCGAGCGGCCGCGGCGGGCGGTTTCCGTCGCCCGTGCGGTGCCGTCCGCGGCGGCCGCCGCGGTGACGGACAGACAGGTTGGCTGTGCTTGTTTCTTCCGGAGTCGTTTGTTGGTGACTTCGGGAGTCGCCCAGGCAGGTAGCAGCTTGATCAACGTCAATGACTTTTGATGTCGCTCGGCACGCTCGCCTGTCGCGGTGCGGGAGATTTGGGTATTTATGTCCTGCCGACGCGAAAGCGCCGGCTTGGATGGCCGTGTGGTGTCGGGCTGACCCCCTCAGCCGTACTGCGTAATGTTGGAGTCCGGACGGATCATGGGGGGCTTGTGAGTCTGAAGAACGCCTACTTGGAGACTGCCGCGCAGGCCGTAGCGTTGCTGGACGCACCGGAAGTGGCCGCCTCGTGGGAGAAACCCAGCGCGTTGGCGCACTGGACTGTCGGCGGTCTGGCCGGCCACCTCGCGTATCAGATTTTCAGCGTGGATCCGGCGCTGGAGGGACCTGGCTCTGAGCAGGAACCCATCTCCGTGCTGGAACACTACGCGCGGGCCGTGTGGATCGACGCGCCGCTCGACGGCGAGATCAACTCTGGAATTCGAGCGAAGGGCGAAGGCATCTCCTCCGAAGGCGTGCGGCCGCTGCGCGAGCGCGTCCATGCCACGCTCGACCAGCAACGAAGCGGCCTTGAGGAGGTGCACGGCGACCGGGTGGTGTTCCTGCCGCAAACAGGGTGGGCGCTGAGCCTGGACGATTTCCTCGTGACGCGGATGGTCGAACTCGCTGTGCATATGGACGACCTGGCGGTCAGCGTGGGCCTCAGCGCGCCGGAGCTTCCTGGCGCCGCCCTCGATCCCGTGGTAACGCTGCTGACCGGGCTTGCCGCCCGGCGCCACGGCCAAGCGGCAGTGCTGCGCGCCCTGACCCGTGCGGAGCGGGCACCAGCTGCGATCAACGTTTTCTGAACGCCGCGTGAGCTCGCATCAGTCCGTTCGGCCTGGGCTTTGGTGTGGGCGAGGCGGTGGGACGCGGTGCCGGTCTGGATGACGGCGCCGTTGAAAGCCAGCCGGTCGACGATGGCCGCGCAGAGCCCGGATCGGTGAACGCCTTAGGGTGGGGTCGGCCCGGTCCCGCCTGGCCGCGGGCGGTGAGCTGGCACAGGCTGCCACGCGGCGAGCATGTGATCACACGCTGCTTTGCGGCTGGTGTCTGCGCTTACAACGGCTGACACAATGAGGGCTCATCGCAGTAGAGGGTGTAGTCGGGGTCTGTCGGTTTTCGAGGTCGCCGGCACGGATTCTCAGGCTCGGCTGCACTCCTGTCCGAGCGCGACGAGACGTGCGCCGCGGAACGAGCTATGCATCCTCGTTGTCATCGCGCAGGGAATGGATCATCCTCTGCAGGATCCGGAACGCGTCTGACTGCTCGGTCTCGGTCAGGCCGGCCAGCATTCTGGCCTCGACGGACCGGACGGCTGCGCTCGCCTTCTCGAGGCTTCGTCGGCCGCGAGGCGTGAGCCGCGTAGGAAGCACCTTCCCGACGGGTGCCTCCGCAGGCCTGGTCACGTAGCCGTCTCGTTCCAGGGCCTGGAGTAGCACGTTCATCGTCTGCCGTGTCACGAACGCGCCCCGCGCGAGCTCGGAGTTCGACAAGCCCGGTCGTTGCGCCAGCAGCTCGAGGCAGGAGTAGTGCGTCACGCTCATCCCGAACGGCCGCAGCACTTCGGTGTTCAAGACCTGGCTCGAGGCCCAGACACCAGCGTTCCGCGACGGGATCGAGATTGTGGCCATGGACGGCTTCACCGGCTTCAAGACCGCCGCAGCTGAAGAAGTCCCCGACGCAGTCGCGGTGATGGACCTGTTTCATGTTGTCGAAGCGATCGCGCAGCACTGCCCGTCGGTCTGGTTCCAGGGCTGCCGTGACCTCGCGGACCTGCTGCGCAGCGACGTAGCAGACGATGTAGTCGTCGCCTTCGTGCAGCGGTACCCCGCCGAGAATCACGTGCGACAAGGGGAAGTCACCGTTGTCGAGGGCCAAGGCGCCATCCATGAAGCATCGGTGCAGCGCGTCCCACGATTTGTCGAGTTCGACCTGACGCTGCGGCGGCTCGCCACTGTTCGGCGCCTCCAAGTCCAGCGAGGACCGGATCATCGACCGCACCGGGCCGCAGCTTGCCCTCAAGCAGCGGCCGCGGCAGGAGAGACAGGCAATCTCGTTCTCGAACGACGAACACGGTGCACACCCCCGGGGGACCAGTCGGCGGGTTCCTCGGTTCTGACGCTGAGTTCGCGGAAGGGCAGGGGAGAGGCGCCGAGGTGGCGCAGGCGGATGTGGACGGGCTGTCGATCTCGCGGAGGTGGACCTGCTCGGCGGTGTGGCCGTGGATCCAGCAGGCGGTGCGCACGAGCTGGTGCCAGGTCTCGGTGTGCAAAAGGACCTTCATGGGGTGGTCGGCCATCCACCGGACGAGGGCGGGGGATTGGGGGCGGCGTGCTCGCTCGGCGGCGTGCCGGCGGGCATCCGCCGCCGCCCGTGCGGCCACCCCCCGAAGGCGATGCGGGGCAACGCCCGTGCCCATGGCTTCCGTGAGGTGGTCGCGCCCGTACGCCCAGCGCCAAGCACCGCGAACCACGCACCCCGATCACCGAGTACGCCCACCGGCTGCGCTCCGACGGGCTGTGCCGGATGACCCGTGGCTGCGAGTCCACGCCGGCACCGGCGCTTCCATCGACTCCATCGCCCCGGCCTCCATGACGGTCGGCGCCTCGCTGGCGGAGTGGCGCCGCTGGACCGGGCTGCCCTTCGACACCGCGGAGGAGGTCGAGGTGCCGGGGCGCGCTGGACCGGGACCAGCGCGCCCCGGAACGCGGGTACGCCGTGCACGTCAAGCCGAACGTCTGGATGCGGCACCCGCTGTGAGCACACGGGGCCGCGGGGGACGGAACCGCACACTTCCCATCGATCACCGACGAATGAAGAAGAGATCCAGGATGTGTGACGGTCGGGCAAAGCGATTTACAAGTTGTGAAGGGACGCCGAACAGCAAATCGGTCAGGTTCGGCAAGGATCAGTCAAGCCCTGCACAAGATCAGCTCTTGGAACGGTCCACGAGTTCTTCACAGAAGGCAAGATCAGAGCGTTTTTCTGTCGCTCTTGAATAACTGGAGTCCTAGCCGTGCCTCAGTGGCCGCTCAGCCGCCGTCTACGCCCCCAGCGCGCCGCGCGGCCCGCACGTCGTGCTCGTAGGGCGCGGCGCTCCATAGCCGTGCTGGTGCTGACCACGCTGGCGCTGATGCTGACTACGGATCAGGCCCTTGCCGAAGGCATGGAACTGGGCCGGATCCAGCTGCCGAGCCTCAGCCTGTCCTCGCTGGCGTCGTGGTTCACCGACCCGAACTGGGGCAAGCTGCCGCACCAGCAGTCCGGCACCGCGGCCGGCCGGCGCCACCATGTGTCGGCCGCCGCGACCGAGGCGCACCGTGGCGCGGGCCACAAGCCGGGCAAGGGTCGCGGCGAGTTGGCCGCCTACCAGGCGCACCGGTCCACGGTGAAGGCGGGCAAGAGCGCCTCGTTCCACGGCTTCGACGCCCGGACGAGCAAGCGGGTGGCTGCCAAATCGACGGCACACTCGACTTACTACCGCAACGCCGACGGCTCGTTCAGCCGAAAGGTTTCGCCGTTCCCGCTGAACTACAAGGACTCCAAGGGCGACTGGCAGCAGATCGACACGGACGTCGCCCGCGGCACCGACGGCCGCTTCGACGAGAAGTCCAACGCCATGGCCGTCGCCTTCGCTCCGAAGGCCTCTGACCAGAAGCTCGCGTCGTTCGGCAAGGACGGCAACAGCATCGCGTTCGGGCTCGACGGCGCCGCATCGGTCGCCGGCACCGCCAAGGGCTCGACGGTCTCCTACCCGAGGGTCCTCCCCGACACCGACCTGCAGCTGACCTCGACGTCCGTCGGCATGCGCCAGGAACTGGTGCTGCACTCGGCGAAGACCGCCAACTCCTGGATCTTCCCCCTCCAACTGAAGGGCCTGACGGCCGAACTCAACAAGTCCGGCGGGGTTGACCTGCGCGACGCCCAGGGCAAGGGCGTGGCGTCGATCCCGGCGGCGTACGCGTTCGACTCGAAGATCAACAAGGTCTCCGGCGAGCGCGCCACCACGCACGCGGTGACCTACGAGCTGATCACCGAGCACGGCAAGCCGGCGCTCCGGATGACCCTCGACAGCGCCTGGCTGCACGCCAAGGCCCGTAAGTTCCCGGTGACGGTGGACCCGGACACCTCGGTGTGGGACTACGTCCACACCACCTACGCGGAGTCGGGCTACTCGCCGGTGGACCGTTCGCAGGAGCAGACCATGAAGGTCGGCTCCTACGACTCCGGTACGCACTCCGCGGTCTCGTTCGTGCAGGACTGGCGGACCAGCTTCGACGGCTCCGGCGTGACCATGGTCTCGGCGAACCTGCACCTGTACGACATCTGGGCGTCGACGTGTACCCCGGAGTCGTTCAACGTCGCGCAGGTGTCGTCGGCGTGGGACCCCACGGACGCCATGACGTACCCCGGCCCCGCGCACGGCGCGTCGATCGGCAGCCTGACGCCCTCGGTGCCCCACGCGTGCGCGAACACCACCAGCAGTGCGACCGGCGGTGACTGGGTGACGGTGCCGCTGGACACGGCGTCCATCCAGAAGTGGGCCAGCGGCACCAGCGCGGACTACGGTCTGGCGATCTACGCCACGACCACGGACAGCCTGCACTGGAAGCAGTTCGCCTCGATGGCCGACCCGGGCGACGAGCCGTACATCGTGTACGACTACACCGGTGACATCGCGCCGATGGTCGAGGCGACCTTCCCGGCGAACAACTCCTCGGTCTCCACGGTCACGCCCGAGCTGCAGGCGTTCGCGGACTTCCAGCAGAACCCTGTCGCGCAGAAGTACGACTTCAAGGTCTACAACTCCGCGGGCACGCTGGTCGTGGACTCCGGCTGGGTGACGACCCCCAACTGGACCGTTCCGGCGGGCAAGCTGACCTGGAACACGACGTACAGCTGGACCGCCCAGGCCTACGACGGCACGAAGTACTCGACCGTGTCCCCGACGTCGGCGCTGACCACCGAGGTGCCGCAGCCGTTCATCACCTCGGAGCTGTCGCAGAACAGCAGCGACCACGGCTACGACGCGACGATCGGCAACTACACGACGTCCGACACGGACGCCTCCATCTCGACCGTCGGCCCCAGCCTCGACGTCGAGCGCGACTACAACTCCCGTGACTTCCGCACCTCGGGTGCCTTCGGTGCCGGCTGGTCCAGCATCTTCGACGCCAAGGTCACCGAGCAGAAGAACGCGAGCGGCACCCTGACCGGCGTCGTGATGACCTACCCGGACGGCTCCGAGGTCGGGTTCGGCAAGAACTCGGACGGTACGTTCTCCGCGCCCTCGGGCCGGTTCGCGATGCTGCGGTCGGTGACCTCGCCGACCGGCTACACGCTGACCGACAAGGACGACACCGTCTACACCTTCACCCAGTCCGTGGGCACGGGTGTCTACGGCATCACATCCGTGAAGGACGCCAACAACCGTTCGGTCGACTTCACCTGGACATCCGGTCACGTCACCAAGATGAAGTCCGCGGTCTCCGGCCGCTCCCTGAACCTCACCTGGTCCACGCCCAGCGGCGCGACGTCCGCACACGTGGCCACCGTGGTCACCGACCCGGTCGACCCGAACAACGTCAACAGCGCCCAGACGTGGACGTACGGCTACACCGGCGACAAGCTGACGCAGGTCTGCTCGCCGCTGTCCACCACCAAGTGCACGGCGTACGGCTACACCAACGGCTCGCAGTTCCGCACCGAGGTGGAGAACGCCGGCGCGTCCTCGCTCTGGCAGCTCAACGAGTCCAGCGGCACCGTCGCGGCCAGCTCGGTGGGTGACAGCGAGGGCACGGACAACGCGACGTACAACAACGTCACCCTGGGCCAGACCGGCCCGCTGGCCGGGTCCACGGCGACGGCGGCCCAGTTCAACGGCTCCTCCTCCTACCTCGAGCTGCCGCCGAGCCTGGCCTCCAGCTCCACCCAGCTGACCCTGTCGATGTGGTTCAAGACCACGACGGCTCCCGGTGTGCTGTTCTCCTACTCCACGCTCCCGATCAGCAGCAGCATGACCCAGGGCCAGTACACCCCGGGCATCTACGTCGGCAGCGACGGCAAGCTGAACGCGGAATTCTGGAACAGCAACGCCGTCCAGCCGATCGTCAGCACCGCCGCCGTCAACGACGGCGCCTGGCACGAGGTGGTCCTCTCGGGCGCCGGCTCCAGCCAGACCCTGTACCTCGACGGTGCCAAGGTCGGCTCGCTGTCCGGCATGATCTCCTACAGCAACGGCTACCACAGCGCGCTGCAGAACCACACGTACATCGGCGCCGGCTTCCTCGGCGGCACCTGGCCGGACGAGCCGCACTACTCGACCACGGACGACACCGGCTACCCGACCTACTTCAACGGCACCATCGCGGACGCCGCGTTCTACCCGAACGCGCTGACCGCCGACCAGGTCGCCCGGATCCACACCGCGGCCACCAAGGCCTCGCCGCTGCTGACGTCCGTCACCCGTCCGTCGGGCAAGGCGTTCGCCGGCATCACCTATGACACCAACGCCGCCCGTGTCACCCAGCTGACCGACGAGAACGGCGGTGTCTGGAAGCTCAACCCGCCGACCATCGCCGGTTCCAGCAACACCTACCGGGGGGCGGTGCTGGGCGGTGCCCCCAACCAGTACTACCGCTTCGGTGAGTCGGCGGGCGCCTCGACGGCACTCGACGAAGTGCGCGGTGGCCAGGGCACGTACAACGCGGTGACGCTCGGCGCGAGCGGTGTGTTCAGCGACCACACCACGGCGTCGTTCAACGGCACCAGCTCCGACGTGGCGCTGCCCAGCGGCACCGTGCCGGGTTCGGGTGCCGAGTCGGTCGACATGTGGTTCAAGACCTCGACAGCCAACGGCGTGCTGTTCGCCTCGTCGAAGGACCCCCTGACCAACGGCACCACACCCACGTCGTACACGCCCATCCTCTACGTGGGCAGCAGCGGCAAGCTGTACGGCGAGTTCTACTTCTCCGGCGGCTCTCCCAAGCCGATCGGGTCCGCGTCCGCGGTGACCGACAACAAGTGGCACCACGTGGCCCTCTCCACGTCCGCCACCAGCCAGTCCCTGTATCTGGACGGCAACCTCGTCGGCACCCAGACCGGCACCGCCGCCATGAGCGGCCAGAACTACACCTACGTCGGCGCGGGCTTCCTCGGTGGCAACTGGCCGGACGAGGCCCACAACAGCTCGACCAACAACACCGGCTACGCCACCTACTTCAAGGGCTCCATCGCCGAGGCGGCGTTTTACCGCTCGCAGCTGTCCTCCGACGACGTGGACGCCCAGTTCGAAGCGGCGCAGAACTCCTCCGGCCTGCTGCCGGTGAAGACGGTGACGGTGACCACGCCGACCAACGCGACGCTCACCTACACCTACGACGTCACGCACGGCAACCGTGCGCTGACCGAGACCGACGCCCTGGGCAACAGGACCAGCTTCGGCTACGACACGGCCGGCTTCGAGCACACCGTGACCGACCCCAACGGCTCGATGACCGTCACGGGTCACGACGTGCGCGGCAACATCGTCTCCTCGACGTCCTGCCAGGACCAGGCTGCGAACAAGTGCAACACCGAGTACTACACGTACTACCCGGACGACACCACGGCCCAGCTGACCACCGCCGACCCGCGCAACGACCAGCTGCTGACCGAGCGTGACGGCCGCTCCTCGTCCGCGACCGACAACACCTACCTGACGTCGTACACGTACGACTCGGCCGGCAACCAGACCGCGATCACCGGTCCAGCCGTCCCCGGCTTCCCGAACGGCCGTACCACGACGACCGTCTACAGCGACGGCACCAGCGCCTACCCGTCCGCCGACGGCGGCGTGGTGCCCGCGGGCCTGCCGGTGAAGACCATCAGCCCCGGTGGCGCGGTCAACCAGGTCTCGTACTTCAAGAACGGCGACGTGGCCTCCACCACCGACGCCATCGGCCTGGTCACCCAGTACACCTACGACGGTCTGGGCCAGGTCACCACCCAGAAGGTCGTCTCCGACACCTACCCGAACGGCCTGACCACGACGTACAAGTACGACGCGGCCGGCCAGGTGACCGAAGAGGACGACCCGCAGCTCACCGACCGCGTCACCGGCGCCACGCACGCCGCCGTGACCAGCACCGTCTACGACGAGGACGGCAACACCACCTCGCAGACCGTGGCCGACGCCAGCGGCGGCGACCGCTCCCGCACCCAGACGTGGACCTACGACCAGTACGACCACGTGGCGACCGAGTCGGACGCCAATGTGGCCTCGGGCACGTCCTACGGCAACACGACGACGTACACCTACGACTCGTCCGGCAACAGGACCAAGGAGGTCACCAGCGCCGGCAACGAGACCCAGTACACGTACGACGCCGAGGGCAACCTGCTCACCCAGGGCCTCATGTACAAGGGCGACCCGGTCAACCCGCAGACGCCGACCCTGCTCGTGGAGTCCTCCCGGGCCTACGACCCGGCCGGGCGCCTGGCGTCCATCACCGACGCGATGGGCAACACCACGTCGTACACCTACACCGACGACGGTCTGACCTCGACGGTGAAGCGGACCAGCGCCGACGGCCAGAGCACCTACGTGCTCGAGTCGGACACCTACGACGCGGCCGGCAACCTGCTCTCGCAGACCACGGACAACGGCGAGGACGTCACCAAGTACACGGTCGACGCCGCCTCCCGGACCACCTCCACCGAGGATGACCCGACCGGTGTCGACCGGGTGACCACCGTGTCGTACACGCCGGACGACCAGGTCGCCACCGAGAACGACCACGACGCCTCGGGCTACGACCGGACCACCACCAATACCTACGACGACATGGGCAACCTGCTCAGCGAGACGCTGTACGGGGACGCGTCGGGTCACCCGGCGGGCTGGTGGAAGCTCGACCAGTCGTCCGGCACGTCCGTCACGGACGCCTCCGGCACGGGCAACACCGGCCAGGCCACGGGTGTCACGTGGAGCGACAGCGCCGCGACCTTCGACGGCACGACCTCCAAGGGGATCGCCACCAACGGTCCGGTCCTGGACACCACCACGTCGTACACGGTCTCGGCGTGGGTGAAGATGAGCTCGCTGCCGACGCACAACGCGGCGGTGGTCGCGCAGACCGGTACCACGAACAGCGCGTTCATGCTGCAGTACAACTACGCGCACACCAACGCGCCGCTGTGGAGCCTCGTCGACACGAGCAAGGACGCGACCAGCCCGACGTTCCCGGCGGCGTACTCCTCCGGCGCGGCGACCAGCAACACCTGGACGCACCTGGTGGGTGTCTACGACTCCACCACCGGCGCGATGAAGCTGTACGTCAACGGCGCCCTGTCCGGCTCGGGCGGCACCAACACCACGCCCTGGGCGGCCACCGGCCCGCTCACGATCGGCCAGGACAAGTACGCCGGCGCCGCCAGCGACCCGCTGCCCGGTTCCGTCTCGAACGTGCAGGTCTACCAGCGGGCGCTGTCGTCCTCCGAGGTGTCCTCGCTGTACGGCAAGGGCCGCACCGGCGGCACGGTCGGCTCCTCCGACGCGCAGACCACCAAGTACACCTACGACAAGAGGGGCCTGCCGACGTCCATGACGGACGCCGAGCAGCACACCACCAACTACTCCTACGACGAGGCGGGCAACCTCGCGGTCACCACCGCGCCCGCCGTCCAAGCGGAGCCGGACGGCACCACGGCCTCCACCGTGCGCCCGGTCACCACCAGCGGCTTCAACACCTTCGGTGAGGCCGTCGAGGAGCAGGACCCCAACGGCCTGGTCACCACCACGGCGTACGACGCCGAGGGCAACAAGGTCTCCGAGACCCTGCCGCCGTACACCCCGGCGGGCGGCTCGACGGCCAACGCGGGTACCACCGTGTACACGTACGACAGCGAGGGCAACCAGACCTCCGTCACCACGCCCGGCGGCAAGACCACGTCCTACCTGTACGACCAGATGGGCAACCTCGCCCAGACGACCGCACCGGACGGGACGAAGACGCACGCGACGTACGACGCGGACGGCGACCGGCTGTCCGCGACGGATCCGACCGGCGCGCAGACCCAGGCCACATACGACTTCCTGGGCCGGCAGCTCACCCAGACGACGCTGGAGCGCTACCCGTCCACGAAGACGCTGACGTCCACGAACTCCTACGCGGTCACGTCCGGCAACCCCTACGGCGCGCACCTGGCCTCGACGACATCACCGGGTGGTGTGACCACGTCGTACGGCTACAACCGGGCCGGTGACATCACCTCGGTCACGGACGGTGCGGGCAACACCACCCGCTTCACGTACGACTTCATGGGCAACCGTCAGAAGACGATCCTCGCCGACGGCACGTACACCGAGACGGACTTCGACGCCTCCGCCGACCCGGTGGTGACGAAGCAGTACGACGCCAGTGGCACGAAGCTCTGGGAGACCGACCAGCAGTACGACGGTGTCGGCAACCTGACCGCCTCCACCGACGCCAACGGCCACACCAGCCACTTCACCTACGACGCGGCCGGTACCGTCACGCAGGAGACCCAGCCGGTCGACGCCTCCACGTCGATCACCACGACGTTCGGCTACGACGCCGCGGGCAACCGCACGCGCTTCACCGACGGCCGTGGCAACTCCTGGCGGTACACGTACACGCCGTGGGGCCAGCGGGAGAAGGTGATCGAGCCGACCACCGCCAAGTACACCTCGGCGGCCGACTCGACGACGACCTTCGCCTACGACGCGGACGGCCAGCTCACCAACGTGACGCTGCCGGGTGGCGTGACGACGTCGATGACGTACGACTCGCTGGGCCAGCTGAAGTCGATGTCCGGCCAGGGCGCCGACGCGGCCTCCGCGACACGGCACTTCACCTACGACGCCGACGGCCGGGTGCTGTCCGCGGACACCGACGAGGCGGGCATCGCCGGAGCGGTGGACCACCAGGCGGCCACCCACGACGCGTTCACCTACGACGACCGCAGCGATGTGCTGACGGCGTCGGGCTCGGGCGGCTCGTCCAGCTTCGCCTACAACAACGACGCCCAGATGACGTCCCGCACGGACGCGGCGGGCACGACGACGTACGGCTATGACACGGCCGGCCGCCTGTCGTCCCTGAACGACGCCACGACGGGCACGCAACTGACGTACGGCTACGACAACCTGAACCAGCTGAAGACGATCAAGTACGGATCGACGGGGCAGACCCGCACCTTCGGCTACAACAGCGCGCACGAGCTGACCAGCGACACCCTCGTGCAGGGCGCAACGACCCTGGCGAGCTTCAGCTACGGCTACGACAACAACGGCAACCTGACGTCGAAGACGACAACGGGCGTGTCGGGTGCGTCGTCGAACACCTACACCTACGACTGGGCCAACCGCCTGACGTCGTGGAACAACGGCACGACGACCACGCAGTACGCGTACGACGCCTCGGGCAACCGCATCCGCAACGGCTCGAACGTCTACACGTACGACGCGCGGGACGAGCTGACCTCGGACGGCGTGCACAGCTACGACTACTCGGCGCGCGGCACGATGACGCAGGAGTCGTCGGCCTCCGGCACGGTGGCGTACAAGACGGACGCCTTCGGCGGCCAGGTCGTCGCCGGTGAGCAGTCGTACACGCTGGACGCGCTCGGCCGGAACGTCTCAGACCGTGACACGGGCACCGGCTCCACCCGGACCTTCGCCTACTCCGGCGCGGACAACACGATCGCCTCGGACGGTGACGACACCTACAGCTACGACCCGGCGGGCGGCATCGTCGGCATCAAGCCGGTGGGCGGCAGCGGTGTCCTGGCCCTGACGGACCAGCACAACGACGTGGTCGGCACCTTCACCTCGGGTGCCACCTCGCTGGCCGGCTCGGTGTCGTACGACCCGCTCGGCAAGGTGGTCTCGCCGACCAACACGATCACGGGCCACCTGGGCTTCCAGTCCGGCTGGACGGAGCCCGGCACGGGTGACGTGGGTACGGCGTCACGCTGGTACGACCCGGGTACGGGCCAGTTCCTGAACAAGGACAGCGTCTCGCTGGACCCGGTGCCGAACTCGGTGGCGGCGAACCCGTTCGCCTACGTCGACGACAACCCGCTGGCGGGTACGGACGACTCGGGTCACTGCTCCTGGTACGACGTGGTGTGCGGGGCCAAGAAGGTCGCCCACCATGTGGCGCACGCCGTCAAGCACGCGGTCCACAAGGCCTACCACGCGATCAAGCACGTGGCCCGCAAGGTGGTCCACGCGGTCAAGCACGCGGCGCACAAGATCGCGCACCGGGTGCGGGACGTGTACCGCGCCACCGTGCGAGTGGTCCGGCGCGTGTACCACTACGCGGCCAGGCACGTCAGACGCATCTATCACCGCGTGGTCCATGCGGTTCACTCCGCGTACCACAAGATCTCGCATGCGGTGCACCGTGTGGTGCACGCGGTGAAGAAGGCGGCGAAGAAGATCGTCCACGCCGTGAAGAAGGCCGCGCACGCGGTCGCCCACGCGGCCAGGACGGCCTACCACGCCACCGTCAAGGCCGTGAAGTCGGCGGCGAAGTTCGTCAAGCACCACGCCGCGGCGATCACCTCCTTCGTGGTCTCCACTGCGGTCTTCGCCGGTTGTGAGGCGATCACCGGCGGCGTCGGCTCCATCGGCTGCGCGGCCGCCGCGGGTGCGGCGGGCTCGCTGGTCGAGCAGGGCTTCAAGTGCGCGGAGAACGGCGGCGGCGACTGCAGCGTCGGGGCGTTCGCGGGCTCGGCGGTCACGGGCGCCGTGGCCGGCGCGGCCGGCGGCATCCTCGGCAAGATCGGCGGTTCCCTGCTGGCCAAGGCGGCCCCGAAGGCGATGAAGGTCGTGGGCGGGCTGTTCGGCAAGGGTGTGACCGACGCAGGGGAATCCGCGGCAGCGGACGCCACGGACGGAGCGGCATCCGCTGCGGAAGCGGAGGAGGCCGGGACTTCGGCTCAGTCGCATTCCGACGATGCAGGTCCGAGCTGCCGGATCGGCGGTCCGCACAGCTTCACCGGGACGACCCGGGTACTGATGGCCGACGGCACGACCAAGGCGATCGACCAGATCAAGGTCGGCGACACCATCGCCAACTCGGTTCCGGGTGCTGCGGGCACGGAAGCGCACAAGGTCACCGATGTGATCGTGACGCACACCGACCACGACTTCGTGGACGTGACGATCAAGCGGTCCGCGAAGGCCGGTGCCAAGGCGGCGGCCAAGTCCGTGGCCAAGAAGGCGGCCCGCAAGGCGGCGTTCGGCCTGGCGGCATCGGCTGCGATCCTGGGTGCCCTGTCGGCCGGCCACGGCCACGGTGATGCGCACCAGTCGGCTACGGCGCCGGTGGCGGCGGTCAGCGAGGCCGGGTCGGGTTCGCGCGACGCGCACCTGACGACCACCTTCCACCACCCCTTCTACGACGAGACCCAGTCGGCCTTCGTCGAGGCCAAGGACCTGAAGTCAGGCGACGTCCTCCAGACGCCGACCGGCACGGCCGAGGTCACCGGTGTCCGCCTGTACCACGCGAACACCACGACCTATGACCTCACGATCGGCACCCTCCACACGTACTATGTGGAGGCAGGCAGCACCCCGGTCCTCGTGCACAACTGTGGAACCGAGGAGGAGCCGGCTGCAGGGTCTCGCGCCAGCCTGAGTGAGGCGCACCAGAAGAGCTATGACACCCTGAAGGCGGCCGTGGGCAGGGCGCGGGCGAACATGGACGCCGTCCGCGACAACTTGGGTGCGAACCAGACCGGACGAACTGATGTGAAGTTCTACATTCAGCGTATGTGGGCGGGCTCGGCCCTGGAGAAGGCTGTGGCCCAGGACCCGGAGGTGCTTGCCGACAGCAACATCACCCACCTCGGCACGTCCGAACCCGGCAAGAAGCTTCCGGACTTCCGGATCGGCGACTCGTATAATGTGGACGTGACTGGAGCCAGTAAGACATCCATCGCCGAGCACATGGGGCGGGACTACTATGAGCACCCGGATCAGCTCATGACGTATCCGACGCTCAAGGGTGCGGACATTGCAGAGATCTTTGGTGGAGTCGGCGAATGACCGACGCCATTGAAGGGTCCTCATTTGAGCGTCTGCGCCAGTACGGCAGTGGGCGGGTCTTCAGCGATCTCGATCTGAGGCGCGTCAAGTTCACCAGTTCTGTGCTGGCGCAGCATGACGACCCGTCATTCGGCCTGGTGGTGCGGGACTCGATCCTACAGAACTGCTCTTTCAGCGCGTGCACAATGGCGGGCGTAAGGCTGGAGAACGTCACGGTGGACGGGGCGAAGCTGAGTAAAAGCTCCATCTCCGGGTGCGTATTCCGCAACGTCACACTGCGCGGGAAGATCGGCCAGTTCATCTTCGCCGGTCCTGTCCGGTCGCTCGGGGCAGAGATGTTTGCAGCCTTCTCGGATGGGATGGCCGACTTCTACCGTGACGTCGACTGGGCCCTGGACATCCGGGATGCCGTGTTCGCTGACGCCACGATTCGTGCGGTGCCGGGAGAACTGGTGCGCAGGGATGAGAACAGGCATTTCCTCCTGCGCCGCGCGGATCGGGACACCGTGCTTTCGCTCCCGGACGCGCCGGACCTCGCAAAGGCGTACTTCAGGGATTTCGATCTCACACCTTTCGACTCCATGGTCGCTGTCGCTTCCCAGGGCTCGAAGACGTTTGAGAAGCAACTCGCCGAACTTCAGTGGCTTCGCGAGCGGAGTCTTGCCGGTTAGTTTCCCGCGCCGATTACAGCAGCCCCTGGTTTCCCGGCAATCTGGGTGCGAGGGGCTGCTGACTCTTCCCATAATGGATTTTATGGAAGATCAGGCCGTTTTCCCGTCACCGGGCTCCGGCGGCGGTGCGTTGACGCTGCTGCTCTTGGCGGTGTTGTTCAAGGCGCCGCGCATCCGCGCGGCGTGGCGCCTGCCTCCGTCCCGCTCCGGCCCGCAGCCCGCACGGGCGCCGCGGCCAGCAACGCACGCCAACCCGAGAACATCAGTGGGGCTCTGCCCCGCACCCGGGCCCTCTCTTGGAGGGGGGAGGGGGTCCGGTCATGCGCGGGTGCGTCGTAGCGCGGGAATGAGTGGCTGCCACGGGTGGGTCCCTCCTCGGCCGGGCCCCGGGGGCGTACCAGGAACCTCCAGGGGCCGCCAAGGCCGAGCGCAAGCGTCACGGTGTGAGCCTTGGCGGCCCCTGGAGAACCCTGGTCCGGCGAAGGTGCCCGACCGAGGAGGGGCCCACCCGCTCCGGTCGGTCGTGTGCCGGTAGGCCGGTCGGCAACCCGCACCACAGGCACGTCTGTTGACGGCAACGGTGACGGCAACCGGGACGCACCCCAGCGCACATTTACGGACGCCGACGGACCGTTGATCTCCCCCTCCTGGGCCCCTGTTTCCGAATTGAAGAGATTGTCGATGATGGTCTGCTCCGCATGCCCTTCACCCCCGCTTGAAAATCTCGCCAGGATTCAGCGAACCATTCTTCTTCCACCCCGTAGGAATGTATTTTTTATTGCTGGCCACCCATATCGTCTCGATCCCATTACCTTCTTCGTCGGCGAGTGACTTACTGCGTACCCCACTGCTTCTGCAGGGCGGTCGCTCGCTTCATCAGCTGGTAAGCGCCACATGCTGTCCCACCGGAGCCGCCGTAACTCGGCAGCGTTTTGCTCGTGGACTTGATCGAGCGATGGTGATGTCGTTCTCCTGACGGACGGCTGTCCGTGCGCTGCTGCTATGTGCGTGAGACGTGTGCGCAAGGGCAGCGTTCGCTTCGGTGGTTCGGCCGCTACCTAAACTTGAAAGCATGATGTCGGTCAGCCGTCTGCGATCAGTCCGGTGCCGGCGTGACGTTCGGCGAAGACGGTGGAGCAGTGGGACAACGAACTCCGGGAGAGCCTGGCCGGAGGACTATTACTCGTGAGCGAGGATTCCGCGGGCCGCAGCCACGAGCTCGGCAGGCAGCGCGGGGCCAGCACAGGCGTGATCAATCAACAGGTCCCGGTACGAGTCGTTCGGCAGGTTCGGCGCCAGTTTGATGAGTTCACTCAGGTCGGCAGGCGAGCCGGTCAGTCGTGCCCGGTAGGCGGCTCCGGCCGCGCGAAGGGTGAGCTCTGTCGGCTCGTGCTTGATTCCCTGATCGATCAGTCGGACCGCGGCAGTGAAGTCGCCCTGCTCTGCGCGAATGTCGGCCAGGTCGAGATAGAGCGACCAGTTGTACGGGTCCAGGGCAAGAGCGCGCTCGAACGCCGCCACAGTCTGTTCAACATCACCCAGCTTGCGCCACGTCCCCGCTCGCACAACTTCCGTCAGCATGATCCGCTCGATGGCGTCCGCCTGGTCGCAGAGGGCGAACGACGCATCGGTGAGACCGCATATGCGCAGCAGGATCGCCATCTTGGCCAACGCTTCTGGAACTGGCTGGCGGGCAGAGACCACATCGATGGCATGGAACCAGGGCCGGAACCGTTCCCGCATGTCATCGGTGTCCAGATCATGGCCATAGTCCGTCGTCCGCATTGCGGCATCAGCCAGCGCCTCGGCACTCACCACACCGAGAAACCGTTCATCGCTGAACCAGGGCGCTCTGGCCCATGCAATATCGGGTCGCGCGCCCGTCACCGATCCGATGTCCAGCACCGCGTCGTCCATGTTGCCCTCGAGGAACCCGATGTACGACCGTGCCAGTACCGCCCGCAAAGAAGTGGCGTCTTGGACGACCTCGGCCAGCTCCGACGGCTTGCTCTTCCACAACTCGGCAAGAACCGCATAGGGCTCCGGGGTCTCGGGCGTGGCCGCGATGGCACTCGCCAGATAGCCCACGGCCGCTGCTGGACTGCCCCCGCAGTGAGCCATCACCCGCGCGAGACCTACTCCAGCTGCTAGCGCACGATTCGACACCATCCGAAGATAACCCAAAGCCTGTCCGTGATCCCAGGTAAGGCGATCCTGTGACCGAACCGTTCAGAGGCCTTATCTCCGCTCAGCCGTTGCCCTCCGGCGGCATCACGCTGACGACGTTCGGGCTGATGAAGGCGGCGATGAGTGTGACGCCTTTCTGCGAGGCGGCGCCCGAAGCGAGACGTGGACTGTCCCAGTGACCCTTGCCTCCGAGTCGGTTGGGGAGGAGTCGGCCCAGACGCTTCGCAGCTGCTCTTCCCAGGCGGAGTCCGTCAGGGTGAGGGTGTAGGCGCCGTCGCCCAGGCCGGGCGTGGCCGGTCCGGCGACCATCACCGTCGAATGTGGGCGGTGGGCGACGACTTCTGCGGTATCGCCAGGACACTGACCTGGACTGCAGTCGCCAAGGAAGGTTTGGCCATGGACATCGCTGCGAAGCTGTCCGCGCTGCCCAATGCCAGGCCGCTCCTTGGCGTCTGGGACGCCTGGGAGCGGTCCCCGGCCCCTGAATTCGTGCTGTTGGCAGCACTCAGCTCCGACCGTCGGTATGCGTTCCGGTTGAACACCAAGGATTCGTACGACGCGGAATTGTGTCGTGCCGTCCTGGAATTCGTACGAGAGCGGGAGGGCGAGGTCATCGGGCGGCCTGAGCCGTTGATCACACTGGCTGGTTTTTCATGGCCGGGACGCGAGTTCGACGTGGTCGGCCGGGTCGGGCCGGAGGCGCACCGGCTGTTCTACGAGGAGCTTGACCTTCACGATGTGGTGTTCGGAGTCTTCCCTGGATGCTCCGCCGAGGTCTCGGGTGCCGAGTCGGTCGATCAGGCCGCCGAGCGGTACGGCCGTATGCTCAAGGCGTCGGACATGAACCGCAGTCCCAGTCCGTACGTCCTGGTCCGTTTCGACAATCCGAGGACAGGTGCGGGGACCATCGGGGAACAGCCGGTGTTCATTTCCCCGGATTACCTGGCGCACGAGCTACGGCTGCTGGAAGGCGTCAGAGGTGCCTACCTTGAGCTGTGGAATCACCGGAACCAGCAGTGGCACGTGCGGTGGGACGGGCTCTGGCACGTCACCTGTGGCGCACGGGAACTGCGTCTGTCGGCCGAGGAAGTCGCCACCTGGCGGCCGAGGTGATCCGATAGATGGAGCGGTGACCACTCGCTCGGCGCATCTACCTGCCCCTCGTTCGCGAGGGGCGGGTTGTTTGTGTCACGGCAGAGGGGGCGCGATACTGCGGTGAAAATGCCCGGGAGGACAGTCCTTGCTCTAGTGCCTCAACGTTCCTGGAAGATGGCAGAATGTCCAATACGGTGACCGTAGAAGTTTGGGACCCCTCGTACCGTCAGTTCGAGGTCCATTTGGCAGAGCTCTCGGACGTGTACCGGTCGATACCATCGGATGCCTCCTTGGGGCTGACTCTGGACGATGGAGAGGGCGACTGTGTCATCGTGACCGTGGAACCGTATTTCTCCACCGTGACGGCGCTCCGTGACCGGACATTCTACAATCTGCAACTCACCGATGATCACGCAGAAATGGAGATCATGACCGCCGGGGAAGAGATCCGCTGGCCGAAGGGGTGCATTCTGCCCCGGGAGATGGGGACTCAAGTCCTTCTTGAGGCTGCGGATCGGGATGTCATGTGGTCGAAGCACACCTGGGTCGAGCAGTGAGGGTATGTCGCCCTGCGTCCGATGTCGGTCCGACTCGTAACGGTGTCCAGGAGAGAGATGTTCAGGCCATGAGTGAAGCACCAGACCAAGTGGCCCGCGTGGCACGGCTGGACGAGGAAGGCAAGCAGGCCGTGGCCGCACTGCTGTTGGTCAGGTACTGCGGCTGGCACACCGACCCAAAGTTCCAGCAGTGGTACGGACAGGCCCGGGAAGCGCTGGCAGACGCCACGTCGGCCGCTCGGGCAGTGCTTCGGGGAGAGGCTCCTGACCTTGCAGGCCTTCGAGACGAGGTCAGCGAGGCCCTGGAGGCATGTGATCCGGACGGACCGCCCTTCGAAGCGGAAATCACGGATCACTTGGTGTTCGCCACCGAAGTGCTTGACTTCCTTCTCGCGCCCGAGGAGACAGATGCGCTTGCCCACGCCTTCAAACGGGCTGACGAATTGGCAGAGGCGTGCGGCGAAATGGTGCAGGAGGAACTGCCCGAGGGCCATGAGCTGGCGACGGTCGACTTCGAAGGTCTGGAGGCCGATGCCCGAGAGGCAGACAGTGAGGTGCCTTTGAACCAGCGTGCGGCTTTGCGGCGCAGCGAGGAATTCGCCGACCTGTATGCGCGCGTCATCGGGCTGAGCTACTCCGAAGAGGATGCCGGAATGAGTGACTGACCTCACTCTGTACGTGTCCGGGCCGAGTTCTAGGTGGGGGCGATCCGCGGGTAGCGGTATCGCCCTCACCTACTTGTGCCTTCTGCCATCGTGCGAGCCGTCGTGGCGACCGGCCAGCGAGTCGGCCTGGTCGCCCCTTCCCCATCGGAGTACCTCTGTCAGCATTCCGCTGAATGCCGGCGAGGCACGCGTCAACGACGGCTGACACAACCGCCGTGGATCGAGTCGAATGAGCTGTGAGACCGCCTGGTGCTACTGGCGTCGGCTGCGGGACTGGAACGAGGCCGGGGTCCGGCAGCGGCTGCACGAGGCGTTGCTCGCCGAGCTGAACGCGGCGGCGAAGCTCGACGGTCGCGCTGTGTGGTCGACTCCTCCCATGCCAGGGTGTTAAAAATGGCCGGGTCGCAGCCGAGTCGCGCAACGGCTCGCGGCGGCGACGACGCGACGGCCTGCGCGGTCGGTGCCCCGAACGCGGCTGGGCCACCCTGCGTCGGGCGCCGGGCGTCGAACATCGCGAACAGCGGAATCCACGTCGCCGTCAGCAGGCACAGCAGGGCGACGGCGCCCAGCGGTGCCGCGGGCGAGGAGCTGTCGTCGGCGACACAAAGGTCTTTGCTGTCGCTTGAGAGAATCATGTGCTGATCGAGGTGATCCGTTTCCCGTTCGCAGGAGCATCATCAGTTAGTTTGCGATGCGCTTCGCGCGCATGGTGATCGCGAGAGATCGCGAGTGATTCCTGGCGATCCCCGGCGATCCCTGATGGTCCCTGGGGTCTCGGCAGGCGAACCCACGCGCTCCGCATCGCATGGGACGCCCCCCGTCGCCATCACTGGCTGACCGGCGAGACACCGCAGCCGTGAAGCCGGAGGGAACCGGAGGGGAGGGGACAACGGATGAGGACCGCTACCATCTTGAGGTCGGCCGCGCTGCGGCTGAACGTCGTACGGGCCGCGCTCACCGCGCTGCCCGTCATCAGCCTCGGCCTCCTGTGCCCCGTGCCGTCCCTGGTGATCGCGCTACGGCGACGCGGACGCGCCGACTGGTGGGCTTTCGCGGTCTTCAGTGCCGTGCTCGTGGCCTGGGTAACCGAGCTGGCACTGACCCCCGAGGACACCCACGGACTGCTGTTCGCAGCTGATCTGCTGCTGATCCTGCTGTCCACGGTGGGGGCCTCGGTGCACGCCTGGACCGCTTGGGCTCGGCAGTCCGACGACCGCTGAGCCGTAGCAAGGCAAGAACGACCGCTGAGCCCGGGGCACAGCAAGAACCGGCGTCCGACGCCGGCGCACGGCAAGAGAGCAGGTAGGACATGACCAAGCAGGTCCGGCAGGTGTCACAGGCGCGCCCGGCGCAGGACAAGCAGCCCGCCACGGGCGCCCGGCTCGCGGTGGTGGGGCGGGCCGCCGTCACGTGGCTGCGCTCAGTGCGCGGGCGCACCATCGCGCTCGCGGCGGGCGCGGTGGCCGTCGTCGGCGCGCTGCTGGTGACCGGCTTCCTGCTCTTCTCGCACGATGACCGGCCGCCGATCCCCGACACCCGGGCCCGGCACTACACCGAGACCGACGCCTGCCTGCTCACTGACAAGGACGGCATCGTCGGTCACACAGCTGCTGCCGTCTGGCAGGGGATGCAGGACGCCTCCCTCAAAACCCATGCCCGGGTCAGCTACACGCAGGTGACCGGGGAGCAGAGCGTCGGCAACGCCCGTCCGTTCCTCAACGGGATGCTGCAGCGCTCCTGCGACGTCGTGCTGGCCGTCGGCCTGCCCGAGGTGACGGCGGCGGCCGACACCGCACCGCACTACGGGAAGGTCGGCTTCGTACTGGTCGGCGGCGGTCACGACGGCGGGAACGTGAGCACGGTCGGCGTCGGCGACGGGCTGCGCGCCGGCGTGGCCGCGGCCGTCGAGCGGGCGGTGAACGACCGGAGTTGAGTGGCGGCGCCCGGGGCGGTATCGGAACAGAGGAACAGGGCAGCATGACGCCCGCCGCTACATCATCGGGCGGAACAAACACGCCGCCGACGAACGCCTGAGTGAAGTTGTCGACAGGGTGAGCGTTGCCTGATGCGGGACTCGTTGACGAATGCGGATGGCCACCCAGATTCTGGGTCAGTTCAACGACGTCAGCTCCACGTACACCCCGACGCGCTCTTCCTCGAGGAATCCTGCGAGAAGTTCGCCCAGCCCATCGAGACGGCGCTGGAGAGCCGTACCGGCACCGGCTGGGACGTCAGATTCGCGCCCATCTACTATGACGTGGACACCGGCGGTTCCGGCTCTGTGTTTGCGCAGAAGGAATGTGCCGACACCACGGGAAATACCGACCGGGGCGCTTACGGTGTCTCCGTAGCGGTGCCGGACGAGAACACCTGGTACCGGGCGCACATCCTCAAGTCGCCGGGCATTGCCGGTTCCGGCATCGAGAAGCGGGCCGCCCTGTGCGCGGCCATCACCTCCAAGGCCGTGATGTACTGCGGCGCGCACTTCAGCACTGGCGGCACGGGGTACGACGACCCCGATTGGACGTACCACGGGTATCAGCGAGACGAGCTGATGAGCGACGAAGCCAGGGCGAAGGCCAGCGGCTACCGCGGGGTTCGGCGGCGATCTGAACGTCAACCCGCCAGCCCGTGGCTGGGACGGCTACGAGGTCCTCAACCCAACGTATGACGCATACCGCGAGTGCGCGCAGCTGCAGGATGCGAACAGCCCACGGGACGGCCAGAACACGCTCAACAACTCGAAGATCGACTATGTCTTCGGGACCGGTCACACGTCCTGCGCGGTCTCCACCAACGCCTGGGGTTCCGACCACCACGCCTTGCGTTCGACGACGGTCCTTCCCTGACCGTCAGCTTCCTCAGCCCGTCGTCTTGCCGACTCACCAGCACCAGCCCCCGCATGGCTCGGTAGGCCTCCTGGGTGCCGAGGCGGGTAGGCCGAAGCCCAGCGCGGCGCGCCGGGCTCCTGCTCCGCTTTCACAGCCACACCTCGCCCCGGCATCACCGGGTCGTCGTCGCGGGTCATGGGGCAGCGAGCCGCCGAAGGTCACACCACCCGTGCTGCGGCGATCGGCCGGTCGGCGACCGTCAGGTTCTCCGCCGTGGTCTTGCTGGTGTTGACGCTCCACCGATAGCGCGAGAACTCCCCAGTGGCGTCGGAGGCGTAGAACATCATGTGACCGATGCCCACGCCCTGGAGGTTCTCGCCGGTGACATTGCTGACCATGCGGCTGTCTGGGTACGCCGGGTAGTTGGACAGGCCGTACACGCCGTGCGGGTCGGACGTGCAGTCGATGATCTCGACGGCGTACTGAGTCTCGCCGGTGAAGTCGGCGGTGCCGGTGAAGGTGCCCTTCACCTCGCGGACCATCACGATGTGCCCGGTGTTGTCCGCGACCTGGCCGTTGTAGTCGATCGCGATCAGGTCGCCCGGCCGCAGGTCGGTCACCTTGCGGATGCGCCGGAAGTGGGGGCCGGCCGTACCGTCGGCGAAGGCTTTGCGGTAGTCCGCGGCCTCCGGGATGGTGTCCTGGAAATACTTCGTGAAGTAGTCGTCCGTCGCCCAGCCGTACGTGTGCTTCAGCACCCGCGTGAGGAAGGACGAGCAACGGGCGTGGGCGATCCACGTCGTCGCGTCGTCGGGAGTGCCCCATGTCACGGACGACGGCGAGCCGACCAGGTAAACGTTGTTGGCGCGGGCCGTCCGGCCGCTGATGACGGCGACCTCGTCGGCGGTCAATGCGCGGCGGTAGGCGCGAACGTCGTCGACGGCGCCGTTGAAGCGGTTCACCGGGGCGCTGTTCCACTTGCCGCGCCCGATGTTGAAGCCTTCCGTCGCAGCCCAGGACAGGGTCGAGTCCGCGCTGCCCTCCAGCGTGCCGTTGACGTAGAGGTGGATCTGCGCGCCGTCCCAGACACCGGCCAAGTGCGTCCAGCGGCCCAGCGTGGCGGGGTTGGCCGCCAGGGCGGAGACCTTCGTGCTCTGGTCCGCGCTGCGCACTTTGAATGCCCACGTGCCGGCTGTGTCGTCGTACTGGAGGAGGAAACGGCTCGCCATCGAGCCGTCCTGGCTCACCGCGGTGTACATGGTGGAAAGACTGGCCGCGTCCGACAGACGCACCCACGCCGAGACCGTGAACGGTGCCGTCGTGTCCAGGACCGAGCCCGTGGCCGCGTAGGCACCCGACGTGCCGTCCAGGCTCAGCTCGCCGCCGGCCCGCAGCGTCGTCCACGTCGCACCCGAACCGAGGGTGACGGAATGTTCGTAGCCCGACCGGTCGGCTGCCGTGCCGTCCAGCGGCCAGTGACCGACCAGACCGTCCGGCAGGTGACCGGCCGCCAGGAGGCGCTGGTACTGAACCATCTGCTCGGCCTGCAGTAGATGCGGCACCGACACCGGCGTGAACGGTGTGTCCAGTGGCGCCTCGGCCGCAGCCGTACCGGCGCTCTGTGCCACGCCCGCCAGCGCCCCGACTCCCACGAGCGCGGCCCCGCCCAGCAATCCGCGTCTGCTCACTACTCCGGCCACTGCGTCCCCTCCCCGAACAGGCCGACCGCTATGACCGGCCCGCCTTTTGAATGATCGGGAGGAGTCTAAGGGCTGTCCTACAAGGGACCCCGCGGATGGGTGCGACAGTGCGGCAGCGTCGGCGGCCCCAGCTCGCCATAGGCCGGCCGGTGCGGCTGGGCTGCTTCCGGGTGGGCTACTTCCCTGCCCGCCAGCGCCGGCACATGGGCCAGGTCCCGTTCCTCCGGCGCGAGCCGGAGGGGTGTGCTGGTGCCGTACCCGGCACCGGCCACATACGAGGGTGACACGACGGCGTTCGGTGTCCTGAGCCCATTCCCCAGGCACGAACAGGCGCCGCTGCGGGGGGCAGGACGCGGTGTCGCTGACCGCGTGCAGGAGATGGGCAAGGGGCGTCAGTTCGGTTGTGCGGGTCAGGCATGGTCCACGAGTTCTGCTTTGCCCTGCTGTCGGGCGCAGTGCGCGCAGCAGAAGAACTGCCCGTCGGCCTGGAGGCCGTGTCCGAGGATGCGGCATTGGCAGTTTTCGCAGATCGGCGCCATCCGCTGGGCGGCGCACTCGAGGCTGTCGAAGGTGTGGACTGCTCCTCCCTTGGCGTGCACTTCGAAAGACATCTCGTAGTCGTTGCCGCAGACGTCACACACGGCCATGGACACTCAACTCCTCACGGTTTCCCGGACGGGACCGCTGCCGGTACCTGCGACCATCAGCGTCCCTTGACGGTAGTGAACAGATACCGCGGTCCTTGGGCGGCGCGTTCGGCCTGTGCCCCAGGCGCACACAGGAATCACTCGGCCGGGCGCGGCGGTAGGCGACAGCCGGGCCTGGTCTCGTCCGGTTCGGTATGCGGCGGGGCCAGATTCGGTATTTGGCGGTGTTTCCGCCGCCGGAAGAGCGGCCGCGGAGGCGGTGGGTGAGCCAGGGGCCGAGGTAGGCGGCGGCCGAGCCACACCATTCCGAAGAAGCGGGACCAGCAACGCCACCGCCGTAACCGGGGCCGTGACGCCTGTCGCCCGCCGCGGTTCGACCGGAAGATCTACCGCTGGCGCAACACTGTCGAACGCTGCTTCAACCGGCTCAAGAGCTTCCGCGGCATCGCTACCCGATATGACAAGACCGCCACCTCCTACGAAGCAGCGGTCTCTCTCGCCTCATTCCTGCTCTGGGCAAGATCCGTTTGAAGACGAACCATAGGCCAGCGACGTCCAGACGCTCTTCACCTCGGTCTACAGGTCGAGTGCGCCGCCGCCCATTTCGCGGCCCCAGCCGCTGGATCCGTAGCCGCCCGAGGGGGCCGAGGCGTCCACGGGGTTGGGCATGTTGATGAAGACGGTTCCGGCGCGGACGCCGTCGGCGACGCGGTGGGCGGTGGCCACGTCCCGGGTCCAGACGGCGGCGGCGAGGCCGTACTCCGTGTCGTTGGCGCGGGCGACGGCCTCGTCCTCCTCGTCGTAGGGGAGGACGCAGAGGACGGGGCCGAAGATCTCCTCGCGCGTGCGCATCGATCTCAACAAGGTCTGGCGTTTCGTCAGACAGGACGTCCCACGGGACCGGTCCCCCTCATTGTGTCAGCCGTTGTGATTCATCGAAGACCCTGGTGTGCGCAGGCCTGACTTTCCGAGAACATGAGGCGGCGACAGTTCCTCTGCTTCCGGCGTAAAGGACGGAACGGATACTTCCGGGGCGTAGGATGACGTGCCGTAAACGAGGGGTGGGCCGTGGACCGAGCAGATGTCGGCGCGCTGGTTCAGTCCGCCGTAGACGGCGACGCGGCGGCGTGGAAGGCGCTGGTGGAAGGGCTGAGCCCGCTCGTGTGGTCCGTGGTGCGCGCGCACCGGCTCCTCGACGTCGACGGGCACGAGGTCTACCAGACCGTGTGGTTCCGCTTCGCCCAGCACCTGGGAAGGATCCCGGAACCGGAGAAGGCGGGGGTGTGGCTGGCGAGCACCGCGCGGCACGAGTGCCTGAAGGTACTACAAGAACTCAAGGGGGCCGTCCCAGGCGGACGATCCGCCCCCCGGACTCGGGAAGGGAGGACGGTACGGCCGAGCCGTCCTTCCTCGATTCCGAGGAAGCGGCAGCCCAGGCCGAACGAAGTCGGCTCATATGGCAGGAGTTCGAAGAACTCGGAGAGCGCTGCAGGCAGTTGCTGTGCGTGCTGATGGCCTCACCGCCGCCCAGCTACGCGGAGGTTTCCGCCGCACTGGGTATCCCCGTCGGCAGTATCGGGCCCATGCGCCAGCGCTGCCTGCGCCGCCTTCGAGCCCGCATCGAGGCCAGGGCCGGCAGTCGGAGTGACAGTGCCGATGACGCTGCCGCTCCCTGTGCGGGACGATGGGTCGGGCGGCGGCGACGCTGAACTGACGTACGGCTGGGCGCATCGTAGGCGCGCTGACGATGGGGGTGGAACGGTGGTCGCGAGGCCGACGGTCCGTGCGGTGAACCGGCTGACCGCGCGGTGGGCAAGTGTCTTGGAGACCGGCACCGCGTTCTCGGCGGCGGCGGTGTGGCCGCTGCTGGCCCACCTGGCCGACGGGGCCGAAGGCGCGGGGCGGGCCGAGTTGGCGGAGGCTCTGGGGTTGCCACGCTGCCGGCGCCCGGCAGATCCCGCCAGGCGTTATTACCCCGGTACTTCCACGCCACTGCATCGTTGACCAGCCGATGATCCCGCCACCGACCGCCGCGCGGTGGATCCGACGGCAACAGATGCCGGAGACTTCGAGTCCGATCGCCGGACGGGCCCGGGCCCGCCGCCGACGGCTCGTCTGAGCCGCAGTCGACGGCGGGCCCGGTAGCGCGGTGAAGCGCTGCGGAGGTGGCGCCCTCTGCTCGGCGGGCGCTACGGCAGCTTCACGAACGGCGCCAGGAAGGCGCGGGCGCCCGGGGTGTCCAGGCGGTAGGACACGTTAGTCGCGTAGCACGGGCCGTCGCCGGTGATCGTGGTGGCCGCGAGCAGGTTCCGGCCGCCGATCACGGCGAAGTTGGGGCCGCCGGAGTCGCCGTAGCAGGCGCCGCCGTTGCCCTGGGGTTCGGTCATCGCCAGGCGGACCCACGCGTCGTTGAGGGCGTCGAAAGTGACGGGCGCCTTCATCCGGACACCGCCGCCGGGGTGGGTCTGGCCGCCGGGGCCACGCTGGGCCTCCTGAGTGCCGTATCCGGCGACGAACCAGTCGGTGGAGTTCAGCGCCTGCGGGCCGAGCGCGCCCAGCTGGTCGGCGGTGGGCAGCGTGGCCGGAGTGAAGGTCCAGCGGGCCTTGACCTTGGTCGCCGGCAGCTCGATCACCGAGATGTCGTGCGGGTCGGACGCGGGCCCGGGGTAGTCGGGATGGCTGTGGGCGGTGCCCTGGACGGCGACGGCGCCCGCCTGCGCGGCCGGATCGCCGGGGTACTTCTTCGCGGCGGCGTCGAGGCCGGCCTGCACGTCCTGGTCCAGGGACACGTAAAACTTCACGTTGTCGGGCCAGTCGGTGGTGCAGTGCGCGGCGGTCAGGAACGTGTCCGCGTCGACCATGGTTCCGGAGCAGACCCAGTCGACCCGGTCGGGTGTCGTGGGGTCACCGTCGTTGTCCCAGGTCGCGATGAGGGCGCCGACCTCGGTGCGCTCGGGTGCGGGTGTCGCGTTGTACGAGTTGATGGCCGAGGACGGCAGGGCGGTGGCTAGTACGGCGGCACAGGCTGCGGTGGTGACGGCGGACGCGCGTAGGGCGGTCAAGAGAAACCCTTCTGCCGAGGGGACGGGTGTTCTCCTGTGGGGGTGGAGCAGCGCCAGTGAAGCGCCTGGGGGCGGCCGCGGCAAGAGCACGCCCGCCCTTCCAGGGTTTTCCCTCTGTGAGGGCTGTGGGTCAGCCCGGCGCGCGATGTGGTCGCCGTCGTACGGCTTGACGTCGCGCAGCAGGCAGGTCAGTCGGGCGGCACCCGCTGGTCCGCGCGCGACCCTCAGTGGGAGCAACGCGTCGCACCCGCCGGTCCTGCTCGTCTTCCACCAGGTCGGCAAGCGGCCCGCGCTGAAGCAGATGGAGCGGGTCGCCGAACTCACCCGCGAGCACGGGCGGGGCCAGTGAGCCGAGGGTGGCTTCCGCGTTTACAACGGGGAACGAAGCCAGCGCCACTGCCGCCACCCCTGCCCCAAACGACGGGGCACCTGCTCGGACCTGCCGGGGCCAAGGCCGCGTCTGCGGCTTGGTGGGTCGTGCGGGTCAGGTGCCGGGATGGTGGGCCCAGGGGTCGATGGGCACAGCGCCTGTGCTCCGGCCCTGGCCGTCGAGCAGTCGGCCCATGCGTTTCGTGAAGCGCAAGACGATGGCGCGCTCTACCAGGGTGAGCGTGGGTATGCGTTCGGCGATCTTGGTCTCCAGTCGCTGGCTGTCGCCGAGGGAACGCAACCAGACGATGACAAGCAGGTTGTCCGTGCCGGTGATCGCGGCGCACATCCGGATCTCCGGCAGGGTGAGCAGGGATTGAGCGATCTTGTCGAGATCACGGGGCGGGACTCTCGCCCAGAAGTAGGCGCTGA
This sequence comes from Streptomyces sp. NPDC093984, assembly GCF_044764595.1. NCBI lineage: Bacteria > Bacillati > Actinomycetota > Actinomycetes > Kitasatosporales > Streptomycetaceae > Streptomyces > Streptomyces sp. NPDC093984. Next base: position 41,736 of record NZ_JBIWIM010000014.1, on the reverse strand, counting down.
CCGGCCAGCCGCTGATGACGTCGGAGACTTCGCAGCGGAACGATGCGAGGCCGCTGCGGATCAGCCGTTCCAGGCGCCGCCGGGTGGTGGAGACGGTGTTGGACGTGAGGTGGGCCAGGTCGGCGACGGTGCGGCGCCCGTCGGGACCCAGCGCGAGCAGCACGTCACGGCCTGATGCGGGGAAGGCGTCGTCTCTGGCGGGGCTGTGCGGGGCGTGGCGGGTGAGGTGGGCACGCTGGTCGGGGGAGAGGGCCTGGAGCCTCCACTTGTTGCCTTCGCTGTAGAAGTGGGTGGCGGTGTGAGTGCGTGTAGCGCGCACGCCGGGCAGCCGGCTGACGTGGTCGAGTACGAAGCGGGACAGTGCCTGCAGGTCGGTGAAGAGGGTGACGAGGAACAGGTCGCGGCCGCCGGCGAGTTGGGAGACCGAGGCGACCTGAGGCACGTGGGCGAGTGTGTCGACCACCTGTTGCCGGGCGCTGGGCTCGCAGTCCACCTCGATGAAGGCCAGGCAGTTGTGTTCCGTCCACCAGGACAGGTTCGGGTAGGCGGTCACCCACGCGACCCCGTGGGCGGACAGACGCTCCCAGCGCCGGGTCGCGGTCACCGCGTTGACGCCCAGTACCTTGCCCACTTCGGTCCAGGTGGCCCGCGGTGCGATCTGCATCACATTGATCAGCGACAGATCAGCCTCGTCGAGAATGAACGAATCCTGCACTGAACCTCGTCTCGTGGATTTTTTCGTCAATCTGGGCGGCGATGAAGCTCTCCTGTCCACCCTAATGACATCGGCCGTTCGAATCCGGCCGCAGTCTTTCCGGAGGTGCACCTTCTGCCATGACGAGCTTCGAGGAAGCGGCTTCTCTTCGCGATGATCTGGTCCGGCTGCGGCGCAGCCTGCACGCCGAACCGGAGGTGGGGCTTGGCCTCCCACGCACTCAGGAGAAGGTGCTCGCGGCGCTGGACAGCCTGCCGCTGGAGATCTCCACCGGCGGGCGGCTGTCCTCCGTGACCGCCGTACTGCGCGGTGCCAAGCCGGGACCGGCGGTACTGCTCCGGGCCGACATGGACGCATTGCCGCTGCCGGAGCGGACCGGTGTGGACTTCGCCTCGACCGTGGACGGTGCCATGCACGCCTGCGGTCACGACCTGCACACCACGATGCTGATCGGCGCCGCCCACCTGCTCGCCGCCCGCCGTGGAGACCTGGCGGGGGACGTGGTGCTGATGTTCCAGCCGGGCGAGGAGGGCTATGACGGGGCTGGTGCCATGCTGGCCGAAGGCGTCCTGGAGGCGGCAGGCCGTCGGCCCGCCGCGGCCTACGCGCTGCACGTGTTCACCACCGGATTCCCTACCGGCGTCTTCATGGCCCGCGCCGGTGCGACGATGGCTGCCACCAATGATGTGGACGTCACGGTGATAGGAGCCGGTGGTCACGCTTCCGCTCCCCACCGGGCGAAGGACCCGGTACCCGCGGCATGTGAGATGGTCACCGCGCTGCAGACGATGGTCTCCCGGACGTGCGACCCGTTCGACCCGGTGGTCCTGACCGTCGGTTCCTTCCACGCCGGCACTCGCCGCAACGTCATCCCGGAAACGGTCCGCTTCGAAGGCACCGTGCGCACCTTCTCCACCCAGGCCCAGGGCAGGATGAAGGACGCGGTGGTGACCCTGGTACGACAGATCGCCGCCGCCCACGGCCTGAAGGCGGAAGTGGAGTTCACCCCGCGCTACCCGGTGACCGTCAACGACCAGCACGAAACAGACTTCGTCGAGACCACGGTCAACGACGTCTTCGGCGAGCACCGCTTCCAGCCGCTCACCCACCCGCTCACCGGCGCCGAGGACTTCTCCCGCATCCTGGCCGAGGTTCCCGGCAGCCTGGTCATGCTGGGCGCCACGCCCTCCGGCGCCGACCCTTCGACCGTCGCGAACAACCACTCCTCCTACGTGGAGTTCGACGAGGGCGTGCTGACCGACGGCGCCGCCCTCCTGGCCCAACTCGCCACCCGCCGACTGGCCGCACAACCGGCCGAAGCACTCTCTTCCGCCGGCGCCTCCTGACCCCGCCCCTTACCTGGAGGATCCATGCCCACACCCTCGCCCCGTCCGGCCACCGGCCCATTCCCCGATCAGCCGGACCAGCACGACACCGGCCACGGCCACAGACCCTCGAAGAACGACCGGCGCAGAGCCCTCCTCGGCACCGGCCTCGGCAACGCGCTGGAATGGTATGACTGGCAGGCCTACGGCATCTTCGCCCCCTTCTTCGCCCAGCAGTTCTTCAACCCGCACAACGAACTGTCGGCCCTGCTGTCCACCCTGGCCATCTTCGCCGTCGGATTCCTCATGCGCCCCGTAGGCGCCGTCGTCTTCGGTCGGCTCGCCGACCGCAGGGGCAGACGCCTGGCCATGGTCACCTCCATCGCGCTCGGCGCGGCGGGCAGCCTGATCATCGGTCTCGCCCCGACCTACGCCGGCGTCGGCGCAGGAGCCTCGCTGATCCTGCTGCTCGCCAGGCTCACCCAGGGCCTGGCCCACGGCGGAGAACTCCCCTCCTCCCAGACCTACCTCGCCGAGACGGCACCCCCCGAGCGCCGCGGCCGGTGGACCAGCATCATCTACGTCTCGGGCGCATGCGGCATGCTGACCGCCGCCGTACTCGGCGCAGGACTGTCCAGCCTGTTCGGTACGCAGGCGCTCTCTGCCTGGGGCTGGAGGGTGCCGTTCATCGCGGGCGGGCTCCTCGGCATCTACACCCTGTTCCTGCGACGCAGGCTCACCGAGACACACGTCTTCAGCGAGGACCAGACATCCAGGAACGCGGACCCGCGGCGCCCGTCGGTGCTGCGCGGCATCTGGCACAACCGCGGCGCCGCAGGCCGCGTGATCGGCCTCACCGCAGGCTTTACCATCGCCTACCAGGCCTGGACCACCGCGGCCCCCGCCTACGCCATCAGCGTGACGAAGCTGAACTCCACCGCCGTGCTCCTCGCCGAGGTCATCGCACTCGGCGTCTTCATCGCCGCCCTGCCGCTGTGCGGATCCCTCTCCGACCGCATCGGACGCCGCCCCGTCCTGCTCACCTTCGCCCTGGGCACGGCCGCCCTGTTCTACCCCCTGACACGCCTGTCCCGCGCGGGCGCAGCCTGGCAACTCGGCCTCGCCATGGTCATCGCCCTGCTTTTCATCGCGCTGATCGCGTCCGTCGCCCCGGCGGTCTTCGCCGAACTCTTCCCCACCGACGTACGCACCACCGGCACCGGAGTCCCCTACGCCATCGCGGTTGCGCTCTTCGGCGGCACCACGCCCTACCTGCAGACCTGGCTCGCCAGCATCCACGCACAGTCCTACTTCACCGGCTACGCCATCGCCCTGCTTCTCCTGTGCGCGCTCGTGGTACTCACCAGCCCCGAAACACGGGCCAAGCCGCTCGCATAAGCGACGGCCGACGACAGGCCGCCCCTCACCGCTCGCAGCCGGCGGTCCAGGAAGCGCCCCTGGCGCCAGGCGACCTCAGCGCCCCTGGCGCCAGGCGACCTCAGCGCCCCTGGCGCCAGGCGACCTCAGTGCTCCTGGCGCCGGGCGACCTCAGCACCCCTGGCGTCAGGCGGCCCCGCCCCATTCCGGCATCCCGCCCAGCCCGGCTCCGCCTCCACCGACCCGCACGTACGCAGGCCGGGCCCATTCCGCGCGCAGGCCGGGCCCAGCCCGCGCGCAGGCCGGGCCCACCCCGCACGCCCGACACACCCACCAGATCAGCCATGATCCAGCCCTATCAGGAGCACAATCCATGGCGGACGACATGTTCCGCATCGAACACGACCTCCTCGGCGACCAACCCGTCCCCCACTACGCCTACTTCGGCATCCACACCCTGAGGGCGGTGCACAACTTCCCGATCACCGGCACCCGCCTGACCGCCTACCCCGACCTCATCAACGCACTTGCGTCCGTGAAACAGGCCGCAGCCGAGGCCAACCGCGACCTGCGGCTGCTGGACCCGGCGAAGGCGGATGCCGTCATCGCCGCCTGCGAGGAGATCCGTTCCGGCAAGCTCCACGACCAGTTCGTGGTGGACGTCATCCAAGGCGGCGCAGGCACCTCCACCAACATGAACGCCAACGAGGTCATCGCCAACCGCGCCCTCGAACTCATGGGCCACGAGCGCGGCCAGTACCAGCACCTGCACCCTCTCGACGACGTCAACGCAGGCCAGAGCACCAATGACGCCTACCCCACGGCCCTGAGAGTCGCCCTGCAATCGGCCGCCGCGCGACTGCGGGAGGCCATGACCCTCCTACGGCAAGCCTTCCGAGCCAAGGCCGACGAATTCGCCGGCGTCGTCAAGACCGGCCGCACCCAGCTGCAGGACGCCGTACCCATGACGCTCGGGCAGGAATTCGGCGCATACGCGGTGATGCTCGAGCAGGACGACCAGCTCCTGGCCGAAGCCTGCGCCCTCCTCGGCGAGATCAACCTGGGCGGCACGGCGATCGGAACCGGCCTCAACGCCCACCCCGGCTTCGCCGCTCTCGCCTGCTCTCACCTCAGCGCCATCACCGGCCTGCCGCTCTTCACCGCCCCTGACCTGATCGAGGCCACACAGGACACCGGAGCACTCGTCCACCTGTCCGGCGTCCTCAAACGCCTCGCCGTCAAGCTCTCCAAGATCTGCAACGACCTGCGGCTGCTCGCCTCCGGCCCACGCGCCGGCCTCGGCGAGATCAATCTGCCGCCCGTCCAGGCCGGCTCCAGCATCATGCCGGGCAAGGTCAACCCGGTCGTCCCCGAAGCCGTCAACCAGATCGCCTTCAAAGTCATCGGCAACGACGTGGCCATCACCATGGCCGCCGAAGCCGGCCAGCTCCAGCTCAACGCCTTCGAACCCCTCATCGCCCACTGCCTCTTCGACGACCTCGCCCTGCTCTCCGCCGGGTGCGTCATCCTGACCGAGCGGTGCATCAGCGGCATCACAGCCAACGCGGACCACCTGCGCGCCACCGTCCACCGCACCATCGGCATGATCACCGCGCTCACACCGCACGTCGGATACGCCCAAGCCAGCGCAGCCGCCGAAGAGGCACTGGCCACGCACCGCTCCGTGGCCGACATCGTCGCGGAGCACAACCTCCTCAGCCCCGAAGAGATCGGAGAAATCCTCAGCCCGGAGAGACTTGCGCAGCCCCACGCCCTGCTGGCGGACGCAAGGCCATCGCAGTAACGCTGCTGGAGGCCCACATGGGGCGCATCTCCGTTCACGAGGATTTCGAAGCACTGAACGGCCCGCCGCCGGAAGAGAGTCGGCTCTCCTCGTTCACCTCCCTGTGGCGCTGCGCCCTGCACAGGACGTCGACGGTCCTCCAGGCACACAAAGCCGACATTGCCGGTGCCGCAACTCACCAGCATGGAGTTCACCTGGGCCGTAGACGGTGTCATGCACGCCTGTAGTGAAGATCAGCACTCCACGACGCCGATCGGCGCTGCCCATCTGCATGCGGCCCACCAACAGGCTCCAGCCGCCCACCCGCCCGCCGTCGCACCCTGGCGGCGGCGGACGGTGTCATCCGCGGGCTGGACCGTGGCCGCTGCGGCAGGGCGACGCAGGGTAGTTGCCCCGGCGGCGGTGGCGGGGCCGGCCGGTGTCCGGTTACGGCATGCGGGTGCGTGCGGCGCGGCCGGCGGCGATGCGCTGGTCGGCGAGCGCGCGGGCCTGTTCGGTGTCGTTGCCGGTCAGCCGGGTCAGGATGGCGGCGAGGGAGGTGATCGCCCCGCGTCCGCCCCAGTGGCCTTCGGGAACCTAGCCTGCTTCCTGGGAACCTCATAACCTTGGGTGGCCCGGGCGACGGCCGTGTCCCAGGCCGGTGCGCTCGAGTGTCAGGAGGCTGTGGCATGCGGTCATGAACCGCTTACCGCAGCCGTACGGATTGCCGTTGAAACCGGCGCTGCCCTGGCTCGGGAAGGTCACGGAGCCAGGGCAGCGTCAACAGCCGCCTTGGCGTGTATCCGCGCGGTGGGGAAGACCGGTACCGGGCTGTCCTGCGCACCAATGAGAAGCTCGATTTCGGTGCACCCGAGTACGACGCCTTCTGCTCCCGCCGCGACGAGATCCTTGATGATGCTCCGATAGGCCACGCGGGAGTCCTCCCTCACCATGCCGAGACAGAGCTCCTCGTAGATCACACGGTGCACGAGCGCGCGACCCTCGGCGTCCGGGACGTGTACGTCCAGTCCGCCCGCCTCAAGGCGACCACGGTAGAAATCCTGCTCCATGGTGAACGCAGTGCCCAGCAGGCCGACCCGGCGCATCCCTGCGGCTCGCACGGCATCCGCCGTGGCGTCGGCCAGGTGCAGCAGCGGCACCGACACAGCAGAATCAACTTGATCGGCAACTTTGTGCATGGTGTTGGTGCACATCAGCACCATGTCAGCGCCTGCGCGTTCCAGAGACTGAGCGGCCGCAGCCAGGATGTCCCCGGCCTCGGTCCAGCGGTCCTGGACCTGCAGCTGCTCGATCTCTGCGAAGTCCACCGAGTACAGCACGCACTTGGCGGAGTGCAGCCCGCCGAGCCGGTCGCGTGTGAACTCATTGAGCAACCGGTAGTACTCGGCCGTCGATTCCCAGCTCATCCCGCCGATCAACCCGACCGTTCTCATCGCTCTCCTCGCGTTGAACCAGGCAGCAGCCACGCCGTGCTGCGACTCGGTCATGGTGAACGAGACCGAAATCAAAAACAATTCAAGAAAATGCGCTACCAGCCCAAGGAACTGCTTATGGAAGCAAGGAGATGAGCTGATCCCCGTCAACACGAACTCTCCTTCACGCACGGAGCAGGTTCAAGATCCTCTCCGTGGCTTCGCGGGCGCCTTCCGGGGCCCGCTCGATCGCATCAAGATCTGAGAGGAGCCCGGGTGTGCCAGCCTCTTGCTGGAAACCAGCCGCGGAGCGAACCGCCGTTGGTGCTCCGTGAACACCCGCGGAAACAAGGTCAAGAAGTCGCTTCTCGCCGTGCGCCGACCAGGCCGCGACAAGCTGACTGCCATGCCCTTGGGCGCCAGGGAAGAAGACGGCGGCGAGAGGGGAGCGAAGCCTGGTGGGCGAGGGGAGTTCGCCGGCCCGGCAGGCTGAGCCTGCCAGTCGAAGGTGCAGGGCCTGCCTGCCGCGCCGCAGTGGCGCCCGCTTGCGGTTGGCAATCTGGTCGGCGGGACGGGGAATGACCGTGCGCCGGCCGGGTGCGAGGACGACCGCTTCCAGTCCGGGAACCGCGACGAGCAGTCATGACGGTCTCGAAGGCCAGTGAAGTCCTGCCCGGCGGCCAGTCCGGCGACTGCGGAGCATGTTAGCTGCACGTTAGATCTCGGCGCCGGACCTTGATGGGCCCAGCGGGCCACCGCATGCTCATGCGCATTCCCCGCCGGCGGGGATCTCTCACCCTCCCCCGAGACGCCTCGACTGGAGCCGCCATGTCCTCGTCGTCCGCCAGCATGCCCGGATCATCGCCCCAGGCCCGTGCACAACGCCGGTTCGCCCTCGTCGGCGGATCGCTGGGCAACCTCGTCGAGTGGTACGACTGGTTCGTCTATGCCAGCTTCGCGATCTACTTCGCCGACTCCTTCTTCCCGGGCGACAATCCGACCACCCAGCTGATGAACACCGCCGGGATCTTCGCGGTCGGCTTTCTGATGCGACCGGTGGGCGGCTGGGTGCTCGGCCGGGCCGCCGACCGGCACGGCCGCAAAAGCGCGCTCACCCTCACGGTGGCCATGATGACCCTGGCCGCCCTGCTGATCGCCGTCGCACCCACCTACGGCCAGGCGGGCTATGGTGGCGCCGTGGTGCTGCTGCTGGCGCGGCTGCTCCAGGGCCTCAGCATCGGCGGCGAATACGCGGCCAGCGCCACCTACCTGACCGAGGCCTCGGCCCCGGGCCGGCGCGGCCTGGGATCCTCCTTCCAGTACGTGTCGATGACCTGCGGCCAGCTGCTGGGCCTGGGCATCCTCATCACGCTGCAACACGCCCTCAGCACCGCCCAGTTGGAGAGCTGGGGCTGGCGCATCCCGTTCATCCTCGGGGCCCTCTTCGCCGTGGTGGTGTTCTGGCTGCGGCGCAGGCTGCAGGAGACCGACGCCTTCACCGAGGAATCGGGCACCGACCCTGACCACACCGCTCGCGGCACGCTGGCCGCGCTGTGGCAGCACCGCCGCCAGGCGGGCCTGGTCATGGCACTCACACTCGGCGGAACTGTGGCCTACTACACGTACACCACCTACCTGACCAAGTACCTCATCGGCAGCGCGGGCATGGCCAAGAACACCGCCACCCTCGTCAGCTTCACCGCCCTCGCCGTCTTCGCCGTGCTGCAGCCCTTCGCCGGGATGCTGTCGGACCGTATCGGCCGCCGCCCGCTGCTGATCACCTTCGCGGTCGGCTGCACCGTCGGTACGTACCCGATCATGACGGCGCTCGGGTCCGTGTCGTCCTTCTGGCAGGCCCTCGGCCTGTCCCTGCTGGCCCTGGTCGTCGTCACCGGATACACCTCGATCAACGCGGCCGTGAAGGCGGAGCTCTTCCCCACCCGGGTGCGGGCCCTCGGCGTGGCGCTGCCGTACGCGATCGCCAACGCCCTGTTCGGCGGCACGGCGGAATACGTGGCGCTGTGGTTCAAGGACAGCGGCCACGAGAAGATGTTCTTCTGGTACGTCTCCGGGTGTGCGCTGGTCTCTCTGATCGCCTACGTGCTGATGCCGGACACCCGCGCGGCAGCTCTCAGCCGCGCCGAGGCCGACGCCGACCAGGACCCCGTCCCGGCGCCGGCGGTCACCCGCGTCGAAGGCGTCCACTGACTGCCCGGTGACCTGGGCCGGCGGTTTCCGTAAGCTGCGGTCCAGGTCACCGATCTCCAAGGACTTCCCCATGCACGCGCTTCTCGTCGAGGACGACGACCGCATGGCGCAGGCGCTCGTCACGGCCCTTGCCCAGCGCGGGCACAGCGTCCGCCGCGTCGGGCGAGCCCTGGACGCCCTGCGGCATGCCCGTGAGGCTCAGTTCGTCCTCCTCGACCTGGGCCTGCCCGATCTGGACGGTCTGGAGCTGCTGCGGCGGCTGCGCACCGTCTGCGACGCCCCGCTGATCGTCGTCACCGCCCGCTGCGAGGAGCGCGACGTTGTCCAGGGGCTGCGCGCCGGAGCCGACGACTACGTGGTCAAGCCCTTCCGGATGGCCGAGCTGATGGCCCGGATCGACAGCGTGCGCCGCAGGACCGCCTCGCCGCCCGGCCGCCCGACCGGCGACGCGGCGTCCTCCGTCAGCTCGGGCGACGTGGAGATCGACCTGGCCGGCCGCAGCGTCACCGTGGCCGGCCAGGTCGTGCGGCTCACCCGCCGCGAGTTCGACGTCCTCGCCTTCCTCGCCCAAAGGCCGGACCAGGTCCATTCCCGGGAGGAGATCCTGGACCGCGTCTGGGGCGACGCCTTCCTCGCCGCCTCCCGCTCCCTGGACGTGCACGTGGCCGGCATCCGCGCCAAGACCGGCCGGGCCGGACTCGTACGTACCGTCCGCGGCTTCGGCTACCAGCTCGGTTCTCCCTCGGCCGACGGCGAAGGCGAGGGCGGCGGGTGAGGCGCAGACTCCTCGCCGTGCTGATGCTGCTCATGGGAGCGGCGATGCTGCTGCTGTCCCTGCCACTGGCCGGCTCCTATGCGAGCGGGCGCACCGAACGACTGCTGCTCCAGCGGCGCTCCGAGGCGGTGCGCTTCGCCGATCTGGCCGACCGGGTGCGCACCCGGGCCGACCGCACCGAGCTGTCCGCCGAGATCCGTCGCTACGCCGAGCTGTACGGAGCCGCGGTCGTCGTGGTCGACACGACAGGGCATACCCTCGTACGGGCTGGAACGGGGCCCACCGCGTCCGCGGCCTCCGCGGCGGGGGACGCCCTGCGCCGAGCGCTGACCGGCCGCTCCACCGAACAGCTGCCCACCGTCCGGCCCTGGGGACCGGACACCGTGGTGCTGGCCGAACCGGTCGGCCAGGACGAGCGGGTCAGCGGCGCGGTGCTGCTGGCGGCGCCCACCGATGCCGCCCGCCGGGACGTGTCCGTGCGCTGGTCGCTGATCGCCGCCGGAGCGCTGGGCGCGTTCTCGGCCGCGGCACTGGCGGCGGTGGCCATCGCCCGGTGGCTGATGCGGCCGGTCCGCGACCTGGACCGGGCCGTGGAGGGCCTGGCCGCCGGCAGTCTGCACACGCGCGTCGTCGCGGAGAGCGGGCCGCCGGAGCTGCGCCGGTTGCGGCAGCATTTCAACGCCATGGCGGACGCCGTGGCCGACTCAGTCGGGCGCCAGCGCGACTTCGTCGCCGACGCCTCGCACCAGCTGCGCAATCCGCTGGCGACCCTGGTGCTCCGGCTGGAGAACGTCGAGCCGCACCTCGGCACCGGCCCTGGCCGGGACGAGCACGCCCGTGCCCTGGAGGAGGCGGAACGCCTCGAGGTACTCCTCGACGGTCTGCTCGCTCTGGCGCGGGTGGAGTCGGGTACGGCGCAACCGGTCGACCAGGACGTCTCGAGGGCGGTACGGAAACGCGTGGCGGCCTGGGAGCCCGTCTTCCGCGACGCCGGTCTCGAGCTGACCGCCGCCGCCGTCCCGGACGGCCTCACCGCACTGGCACTGCCCGACGCGGTGGGCCGGTTCCTGGACGCCGTCCTCGACAACGCCTCCAAGTTCCTGCCTCCCGGCGGTCATGTGGAGGTGCGGGCCGTACTGCGGGACGGCGAGGTGGGCGTACGCGTCTGCGACGACGGCCCGGGGGTGAGCGAGGAGCAGCTGCCCCTGCTGCTGCGGCGGTTCGCCCGAGCCCCCGAGCACCAGAACATCCCCGGCAGCGGCCTGGGCCTCGCCATCGCCGACGAGATCGCCCGGCTCAGCGGCGGTCGGCTCACCGCGGCCCGCAACCTCCCGCACGGCCTGGTCCTGGAACTGACGCTCCCGTCCTTGTGACCGCTCAGCCGTACACCGAGCGGTAGTAGGCGACCGCCCCCGGGTGCAGGGGCACCTCACCCGTGGAGATGGCGAAGCGGGGCTCCAGCCGCGCCCCCGCCGTCACCTCCCGCAACAGCACCCGCCACTGGTCGAACACCACCTGCAGCACCTCCCGCGCCGCAGCCTCCGGCACGTCCGCGCGCACCATCAGGTAATTGCCGACGCCGATGGTGCCCATCGGCGTCGGCAGTCCGTACGCCCCGGCCGGGAGCGTCACCGCCGTGTACACGGGTCCGTACCGCTCACGCAGTTCGCTCACCTGCCCGTCAAGCGGCAGGAACCGCAGCGGCAACTCCCCGGCCAGCGCCGACAGCGCGGGCGTGGGCACGCCACCGGACCAGATCAGCGCGTCGACCGTGCCCGCGCGCAGCGACGTCAGTGACTCCGCGAGCCCCAGCTGCCGCTCCCGTACCGACCGCTGTCCGGTCAGCCCGGCCACCCGCAGAAGTCGACTCGCCACCACCTGCGCTCCCGAGCCCGGAGCACCGACGGCGACCGGCCTTCCGGCGAGATCCTGAACGGTGCGCACCGGCCCGTCCGCCGGCACCACCAGGTGCGTGTAGTTGACGTAGATGCGGGCCAGCGCCGTGACCGCGGCCGGGCGGGAGAACGGTGGGCGGCCCCGCACGGCGTCCTGCGCGCTGTCCGCCATGGCCAGGGCGAGCTCCGCCGAGCCGTCGTCCAGCCTGCGCAGGTTGTCCACGCTCGCCGCCGTACTCACCGGACCGATGCGCAGCCGGTTCGCACTCTCGGCGACCGCCGTCGCCAAGGCTCTTCCGAAGGCGTTGTACGGCCCGCCCTGCGGCCCGGTCGCGAACCGCAGCCGCCGGACCGGCTGCGAGTCCCGGGAGCAACCGGCCAGGACAGCGGCCGCGCCTGCCCAGCATGCGGCCCTCAGCAGCCGTCGGCGGCTCGCCCCTGCCTCAGTCACGGCGGGATCGTATCCGCATCTGCGAGCGCCACGCAGTGGGGCGGTGCTGCACAGACTCGATGACGCCGGCCACTTCGACGCCAAGACCGGAACCGACTTCTACCAGCTCGCCCAGAACCGGGCACCGCAGCAAGCCCCCACCCGAACTCCGGATCCGGCCCCGCAAGGCAGGCCTCTTGATCGACAATGGGCCAGTCGTTCCGCACGCTGACCACGGATCACAGCCACCGCGCTGAAGGAGGAACCGATCTTGGCCGCCCCCTGGGATGCTCTGGTGTCCACGAGTGCCGGTGCCGTCGCAACCATCCTCGGCATCGTGGTGGGCGGCTTCGTCGGCCGCCGCAGCCAGAACCAGCAATGGCTGCGCGACACCCAGACAGCAGCCTACGGAGACTTCCTCCGGGAGTTCACCGCGGTAGAGATCGAGTTGCGTGAGGCATACCTCGACGACCGTCCCAACAACGCCAACTGGCCACCGTTCAACGCGGCGTTGACCTCACTCAGCCTGGTCGCCACCCACGACGTCGCGAACGCCGCCGGTGAGCTGGCCGATGCCATCGGCCGGTTCGCGCTCCTGGTCGCCGACCGCGGGCCGAAGAACCGAGATGATCTTCAGCGGATCATGACGGACCTCGCGTCCGGACAGCTTGCCTTCGTCAACGCGGCCCGCCGCTCTCTTGATGGCTCCCAACAGCCCATCGACCGGCAGCTGGGAGGCCCGCCGCCATGGCGCGAGATCGAGCCCTACGCACCCGCACCACGTTCCGGCGACTGACGTCGGCCCCTCAGCGGCAAGGCGGGGCCGACGCCGACGAGACCCTGCTCGCTGTCCGGCAGCCGCGACGGACGCACCCCGTTCACCGAGCTGCAGGCGAGCACCGACCTGCCGGAATCCGCCGTCAAACGGCGCCTGGACCGCCTTCGCTCCAGCGGAGTCCTCTACCTGGACGTGCACGACCACGAGCGCCTGGGCCACGAGGTTGTCGCCATGCTCTGGCTCACCGTCGCCCCGGCTGCCCTCGCCGAGGTCGGGCACGCCCTCGCCTCCCATCCGGAGGTGCGTTTCGCCGCGGCCATCAGCGGTCAGGCCAACATCGTGGCCGCCACCCTGCGCCCCGGCAACGGCGATCTGTCTGCCTACCTCAGCGCCATTTCCGTTGGACCCGGCGGCTGCGAGAGCATGCCGGAGTGACCTTGAAGGTACCGCTCAGCCGTCCAGGAGGAGTTCGGTGGTGGCGAGATTCGGGTGACTCATGGCCGGACCGAGGCGGCGCCGGGCACCGGGTGGTCGGCAGTCTGGAAGACGGACGCACCGTCCATCCGCAGCCCACTGTTATCGAAAGGCGCAGAGGTCATGAGCGAGATCATCGCGGGGGTAGAGATTCCTGAAACGGCGGCGGTCGCCGAAGCCACCCGCCTCATGCAGAAGATGACCAGCCCCCTCATCTACCATCACTCGCGGCGCGTTTTCGTCTTCGGTGTCATTCATGCTCGCAGGCTCGGCTTGGAGCCCGACCCGGAGCTTCTCTATTTGTCCGCCATGTTTCATGACACCGGCCTCTTGACGCCGTTTTCCGACGTAGAGCAGCGCTTCGAGGTCGATGGAGCCGACCACGCACGTAAGTTCATGCTCGACCACGGTTTCCCCGCCACGGCCGCCGACGTCGTGTGGTCGGCGATCGCCCTGCACACGACCCCGGAAATTCCCGGACGGATGGGCCCGGAGATCGCCATCACGAATTTCGGGGTTCTGACCGACGTGCTCGGCTTGGGTCTGGACGAGCTGGATCGCAGCCAGGTGGACGAGATCATCGCCGTCCATCCGCGGGGCGACTTCAAGAACGAGTTTTTGCAGGCCTTCGTCGACGGACTCAAGTACCGCCCGGAGACCACGAACGGAACGGTGAATGCGGATGTGCTGGAGCACTTTATTCCCGGCTTCCGTCGCATAACCACGGTCGAGCGCATCATTGGCGCTCCCTGGCCGAGCTGATCAAGAAGCCATAGAAGACATCGCGATGAAAAGTGTGAGTCGCCCTCGCGACGGGGCGTCGTCTCGGACGTCAGAGCAGGCTCGCTTCCGCCGAGCTGTCTTCGAAGACCCTGAGTCCGAATAGCTACGCTGGATCCGCCAGCTGGAGGAAGTTGCGATCTGTATGGGTGACGGGCACGGGTCCGCACGGCCTGAACGGGAGGACCCGCTCGCAGTCGAATGGGAGCGGCACCGGCCCGCGGTTTTCGGTGCGGCCTACAGGCTGCTGGGGAGTGTGGCCGATGCCGAGGATGTGACCCAGGACGTGTGGCTGCGGGCCGCCGGAGCGGATCTGCAGGACATCGGCGATCTGCGGGCCTGGCTGGTGACGGTGGCCGCGCGACGGTCGTACGACATTCTCAAGAGTGCCCGTTTCCGCCGGGAGACCTATGTCGGGCCGTGGCTGCCGGAGCCGCTGCTGACAGGGCCGGACGCGTCGCAGCCGGTATTCGTCGACGAGTCCGTCACTTCGGCGATGCTCCTGATCATGGAAGAGCTGAGCCCGCCGGAGCGGGTGGCCTTCGTCCTGCACGATGTCTTCGGTCTTGAGTTCGGCCGGATCGCTGAAGTGCTGGACGTCTCCGTGCCGGGTGCCCGGCAGCTCGCCTCGCGGGCACGACGGCGGGTGGCCAAAGCGAAGCAGTCCACGCCGCAGGCGTCGAAGGCGGAACGCGAACGCATCCTCACGGTCTTCCGCGCCGCCTACGAGGACGGGGACCTGGCCGGCCTGGTCAGGCTCCTGCATCCCGACGCCGTCTACGTCACCGATGGCGGCGGCAAGGTCTCCGCGGCCCGCAAGCTCATCCACGGCGGCGAGCGCATCGCAGAGGTCATGGTGCGTACGGGGCGCCGGTGGCACCCGGACCGCATCGACTTCGCCGAGGTCGGCGGCGAGCTCGCCCTCGTGTTCCACCGGGAAGGCGGGGTCTACTCCGTCGACACGGTGCAGATCACAGACGGTCTGATCACCGCGTACCGCAGGGTCATCAACCCGGACAAACTCGTGTGCCTCTGAGCTGTCACACCCGAAGGGGCTACCTCGTCTCCCTGATGAGAACGCAGATGGGCGACGAAGGAACGCGCGAGCAGGTGAAATCGATCATGCGAGACGGCATACATGTACTGCTGCGTCTTCCCGATGACGAGCCGCTGTGAGCCCTGTGTGTGAACGGGCTGCTCGCTCGAGTCGCCCCTCCCGGTAAGGACCTGTATGCAAGCCATCACTGTTCGAGACCGTAACGCCGGTCTTGGCGGGCTGTCCCTGACGGACATGCCCCACCCCCATGCGGCCGAGAACGACGTCATCGTGCGGGTGCACGCCGCGGGCTTCACCCCTGGCGAGCTGGACTGGCCCGCCACGTGGACCGATCGCGCCGGCCGCGACCGGACGCCGAGCGTGCCCGGGCACGAGCTCTCGGGTGTCGTCGTGGAGCTGGGGTACGGCACCACTGGCCTGAGCGTCGGACAGCGGGTGTTCGGCCTGGCCGACTGGACCCGCAACGGCACCCTCGCCGAGTACACCGCGGTGGAAGCCCGCAACCTGGCCCCCCTGCCCGCGGACATCGACCACACCGTGGCAGCCGCACTGCCGATCTCAGGGCTCACCGCCTGGCAGGGCCTGTTCGACCACGGCCGTCTCACCACAGGCCAGACCGTCCTGATCCACGGTGCCGCGGGCGGCGTCGGCTCGATCGCGGTGCAACTCGCCCGCGAGGTCGGCGCCCGCGTCATCGGCACCGGCCGGTCCGCCGCCCGGGACAGAGCGCTCGCCCTGGGCGTAGACACCTTCATCGACCTGCAGACCCAGAAACTGGAGGACGCCGGCGAGGTCGACGTCGTGTTCGACGTGATCGGCGGCGACATCCTCGACCGCTCGGCCGCCCTGGTCCGCCCCGGTGGCACGCTCGTCACCATCACCATGCCGCCCACGGTCCAGCCCAAGGACGGGCGGGCAATCTTCTTCGTCGTCGAACCCCACCGCGCCCGGCTCATCGATCTCGCCGCGCGGGTCAGGGACGGCCGGCTCAAGCCGGTCGTCGGTGCTGTGCGGCCGCTCGCCGAAGCACCCTCCGCGTTCGCCCCCGGCAAGCGCACCCCCGGCAAGACGATCATCCGCGTCACCGATGACCGAACAGGAGACCGATCATGATCGAAATGCGGATCGCCGGCGGCTTGCTGGCCGTCGCCACGCTGGCCGCGGCCACGGCCTGCTCGACCTCGAACCAGACCGCCCACGCCAAGAGGCCGACCGCGGCCGTGGCATCGCCTGCGGCCATGGCATCGACGCGCCCCGCCGAAACACCCGAGCCGCTGCTCCAGCAAGCACTTCCGAATGTGAAGGGCAAGACGTTCACCTCGATGATCGTCGACTTCCCGCCCAACGCACGCGCGATGCCGCACCGGCACGGCCAGGCGTTCGTCTACGCCTACGTCCTCGAAGGCACCGTGCGCAGCCAGCTCGACGGCAAGCCCGTCAGCACCTACCACCAGGGCCAGAACTGGGTCGAGCAGCCGGGTGCCCACCACGTCCTCACCGAGAACACCAGCCCGACCGAACGGGCCAGGCTCCTGGTCGTCTACGTCTCCAACACCGGAGAAAAGCTCAAGGTCGACGACCCGAAGTCGTAGCCGGGGGCACGCAGCGGGCGGCACCACTCTTCACGAACTCCGCCCCTGCCTGAGCACACACCAGCCGCCACCAAAAGACGCGCCCGACGGGCGGGGCGCAGACCACACGAACGAATCGAAGGAACCATGACCGACACCCAGCGCGTCAACATCGGCAAGCAGCACCCGGCCGCCTACAAGGCCCTCATCGCCCTGTCGTCGGAGGTGGAAGAGGCCGCCGCAGCAGCGGGCCTCGACCCGCTCCTGGTCGAGTTGCTGAGGATCCGCACCTCCCAGATCAACGGCTGCGCGTTCTGCCTGCGCATGCACACCCGCGACGCCCTCAAGAAGGGCGAAAACCCCGACCGGATCGCCGTGCTGTCCGGATGGGCGGAGACCGGCTACTTCTCCGAGACCGACCGCGCCGCCCTCCGCCTGACCGAGGCGATCACACGCGTGCCGGACGGACACGTCAGTGACGAGGACTACAACGCCGCCGCGGCCGTACTCACCGCAGACCAGATCTCGGCAATCGCCTGGCTGGCAACCGTGATGAACGCCTTCAACCGCGTCGCGATCACCAGCCGATACCCCGTCGGCGGCTGACCTCGAGGGGGACACCGGCGGTGATGCCGGCTGCCGAAGCCTCCATCGTCGTGAAGGTGATGGAGGAATCGGTCGGGGCTCACTCCCGCGGTCTGGACGACCGCGTCGCCGTCGGCGTCGTACCTGCCGAGCGGCGGCGTCGGGGGAGCGGCCAGAGAGTCGGTGACCGCGCCGACGATCGCACAGGCCGGTGATGAACACCGCGGCGATGACGTCGCCGATGACCGGCTCCTCCATGTCACCGAATAGGTGCCCATGACCACCGGCCAGGACCATGGTTTGGATGGCGATGACGCCGAGGATGTTGCCGACGGCGACGTCCAGCTGTCCGGCCAGGGCGGCCGAGACGGTGATGGCTGTCTCGGGCAGGTTGGTCGCGATCGCCGGCAGGATGAGTCCGCCCAAGGCGCTGCCCAGATGGAGACGTTCGGCGAGGACATCGGTGGTGTCGGACAGCTTGATCCCCGCGCACCAGATGACGGCCGCACTGACGACGAACAACGCCAGCAGCACCGGAGAGCTCAAAGCCCCCATGCGGCGGCGAGTACCCGCCGATCGCGGTGACTTGGCATGTGCCCGGCGAACCACGTCCGCGCGGAGTTCGGCGATGCCGTCGACTTCGTGCTGGACGGCGGCCCCTGCGAAGTCGGCGTCGAGTCGACCATCGTCGACGCCACGGGAGAGATCCCGAGCGTCCCTCGGCCCGGCGGAGTGACGCGGGGGGACCTCGAAGCGGTGCTGGGCTGCCCGATCGCCGTGCCTTCGACGAGCCGTGTCCGGGTGCCGGAACAGCACCCGTCGCACTACGCGCCGCGTGCGCGGGTCGTCCTCGTCGAGCCGGACAAGGTCGTAGCCGAAGCAGAGCTCGCGCAGGAACTGAGGCACCAGGTGGGCGTCTTCCCTCCCCCCTTCCTCGCCGACGCTCCGGTGAAGGCGCACGCCGTGGTAGCAGTCCCCGATTCCATGGCCGCCTACGCGCGCGGGCTGTATGGGTTTCTGCGCGAGCTCGACCAGCGGCGGTGCGACCTCATCGTCGCCTCCTTGCCGGGGGAGCAGGGGCTGGGACTCGCGATCGCCAACCGACTCCGCCGCGCCGCAGGGCCCACCACGGCCAGGGCGGTCAGGACGCTGTGGGGACCGCCGCATCAAGGCCGCGGGCCGCGACAAGCTGCGCGCTGCCGTCGGCCAGGCGGTAGCACAAACCGACCACAGCGGCCTGGCCGGCGGCAACCTTCTCGGCGAGCACCCGGGAGCGGTCCAGCAGCAGGTCTACGGTGTGCCGTACGTGCTCGGCGAGGATCTCCTGCGGCTCAACCCGTCCGGCAGCCCGCGCCGCCAGCACGCTGGGGGTCACCCGTTCCACGACGTCCCGGACGTATCCGGCCGGCGCCATGCCGTCCTCCAGCGCGGCGCACGCCGCGCCGACCGCGCCGCACGAGTCGTGACCGAGCACTACCACCAGCGGGCAGCCCAGCACGTCCACCCCGTACTCGATGCTGCCCAACACTTCGGAACCCATGACGTGGCCCGCGGTGCGCACCACGAACAGGTCGCCCAGGCCGCGATCGAAGATGATCTCCGCGGCCAGCCGGGAGTCGGAGCACCCGAACAGCACAGCGAAGGGCTGCTGGCCCGGTGCGATCTCGGCGCGGCGGGTGGCGTCCTGGTTCGGGTGCTCGGGGGTGCCCGCGACGAAGCGCTGGTTACCGCCCAGCAGCAGTTCGAAGGCGTCGCGGGGCGTCGGCGTCTGGATCTCGCTCATGACCGTAGCCTACGAGCCGGCACCAGCCCTCGCACCGCCTGGTGGATGCAGGCAGTGGATCGGCGCTATCACCTTGTTCGGGTGCTGCGCTGTGCGGGCGGCAGGACCTGGTCACAGGATCAGGACGCCGGGCCAGTGGGGGCGGGGACGGCGAGTGAGAAGGGTCCGATAGTGTCTTCGACTTTGAGCTGCCCGCGTTTGAGGACGAAGGTCTGGTTGGTCAGGCCCGGGTAGCACTGCCAGAGGTGAGTGGGGTCGCCGCTGTTGCGGGTGACGCCGACGTCCAGGCACATCTCCTTGCCGGTGCCGAGGGTGTCTTCGACCTTGATCTGGCCGTCCTGGAATACGAACGTCTGGTTGGCGTTGCCCTCGCTGCACGCCCAGATGCGTACGGGGTCACCGTTGTTTCTGGTGGGTCCGGCATCCAGGCACATGGCGCCAGGGCTGCTGGAGGCGGCGGCGGGGGATGTGAGGGCGCCGGCAGTGTCCTGGCCCCGGGGGAGGGGAGTGGCCGCGACCCTGTGTGCCTGCGATACACCACTTTTGAAGCTACCGAGTCAGCGCTGGCCCAGGGCCCGGCACCTAGGAGCCACGCCATCCGGCTGGAGCGCCACCGGCTCGGCAACCATGACGGTGTGACGGACAGCTACCGGGCGATGTTGCAGCTCGTTTTCACCGCAGCATGAACGGGAGCCCAGCCGCGAGCCAGGCTTGGGTCGCTCGGCCGGCGTCGGTGGACTCGACGGCAGGATCAGGCTGCAAAAGCACGGTAGCGAGTGCTCTGATTTCGACCAGTCCCGGCCGGAACACCTGTTGTAGGCATATGGTTACTGCAGGCCGCTGCGAGACGTGCGCGTTTGCGGTGCCCGCTCTGATGGTCGTCTTCAGCGAGGGAGATTTAGTGTCCGACTTGGTGCTACGGCAGGGCGATGTTGTCGAGGTCGAGTTCGACCGCCCGAGTGCCGCCCTCGCGCTGGAACTGGCCGAACCCGGTGGACTTCCCGAAGAATTGGCCAGGACTGCACGGATTTTGCCGCCACGACGGGAGATCGGTGAAGACTTCACCGTCGGCGCGCACCTGGTCGAATTCGCGATCCTCGTGGCGGGCGGGATCACAGCGGACGGCTTCATCGAGCTGGTCAAGGGCGCCATCTCGGCCCGAGCACGCAAACACGGCGCCAAGACACGGGTGGAGCAGCTTCGTCGTGCGCCCACGGACCTGACGGTCCATCTAGTGGTGCGCCTCGATGACACCCCGGCGCAGGGCGAGCCCGACGGCAACCCCGACAGCAACCCCGACGGCGAAGCGGAGCGCGACGTGCCGTGAGCGGCAGGACCCTGCTTTTGGAGGTTTCCGAGTCCGGCTCGCGTGTCGCTGAACTGGCTGGCCGCCGACTGCCGCGTGCACCGCTGTACCAGTGGCCCGGACTTGGCGGCCGGATGGCGCTGCGCGTGGCCGATCTCTTGCGGGCGAGGGCCTTTGGCGACGAGCTGACGTCCGACGAAGACGCGGACGTCGCAGCGTACGGTCATGCTTTGTGGAGATGGTTGACGCAGTCCTTCGATGCCGAGGACGTGGCGGGGTTTCTGGCCCAGGATGAGCCGACCGTGCTCATCCGGGGGCTGGACCGGGCACGCGAGCCGTTCTGGGATCTGCTCAACACCAGCGAACCCTGCGAACCCCCTCGGTGGTTCGCGTTGAGCGGTTCCGTGGTGCGCGTACCGGCGTCGCGCACCACTGCGACGCCCCGCCCGGACGCGTGCGACTCACTCCTGCTGACCGCCCGGCCGTACTTGGACGACGATGTGCCCTTCGACGTGCCCATCGCAGATGTGGCCACGAGTCTCCATAAGTCAGGTTATGCATCGCCTGCGTGGCTGCCCGGCACGTCGCGCGCCGCACTGCAGCGGATCCCGGCGCCGGCCCAGCGGTATTTCCTGATCCACGCGGACATGCACGGAACTCGGCTGGAGTCGTCCGATCCCGACCGGTTGGGCAGTCGACTCGTGCCGCACCTGGTCCTGGAATCCGAGACTGGGCCACAGCCGCGCACCGTGGGCGCGATGTTGGACGACCTGCCAGTCGATCCCCCAGTCGCGCTGCTCTTGACCTCGTGCGAATCGGACTCCACCGACCTTGAGTTCGAGGACACCGTCCACGGACAGGCTTTCCGGCGGGGCGTGGACGTCGTGATCGCCTCGGCACGCCGGTTGACTCCGGACGAGGTGCGGCTCTTCTCCACAGGCTTCTACCGGGCCATGGCGAGCGGAAGCTCGCTAACCGGCGCGGTGGCGGAGGGACGCAGGACGCTGCATCGTGCCGTCACGCACACACTCGCGACGCCGTCTGCGCGGATCGGCAGCTTCGCCTGGGCGAGCTTCGCCATATACGCGGTCGATGACGGCACCCGGCCCGAGAACGCGACGATCGCCCGACCATGGCGTGCCGCGGGCGAGATGGCACCGCCGTCGGCGCCCCCATTGTTCGCCCGGCCCGCGACGGGTCAGCGCCTGGCCGTGGTCCAGGTCGCCGACGCGCAGGAAGCCAACAAGTGGCGGCAGCGTTTGAGCTGGTGGGCCGGTACTCTCGTGACGCGCCCCCGCGTGGCCGAGGCCCCCGCTCCGGCTGATGTCTCCGCCGGGCTCCTAGACCGTCGGGACGACGGCCGGGAACCTTCTGAACCCTTGATTCGGATCCACGACTGGACGGGGCTCACACGCCCGGAAACGATGCTGGACCGCGTCGCGGAGCGCGACGCGCCGCTCGTTGCCCTGGATCGCATTCTCGACGCCGGGCGTGAGCGTCGCGTGCTCGACGTCGTGTTTGTCACGTGCAGCCCACGGCTGCTTGTGCGTTCATCCCTCTCGCCAGACCTGATCCTGGTGCCTACGGCACCGTGGAGCCGTCAGGAGTTCGACGCACTGCCCGACGCGGCGCAGCCGGCCGCCCCGCATGAAGCAGAGCCCTCTGAAGCCGACCGGTTCGACCGGCTGCTCGATGCACTCCTAAGACGGATCGGCCTGCCGGCGGCGGACTTGTTGTCTGGCCTCCGTTCGTGTTCCTCGGGTTTTCTGCGCAGCGACCGTTTCCGTCCGTCTGACGCGGCGGCCGGCGTGTTCGACGCCCTCGACCAGTTCGCAAACTTGGCGTGGCAGGTCGGCCTGGCGTGGCGTGTGTCGGCGGGCGACCTGGTCTTCGACATCTACCATCCGGGACTCGTGGCGGCCGCGCACCGACGGATCCTCCGATCAGCCGATGCCGGGCAGACGCCCTGGTACGACTGGGAGTTCCGAGTCGCGGCCTGCGCACCGGACCTCACCTACGACTCCGGGTCCGGCCTGGCACTGCCTGACTACCGCACCCTCGAAGACCGACTGCACCGCCCTGACCGGATCTTCGGCCCGGATGCCGCCGCCGTGAGCCTGCGCAACTACTGCTTCTACGCCGTGACCGAATCGGCTGCAGGGCGCATTCCGCGTCAGCCGTGGCCGAGCGCCTGGGACGGCGCCGCCGACTCGGAACGCCGCTGGTTGGAACGCGTGAAGGCCGAGGTCGAGCGCAGCGCTGTCGCCCATGCGGCGGTCGGGCCTGAAGCTGGGGAGACCGACAGGCCCGTGACCAACGCCGTCGTCCTGGAACTGGACCGTGCCGACAACTCGTGGCGCACGGCGGACAGCGAGACGGCGGCGAGGATCGCTCGTTCGGTTGTCGACCTGACCGCTCAGTCCCAGGCCGACCTCGCCTCGTTGATCATGAAAAACGGCGCGCGTCGCAGCATTGGGCCGCTGCAGGTACGCCAGGTGATGGAAGTCCACATCGGCGCGATGCTGCTCAGCGGCTCCGTCACCCGGGATGCGGTGGAGCGCACCCTCGCGCTCTTCCCGTGGCCAGAGGAACGCGGCCACTTCCTGCTCGACCTTGCCGCCCAGTTGACCCAGATGGGCCGCGCCGACGAGGCCGCGCCGTATCTCGCGGACGCGTTGGCCTTGTACATGACCATGGACGGCCCGCACAACGTCGGGCATTGCGTGGAGATCCTGACCATGCAGGCGCGTCAACACCGGCGCATGCATGAGACATCTCAGTGGCAGAGCGCGGTGGCCTTGGCCACGCGGCTCACCGACACACCGCACTGGTCGATGTTCTCCCGGCACCTTGATGCGCTCCTGGACGAGATCAGGCGCGGCGGAGATCTCGCCAGCCACCTTCGGTTGACCGCCCGGCTCCTGCGGACGCCTTCGAACACCGTGCCGCCTTGGCTGATCAAACAGCGATGCCTCGCCCTGATGGACTCCGGGCGCCACATCGAGGCGGAGAAACTGCTCGCCACGGCGGATCTCACGGAAGCGCATCCGCGCACGCGCTCGATCTTGAACCTGCTTCGTGTCAACTGCCTGCTGCGGCTCGGCCGCCACGATCGGGCGCTGATGGTCGTCGATGAACTGCTGACACACGCGACCGACACGGTCCTGGCCGACGCGCACTACCTACGCGGCGAAATCCTCGACAAACGCGGCGAGCACGATGCCGCGCTCGCCAACGACCGCGTCGGCAGCGAGGTGCCCGGTGGACGTTTGTACGCTGACAGATGCGCCCTACGGCTGTGCCTGCGGCTGCTCCGCGCCCAGGACTTCGAAGGCTGCGTCGCCTTGGCGGACGGGCTGCTCGCGAAGCGGGTCTTCCCCCTCTCGCTGACCGCCTGCGCCTACGCGGCCCGTGCGCTCGCGATCTCGGATGCGCCGATGGAGCGTGTGCGGCAGTACGTTGTCATCGCGTGCTGGAGTCCGGATCTCGACGCCTCCACGCAGATGCGGGCCGACCTGTGGCGCACCGGCGCGAAGGACCTGGTCGAAAGCGTCTGGGCCGAGGTTTTGGACCAGCAGACAGCGTGGATTCTCGGCCAGCCGGTCGAGGTTCCAGATGTGGTGACGGTCTCCGCCGCGGAGTTCCTGGCTGTGCGCAGCCAAAGCTCCGTGAAAGCCGTGGAGGACGTGCTGAGCGAACACCCCGTCGACCCTGACGGGTTCCGGGACAACGTCATGCGTCACGAGATCCAGCCGTCCGTTGCTCTCGCGGACGCCCTGTGGGACCAAGGGCGGCTCCACGAAGCCAGGGTGGTGCTCGAGTCGGTGACCGAGATCCTCGACCGCGAGTTCTTTGCCGACGACGTCGAGGCCCGCTCGCAGTTGATCGGAGCGACCTACGCAGTCGCCACCCTCAGCAGACGACTCGGAGAGACCGAACGCGCGATCAAGTGGGCGCAGCTCACACTGCGCCTCATGCCGGACCGGCAGGAAGACCTGCCGGACGACCAGTGGAAACGCATCCAGGATCAACGCCGCCTCTGCTACGACCTGCTCGGCAACACGCACTACGACCAGGGCCTGTTCAAAGCGTCGTACCTCTTCCATAGCGAGGCGCTGCTGTTGGCCCTGGACCTTCCGCCCAAGAGGTACGCGCAGACCGAGGTCGCCTTCATTGTCCACAGACTTGAGCAGCCCCCCTGGGAAGTCGTGCATTGTCTCGGCAATTGGGGCAACAGCATCGGGAAACTTACCGGCTCCAACTACGCGTTGGTCCGTTACGTGACGGCCATCGCCGCGGCGAGGTTGGAGAAGCTCGACGAATACGCCCGCGACCCCGACAAGGCCCACATCCTGAACCTCGTCGTCTCCTCGTTCAGGGATCCGCCAGACGACCTGGAGGACGGCGACGAACTCGGCCACGCTCTCGTCCGGATCCGTGGCGCCCTCGGCACCAGCGTCAAGCCGTGACACGCGACCCCGGCACCCGCCGCAACACCGCGCCGCGTTTCACGGTGGAGCCCATCGGCGAGGAGCCCCTCGGTCGCCACCGGTGCGGACTGCCACGCGAGAAGCGCCTCCCACGCGAGCTCGGCAATCACATCGGCGCCCAAGGCGGCCGCCATCTCGACCTGCTCCTCGACGATCTGCCCGATGAGCTTGCGGCCGGTCGGCTTCCCAGAAGCCAGGCGTGCGGGCGGCCACCCGGGCCGCGAGGACGTCGGCCCAGCCGCGGTAGGAGCCGTCGGGCCGCACGTCCGACCGACGGGCGCCGACACCTCGCACCGAATCCTGTCGTACTGGGAAGGAACAATCGGCGCATGCTTGAGACCTTCGTCGACCTGGGATCCCTCGATGCGCGTCCCGATGCGACCTGCCGAGTGGCCTTGACGCCGGACACCGCGGCAGCACGACGTGCCCAAGGCCAGTAGCCCCGCACTAGCGGGGGCCCACATGCCCGCCGGCCCGCCTTATGCGGGACAGGCCGACGAGCGTTTCCGCAGAGCCTTACGACGATCGAGATGTCAGCGGACGTCGACGAAGTCGCCCCCGGCGGTGGCGGGAGCAGTGCTGGAGGTGCCCGCGAAGGTGTAGCGCCAGTAGCCGTCCGCTGATGCCGTCACGGTGGTCTTCAGATTTCCGTAGCTGTCCGTCGATACCACCTTCACGTTCGTGTAAGTGGACGCCCCCGCCTTGCGGAACTGCAACTGCACCTTCTGGCCGGCGTATCCGTGATAGCCGCCGAGCGTTTCCCAGTCCGCCCGGGAGAGCTTTCCGGTGATGGTTAGGGTCTTGCCCTTGGCCACCGGCTCGGGAGCCGCGTTGGCCGTCAGGCTCGCGTCGCGTAGCAGGGGCTGTGTCTTGGCGGCGTGCAGATCGATGTGTCCAGTGCCGTCCGTGGACTCGGCCCAGGCAGCGACCTTCCACGTCCCAGCGAAGGAGTTGCGGCCAAGGGCCCAGCGCGGGTGGATGTAGGCGAACTGCACCTGGCAGGTGGACGTGGTCGCGTTGACCTTGACGCAGGTCGCTCGCCAGGGGCTGTAGAGGACGGCATCCGGGGTGCCGTACGAGCCCCGGTACAGGTACATGTCGCCGCTCCCGATCCCCGACGGGTCGGTGGCGGTGAACGTGGCCTTGAATTCCTGGAACGGCTGGTCGGACAGCTTCACCGGCTTGCCGCCGTTCACCACGATGTTCGAGATACGGGTCGAGCCCACCGTCTCGTCACCCTGCGGTACCGGCCCTGCGAACGCCCGCGTGATGGTGCGGCTGAGGCTACCGCCCAGGTCGTCGACGGCCTTGACGCGCAGGGCGACGAAGGAGGCGGTGGCGGGAACGTTCAGCGTCGCCGAGCCGTCGGCCGCGACGGGAAGATCGGTCCAGGTCGCGCCGTCGTCCGTGGAGTACGCCAGACCGGTGATCCTGGCGTTCGCCTGCGCCGCGTCCGTGTTGCGGGTGGTGGCGCCGGCGTCGATCCCGACCGGCCCGGAGGCGCGGCCCATCGCATCGATCCCCGAGACCCTCACCTCGGTGTCGATCAAAGGGAGCTCTTTGCCTTCGGCGTATCCCGCCCGGAACGTCCATTCGCTGCGTATGTCCGTGGACAGCCGGGAGTAGGGGACGCGGCGGTGGACGGTCTGGTCGAGGGTGTACGTCTGCGGCGCCGTCGGCACGGTCGACGACGTCAGTGAGTGGGACCCGTCGAGACCGGACGCCTGGGCGTAGGTGACGCCGTCGGAGCCGGTCAGCTTGTACGAGTACGTCGCCCGGAAGTCGTGGCCGGTGTGGCCCGCCGTGTCGCTGAAGGTGTGGCCCTCGTACAGCGATGCCTTCCCGCGGTACCACTGCGAGCCCCGCCAGGACACGCGGACCGGCTGCAGCGGGGCCGCGCCCAGGACCTCTCCCGCGCTGGTCCCGGCAGACAGAGTGCGGTCAGGCAGAATCAGGTTCTGATCGCCGGTGCCGTAGTCCAGCAGCCGCATCGAGGTGACGCCGGGTGTGACGTACTCGGTGAGCGAGCCACCCACGGGCACTGAGCTGCCGATGAAGACGCCCGTCCACTCGCCGAAGGAGGGGACGGTCTGCAGGGTCGCGGTCGTCCGGGTGCCGGGTGCGCGGACCTGGGTGACGGTCTTCGCCAGGGCGGAGGTGGGGATCGTCACGACGGGCGAGGCGGGCACCGTGGTGGTGAAGCTGCGCGTGAGGTCGTAGCGGTAGGGGCTCGGCACGTTGTCTGAGGCGCCCTTCTTACCGAGCACTTCGTGGATCCGAAGGGAGACGCCCTGCACCGAGAACGGGGTGACGTAAACCTTGTCGGCGCGTGAGCCGGCGAAGCCCGCGAGGTCGCCTCCGGGAACGCTCAGCCACACGGCGGAGGACTGCCGGGTGGCGGTGGCGTCGTCGGTTCGGATGCCGGTCTCCTTGGCCGCGCTCTGGTCGAAGGTGACCGTGGTGGCGGCCGAACCGACCGTGAAGGTGCGGGGGAGCAGATAGCTCGGTTGCTGCCAGTCCAGGTGCAGCGCCACGGCGAAGTAGTCACCGGGCGGCAGATTCACGGTCGCCGTGGCACCGTAGGCGCTGCTGTCGACCGCGTATGCCGTCCACGTCTTGCGGTTCCAGACGTAGAACTGCTTGGTCGTGACGTTAGCGTGTGTGATGCTCAGCTTCACCGCATAAGTGGAGCTGGCGGTGCTCATCGTCCTGAAACCGCTGCGCGCGCCCGGCCTGCGCGTGCCAGCAAGGCCGGCCCCAGGCAGTGGAAGCTTCACGGCCCTACGGCCTGCCGTGCGCGCCCAGGCCGGCCGCACGGACACCGTGCCGTCCACAGCGGCGACGGCGTAGCGCCCCGCGTCGACACCGACGCCCGTTTTTCCCGCGATATGGATCTGCCGTCCGCCGACGAGTTCGACGCGCCCGCCGTCCCCCAGTTCGGCGCTCGGCGCTCCCTGGTGTGCCGCGCCCGCTGCCGTGGAGATTACTCCAACCGTTCCTCCACCGGCCGAATCGCCGTCGGACGCAGTCGCGCCAGGCGCGATCAGCAGCGAGGCAGCCAACACCGTCCCGAACAACGACGCTTCGGCAGATCTTCGGACACTGCTGGCCCAGGACATGAACCGCCCCCTGTCCCTCCCCTAGAGAATCGCCTCCGGCTCATCCGCCATAGGAGTCGATCACCTGACTCTAATACTCCGTCAGCGGTAGTTGGCGCTTTCCTCTGTACGGAGGGGCCGACGTGGGTCTGCTGCCCTAGCTGCGGAGTGCGGTCAGTATTCGCTCCGGCTCGACTGAGTGCCGCACGGACCGGACGGCACAGCGAGCGGGCTGCGGCTGACTCCCCGTCACGTGGCGTCGCGCCCCTGAATACCCGCTTCAGCACGATAAGCGTCGCCCTGTCCAACGGACGCCGCGTCCGACCGCGTCCCCCATCCTTGTGAGGAGCCATAGCCATGGGTGCGTCGGCCCACCACACGCGCATGCTCATCGTTTCTTGCGGCGGATGAACATACCGGCCAGTCCCGGTGGCCGTGGCCGCTGCGGTGCAGCAGGCCGCCTCAGCCGTCAGGTCGTCGCTCACTGGAAGAAGATCGTCTGTCTGGCCTTTCCCGGCGGGCGCTGACACGCGAATACCGGCACGCGCCAAGGTGGCCCGGCGGGGGTCCGGGTCACCTTGCACTGATGGGATCAGGCGGGCTGCGGGGCGGGCGTCGCCGGAGCGGCCGCGACCTTGCGGGTCTCGCGCATCATCAGCAGGCCGTTGACCACCATCAGCGTCGCGGTCAGGCCGTGGACGCCGAGCGCGGTGGCCACGGAGCCGTGGTGGGCCAGCACTGTGGTCATGTCGCCGTAGGCGGCGAGGGCCTCCACCAGCAGCACCCAGCCCAGCGCCCGGCGGTGGCCCGTCACCAGCAGGATGCCCAGGACCAGGGCCAAGACGACGTCGCGGATTCCCTTGATGATCAGGAAGCCGCCGCCGTCGCCGGACGGCCAGTTCGGCAGGCCGAAGCCGGGCGCCGTCTTCTCCGGGCTCAGGATGAACTCCGTCCCGAACCAGAGGATGAAGAGAATGAAGGCGGCGGCCAGGACGGTGTTGATCTTCTTCAGCGACATTGTTCTTCTCCTCGCGAGTCTTCGTGAGCTTGGTGGAGCCTGGTGAGTCATATGGGACCTGCTCAGGCGGCGCGGACGCGGTTGATGTGGCGGGCGTAGCGAGGGCGGCCGATGGCGTGCAGATGTCGTGTACCTGCGCGGGGAGAGCGGACAGGGGCGTGGCACGCTCGGCCGGGTTCGCGCTGGCGCCCGCGCCCTGCGGATCCAGCGGAGTTCAAGGGCGTTGGTGTTCGGGACCTGGATGCGGATGGCGGTGGCGATGCCGCACTTCGGGCGCACGGCCGAGCGGTTGCGGCCGGCGACCGGCGGGTGAGCCCGTGGGCTAGGAAAAAGCGGTGACCAGCAGGGTGAAGGCGGCGATGATGACGGCCACGCGGACGTAGTGCCAGCGCTCCCAGCGGTTCAGCTGCTGCTTCCAGTCCTCGGGCCTGTTCTCGGGGGTCCACGTCTTGTTCCGGTTGTTGATCGGGACGAGCAGCAGGAGCGACATGACCACGCTGAGGATCAGCAGCGCGCCGGCGGTGACGACGAGGCCGGCGCCGTCGTGGTGCCATCCGGCGACGGCCCAGACCGCGACGAGGACGAGCGAGCCGATGTACCAGACCGGCATCACGGCGCCGAGCATCCGGCCTCCGTGGGCGTGGCCGAGCTGGCGGCTGTCCTCGGGCAGGGCGTTGAGGATCGGGCCGATGACGAAGGCGACGGCGAACTCCACCCCCACCATCACGCCGACGATCACGGTGGTGACGACCTCGAGTGCGTTGAGCATGATGATCCCCCAGGTATCTAGCGTTGCTAGTTGATGAGGCAACGCTAGTACTGCTGCCGCTCGATTGTCTAGCGATGCTAGGATCGAATCATGTCGGTACAGGAACGCAAGGAACGCGAACGGGCGGAGCGCGAGCGCCTCATCGTGGCGACAGCCCGCGAACTCGCCGAGCAGCAGGGCTGGGACGCGGTCACCACCCGCCGGCTCGCCGAGCGCATCGAATACAGCCAGCCCGTCCTCTACAGCCACTTCCGCAGCAAACGCGAGATCATCGGCGCCGTCGCCCTCCAGGGCGCCACCGAGCTGGCCGCGGCGGTGCGGGCCGCGACCGCCGCCGTGGACGGCCCGCGCGAGCGGGTCGCCGCCCTCGCGCGCGCCTATCTCGACTTCGCCGCACGCAACCCGGCGGTCTACGACGCCATCTTCCAGCTCGACGGCGGTCTGGCGTACGCCCAGGAGGACACCCCGGAACCTCTCAAGGACGCCTTCGCCGCGCTGCTGGAGTGCCTCGGCGAGGTCGCCGGGGACGGCGTCGACCCGGGGCTGTTCACCGAGGTGTTCTGGGCGTCCCTGCACGGTGTGGCGACCCTGACCCGGTCGGGGCGGCTGCCGCCGGAGTACACCGAGCCGAGGGTGGAGCTGCTGGTGGACCGGCTCGCCATGGTCTGACACACCATCCGGGCAGGCACGGCGCAGCCGCACGGGGCGGAGGTCACGCCGACACCGCACTCTGACGACACCAATCATGTCCGCTGTGCCGCCCCAGCGGGCTCCCCGTGTCGCACGACCAAGGGCCCGGTGGCGATCCAGTACCACACGGCCCGCTTCCGGCTCGTGCCCTCGCTGGCGAAGGTGGGGCGCGTACGGGGGTGTCCTCCGGCGAGCCGCGGAACCCGAATCTGTTCCAGCACGGGGATCAACTGCGGGGCATCGCCCCACTGGCCGGGAGTGATGACGAAGGCGAGTGGGCGACGTCCGCCCTCACCTGCCACATGGATCTTGCAGGTCAGTCCGCCCCTTGAACGGCCCAGGGCCTCATCGCCCGGTGACGGATGGGAGTGCTTCGCTTGCCCGGAATTCGCGGTGGGTGGGAGAGGGCTCCGGCCGCGTGCTGATGTGCCCGGCAGGAGGTGGAGTCCACACTGACCATGCTCCAGCCGATCCGGCCCTCAGCGTCGGCGTCGGCTTGCACGGCTTGGACGGCTTGCAGGAGCTTCTCCCACGTGCCGTCCGCTGACCACCTGCGATGACGTTCGTGAACTGTTTTCCACTTCCCAAAGCGGGATGGCAGATCCCGCCACGGCAAGCCAGTCCGCTGCCGGACAGAATCCCGTTGATCACCCGGCGGTGACACTGCCACGCCCACCCCGACCCACACTCCTCGGCACATGAGGTTCCAGCCGAGCCCATTCCTCATCCGAAAGATCACCCCGCCCCACATCGACCGAAACGATCCATCAGGGGGCGAGTGGCACGACCCATCGGACACTGCCTAGTCGAGGTCGGCAAACATGCCGCGGACAATGACGCGGTAGGTGCGGTCACTCATGGGTCAGGGCTTCCCTTCGAGGGGGCGGGTTCAGCTGCCGGATGTGCGTGGTTCTCGGTGAGCAGGGCTGCCAGTCCGTCGAGGAGACGTTCGAGGCCGAAGGCGAAGCGGTCGTCCATGGATGGGGCGGTGAGTTCGCCGGCCAGGGCGACGAGGTTCGGGAAGGTCGTTTCTGGCAGTCCGCGCAGTCGGTCGGCCGCCGCCTGGGCGACTTCGGAACGGCTGGCGCCCTCGGTCTCGGATGCGGAGATGGGTGACTGTTCTTGGAGCACGAAGCCCTGGACGAAGGCACCGAGAAGGTAGTTGGCCAGGGCGGCGTCGGCGTCGGAGAATCCGGCTTCGCGTAGCCGGTCCAATTGCTCCTCCATGAGACGCAGCAAGTTCGGGCCCAGTGCGAGCCGCCCTGCGACGACCTTGGCGGCGTCGCGTTTGGCCAGCAGGTGCCGTCGGTAGCGCAGCGAGTACTCGCGGAGCTGCTCCCGCCAGTCGCCCTGCCTGGGTGGCGGCTCGGCATCAGCCATGAGCTCGTCGGTGAGCAGGTCCAGTAGCTGTTCCTTGTTGCGGACGTGCCAGTACAGGGAGGCCGCCTTCACTCCCAGTTCGGCGGCGACCTTGCGCATCGACAGCCCGCTGAGGCCCTCCCGTTCCAGCACTCGCAGGGCAGCCGCAATGAGCGTCTGACGGGTCAGTCCTGGCTGTGCAGCGCCCTCAGCTGCGCTGTCTTGTGCCACCGGCCACCTCCGTCGAAAGAAAACCAGCTTGCAATCTAACACCGTTAGGGACAGGCTGTCGGCTCTGGATGACCAACTAACACCGTTAGGGAATGTGATGGAGGAGTTGACCTCCCGGCGCAAAAGGCTCGTGCTTGCCGCCTTGTGCGCCACGATGTTCATGGCGATGCTCGACAACGTCATCGTCAACAACGCCCTGCCCCGCATAGGGCAACAACTGCACGCCGGTGTCAGCGGACTGCAGTGGGTGGTCGAGGGCTACAGCCTGGTCTACGCCGCCCTCCTGCTCACCGGCGGCACACTCGGCGACCGATACGGCCGCAAACGGATCTTCCTCATCGGACTGGCACTGTTCACGGCAGGATCAGCGGCGGCAGCACTGTCCGGGTCGACCGGCCCGCTCATCGCCGCACGGATGCTGCAAGGACTCGGCGCGGCACTGCTGACGCCGGGCAGCCTGTCGATTCTGCGGCACGTCTTCACCGACGAAAAGGAGCGGGCCCGGGCCGTCGGGCTCTGGTCCGGTGTCTCCGCCCTGGGGCTGGCGATCGGCCCGGTCCTGGGCGGGCCGATGGTGGACAGGTTCGGATGGGCCAGCGTGTTCTGGATCAACGTCCCGATCGGAGCGACAGGACTGCTGCTTGCCGCCCGAGTGCTCCCGGAGTTCGCAGGCCGGGCCAGGCGAGTGGACCTTCCGGGCCAGTTGCTCTCGGCGCTCGGCTTCGGCGCCCTGGTCTACGCCCTCATCGAAGGACCGGCCCGCGGCTGGACCGACACCCGTGTCCTGACCCTCGCAGCGGCGGCGGCAGTAGCCCTGCTGGCCTTCGTCATGGTCGAACTCCGCACCACCGACCCCATGCTCGACCTGCACTTCTTCCGGGACCCGGCGCTCAGCGGAGCCGCGGTGAGCGGATTCATGATCAGCTTCGGCATGTTCGGTGCGTCGTTCTTCTTGCCGTTGCTCATGCAGGATGTGATGGGCTGGGCGCCGTCGAGCGCGGGCCTGGCAGGGCTGCCCATGACCGCGATGATCGTCGTCGCCGCGCCGCTGTCCGGCACACTCACCGCGCGCTGCGGTCCCAGGATTCCTCTGGTGACCGGCCTGACCCTGTGCGCGGCGGCTCTCGGCGGCCTCTCGTTCTACGGTGAGCACGCCCGCTACCTGGAGTATCTGTGGGTGTTGCTCGCCATGGGAATCGGCATGGGGATGACCTTCACACCGGTGTCCGTCATGGTCATGAAGCGCGTCCCTCTCGCCCAGGCCGGTATGGCCTCTGCGACCCTCAACATGCTGCGCGAGGTCGGCGGCGTCGTCGGCGTCGCCGCCCTGGGAGCCGTCCTCACTAGCCGCTTGGCCGCCACGTTGACCCGACTGCTCGATCGGCTCGGCGTTCCCCCCGAAACCCGCCACGGCATCGCAGTCTCGGTCGCCGGCACGGGAGCAGACAGAACCCAGGTCCTGCCGGCACCTGTCCATGACGCCGTTGACGCCGCTTTCATCGAAGGGCTCCATCTGGCACTGCGCTGCGGCGGCGCGGCCATGGCCGCCGCAGCTGTGCTTGTGGCCGTCCTCCTCCGCTCGGCATCGAGCCAGGCCGCCGCGCCTGCGGACGAACCGGCACAGCAAGACGAACCGGCTTTCCAGTAAGGGGAGGACAAGCGGGGGATGGGGCGGGCGACGGCGGCGGCCGTGGTGCTGGACGAGGCCACCCGCAAGTAGTTGGAGCGGACCGTCGCGTCCGCATCCGGGAAGGTCTGTCAGGTACTACGGGCCACCAGATCGCTGATGCCTGTGGCACCAGCGTGAACACGGCGCGCAAGTGGCGTGGCCGCTTCGCACTCCTCGGGCTGCCCCGGGCTCTACGACACCCACCGTCCGGGGCGCCCGACGGCCTATGGGCCCCAAGCGCGCGTCCGGATCGTGGCCACAGCCACCAGCGCGCCGCCATACCCGGAGTCCACCTGGTCCCACCGGCGGATCGCCAGGCGTCTGGCGGATCTCGGGATCTCCAGCTCCCAGGTCGGGCGGATCCTGAACGACCTGGACATCCGCCCGCACCGGGCCCGCGGCAGGCCGACTGGCCGCGACGACCCCGCGTTCTGGGAGCGGACCATCGACGTGTGCGGCCTCTACCTGGCACCCCGCCCGGAACCGTGCGGATCTCGATCGACGAGAAGACCTCCGTCCATGCCAAGTGCCGCAAATACGCCGGCAGCGCGCCGCTGTGGGCCGGCCCGCACGCCAGGAGTGCGAGTACATCTCACGCACCGTCTCGATCATCGCCGCGATGGACATCGACACCGGCCAGGTACAAGATCGAAGCCTTCACGATCCTTCTCCTGGGTCGTTCGTCGGTGGGGGCACTGCTCGCGCTGGACCACGGGGTCAGCCCAACGGGTTGGTGGTGTCGCGCAGGGCGGTCAGCATTGGCGCGTACATACGGGATTTTGTGGTGCCGAGGGTGTCGCCGGACTGGTGGAGATCCGCTGGGGGAGCGGCGGCAAGCACCGCACCCCGGTGAAGGACGGGCTGATCGTCGCGGTCTTCCGGCACTACGAGTCCAGAGCCGGAAAACCCCTGCTCCATGACCACGCGATCGTCTCGATCCGCGCCCGGCGGCCGGACGACAAGGGGACGTGGGGCAACCTGTCCGCGGACTCGATGCTGGAGCACATCGTTGCGGTAGGCACCCTCTACACCCTCACCTTCATGGAGGAGCTCTCCGCCCGACTCGGATGGGCGTGGGAGCCGCGCGAGGTGACGCCCGGCAGAAGGCCGGTCATGGAGTTCGCCGGGATCGACCAGCGTCTCATCGGCTGGCAGTCGACCCGCCATCAGCAGATCGCCGACGCGCTGCCCGTCCTCATGGCCGACTACCAAGAGACGCAGGGCCACCCGCCGGGACAGCGGGCCGCCTACGCGCTCAAGCGGCAGGCCGCCGACCAGACAAGCCCACCGAAGCGCAAGACAGCGCGGTCACTGTCCGAGCTGCGCGACGGCTGGCGGAAATCGGCGATCCGGGCATTCGGCGCCTGCACCATCTACCGCCTGGCACAGCGGGCACACGCGGCAGCCGCAGCGGTGTGGGCGCGAGTGCGGCCGGTGGTCGACGTCGCCCTGGCCGCCGTCGACTTCACCGCCGTGGTGTGCGTGATGCGCGGCGCGTTCCGACGCTGGCACTTGCTCGCCGAAGCCCGCCGCCACCTCGCCCACACCCTGCGCGGCCGACCCCACCAGCCCGGCCTGGACGAACAGATCGTGCAGGCCGCTATCGACCGCTACACCCGCCCGCTCGGCCGCACGATGACCGCCGATCTGCGCAAGCGGCTCCACGCAGCCGCGCGCCGCCACTTCGCCGCCGGACAGTCCCGCCGATCCCGCACCCGGCAGAACCGCATCGGCAGTGCAGCCGCGCGCCGCAACGCGCGCGCCATGTCCCGAATGCGGCACTCCAACGCGTGGCTGTGGTGACCGTACGCCGCAGCCGGTGCACTCGATGCGCGCCTGCACAATGCGCGGAATCGAGTACGGCGTATCCGATGCGCACCGCACTGGATGCGCACCGCGCCACACCGATGCGCATCCCCTGAAAACTGGGTGCGCTGGGTGGCCGGCCCACCCCTTGTCCTTGGGGCCGACGGGGGCGTATTCCCTTGTCCAGGCTCGCTATCCGGCTCAAGCCAGCGCAAGCCGACGGGGAAGAGGCGCACCCCGGGCCACCGAACGGGAGGCGCAGCGCCCGGCGTCCAAGCGGTGCGGGGGCGAATTTCACCGACGAGCGGCGGGAGAGACCACAGCATGCGGCGACGCCTGGAAGGCCGACGGCCTGTCCATGTGCGCCACTCGCCACGCCGACGACGTCGCCCGCGAGAAGGCCGCTGCCGAACCTGCCTGGGATGCGCCTGCTCCCGCGCCGCAAGAACCGAAGAACGACCGCGCCCCGGAGCTGACCCCTCGCGGTCATGGCCCGTTCCGCCGGAGTACCTGACCCGAGCACAGCGGGAGCCAGCCGCGACCGCCCGGCGGGACGGCTCCCGAAGTCACCGCGCCACTGGGCGGGAGGCGAGGGGCGGGGGCAAGGGCCTGCGCCTCACCTCGGCGTACACAGGTTGCCTCGTACGTCACCAGCACCGGAGGGCTGCCCATGAGACGCAGCAAGGAGGAGCGTATGGACAGACAGACCGGGCTCGGCAATCCAGGAGGCCTGTGGCACGCGATGGCCCGCCTCCACGCGACCCATCCGGAACCGGTCGGCCGCAGCGCGTCATTCGCCCCGGCGCGGGCGCAGTCGACGCGGTCACGCACTATGTCCCCAGCGCGGTCGCCATCGCCTGCCTCCACATCGCCGAGTTCGAGATGCCGCTGCCCAGATTGGACTTCGCCGAACACATCAGCATCCTGCTGGCCGCCGCCACCGCCGCAAGCACCATGACGGCCGCCCCACCCCAGCCACGCCGAACGCTTCCACGACTGCCCGGCCGCCACGGAGACTCCCACCGGCAGAAGTAACCGTTACCTGCCGATCTCCGCACCCGGATCCGGCGTCGAGCTACTCTCTCCTTGACCTGCGCCGCGTGCGCGGTCGCCGGTGGCACAGTCGCCCGCCGTCCATATTCAGCAGGTCGAAGAGAGAAGCGATCAGTACGCTGACCCTCGTGGGGCTGGACATCACAGTGATGATCGCGGACTGGTCATGGCTCGAAAAGGCGCCGTCCCGAAAGCGTCTTGAGCGGTTGCGGGATGCCTGGTACGCCGACGAGACCGGGCTATGGGACTACGACGCTCCCGCGGTGGAGGGCGACTGGGTGTGGCCGCAGGGACGCGACGGCGCCTTCTTCGCCGTGTACGAGTTCCGGCACACCTGCGGTTCGTTCAAGGCGCACTTCTGGGCCGGGGAGCGATGGGAAGCCTTCCGCGACCATGTCGACCCGCCGTTGCGGGCCGAGTTGGACGCCTTGCTCATGGGGCTGATCTGGAACGGGCCGGACGCTGAGGCGGAGCACACGGATCCTGGCTTCTTCAGCGACGACCCCAGCATCTTCTATGGCGTGCTGCTCGCACGGTCACCGGACACCGTGCGTCAACTGGCGGCCGCCTGGGAGCGTATACGGCCACGTCTGAACGAGATGCGCGGGCCATTTGTCGAGCATGCCGCCAGCCACCGGGGATGGGTTGGCACCTTCGACGCCTTCACCCACCTGCTGGAGGACTGGGGACGCGTCCTCAACGAAGCCGCCCGGCGTGGCTGGGGCGTCGTGGGACTGAGCGAATAGGCACAGCCAAGCCCCCGCCTTCCGCCCCGTCCGCCCAATCGGAGTCGCCGTCGAGCGGGACGGCGGCAGGCGCCAGCGGGGCAGCCGCCCCGGGCGGGGCGTCGTCGATCCCGGTCGGCGCTGGCCCGCAGTCGACGTACACCGTGCAGAGACAGCCCCCAGCGGGCAGCTGCCACTACCGTCGCGAGGGAGGCGAGCCGCTCCCTGACCCCAAGTGCACACCCGGCGCGACCTCCCCTGCCGTCACCCAGGCGACGGTGAAGTCGACGATCTGCGGCAAGGGCGGCTACACCAAGAGCATCCGCCCGCCGGTATCCATCACCAGCAGGGAAAAGCGCCTCAACGCTGCGTCCTACGGCTACACCGGCCGCCTCGGAGACGCAGAGTACGACCACCTGTTATCCGGCGTCGCGACGGTGTATGGGCGCTTCTGGCCTCGTCAGGGCCTCAGCGGCATGCTGCTGAGGCGGTGTGCATGAAGCCTGTCAACGCACGAGTCCGATTGGGGGCACCCTCTTCGCAGGTCGGGTCCCTCCGGAGGTTCGGGTGCGAGCTCAAACGGGCGGGCTGACCGGGGACAACACGTCCATCCACTGTTCGGCGCCCCACTCCTCGAACCGTTGCACCTCCGTGAACCCCAGCTTCGCGGCGAGGCGCATCGAGCGGTCGTTGGCGGTCTGGGTGCAGAGCACCACCGGCTCGCCGGGAAGCGCGTCGGCGAACCAGCCGAGCGCCGCCGCGCACGCCTCGGCGGCGTACCCGCGTCCCCGTGCCTCTGGCAGGAACAGGTAGCCGAGCTCGGCCCCCCGGCATCCGGACGCACATGACTCCGACGCTCCGCGTCGCGCCGGTTGAGTTCGATCATGCCGATCATCACTCCGTCAAGCTCGACCACGAAAAGGCCAGGGCGCTGCCCGGGCACCTCAGGCGCCGTGCGCTCGAGCTCATCGCGCGGTCGAGAGCCACCGACGTAGGTGCCCACCTCTGGCAAGGTGAACAGCTGGATGAACGCCGCACGGTCCCGGGCCTCGGACTCGCGGAGCACGAGGCGCTCGGTCTTGATCGGGGCAGGTGGCCAGGCAACGGACCTAGGGTGCGTATCGAGTCGTGATCAATGGGCGGGATTCGCCCTCGTAACAAAGGCTGATCACACGGCCAACGGGCAGTCGCACTGAATGTGCATGCCGGTCAGCCTGTGGGCAGGCCGATCTGGTCGCGTTCGAGCACGGAGCGCAACTCCGAAAGGACCTGTACAGCGGCCAGTCCTGAGGGGCCGCCGAGGGCGCCTTCGGTCAGCTCGGCCAGAGTTTCGGTGAAGGTCGCCTCAGCCGCCGCGACGAGTTTCAGGCCGTCATCGGTCAGGTCCAGCAGTGATGAGCGGCGATCCGATGGATTGGGTCGCCGCATGACCCAAGCCTGCTTCTCCAAGCGGTCGATGCCCTTGCTGGTCGCACCGATCCCGATGACGAACTCGGCGGCGAGGTCCGCCACCCGGGAGCCGGGGTGGTCGCGCAGGAAACGCAGGAACTCGAACTGCGAGGTGACGATCCCGTGCCGCTCGCGAAGACGGTCGTTCAGCGCGTTGTAGAGGCGCGTCTCACAGCGGACGAGATCGTCGAAGAAGCCCGGGAGGTCGACCCGGCCACCGCTTGACTTAGATGCCATGGCATATATTCTAGCCTAGATGCCTAGGCATATAGTTCTTTGGCATGCACTTGCGATGGAGGCGACAATGAGCAGGCAACAGCGCGCGGAGATCGACGCGATGGTCCGGCGGCCCCAGCCCGACGGCCCTCGGTCGGTGGAGGAGCTCCGTGCCGGGTTCAGGGCGATGATGGCCGAAATGATCGTCCCGGCTGGGATCCGCACCCGGACTGCGACGCTCGGCGACCGGCCCGCGGTGCTCGTCGAGCCGGCCGGCACTCCGAAGGCCGGGACGATCCTCTACTTTCACGGCGGCTCCTACGTGTTCGGCTCACCGGAGACGGCGATGTCGCTGACGGGGAACCTGGTGACCAAAACGGGGTTCAGGGCGTTCTCGGTGGATTACCGGCTTGCCCCTGAGCACCCGTTCCCGGCCGCGATTGAGGACGGGCTGAGCGCCTACCGCGCACTTCTCGACAGCGGCGAAGAGCCTTCGACGATCGCGTTCGCCGGGGACTCCGCCGGTGGCGGCCTCACCGTCACCACCTGCCTCGCCGCCCGCGACGCGGGCCTGCCCACGCCCGCCGCGATCGTGGCGTTCTCCCCCGGACTCGACATGACCCGGACAGGCGAGAGCATGGACACCAAAGCGGGCATCGACCCGTTCTTCACGCGTGAGGGCCTGGAACACACCGGGGCCATGTATCTCGCGGGAGAGGACCCGCACCAGCCCATGCTCAGCCCCGCCACCCTCGCCGACCTGACCGGCTTCCCCCCGATGCTCCTTCAGGCGGGCACCAACGAAATGATCCTGGACGACTCCACGCGCATGGCCACGCGCGCGAGGGAAGCCGGAGTGGACGTCATCCTGGACATCACCGCTGACGTTCCACATGTCTTCCAGGCGTTCGCCAGCGGCCTGGACGAGGCCGACGAGGCACTGGACCGCGCCGCTCTCTTTCTCAGCCAGCACATCCGCACCAGGGGCACGGCACACACGCCGGCAGGCTGAAGCCGGCAGACGGTCTCATACGGACCACGGTCCGAACCCCGGGCCCTGTCTCGCCGTTCCCCTCCCTGCGACCGGCCCCACCCCGCTCCGAGGGCCATGCAAGACCCCGGGGGTGCGTTCTCCGCGGGCGGTAGTTCACGCGGGGATGCTAGATCTTCTTGCGTGACGCGAGTGCAACTGACCCACGGTGAATGGGAATTCGTCGAGCCGTACCTGCCGATCGGCGAGTATGGCCCGTACCCCCAGCGGCTGCGGCAGCAGTTCGAGGGTGTGATCTGGCGATTCAAGACGGGCGGGCAGTGGCGGGAGATGCCGTCCGCTACGAGGCGACCGTTCTTGTCGCTGCCGTCAACGAGTGGCTGTGACCAGCACATTCGATCCACGCCCTAGTTGGGGGGTGACTCGTCGGCGAGCTGGTTGCTGCGGTCGATCTCCGGCATGTGTGTCTCGGCCCAGACCCGCAGGGCGGAGAGCGGTCTTTCGAGGGACAGGCCGAGCTCGGTGAGCCGGTAGTGGACGGCGGGCGGCACGGTGGGTTCCACTCGGCGCGCGACCAGGCCGTCGCGGACCAGGCTCTGCAGGGTGACGGACAGCATCTTCTGTGAGATGCCAGGGATACGGCGCCGCAGTTCCGCAAAACGGAGCTCGTCCGGAGCCTCCTCGGCCAGCACCTTGACC
This sequence comes from Streptomyces sp. NPDC093984, assembly GCF_044764595.1. Classification (NCBI taxonomy): domain Bacteria; kingdom Bacillati; phylum Actinomycetota; class Actinomycetes; order Kitasatosporales; family Streptomycetaceae; genus Streptomyces; species Streptomyces sp. NPDC093984. The sequence continues at coordinate 1,198 of NZ_JBIWIM010000014.1, read as the reverse complement.
GCCATCGACGTCCACTTGGTGCCGATACGGTCGAGCAACTGGCGGGTCGGGCAGCGCGGATCCAGCAGATCACCCCGCTCACCGGGCCGCCGGCTGGGTTCGCCGGGCCTCGATGTGGTCACTCGGGGCTCACCACCTGAAGGGAAAGTGCCGTCTTGGACGGACCAGGATAGTTCCATAGCGTGAGCTGGTCACTATTCCTCACCACACACCTGGAGCCTCTCCATGCCCGAGCTGCGGCGCGTCCCCGTCAACGGTGTCGAACTGAACGTCGCTCTCGCCGGATCGGGCCCGGCCGTACTGCTGCTGCACGGTTTCCCCCACACCTGGGAGCTGTGGACGGACGTCATGGCCGACCTGTCCGGCCGCTACCGCGTCATCGCGCCGGACCTGCGCGGGTTCGGCGCGAGCAGCCGGGCCGCCTCCGGGTACGACGCGGGCACCCTGGCCGAGGACGCCGCGGCGCTTCTCACCACGCTCGGCGTGTCCTCGGCCGCAGTGGTGGGCATCGACGCGGGTACCGCGCCGGCCTTCCTCCTCGCCCTGCGTCGCCCCGGTCTCGTTCGGCGTCTGGTCGTCATGGAGTCCCTTCTGGGCAGGCTGCCTGGTGCCGAGGACTTCCTCGCCGACGGGCCGCCGTGGTGGTTCGGCTTCCATTCCGCCGCGCCCGGCCTCGCCGAGACCGTGTTGGAGGGCCACGAGGCCGCCTACGTCGACTGGTTTCTGCGCGCCGGCACGCTCGGCGATGGGGTGCGCCCTATTCTCCGGGACGCCTTCGTCCGCGCATACACCGGCCGCCAGGCGTTGAGCCGCGCGTTCTCGTACTACCGGGCGCTGCCCGAGAGCGCGGTACAGATCGAGCAGGCGGTCGCCACTACCCGCCTGACGGTGCCGACGATGGCGTTGGGCGCCCGGCCCGTCGGTGCTGCGCTGGAACGCCAGCTCCGCCCGGTCACCGACGATCTCACCGGACACATCATCGAAGACTGCGGCCACATCATCCCGCTGCACCGCCCGCGCGCCCTGCTCACGCTGCTGCATCCATTCCTGGCCGGCGAGGACGCGAAAGCAGCGTGACCGGGGGCCGGGGGCTGACTTTCGATACACGCCCTAGCTTGATCTTTAACCTGTGCGGCGGGGTCGTGGGTTCGTTGACTTCTTCGTTCGCTGCTTCCCGGCGCTTGGTTTGGAGACTGTG